>CAVTZT010000001.1:0-6378 GCA_963739255.1 uncultured Chloroflexia bacterium
CAGTTCGATGCAGCCCTTGCGAAAGTCAAAGCCGGCTTGGGCAAAGAATATGGCATGATCATCGACAACAAGGATGTTTTTGCCGACGAAAAATTTGAAAACCGCTCGCCGATCAATACTGACTGGGTGCTGGCGGTGATGCAAAAAGGCAACGAGAAACACGCCGCCGCGGCGTTGGCAGCCGCCCGCAAGGCTTTTCCGGGCTGGAGCCACACCCCTTGGCAGGAGCGTGTGAAACTGCTCCGCAAGGCCTCCGACGTTGATCGAAAAGCGCATCTACGAGCTGGCCGCGGCGATGGCCCTGGAAGTCGGTAAAAACCGCATGGAATCGCTGGGCGACGTTCAGGAAACCGCCGACCTGATCGCCTACTCCTGCGACCAGATGGAAAAGAACAAAGGCTATCTCTTCGAGATGGGCAAAGACCCGCTCGTCGGTTATGAAGCCAAAAACGTCTCGGTGCTGCGGCCGTACGGCGTCTGGCTGGTGGTCAGCCCCTTCAATTTCCCGCACGCCCTGACCGGCGGACCTTCGGGTGCCGCATTGGTCACCGGGAACACGCTCGTGATCAAGCCCGCCACCGATACCGCCTGGATCGTGCGCCTGCTGGCTGAGTGCTTCCGGGATGCCGGCCTGCCGGATGGCGTCTGCAACTTCGTCACCGGCCCCGGACGGACCCTCGGCCAGGCGCTCGTCGACAGCCCCGAAATCGACG
This sequence comes from uncultured Chloroflexia bacterium, assembly GCA_963739255.1. Lineage (GTDB taxonomy): Bacteria > Chloroflexota > Anaerolineae > Anaerolineales > Villigracilaceae > UBA877. The sequence continues at coordinate 714 of CAVTZT010000001.1, forward strand.
GCGCGACCTTCACCGGCTCGTTCGACGTCGGCATGAAGATGTACCAGGACTTCGCCAAGCGCAACTACGTCCGACCGATCATCCTGGAGTTGGGCGGCAAAAACCCGGCTATCGTCTCGCGCCACGCCGACCTGGAGCGTGCCGCATCTGGCATCTTGCGCTCTGCGTTTGGTCTGCAGGGTCAGAAATGCTCGGCTGCTTCGCGCGTCTTCATCGAGGAGCCGGTCTACGACAAGCTCGTTCAGCGCCTGGTCGAAATGACGAACAAGTTAACCATCGGTGATCCGACCGACCGCAGTGTCTTCCTCGGCCCGGTAATCAACAAAGGCTCCTACGAAGATTACCAGAAGTTTGTCAAAGAAATAGCCGAGGGCGGCGGGGAGGCCCTGACCGGTGGAAAGATCAAGACTGGTGGCATGTACGATAAGGGCTATTTCTGCGAACCGACGCTCGTCGCCGACCTGCCGCTTTCACACCGGCTGTGGAAATACGAGATGTTCCTGCCCATCACCACCATCGCCCGCATCAAGAGCATGGATGAGGCCATGCAGCATGCCAACGAAGTCAACTACGGTCTGACAGCCGGATTCTACGGGTCGGAGAAGGAAGTCGACTGGTTCTTTGACAAGATCGAAGCCGGCGTCACATATGCCAACCGCCCGCAGGGCGCCACAACCGGCGCCTGGCCGGGTTTCCAGCCTTTCGGCGGGTGGAAAGGCTCCGGTGCATCCGGCAAGAACGCGGGCGGGTTGTATTACCTACCGCTCTACATGCATGAGCAGATCCGCACGCTGATTAAATAATCCCAACCGATAACGCAGGGGTGACCGCCTGTCACCCCTGCGAGTCCATCTTTACATGGAAACACCGCCTCAATTTAGGCCGCGTATTGGCACCTTTTTTCTTCTGGTCGGTTTCGTCCTGCTGGTCCTTTTTCTGGCGTCCGGTTTCAGCCAGCAGCCCGAGTTCGTCTTCCTGTTACTCGCCCTGGCCTGCCTGTTGGCTGGTTTCCTGTTCAGGCGTAAGGTTCAGCGACCTTCGAGTGGACGCTTCAATATAATCCGCCGGGCCCTCGAGCGCAGCCGTATGCGCCGGGAGGAGAAGAAAAAATAATCAGCCTTTCCAGACTTCCCGCCAGATGACAAAATACCAATCCCTTTCCGAGGCCATTTCCCAACACGTCCATGACGGGGATACCGTTTACGCAGCCGGTTTCACCCACCTGATCCCCTTCGCCGCAGGTCACGAGATCATCCGCCAACGCAAACGCGACCTGGTCCTGGCGCGCGCCACCCCGGACCTGATCTACGACCAGATGGTCGCCGCCGGCTGCGCCCGCAAGATGATCTTCTCCTATATGGGAAATCCGGGCGTCGGCTCACTGCGCATCGTGCGCGCCGCAATCGAGGCCGGCCAGCTCGAATGGGAGGAATATTCCCACTTTGGCATGATCTCACGCCTGCAGGCCGGGGCAGCCGGCCTGCCTTTCATGCCTATGAACCAGACCGCCGCCACCGACCTCGAACGCGCCAACCCGTTGATCCGGCGCCTCCGCGACCCCTACTCCGGACGGGAGGTGATCACTGTCCCGGCGCTCAACCCGGACGTGGCCATCATCCACGTGCAGCGCGCCGACCGAGAGGGCAATGCCCACCTGTGGGGCATCATCGGCGAGCAGAAGGAGGTAGCTTTCGCCGCCCGACGCGTCATCCTGACCGCCGAGCAGATCGTCGACGAAGACGTCATCCGCTCGGACCCCAACCGGACCCTCATCCCGGGTTTCATTGTCAGCGCAGTCTGCCATGTCCCCTATGCCTCGCATCCTTCCTACGCCCAGGGCTTCTATGATCGCGATAACGACTTCTATTTGAAATGGGACAAGGTCAGTGAGTTGATCGAGGCGGTGAAATCCTATCTGGACGAGTGGGTCTACTACGTGAAGGATCGCCAGGAGTATTGGCAGAAACTGGGTCGGGAAGTACACCGACGCCTGGCGATAAAACCACGACCGAGCGCGGTGGTCAACTATGGCAACTATTAACGATCTGACTTGATTTCGAGCGCAGGAGAACAGATGATAGGCGAGACTCCGCAACCCGAAAACAAGCTGCTCCCCCGACGGGTCATGCTCATCAGCGTGATCCTTGCATTAATTATTTCGATTTTTTATATCGCCCTGGATCAGGCCAGCTACTTCACTAATTCCTGGATTAAACCCCTGCCAACGCCTTGGAATGATAATGTCATTTACTGCCTCATCATCCTGGCTGCCCTTCCCGCTTCCGGGATCGGATTCCTGTTGTCCCGGCGGTTTAAACCCCACGAGCCTCAGCACCAAATTTGGGCTTCTTTTGCCTGGGGTTGGGCTTGTTGGGTGCTGGGTGAGATCAGCGGTTTTATTTACGCCCAAATCTACGCGACCTTGCCCGATATCACGCTTAGCGACCTCTTCTGGACTGCGGGATATATATTTTTCGGTCTATCTTTATTCTTGCAGTACTCCCTCATCTACGTGCGTTGGAGCATCGAAGTTCGCAAGAAAAGGACTTATCTGATTTACTTTTCTCTTATCATTGTACTTGTCATGCTCCTGTCAATCATACTGACCATTCTTCTCCGCCGGGTGGGTTTCGATCAGGGATCCAAATGGTTCAGCACTTTTCTGAATATTTTCTATCCGATCTGCGACCTGGCAGAGGGGGTCATGGCCCTCTGGTTCAGTTTTCTATTCAGGAGGGGAATATTAGGGCGCCCCTGGCTGGGTTTGCTGGTATTTGCCATTTCCGATGGGATCTCCAGCTGGTATTGGTTAGGGGGGAACATGCTTGTTACCCCTCAAACCGATTCCTGGCTCAGTCTCTTCACGGATATCCTCTACATCGGCGGGTATCTGATTACAGCTCTGGCCTGCTTGTCAATCTTCCTTGTGCTCAGATATGGGACCGGCTGGCAACGGAAAGAAGTAGGAGACGAGGCTGCCCCCGAATAGTTTTCCCAGATCGTTAGCCTTGAAAAAAATTTTTTATATGGAATCCCAGACCTATTCTTCTGCCGAATTGATGATCATCAACGCCGCCCGCCTCCTGCGGAACGAGGACGTGGTTTTTGTTGGCGTCGGCCAGCCCAATCTGGCATGCAACCTGGCCAAACGGACACACGCCCCGGGTCTGGTGATGATCTACGAGGCAGGCGTGATCGGCGCCGAGCCGGCTCGCCTGCCTCTCTCCATCGGCGATCCGACATTGGTCAGCGGAGCACTTTCGGTTGTCAGTATGTATGACATCTTCGCCAACTACCTGCAGCGCGGCAATGTGGACGTGGGCTTCCTTGGCGGCGCGCAGATCGACCGCTACGGGAACATCAACGCCACGATCATCGGCAACGATTACACCCATCCCAAGGTGCGCCTGCCCGGCTCCGGCGGCGCCCAGGAGATTGCCGCCTGGGCCAACCGCTGCTACATCATGACCCCGCACCAAAAACGCCGTTTCCCGGAGAAGGTGGACTTCATGACCTCAGCCGGATTCCTCGACGGGCAGGGTGGGCGGGAGAAGGCCGGTCTGCGAGGCAAAGGGCCGGTCGCCGTTGTCACGGACCTGGGCCTCCTTGAACCGGATGAGACCGGAGAGCTGGTTCTGACCGCTTTGCATCCCGGCAAGACCGCCGAGCAGGCGATCGAAAATACCGGCTGGCCGCTGAAAGTCGTTTCAGGTGTGCGCACCACCGACCCGGTCACTGAACAGGAGCTGAATATATTGCGAAAGGAATTGGATCCGACGGGGATCTATCTCAAGGGCGGATAAGAACAATGGATGATAGAATTGGGGGCGCGTAAAGAGGTAAGTAAATTGGCTCATTACTCGTTTCTTTAAATTATCAGGGCACCAAAGGTTATCAATTTGAGTACGACCTCACCTCCACCCCAACGCTCCTTCTGGGCGAACCTGTTCCTTTCGCCGGGCGAGCGACGCTTGCGCTCTGGATGGCGGCTATTGATTCAAACCATCCTCCTCTTGCTGCTGGCGCTGTGCGCCGGTACCGCCATCCTGCTCCCATACACCTTCCTGGCCGGCGGGGATATCAGCGGATTATCCTTTGTGCTGCTCAACGAGGCCATCAAGCTGTTCGCCATCACCCCATCCATTGTCCTGGCGCGGCGGTTCCTCGATAAGCGCTCCTTCGCCAGCCTGGGCTTGAAAATTGATCTGCGCGCCGGATTTGACCTGCTCGCTGGTCTGCTGGTCTCCTTCCTGATGATGGGTGCCATTTTCCTGACCTTTCACTCCCTGGGCTGGCTGCGTTTCCAGGGTTTTGCCTGGCAAGCTCAATCACCTGCCCCGGTCATCGGCCAATCCCTGCTGATGCTCCTGATCTTTACCTCGACCGGTTGGAACGAAGAGCTGCTCAGCCGCGGCTACCATCTGCAGACCTTCACCAGCGGGACAAACACCGCATGGGGCGTGGTGTTTTCCTCGGTCATCTTCGGGGTGATGCACCTGACCAATCCCGGCGCCAGCTGGATCGCCGGGTTGGGGATCTTTTTCAGCGGCCTTTTCCTGGCGCTCGGTTACCTGCTTACCGGTCAACTCTGGATGTCCATCGGCCTGCATATCGGCTGGAACTTCTTCGAAGGAACGGCCTTCGGCTTCACTGTCAGCGGAATCGATTTCTACCGGATCACCCACATCACCATCCACGGCCCGCAGGCTTGGACCGGGGGCGCGTTCGGACCGGAATCCGGCCTGATCATCCTCCCGGCCATCGCCTTAGGCAGCCTGCTGGTCTTCTCATACTCAAAACTTCGCCGTCATTTTCTCTGGAAACCCTGATGCCCATCCAAGCTATCCTCTTCGACCTCGGCAGCACACTGATCTATGCCAAAGACCCCTGGCCTCCCATCTACCGGCAGGCCGACCGGGCATTGGCAGATGTGTTACGGCGCGGCGGGGATCGACCTCGACCCGGATCGATTCTACGAAGACTACACCTCCTTCATGGATGCCTATTACTCCATGCAGGACGAAAAAAACATCGAGCAGACCAGCTTTTCCGCCTTGCAAGAGCTCCTGGCCGAAAAAGGATATCACGATATCCCGGATGCAGTCCTGCTGGATGCGCTGGACGCGGAATATGCCGTCACCCAGACAAACTGGTTTGCAGAGGAGGACGCCATCCCCACGCTGCAAACTCTAAGGAAAGAAGGTTATCGTCTGGGCATGGTTTCCAATACCTCGCATGACAAAAACGTCCAGCAATTAGTCGACCGCTTAGGCTTTCGTCCCTTTTTCGAAATCATCGTCACCTCCGCCGCCCTGGGGATACGCAAACCGGACCGGCGCATCTTCCAGGTGGCGCTCGACCATTTCAGCTTGCCGCCCGACTCCGTGGCGATGGTTGGGGATACCCCCTCGGCAGATCTGGAGGGGGCTAACCAGCTGGGGATGTACAGCATCTGGATCACGAGGCGGGCCGGAGGTCCAGACCCCGCCATCCAGCCCCGGGCCACTGTCGCCTTGCTGAACGAGATCCCAACCCTGCTTAAGAAGATCAAGTCGTGAAATCCTAAGTTATAATTCTTATAATGTGCTTGTTCGACCCCGTATGGAGAACAGGAGGAGTACATGTATCTACAGGAAATCCTTGAAGTTGCCATTGGCCTGGTCTT
>CAVTZT010000002.1:0-222686 GCA_963739255.1 uncultured Chloroflexia bacterium
CGCGGCCACGACTTTGTTCGTAAAGTCGTACACTGGACCAAGCCCATTGATAAATGTCATCGGTATACCCGTGCTTGACTGGGTTGTAATGAATGTAGGTAAATGTTTGATACAGTTGTTTTTCATTACGCATCATCCGATCGGAAAATTTATACCAGACCCGTCGTTTTCCAGTAAGAGCATCTTCGATATTCCATTTTCGGGAGGTTGATCCGTGCAAGTATTTCAAAGTTGCCGAGACGTAATCGAGAGATTCTACGTCAACCAGGATGTGATAATGATTTGGTAATATCACCCAAGCAATTACCTCTGCCCGAATTCCGTTCATTGCTTCGGTCAAACAAACCTCAAATTCAGTCAGCCTACCCGGCGTTGCCATGATCGGGGCATGTTCAAAGTTGGCAGCCGTGATCAGGTAATATCCAGCCTCTCGAAATGGATGCGGCGGCGCGTGTAAAGGATAACCATGAGCACGCCGATATGCAACAATATCCGCCCGCTCCTTTGTAGATAGTTTTCGGTAATCGTACGGCATGGATAGATTCAATCACAAATATAGCTTCTGGTTGTTCGTAGCGACGACTTAAGTCGTCACTACGAACAACCTAGTCGGCGTATTCGAGGGTGCCCTGCCCGTCGCGCAGCATCACGCACGACATGGCTTCGGCCAGCGGGATCTCGACGGTCGAGCCGTCATCGAAGTCCAGGTTCAGGCGCGTCCCGGTCTGGCGCACCTTCAGCACCCGGCGGTTCTGAAAATCGAGCTGGGCCAGAGGGCTGCCTGTCTTGATCATCAGCGACGATCCGTCTGAGAAGCTGACCGTCGCCAGGGCACCGATCTGGCTGACCGCCTGTACCGTTCGCCCGCTCAGGAGCGGGGTGAGCTTTTTATTGGCTGCCATTGGATTTTCCTCGGATTTCGTCCGCCTACGGCTGGCCGATATATTTGATGTATGCCGCGATCCAATCGGTGGCGATCTCCTGCTGGGCCGTCTGCAGGTCCAGCTGGCCGTCGCACACCAGGGCGTGCAGCTTGTTCTCGATCTTGTCCTTGACGTGTGCGTTCCAGTCGCCGGCATACGGCTCGGGCCACAGATTCTTAACCGAATTGGAGCCGCCCAACTCGAGGCTGATCAGGTGGTCCACCTCATACTCATAGGGTTTATGCGAGGTGAGGCCGTACTCGAGGTAGACCTGGTTCTTGACCGCCTCGGTGACGAGGCGCACCTTGGACGAATAGCCCGCCACGCAGATGTCGCCGACGGCCACCGGGAGCACGTCGCCGGGGGTCAGGGCGGGGTTGGCCATGTGCACTAGGTGGGACGGATCGATGGTTGGCTCGATTTTGACCGGGACCGGCGAGACCGTCGGGGGCAGCGTGGGAGGGACTGCCGGGATGGGAGCCGGAAGCGGGATGCAGGCATGGGTGAAGACGAGGGCGGCTATGGGAATGAATAGGCGTTTGAGCATCTCGGTCTCCTGTGTGTCGTTTTAACTTCAAGCTCCCAGGCGGGGCCAATCCAGCAGGAGCACCTCGGCAAGCAGGCGGGCGTTGACGTTCCTTTCCAGCCGGACGACGGCTTTTTCCAGGTCGGTCACCAGACGGCGCACCTCGCCCAGCGAAAGCCGCCCGGCCAGGGCTTCGATCTCCCCGAGGCGGTCGACGTTCGACGGCGGCATCCCGCTCCCGGAGACGCGCAGCAGCACGTCACGCCAGAAGGCCAGCCAGATAAACAACACGCTGCGAAAGGCCTCCTTGTCCTTGGCCAGGGATTCGGCATAGGCGAAGCGCGCCCGGCGCGTCCCGCCGAGCAGTTCGGACAGGTCATCCAACCGGCGGGCGCGGAAGTCCAGTGCGGCGGGATCCTCCTTCAGGCGCAGGGCATAGCCCGGGCGCCCGCCCGAGAGGCCTGCCAGCAGGCGCGCCTGGGGCTCGTCGGCACCCCGCTGCTTCAGATACGCCTCCACCGCCTCCACCGGCAGCGGGCGCAGGCGCAGGATTTCGCAGCGCGAGACGATGGTCGGCAGCAGCTGCTCGGGCGTCTCGGCGGTCAGGAGCAGGACGACGTGCGCCGGGGCTTCTTCGAGCGTCTTAAGCAGGGCATTGGCGGCATTGAGGTTGGCCTCCTGGAAGCGCAGGAAGAGTGCCACCCGGTAGCTGCCCTGGTACGGTTTGAGCGACAGGCTGTGCTGGGCCTCGCGGACTTTCTCCACCTTGAGCACGCCGCCTTCTTTATCAGCCTGCAGCACCGTCAGGTCGGGGAACTGCATGGCTTCGATCTGGCGGCAGGTCCGGCATGCCCGGCAGGCCTCGCCCGGAGCTGGCGGGTCCGGACAGTTCAATGCCTGGGCGAAGCGCAGGGCCAGGGTGCGGCGCCCCACACCCGAGGGGCCGGTCAGAAGATAGGCGTGCCGGACCGTCCGGTGGGCGATGTGCTTGCGCAGCATGTCGACCGCCCAGTCGTGACCCAGAAGACCCCAGTTGTCAGTGGACAGTTGGTCAGCCATCAGTGATCAGCCTTCTCCGGCACGCAGCCGCAGGTAGGACTCGTAGCGCTGCGGGCTCACCCGCCCGGCCTCCACGGCAGCACGGACGGCGCAGCCCGGCTCGCTCTTGTGGGTGCAGTCGCTGAACTGGCAGTGCGCCACCAGCGGGGCCAGCTCGGGGAAGTAGCCGTCCAGCTCTTCCGGCTCGGTGTCCCAGAGCGCCAGCGCGCGCAATCCCGGCATGTCGGCCACGTACCCGCCGCCGTCCAGCGGGAAGAGCTCGCGCACGCTGGTGGTGTGGCGGCCCTTCTTGAACGCCTCGCTGACTTCGCGCACCGCCAGCCCCAGTCCCGGCTGGACGGCGTTCAACAGGCTGGACTTGCCCACACCGGACGGCCCGGCCAGGGCCGATACCTTGCCCGCCAGCTGGCGGCGCAGCTCCGCCACGCCCTCGCCGGTCTTGGCGCAGGTGTAGAGCACCGGGTAGCCGACCGCAGGGTAAAAGCCGAAGAGCGCCTCGGCGCGTTCCCGGCCAACCAGGTCGGTCTTGTTGGCCACGATGACCGCCGGGATGCCCTGCTTCTCGGCAATGACCAGGAAACGGTCGAGCATGCGCAGGTGGGGGATCGGGTAGGCACAGGCGAAGACGAACACCGCCTGGTCCGGGTTGGCCAGGATGACCTGCTGGTAGATGCCCTGGGGACGCGGGTCGAGCCGGACCAGGGCACGCGTGCGCGGCTCGACCGTCTCGATCATCCCGCTGCCGTCCGGCAGGCGCGCGGCCTGCACCCGGTCGCCGACCGCGGCGATGTCGCCCAGGCGGGGGCCCTGCTTGAGACGGCCGCGCAGGCGGCAGGTCAGCGGGCCGTTTTCCGTCCGGACCGTGAAAAAGCCCGATTGGGAGCGGACGATCAGGCCGGGTTCGGTCGGCGTCTGCGGCATGGCCTCAGCGGGTTACGGCGCCGGGGTGGGCGTCTCGGTGGGGCGCACCACGCCGACGTTGGATTCCCAGCGGTAGATGTACTGCGGGTGGCCGTAGAAGTAAATTTCCATCACGCGGCGGAAGATGGGCAGCGCCCACTGGGCGCCTTCACCCTGGTTGTTGACCACCACCACCACGGCGATGTCGGGCTTGTCGGGCCGGTTCGCCTGGCTGTATCCGGCAAACCAGGCATGCGGAGTGGCCGTGCCGCTCTCGGCGGTGCCGGTCTTGGCGGCGGTGGGGATGGGGAAGGTGCCCAGCACGGACCAGGCCGTGCCACGCGGGTCGTGAGTCACGGTGTACATAGCCTGCTGGATGACCTGCAGGTTTTCCGGCTTAAGCGGCAGGATGCCCACAGCCTGCGGCTTGAAGGTTTCCACCGGGACTCCGCTGACCGGCACGACCTTCTCAACCAGCTGGGGCTGGTAGAGCGTGCCGCCGTTGCCGACCGCAGCGATGAAATCGGCCACCTGCAGGGGTGTGACCAGGACGCCGCCCTGGCCGATCGCGATGCTGGTGGCGTTCGTGCCGTCGCTCGGCGCGGCGGGGATGCTGCCGGTTTCCTCCTCGATCCCGATGCCGGTCGGCTTGTCCAGGCCGAAGGCGCGCGCCATGTCCGAGATGGCGCTGCGGTATTTGCCGTTATCCTGGTTGAAGAGAGTAAAGCCAATATGATAGAACCAGGGGTCACAGGAGCGCATCAGGCCCTGCGGCAGGGTCAGCAGGCCGCTGGGCTTGGTGTTGACGGAATTGCAGACGAAATTGGGGTCGGCTGCCTTGGCGTCCTGGCAATGGGTATAGGTCCAGTCGTACAGGGTGGGCCCGCCCATGGGGACGAGCTCGGTGTAATCATAGTCACATTGCCAAGTGGACTCCGGCGTAAACACGCCGCTCTCCAGTGCGGCCGCCATGGTGACGATCTTGAACACCGAACCGAGCGGGTACTTTCCCTGCGTGGCCCGGTTGAGCTGCGGGTTGTTCGGGTCGCCCAGCATGATGGACAGGTTGATGCGGTTGGGGTTGTTCGGGTCGAACAGGTTGGCATCCAGGCCCGGGGAGGAGACCATGGCCAGGACGCGGCCGGTGTCGCGCTCGAGCACCACGATGGCCCCGGGCAGGCCGTCCATGGCCTGTTGGGCCTGCGCCTGCAGGTCCTTGTCGATGGTCAGGTAGATGGAATCGGCCGGCTGACGGTCCGTGCTGGCGAGGGTGGCGCCGACCTTGCCAGCGGCGTCCACCACGTAGAGGCTGGCGGCGTTCCTGCCAGCCAGGTAGGACTCGCCCCATTTCTCGATCCCGGACCGGCCCACGCGCTGGCCGATGCTGTAACCCAGCCGGCGGTAGGTGTGGACCTCCTCGGGAAAGATCGCCTGGGTGTACCCCACCGCCTGCGAAGCCAGGGCGGTGAACCGGGAGGTGTACGGCGTAGCCTGTACGGCGCTGAACGCGCCCAGGAAGGCGACGTGGTTGTTGTAATCCACCCGGCTGGCCTCGCCGACCGGGACATACTGACCGGCGGGATAGCTGGCATATTCCCCGCTGAACGTCTCCGGCCGGACCCCGGTCAGGCGCCACAGCTCGTTGAACAGGGAGTCCTGCTTGTCGGGCGGCGCCTGTCCGGCGACCAGGCCCACGGCGAGGGCGTCCGTCTGGGTCACCAGGGCGTTCCCGTTGCGATCGTAGATGTCCCCGCGCGCCGGAGGGATGGGATCCGACTGCAGCGCGTTGCCGTCGGCCAGCTCGGGCAGGATCAGGTTGTCATGCCAGTCGAGGCGCCACTGTCCGTCCTCCAAGTTGAGATTGGCGATGAAGTTCTCGCGGCTGAGATCGCCGAACAAGGCGGTGTGGTAGGTGAGGCGAAAGCTCACCTGGGCGGTGGCCGGATTGGTCAGCGTGGACAGGATGGTGTAATCCATCTTGCCGACGCTCATGGCGTCCAGGTCGTTCAGATAGCGGTTGGCAAAGTCCTTCTCGCTCAGCCTGCCCTGGCTGGCCTGGTCCAGCATGGCATACATGCTGTTGTAGTCCTCCACCAACATGGCGTCCAGGTAAGCGCGCATGACCGGCTCGACGCCAGGAGCGGGGGTAACCCTCACGACCGGCGTCGGCAGGGTGGACGATGTGCCGGCGACGTGCGCACAGGCGGCCAGGAAGACGAGCAGGAAGAAAACGGCAAGAGGACGGAGGAGTTTCATCAGGTTACCTTTCGGTTTCAGCCGACGGACTCGCCGCGCAACACGGCGGCACTGATCGGGCAGGCATAATTCAAAGCAGACTGGCATCCGGCCGGCACATCCGCCAGGGGCCTCTTCCCCAGACGGGCCAGGATGCGCACCAGGTGGCAGAGTGGCAGCCCCATCACGCTGGCGTAGCAGCCAGCCAGCGCCTCGACCGGGTGGAAGCCGGGGTGCTGGATGGCGTAAGCCCCGGCCTTGTCGAGCGGGTCGCCGCTGGCAATGTAAGCTTCCATTTCCGCCGAGGTGTAATTGCGCATCGGCACCTCGGTGACGCACAAATCCGTGGCCGGGTTCCCGTCCGGCGCAAGCATGGCCGCCAGGCCAGTGTAGACGCGGTGGGAGCGGCCGCGCAGCTGACGGAGCATGTCGGCCGCCTCAGCGGCGTCCCGGGGCTTGCCGAGCAGGCGACCGTCCAGGGCCACGGTCGTATCCGCGGCCAGGACGACCTGGTCTGCCGGGGAGCGGGCGGCGCAGGCGCGCGCCTTGGCCTCCGCCAGACGCAGGACATAGGTCCCTGGATCTTCCCCCGGGCGCGGGTCCTCGTCCACGTCAGCGGGCAGGACGGTAAAGGTCCAGCCGCTCAGAGCCAGCAGCTCCCTGCGGCGGGGCGAGTTCGACGCCAGGACCAGATCGGGGTTCAGGGTCACGGGGCTGATTCTACTGCTCTTTGGAGGAATGAGCAAACACGTCCGGCGGAGCGCAGGCAGTTGTACACACGGCGTTCTTATCGTCGCAGTGGACTTGCACAAGCCAAGAAGATCAACCGCAGAGCTCGCCGAGTCCGCGGAGCTTTATTAATCTTCTCCGCGATCTCGGCGCTCTCTCCCGGAGGGACACCGGGACGGTGTGCGGTGAAACCTGCTTTTTCCCGGTTTCCATCCAGGACTTAGGAAACCGTGCACTTGTATAAACCTCCTCTGGCGGGTTCTCGCCTGCGGTTGTAAAATGCTGGGAAATCCAGTGCATCTCGGGTGCAGGCATCAGACCGTTTGGGTAAGTGCGACGCACTTTGTCCGCCAGGGGAAAACCATGCCAGGTAGCCGGAAATGCAGCCCGGAGCGGATGCCAGGCATGGCAAAAGTGCGTCGCACATCCCGGAAAGAATTTCGGAGGAGACATTCATGAACGAACTCAAAGAGCGCATCCAGCGGGAGGGCAAGAATCTGGGCAACGGCATCCTGAAAGTCGACGGCTTCATCAACCACCAGGTCGACCCGGGGCTGATGGAGGCCTGCGGGCGGGAGCTTTCGTCCCGTTTCGCCAAGGTGGACGCCACCAAGGTCCTGACCGCCGAGATCTCCGGCATTGCCCCGGCGCTGATGACCGCCCGCTACCTGGGCTTGCCGGTAGTTTATGCCCGCAAGTCCAAGCCGATCACCATGCCCGACCAGGTTTTCCTGACCCTGGCGCCCTCGCACACCAAGGGCCGCATGGTCGAGCTGATCATCTCGCCGGAATACCTGGCCGGCGGCGAACGCCTGCTGGTGATCGACGACTTCCTCGCCAGTGGGGCCACCATCCTGGGCCTAGTACGCCTGGCCCAGGCGGCCGGCGCCACCATCGTCGGCGTCGGCACGCTGATCGAAAAAACTTTCGAGGGCGGGAGGGCCGCCCTGCAGCACCTGGGCGTTCCGGTCGAGTCGCTGGTGTGCATCACGTCCATGGAAGACGACCGGATCGTCTTCGGGGAGTGCGGAGGGTAGGGGCGACATGACGTCGCCTCTCATTTCCCTGCTTGCCTGGGTCTTCGCCCACATGAGCTTCCTGATCCCGGCCCGGCGTCTGCGTGAGACGGATACCCTGCTGGCCTTCCGCCATCCCAGGCCGGCCTACCCGTTCCACGTGGTGCTGCTGCCGAAGAAATCCATCCGCACCTTCGCCAACCTGGACCCGGCCGACCCGTTCCTGGCGGACCTGGTCGCCGCGGCCCAATCCCTGGTTGAGGAGTTCCACCTGTCCGCCTACCGCCTGGTCGTCAACGGCGGGGAAAACCAGGGGTTTCCCCGCCTGCATTTCCACCTCATTGCTGACATCCCCCCTCACCCCATCCCCTCTCCCGATGGGAGAGGGGCAAGGGCTGAGGGTTAATAATTTCCTATGCCCAATTCCATTGCTATCCTCGATTTTGGTTCCCAATACGCCCAGCTGATCGCCCGGCGGGTGCGCGAGGCGCACGTCTACTGCGAGCTCTTCCCGTGGGACGCCCCGGCCGAACAGGTGCTGGCGCTGGAGCCGAAGGGCTTCATTCTCTCGGGCGGGCCGGCCTCGGTCTACGCCGAGGGCGCACCGACCCTGCCAGCTTACGTGCTCGACTCCGGGCTGCCAGTGCTGGGCCTGTGCTACGGCATGCAGCTCCTGGCGCACGTCCTCGGCGGCCAGGTGGACCCGGCCCCGGAGCGGGAATACGGCCCGGCTACGGTCGAGTCCCTAATCCCTAATCCCTTGTTACCTTCTGCCTCATTCCCCGTCTGGATGTCGCACGGCGACCGCATCACGCGCCTGCCGCCCGGGTTCAGTGCCATCGCCCGCTCAGACAACAGCCCGCTGGCGGCCATGGCCGACCCGAGGCGGGGCTATTACGGGCTGCAGTTCCACCCGGAGGTGAGGCACACCCCCGACGGTTTCGAGATCCTGCGCCGCTTCGTGATCGAGGTGTGCGCGGCGCAGCCGGACTGGACGCCCGAGTCGATCATCGAGCAGGGAGTGGAGCGCATCCGGGCGCAGGTGGGGGCGGAACGCGTCCTGGTGGCGGTCAGCGGCGGGGTGGATTCGACCGTCGCCGCGGCGCTGGCGCACCGGGCCGTAGGCGACCAGCTTGCCGCCGTCTTCGTGGACACCGGTCTACTGCGCCAAGAGGAACCGGAGCAGGTAGTAGCAGCTTTCCGCGCCCTGCCCGGCGCGGAGCTGGTGCCAGTGGATGCGGCGGCGGAGTTCCTGGCCGCACTGCGCGGCGTGGCCGACCCGGAGCAGAAGCGCAGGATCGTCGGCGAGAAGTTCATCCGCGTCTTCGAGGCCCAGGCACAAAAGCTCGGGGGGCCGAAATTCCTGGTGCAGGGGACGATCTACCCGGACGTGGTCGAATCCTCGGCCCCGGACCGGAACAAGGCGGCGCGCATCAAGACGCACCACAATGTCGCCGGTCTGCCCAAAGAGATGCGCTTCCACCTGGTCGAGCCGCTGCGCTACCTGTTCAAGGACGAGGTGCGAGCGGTGGGCGAGGCCCTCGGGCTGCCGGTCGAGCTGGTCTGGCGTCAGCCTTTCCCGGGACCGGGGCTGGCGGTGCGCTGCCTGGGCGAGGTCACCCCGGAGCGTGTCGCACGCCTGCGCGCCGCGGACGCCATCCTGACCCAGGAGCTGGCCGCGGCCGGGTTCCTGGGCAAGGGCGCCGGTACGTCGCAGGCCTTCGTCGTCCTGCTGCCGGTCCACTCGGTGGGCGTGATGGGCGACGAGCGCAGCTACCAGGAAGCCGCCGCCATCCGCGCCGTGGTCACCGACGACTTCATGACCGCCGACTGGGCACGTCTGCCCTACGACCTGCTGGCAAAGGTCGCCAACCGCATCGTGAACGAGGTGCACGGAATCAACAGAGTGGTGTATGATATTACCAGCAAGCCGCCCGCGACAATTGAATGGGAATGACAGGATTGGGGATTGAGGATTGTCGATTAAAGATCTACGATTGAATAACGAGGAATCTATGACTAATGAGATTGAACCCCGTCGATCAATCCCGGCCGCCCCGGTCCATCCGCTGGCGGCCCTGGCGACAATTGTATTGGATAACCTTTTCGCTTTACCTGAATTTGCCGGCCCGGAATTATGGATCCTGACCATCCCTCTGGTGGGCGGGGCGGGCTTCCTGGCAACCACACTCGTCCAACGCTACCTGGCCAAAGATGACTGGGGGCCGTCGATCGCCAAGGGGGTCGTAATGGGTATCATCGCCGGCGTGCCAATCTCCGTGACCGGTACGGCGGTCGGCGGCGTGCTGCTGGCGTGGGCCGGGCTGCACGAGTGGGTCAAACTGCCGCCTCCCAAGGGCCAGACGGCTGCCGGGGGTGACGAGGAGATCGTCGACGCCGAAGTCAAGGACGTGAGCGAAGACAAAGGGCAGTAGGCAGCAAGGGCGGGTTGTATCGGGTGCAAGACCACAGCCATATGCGCAAAGTCTCCATCATCCTTTTATGCGCCTGGGTTCTTTTCGCCGGCCTGACACCCGCCCGCGCCGACGGTGCCACGGCGCACCTCTACGCCCTGGACGCCTCGGCCTTCCCATCCATGACCACCCTGCTGGACGTGTACGACGCCGGCGGCAACTTCGTCTCCGGCCTGACGTCCGCGGCCATCACCCTGCTCGAGGACAACCAGCCGCACCCTCTCGCCAAGGTCGAGGAGCTCCAGCCGGGCGTCCAGTTTGCCCTGGCTCTCGACCCGGGACCCGCCTTCGCTTTGCGGGATGCCAACAGCGTCTCCCGCCTGGACAAGGTGCTGCGCGCCCTGCAGGATTGGGCCCACGCCCTGCCAGCGGACAGCCGCGACGACCTGAGCCTGATCCCCACCGGCGGCACGCCGAGCCCCCACCGCACCACGGGCGCGGCCCTGCTCAATGCCCTGCTGGCCTACCAGGTGGACGCGCGCCGGCTCAGCCCAACGCTGAACACCCTTTCCCAGGCCCTGGACGTGGCCTCCGAACCGACGCCTCAGCCCGGCATGAAGCGCGCTGTCCTGTACGTCACCTCGCTGCCGGGTGCAGCAAACATCTCTGCCGTGCAGAACCTGTCGGCGCGCGCCGCCTCGCTGGGCATCCGCGTCTCGGTGTGGATCGTGGTCTCGACCGACTTTTTCAAGGCTGACAGCGCCACCGCCCTCAAGGACCTGGCGCTCAGCACCGGCGGGCAGTACACCCTCTTCTCCGGCACGGAAACCCTGCCCAGCCCAGAGACGTACCTGGCCCCGCTGCGCCACACCTACCGTCTGAACTATCAGTCCGGCCTGACGGCCGGCGGCAGCCACACCCTGGCGGCGCAGGTCAGTCTGAACGGCAAGCCGCTCGACTCCGAGCAGCTGACCTTCGAGATGGACGTCCAGCCGCCGAACCCGGTCCCGGTCTCGCCCCCCGACCAGATCGTACGTCAGATCCCGGACCCGCAGGTGACGGACCTGGCCGCCCTGCTGCCCGACCAACAGACGATCAGCATGCTGGTCGAATTCCCGGACGGCCACCCACGCCCGCTGGTGAACACCAAGCTGTACGTGGACGACCAGGTCGCCGCCGAGAACATCCGCGCCCCGTTCGACCAGTTTACCTGGGACCTGGGCGGCTACACCTCCAGCGGGATCCATGCCCTGCGGGTGGAAGCGACGGACAGCCTCGGCCTGACCAAATCCAGCCTCAGCGTGCCGGTGACGGTAACCGTCATCAAGCCGAAGCTCGGGCTGGCAGCATTCCTGGGCCGCCACAACGCATGGGTCGTGGTGGGGGCGGTGCTGCTCGCCGGCGGGGTGCTGGGGCTGACCCTGACCTGGGGGCGCCTCCGCCGCCTTTCGGGGGCGGCCGGCCGCAGGTCCAGGACCGACCCGCTGACCCAGCCAGTGGTGGGTGAAACGGCCCGGCGCGGCCTGCACCTGCCCTGGGCGAGCCAGGGCCAGGTCAAAGCCTCCCCAGCCTATCTGGTGCGGTTGAAGGACGACGGCCAGCCGATCACCGCCCCACCCATCCCACTCCCCTCCACCGAGACGACCTTCGGCAGAGACCCGATACATGCCTCGTACCTGCTCGACGACCCGTCCGTTTCGCCCCTGCACGCCCGGCTGAAGCTGGAGGCGGACGGCGTATTCGTCCTGGCCGACGAAAACTCGGCCGCCGGGACCTGGGTTAACTACGAGCAGCTGACCGAACCCCGCCGCCTGCAACACGGCGACGTGATCCACTTCGGCAGGCTTTCCTACCGCTTCATGCTGCGCACACCGCCGGACCGGCCTGCCCCCGATCTGACCCCGACCAAACCATGATCCGCACCCCGCACGCCCACCTGCAGACCACTGCCCTGACCCACCCGGGCACCAGCGGTCGAACGAACGAAGACCGCTTCGCGGTCTCCTCCTACCAACTGAGCGAAACTGACCCCACCCCGGCGCTCTTCGCCATCGTCTCAGACGGCATCGGCGGGCACCAGGCGGGGGAGGTCGCCGCCGAGATGGCCGTCGAGATCATCAGCCAGGCGGTCGCCCAAAGCGACGGCAGCCGCCCGCTGGAGGTCCTGGACGGCGCCATCCAGTCCGCCAGCCAGGCGATTGCCGTCCGGGCCAAGGACGACACCCAGCGCCTGGGAATGGGCACCACCTGCGCCTGCGCCTGGGTCGTCGGGAGCCGGTTGTTCACCGCCTCGGTGGGGACTCGCGCATCTACCTGCTGCGCGGCGGAAACATCCGCCAGCTGACCGTTGACCACACCTGGGTCCAGGAGGCGATGGAGAAGGGCATCCTCAACCCCGACCAGGCGCGCTCCCATCCCAACCTGCACGTCATCCGCCGTTACCTGGGCTCCCCCAAGATGCCCCAGGCCGACACGCGCCTGCGCCTGGCCACGGACGAGAGCGACACCCAATCCCGCCGCAACCAGGGGCTGCCCCTGCAGCCGAAGGATGTGCTCCTGCTGTGCACGGACGGGTTGACCGACCTGGTGAACGACATCAGTATCGTCGCCACGATCCACAACCTGGAGCTGACAGGGCCGGGGCTGCAGTCCGCCGCCCAGGCCCTGGTCGATCTGGCGGTCGAGAGCGGTGCGCCGGACAACATCACCGTGATCCTGATGGCCGTGCCGGCGAGGCGGGCGCCGAAGAAGAAAAGCAATTTCTGGCCGTGGATCCTGCTGGGCCTGCTCGGGTTGTGCCTGCTGGCGGTCGTCATTCTGGCGGTCGGCTTGCTGGTCCTGCGGGTCAGCCTGCCTTTCCTGTCGACACCTACCCCCTCGCCGTAGGCTCAAGCCCGGCTGCAACCTTCCCCGTCCGGCTGCGTAAGTCTAAAGCGGAGGCTAATATGAGCCACGAAACGAAATCCGGTCACGTACCCTGGTATCTCTGGCCGTTCTGGGCGATCTGGAAACTGGTGTCCGGCATCGTCCTGCTGACGGGCCGGCTGGTGGCGGTCATCCTGGGACTGGTATTGCTGATCGTCGGAGGGATACTGACCGTCACGGTCGTGGGCGCCATCGTCGGCATCCCGTTCATCTTCATCGGCATCCTGCTGATCCTGCGAGGCATCTTCTAGGCCCAGTGCAAGGGTCCTTGCCATCCGAAATAAAACAAGCTCTCCGGAAATTCCGAAGAGCTTGTTGGTATTCAGGGGAGGCCGGTGGTATCGCCGGGGGTTTATGGATTGTGAAGGTCGTCGGCGATCCCAAATTTGACCAGCCTGACGATGCGGGCTTTGCTGCGTACCGTCCACGGGACCATCTGGGCGGCGTGGGCAAGGCTGTCGGTCTCAACAATGGCCCAGCCGCAATGAACGCCGTCGGCGCAGCCCCACTCAAAATGGTGCAGGTAGCCCATGGCGGCAATTTGTTCGACCAGTTTGTGGCAGTCCTCTGCGGAGTGAGGCGTCTCAATCAGGTATCGATCCATTGGATGCTCCCATTTATTAGGATATAAATTGTCGTATTTTTATTATACCCCGCTTCCCCCACCGGCAGATGAAAAAAACCCAGCGTGATGCCGCGCAGAAAAAGCGCAAGGTCCGATTGCCAAATAAAAAAGGGACTTGCTCTCCTCCGGGAGATCAAGTCCCTTGCGCGGGGTCAGGGCTACGTCCTCACTTGGCCGCGTCGACATTCAAAGGCTTGGCCGTCTCGGGCGGCTTTTCGCCCGGTGTAAGCAGCACGGGGGGCTCGCGCAGCCGGAAGCTGAGCAGCAGGCAGACGAAGACCAGCGCGGTCAGCACGACCAGCGGCAGGGTCATCGAGCCGGTCAGCGGGGACTTGAAGCCGTCCATGCCGAAGATGAAGAGGATGCCGGAGATCTGTCCCATCAGCAGGAGCAGGCCGTTGGAGGTCCCCTCAGGGGTCGGGTAGGTGATCTCCGCCCCGTACTGGAAGCCGATCGGCCCGGCGCTGAGCAGGAAGAAGCCGAACACGAAGGAGGCGGCCAGCAGCAGCCCGTAGCCGGGCGCATAGGTTATCCCGGCCAGCCCCAGGGTCGCACCGACCAGGGCCACGATGATGAAGGGCACCCGGCGGCGGTAATGATCGGAGAGGGTCGGGAGCACCAGGGCGCCCACGATGCCGCCGACGATCATCAGGCCGCCGATGATGCCGGCCTGCGTGCTGGAGAAGCCGCGCGGCCGGACGATATCTTCGATCCAAGTGGTCACGGCGTTGAACGCCCCCAGTCCGATGAAGAAGACAGCCAGAAGCAGGAGGAAGGCCCTGCTGCGGAAGACTTGCTTGAGGCCGTCGAAGACCAGCGAGCGCGCCTCCATGCCGGGCGGGCAGGGCGGCGTGGCGGGACGTTCCCGGGCCAGTACGAAGAAGACCAGGGCTGCGACCACCGCGGCAACCCCGTAAATGACCAGCATGCCGCCCATCTGGCTGTGCAGCACCAGGTAGGGGGTCAGCGCCAAGCCGAGGAAGATGCCCAGGTACATGGCCAGCGACCCGAGCCCGGAGGCGGTCGCCCGTTCACGCACCGGGAACCAGCGCGCCGCCACACTGGTCACCGCATTCAGGATGAACGGCTGCCCGATGGCAATCCCGATCTGGGAGAGGAGCACCAGGGTGTAGCTGGAGGCGGTCAGGCCGCGCAGCAGGCCGAAGACGGCGGTCAGCGCTGCCCCGATCCCCACCCCCACCCGGATGCCGTAGGTGTCGATGACCCACGAAGCTGGGATCGAGACGACGATGTAGACGATCATGAAGCTCATCGACAGGATGCCGATGCTGAGGTCCGAGACGTTGTAAAACTTGACCGCGTCACTGGTCACCGCCGCAAAGGTGATCCAGAGCAGCTGGTTGACCGCAGTGATGAGCATGAAGGCGACCAATACGATCCAGCGATAAGCGTAGACTTTGAAGTTGTCCTGTTCCATGAATTGGAATCTCCTGTCAGATTGGCGAAAAACGGTCGCGCATGCGACCCATCTATTCAACAAACCCCCCAGGCGGAGGATAGTTACTCGGTTGGGCCGCCGCGCGGCGGGCACGTTCCCGGGAGGCGGAGATCAAGAATCCGCCGATGACGGACCTTCAGGCCGCACGTTCGAGCGGGCGTCCCGGCGCAGCTCCTGGCGCGTCAGGATCAGGACGGCCGCCAGGATCAAGCCGCCGCCCAGCAGCGAAATCGCCTTGAGATGCTCGCCCAGGAGCCAGGCCGCCAGCAGGACGGTCACCACCGGCTCGAGCGTCGAGAGCATGGCCGCGTTGGTGGGCCCGATGCGCGCCAGCCCGGCCAGGAAGGCCACCACGGCGACCAGAGTCGGGATCAGCACGATCAGCAGGATGGTGAACCAGCCGGAAGCGGAGTGCGGCCAGTGTGGACCCCCGGCCGCCGTCAAGAGGCCGAACGTGGCGCCCGCCGAGGCGAAGATCACCGCCGAGGATTGGATCGCCGAGCCCTGCTTCATCACCTGAGTCCCGACCACGATGTACACGGAGTAGATCCCCGCCGCCGAGAGCGCCAGCAGGACGCCCGTCAGCCGCCCGCCTTCCGGCCCGACCGTCAGCGCCGTGCCCAGCAAGGCCAGTCCCAACGCCAGGACCTTGGTCCGTGTCAGACCCTCGTGCAGGAAGACAACCGACAGCAGGGCAACGATGACCGGGTAGAGATACAAAAGCAAAGCCACCAGGCCGGGGGAGGCATACCGGATCGCGGTCAGATAACAGTACGACTGGCCGACGTAGCCGACGGCGCCCATGCCGATCAGGCGGAGCAGGACGGAACCGCGTGGCAAACTCTCGCGGCGCACCCAAAGCAGGACGGCCATCAGGCCCGCGGCCAGAGTGAAACGCAGGAAGAGCAGCGTGACGGCATCCAGGCCGTCCGCATAAGCAAAGCGGCCCAGGATGCCCAGGCTGCCGAAGGCCGCCGCCGAAATAGCGATCAGGAGGATCCCGGTCAACCGCCGCATCTAGCCGGTCAGCCCCCGGCCCTGCAGACGGGCGCGCTCCCAGGCGGCAAAGTCCTCGGGCGGCTGGACGATCTCCGCCTGCGCTTTGCGCTCCAGCCTGGCGACATCGTTGGGGCAGCCGGTGACGCACAGGCCGCAGCCGATGCAGCGCCCCCGATCGACCACCGAGGCGCCCTCCCCCTCCGAAATCGCCCCCACCGGACAGCGTTCGATGCAGTTCCCGCACCCGGCGCAGAACTGCGCCTCGATGACCGCATAATAGTTGGCCGAGGCGACCGAGTTCTCGATGCCCCACTCGGTGATGCCGCGCAGGATACCGCAGCAGCACGCGCAGCAGTTGCAGACGTAGCCGACCCCGTTCATCACATTGCTGACGGTGTGCACCAGGCCGACCTCTTCGCTGCGCTCCAGGAGGGCCAGCGCTTCCGCCTGGGTGATGTCGCCCGGCCGGGGAGACCGCTCGTGCTGGGAGAAGTTGAGGCACATGTTCAAAGGAAAGTCACAGCGCTGGCCGAGCTTCTCCTGCTGGAGCCGGCAGATGCAATCGTTGACGCCGAACGTCTTCGCCGCGAGCAGGAGGGCGCGCACGTCGTCATAGGGCAGCACCCATTCGGATTTGACCGCCTTGTGCGCCGGGACCACGCGGTGCAGGGCCGGCTGCGGCCGCATGATCCCCTGCGCACCGCCGCCGGAAAAATAGTCCTCGACCAGGTGGGCCAGCTCATGATCCAGCAACTCGACCTGGGCCTCGTAGATGCCGACCACGAAGGGTGCCAGGCGGAAGCAGGCTTTCCCGTCCTGCTTGTCCATCCAGACGATCCCGCGCCGCGCCAGCTTGAACAGCTGCCGGCTGACCTCTTTGGCAGGCGATCCCGCCCGCCGGGCGATCGCCTCGACCGGTTCCAGATCGCCGGTTAACTGCCCTGCCAGCGCCGCCTCCTCGGGCGAGAAGATTTTCTGCAGGATGCGGATCTCGACCCCTGATTCCGTGCGGGGAAACCCGTTGGGGAGGCGGTCCAGGGCCGCAGCGAGTTTCTCAAAAACGTCGGCACTCATTTCTGGGCTCCTTCCTCATCGGGCTTCTCCTTGTCATCGATCCATTGGGAGGGGTCCAGCCCGTCGGCGTCGTAATCGCCCCATTTGGTGTTCACCGCCGAGGCAAAGATCATGACATTGATGAAGTCGGAATGCGCCACGGCGTCCCGAATGACCGCTTCCCGCCGGGCGGCCACATCCTCGCCGGGGGTCCGGTCGCTGACCGCCACCGAAATGACCCTGGCGCTGCGGATGTCGCCGGCCTGGTAGGCAAGAACCTCCCCCGCCCTTTTTCCGATCAGCGCTTTCGCCAGGGGTGTGCCGAGCCCCAGGAAACCGGCTTTGAAATCGGCCTGCTCGTCCGGGACGAGCGTAAGCGTCAGGCGCTCGCTTTCGCCGGCCTGGCTGACCAGTTCCACTTCCACCCGCATGCCGGCATCCACCGGAAGGTTTTGCGAAGCCTCACTCATTGGAATGTTCCACTCCTGCTTTCTCCGCACTCAGCCTCAAGCGCTGCCCGAGTCGCTCAATCCAACTCGCTATCGGTGTTCGGATAAGGCTTTTCCCCCTCAAACAATGGCAGGGTCACCCCGGCCGAGACCACTTCGACCCGGTTCCTGCCGCTGGCTTTGGCCTTGTAGAGGCCCATGTCCGCCCGCCTAACCAGCGTCTCCGGTGTATCCCCGGATTGATAAGTCGTGACCCCGAAACTCGCGGTCAGCGTTCCCACCCTGGGAAAATGCTTCCGCTGCAGGGCATCCCGCAAACGCTCGGCCAGCTCGATCGCCTGGTCAATGTCCGTATTGGTCGCCAGGCAAAGGAACTCATCCCCACCCCAGCGTCCAAAAGGATCGGAGACACGTGTATTTTCACGCAGCCGCTCGGCAACCTCCTGGAGCACGGTATCCCCGGTGTGGTGGCCGAAATTGTCATTGATTTTTTTGAAGTAATCCAGGTCAAGGAGCAGCACGGACAGGGGAAGTCCGCTTCTCTCCACGCGGTGGATTTCGTCACGGATCAGTTTGTCGAGCAGGCGGCGGTTGTCCAACTTGGTCAATGAGTCGGTCATGGCCAGCTTCGACATGACGTCGATGATCGAACTTTCCGAGAGTGCGCGGGCATGGGACCTGGCCATGATGAACAGCACCAGGACATAAAATGCACTGGCCAGGTAAAGCTGGATCAGCAGGCTGACGTTTTCAAAATGGGTCCCCTTGAGCGAAAAATGGAAGAGAAAGGTCAACCCCACTGCCAGGATGGCGATCAGATAGACCGCCGAGAAAAACAAGGCGCGCTTGGCATCCAGGATGAGAAAGGCAAGCAGGTATATGAAAGGGATCCAGACGGTGAAGTTCGAGGTGAAAGAACCCTGCGTAGCGATCGCCTGCGAGAGCACGGTAGAGAATTCGATAATTCCGTAAACCACGACCAGGGAGTAGACAGCCAGCTCATAAGAGCTCAACTGGATGATGCGCCGCCAGAGCAGGAGGCTCAGCACCAGGAAAGCAAACGCCAGCAGCGGCAGGGAAGCAAAGTCCCAGAAGGAGAGGGCTTTCTGTGCCACTCCCACCCCCCACACAACCAGTATGCTGAGGATGCCGGCCGGCATGGCCATGAGAAAAAACCGACGTTTGTCGGCCACGAAAAAATCCAAAGCTGATTTCCGCTGGTTGTCAGAGGTCGGTTGAAAGGTCATCCATGCCTCTTAGAGCCAACATGCTGAGTAACTTCCGCATCTGCCTGCGTAAGGATCAATCCCAATTTCAATCTTACCTCACTTTTGTCATTTTTCCTTCGTCAACCACATGCCTGTTCCATCCGTCGAGAGGTCGATCCAGCCATCCCGATCAGTGCGCAGCAGGGTGGCATCTCTTACCGATTCCAGGACGGCCGGATCGGGCAAGCCGTCGGGGTCAGCCGCGGCCACCGACAGGATGACCAGCCTTGGGTGCAGGTTGTCGATCCACTCGGGTGGATTGCTGGGGGCATATCCCGAGTCCCCGAGCAGCAGTGCAGTCACCGGGCCGATGGTTTTGCCCTTCTGTAATTCCGTCAACGTGTCGAAGTTCAAGCCGATCGGCAGCAGCGCCCGGAAGCCCTGCCATTCGACCAGCAGGACCGCCCCCCGGCTTGACACGCTGCGGACCTCCAGCCTGGCTCCCGATCCCAGGTCCAGGACGGCACCGTTGAAGGCCTGCGTCACCGGGACCCGGTTCGCGGCCAGCCAGCCGTCCAGCTGACCGGCGGAGTAGGACGCGTCCGCCTGTCCGGACCACAGGACGTTGTGCGGCGGGAAGCGATCCAGAATGCGCGGCAGGGCTCCGACCTGCTGCTCCCGCGTGGAAGCGACCAGCAGCCAGTCGAGCTGCTGGTCGAAGGGCGAGAGACGCCGTCCGAGGGCATCGGAGAGCCTGGAGGGGCTGGCTCCCCCGCCGATCAGCAGCGTCCGTCCGGAGGGGGTGCGGACCAGGATCGCGTCGGCGGAGCCGACGTCCAGGAAGACCAGATGCAATCGCCCGTCCGGAGCGGCAAAGGCTGCCGCCCAGACAAGGTAGGTGAGAATGCCAAGGGCGATGAGGATCACGGCCGGCGTCAGAACAGGTCGCAGTGCCTGCTTCAGGCGCGGCCAGGCAAATGTCAGCCCGAAAAGGAGCGCATAAAACAGGACGACAAACAGGAAGGAAAAATCACCCAGCACGATCACACCGTGCGGAAAGGTGTTGAAGAACTCCACCGCCCGGATGGTGTAGGCCGAGAACGGCCAGGCAAGCCAGGCGGCAAGTTGTCCGATCGGCAGGTAGACGAAGCTCAGCAGCAGGGCCAGCCCGCTGAGGATTTCCACCAGCGGCTGGACGGGCAGGATGAAAGGGTTGGCCAGCAGCGACACCAGCGAAATGCGTCCGAACTGGTAAGCCATGATCGGCAGGGTGGTCAGCTGGGCAGCCAGGGTGAAGAGCAGGAAATCGCCGAGAGGTACGCCGACCTTGCGGGCAGTTTCAGGGGGAAGACGCCGCCCCAGCAGGTTGACCGCCCACTCCTGCAAAGGTTGGGCGTAGAGGATCAAACCCAGTGTCGCCCCGAAGGAGAGTTGGAAGCCAACGTCCCATGGTGTGTTGGGATTGATCACCGCCATGACGGCCGCCGTGGCGGCCAGGGTGTTGAGCCCGTTCTGGCGGCGGCCCACCTGCACGGCGAACAGCGCCAGGCTTCCCATGATCGCCGCCCGCACCACGGACGGTCCCGCCCCGACCAGGAGAGTATAGAAGACGATGCCGACGATGGCCGCAACGGTCCCGCGGCGCGGTCCGAGCAGCCGGCTGAAGATCGCCACAAACAAGGCGGCGATGATGGCAATGTTAAAACCGGAGATGGCGATGATGTGCACAGTGCCGGTGTTCTTGAAGGCCTGCTGCACAGCGGCGGACAGGCCGGTGTCGTCGCCGAGCAAAATGCCGGCCAGAAGCGAGGCCTCCGGGTCCGGGAAGATGCGATGGACGTTGGCAATGGCGTGCTCTTTGAAGGTATAGATCAGGCGCAGGATGGGATTCCCGCCGCTGAAAGGCAGGAGGGTCGCCTCGGCATCCGGCATGTAGGCGTGGATCCCCTGGCGGGCGAGATAGTCGCGGTAGGAAAAATCCTCGTTTTCCGGAGGCGTCTGCAGCTTGCCGCGCAGGCGCACCACGTCCCCGTAATGCCAGGTCCGGTCAGGCAGCACGCGGGCGAGCAGCAGGCCTCTGACAGTCAAGGCCTCGTTCCCGGTGTCGACGGTGGACACATCCACGCGCAGATTGGTATAGGCGTCACGTTCGTCCGGCGGATCGGTCAGGGTGCCGGTGATCAGTACATCGTAGGAGCGGTCGTTGTACCAGGCAATGGTGGCTGCATCGACACGGGGGACGGTCAGCTGGTAACGCGCCGCTCCCAGGAAGAACGTCGTCAACGATAAGCTGATCAAAATCGCCGCCGATGAGCGGAAGCGCAAATTTCGGCGTCTGAGGCGTGCCAGGAGCAGCCGGGCGCCCACGGCCAGGAAGAGGGCACCTCCGGCCAGGACCAGCCAGAGGACCGCCGCAGCATGCACCTGGGCAGCCAGCAGGATGCCGGCCAGGAAGGCCAGCGAAAGCCAGAACAGCGGCATGTAGGCGGAAAGGGTTTCAAACTGGTTCTTGGCCGGGCGGTCAGTGATCTGCATGAGCAGCCCCTTGGAACTATTCTACAATCTCCCCCGGGATGCGGCAAGCGTCACAGGTGGATAAATTTTATCATTGGCAATCCCTGTATCAAGTATTTCGATTAAGCCCTTACATAGTTTATATGTGTATTTATAGTCATATTAGTAGTGCCTGGGGATATGTGGAAAACCAGGTAAGACACCCAGCCATGGCTGCCCTCATGCAAGCAACCCAAGATGTGGTACCTTCACCCATACCGGTCAAAGACCGGCCTGTGGATAAATTGCCGGAACCCATTGAAGACTATTTTTGACTTTCCAGGGGCAAATCCACATCTTTGGATACCTGCTCAGAGACCCCCCATATCTTGGGTTTCAAAACTCGAACAATTGATCGGATTCTCCACAGTATGATCACTTTATCCACAGAAATTGGGCAGTTATCCACAGGTCAATTTTTTTTGGTGCTGGCAGGCACCCCAATATCTGGACAAGCCTACAAATTGTTGGCGGATGCGAAATCATCCAGGAGCTCATCCAGGCTGTCGATAAAGAAGTCCAGCGCGTTCAGCCGCTCCGGCAGCGACTCGGCTGCCAGCCCGGCCTGTTCACAGGCCGAACCCCATTTGGACTGCCGGGTCGGAGGCAGGACAGACGCGGCCAGCGTCCAGGTAAACAGGAGCGGCCACCAGATCGCTTGCGGGGAATCGCCCGCCAGTAGGGCCTCGAAGGCCCGGCGGTAGTAACCCAGCCGGGGAGCGGCGATGCGCGCGTCGACCCCGGGCCGGCCGGCGGCGTCGAGGAAGGCTTTCTCCCACTCGGACAGGAATCCACTCAAGACCCCGACCTCAAGGTGGCCACCGCCGAGCAGACCAAGCAGACCGGCCGCCATCCCGGGCCGGCCGACTGCCTCGGCGCGCGGCGGGAACTGCAGCAGGAAACGCCGTTCGGCCAGCGGCAACCCGCTCAGCAGCGCCACGGCGTTGGCGGCATGACTGACCGCCCGTAGGTAATCGAGCAGGAACTCCGGACCGGATTTCTGATCCGACTGCAAGCCGGACCAGATCTGGCGGGCGTGCTCGGCGGTCAGCCTGGAACGGGCCAGCACGCTGGCCGGCTCCAGGAACCTGTCGCGCACCCCGGCCTGGACGAACTCGAAAAAGTGCTGGGTGACGTAGAGCGGCATGGGGTCGTAAAGCTCCGGCCCCAGCCAGGGATGGAGGCGCAGCTCCTTGGGTTTGTCGTACTCGCGGCGCGGGTTGTGACGGATGTCCAGGTGGACCTCGGCGGTCACCGCCTGGATCTCGCGGCGCACCTCCGGCTCACCGGCATGGACGAAGACGATGTCGATGTCCGTGGTGCTGCCCAGGAACGGATCCGGCCCGAGCAGCGAGCCGGTCAGGTAGGCGGCGACCAGGCCGCGGTCGGCGAGGGCGCGCTTCTGGGCGGTTTCCTTGGCGATGCGGATCAGGGTTTCACGCGTGATGCGCATGGGGTTTATTTCTGGAAAAGCTGCGTCTGGTAGGGTGGCAGGCTAAGCTCGGCGCGAATGCGGTTTTCGATGAGCTTGAGATGCCCGGTGTAACGGACGAAATCCAGCGAGTCGGTGTCGATGGTCAGGACCGGGGTGTTGTCGTACGGCTTGGAAAAGAAGGCCTCATAAGCCCGGTTGAGCAGGTCGATGTAGCTGCGGTCCATGTTACGCTCATAGGATCGGTCGCGCATGGCGATGCGTCCCATGAGCACGTCCGTGGTGGCACGCAGGTAGACCAGCAAGTCAGGCAGGGTGATCTTCTCGGCCAGCGCTTCGTGGACGCGCTTGTACATCTCCAGCTCTTCGCCGGCCAGGGTGATGCCGGCGAAGAGGCTGTCCTTGGCAAAGGTGTAATCGGAGATCAGGCTCTTCCCGGTGGCCAGCACCTGTGGCACGGCCCGCCGCTGCTGGTGGTAGCGGCTGAGCAGGAAGAAGATCTGGGTCTGGAAGGCATAGCGCTGGCGGTCGGCGTAGAAGTCGGAGAGGAAGGGATTCTCCTCGAAGACCTCCAGCAGCAGGTCGGCATCGAAGGCCGGCTGGAGCAGGCGTGCTAGCGTGGTCTTGCCGACCCCGATGACCCCTTCGATGGCGATGTACATGTCCACACTCCCGCAGGATGGTTGCACCAAGGATACCATAAAGTCATTATCTTAAATGGGGTTTCGCTTATAGACTTTTAGAGAAACGAGTTCAGGGAGGGCCTACCTTGGGAAAGAAGAGAAAACGTCGGGCAGAGGATGGAAATATTTCGATTGAGAATCCTTATCCGTTTATTGGAGAGAAAGAAAGATTCCTGATCGGATGGCCGGGGTATCGCACCCGGCCGGAAAAATTCGGCTTGGGTTATGTCGAGTCCGTCGCGGAAGAAGCCCACATTGAAGGGCTTTGCATTCGTTGGTTGTTTACAAGAAAGTTCAGGACGCGCAACCCCATTTACCTTGCTTTCATGGCCGTCACAGGCTTCATCTTTATGCTGCCCTTGCTCTTCATCCTTTTGGATTTTTTCCAGGAAGGATTTTCCGCCTTCTATTCCCTGATCGTCCTGGCTCCGATAAGCGTCTTCGGCATCCTTCTCTTGGTCAATTTTTTTGACAGCATAAACAGCAACTCCGATTTCGAAAGCATCACCGGCAACTAGCGCTTGACTTCCTCTGGTGGCGATTGTATAATCCCGGCATTCACTCCTCCGGGAGGAGTAGGCGGCCGGAAGGCTGGTAGAGAAGGAGGCCGTAGGTTAAGTACCCTGAGCGTATCGAAGGGGTATCGAGACCCTGGCTGAAAGCCCCCGCAGCAGACCCGCTGCCGAAGTCGCCCGGAGTACTGCCGAAGAAAGCGCTGATCACTGATCAGCCGCCAGTAGAACGGCACGGGCTCCGCCCGTTACAGTCGGGGCCGGATGATTGTCCGGACAGAGAGCACCAGTAATGGTGAATTGAGGTGGTACCGCGAAGACACGCCTTCGTCCTCATGATGGACAGGGCGTTTTTTGATTTTTCGATCAAGGAGTGCACATGGAAATAAAGCCTGTCATTCAATCTCAATATCGTGCCTCGCTCGCCATGTTGAGACAGGCGGTCGTCAAATGCCCGCCAGAGGAATGGGATAACGCGCAGGACAAGGACAGGTTCTGGTTTGTCGCATATCACACGTTGTATTATGCTCACCTGTACTTGAGAGCACAGAACAAAGGCTATGGTCGTTGGGAAGTACGCCAACATTCCCACCAGGGCATCCCGTTTTCGAAAGAGGAAATTCTTAAAAGGCTTGCGTCTGTCGAGTGGGATGTTGCCGAGCAGATTCCCTTGATGGACCTCGAGGGAAAATCAGGGTATGCCTGGATGCCCACAAATAAATTGGAGTTGCAACTTGACAACCTCCGCCATATCCAACAGCATACCGGCGAACTCTATCAAAGATTGAGCACTCGTAATGTGAAACTACCCTGGGTGTCGGAGAGACACAAGGAGATCAAATGACCGAATACCAGTTGCCCAAGGCTTACGACTTCAAATCCACCGAGCCGCGCATCTACGCGATGTGGGAAAAGGGCGGCTACTTCAGGCCATCCAACGACCCCAAGCGTCCGGACTTCGACCCGTCGAAAAAACCTTTCGTCATCTCCATCCCGCCTCCCAATGTGACCGGCGAGCTGCATCTAGGGCCACGCCATGTTCGTGTCCATGGAAGACCTGATGATCCGTTACCACCGCATGAAGGGTGTCCCGTCCCTGTGGGTGCCCGGCACGGATCACGCCGGCATCGCCACCCAGCTGCAGGTGGAGAAGGACCTGCTGCGCATCGAGGAGGTGACGCGCGAGGAGCTGGGGCGCGAGAAGTTCCTCGAGCGCGCCTGGGACTGGAAGGTCAAATACCGCGAGCATCATCACCCACCAGATCCGCCGCCTGGGCGCCTCCTGCGACTGGGAGCGCGAGCGCTTCACGCTCGACGAGGGCCTGTCGAAAGCGGTGCGCGAGGCCTTCGTGCGCCTGTACGAGAAGGGCCTGATCTACCGCGGCCCGCGGCTGATCAACTGGTCGCCCGGGCTGAAGACGGCCGTCTCGCGACCTGGAGGTGGAGTACTCCGAGGAGCCGGGCACGCTGTATTATTTCAAATATATGCTGGCCGGCGATGTGCGGGCGGGGTCGCCCCGCCCCTTCATCCCCGTCGCCACCACCCGCCCGGAGACCATCCTGGGCGACACGGCCGTGGCCGTCCATCCCGAGGACGAGCGCTACAAGAAATTCATCGGCAAGAAGGTGATCGTGCCGATGCTCGGACGCGAGATCCCGGTCATTGCCGACGAATACGTTGACCGCGAGTTCGGCACCGGGGCGCTCAAGATCACCCCCGGGCACGACCCGAACGACTACGAGATCGGCCAGCGCCACGACCTGCCGGTCCTGTCGATGCTCGACCGGGAGGCCAGGGTCAACGAGAACGGCGGGCCGTACGCCGGTCTGGACCGCTTCGAGTGCCGCAAGAAGCTGTGGGCCGACATGCAGGCCGCCGGCCTGGTCATCAAGGAACGAGCCCTACACGCTCAACGTGCCGCGCTCGCAGCGCGGCGGCGAGATCGTCGAGCCGATGATCTCCACCCAGTGGTTCGTCAAGATCGAGCCGCTGGCCGAAGGCGGCGCTGGAGGCCGTGCGCGACGGGCGCATCCGCATCGTCCCCGAGCGCTTCGAGAAGGTCTATTTCAACTGGCTGGAGAACATCCAGGACTGGTGCATCTCGCCGCCAGCTGTGGTGGGGACACCGCATCCCGGTCTGGTACTGCGCGGACTGCGGCCAGCAGACCTGCCTGCGCCTCGACCCGGCCCAATGCAGCCACTGCGGCTCGAAGAACATCCACCAGGATCCGGACGTGCTCGACACCTGGTTCTCGTCCGGGCTGTGGCCGTTCTCGACGCTCGGCTGGCCCGAGGAGACGCCCGACTACAAGTATTTCTACCCGACCACCATGATGGAGACCGGCTACGACATCCTGTTCTTCTGGGTGGCGCGCATGATCATGGACGGGCTGGAATTCACCGGCCAGGTGCCGTTCCACACCGTTTACCTGCACGGGCTGATCCGCGACGAGCACGGCCAGAAGATGAGCAAGAGCAAGGGCAACGTCGATCGACCCGCTGCCGGTGATGGACGAGTACGGCACGGACGCCCTGCGCTTCACCCTGCTGGTCGGCTCCACACCCGGCAACGACACCAACCTGTCGCCTGAAGAAGGTGGAGGCCAACCGCAACTTCGCCAACAAGATCTGGAATGCCGGGCGGTTCGTGATTTCGGCCATCAATTCCCTCACCCCAGGCTCCCCTCTCCCAGCGGGAGAGGGCACGGGGGTGAGGAAGGATTGGACCCTGGCCGACTCCTGGATCTGGGCGCGCCTGCAGGGCCTGGTGCGCGAGGTGGAGCGCCTGTTCCAGTCTTACCAGTACGGCGAGGCCGGGCGGCAGATCTACGAGTTCTTCTGGAGCGACTTTGCCGACTGGTACGTGGAGGTGGCCAAGCTGCAGCTGGCGGAAGACGGCGAACGGGCTGCCTCGACCGCCCGGACTCTGGCGCGCGTCCTGGATGTCTCCCTGCGCCTGCTGCATCCCTTCACGCCCTTCGTGACCGAGGAGCTGTGGGGGCACCTGCGCATGGCCCTCCGGGCTTCGCCCCTCAAGGACCTGGCACAGAGCTGGCCGGAAGCGTTGATCATCGCCCCCTGGCCGGACCCGCGCCCCGAAGAGGGCTGGGAGGCCGGAAAGCTGGCCGATTTCAGCCTGCCCCAGGAGGTCATCCGCTCGATCCGCAACCTGCGCGCCGAGCAGAACGTCAAGCCTGGTAAACGCATCCCGGCCACGATCGTCGCCGGAGGAAAGGCGGCGCTGCTCGAAGAGCAGGCCAGGGTCATTGCCGTGCTGGCCCATCTGGACGAATCCCAGCTGGTGATTCTCGAATCCCTGCCGGTAAAGCCGGAGGGAAGCATTGCCCTGGTGGCCGGCTCGGCCGAGATCTACCTGCCGCTGGCCGGATTGGCCGACCTTGATGAGGAGCGCACCCGCCTGCAGAAGGAGCTGGCCGAGGCGCAGGCGCAAATCGAACGCCTGGAGAAACTGCTGGGCAGCGACTTCGCCACGAAAGCCCCGGCGCCGGTCGTCCAGAAGGAGTGCGAGAAGCTGGCGGCGTATCAGGAGACCGCCGAAAAACTAAAAGCCCAGCTGTCATAAGGGATTCGGCGATGCGTGGTAAAACACTGCCTCCTCTCGATGGAGAGAAGGCAGTTGTTGGACTGCAACTGGATCGGTTCGATATCGCCTCGGGGCGTTTTTAATGTCGATTGGCGAGTCTCCTCACCTTGAGGATCTTCAACGCGAATGCCGAGAAAGTCCGCGAAAAACACGGTTTATTCGTGCAATTCGCTCTTTTCGCGCCTTTCGCGTTCCTGCTCTATCAACAATTTCGCAAGAGGACATTGACTTTGCAAACACCCTGGGTATCGCCTGGAGGATTGTTGTTTTTTGTTGGCACTTAGGGTACACTTTGCTTACCGAAGAGAGCGATGGCCGAATCCCATTCGAGGGTTTAAATCATGTGGTCCCTGACAATTACGAACCCTAGAAGTGAACCGATGCAGATTAAACTGGCACCCGGGAAGATGTTGATCGGGCGCACGGATACCTGCGACATCGTGATCAACGATAGTGCTGCCTCCCGGCGTCACGCCGAGATCTTTTATGATCCTCTGCCGGATTTGGTGACCATCAACGATCTGAAGAGCTCGAATGGCACATATGTCAATCGCCAGAGGATCACCGGGTTCATTCGCCTGCAAAACGGGGATGTCATTCGCATTGGCCAGACGGTCATGCACCTGGCGAGAATTGCCGACGCCGCGGCTGACCAGAAGGGCATTACCGGTACACGCCAGTTTACGCGCGAACTGGTTCTGGAAGCCGTCGATGAACACCCCATTCTATTGCAGGAGATCATTGAGAAGCTCAATCCCATTGTGGACCTCAACTCGGCCATCAGCCAGGTCACCGACCTGACCAAACGAGCCATGGGTGTGGATGTCTGCGAGGTCATCCTCGCCCAAGACTTTAAAAAAATCAATATGGGGGGTACGGATAATCTGGTGGCGCGGACGATCCGGAATTCTTCGGTTGAAGCCAGCCCTCTCGCCCTATGCGTCCCGGTGATCAGCGCGGGGAAACCCCTTGCCCTGATCTATTTGGAAAAGAAGCGCCCGGAGGCGCGCCCCTTTGAGAAGCGGGATTTGCAATTGGCCGTTGCCATCAGCCATCAAACCGCCCTGACCATCCAGAGAATAGAACTGCTTGAAAAGGTTCGTAAAGAGGGGCAGGTCAAGCAGCTCTTGTTGCGCTTTGTTTCGCCCATTGAAGCCGAGGATGGATTGAAGGACTACCTGAAGACGGGGAAATTTCCGGATCTCGCCGAGAAAAAGGTCACGGTTTTGTTTGTCGAACTTGCCGATTCGACCGGGCTGGCGGAACGCATGGGCCCGAAAGACTTTTCGACCTTCCTCAATTCATTTTATCAACATGCCACGCAGCTTGTGTTCAAGCAGGGTGGGATGGTCAAATATCTGGGGGATGGGGTGCTGGCGGTTTTCATGGAGATAAAAGATGGGCTGGGGCCCGAAGAGAGGGCCGTCAGTGTTGGGCGGGATATTATTGAGTTTGTGAAAAGGGCAGATACGCCCGGGCCCGATCGCTCCTGTGTGGTCGGGGTTGCCATCAACACCGGAAAGGCCATGGTCGGTTACGTCAGTACCCAGGAACGGGCAGAGTTTAACGTCATGGGTAACCTGATCAAAATGACCTATCGCATGCAGGAATATGCCCTTCCCAATCGCATCTTTGTCGGGGCCTCGACCGCCCAGGCGATTCGGAATAAATACCTCGTTCAGCAAATCGGCAGTCTGTCGATGAGAGGCAGTGAACAGCCCGTCCTGGTCTACGAGGTTTCCTTTGTAAAAACAGCGCCGTTCATCCAGAAAGAAGACGATCAGAAAGCTAAGGAACAGGAAGATAAAAGCCCGATAGTTAAAGACCAGAAGGGCACAGACCAAGAAGACAAAGTCCAGGAAGACAAAGTCCAGGAGGATAAAGGCGAGAAAGACCAAGACCAAGTAGACAAAGGCCAGAAAGATAAAGATAAAGAAATGTCGGCGGCGTTCAAAGCGGTTGCCGAGAAGTTAAGGTCGCTGGGGAAATGAGACGCGCACGCACCTCTGGGAGCGTATTAAAAAAAGCCATTCAGGGTACAATAGTCGTGACTGAAACAAGTCACGACTATTTTTCCAGGAGGGAAGCATGCAGAACAAGCTTGTCGAGCTGAAAGCACGTCTGGCTGAGATCGCCGACTTGAGAAGTGCGCAGGCCGTCCTGGGTTGGGACCAGGCCACAGGCATGCCGCCTGGAGGGGGCGTGGCGCGCGGCCGCCAGCTGGCGACCCTGGCGCGCCTGGCTCAGGAAAAAGCCGTCGATCCGGCCATCGAAAGATTGCTCGATGACCTGCAGAAGTACGCCGAAAGCCTGCCATACAACTCGGATGACGCCAGCCTGATCCGCGTGGCCCGCCGGGATTATGAACGTGCCGTCCGCATCCCTCCCGAGTTCGTGGCGCGCATGTCCGCTCACCAGGCCGAGGCCTACCAGACCTGGACGGAGGCCCGCCCGGCGAACGACTTCAACCGGGTCCGGCCCTACCTCGAAAAGACCGTCGAGCTGAGCCGCGAGTTCGCCAACTATTACCCCGGCTACGAGCACATCGCTGACCCGCTGATCGAGCAAGCCGACTATGGGATGAAAGCCGCCTCCATTCGCACCTTGTTCGCCGGGCTGCGTGAGCAGACGGTGCCGATCGTCAAGGCGATCACTTCCCAGCCCGAGGCGGACGACGCCTGCCTGAAGCTGAATTTCCCCGCAGAGGACCAGATCGCCTTCGGCCGGGAGGTCATCCGGCGTCTGGGTTTCGATTTCCAGCGCGGGCGGCAGGACAAATCCCCCCACCCGTTCACGGAAGCATTCTCGTCCGGGGACGTGCGCATCACCACCCGCGTCCAGGAACACGACCTGGGCGACTGCCTGTTCAGCATGATCCACGAGGGCGGGCACGCCCTGTACGAGCAGGGCGTGGACCCGGCCTACGATGGTACGCCGCTTGCCTCCGGGACTTCGGCCGGCGTCCACGAGTCGCAATCCCGCCTGTGGGAGAACCTGGTCGGGCGCAGCCGCAGTTTCTGGGAGTACTTCTACCCCAAACTGCAAAAGAGCTTTCCGAACCTCAAAAAAGTCTCTGCGGATACCTTCTATCGAGCGATCAACAAGGTCCAGCGTTCGCTCATCCGCACTGACGCCGACGAGGTGACCTACAACCTGCACGTCATGCTGCGCTTCGACTTCGAACTGCAGCTGCTGGAGGGCAGCCTGGCGGTCCGGGATCTGCCCGAGGCCTGGAGGGCGCGCTTCGAAGCGGACCTGGGGGTCGTCCCGCCCGACGATCGCGACGGCGTCCTGCAGGATGTGCACTGGTTCGCCGGCCTGGTCGGCGGCGCCTTCCAGGGCTACACGTTGGGCAACGTGCTCGGGGCGCAGTTCTATGCAGAGGCGCTCAAGGCGCACGCGGAAATCCCGGAAGAAATGAAGCAGGGCAGATTCGAGCTGCTGCTCGGCTGGCTCAGGGAGAATATCTACCGACACGGGCGCAAGTTCACCGCTGCGGAGCTGGTCGAGCGGCTCACCGGAGCCGAGATCAGCATCCGGCCGTATCTTGCCTACCTGCGCACCAAGTATGGTGAGTTGTACAAGCTCTAAGTGCCCGCTGCCGGTCAGTCGTAGCGTTTATTAGGAGAGATTCTCAATGTCGGATGAAGAGAATACCGCCCTGGTTCAGGGGCTGCGCCGCGCCAACCTTGAGCTCACCCAGGCCTTCGATGCCACCATCGAGGGCATTGCGCGCGCCCTCGACCTGCGGGAGGGCGAGCCGGCCGGGCATACCAACCAGGTCACCCAATTTACCATCGAATTGGCCCGGTCGTTCGGCATCCACGAGGATGATCTCGTGCATATTCGGCACGGCGCCCTGCTACATGACATCGGCAAATTAGGCATCCCGGAGAACGTCCTGCGCAAGCCCAGCGCGCTATCGGCCGAGGACTGGGTGATCATGCACATGCACCCTCAATATGCATACGATCTGCTTTCCCCCATCGAGTACCTGTACCCCGCCCTGGATATCCCTTACTGCCATCATGAGAAATGGGACGGCAGCGGCTATCCGCGCGGCCTGAACGGAGAGCTGATCCCCTTTGCGGCGCGCCTGTTCGCGGTGATGGACGTCTGGGATGCGCTCATCTCGCCGCGGCCTTATCGCGCAGCCTGGACTCAAAAAGATGCCCGCGACTATATCCTGGCCGAGGCCGGTCGCCATTTCGACCCGGCCGTGGTAAAGGCCTTCATGAACAGGGAGTTCGCCGAGCATCTGACCGCCTCCATCGGCGAGGGATAGAGGCTGGCTCGTATTGCTGGGCGCGCGCTCTTCCGGCGCGGTCGCGCCTCCCGGTCGGAGCTGAGGTCCGGAAAAGGTTCGTGGGGAGGAGATCAGTTTCAGGCAACCCCTGAGAGGTGAAAAATACTTTAGGTCGGCGTAAACTGCGTCGAACGACCCTTCCTATCTGCCTGGCCGCGCGCAGAGGACTAAAGAGCTAGTTGAATTATGGGGGGCGATATGCTATAGTATCCCAAGTATTTACACCTATTATTATCAAATAAGTCATATTGTGCAAATGGTCACAGATGACTACGGGACGGTATAGGCAGTACAGTCTTTCCATTTCGTCCAGCCAACTGAATTGAACGGCATTTCGCAAGCCCTGGAGGTAATTTATGGCGAGAACGGCTCTCATCACCCGCATTGTCATCGGCGTGATTTTCGTTCTGGCTGCCTCTGCGGTGGCAGTCTGGATGGCCCGGCTGCCCCCCGCCGAGGCGTATCGCTCAAAGTCTCCGGTCGTAACGTTCGTCGCCATCTCCGCGCCGGCGGACGGGGGCCTTGTTTTTCTGGATGACACCGTTTTCGTGAATGCGGACGCGCTCGTCAGTAAACCCGTCGACCACTTTGAGCTCTGGGTGGATGGCTCGCTCGTCTCCAGGAACTCCTATTACGTGGATTCCTCCGGGGTGATCCGCTTCTCCGCTACTCCCATGCCTTCAACTCCCGTCACGCCCATCGGTTACGATGGTGGCGATCGGCGTCCGGCCTCCTTCTCCTTCCAGTGGACCCCCGACGCCCTCGGGGAGCACACTCTGATGGTGCGCGCCGTCGGGTCGGGATCCGCGGAGAACTCCAACGCGGTTCGGGTCACGGTGGTCAATCCATCGACGCTGACGGGCGGGCCGAAATATCTTGCGCAGGCGGGCGACACGCTCAACACCGTCGCGGACAAATTCGGCCTGCCGTCCATGGCCCTGGGGATCGCCAACCGCGAGGTGCCCGACCTCGATCAACCGCTGCCCGCCGGCCAGCCGGTCAACCTCCCGAACCTGCCGCCGCCGGCGCAGGGCGATGAGACGCCTTCCGGGCCCCCGTCCGACCTGCCGCCCGGGACCAAACTCGACCCGCCGCCACCCGCGCCGAGCAGCCTGGGCTTCTGGTACGATCTCAACATTTCGTCGCGCTTCCGGCCGGCGGAGTTTCTCCCACCGGCCCCCTGGCTGTTCCGTTCGCGGGACGGTTGCAGCATCCACCTGTACATCCGGGACAACTCCACGAATGAGCTGGGATTCTTCATCTACCGTCTCGATCCCGGCTCGTCGGATTTTACACGCATCGCCACCCTGGGAACTCACAAGGGTGTCGCCTTTATCGAGTACGTCGACAAGGGGTTGTACGGCTTTTACCAGTATTATGCCTCCGCCTTCAATGCCCTCGGCGAAGCGCCCAGCGACCCCATCTCGATCGCTTTCTACGACACCGGCTGCATAAAGACCGAAAGCATGTCCCTGAGGCTGGATCGATTGCACCTGTCCCTGAGCGGAACGGCGGATAAAGCCTATTGTTATTACTCGACTCAGGCGGGGTTTTGGTCGCGCATCCCGGCCGACCCGAGGGCCTTCGTCTATCCGACCGGCGGCAACGACTTCGATCTGGCCAGCCTGATGCCCGGAGCGCAGGTCCTGCCGCCTCAGACCAACCTGCAGTTCGATTGCTGGGGATGGACGGGAGGCGCGCTGCTCCCGCTCGGTTCGGGGAGCACGACCATCCCAGGCGATCCGGCCGGCAGCCCGCTGTTGCTGAAAGGCAAGGATTACGCCATCACCGGCAGTCTGAGCCCTGTCTACAGTCCGGCCGTTCCCCATACCCTGACCGAGCCTCCCCCAACCGCCATCACCGCTCCGAAAAACCTGACCCGCACCGCCCTTCTGGACACGTGCGTCGGCCATTTTCCGCCAGCGTGGAGCTTCATCGGCGGGTTGTTCTGCAAATCGGCCGTGGACGTGAAGGGCATCGTCCTGATCTGGGACTGGTCCCCCGAGCTGGGCACCATTCCCGACATCGACGGCTACAAGGTCTACAAGTCCTACCCGGGCGGAAAGCCTTTCCTGATCAAAACGATCCCGGACCGCACCCAGACCGTGCTCATCCAGGACCCGGAGCCGGCCGGAAAACCTGCGCCCTGCTATTTTGTGCGCGCCTTTAAAGGAACAATCGTTTCGCCGGACAGCAACGTCTATTGCCTGGCGCCTGCCGAGAGCGGCGTGGATACGGTTGCCATCCCGGCCAGCTCGTTCTTCACGCAGGATGTCCTCAGGAACGAGGAGGGCGGGTATTTCAGCTTGTGCAAGGAATCG
This sequence comes from uncultured Chloroflexia bacterium, assembly GCA_963739255.1. Classification (GTDB taxonomy): domain Bacteria; phylum Chloroflexota; class Anaerolineae; order Anaerolineales; family Villigracilaceae; genus UBA877. The sequence goes on from CAVTZT010000002.1 coordinate 33,933, forward strand.
CTTGCAGGGGATGCGTTGATATATTTAAAGGATGCGCAAGTCTCAACCGGGTATGAATATACCTATGACGAACGCCGCTGCACGCAATGGATCGATCACTATTACCGCGGCCGCGTAGTTTTCCACCTGGATGGCATAAAAGGAACAGTGACGAGTGCGGTACTGGAATACAAGCAGGCCGCTTACGACAGCCGGTACTTTTTGTTCGAGCAATCCTGCGCCGCCACGGTGAACCTGGTGACCAAAACGAGCGGAGACGACGCCGCTGACTGGAGGTCGATCAGCGACCTTCCGAAGCTTGGCACGACGGGCAGCCTCCACTTCGTGGACGTCACCGAAGCCGTCCAGGCTTGGGTGCTGGGCGAAGACCCCAACCTGGGCTTCGTGTTCGTCGGACGCGACGAGAGCCTGCCCGAGAAGACCAACGATATCTGCTGGTCGAACTACGGCAATTTCTTCCTAGTGGTAACTACCTACGGTAAGTCAAAATGAATCCGAATATCTCACGGCAACCGGGAGCGGCGATGACTAAACACATTCGGGCCTTGCCCATTCTATTCCTTGTATTCGTATGGCTGGCGGCCTGCGCCCCGCAGGCCGGACCCGGCGGCAGCCCGCTGGCCTGGATCGATGCCCCGCTGGACGGATCCGTCTTTCCGGTAGTGCCGGTGGATGTCATGTCCCATGCGGCGGATCCTTCCGGCATCACCCAGTTCGAACTCCGGGTGAACGGCACGTTGGTCAGCAGTGATGCCAACCCCGATACCAAGTCAACCCTGGCCACGATCAGCCAGACCTGGAACCCGGCCGCGCCAGGAGACTATACCGTCCAGGTCCGGGCGGAGAATCCTGCCGGTGCGTGGAGCGATTATGCCACGGTGAACGTGCGGATCGGTTTTCCGGACCGTTCGCCCACCCTCACGGCCCCTCCGCCGCCGACCGCGACGGCAACACTGACCCCCAGCCCGGTTTACACCCCGATCACGTTCACACCAATTCGAAACGTCAACTGCCGTTATGGACCCGGGCAAGTGTATGATATTTTGAATTCCGTCCTGGCGGGCAATCCCTTGCCGGTCGAAGGACGGAATGAGGACAAAAACTGGGTCTATGTCAAGCTGCAGGGGAACGGCTGCTGGATCGGGCTGGCGAACGGCAACCTGAACGGTGACATCAACCAGGTCCCCTTCCACCCCTACCCGCCTCCGCCTACCGAGACGCCCACCCCCGTGCTTGGATGTTACCAGTACGATGCGAATCAACAGCTGGTCTGCGTGGCCCCCTGCTCCCCCAATGCCCAGCCGGGCGGATCGTGCGTCCCTTGATGCACGGGTATTTCGCTTGAACGACGGCGCCCCCGGTAAATCTGGGGGCGTCGTGATTCCGCCATCGGCTGTCTCGGTTGACTCAGTGATAAAGTCATCCAAAGCAGAGACGTTTGTCATTTGACAGATGCGTGGGGATAAAGTACTTTAAGCACGATTCTCTTATCAATCTTACCAAGGAGTGAACCCCATGGCACTGAAGATCACCGAAGAGTGCATCAACTGCGGCGCCTGCCTGCCGGAATGCCCGACCACTTCGATCAGCGAAGGCGACCCGGTTTATGTCATCGACGCGACCACTTGCGTGGAGTGCGAGGGCCATTACGACTCGCCCCAGTGCAAGACGGTCTGCCCGGTAGCCGACACCGCCATCGTCAAGGCGTAAGCAACCCGTAGGGGCGACCAGCCGGTCGCCCTTACCTTTTAAAGGTTTGACATCCGTTTTCTAAAAAGTTATAATTCCGACAACCAAATATCAACCTTCGGGGCAGGGTGACACCTGCACTGCACCACACCTGTCCTGGCGGACGGTGCCAGGGAACGCAGTGCGGTGCAAGTGAATCCCCGACCGGTGGTACAGCCCACGAGTGCCGAGCGAAGGGAAAACCGAAGTCGAGGCACATGACCCGGTGGAATTCCGGGGCCGACGGTAACAGTCCGGATAGAAGAAGGTGATTGACAGGACCCGCGTGGGTCCGGCCTGCCGTGCATGCCCCGGAAACGCAAGTTTCCGGTTTTTTTTGGCAGGTCGCCGCGCCCGGCCCGCTTTTCCCGCCCCGCAGGTATCCCTCTGCGAGGCGTTTCCTTTATCTCTTCGAACTGAATTTCTCTGTGTGCTCTGTGTTCTCTGTGGTGAATAAACCCATGGATCCGAAATCCCTGCCCAAACCTTCCCGGACCCGGGGCTGGCGCACACCCTGGACGGCGCTGGCCTCGCTCCTCGCCGCCTTGCTGCTCTGGGGACTGGTCACGCGCCTCTCCGGCCTGCCGGCCTTCATCCTGCCTCCGCCGGGACTTGTCGCGGCGCGTTTCTGGAGGGCCCTGCTCGACGGCAGCCTGCTCGCCGACGCCGCCGCCACCTTGCTCGAAGTCCTGCTGGGCCTCTTTTTCGGGACGGTGGTGGCCGCGCTGCTGGGCTACGCCCTGGCCAAATCGCCCCTCTTCGAGCGCCTCGTCTCCCCTTATCTGGTTGCCACGCAAGCCATCCCGATCGTCGCAATCGCCCCGCTGCTGGTGATCTGGTTCGGGCCGGGGATGTTCTCCAAGGTGCTGATTTGCGCCCTGATCGTCTTTTTCCCGGTGCTGGTCAACACGGTGGTCGGCGTGCGGGCGGTGCCGCGGCCGCTGCATGACCTGATGGGCTCGCTGCGCGCCACCCGCCTCCAGACCCTGCGCCACCTCGAGTTCCCGGCCGCGCTGCCCATCCTGCTCGGCGGGCTGCGCATCGGGGCGGCGCTCTCGGTCATCGGCGCGGTGGTCGGGGAGCTGGTCGGCTCGGACCGCGGCCTGGGCTTTTTGATCAACGCCGCCCGCGGGCGCTACGACACGGCGCTGGTCTTCGTCGCCGTTTTTACCTTGATCGCCCTGGCGCTGATCCTCTACGGACTCGTCACCTGGCTGGAAAAGAAACTGCTCGCCTGGCAGGAAAGCACCAAACCATGAAAAAAATCCTCCGTTTTGTTTTTTGTTTTTCGTTTTTATTGTCCGCCTGCGGGTCGAAAACCGCGACCGCCAGCCTGACGCACGTCCACCTGCCGTTGGGCTACATCCCCAACGTCCAATTCGCCCCGCTCTACGTGGCGGTGCAGAAGGGCTACTTCCGTGACGCCGGCCTCCAGATCGACTTCGATTATTCGATGGAGACCGACATCACCGCCCTGGTCGGCGCGAACCAGGTGCAGTTCGGCGTGGTCTCCGGGGAGCAGGTCCTGCTGGCGCGCGCCCAGGGCCTGCCGGTCGTCTACGTGGCCGCCTGGTACCAGCAGTACCCGGTCTCGGTTGTGGCCAAATCCGGCCTGGGACTGCACTCGCCGCAGGACCTGCGCGGCAAGACCATCGGCCTGCCGGGGCTGTACGGGGCCAACTACATCGGCCTGCGCGCCCTGCTGCACGCCGGCGGCCTGAGCGAGTCGGACGTCAAGCTCGATTCCATCGGCTACACCCAGGTCGAGGCGCTGGCAGCGGGCCGCGAGCCGGTCGTCTCGGTCTACACCGCCAACGAGCCGGTCCAGCTGCGCGCCCAGGGCATCTCCCTCGACGAGCTGCGCGTGGCCGACTACGACCAGCTGGCCTCCAACGGGCTGATCACCAACGAGAAGACCCTCGCCCAGAACCCCGGCCTGGTGCGTCGCATGGTCGCCGCCTTCCTGCACGGCCTGGTGGATACGCTCGCCGACCCCCGGGCCGCCTACCAGACCTCCCTGGCCTATGTGCCGGACCTGGCCCAGTCTGACCAGGCCGTCCAGATGCAGGTCCTGACCACCACCATCGACGAGTGGAAGGCTGACCGGCTGGGGTTTTCTGATCCCAAGGCTTGGGAGAATATGCAGGCCGTCCTGCTGGACATGGGCCTGCTGACCCAGCCGCTGGATCTTTCCAAGGCGTACACGAACCAGTTTGTACCCTGACCGTTACGTTTTACGTTTTATTTTTTGGATCGATCATGCCCGCCCCTCATCCCCTACTCACCGTGCGTGACCTGAGCCTGACCTTCCACGAAGGCAACGGCGGCTCCTCCGCGAATGGCGGCCTGGAAGCCCTGGACGCGGCCTCCTTTACCGTCTTCCCGCGCGAGTTCGTCTGTGTGCTGGGACCCTCGGGCAGCGGCAAGTCGACCCTGCTGCGCATCCTGGCCGGGCTGCTGGCGCCGACCGGCGGCTCGTTCACCTTTGCCGGTGGGATGCCGCGCATCGGCATGGTCTTCCAGCAGTCCAACCTGATGCCCTGGCGCACGGCAATCGAGAACATCACCCTGCCGCTGGAGCTGCAGGGCGTCCCGGCTGCGGCGGCCTGCGAGCGCGCCCAGGAGCTGATCGACCTGGTCGGCCTGCAGGGCTTCGAGTTCGGCCTGGCCGCGTGACCTGTCGGGCGGCATGGCCCAGCGCGTGGCCATCGCCCGCGCCCTGGTCCACGATCCCGATATCCTGCTGCTGGACGAGCCCTTCGGCTCGCTGGACGCCCTGACGCGTGAGCGCATGTGGACCGAGCTGTCGCGCATCTGGCAGGCGCGCCGCAAGACCGTCCTGATGGTGACGCACTCCATCGGCGAGGCGCTCTTCCTGGCCGACCGTGTCCTGGTGCTGACCCAGCGGCCCGGCAGGATTAAATTGGACTTGAAGGTGGACCTGCCCCGCCCGCGCACCGAGGAGATGCGCTACACGGCGCACTTCGGGAAGCTGGCGCGCAGGTTGAAGGAAACCATCGGATAAAAAATGACCTCCTGGGCAAGGAGGTCATTTTTTGGTTTGATTATTCCAGTTGTTTATCGAAATTTGCGCTGGTCGGGCGGCAGGTGAAGCCAGCGGTTATGTCCCGAAATTCCCCTGTTCCCGGGATTTATGGTTGCCAGGCTGGGTTACCAGAGTAATATCCATTACCCAAGTTTGCCAGGCTATATATGGAAAGAAGTTTGAAGTTGTCGTAATCACCGACGCAGACCAGTCCCGTATCTGTGGGATCGCGGCAGGTGTAGGCAATGCTCTTGCCGTCCCGTGACCAGGCCGGGGACATGCCTTGATCATTGGTCAGTTGGGTGACGTTTGAGCCGTCGGCGTTCATCACCCACAAATCGTTGCTGAAATCGTCAACGTACGTGCAAAAAGCAATCAGCTTCCCATCCGGCGACCAAGCCGGCTCCTGGTCGCTCCTGGAATTGTCGGTCAGCTGGATGTTGTTGGAGCCGTCGGGGTCCATAGTGTAGATCGCGCTATGCAGGGCGTCCTTCCTATGATTGTAAGCAATATGCCTTCCATCCGGTGACCAGGCGGGATAGAACCCCCCTGCGGTTGTCAAACGGGTGAGATTGGATCCATCTGCGTTCATCACATAGATGTCGTAATGGTTCGTGTCAACGCGGACATCGAAGGCGATGCGCTTCCCATTCGGGGACCAATCCGGGTCATCGGCATACCGAATTCCCGTGAAATTTGTGAGACGGATCTGATCCGACCCATCCGCATTCATTACGCTAATCTGCCCATCCGAATATGCGATGCGTTTCCCATCCGGAGACCAGGCCGGGCTGTACCCATTTGCCAGGAAGGTCAAATTGGAACCATCAACGTTCATGGTATAGATCGAACTGTAATAGCCGTTAAAGAAAGCGATCCGGCCGGTGCCACCACCGATAGGGCTGGAGATCGGTGTAGAGCTCCTGGTCGGAGACGGGGTGAGCATCAGCGTCGGCGCGAAGGTCAATGTTGGGGTGGACGTATTCGCCCGCGTGGATGGGGATGTCCGCGTCGGCGCAGAGGCCGGAGTTCCGTTGCACCCGAGGAGCAGACCTCCCGCCAGGCAGACGGTCAGCACCAGTTTGAGAACATTTTTGATTTTCATCATGCAGACCCTCCCGGTTGAGTTCTTGTGGATAAGTTTAGCATTGCAACCTTGCTGCGACAAGCTGTTCAGTCAGTAGCATCCGGTCGCCCGCGCCTGAAGGAAACACGCACCACGGCCCACTTCGGAAGCTGGCCAGGGGGCTGAAAGATGCAATCGGTTAAAATGTTCGGACGGCGTTTGAGCTGCCGTCCGAACCGTATTCCGGGGGATGGTTTTTCCTCAGCGGTATTTCCAATAGTAATAGAACAGCTTGATATACTCGTTGTTGAGCGTGATCAGCCCGTTCTCGTTCCGCCACCAATTGGTTGCGTCGAAACCGGCGTAAGGCACGGCGGTGACCTCGAGACTCACCGGCAGCCCGGCCAGTTCCTTTTCGATCACCCAGCGGGCACGCCGGGTATGGAAGGCGGAGGTCACCAGCAGCACCCGCCGAATGCCGTTCTCTTCGACGTACTGGCGCAGCTGGCCCGCCTCGTCGAAGGTGCTGGTCACGCCGCCCGGGACCGGCAGGACGACGATCCTGTCGGCCGGCACCCCCAGCTTCTCCATCACGGCCACGGAGATGTCCGTCTCGTTTTGCACCAGGCCGAGCTTTTCGGCCGGCTGGCTCTCGGCACGCGCGATGAGAATGAGCGGCGCCAGCCCCTGGTAGTAAAGCTCTGCGGCCTGGAACGGGCGCGTGTTGTAGTCCCCGTTGAGCACGAAGATCACGTCCGCCGGCTGGAGTGGGTCGTCGACGATCAGGTAATCGGCGGCGGCGGTCAGCAGCCGGGCTCGGAAGACGAGCGCCAGCCCGACCGCCACGATCAGGGCCGCACCTGTGATGAGCAGGAAGGTGAGAAAACGTTTCTTAGCGAAGGAAGTCCCGTCTTTTTCCAAGTAAAGCTCCCGAGCGCTTCAGGAAACAGCCTCCATCCCAACGTTTCATCGTTGTCTCCACAGCCGCAGGAAGAGCATCCCCAGCAGAAGAGCACCCCACCAGCTTAGATGGATCAGGCCTACATTGACGTAGGCCAGGGGAATGGAGGCCAGGAAGATCAAAGACGCCACGGGGACGCGCCACATCATCGAGTGCACGAGTTTAACGTCCATGTCTGCATCCACCAGGCGGCGGTTGTGCGCGGCGTAATACCACATGACGCTCATGGCGATCCCGACCCCCGCGGCGGTCAGCGCGTAGACGACATTGGGCAGGGGCAGGTCTCCATATCGACCGAGCGTGTCGGTTGCGAAAGGCAGGAGCGCGATACAGAACAGGAAAAGCAGGTTGAGCACCAGCAGGGTCGCGTCGTAACGACAGATGTATCCGAAATTGCGGTGATGGGAGATCCAATATATTCCGATGACCATGAAACTGAGCATGAAGCTGAAGAGACGGGGGGCCATCAAGGCCAGCTCGTGCGGCAGTTGCTGCGCCTCCTGGGAGGCGGGGATGTCCGGGATGCGCAGGTTGATTGCCAGCAGGGTGATGGCGATGGCCATGACCGCATCGCTAAAAAAGATGATGCGCTCCAGGCCCAGCTTCATCCGTTCGCCATCTTCCGCTTGCCGCTTGGACGGATTGGTTTTACCCTTGCTCGCCGTTGGGGACATGCCGACCTACTTCACCACCCAGATCCATCCCAGGGCGGTCAGCGGGATGAAGAACAGCAGCACCGCAATCGTCCCGGCCAGCGAGCCGTGGCCTTCGCGCTCGTCCACCAGGCGCAGGGACGGGAAGATCCCCTCCACCTTCCAGTGCGGCCCGCCGAACCAGGTGAACAGCACCCCGCCGAGCAGACCGCCCAGGTGCCCGAAGTTGTCCACCCCGCTCGTGCTGAAGCCGATGAACAGGTTGATGGCCGCGATGACGAACAGGTTGATCAACGCCCGGTCGGCCTGCCGGCCGATCATGCCCCGGTTCTGGATGATGAAGACCGCCTCGGCTGCCAGCAGGCCGAAGATGGCGGTGGAGGCGCCCAGCGAGGGATTCGGCGTCAGCAGAAAGGAAAGCACATTCCCGGCATAGCCGCTCAGGAAGTAGAGCAGCAGGAACCGCCCGTGACCGAAGCGGGCTTCGACGCTGCGCCCGTAAAGGAACAGGGCGTACATGTTGAAGCCGATGTGCAGCAGCGAGGCGTGCAGGAAGACCGGCGTGACCAGGCGCCAGAGCTGGCCAGCGCGGATGAGGCTGTCCTCCTTCACGCCCAGGCCGGTGACAATGTCGAAATTGAACGCCTGCCCGAGCACCTGCAGCAGGTAGATGAAAACTGTCACGCCCAGGAGGACGTAGGTGGCGTATGGCCTCGACGTCGGCACGGCGAGCTGGACGCGCTGCGGTTGGGGTGTCTGGGGATACTCTGGGGGGGTCTGGTTATCGTTCATTTTTTCTCCGGGTATCTTTTTTCTTCGCGCTCTCTCCCGGAAGGACTGCGTAGCGTCCCGTAGGGACTGCGTAGCGTCCCGTAGGGACATCGGGACGGTGTGCGTTCTCCCCCCGAAGGGGGCCTAATCGGCGCGGTGAATTTCATAGACTGACCTTGCGCGGGGTCACCCGGTGGTGTTCTGCACTCAGGATGGCGATGACCGCCTCCACCGTCTCGTCCAGGCAGCCGTCGGCGTTGACGATCACGTAGTCGAACCCGTCGGCGCGCTTGAGCTCCTGGCGGGCGGTGGCGATGCGCAAGGCCAGCTCCTCCGCCGTCTCCGTGCGCCGCGACTTCAGGCGCTGGACCAGCTCCTCCTCGCTCTGCGTGGTCAGGAAGATCAGCACCGCTTCCGGCGCCAGCTTGTGGATCGTCTCCGCCCCCTGCACGTCCAGGCGCATGACCACGTCGCGGCCTGAGGCCAGCGCCTCCCGCACCTGCTGCTTGGGGATGCCCTTGTAGTCGTTGTAGACGATGGCATACTCGATCAGCTCGTCCTCTTCGATCATGCGGGCGAACTCTTCCTTCGAGACGAAGAAGTAATCCTGCCCGTGGACCTCGTTCTCGCGCCGCGGCCGGGTGGTGGCCGTGACGACAAAATGGACCGGCAGGCTGCGTTCCTTCATGCGCTGGACGACGCTGTCTTTTCCCACCCCGGACGGCCCGGAGATGACGATCAGCAGCGGCTGGGGTCTGTAGAGGTTGAACTCTGATTCGGAGGTCATGGCCCAATTGTAACCGATAGAGGTGCGGGCAGTGACCGCAGCCGAAAAAAGGGTTAAAATTCGGCCATGCCGCTTTACGACTTTGTCTGTAATGCCTGCCGGAAACCTTTCGACATCTTCATGACCTACGCCGAGTACGGGGCGCGACCCGTGGCCTGCCCTCACTGCCGCAGCACGAACGTCCGCCGGCGCGTGCCGCGCGTGCGCGTGGCCAAGTCCGAGGAGAGCCGCGTCGAGGACCTGGCGGGCGATTTCTCCGACCCGTCGGCCCTGGCGGGGCTGGAAAACGACCCGCAGGCGATGGGTCGCATGATGCGCAAGATGGGCCGGGAACTCGGCGAGGAGATGCCTCCCGAGTTCGACGAGGTGGCCGGGCGGCTCGAAAAGGGCGAGTCCCCCGACGAGATTGAAAAATCCCTGCCGGACCTGGGCGAAGGGATGAGCGGCAGCGGGGACGAGGATCTGTAAAACGAACGAGGCGACCGCATGAGCCGCCTCGTTTTCTTGTCTCACAGCCGGAGACCATTTTTTAAGGGCTGCTTTTCACGATCGTAAAGGTCGTGTTTTCGGTGATATTGCCCTGCCCACCGAACGGCGTTTTAGAAACGCTGATGGTCCTCTCGGCCACTTTATTTGCGTCGCTGTTTCTCAGGAACAGCATATCCCAATCCCTGATCAACCAATCGTCCGGCATGTGCGATAAAGTATACAGACCTCCCCAGATGTCGCCGGTCTGGCCATTGCTGGACTTCCCCCAGCCGCCGCAGCCGGAAAGACTGCTCTGCTTGCCTGTCACCACATAACTGACCAGGGTGAAATCCGAGATCTGCCCGTTGCTAAACACTGGCTGTAGGCGGTTGACAGTGAAAGTGCTCCCACTGAGGGTGTTGAATTTGAAATTTGAACACCCCGGGGCTTTCATGTCGAATAGCGTGTAAACCAACGCACCCGTGCCGTAAAGAGATGCCTGTCCGGCAGTGCGGTCATACTTCCACTTGAGCGGGATTTTCGCTTTGACGGAGGCGCTGGTGGTCAAACCCTCAATCTGGTAGGAAATGGTGGAGGTAATCTGAAGGGACAGTTTGCATTTCTTGACCATCTTGGCCACATCCTGCAGGGATTGATCGCCAAATTTTTGGGTAAATTTTATGGCAAAAGTGGCCGAAAAGTTGTCTTTGGGGTTGGTGAGCCGTTCAGCCAGCTCTTGAGCGTTGAATTCATCCTTCGAAAGGCACTGCAGTTTGTTCGTTTCGAACAGGGCTTTGGCGTTGATGGTCATTTCGTCCCAGATTTTGTTGTTAATATCTGTCAGGCCAGGCGCCTTTCCGCCGTTTTCCAAGTAGATCTGGAAAGTGGTGAGGGCTTCCATGAACTCGCTCCAGCTCCCCGCAGCGACGGCGCTGTTTAAGATTTCCTGGGCGATCGAAACCATCTGGGGATTGGGCGGCGGCGGGGCAAGCTGTTCTTCGATGTGCGCGAGCGGGGCCATCTCCTCCTCGGCCTGCGCCGCGGCTACCGCCTGCGCCGATTGGTCCGCCGGATCGGACGGCGGATGGTTCTCGACCACATCCTGGACCTCCACCGGGGTTGCGGGTGCGATCCCCTGGGTTGCCAGGTCAACCACATTGGCAATTGCCTTGATCGCAGGCGGATCATCCTGGGCGCCGGCCGAGGACTTGGCTGCCGGCTTGAAAGCGATCGCTACGACGTTCCCGGCGCCGGAGGAGGTTGAAGCCATCGGAAGGACCCTTCCGGTCGAGCTTGCGCTGGTCTGCGAGACAGCCAGGATGGGAACGAGATGGAATTCCGTGCCCTCCCTGTTGAATGCAAAGGCGACGTCGGTCGTTCCGCTGGAGACCGGCGCGGCTTTCGGCAGGCTGATGGTCAGCGTGGCGGGGGCGGCGAGGTGGAAGCCTTGGGGATCGATGCGCACCGCCCCCAGCTGGCCAGCGTTGAACGGCAGGCCGTCGATGCTTTGAATGGGGGTCAGGGTGATGCGGATGTCATCTTCCACCGCCCCTGCGGGTACATCCAGCTTATATGTGATCTTGTCGGTGGTGATGACGGACACGCTCCCGCCCTGCGGGCCGATCAACTCGCTGGCGGTCGGCGGCGCGCCCATCAGGCTGGATGGGTCGAAGCTGTCCGGGTTATTGATGTCGTAGCCGGGCGGCAAATACTGGCTCGGATCGAGCGTCGCATTCGGCGCGGCTGTGGGAGGCGCCCAGGGTTGGGCGGGGTATTCCTGCGGCTTGACGGTCAGGGGATTCGGCTTCACAGCCTGTGTCGTCAGGCTGACGGTCCGCCCCTCGCCATTCCCGGCATCCGTGACGGCGGTCACGCGATAGGTCAGCGGGCTGCCATGCGGGGCCGGGAAATTCAAAAAGGAAACCTGGTCGCCGGTCAGCTGTGCCAGTTGGATAAAGTCGGTGTCCCCGACTTTCAATTCGACCAGGTAGCTCTTGACCCCGGCGACGGCGGTCCAGGTGAGCTTGACGGTCACCGGCGAGCTGACGGTCGCCTTCAGGCCGTTGGATCCCGAAACGGTGGTTCCCGCGCCCTCCGGATCCCAGGCCGGTAGGGATCAGGTTGCCAGGCAAGCCGCAGGCAAACGCGGTAATTGCCAATACCAATATGAAAACCGTTATTCTTTTATGCATGATAACCCTCCCAGGTCTATTCGTAAAAGGAGTGATAAATGACAATTATGATAATTATTATATATATAACTGATATTGTCAACTACTTATGATCCCAGCTCGGTCAAATTTCCGCTCGCCAGTTCAAGATTTTCCTCCTCTGCCCCTCCGGCGACGGCACAGTCTTACGCTTGGCGGGACCGAAAATCCCTGCCCGGCTTTGGCGGCGAGGACGAGGATCTGTAAAGCGAACGGGGCGACCGCCTGGGCCGCCCCGTTGAACGTTGTGTGCGTGTTATTTACGGCGCCGGATCGACTTCCAGAGTGATTTCGGTCTGTGACTCTTTCAGGGTGAACTGGAGATTCTGGATCGTCGTCTGCTTTTCGCTCCCCGGGGCGAGGGCCGTGTAACTCTGCGTCAACCAGAGGGTGAAGGATGATTTCGTATCGGTTGACAACCCGCTGCTTAGAACGTCGCCGATTAACCCGATCTCCTCGAAGGCGGTGGCGGGATCTTGGGTGGCGGGGACCGTGACCAGGATCTGGTTGAGGTTCGCCGGGTTGCCGATGAAGCGCGCGCTGAACTTATCGCCTACACCGGGGGCCTCGCTCTTCGTGAGGTCGGTGAGAACGGCGGTCGATACGGGCTGGCCGTTCTCGGCCGTATCGGTGAATGAATATCGACCGGACGTCTCTATCTTCTTGACATCATCCAGGGATATGTTCAAGCCGCCTGCAGACGGGGTCGCGTTGGCAGCCGGTCCCGGCCCGGCTGCCATCGTGCTCATGGCCTCCATGGCGGTCGGCATGCTGTTCAACGCGTTGGGCATCTGGGTGACCGCTTGTTGGAGCTGCTGGAGGCCACTTCCCAGGCCGCAGCCCAGGATGGCGACCAGTAAAACAGGGATGACAAGGTAACGTGCGATGCGCATCTTCTTCTCTCCTAATACGGATAATATTTATCATGATTTTAGTCGCTTTCGGGCGCAGGACAATAGGCCTGCGGTACCGGAAAACAATCTCCTTCCCGGAAGGGAGGGGAGAAAGTTGTGCCCGGGGCGGGGGTCACTCCGCTAGGAAGGCGGCCTCACCGAGTGGCTGTTCCGTTTGTGACCTGCCCCCGGTCGGTTTCCCTGAAAGCACCATCTCGAGCAGCGTGGTGAATGACGAGACGCGTTTGAGGCGGATCACCAGGTCCCAGAAGGGCTCGAACTTCTTCCAGGCGGTCTTGTAGGCGAAGTGCCGGACGGCTTCCAGGGGGGAGCCCTGCCGGCTGGTGGACAGGAGGATGTTCGGCCAGGAGTAGAACTCGCGGTAGGCGCGCCAGTAGCCCTCTTCCAGGGCCTGGGCCGACATGCGCCTGGGGAGGAAAACGGCGTGCCGCGTATCGTACAGGTCCCAGTTTTGCGTGGTGATGCGCCCGGCGCGGGCCAGGCGCGCGTGCAGGGGCGTGTCCGGGTAGGGCGTCAGGATGTGGAAGGTGGCTGTCTCGATGCCCTGCCCGGCCGCCCAGGCTACGGTCCGGTCGAAGACGCTTTCATCGTCCTCGTCCATGCCGAAGACGAAGCTGGCGTTCACCATCACCCCCAGATCGTGCAGGCGCCGGATGGCAGCGGCATAATCACGGTTCAGGTTTTGAACCTTGCCCTGCGCCTTCAGGTTGTCCGGGTTGAGCGTCTCGAAGCCGACGAACAGGCTGCGCAGCCCGCAGTCGGCGGCCTTGCGGATCAGGTCGGGCTTGAGGATGGCTTCCACCGTCCCGGCGGCCTGCCACAGTCGGCGCATGCCGCGCATCCCGTCGAACAGTTGATCTGCGAAGCGGGGACTCCCGAACAGGTTGTCATCCAGAAAATACAGGTGGCGCCCGGGGAAGCCCTCGATCTCAGCCAGGGCCCGGTCGACGGCCTGGGTGTAGAAGGAACTGCCGCCTTTGAAAAACGAGGTCTTGTAACAAAAGTCGCACTGGTACGGGCAGCCGCGTGAGACGACGATCGAGTTGGGGACCAGGTAGAGGGGTCGTTTGAGCAGATCCCGGCGCGGGAGCGGGGCGCAGCGCAAGGTGCGCTGGCGGGAGAGGTAAACTTTTCCGGGGCTGCCGCGGCGATAGTCTGCCAGGAATGCCGGCCAGGTGTCCTCGCCTGGCCCGAGGAAAACGGCGTCGGCGTGCTGCAAGGCCTCCTGCGGGAGGGAGGTGACGTGCAGCCCTCCCAGGCAAACGAAGCTGCCGCACCGGCGGTAGTCGTCGGCCAGGGCGTAGGCGCGGCGGGCCGAGGTGATGTACACCTCGATCACGATCAGGTCAGGGCAGTCGCCGCTGGTCAGGATCTCCACGTGTTCATCCTGGATGGAGACCTCGTCGTCCGGGTCCAGGTAGGCCGCCAGGGTCGCCAGGCCCAGGGGAGGGAAGAGGCTGTACTTGATCGGACGCCAGAAGGGGCTGGTCGCCTCGGTCAGGGCGGGGAGGATCAACTTGACTTTCATCGTCTGCCTCCGGAAACAAACAGGCTTTGCAGCATGGGGCAAAGCCTATCAGGTCCTCCGCCTCAAAATCTGGCAAAAGGTCTCAATCCCTTGTCATTGCCTACCAAAGTCTCCCAAAAAACGGTACGGTAGCTTTACACTTCCGGGTTGGCCTTGATCGCCAAGTCAGGCTGGAGCTTCTCTTTTTCCTTCCCCGCCCGCAGGATCCAGGCCTCGCCGCGCACCAGCCTTGCCCTGCTTTTTTCGATTTGCACGGATGCACCGTCCGCCAGGAGCAGCACCGGGTTGTCGTGGAAAACGTGATAGTCACTCAGCCAATCGTCCCGCGCCGCCTGGGCGAGCGGATCCACCGGGTAATGGACGTTGAAATTAAACGGTGTGACCTCCAGACCCTTGAAGTACGGCGTGTCGACCATGTTGACATCATTGGCGGTCAGGATGTTTGCTCCGCACAGCACCGTCCCGGCGCTGAAGGCGGCCAGCGGAAGCCCGCCCAGGATTTTTTTGCGCAGGAAAGGCATCAGCCGGCTGAGGTGGAGACGGTGGTTGAGCAGATAGGTGTTTCCCCCGGGGATCAGCACCAGATGGGCACGGCGCAGGATGGCCTCCATGTCCGGCTCAGACATGCTCTCAGTGTTGATAGTGGCGAGGCGTGCCAGGCCATTGAATGCTTTTTCGGTAAATGCCAGCCATTTTTCCGGTGAAAGCGAAGCCAGCGGCAGATAAGCCACGCTGGCCTCGGATCGTTTCTCCAGGTACGGCCGGCAGACGGCCACGATCTCGTCCAGGCCGTCCTCGCCGGCAGTCGAGAAGAGATACAGGTTCATCTTTTCGTGCCGGTACCCAGGCGGGCCAGGAGCGTCTGGCGCAGGTCCGCCTGCACCGCCTCCCAGGGCTGCCCGGCATCCACCACAACCCAGCGCTCCGGTTTCGCCTTGACCAGCTCCAGATAGCCGGCCCGCACGCGTTGGTGGAACTCCAGTGTGTAGGCGTCCAAACGGTTCCACTCGTCGCTTTTCGTTTTGCGCTTCAACCCCACCTCGGCTTCCACGTCGAGCAGGATCGTCAGGTCCGGCTTCAGCCCCCCGGTGGCGTATTGGATCAGGGCGCGCACCTCGTCCAGATCCTGCTGATGGCCGTAGCCCTGATAAGCCAGGGTCGAGTCGGCATAGCGGTCGGAGAGCACGATCTCCCCGGCGGCCAAGTGCGGCTTGACCACCTGTTCGACGAACTGCGCCCGTGCGGCCTGATACAGCAGGGTCTCAGTGCGCGGGTGCATCTCGGTGTTCTTCAGGTCGTGGATCACCAGCCGGATTTGCTCGCCGATCGAGGTCCCTCCTGGCTCGCGCGTGGGGAAAACCGTGTAACCCTTCTCGCGCAGGTATTCCACGAGCGAGGGGATGTGCGAGGTCTTGCCGGAGCCTTCGGGGCCTTCGAGGGTGATGAACATGGATGACCAGGAAATAGGGATTAGGGATCAGATACGTAGGGATCAGACAGTTCCTAATCCCTACGTACCTAATTACCTATTCCCTGAAGATTCTCACATGCCGGCGCGGTTCCTTGCCGTACGAGTGGCTTACCAGCTCGGCCTCGCGCGCCATCTCGTGCTGGATGCGCCGCACCGTGGCTGGACCGGGAGGCAGGTCCACCCAACGCTCCCCGTTCCGCACCGCGGCGATGGCCGCCTGGGCCTGCATCTTGGCGGTGTCCACCTCGCCCGGCGGGGGCATCAGCTCGGACAGGTTGAACAGGTCGCTGAGGAACTGCTCCATCTGGCTGACCGTGTTGGCCCGCAGGACGTAGATCGGCATGCCGCGCTGCTCGGCGTCCATGACTGGCTGCTGGCGGTCGCGATAGTAGGAGCGCAGTGTCACCAGCACGTCCGCCTGGCCGGAATCCTTGACCACCAGCGCCGGGACGCCCAATCGCTTGGCGGCCTGCATGAGACGGTTTTGGGCCACCCCGTACGGGTAGACGCGCACCGTCTGGAGCGGGGTGTGCGGCGATTCGAAGCGGGGTTCGGACCCGAGGCGTGCCGCGCCTGCCGGGCTCAAGGTCTCGCTGCGGGTGGACGAGGTTCCGACGGCAACCGGTGCCGGGCGGCTGGCGGCACTGCCCGGGGCCTGACGCGAAGAGCGCCGCGCGTGCTCCCCGTTCTCGATCAAGAAATCCGAATCGGGCCGCGAGCGTCTGACCGGTGCAGCCTTCTCGATGTGGATCTGGCCCTCGGCATCGCGCGAGCGGATCTCCGGCGGGAGCGGGTAGCCGCGCAGCAGCGAGTCGACCGAAGCGGCCAGGTCCATATGCACGGCCAGCCGGTCGCGCTCCTGGATCTCGACCAGCACGTCGAAGGTGGGCGGGGCGCGGCGCTCGAGAACGGTCTTCTGCGTACCGCGCCGGCGGGCCTCCTCGTCCGAGAGGGTCACCGCCTCGATGCCGCCGACCAGGTCGGAGAGGGTCGGGTTGAGCAGCAGGTTGTCGAGGGTGTTGCCGTGGGCCGTGCCGATCAGCTGCACGCCGCGCTCGGCGATGGTGCGGGCGGCGGCAGCTTCCAGCTCGCGCCCGATCTCGTCGATGACGATCACCTCCGGGTTGTGGTTTTCGACCGCCTCGATCATCACCTCGTGCTGCAGCGTCGGCACGCTTGACCTGCATGCGGCGCGCCTTGCCGACGGCGGGATGCGGCACGTCGCCGTCGCCGCCGATCTCGTTGGAGGTGTCCACGATGATCACACGCTTGGCTCTCGGCCAGGATGCGGGCGGCCTCGCGCAGCAGGGTGGTCTTGCCCACCGCCGGGGCGGCCGAGGAGCAGGATGCTCCTGCCGGTCTCGATGATGTCCTGGATGATGTCGATCGTGCCGTAGACGGCGCGCCCGACGCGGCAGGGTCAGCCCGACGATGTGGCCGCGCCGGTTGCGGATGGCGGAGATGCGGTGCAGGGTGCGCTCGATGCCGGCGCGGTTGTCGGCGTCGAACTCGCCGACGCCCTCCACCACATGGTCCAGCTCGGCGTGCGTGATCTCTTTGTCGATCAGCACCACCTCGCCCTGGACGTAACGCGCCGTGGGCACACGGCCCAGGTCGAGGATGATCTCAAGCAGGTTGTCGTAATCGTTGGCCTTATGCACGGCCGAGACAATCTTCTCGGGCAGGACGCCGAGCAGGGCGTCGAGGTCGTCTGTGATCTTCAACTGGGTCATACGTAATTTATATCACTTTTTTAGCAGAGGGTCTTCGCTGGCCGCGACGCGCGCCACGGGCGCGGCGGGCTTGGCCAGCACTTTTTCCATCGCCTTGACAGCCTGTTCCGCTTTTTGCATTTGCACCAAGCGCTTGACCATCACGGCCTGCTGCGGGCCCGGCTGCGCGCCCAGGTCGTTCAGCACCGCCTCGAGCCAGGCGTGGTACGAGCGCACACAGACGTACACCGGCCTCCGCCCGTTGCCGATGGTGCCCAGCATCCCGGCCAGCCGGGGGGTGCAGTCGCAGTCCGGGGGGATGTGCGGCTGGAGCCAGATCCCCGCCGGCCCCTTGCTGACTCTGACGTAGGCTTGCAGCTCGGTCCCCTCGCGGCAGACCAGACCTTCGGCTGCCCTTGGCAGCATTTCGATGGGCTGCAGCAGGGCCGGGACGATCTGGTTGTGCAGGGATTGGACCGCCGGCCAGTCGACCTCCCGGACCGGCCGCCAGATCCTCTCCGCGCTTCTGTCTTCCGCGGCCGGCAATTTCCAGATGCGCTGCCAGGCGTACATGGAAAACCCCGCCTGCCGCAGGGATTGGAAGGCCGGCGAATGCTCGTCCACCTCGGCCAGGATGTGAAAGGCGCCCCATTCTCCGGCCTGTGCCGCCAGGTTCTCCACCAGCGGGACGGTCAGCGCTTCGGGCCCGTCTTCCGGGGCGAGGAAAGTCAGACGGGCGGAGGCCTCCGTTTCAGTCAGGGTGACTTGGCCGATCAGCGCCTCGCCGTTTTCCGAAGCCACGGCGGTGAAGATATAGCGGCGCGGGTTCAGATAGGAGAGCAAAGCGGCGGCACCCAGCGGGTTGCCGCGCGTCAGCGCCCGGGCACTGTCGAGGGTCAGGACGTCGTGGCGGTAGCGCGCCAGGGTGGGGAAGTCGAGGAAATCGAATTGGCGGACGGTCATGAATTTGCCAGCGAAAGGAAATACTCGTGGAAGCGGGCGTCCTGGGTCAGCTCCGGATGGAAGGAGGTGGCCAGCAGACTGTCCTGCCGCGCGGCGACAATGCGTCCGTCCGGCAGGGAGGCAAGCACCTTCGCCTTGCCATGCACCGAGGCGATGATCGGGGCACGGATGAAGACGGCGTGATAAGGGGCCTCGGTGTGGGTGGCTTCCTTCAACGGCGCGATGTCCAGGTCGGCCTCGAACGAATCCACCTGGCGGCCGAAGGCGTTGCGTTCCACGGTTATGTCCATCAGGCCGAGCAAGGGCTGGCTGCGCCGGACATCCTTCGAGAGCAAGATGGCCCCGGCGCAGGTGCCCCAGATGGCATGTGTCCCGCCGAATTTTTGCAGCGGTTCCAGCAGGCCGAAATCCACCGACAGCTTGCCGATGGTGGTGGATTCGCCGCCGGGGATGATCAGGCCGTCCAGCCCGTCCAGCTGGCCGGGCAGGCGCACTTCGGCGGTTTCCACTCCCAGGCGCTTGAGCACGGCGATATGTTCGGCGAAGTCGCCCTGGATGGCAAGAACACCGATTTTCATTCGGGATCCCGTATGGGCGAGGTGCCCCCGCCCTTACCAGCCCCGACCGGCGATTTTCTCGAGTTCTGGCATGACGGCGATGCTGCGCCCGACCATCGGCTCGCCCAGGTCCTTGCTGACCTCGGCCAGGATGGCCGGGTCGTTGTAATGGGTCACGGCCTTGACGATGGCCGCGGCGCGCCTGGCCGGGTCGCCGGACTTGAAGATGCCCGAGCCGACGAAGACGCCGTCCACACCCAACTGCATCATCAGGGCTGCGTCCGCGGGGGTGGCCACGCCGCCTGCGGCGAAATTGACCACCGGCATGCGGCCCAGCTCCTTGGTCTCCTTGACCAGCTCATAGGGCGCGCCGATCTCCTTGGCATAGGCCATCAGCTCTTCTTCTGCCATGGTCTGCAGGCGGCGGATCTCGCCCAGCACGGCCCGGGCGTGGCGCACGGCCTCGACCACGTCGCCGGTGCCGGCCTCGCCCTTGGTGCGGATCATGGCGGCACCTTCGCCGATGCGGCGCAGGGCTTCGCCCAGGTTGCGGCAGCCGCAAACGAAGGGGACTTTGAAGCTGTGCTTCAGGATGTGGTGCGCCTCGTCGGCCGGGGTCAGCACTTCGGATTCGTCGATGTAGTCCACGCCGATGGCTTCCAGGATTTGGGCCTCGACGAAGTGCCCGATGCGGCACTTGGCCATGACCGGGATGGAGACCGCGTCCATGATCTTGAGGATCAGGCCCGGGTCTGACATGCGGGCCACGCCGCCCTGGGCGCGGATGTCGGCCGGGACGCGCTCCAGCGCCATCACGGCGCAGGCGCCGGCGTCTTCGGCGATCTTGGCGTGCTCGGGTGTGACCACGTCCATGATGACGCCACCTTTGAGCATCTGCGCCAGTCCCTTTTTAACCGCAAAGGTACCAGTTTGTCCTTCCATAGGTTCTCTCCTTGAAATAAACTCCAGGGACAATTCTACCACGCTGCTCGGCGGAAGGGCGGGGAGGGGCTTGACAAAAATCGGAAATGGTATACAATTAGTACAATGATACAATTATACAATGCTACAATGATACAATTTGCTGCCTATGAATCTTGAAATCGACTTCCGTTCGGGCATCCCGATTTACCTTCAGGTCGTGGAACGGATCAAGCAATTGATCGCCGGCGGAAAGTTGAAGCCCGGCGACCAGTTGCCGACGGTGCGTGCCCTGGCCCTGGACCTGCGGGTAAATTTCAACACCATTGCGCGTGCCTACCGTATCCTGGACGAAAACGGCATCATCTCGACCCAGCAAGGGCGCGGTACCTACATCTTGGAGGTTCCGCCGCCCGAGGTCACCGAGAGCATCCGGCAGAAATCCCTGCAAACGCTGACCTCCCGTTACCTGGCTGATGCCTCCCGCCTGGGGGGCGGTCCCGAGGAAATAACGAAGATCATTCAAAAGCAGGTGGCTGCCTGGCGCAAGACTGGCAGCCCAAGCGACCCAGATACCGAAACTAAAGAATAAGGAGAATACGATATGAGCCCGTCAATTTCAAAAGACCAGAGCCTGAAACCGCAGGCCCGCCAGAAGCTCGACCAGCATATCCCCGGCCTTGCCGGATTCCTGTTTGCCGTTTGCCTGCTGGCCGACATCCTCGGGAACATCTTTCTGATCCAAAGCGGCATCCTCAAGGATAACTGGCCAGGGGTGTGGAATGTTGCCTGGTTGCTGCTGGGCACCTACTTGCTGTTCGCTTTGAAGGTTGCCTCCCAGTGGCAAAAAGCCGTCGTCCTGCGGCTGGGCAGGTTCCATAAACTGGCCGGGCCGGGCATGTTCTGGCTGATCCCGATCATCGACACAACGGCGAACTGGATCGACCACCGCGTGATGGTCACACCCTTTTCCGCAGAGAAGACCCTGACCAAGGACACTGTGCCGGTGGACGTGGATGCGGTCCTGTTCTGGGTTGTGTGGGATGCCGAAAAGGCCGCCCTGGAGGTCGCCGACTACCGCGCCGCCATCGCCTGGGCTGCCCAGACCGCCCTGCGCGAGATCATCGGCCAGATGACCCTGGCGGACATCCTGATCGGCCGGGCCAAGATGGACGCCGACCTGCAGAAGATCATCGACGAGCGCACCACCCCCTGGGGGATCACCGTGCAGTCGGTCGAGATCCGCGACGTGGTCATCCCACCGGACCTCGAAGACGCCATGAGCCGCCAGGCGCAGGCCGAACGTGAACGCCAGGCGCGCGTCATCCTGGGCGAGTCCGAGAAACAGATCGCGGCTTCGTTCTCCGAAGCTTCCGAGGCTTACGTCAACAACCCGACCGCCCTGCACCTGCGGGCGATGAACATGCTCTTCGAGGGCTTGAAGGAAAAAGGTGCGCTGGTCATCGTGCCCAGCAGCGCGATCGACACAATGAACCTTGGCGGGCTGAGCGGCGTGGTCTCGCTGGGCCAGCAAAACCTGCCGAAAGAGAAAAAATAGACTAGCAGCCACGCAAGACGCGGGTCGTTATCGTTACACGCCGCCGCCTTGCTCCTTAATGGAACGGGGCGCGTGGAAAAGAAGCACCTATGGAAAATCTGATGATAGAGGTAAATGAACTGCAACGCACGTTCAAGACGGTCGAGGCTGTGGCTGGGATCAGTTACAGCGTGAGCACTGTGCCTCCAGTCGGTGGTATTGGCTGCGGTTTAGGATGTGGGTGCAACGGTTTTGATCCCCTGTGAGACCGGCGGCGATAAAGTCGCGGGTCTGTCCTTCGGCTCGGGTGACCTGCGCAAAATCCCGGGTAAGGAAATTTCTGGCAGGTTTCACGTGGAACGCTGATCGGGCTGGCACGGCTCCGTTGACGTTCCGGACGGAAGCGGATGTTCCACGTGGAACTGCGAAGAGGAGGTTGAAATGACTGAACAAACTGTGCGGTGGGAGTATCGCGTCATGACGATCGGCGGTAGCTTCGGCACGAAGGACGGCCAGATTGAGACGACGCTGAATGAATGGGGGGAGGAGGGCTGGGAGGCGATCAACGTCTATACGCCCAGCTACAGCGGCAAGGTCACCATCGTAGCCAAACGCCCGCTAAGCGCTGCAGCCCGGCGCTGGCGTTCGATGCCGCAAGCCGGGATGCCCTATCGATGATCGGAAAGATTGCCTAAAATTCCGATCAAGACCTGACCATCTTTTCATGAAAGGATTATCCGTGGAAACATCAATTGATACTCGTCGAGTAGTCGTCTTTCTCGGCTTTGCCTTCGGGATTGCCTGGCTGACCGGGCTGTTCATATACCTGAACGGCGGGCTGGTCAACAGTCCGCAGATCGCCCCCGGGGTGACCCTGGCGTTGGTGCTCCTGGCAACGGCTTATATGTGGGCCCCGGCCCTGGCCAATATCCTGACCCGTCTGGTGACGGGCGAGGGTTGGAAAGACCTGCACCTGCGCCCCCATTTTCGCAAGGGTTGGCCATTCTGGCTGATCGCCTGGTTTGCACCCGCGCTGATGACCCTGGCAGGGGCGGCCCTGTTTTTCGCTTTGTTCCCCCGATTTTTTGACCCAACTTTATCCTACGTGAGGACACACATGCCCAGCCTGCCCTCGGGTGCTTCTCTCTCCATCTGGACAGTGTCCATCCTCCAGCTCGTGCTGGGTGTATTGATCGCTCCGGTGCTTAATTCCCTTGCTACCCTGGGCGAGGAGTTTGGCTGGCGGGCGTACCTGCTGCCCAAGCTCATGCCCCTCGGGGGGCGCAGGGCAATGGTGTTGATCGGGGCAATTTGGGGCCTCTGGCATTGGCCGGTCATCTTCATGGGCTACGAGTATGGCTTTAAGTATCCAGGGTTTCCTTGGGTTGGCCCACTGCTGTTCATTTGGGTGGCCTTCTGCTTTGGAACTTTCCTGGGTTGGTTGGCCTTGCGCGGCCGGAGCGTCTGGCCGGCGGTCATCGGTCATGCAGCTATTAATGGAATTGCCGCCGCCGCAGCTCTGGCGACGACCGGGGACCCCAATCCGCTGCTCGGCCCCTTGCCGGTGGGGATCATCGGGTCGCTGGGATATGCGCTGGTGGCAGTAGTAATCTTTGCCGCGCCCAAAGAACTGCAGCCCTCCCAATAAACAGAACATATGTTCTAGTTTGTATTGCTATTGCGTCTTCCTTTTTTTCGGGCTAAACTAATAGCATGCAGGTCGGAGATGCCTGAGTCGAAACCCGAGTTACGTCACGTGGCGGAGCAGCTTGCCCGGCTGATCGAGGTCAGCATCACGCTCAACTCGACCCTCAACCTGGACGAGCTGCTCCAATTCATCATCCGCACCGCGGCCGAAATCCTTGACTGCGAGTGGGTGGCAATCCTGCTCTACGATGAGAAGCACAGCCATCTGGTCTTCGCGGCTGCCACAGGCTCTGACTCCGGGCAGCTGGCCGACATCCCCGTGACCCTGAACAGCCCGGCTGCGGTGACATTTCAAAAGAACCAGCCGATGATCCTCTCCGATTTACAGGATGATGCGCGTTATTACCCGCAGGTGTCGAAGCGGGTTTCATTCAAGGTGAATAATCTCCTGGGGGTGCCCATGCGGGTCAAGGAAAAGCCGAACGGCGTCCTGGAGGCACTGAACAAACGCGCCGGCAATTTTGATGAGAGCGACGCTGACATCCTATCCGTGATCGCCTCCCAGGCGGCGGTGGCCATCCACAATGCCAGCCTGGTCAAGGCGCTCCAGGATGCCTACAACGAGCTGCGCACAGCGGACCAGTTAAAAACCAACTTCCTGGCCCTGGCCTCGCATGAGCTGCGCACCCCGCTGGGCGTCATCATCGGTTACGCCACATTGCTCCAGGAAGAATCGCAGGGCGAGCTCTCCGAGCACGCCCAACAGGTGGTCAATACGGCCATGCAGATGCGTTCGCTGGTGGATGCCATGACCAACCTGGACATGTTGCGCGCCAACGAGATGATCCTGCACCCCCAGACCTTCCCGATCCAGAAGACGTTGAAGGCAGCCTATGCGGAGATCAAACCCCTGGCAGAAGCCAAAAACCAGCACGTGACCCTGGAGCTGCCGGACCAGCCCCTACAGGTCAGCGGCGACCCGGAGAAATTAAAAGCGGCTTTCGTCAACCTGCTTAACAATGCTGTGCGCTTCACGCAGGAGGGCGGCAAAATTGTCCTCGGTGCCCGGGTCCAGGACGGAAGTGTCCTGGGCTGGGTGGAGGATAACGGCATCGGCCTCCCGGCCGGTGAATTGAAGAAAGTCTTCCAGGGGTTTTACCAGGTGGAGCCGCACACCACCCGCAAAACGGGTGGGATGGGCATCGGCCTGACCATTGCCAAGGGACTGGTCGAGGCCCACGGCGGGAAAATCTGGGCCGAGAGCCCGGGCCCGGGCAAAGGCTCGACTTTCAAAGTGACCCTGCCGGCGGCCAAAAAGGCTTGATCGTTTTTTGTCAGGAGAACGGGGATCACTTCCTGGAAAAGACTCCCCCAAGAGCACTCACCGGCGAGGCTTCGAGACTGCCTTGCCGTTCATTCGTTCTGCTCCCCCTCGACCTTTTTTAAATATGCCACGGCTTTGCCTGCGTCATCGTTCATCACCAGGAACATGGCGTAGCCGGGGCGGAAATCGTCCACTTTGATCAGGCGCAGCGCCTCGACCAGGGGCTCCTCCCCAGGGAGCCATTCGAGCAGGCGGTTGGGGGTATTGTAGAAGAAACTGCGATTGAAATTAACGTCCTTATCGTCCAGATAGATCGCCAGGGGGAAGATGTGTGCTTCCATCAAATCCTGGAAGAAGTGGGTGCCGAAGGACGGCTCCAGGTCCGGGCCGATGCCCTTGCCAGTCAGCTCGACCAGCGCCCGCGTGTGGTAGAAATCCCCATAGGCGACGCTCACACCCAGGTCCGGTGTAGACGTGCCCCAGCGTCCCGGCCCGACGCAGATGAACGTCTCGTTTTTCAGGGCGGCATTGAGCCGCCCGATGGCGCGTTCCAGGCGGTTCCGTTTGGCCGCCGATTCGAGGGCGAAATAGCCTTCCGGAAGGACGAACAGCACCCAGCGGATGTTCGGGACGGCGCCGCGCGGCACCATGCGCCGGGTGGAGAAAATGATGTCCCTGGCTTTCAGCGCCACGGGCAGTTCCACCTCGTAGCCTTCGGCCAGATGGCTCTGCGGCCGGCATTGCAGCAGGCTGATGCGGACATCCGGCCGGCTGGCCTCAGGATCGAGGACCTTGACCGTGAACTCGACGTCCACCGGGGAGTGGTAATTTTTTTCCAGGATGCCCAGCAGGAGGCGCATATGCCGGGCGAGCGGCGTGCGCCGTAAAAGGTCGTCGAAAGTCAGGACCAGCTTGTCCGTGTCCGCCGTATTGGAGCGCAGCGAACGCAGGTAGCCTTCCTCTTCCACCTGGGCCAGGAAGCGCAGCTCGGGATATTCCGTCGACAGCACTTCCTGGACTGGCAGGGTCTTCAGTTCGTTGGCCGCCAGATCGATCAGGTCCACGAACCGCTGCGAGTGCAGGCGGATGGCCTCGGGCGCGTCATCCGGGTGAAGCTGGGGATGGCTCAGCGCCACCAGGCGGGGCTCGTCGTCAGCCATCGCTTCGACGGCACGCGTGCCCAATCCCCAGACCAGGCGCAGGAAACCATCTTCCTTGCGGATTTGCGGCGACCAACGATAAAGGTTGCGGCTGAAGGCGACCCCCGCAGCGTGCGGCAGGAAATAGTGCTTGAATTGATTGCCCTGCACGAACTGGATCAGCACCGCAATGCGTTCGTCGTAATCCACCAGCCCTTTCTCGTGGCGGTAGAGCAGGGCGTTGGGATTCACGCAGGAAGCATACACGCGGGCGATGGCCTCGGCCAGGGCGGCCAGGTTCCCTTTCGGACTGCCCTGGTTGGGGCAGAAGTAGCTGTCATATTTTCCGGCGAAAGAGGTGCCGAAGCTGTCTTCCAGCAGGCTGGACGAGCGCACGATGAGAGGCTGCGTCCCGGCTTCGCGCAGGATGTCCCGCAAGCGCTCGAGGATGTCATCCGGGAATCTCCCGCGCACGAACTCGCGCACAATGCGGGGATATTCCGAACGCATCTGCGCCTCGGTCTTGTATTTTTGATCTGACCAGTGGATCAGACCGTTATTTTCCATGAAGGTGTAGAACAGGTCAGATGCCAGGAAATACGAGATGGGAATGCAGACCGCATCGCGGACTTCGGGCGGGGAGGCTTCGCGCAAAATACGATACGCCAGCATCATCCCGGCTGCCTTCCCGCCGATCTTCCCGTAGCCGATTTTGCGTCGATAGATGTCGTTCAAATCCTCCACCGTAAACCAATTGCGGGCAATGTTCAGATAGGCCAGCTGGTCGCTGATCATGGTGCGGATCAGCACCACCTTGATCTCCTGCAGGCGCGCCTCGAATTTTTTACGTTTCGATGCAGGCATTAATTCGATGTCTTCCGCCTGCTCGAAGAGCATTTCCTGCGGGGCAAGCTCGGGGTTGAAGGTGATCAGGTCCGGGGCCTCGCCGCGCTCGCTGATTGCCGTGCGGACGATTTCCTCGAACTCCTGGTACGACAGGTTGTAGGCGAAATAGAAATCGGTCAGGTGGTCGCGCACGCGCCGTAGACGTTCCTCCCAAACCTCCGCGGTTTCCTCGGCATAGGGATTGCGCAGCCCCTCCCGGAACTGGCTCTCGATGGCCTTCTGGCGTGCCTCGCTGTCGAAGGCGGCCCGGGTGATCACCCCGCGCGTAAAGAGGCGTTTGCGCATGATATGGCGGATGCGCGCCGCCAGGACCGGGTACTGATTGAGCGCCAGGGTGATGGTGAGAACACGGTCGGAGGGGACGGGAAGGGTCATGGAATCTCTCAGGAGAAGCCGCCGGATCGTACATCTGGAGAAGCGATTGCGTCCGGTTTAAGCGATCCAAAGGCTAGGCAGACGACGAGCAGGAGGTTTCCCCACAGGTTCAGTGATTCCACGATCGGGAAGCCGTAATTCTTGGCGCTGACCAGGAAGGCGGCCAGGGTGACCGCGACCAGGTATGTGGGTTTGGTCGGGCGTCCGATCAGACCGGCGAGGAGCCAGGCAGTGGGCAGGATCAACCAGACGTAGGCAGCCGGCCAGGCTTTGCCGACGAAGATGAGGATCCCGGCCAGGTTGAGGATAAAGACCATCTGGCTGGTGAAACCTTCCCCGCCCAGCGGCAGGAGGCTGCGGCGCACGGCAGGGGGATACCGCCGGCTGAGCAGCCAGATCAGGACGGCGAGCAGGCCCAGTCCGCCGATGGAGGCGAGCCTGGCGACGGACGGTGAGAAGGCCAGATATCTCAACAACGATTGGTTGAGATTGGTGGCCGTCCCGCTGCTTACCTGGGGCAGGATGTTCAGCCCGTAATCCAGGTAGGAGCCGGGAGGGACGAAGAACAGCGAAGCTGCGACCAGCAGCAGGCATGCCGCGGCATACAGGATCAGAAAGCGCCAGTCGCGCTGGAAGATCAGGTAGTAAAACAAAAGGAAAACCGGGCTGACTTTCAAGACCGTTGCGACGGCCAGCAAGGTTGCCGAGAGCAGCCGGCGTCCGGACGCATATGCCAGGAAACTCCCCAGGATCAAGCAGATAATGAAAACATCCGCCTGTCCTTTCAGGATGTGGTCAAGCAGGGGGAAGGAGACCAGGCTCAGCAGGAGGGCCAAGGCCAGGAAGGAAAAGCGCCTCGGAGGCGGGAATGAAAAGGCCATCCATGCCAGCAGCCCGAGATAACTCAGCCCGTACAGGATGAGCCACAGGATGCGGGCATGGTCATAGCTCAGACGGGCGATCAGGCCCAGGACCGGCGCCAGCGTCGGCGGGTAGATGTAATCCGAATAGACCGGCAGCCCTTGCGGGTCGTTTCCATATACATACAGGCTTTTGCCGCTGTTATAGCGCTGCCCCGCCGTGTAATAGGCGTGGAAGTCGATGTTTTGCAGGTCGGTCGGGCGGTACTCGTTGGCGGGGGTGACATGGTTGAAAAAGTCCTTGGCCGTCGGCAGCCAGTAGTTCCAGCCGAAGGCCAGGAGCAGGAACAACACCAGTGGTCTCAGGGATGCAGCTTTTCCTTGGTTCATGGAGTGGATTTGCCCTTCGTGCGTACAAAGCGCCCGAAGGAGGGTCTCTTCGGGCGTGGCAGGTCTGTCCGGGAAGATTCGCTTTTCCTGCGCAAATTAACCCAGGTGCATGGGCATGATCACATGCAGGAAATTCTCGTCTCCCACCGGGCGGATGACGCCCGGGGCGTTGGGTGCGACGGTCTCCAGGGCCACGTTGGGTGTCTTGACGACCTCCAGGACCTCGCGCAGGTACTTGACGTTGAAGGCGATCAGCAGACCGACGCCTTCGATGGTTGCCGCGATCACGGTTTCGTTCGAGCCGGTCTCCTCGGACTGGGCGGAGATTTCGACCGAGCCCGGCTCCAGGTCCCCGGTGGATTTGATGTCCAGGCGGGCCACGTTGGAACCCTCCCGGGCGAAGATTTCAGCCTGCTTGCAGGCCTTGAACAGTGCCGGGGTGGAAAGGATGGTGCGGCTCTTGTACGAGCGTGGGATGATCTGCTGGTAGTCCGGAAAGGTCCCGTCGATCAGCTGCGAGACCAGCTCCACGTCTTTCATGCGGAAGACAACCTGCCCGCGTCCCTTCGGCATGACCATCGAGATCATTTCGTTGCCGTCGGTGGCGACGCGGCCCAGCTCGCCCAGGGCGCGCGCCGGGATGATGGCGTTCACCGCCTGCGCCGCCGGCTGGGAGAGCGTCCCCTTGCGCACCGAGAGGCGGAAGCCGTCTGCAGCCGCCATGGTGATGGTCT
Organism: uncultured Chloroflexia bacterium; assembly: GCA_963739255.1. Classification (GTDB taxonomy): domain Bacteria; phylum Chloroflexota; class Anaerolineae; order Anaerolineales; family Villigracilaceae; genus UBA877. Next base: position 62,601 of record CAVTZT010000002.1, read on the forward strand.
CCTTGTCCACCTGCACCAGCACGCCCATCAACACCGGGCGGGCTTCGTCGACCGAGGCGGCAAAGACCACCTGCTGGATCATCTCCTTGAAGTCGGCCACGTTCAACTGGATGGCTCCCTCCATGTCCGGGACGGGCAGGGGCGGGAACTCCTGGGCGTCGATGCACTTGATGTCCGTGTTCGAGGAGCCGCAGCGCACGTTCAGGGTCTGGTTGGAGGTGTTCAGGGCCAGGCTGACCTGCTCGACGGGCAACGTCCCGACCAGATCGGCGAAGGTGCGCGCCGGCACGGTCGTCGAGCCCTCCTCTTCGATCTTGGCTCCGATCCAGCAGGTGATGCCCAGTTCCAGGTTGGTGGCCGACAGGCGCAGCCGGCCCTCGTCGGTGGCGACCAGCACGTTCGATAAAACCGGCAGGGTGCTGCGGGGCGATACTGCCCGCGAGACGATGCCCAATCCACGTGCCAGGCTTTCTTGCAAGACGGTTACTTTCATTGCTCTGTCCTCTCTCTTGCGGTAAATTATAATCTGAGAAGGTCAAAGGGAACAGACAAATGGCCGGGGAAAACGAAACCACTGCATAGATTGTACTGATTTTCGGCCGCGGAGACAACACGCAAAAAATCCGCCCGGACTTGTGTGTTGAAGGGCGGATTTTCCCAACTCATCTCCCTTTGTGTACCTGCGTGTCCTTTGGGTTTGATTCTTTCAAGCTCGCTTGTTAGGCAGCGGGATGACCACCAGCGCGCTGACCAGGAAGCACAGTGCCGCCAGGACGAACAGGAACAGGTACCCCGACGAGCTGGAGCCGAGGACCTTGTTGATCGGGTCGATCAGCACGCCGCCCAGCAGACGCGCCCCGCCCGAGCCGATGCAGGTGGCGATATTGGCGATGCCCAGGTAGCGGGCGGCTTCGCCACGCGGCACGATGTCAGTCGCCAGCGCCCAGGAGGCGGTCAGGAACGTCCCAATGCCCATGCCGACCACGGCCCCGGCGAGGGTGAGCAGGGCCTTCTCGCGCACGAATAGCAGCAGCACGGCCCCGGCAAAGGCGACCAGACCGGCGACCAGCATCAGCGGCTTGCGCCCGAAGCGGTCCGACAGCCAGCCGGAGGTCAGCGCCAGGATGATCAGCGCCCCGCCCAGGATGATCTTGAGCGTGCCGTAAAAGCCCTGCGCCTCGGCCTGGCTCATGTGGATCACGTCCACCAGGTAGTTGATCAGGAACGAGTTGATGGCGATGAACGCGCCCCAGAACAGGATGCGGTTGACGAACCACCAGCCGAAGACCGGCGTCTCATGGAAGTCCACGTAGAAGGCGTTGCGGAGCGCCTCGCCCACTGAGCGGGAGGCGACGGCTTCGTTGGTCGCCCCGGGCTGCTCGCGCGCCCAGATGGAGGTCAAGGTGACGAAAATGATGAAAACGACCACCGGTGCCGCGGCGGTCGCATAGACGGCGTCCGCCCCCCACAGCTTCTGGCCGGTCGTCCCCAGCAGGATGCCGGCGACTGCCCCTGCCACCACCGTGGCGAGAATGTCCATCACGGCCTTAAGGCTGGAGGCCGTGCCGCGCTGCGCCTCCGGCACCAGGTCCGGGATGAGTGCCTGCCAGGGTCCCTGCAGGACGTTGGAGGCGAACTGGATGAAGATGACGCCCAGCAGCAGCACCCACAGAGCCGGGGCGGCTGCCAGCAGGAAGAGCGCCGCGGCGATCAGCACGACCCCACCCAGGAAGAATGGCAGGCGTCGGCCCAGTTTCGACTTCGCCCGGTCCGAGAACACACCCACGAGCGGCTGGACGACCATTGCCACCAGCAGGCCGACGAAACCCAGGAAGCCGAGCGCGGTGTTGGGCAAGCCGGGAGCCAGCTGCCGGACCTTGAAGGTCATCAGCGGTGGATCCTGGACGTTCGACGAGAAGGTCAAGGCGAAGCCGAGCAGGCTGATGACCAACATTCGCAGGAAGGATATTTTTTTCATGAGGGCTCCTTTATGTCATTGCGAGCCCTTGAGCGAAGCGAAAGGGCGTGGCAATCCCATGAATTATTCAAAGTTAAACTTGATGATGCAATGGGAGATTGCCTCGTCGGGCTTCCACACGGCCTTCGGCCTGTTCAGCCCTCCTCGCAATGACATTATAAATATTGCGGGCGGACGGATTTCACGACCTTCAATGATTCCAACGCCTCGTCCACCTTCAACTCGAGGACCAACGGACCCTTGAACTTTGCCGCCTCCAGCCGGTCGAGAAAGCGGCCCAGCTCGAGGTCACCTTGGCCGAGCGGCTTGTGGTCCTCGCCGTAGCCGCGCACGCCAACCGGCATACGGCGGCAGTCGTGCAGGTGGACTTCCGCCAGGCGCGGCAGGAGCTTTTCCAGCACTTCGAAAAGGTCGAACCACCCGGGAAAGCCTGCCAGGACGTGGCCAGTGTCCAGGCAGACCGAGGTGTCGAATTCCTCGGCCAGCTCGAGGGTCAAGTCGAGCGGGAACTCGACCGTCTCGATCGCCAGCCGCCGGGACGGCAGGCCGGTCTCGGCCAGGAGCGTGCGGATGCTCTCGCGCGCCCCGCTTTGGAACTGGCGCAGGATCAGGCTGCGGGCCAGCTCAGAGATTTTCATATTGTAGAACTCCGCCGCTAGCGCGCCCGTGGCGTGCAGCACGTAGACCTCCGGCTCGAGCGCCTGCGCCGCTCGGACGGCCTGGACCAGCGCAGCGACCGAGCCCGAGCGCACCGGCATCAACGGGGTGGAGGGCTCCACCGACCAGAGGGGCAGGTGCAGCGTGAAGCCCAGTCCACCGGCCTTGAGGGCGGCCAGCTTTTCGACCGAGGCCGGGCTGTAGACATTGGGCATGAACATGCCCAGGTCGCCGCCCAGCTCGATGGGATTGAAACCCTTGTCCGCCAGGCCCTGCGCCAGGCCGGCGTGGTCGAACGTGGCGATGCTTGCCATGATCTGCTCGGCGGGCACGCCCGCCGGGATGAGGGCTTCCATTTGCATGGCCATGATGCCGAAACGCATTGATCCCTCCACAATCATAAGCCCCTCTCCCACTGGGAGAGGGGTTGGGGGTGAGGGCGCTCACGCGTCCAGGTGATAGGTATGGTACGGGTTCTCGCAGGGATTGCCCCAGGCGATGTGCATCTCGCGTGCCGTCAGGTCGATCACCAGGGCGTCGACCGTCTTCTCACGGTCGAGCGGGTCGGTGGCGTCGATCGAGTGGTTGCAGATCGAGTTCGAGAAGTTGACGTGGTCCCGTTGGATCGCTTGCAGGGTCTTGATCGTATGTTGGTCCTCGCGCTTGACCAGGCGCAGGGCGCGGAAGTAGCGCACGCGCGAGGCGATCAGGTCCTCCGGCTCGCGTTCCACCGCCTGCATGACCGGGGTAAGGTAATGATTGGTGTGGACGATGTAGCCGTCCTCGCCGTACAGGATGCCGAAGTGGCGCGCCGACACCTCCACCGAGTACAGCTCGCCGCTCTCGTGGACCATCAAGTGGTTGTACCCGGCGGCGCGCTGGGCCGAAAGCATGGAGCGGATAGCCTCGTCCGGCGTTTCGGCGGCCAGCACGGCGCGCGAGACGACCAGGCGCGGCGTGCCGATGCGCGAGTCGTTCGGGTAGACCGAATCGCACAGCTGGGCGATGCCGTAGGCGTTGAAGCCGATGTTGGGCAGCAGCCCGCCGTAGGTCATGGCCAGGTAGGGTGGCTCGTTCTTGGGTACGGCGTGAACGATGAAGACGTCGTCCTCGTCCTCCGGCACCCAGTCCTCGTTGTGCGCCAGCAGGACGTGCCCGTCGGCGGTGCGGTCGTCGTTGACCGCCACGCTGGTGCAGCGCGTCAGGTGCAGGGCGTCCGAAGTCACCGCTTCCATCGAGTTGACCACAGCCACGTCCTCGAAGGAGACGTCCGCCCCCTCGGCGATGCCGATCATTTCCTCCACGTACTGCGGGTAGCGTTCCTGGGCAAAGGGGATGTACTTGCGGGCCTGGATCTGGGCGCCCTCCCAGGTCAGCTCCAACTGCACATAGGCGTCGGCCAGCAGCTCGCGCCCGTTTTCGACGCCGTGCTGGACCTGTTTGCGGCAGGCCTCGCCGATCTGACGCCCCATTTCGCGGTGCGTCCCGGAGATGCGCACCAGCGGGGGCGGATTGGGATGGGAAGGAGGTTTCGGCTGAACAGGCATACGATCCTTCTCTTTCTATGTTCTGTCGACCAAGTATTTTTAAGTCGAGATGTGCTGCCTCAACCTTCGAGAAATGAACCGCGAAGCGGCGAAGAACACCAAGAAAACCTTTTTAAACCTTCGCGAACTTTGCGTCTTCGCGGTGAAAATGGTACGCGGCTAGGCTTTAAAAAAGCAGTGGTTCTGTGGAGGGCGGGGCTTTAAGATTATATCATCCCCGCAGGGGATATCCTCCCCTCCCGGGGATCAAAAACCCCGCCCCGGCAGGGCCGGAGCGGGGCGAGGAGAGAAGTCTAGACAATAATTTATTGAGCCGGATTCTGCCCGGCAGGGCTTGCCGGCGGGACGGCCGGCGTTGTGACGATCGGTGCCGCAACCAGCTGGGTGCCGAAGCGGCTCATGATCACCGCCCCGATGGCGGCCAGGCCCAGTACGAAGGGCACCAGCCAGCCGATGCAGCTCACCACGGGGATGCCGGTCAATGCCTTGGCAATCAGGGTCAGGACGAAGGTGCCCAGCCCGGCCGAGAACGCCGGGTGCCAGTCCTGGTGGATGGCCTTGGTGAAGCGCTGGCCGATCTCCAAGCCGACTGCGATCCAGCCGAAGACGGCAACGACGACCAGGCCGACGGCGGCCAGGATCGCGGCCGGGATCAGGATGATGGTGACGGCGAAGATGACGATCGCCAGCGGGGCCACGACGACGGTCAGCAGGCCCAGCCCGCCAGCGGTCAGCGGCTGGCTGACGAGGGCCTTCGCCACGCGCTGCGTGTGCGGTGCCAGGAAGAGCATCAGCAGCATGGCCAACAGGGCGATGCCCACCGACTGGGCAAAGGCATTGAACGTCTCCAGGAATGGGTTGGGGAAATTGAGGTGAATGTTGGGCAGGCTCGGCGTGCTCGGGGTCACGACCACCGGCGGTTTGGGTGTAATCCCGTTGGTGCCCCAGGCGGTGGCGGCGTTGTAGATCTGGCCGTCGATCTGTGAACCGTCGGCGCGCTCCAGCGAGGCGCCCACCGTGGACAGGTTGCCGTGGACGTGGGCGCTCGCGCCCAGCGTCATGGTACCGCCGACGATGGCCGCATCCCCGGTCACTTCCCCGTCCACGACCAGGTTGCCGCCGAACACGATGGCATTGCCGTCCACCGTGGCGCCGGCCTCGAGGGTGGCGGAACCGCCAAAGACCACCAGGTCGCCGTTCAACGTCTCCCCGCTCTTCACCGTGATCGACTGGCCAAACAGCACCCGTCCGTCCGCCAGCCCCTTGGCTGCGGCGGTTTGCATAGGCACGAAGACCATCACGACCAACATGAACAGGGAAGCAAGCTTGACATTCATTTTCATGGTTACACTCCTTGCGGATTTTTCGCAAATTTCATCAATGAGAGGATCCACACCAGGCTCCAGCCTCCGCCAGCTAGCAGGATGATCAGCCAGACGTAGATCGGAATGAAACCCGGGACGATCCGGATAAGTACGGAACTGACATGGCCCATGGCCTGGAGCGAGGCCCACAGCGAGACCAGGTAGGAAAGCCAGGAGGCCAGCAGGTTGAGCGGCGACTGGAGGGCGGTTTTGAGCCCCGGCCAAATCAGCCAGAGGCCCACGCCGGCCACGCTCAGGGTCAGGATGGAGAAACCCAGGAAATTGCGTCTGCGCATGGCCTTCTTTTGCACTTCCAACCGGACCTGGAAGCGGCCCGCAAAACCCTCGGCCGGGGAGGCCGCCCGGACCGACTTGAGCGTCAGGCTGACCTCCGCCAGGGAGGCGCAGTCGGTGCAGGCCTGAAGGTGCGCCTGCAGCTCGTGCTTCTGCTTGGAGGTCAGCGGCTCGTCGGCGAGCAGCCAGTCTTCAAAAGGCCGGTGATTCATAGGGTCTCCTTTGGGTGCGCATCCGTCGCGGTTCTTCCTTCCATAGTTCCGCCAGTGCCTTACGGGCACGGTGCAGGCGGCTTTTCACGGCCGGGACGGTCAGCTTCAGGACCCGGGCGATCTCGATCTCCGAGCAGTCCTGCCAGTAGCGCATCACGACGGCTGCCCGGTCGATCGGGTCGAGGGATTGGAGCAGGCGGTGCAGGCGGTCTTTTTCCTGCTTGCGGACCGTCTCCTGCTCGGGGTCCGGGGCGCTGTGGTCGGGCAGTTCCGTCTGGCCTTCCTCGTCCTCGTCGATCGAGACCGAGGTGAAGCGCCGCCGGCGGAGCTTGTCGATGCAGTGGTGGGCGGCGATGGACAGCAGCCAGGTGGCGAAGGAGCGCTCCACGTCGTAGCGGGTAAGGTTCTGGTAGGCCTTGAGGAAAGTCTCCTGGGCGGCGTCCTCGGCCAGCTCGGTCTCGCCGAGCATGCGATAGCAAAGGTTATAGACCGGGGTCTGGTAGGCCTCGACCAACAAGGTGAAAGATTCGCTGTTGCCGTGCTGGGCCTGGATGATCCAGGTCATTTCGTCTGTCACAGGAGTTCCTCGCGAGCCGTTCTGCATAGATATACGGAGGGAGTTGCGGGGAGTTGCAGTGTGTAATGCAACCGCAAGGTCCCGGAAACCTACTTGAATTCGCCGCGCAGGCGGGCCGGCACCAGGGCGGCGATCTGTCCCATGACCTGTCCGGCCGCGGCCCGGTCCTTCTCGTCGGCAGAAAGGCCATCCGGGGCCGACAGGCGGTACCACGGCCCAAAGCGCAGGCAGAGCTCCCCGGCCTCTTCGCAGACCCCGACCGGCACGATCCCGAACCCCAGGCCGGTCAGCAGCAGCAGGAAGCGGCCTGCCCCCGAGGCCGGCCGGCTGACCTGGCCGCCCGGCTGGTCCCCGCCCTCCGGGGCCAGGCCGAGGATGGCGTCCGGGTGTTCCCGGGCATATGCCAGGACACGGCGCACCGAACGGGCACGGCGCTCCACGTCGCGCGGGCGCGGCGGCATGGGCGGCATGGTATTAAACCCGTAAACCTTGCCGAGCCGCCCGAGCACCCAGCGTGAGACCGTCCTCCCGAGCGGGGCGTACCACTTGCCCGGGTAGGTCAGCTCGCCGGTCATCACGAAGTGGATCGGCCGTGGGACGATTGCGTCCAGCGCCAGCGCCATCCACCAGGCGTCGAAGCCGGGGCGGTAGTAGTGGTTGAAAGTGATCAAAGCCGGTCCGCTGGCAGGGATGTGCTCCTCGCCGTACACCCGCAGCGGCGGCTGCAGCAATGCCAGGCATTCCCGGGCGTCCTGCTGGAACGAGCTCTGCCGGCCAAAGAGGATGCTGGCAGCCAGGCCGAGGACTACCGATGGGGGATAAGAATAGCGCGGATATGCCATTATAATTGTGCAAATTTGCTCAAAATTATCGATAAACCCGCGGCTCGGATGTTTGAATTATACAGATAAAACCGGAGGAAATTCGATGCGCACAAGTTTGATTTTCTTACTCATCATGACGATCTTTTTGACCGCCTGCGGCGCCCCGCCCGCTGGTCCTGCGGCAACTCCCCAGGCTCCCACGGTGGCGGTCGTCTCCGCGGCGACGGACGTTCCAACCCAGACCGCCGCGCCGAGCGACACCTCGATCCCGGCCCTCACATCCACCCCGGCACCCAGCGACACCCCCGCGGCGACCTTGAATCCCACTGCCCCGCCTGCTCCTGCCGTCATCGGGCTGGATAATTTCTCGCAGCTCGTCCAGCTCCACGATTACTCCGCGGATTATCGGGCGGTGATAAACAAACTCAAAGGCCCACAAGACGCTCAGTGGCAGGGCACCATCGCCTTCAGCCCGGACGGCACAAGAATCGCCTTCTGCGTGGACGTCAGTTTTGACAGCCTGTGGCCGAAAGGCGACATCGTCATCCTGGACGCCCGGACCGGGGACCTGGTCAGCGTCTTCCCTTTGAATGAGAGAAACCTTGTTTACTACCTGGCCTTCACGCCGGATGGGAAGAAGCTGGTCTACTTCACCGACCGGGACAACCGCCTGGTCTTCTGGGATATCGCCGCCCAGCGGGAGGACGAAGTACTCTATAAAAAGGACGGCCACTATTCGGTCGGGCTCGCCCTCAGCCCGGATGGAAAGCAGATCATTTTCATCGATGGTGTCAGCAGTGAAAGCGGTGCAGGGGCGTCCTTGACCGTATGGGATGCCAGGACCAGTAAAGTTCTTCGTCAGATGCCGGCGGACTACCAGTATTCGTACGTTCTCCGGCTCAGCACGGACGGAAGCCGGCTGGTGGTCTCCACGGCGAGCGGCACCTCCGTGCTGACCGTCTATGACACCGCCACGTGGAAGGCGGTCTCCACCATCCGCCCGCCCGGCCACGGGGTGAAGCTGACGGCCATCTCTCCAGACGGTGCCTACGTGCTGACCGGGAACACCGACAAGGGGGATCTCCTCGTGTGGGATGCTGCCACGGGCAAGCAGGTCGGGCAGCTGCACACCCCCTTCGCTCAGATTTCCTACTTCGATTTCAACCCGGCCGGCTCCATGCTGATCGTCACCGGGGATCTGCCATACTCCGAAGCCTCCGACGATCTCTACTCCTTCACTGCGGCCGTGTTCGACCCCTCCACCTGGAAGCAGGTCGGGACCCTGCCCTTGATAAGCATCGGCCGGTTCCGTTTTTCACCGGACGGGAAGAGCCTGATGGCGATCCAGAGCGACGGCTCGTTCGCCCTCATCGGCCTGCCCGATGGGAAGATCGCCGCCGCCCGGCAGACCGCGGCGGATTTTGCAACCGCCTTGAGCCAGGGCGACTATGCTTCCGCCGCGCCTCTTTTCTATCTCTACCCGGACGAGATCAAAGCCCTCCAGGGCAAAGGCATGCCCACCGACCCGGCAGTTCTCCTGCAGATGGTCTGCGAGCAGGGTGCCTTCCCCTGCCTCCCGGCGACGGTGATCTACACCGCCAGCCAGGCCTCCGACAAAAACAACCGGCAGGCCGCGCCCATGTACTCCTTCCTGGCCCAGTACACCCGGCCGGACGGCTCCCTCTATCGGGATGCCAATGGGCTGAGCATCATGACCTTCTACGTCGTTCAGGACACGGACGGGAATTACAAGGTCGATCTGGACATGGATTACAGCTTTGAGCTGAAAAAATAAATAACCAAGGATTATTCATTGAAACCGACCCTGTTGCTCTTCCTCTTTCTTTACGTTTGATTGTCCTCCTGCGGGCCCGGCACTGCCATCCCGCAGCAGGCTCAACCGTCCCGGAGCCTGCCGGCGGGAAGGTCGTCTTCAGCTCGCTGCCGCCGTTCCCACGGGCCCCCTGATGCGGTGGATGCCGGCGGGAAAATCAAAACGGACGGCAGTTGCTCTGCCGTCCGTTGATTTCTTTACCAGGCGTACGCTTCCGGCGCCGTCCCGCCCGGGCCGGGCCAGATCTCATCCAGCGTCTTCAGCGCCTCCTTGTTGAGTTTAATTTTCAGGGCGCGCAGGGAGCCGGTCAGCTGTTCCATCGTCCGGGGGCCGATGATCGGGGCAGTGACGGCCGGGTTGGCGAGCAGCCAGGCCAGGGCCACGTCCGCCGGTTTCTCTCCCAGCCCCCGGCAGAACTTCTCCCAGGCTTCCAGCTGCGGTCGGTACTTGACGATGTCCTCCTGGCGGTCCTTTTCGGCGCGGCGGCCTTCTTTGTACTTTTGCAGCGCCCCGCCCAGAATGCCGCCCGCCAGCGGGCTCCAGGGGATCACGCCCAGGCCGTAACCCGCGCAGGCCGGCAGCACTTCCAGCTCGACCATGCGGTCCTTGAGGTTGTACAGGCTCTGCTCGCTGACCAGCCCCATGAAGCGCCGCGCCCGCGCCGATTCCTGCGCCCGGGCAATGTGCCAGCCGGCAAAGTTGGACGAGCCGACGTAGATCACCTTGCCCTGCCCGACGAGCACCTCCATGGCTTGCCAGACCTCCTCCCAGGGGGATCTGCGGTCGATGTGGTGCATCTGGTACAGGTCGAGGTGATCGGTCTGCATGCGCTGCAGGGACTCCTCGCAGGCCTGGCGGATGTGCAGCGCCGAGAGCTTTTCCTGGTTGGGCCAGTCGCCCATGTGCCCGTAGACCTTGGTGGCGATGACGACCTTTTCGCGCCGCCCGCCGCCCTGGGCGAACCAGCGCCCGACGATCTTTTCGGTGACACCCTCGCCGGTCTTCCAGCCGTAAACGTTGGCGGTGTCGAAGAAGTTGATGCCCAACTCGAGGGCCTTGTCCATGATGGCGAAGGAATCCTTCTCGCTCGTCTGTGGGCCGAAGTTCATCGTCCCCAGGCACAGCCGGGAGACTTTCAGGCCGGTGCGGCCGAGGTGGGTGTATTCCATAGATTACCTCCTACTGCTTCTTGCATAAAAATCTGAACTGCAGCCGGTAATAAGTAAGGAGGAAATGACGATTTTAGTTTAGATATTTACGCAGTACTCTGTAAATTTGGATGAACGATTAATCGAACGCCGCCCGGGCGACCTCTTCCGGGTCGAAGATGACCTCTTCCTTGCCGGTCAGCTTCTCCTGCACCTTGTCGGCGATCAGCTGCAGGTGGCCGGAGTGGGCCACGTAGTCCAGGTCGTCGGCCGGGACGCCCAACACCGGGCAGAGGGTGAAATTGGTGATCCACGACTCGTACAGGTTGTTCAGGCTGGCCAGGTAGTCGGACGGGATGGTGCGCTCGTAGTCGCGGCCGCGCCGGCTGATGCGCTGGATTAGGGTGGGCACCGAGGCGCGCAGGTAGATGACCAGGTCCGGGGGCGGCAGGAACTCGACCAGGGTCTGGTACAGCTCGCGGTAGGTCTGGTAATCGCGCGGGCGGATGTGGCCTTGCAGGAACAGGTTGTGGGCGAAAATCTCGGCGTCCTCGTAGACCGAGCGGTCCTGGATCGCCGAAGAAGGATAGAGGGACAGCTGGTGATGGGCGCGCAGGCGGTGGGTCAGGAAAAAAATCTGCGAGTGGAAGGCCCAGGCCTGCATGTCTTTATAGAAATCGGCCAGGTAGGGGTTTTCGGCCACCGGTTCGAAAAAGGGCGTCCAGCCGAGCTTCTCGCACAGCATCTCGACCAGCGTGGATTTCCCCACGCCGATGTTCCCCGCAACGGCGACAAATTTTTTCATGCGGTCTCCTCGCCTCCAAGGTGTTGCTATTTCTTGCCTGCCAGCTCCTGGTCGATGAGCTGCTGGAAGGTCTCGTAAGATTGGGCGCCGATCACCTCGAGGCCGTTGATATAAAAGGTCGGTGTTGACCCGACGCCCAGGCCGACGGCGTATTGATAGCTGTCCTTGACCTTGGCCTGGAAGCGGTGCCCATCCAGACAGCTGGAGAAAGCCTGCACGTCTAAACCCAGTTCCTGGGCATATTGCTTATAAGCGGTGTTGCTCAGCCCGTATTGCTGGCCGAAAAGGGCGTCGTGGTATTTCCAGTAGGCATTCTGCTCGCCGGCGCATTGAGCCGCCTCCGCAGCCGGGAGTGCCTCTGGGTGTCCGTCCAGGGGGAAGTCGTGGTAGACGAAGCGCACTTTCCCGGGATAGTTGGCCAGCAGGCGGTCGTAGACGTTGTCATACCACAGCTTGCAATACGGGCACTGGTAGTCGCCGAACTCGATAATCGTGACCGGCGCGTTTTCCGGTCCGAGGGATGGGGAGTTCCCCACCTTGACGTTCACGCGCCGCGCCCCGGGCGTGGTCTCTGCAGCCGGGGCCGGGTTGAGACCCCAGAAGAGATAGCCGGCGCCCAGGCCGAGTAAAAAGGCGAGCGGCAGGAAGAATACGAGCGGGGAAGTGGAGGGGTGCTTGGAGCGAGCAGGGCTGGTTGGCATGCGAGGCATTATACATCTTCTTTCTGGAAAGGGATAATTTTATAAGATTAAAAGGTACCAATGGGGGAACAGGCAGCTTCATCTGTCCTGCCGGCGCGGGTATTTCAGGCCCGTAGTCAGCTTGCTGCCCACCTCCCGGATCACGCGCCCGGCCAGGACGGGTCGATGCTGCTCGAGAAAGCCGCGCACCGCCTGTGGATCATGGACGACCAGTTCGCGCAGCGCCCAGGAGAGCGCCTTGACCACCATGTCTTCGTGATCGGCCGCCAGCGCGTTGCAGACGCGCAGGGTGCGCTCCACGTCGCCGGGGCCGCCTTGCGAGCGCATGTTCCAGGCCACGGTGCTGACCAGGGCCGCCCGCCGCCACCAGGGATCCGGCGAGCCGGCCCACTGCATGATCAGCTCGTCGGGGACCTGCCCGTGCACCCAGGCCGGCCCGGCCAGGGTGCGGGCGAAAGCGTCCACGCTCCACCAGCTGTCCATGCCCCGGCCGAATTCCTCCAGCTCGGTAGGACCGATGCGGGCAAAGGCAGCCGGGTGGGCGCGCACCAGCTCGTAGGCGGTCCAGCGCTGGCGGTGGGCGTGGAAGAGTGTGCGCGCCACGCCCAGGACGAACTCCGCGCTCTCCATCTTGAGCCGGCGGGAGTACCTGACCCGCACTGCACGCTCGTTCGGCGTGTTTGGCACCGGCAGGCGGCGCAGTTCGGCATCCAGGGCGGCGGCCAGTGCTTTTACTGCGTCAAAGTCGACGGGTTGATCCATCTTGTTTATCGGGCGGCAGCCTGTGATCCGGTCGAGGGGAAGCTATTTCCAGTTGGTCAGCGCCCAGACCACGCCGTAAATGACCAGGGCCAGCAGGCCCACCCCGGCGACAAAGCGAAAGCGGAAGAGCATCCCCTGCAGGAGGTTGCGCAGCTTCGAGCTGCTTGGACTGGGCTTCTTGAACAGAGCCTGCCAGAGGAAGATCAACCCGGCGAGCAGGAAGAAGAACCAGGCGAAGACCAGGACCGCCAGGGTGACGGGGTTCTTGGGAATGCCGTGGATGTCCATTCGGGAATTTTACCTCTGGTGTAATACGGCTCAGCGTACCCGGAAGGTATGCCATTGCCAGTCACAGGAGCGGGCTCTTGCATTCCAAAGCCGTTATTCACCGAGCAATTCCTCGGCGAAATGCAAAAAGGCCTGCACGTCCTCGAAGTTGCTCACCAGCCCGACGGAGATGCGCACCGCGCCGGAGGCCTTGCCGTCGATGCACAGGCGGAAGTCGTCGTAGCTCAGGCGCTGGGCGTGGCCGGGGCTGGTGAAACAGGCCGCCAGCTCCATCTTGGAGATGCCCAGGGCGATCTCGCCTGCCCCTGGATTGCAGAAGCAGCCCGTGCGCAGCGAGATGTTGTGCTCGTTGGCCCGCTCCTCGATGAAGCGGTGGTCGATCGGCTTCCCATCCCGGTCGAAGAAGTTGACCGTCACCGCGCCGCCGCGCTTTTCGACCCTCGTCGGCCCGTAGATGTGCACCAGAGGGACACCGCTGCCGTGCTTCAACGCGGTCAGGTTGTCGAGCAGCCAGCCGGTCAGGCAGTGCACCCGGGCGTGGATGGTGGCCATGCCGATCTTGTCGAGGTGCTTGAGGCCGATCTCCACGGCCGGGATGTTGAGGTAGTCCAGCGTGCCGTCCTCGAAGGCGGCCGGGCCCTCGGCCAGGTAGTACTTGTCGCCCTGCACCGAGGCGACGGTGATCGTCCCGCCGGCGAACCAGGGACGGTGCAGCTTGCCCAGGACCTCGCGCCGGGCGAGCAACGCCCCGACGCCGGTCGGGTAGCCGAACATCTTGTAGAACGAGAGCGGGACGAAGTCCGGCTTCCACTTGCCCAGGTCGAGGCGGTTGGTGGGGGCGAAGGCCGCCGCGTCGAGCAGCACGTCCCAGCCCTTGGCGTGGGCCTTCTCGATCCACTCCAGCGGGTGCTGGACGGAGGAGAAGTTGGACTGGGCCGGGTAGGCAAACAGGTTGTGCGCAGCCGGCTGTGTCCTGGTCCAGGTAACCGTCGAGCATGGCCTCGTCCACACGCATGTCCGGCAGGGCGACCGGGACGTAGGTCACGTCGGCGCCTTTGGCGTGGGCGAACTCGCGGATGCCGTTGACCGAGTTGTGGTTGTCGAAGGTCAGCAGGTAGTGACAGCCCTTGCCGAAGGGGTAGGCTTCCCCGACCAGCTTGAGGGCTCCGCTGGCGTTGAGCGTGAAGATGACGATGTAATCGTCGGGCGAGGCGTTGAAGTACTCCAGGACGGCGCGGCGCGTGTTCTCGATCAGGCGTGTGGCGACCAGGGAGGTGGGGTTGGTGGAGTGCGGGTTGCCGAAGACGTTGCGCGGAGAGCAGCTTCTGGTGCAGGCGCAGCTGCGACTCGGCGTACAGCCCGCCGCCCGTGTAGTCCAGGTAGACCTGGCCCAGGCGGTCGAGGCGGGCATAGTCGCGCTCGCGCAGCTCGTCGATGTCGTGAGTTTTATCGAACGCCGGATAGGCCTGGACGAAATCCTGATACTCGGGCATGACAAATCCTCTTCAGATTACGGGGCGCCCTGGGCGTTTACTTCGGCCAGGGGATGATCACACCGTGCGAAAAGCCGTGCTTTTCGGCCAGGAAGATCTGGCCGTGGGAGGGCTGGTCGCAGCCGGGTTCGTCGGGGATGCGCACGCTGACTTCGATCCGGTTGTTGTCTTCGAGCATGTTTTGTTGGAATGAATCCGCATAGCCCACCGGGGCAAACTCGTAGCGCCCTTTGTAGCAGACGAAGGCCTCGATCAAATAGCCGACGTAATCATCCTCGGTCATGTAGATCGGCTGCCAGAAGACGACGACGTCGTTCCCATCCCGGCGGGCGCTGACATTGGCCGGCGGATCGTACAGGTGGGAAGAGCCGTATATTTCCGGTGCCTTCGGCTTCTCGAAATAGTCCGGGACGGTGTTGAGGTCGCCGCGGATTACACGTGTCAGGTTGGCATTCACCCAGCATTTGGAATAAGGATCGCGATTCATGGACTGGACCAGGAGCCAGGTGACCGGTGCCCAGCTCCCGTCGGATTTGTGGCTGAGGATGCGGACGCGGCCGATGACGTCCTCCCAGTTATCGGGCAGCAGGCCGTATTTGTATTCATAACCCACGCCGGGACCGTAGCGGCATTGGGAGCGCGTCGTAATGCTGACCCGCGGGACGATGGGGGTCGAGGTGGGCGAGGGGATGCGCGTCCGGGTAGGTGTGAGGGTGGGGGTGAAGGTCGGGGTTTCGGTGGCGGTCTCGCTGGGCGTCAGGGTTTCGCTGGGGGTCGGCGTTTCGGTCGGAGTCGGGGTGAAGGTTTGCGTGGGGGTTTCGGTGGCGCTCGGCGTGGGGGTGGGGGAGGGGACGGTCGCCGTGGCGGTTTCCGTGGGGGTGGGGAAGAAGGCAGCCAGCGGCGCGCAGGAGGTGTTCATCAGGGCTAACAATAAGACCGTGGCGAGTGCGGCATGGAACTTTAACAATAGGCGCATTGCAACTCCTCAAATCGCGGCTGGTTGTATAAATCTCCGAACCGGATGTCGTCGAATTGCACGCCGCTCGAGAACGGCCGGTTTGAAGACCTGCACAGTACCCTGTAATTGTAGCACCGCTTATAAGGACATTCGCCCGGGAGGAGGCCGGGCAAACAGGATTGTAAAGTCGCCGGAAAATAATGTCCGCCCCGAAGTTCAACTGCTGGATGAACGCATCAGCCTGTTCAGGCATTCTTTTTAAGTCGCGGCAGGAAGCGCGGCACGCGCTGCATGTAGGTTCGATAGGCAGGCATGCGCTGGATCAGGTCGCGCTCCTCCAGCCGGGCCTGGCCGTAGACCCAACCCAGGCCGAGGACGCAGGCCAGCAACGACGTCTCCTTGGGACTGAGCAGGGCCAGACCGGGGAATTCGAGCAGCATGCCGGCGTAGATCGGGTGGCGGATGCAGGCATAGATGCCGCGTTCGACCAGCGCATCGCCCACCGCCGGCAGCGCGGCCGAGAAACGCAGCGCCAGGAGTCCCAGGATCATCGGGACGCACCCGGCCAGGACCAGCACCCAGCCGCAGAGGTCGGTGACCGGGCTCGGCGGTAGCAGGGTTGCCGACGGTGCGGTGATCGCCAGGAGGAGGCCGATGAACCACAGCGGAATGCCCGAGATCATACGCAGGAGGAAGGTGAGCGCCTGGCCGCGGCGTTCCCCCCAGCGGCGTGAGTAGGATGTGGTGAAGGCACTGGCCCAGTCGGAGGCGAATCCCAGGAGCAGGGGAAGGAGGAACAAATACACGGATTTCATCCGCAAACCAGGCACCCCGCAAGCCTATTCGAAGACCAGGAATTCCTGCGTGGGCGGCACGTCGGCGTAGAAGCCGCGGTACTCCGGCGGCAGCAGGGCCGCCATCTGGGCCATGACCTCGGTGGTGATCGCCTCCCGGTCAGTGTGCAGCGACTTGGCCGCCTCGGGCTTGATGCGGAACACCCGGCCGACCGCGAAGTGGAAGTCCGTGCGCCGCAGACGGCGCAGGTTCTGCTTGTAGTTCTCGCTGCCGTAGTGCACCACCGGGATGAGCGGGGCGCCGCTGCGCAGGGCCATCAGGACCGCCCCGGCGCGGCCCGGCTGCAGGATGCCGGTGTGGCTGCGCGTCCCCTCCGGGTCGACGATCAGGATATAGCCTTTTTCCAGCGCCTCCAGGCCCCGGCGCAGGCCGGCCAGGTCGGCTTCGCCGCGCTTCAAGGGCAGGATGTGGAACGTGTTCAGCATCCAGCGGAACAGGGGGTTGTCCCAACGGCTGGCCAGCAGCATGCCGGTTACCGGGCGGGGCGTCAGACGCAGGAAGAGGGTCGGGATCTCCGGCATGTGGACGTGGTTGGTGACCAGGATCAGCGGGCCTTTCGGCGGGACCTTCGCCAGCTGGGCGTCGTCCACGCGGAACAATGCGATGGTGATGCCTTTGAGGATCGCACCGAGGATGCGTTGGGAGAGGCTCATGCGTTCAGCTCCTTCGGGCAGACCACTTCGATCTGGCGCGGCAGCAGCTCGACTTCCAGGCGCGTGCCGTCTATGGAGATGATCTCGCCGTCGCAGTGGGCCGGGATGGTGCCGTCCAGGGCAGTGATGGCGAGGCGGGCGGCGCGCACCGTGGTCACCTCCGGCTGGGTGTTCTGCGTGCCTTTCATGAAGTGTGGGATCAGGGTAAGGATGCGCATCCGGCTGACCTGGCGGCCGACGACCACGTCGAATAGGCCGTCGTCGGGACGCGCCTCGGGTGCCATCCAGAAGCCGTCGCCCAGGCGTTTGCCGTTCATGACCGAAAGCAGCAGGGTGGGGGTGGTCAGGCTCTGGCCGTCGTAATCCATCCTGAGGTTCGGTCCTTTGTAGAACAGGAAGATGGTTCGCAGGATGGCGATGAGGAAGCTAAAGAAGCCGCCCCAAGTCGGCAGCTTCGCCACCTCGATGGTGGCGACGGCGTCGAAGCCGATCCCGACCGTGTTGATGAACAGGCGGCCCTGCGGGACCTTCCCGCCGGTCACGCGCCCGATGTCGATCGTGCGGCGGTGGTCGTCCTTGAGCACCTGGCAGCCTGCCGGCAGGGCTTCGGGGATGGCCAGTGCGGGGGCGAAGTCGTTGCCGCGTCCGGCGCAGAGCACACCCAGTGCCGGGCGTTGCGGACTGGCCGGACGCGCCTCCATCAGACCGTTAAGCACCTCGTTGACCGTACCGTCCCCACCGGCGGCTACCACCACATCGTAGCCGTCCAGGGCGGCCTGGCGGGCGAGCTGGATGCCGTGCCCGACGCGCTCGGTGCGCACCAGGTCGAAGTCCAGGCCGTGCTCCTTGAGCAGGCGCTCGATCTCCGGGATTGCTTTGGCGCCCTTGCCGTGACCGGCGTTGGGATTGGCGATCACTTTGTATCTGGTCATGCCATCCTCCTCCAAAGGGTTAAACCGCCAACGGGTCGATTGGTTGCACGCCTGCGCGGGGCATCTACCCGGGGGCGGGAGGGTTCAAAGAGCGATCAGGACGATCGCCGCCAGCGCCGCCAGGATGCCGGCGAACTGCGGGCGGGTGACCTTCTCGTGTAAGAAGAGCCAGGCCAGGATCACGGTCATGCCGGGGTAGAGAGAGCCCAGCACGGCGGCGGCGTCCATCCGCCCGGCCTGCCCGGCCAGAATGTAAAAGGTGTTGCCGCCGATGTCCCCGGCCGCGTTGGCGATGACCAGCGGCCAGAGCGACCGCTGCGGCCAGCGCACCTCGCCCCGTGCCGCGGCGATAGCCAGCAGGGTGACGGTCCCCGCGCAGCGCGCCGCGATCATCGGCCCGATCACCGCCTGACGGCTGCCCTGATGCATCAGGATGAAATAGATCCCGAAGCCCACGCCCGAGAGCAATGGCAGGCGCAGGTCGGCCAGGCGGAGGAAAGCCTTCTTCGACGCCCCCTCGCCCTGGGAGACCAGCCACACCGCCAGCAGGGCCAGGGCGAAGCCGGTCAGGGTCGCCGGGCCCGGCAGGCCCTCGGTCAGCGCCCCGGCGACCACCGGGAGCACGGCGGCCATCAAGGCCGAGACCGGTGCGGCGAGGCTCATCTGACCCTCGGCCAGGGCGCGGTAGAGCAGCGCCAGCCCGGCCGCGCCGATGGCCCCGGCGGCCAGACTCCAGGCCCAGTCCGTCCAGGTCATGGCGGTTTCGTGGATGAAGGGTGCCGCAGCCAGCAGCAGGATCAGCCCAAAGACCTCGCCGTAGAGCGTGGCCCGGTAGGCGCTGGCGCGGCGGCTGGCCAACCCGCCGGCGAAGTCGCCCGTCCCCCAGCTGGCGGCGGAGAGGAAACCGAAAAAGACGGACAGCAAGCTAATCCTTCCCCCCGGCGTGCGCCCGGGCCAGCACGTTCCGGGCGGCCTTGACCAGCGGCATGTCGATCATCTTGCCGTCCAGGGCGAACGCCCCCGTGCCCTTTTCCTGGTGCGCCTCGAAGGCCTCCACCAGCCGCCTGGCGCGGGCGACCGACTCGTCGTCGGGGGTAAAAGCCGCCTGGGCAGGAGCGATCTGGTTCGGGTGGATGGTCTGCTTGCCTGAAAATCCCATCTGCGCCCCGAAGACGGCCTCCTGGCGCAGGGCCTCCAGGTCCTTGAAGTCGACCGAGACCATGTCGATGGCCTGCAGCCCGTAGGCCGCCGCGGCAGTCACCACGGCGCTGCGGGCGGAGAAGACCTCCCAGGCCTCGGGCGTGCGCACCGCGCCCAGGTCGGCGGCCAGGTCTTCGGCGCCGAAGATGAGCGCCTCCAGACGCGGGGCGGCGGCGATCACCTTCAGGTCGAGCACGGCTTTGGCGCTTTCGACGATGGCGAGCAGGGGTATCGACTTGAGCGGCCAGCCGTTGGCCAGTTCGGCGGCCTCGATCTTCCCGCCGACCCAGGCCAGCTGCTCCGCCGTCTCGACCTTGGGCACCACCACCCCGTCCGGGTGGACGGGCAGGACCGCCTCCAGGTCGGCGGCCTCCAGTCCCGAGCCGACCGGGTTGATGCGCACCAGCTTCTCGGTACAGCCGAAGTCCAGCTGGTGCAGCGCGGCGGCAATGGTGGTGCGCGCCTCAGCCTTGTGATTGAAGGCCACGCCGTCCTCCATGTCCATGCAGATGCAGTCCACGCCCAGGGTGAGGGCTTTTTCGATCTTGTGCCGGTCGTCGCCGGGCATGTAGAGCAGGGCTCGTCGAGCGTGCATACGGCCTCCTGATTGGGTCGGTCTCTATTATACTAAGTCATAGATGGTCTTACTTCGGAAAACCGCTCCCCTTTGTGCCCTGATCCTGAGCCTGGCAGCCTGCAGCCCGCGGGCAGCCGCCCTGCTTCCCGCGGCCCCCGTGTTCCCGGCGACGGTCCTTCCCAGCCCGACGGCATTACCCGGCGTGACCTCCCGCCCGACCCCGGAACCGTCGTTCCCCTCCACGCTGACGCCGTCCGCGCCCACTGAAGCCGTCCCCGCCCCGACCGCCCTGCCCTCGCAGACTCCCCTGCCGTCCCGGATCGGCCTGTCCGCCGACGAGTGGAAGTCCTGGCCGCAGGCCCCGATCGTGCCCGGGTTTGTGCGCATCCTCTACCAGATCGGCCAGCAGATGGGCAACGACCCGCACGCCTTTTCGGTCCTGGGGGACTGCCAGAGCCAGCCGGAGGCCTTCATGGGCGCTTACGACACTGACCCGCAGGAGGTGGCTGGACTGCCGCCGGAGCTGCAGGAGACCGTTGCTTGGTTTGCCGGCTCCTTCAACCGCCGCGGTCCCACGGTGCGCGGTGGGACCACGGCCGCGGCGCTGCTGTGGCCGGAATGGACCCAAGGCAAGTACGGCTGCCGGCCCGACGAGACGCCCCTGAGCTGTGAGCTGCGCATCCACCGCCCGGCTTTTGCCATCCTGCACGTCGGCACGCATTACGATGTGCGCAATCTCGTCTACCTGAAGCGGGTGCTCGACCAGCTGATCGGCCAGGGGGTGGTCCCGATCATGGCGACCAAGGCCGACGACAGCGAAGGCGACGAGGCCATCAACCACGATTACGCCATGCTGGCGGTCGAATACAACCTGCCGTTGTGGAATTTCTGGGCCGCCACGTCCGGCCTGCCGGAGCGCGGCCTGTACACGCGCACGGAGGTGCGCTACCAGGGGGACGTCTACCTGACCAAGGCGGCCCGCCTCATCCATCGCTATTCCGCCCTCCAGGCGTTGAACGCCGTCTGGCGCGCGGTGAGCGCGGCGCCGTGAACCGCCTTCCCCGGCGCGGAGAGCGCCGGCGGATAAAAGATTAGATTTTGATTACAATGGTCCGAATTCCCCCTCCCCTGTGGTAAGATTGCCGCCATGAATTACTCCCGGATAACCGACTACTTGTTTATCGGTGATACGCCGCACAAAGACGATTACGACCTGCTCCGGGACCTGGGTGTACGCCTGGTGATCAACATGCGCCTCGAAAGGTGGCCCAGGCGGGATCGGCACGATCCGCCGCTGGACTTCCTGTGGCTGCCGACGGTCGACAGCCCGGGCCTGGTCATTCCCATTCGCTACCTGATGCGCGGCGTCCGGGCTGCGCTGGAGACGATCCGCGATGGCGGGAAGGTCTACGCCCACTGTGGGAAGGGCAGGCATCGCGGGGTGGCCATGGGGGCAGCCATCCTGATCGCCCGGGGATACGAACCGGAGGAGGCCATGGAGCTGATCAAGACCCAGCGCTCCGTCGCCGACCCGGACGCCTTTTACATCCGCAGCCGCATCCTGCGTTTCGCCCGCCAGTATCAGACGATCGATTACTAAATTGCCTTGGATGCAAATCAAAACAGGTTCCGAAATGATCGGAGCCCGTTTTTTGTCGCTTCGTGTCATTGCGAGCCCCGAAGGGGCGAAGCAATCTCCGGTTTTGTGGGGAGATTGCTCACCTGCACTCGCACCGGCTGCTCGTGCCGGTGCACACTTGCCCTCCCGGAAGGACACCGGGACGGTGTGGCACAAAGCGCCAGCGCACACCTGCACCTGCACCGCACCTGCGGTGCAGGTGAGTGCCAGGGAGTGTCGTCGGCCTTCGTCTTCACTACGCTTCGCTCAGGCCTCCTCGCAACGACACACCGGGAGTAAAACCTCCGGATTCGATGAGAATTCGGAGGCCCGATTTACCCAATTTCCGGCGGATGGTCCTTGTCGTAGACCAGCACCTGCACGTCGAGACCGTCCTTGTTCAGATAGTCCAGGGTCGGCTGCAGGGTGGCCTCCCGGATGGGCTGCACCTGGGCGGTCGGGACGAACACGCTCAGGCGTGCCTCCTCCCCCGAAATCTTCACCACCTTGATCTCCGCGGCCTTGCTCACCGCGCTCGATCTTGGCCTTCATGTCGTTTATGGCATCGTCGATCGACATGGCTTGTCTCCGCACAGGGTCCGGCTGAATTATAGACGCGCTGCGGCCCGCAGATTTATTACGAAGAGTTTACAGATTTTCAGCCAGCCAGCTTCGCCACCGTAACCCCCGCGCCGCCTTCGCGATCCTGCCCCTCCTCGAAAGAGGTCACGTGGGGATGGCCTTTCAAGGCGGCGCGCACCTCCTGGCGCAGCTTGCCGGTCCCTTTGCCGTGGATGATGCGCACGAAGGGCAGGCCGGCCAGGTAGGCCTTTTCCAGGTAGCGGTCGAGCATGTCCAGGGCGTCCTCGGCGCGCTGCCCGCGCAGGTCGAGTTCCATGCCCGGCGAGGCGCGCAGCCCGACGCCGGACGCCCCAGCCTCGACCGATTCGTCTTTTGTTTTTTGTTTTTTGTTTTGCTTTTTCTCCTCCGCAGGCTCTTCCACCGCGGCGTCTTCCTTGCGCTTCAATTCCTCCAGCCCCGCCCGCAGGCGTAGCGGACCGGCCTGGATTTCGGCCTCGTCCTCGTCGATGGAAGTGATCACGCCCTGAGTGCCGAGCTGCTTCAACATCACCTGGTCGCCGACCTTCAGCGCCCTGCCCGGCTTTTCACTTTTTTGTTTTACCGGCTTTTGGATCTTCTCTTCCAATAGCTCGGCCTGTTCTTCCACTTCCTCCAGGGACTCGAGCGGCTGGCGGGCCTTCTTCAGCTCCTTTTTGAGCTTCTCGATCTGCGTTTTCAGGACGGCGACTTCCAGCTCGCCCTCGGCGCGCGCCCGGGTCAGGACGGCCTGGCGCTCCTCTTCGATCTTCTCCAGTCGCGCCGCCAGCTCCCTTTCCAGGCGCCGTGCCTCGGAACGCGCCCGCTCGGCTTTTTCGCTCTCCTTGAAGGCGATCTTGCGCTGGCGGTGGATGTCGCCGATCAGCTTGTCGGCGCGCAGGTCGGCGGGGTCGATCTCACTGCGCGCCGCCTCGACGATCTCCTGCGGCAGTCCCAGGCGCTGGGCGATGGCCAGGGCATTGGAACGGCCGGGCAGGCCGATGGTCAGTTTGTAGGTCGGGCGCAGCGTTCCCAGGTCGAACTCCAGTGAGGCGTTGACCACCCCGGACGTGGTGTGCGCGAAGGTCTTCAGTTCCGGGAAGTGCGTGGCGACGAAAGCCATGATGCCATCGGCGAGCAGGTGCGAGAGGATGGCGCGCGCCAGGGCGGCACCCTCCTGAGGGTCGGTGCCGGCGCCCAACTCGTCCAGGATGACCAGGGCGCGCCGGTCGGCCTTCTTCAGGATGTGGATGATGTTGGTGATGTGTCCGGAGAAGGTCGAGAGCGACTGCTCGATGGACTGCTCGTCGCCGATGTCGGCGTAGATGTCGTGGAAGCAGGCCAGCTCCGAGCCGGACTGGGCCGGGATGTGCAGACCGGACTGGGCCATGGCTGCCAGCAGGCCGACGGTCTTGAGTGTGACGGTCTTGCCGCCGGTGTTGGGGCCGGTGATGACCACCGCCAGCGTGCCGGCGGCGGGGTCGATGTCGATCGGCACGACCGCAGCCGGGTCGAGCAGCGGGTGGCGGGCGTGGACCAAGCGACAGGCGGCAGACGATGGACGAGGGTCTTTCGTCCGCCGTCCATCGTCCATTTTGTGCAGGATCGGCTCCGCGGCGTGGATTTCGTCCGCATATTTCGCCTTGGCAAAGGCCAGGTCGAGCTCGGCCAGGGCCTTGATGCCCGGGGTGATCTCGCCAGCCAGCTCCCCGACCTGTGCGGAGAGCTCGGTCAGGATGCGGCGGACCTCGTCGCGTTCGGCCAGCTGGGCCTCACGGTAGGTGTTGTTCAGCTCGACCACCGCCAACGGCTCGACGAACAGGGTCGCCCCGGTGGAGGACTGGTCGTGGACGATGGACTTGACCTGGCCTTTGAACTCCGCCCGCAACGGGATGACGAAGCGCCCGTCGCGCTGGGTGATGACCGCGTCCTGCAGCTTGGCGGCGGTGCTGGGATCGGTCAGGTAACGCTGCAAGCGGGCCATCAGGCGGTCATGGGCGACCCGTACCTCGCGGCGTAATTCCGCCAGCTTGACCGAGGCCGAGTCGAGCACCTCGCCGGCCTCGGAAATGGTCTGAGAGATGGCTTCCACCAATCCCTGCGGGGCGGGCAGGCGCAGGGCCAGCTCGGCCAGGTGCGGGTACTCGCCTGCCAGGCGCTCCAGGCTGCGGCGCAGGTTGCGCGCCGCCACCAGCGTGTTTTGCACATCGAGCAGGTCTTTGGGCTCGAGCACGCCGCCGCGCGCCGCCAGATCGACCTGCTCGCGGATGTCGTGGGCGCCGCCGACGGTCAGGTCGTTGATCGAGAGCAGCTTGCGCGCCTCGCTCGTCTCGGCCAGGCGCTCGCAGGCCAGGTCGAAGTCGGGGGTGGGGGCCAGGAGGCGCGCCAGCTCGGCCGAGGCGGAGAAGTCGCAGAAATCGGCCAGGCGGGCGAGGATCTTGGGGTACTCGAGCACGGCGAGAGTCTTAGCATCCATTAGACTGATTTAACCACAGATAAACGCAGATGTACACGGAGGAGGGATAAATATCGGCACGCCCCCGGAATTACAAGGCCTTCGTCTGGATGTCCAGCGACGGGCAATACAGATGGGAAAAGAAGGATTCAGATGACTGTGATCTGATTCACCCGCGCCTGCAAAGGATTCCTACGCGCATGAATCGATTTCACAATGGCGTGCGCGGCCGCCCGGTCAACCCGCCTGAGCCAGTTCCCGCGAGGACCGTCCCACGCCAGGGGCCGGCATAACCTTGCCAACGGAGGCGGCCGGGAGGGTAAAGAAAAACAGGCTGCCTTGGCCGACCTCGCTCTCCACGCCCACCTGCCCTCCCAGTTTTTCGACGATGCGGCGCACGATCGACAGTCCCAACCCGTGTCCCGCTTCATGCACCTTGCCGACCTGGGTGAAGGGCGTGAACAGCCGCGCGCGGGCTTCCGTAGGGATGCCCGGGCCGTTGTCGCGCACCCAGAAACGTACGGTGCTGCCCGGCTGGAGCTCGGCGCCCAGCTCCGCGCACGGCGGCTGGCCTCCGTATTTGAGCGCATTGCTCAGGTAATTGGCCCACACCTCTTCCACCCATGGGGCGTAGCCGAGGGCGGACGGCCAGATCTTGGGGGCGATCACCCGGGCGCGGCTCTTTTTGATTTCCAAAGCCAAGCGCTTGCGAACATCTGCCACCACCCCGGCCATATCCACCGGCTCTCTCGGGGCTTCCGCCTTGCGGACCTCGGAGAGCAGCAGCAGGCTGTCAATGATGCCGTTCATCTCGTAGGCCGTGGAGCGGATTTGCCCGATGAACTCCTTTTGCTCGCCGGGCGTCAGGTCACTGATATCCGTGATCACGTCCGAAGAGGAGATGATCACGGTCAACGGGCTCTTGAGATTATGGGCCACCGTGTGGGCATAGGCATCCAGCTCCTCGTTGCGGGCTTGCAGGGCGGCGGAGTGCTCGCGCAGGCGTTCTTCAGAGAGCTTTAAGTCCCTCAGCAGAACGGTATACGGCTTGACCAGACCGGTCTCGATGATCGCCTTGTACAAAAAGTAGTAAGCGACCAGCCGCAGGATGTGGCCGACCAGGTTGGCGTTCCCGTAGACACTGACATATTCGGTGAAGGCGATCTCCGAGCCGATCGTGAAGGCGAGGAAGAGGATCAAAAAGCGCAGCACGCCGGAATCGAACTCCCGCCGCTTCCACCACAGCAGGCCGATCGAGGCCAGGAAGGACGCCGAGATCACGTATTCGCTGATCTTCTTGAACGGGGTCAGGCCGGTCCCATCCACATAGGCGGTCGGAAATAGGTGCCAGGCAAAGATGGACCCGAGCAGCAGGCCGGTGACGAGCGTATAGGCTGCCAGCTGCAGGACAACCCTGAGCCTGCGTCCCAGGAAGAAGGGCGCGACGAGCAGGGAAACACATTGCAGATACCGGCCGGCGATCCACAGCTGGGTGGCCAGGTTGGCGCTCCGGTCTGCAAAGACGCCCATGCCTTTGTAAGCCAGGGTGTGGACCAGGTCCAGCAGTGCCACGAAGACCGCCGCCACGCCGGTGAAGAGCAGGTAATTGTTGTTCAGGTAGCCGCGGGAATTCCAGGCGATGGCGAAGATGCCGGCGGCCACCGTGATGGTGAACAATTCGATCAGGCTGTGAAAGAGCAGGTAGCTGTACAGGCTGGTCAGGTACAGGCCGGCAAGCAACGACGCCCCGATCAAGAGAGCCGTGCCCGTCCGCATGAGTGCAGACCTTTTTTGCATGGAAACCCTCCCTGTCTAGAAATCCCTTGCGACCTCGGAAGACAGAACCGATAATGATCCTGCGGGTGCCCCCATAAAAATTATATGTCAGATTCAGACTCAAGGCGCGGCTGAATGGTTTCTGCGTTTCCAGCAGACATGCTCCCCCGGGCTTGCGCCTCCTGGACGACAGCGTCGGAAGCTGCGCTGTTTTGGCCGCGAGACGGCTTCAGCCTGGCGCCTGCGAGACCGCCCTGGTCAGCGCTCTGGCCGGTAGGCGGCCACGTCCATCTCGCCGACAAATTCGGGCAGGTCCTTGTGCCCCAGCAGCTGGCGCACGGCGGCGGCTTCGCCGGTGTGATACCAGTAATGGTAGATGGTGCGCAGCAGCAGGGTGCCGACGCTCTCGTCGGCCGGCTTGCCGTCCCGCAGCAGGAAGGTTTGCATGATCTCCGGCGTGAGGGTTTCCAGATACTCGTCCGCCGCGGCGGTGACCTTCCGCCAGGCGGTCCACATTTCCTCCAGCGGTGGGGTGCTGGCCGGCTTGCGGTAGCCGACCAGGTCGTTCAAGCCCGGCGCCAGGTTCTTCTGCTGGCCAAACATGACCCAGTAGCGGTGTTCCTGGTTCGCCAGGTGGCCGACCATCCAGCTGATGCAGTTCAGCGGCAGCACCCGGCGGACTCCGTCCTCGGCGGAGACGCCCTCCAGGCCGCGGACGAACTCGCTGCGGGCGAAGCGCAATTGGGATACCAATAGATGTGGTTGCATGCGAGCCTCCTTGAGCAAATCGGATTCTATCGCAGTTAAGGCACCCAGGCTTCCAGGACGTAGAGCAGTAGAAGCAGGATCATCCCCAGCGCTTGCACCAGGATCACGACCTGCCTTTGCCAGGGTTTACGCAGCGCCGCGCCCAGCCCGGCGAAGACCGGCAAGGCCACCATTAAATGGCGCGGCAGGCCCATGTACGGGTGCGCCGGTCCGGTGGAGTAACAAAAGCTGATCAGTGTGACCGCCAGGGCAAACAGACGGTCGCCGATCTTCAGCTGCCGCCAGGCGACGGCCAGGGCCAGCAGGAAGCCGAGCCCCAGGGCCAGGTTGACCAGGATGTCCGTGTCGGGGGCGCGCAGCGCTTTCGCAATGGCTGCCCCGAGCGCCTGCCAGGGCCACACAAACGCCTGGACCGGCACCACCAGGTGGGCGGAAGGTGAGATCAGGGTCGAGTAGACCAGAGCCTGCAGGCCGTGGAAGTCCGGTCGGCCCTCGTGCAGAACGCCGAGGCGGTAGACGCTCCAGGCGGTCAACCCCAGCGGGGCCGCCAGGACCGCCAGCCATTCCCGCCAGGCTTTGACCAGTCCGCGGGGTGACCGCCCTGAAGCCTCCCAGGCTTGCCAGGCCATGGGCAGCGCCAGGAACAGTCCCAGCTGGTGGGTCAGGGCGGCCAGGAACGCCGCCAGGGCGGCAGGCAGCGGGCGGCCCCGGCGCGTCAGGAGCAGGGCCAGGGCGACCCCCAGCAAGAACAGGCCCTCCGAATAAGGCGCGAACAGAACGAAGGCAGTCGGGAAGGTGACCAGGCAGAGCAATGCCGTCCAGGCCTCCGCCGGGCCCAGGTCCAGCCGCGCCAGCCGGACGAAAACGATCAGCAGGAGAAGCGTCGCGAGCGAGCTGGTGACCAGCAGGCTGGCGGTCGGGTCGAGGCCCAGACGGGCAAGCGGCAGGCTCAGCCAGGGGTACAGCGGGTGAAAG
Source organism: uncultured Chloroflexia bacterium (assembly GCA_963739255.1). GTDB lineage: Bacteria > Chloroflexota > Anaerolineae > Anaerolineales > Villigracilaceae > UBA877. Next base: position 90,449 of record CAVTZT010000002.1, read on the forward strand.
TTGGTCGTGCCGTCCCCGGCGGCATAGCCCTGGGCCACGATGCGCGTGAACCAGATCCCGTCCCAGTGCAGCCAGGGTGCCACCAGGACCCGCTCCAGCCAGGCGGACAGTTCCCCGGGCGGAGGCCAGAGCGGAATGGTCATTTCGCGGGGGGTGAGCGGCTGCAGAGCGGAAAAGAGCGCTGCCAGCAGGCTGGTCAGGATACGCAGGGCCAGCCAGATCGTCACGACCCGCAGGGTGGTTTTTTCCACCGGCTGCGGCTGGGTGGAGTTTGCCTGAATCGCGTGCATCTTTGCCTGTACCGAAAACCCCCGGGACTCCGGGGGTTCTGGTCGCTATCCTTGGGTGTTAGCGCAGCTTGCGAATATGCTCGGTGTGGTCGCGCTCGTGCCACAGCGCCCGGCGCAGCATCTTGCGCGGGCTCCAGAACTCGCCGTTGACGCCGACGACTTTTTTCATCCTCTCCAGGCGAGGCAGCACGGAGCGGAAGTGGGAGCGGACTTTCTTGATGCGAGCATGCGGCTCTTCGGGCAGCTCTGCACGCGGGAAGGCCAATCCGAGGCATTCCATGTACCAGTATTCGGCGTTGCCGACGTGACCGAGGATGCCGTTGATGCTCCAGCGCTCGCCCATGTATTTGGCGTTCAATTTTTCCTCGCTCAACCCTTCCACTTGCTTCAACAGGTCCGCCCGGGTCCAGTCGAGCAGTTTCAGGGTGTGCTCGATTTCGACCTCGGCCAGCGGCTTCCAGTCATAAGGAAAGAAGGATTCCACACTGTAACCGTCCGCTTCGGTGGCCTTGTCCAACTCATCGTTGATGTAATAGACGTCCCAGGTCCCATTGATGACGGTCTCGATTTCGTCACGTGCAAACGTCAGCCAGGTCTTGGTTTCATGGCGCAGGATCCAGCCGGCGTAGCTTTCCAGGGCGCCCTCCAGGTTAAGCACGGCCCCATCTGCGTTGGTTCCATAGGCATAACAACCGGGGTGTTCCAATGCCCAGGCGATCGAGCGCCCTTCGTTGTGATTCTCGACCCCAACCTGAAAAATCATGACGACCTCCAAAGTCCGCTTTCGAGAAAACCTTCAAGCGGAGATGCACATGCGAAATTTCGCCCCCAGATTATAAACCTTTGTGCTCTTTTGCACCTGCCTGTACTTCATTTGCAACGAAACCAAAACCGGAATGCTCCACGGACAAGCCCGGCACGCCTAGCCATGGCGGCTCATGAACTTTTCCATGCGTCGCAGGGCTTCCTCGATCTTCTCGTAAGCCGTGGCGTAGGAGCAGCGTACAAAGCCCTCGCCGCCCGGCCCGAAGGCGTTTCCGGGGACGACGGCTACATGCTCCTCTTGCAGGAGTTTTTCAGCAAAGGTCTCGTCGTCCATGCCGGAGGCCTTGATCTGCGGGAAGGCGTAGAAGGCGCCCTTCGGTTCGAAGGTGGTCAGTCCCAGGCGATTTAAACCGGCCACGATCAGCTTGCGCCGCCGGTCGTATTCGGCCACCATCTCCTGGACGAACTTCTCCCCGTTGGACAAGGCTTCGATCGCCGCGTCCTGGGCGGTCGTTGGGGCGGACATGATGGTGTACTGGTGGATGCGCACCAGCCCCTTGATGATGTGTTCCGGTCCGGCGGCGTAGCCGATGCGCCAGCCGGTCATGGCGTAATCTTTCGAGAACCCGCCCAGCAGGACGGTGCGCCGCTGGGTGCCCTCGTCCAGCGCCGGGATGCAGACGTGCTGGATGCCGTACACCAGGCGGTCGTAGATCTCGTCCGAGACCAGCACCAGGTCGTGCTCCTCGGCGATCTGCGCCACCTGGCGCATGACCGCCTGCGTGGCGACGGCCCCGGTCGGGTTGTTGGGATAACCGACGAAAAGCACCTTGGTGCGCGGGGTGATGGCGGCGCGCACGCGCTCGGGGATCCAGCTCGAAATTGTCCTCCACGCGGCTGGGGATCTCCACCGGCACGCCGCCCGCCAGGAGCACCTCCGCCTGGTAGGAGACGAAACACGGGGTGGGGATGATCACCTCGTCGCCCGGGTCGAGCAGGGCGGTCATGGTCAGGTAAAGGGCCTCGGAGACGCCCACGGTGGCGATGATTTCGCCCAGCGGGTCGTAGCGGATGCCGTACAGGCGCTGCAGATTGTCGGCAATCCCCTGGCGCAGCTCCAGCTTGCCGGCGTTGGAGGTGTAGTGCGTCTCCCCGGCTTGCAGGGATTGAATGCCCGCCTCCAGGATCGGCCTGGGCGTGGTGAAATCCGGCTCCCCGATGCCCAGGGAGATGACGTCCTTCATCGTGGCGGCAATGTCGAAAAACTTGCGAATGCCCGAAGGCTTCAGCCCGGCAACCCGTTTCGAAAGATAACGCACGTCGGTGATTTCCTGCATCCAGCCTCCTCAAAGTTGTTGGATCTGCCACTCGCCGGACACCTCGCCGTAGCGCAGCAGGAAGGCCTGCCCGTCGCTCGTCCGGACCCGAAACCACTTCTCCTCAGGGGTGCGGCCCTGGGCCAGGATTTCGGCAACTTCCAGGCGCTGGCCCAGGTAGGTCAGCGCCATCGGTTTTTCGGCGTAGGTGAAACCGGAATGGCACTCGACACTTTCACCCATAATTTTACTGCTCCTTGCATAATTATCTGAACTAAAGCCGCCAAGAAACAAGGAGGATGCGATAGTTTTGGTTCAAAGATTTACGTAGCACTCTGTAGGTCTTTCTCACAAAAATTAGTAGGACAAGAAGTCACTTGATTCGGTGCCTCTTGTCCTACGCTAAAGCTCCTGGAACTGGATGCTGGAATCATCGCCGATATTGACCGCCAGGGGCGGGTCGTCGGCGGAGCGTCCCTGGACCCTGGCCCGGCGGCCGATAAACGAGCCCTTCAAGGCTGCCGCTTCGACCGTGGCGCCGTCCTCCAGGATGCTGTCCTCGATCCGGCTGGCGGTGACTTTGCAGCCCGGCCCGATGGAGGCATATGGACCGACGACCGAGTGCTTGATTTCAGCACTGGTGTGGACGAAGGCCGGCGGGATAATTTCCATGTCCTTTTGTTTTTTGTTTTTGGTGTGATTCGCCCGCCCGTGTTCGAGCAGGTAGCGGTTGGTCGCCAGGGTGGCCTCGATGGTGCCGGTGTCCAACCAGACCTCCACTGCCTGGGTGCGCATCTGTGCGCCGCGCTCGATCAGGATGTTGATGGCATCGACCAGGTAAAACTCACCCTTCTTGGTTGTGCCCCGTTTGACCTGTTCTTCGATGGCGGAGACCAGCTCGCCTCCTTCCTGGAAATAATAGCAGCCGACGACGACCAGTGTATTTTCGAGGCTGTCCGGTTTCTCGATCAGCCGGGTGATCCGGCCTGAGGCGTCCACCTCCGCCACCCCGAAGCGCCGCGGGTCGGGCATGTGCTTGACCCAGGCCACCCCGTCGGCTTTTTCACCTGCCAGGAAGGAAAAGTCGGTCTCGATGAGCGTGTCGGAGAAGCAAACCAGCGTCGGGCCGCTCAGATATTCGTGCGCCAGCCAGAGGGCGTCCGACTGGCCGCGCATCACCGTCTGCACGACGTAATGGACGTTAGCCTCCGAGTGGTGCTCCTGCATGTAGGCCGGGATCTGCCTCTCGCCCAGGTACGGTTCGACGATGATCACGTATTCCACGTCTTTCCCGGCCGGGATGGTTTTAAATGTATCCAGCAGGTGGTCGAGGGCAGTTTTGCCGGCCACGCCGATCAGCGGCTTGGGCTTGCTCCAGGTATGCGGGCGCAGGCGCGTGCCCCATCCCGCGGTGGGGATGACGATTTTCAAGGACATATCCCTATTGTACGGCATTCTGCTGCTCCTGCTCAGCGGAAGAAGACCAGGCCGATGGCCGCCGTGGCGATCACCAGCCAGACCGGGCTGAGGTTGGTGAAGGTCAGGATCAGGAAAGCGCCGAGGGCGATCAGCCACTTGCTCCAATCCTGGGTCAGGGAAGCGCCCAATTTGAGCTTGTCCAGCCCGAAGACGGTCACGCCGATCTGGTAGGTGGTCCAGGCCAGTAATCCGACCACGAAGGGGCGCACCCCGGTGATGGCCGCCCTGACATGTGGATTGTCCTTGAAGCTGAAGAAGCCCACCACTAACACGAGCATCAGCAGGGTGGTGGGAAGCACGGTCCCGGCGGTGGCGGAGATCGCCCCGGCCACGCCGGCCAGCTTGTAGCCGACGTAGGCGGCAGCTTGCGGCGCGGTCGGGCCGGGCAGGGCGTTGCTCAGGGCGATGTCGTCGGCGAACTCCTCCGGTGTGACCCAGCCGGCGGCGACCGTCTCACGCTGCATCAGTCCCAAGGAAGCCGGCCCCCCACCCCAGGAAAACATAGCCACCTTGGTGAAAACCCAGAAGATTTTCAAGAGCAGGCTCCAGTTCATAAGCTCCTCTTTACGAATGCCCCAGCACCGGATGCGGCCGGTAAGGTTCTTCGAGTTGGGTGACTTCCTCAGCGATCAGCTGGACCTCCAGGGCGGCGAGTGACTGCTCGAGATGCTCGAGCTTGGTGGCGCCGATGATCGGGGCAGTGATATAGGGCTTGTGCAGAATCCACGCCAGGGCGATCTGCGAGCCGGTCAGGCCGCGTTCTTTGGCGACCTCCGCAACCCGCCCGGCGACAGCGAAATCCTCGTCGCGGAAGTACAGCTCCCGGGCGAAGTCGTCCAGCTGGGCGCGGGAGGTCTCGCCGCTGCCCTGCCGGGTGCGGTTCCCGGCGAAGAAGCCGCGCGCCATCGGGCTCCACGGGATCAGGCCGACACCCTGGTCGATGCACAGCGGGATCATCTCGCGCTCCTCCTCGCGGTAGGCCAGGTTGTAGTGGTTCTGCATGGAGACGAAGCGCGACCAGCCGCGCCGTTCGGCGGTGTGCTGGGCCTTGGCGAACTGCCAGGCGAACATGGACGAGGCGCCCAGGTAGCGCGCCTTGCCGGAGCGGACCACGTCGTTCAGCGCCTCCATGGTCTCCTCGATGGGGGTGGTGGGGTCCCAGCGGTGGATCTGGTACAGGTCGACGTAGTCCATTTTCAGGTGGCGCAGGGAGCGGTCGATGGAGTCCAGGATGTGCTTGCGCGACAGCCCACGGTCATTGACCTCGTCGCTGATCGGGCTGCAGACTTTGGTGGCGACGATGACGGTCTCACGCCGGGCGCCCAGCTTTTTGAGGGCGTTGCCCAGCACTTCCTCGCTCTTTCCCCGGGAGTACACGTCGGCGGTGTCGAAAAAGTTGATCCCTGCTTCCAGGGCGCGTTTTACAAATGGGATGGCCTGCTCCTCGTCCAGCACCCACTTGCGCCATTTGGACGAGCCGTAGCTCATCATGCCCAGGCACAGGCGTGAGACCTTCATCCCGGTTTTACCTAAATTGACGTATTCCATGTTGCCTCCTCACCATTACCGATAAGGGTGGACCAATTGAAATCAAGGAACAACGCTCGCATCTTTGGAGTGCAACGGCTCTCCGTTGCAACCGATGGGTAACTTTGGTTGGATTTATATTTTCCCTTCCAGCTCCTGGATGGTGCCTTCCATCAGGTCGACGGCGCGCTTCAGGGTGGCGGTGTCGAAGGCGAATTTGGCCCCGGCGGTCTCGAACAGCTCGGGCAGGGTCACGCTGCCGCCCAGGGAGAGGGCCCTGCGATACGCGGCCACCGCCCCGGCCTGGTCCTTCAAGGCGTTGCCGAAGATCTGCACCGCGCCCAGCTGTGCCAGGCCGTATTCCACATAATAGAAAGGCGCCTGGTGGATGTGCAGCTTGCGGTGCCAGCCGGTGCGCATCACCTCCTCGTACCCGCTCCAGTCCACGGCGGGGATGAAGCGCGTCCACAGCTCCGCCCACTTTGCGTCGCAGCGCCGCGGGTCCGCCCCCTCGGCCGGGTTCTCGTAGACCCACTGCTGGAAGGCGTCCACCACGGCCATGAAGGGCCAGAAGAGGATCGAGCGCTCCAGGTGCTCGATGCGGGCGCGCGCCGCCTCGGACTGGGTGTAGAAGCCGCCGTCCTTTTTCGTCAGGTAGGGCGAGGCCAGCAGCTCCATACCCATCGAGGCGACCTCGGCAAATTCCATGGGGACATTCAGCTGCTGGAAGTACTTCACATTCTGTGTCTCGAAGACGTGGAAGGCATGTCCGGATTCGTGCAGGACGGTCATCACATCGTCGTGGGTGCCGACGGCGTTGGCGAAGACGAACGGGAGGCGGAGGGAAGTGTAGGAGGTGCAATAGGCGCCCGGGGCCTTGTTTTTGCGGTTGGCGAGGTCGGTCAGGCCCTTCTTGAGCAGCGTCTCGAAGTAGCCGCCCAGGACCGGGTCCACGTGTTTGAAAATAGCCGCCGCGCCCTCCTCGAGCTGGTCGATGCCGTCGAACGGCTTCAGCGCCGGCACTTTGGGGTCGGGGGTGGGATGGGCGAACCAGCCATCGGTCAGGTCCCAGGGGCGCAGCCTCTCCAGGCCCAGGGCCTTTTTGCGCTTTTCGTAGATGTGCGTCGCCGCCGGTACGACCACTTGCTCGATGGCATTCTGGAAGGACTTGCAGTCCTCGGGGGTGTAGTCGAAGCGCAGCTTCTGCTGCCAGGCGAACTCCCGGAAGCTGGGTTTGCCGGCATTCCCGGCGATGCGGGCGCGCAGCTGCATGAATTTCTGCCACAGCTCGTCGATCGCCGGACGGTCGGCCAGCTGGCGCTCGGCCTTGAGCTGCCAGGCCTTCTCGCGCTTGGCCCGGTCGGGCCCCTGGAAGATCATCCCCAGGCGGGTCAGGGTGAACTCCTCGCCGTCCCACTTCACCGTTTGGGCGCCGAAGATCTTGTCGTATTCCATGCACAGCTTCTGCTGCTCGGCAAGCAGGGGCAGGTTGGCCTCGCGGAACAGGTCGGCCTCGGCGCGCAGGTTGCGCAGCGGGATGTCGAAGCCCTTGGGCTCCAGCTTGCTGGCAAGCAGTTTTTCCTTGAGCTTCTGCTCGGCAGCCATGGAGCCGGGGAAGATGGTGTCGAGGTACTTTGTCAGGCGTGCCTCGGCCGCCTTGTCTGCGGTGTCCGTGGTGGTGGCAACGTTGAGGCGCGCGTACATCTCGTCGAGCAGCTCGCCCAGCTTGGTCCAGTCGGCCAGCCAGACGTCAACGCTGGCTGCGCTCAGGGAGCGGGCTTCCAGGTCCCGATAATGCGGCTCGATCTCGGGCCAGGTCCAGTTGACCAGGGCGGTTGCGTCGGAGGGCAGGTTTTTGAGCATGGGAAGGTCCTTTCCGGGTGACGAAGTAGGTCACGCTTAAAGCGTGACCTGCGTTTGGCTAACGTCTTTCGTCGATGGTTTGCAGGTTGGCCAGGGAAGCCGCCAGGCGTTTGATGCCGACGGATTCGAAGACCACGTCCACAGTCTCGTCGTTATCCTGGAGGCGGCTGTTGAGCACGATGCCCTCGCCCCAGACGGAATGCCGCACGCGCATCCCCGCCCGGTACTGGGCCTGGGTCGCGGCGTCGGATTGCGCGGCCGAGACGCTGCGCCAGGAAGGGGTGCTTTCAGCCCGGAGGCGGCGCCCGCCGCGCCCCGTCCCGGCAAGCAGCTCGGCGGGGATGTCGTCCAGGAAGCGCGAAGGGATGGTCTCCTCGGCGTAGCCGCGACCGCCGCGGCGCAGGGCGCGCAGCAGGTAGAGGCGGTCCTTGGCGCGCGTGATGCCGACGTAGAACAGGCGCCGCTCCTCCTCCATCGACTCGGGCTCGTCGAAGGAGCGGCTGTGCGGCAACAGGCCGTCGTCCAGGCCGACGATGAAGACCGCCCCGAACTCCAGGCCCTTGGCGGCGTGCAGGGTGAGCAGGGTCGGGGCGTTCTTGCCCTCGCTGAGCGTATCCTGGTCGGAGATGAGCGCCACGCTCTCGAGGAAGTCGGTCAGGGTGCGGCTCTCGTACTCGAGCGTCAGGCGGCGCAATTCCTGGACGTTTTCCCAGCGCTCGGCGCCTTCCTCGCTGCCGTCGTCGATGTACTCCTTGTAGTTGACCTGCGCGGCAATGCGGTCGAAGAGCTCCGCCACGGTCAGGCACTGCGCCTCGGCCCGCCAGCCCGAGAGCAGGGCGCCGAAGTCCGCCAGGGGCAGCACGGAGCGTCCGCTGAATTTAGCCCGGTAGGGTGAGGCGTCCCCGGCCGCCAGGTCCATCAATACCGCTGCAGGCGCGACCCCGGCTTCCCGGGCGGCGCTGTGCAGGGCCAGGACCGTCTTGTCGCCGACGCCGCGCGGCGGGACGTTGAGCACGCGGTCGAGCGAAACCTCGTCGGCGGGGTTGTGCACCAGGCGCAGGTAGGCGATCAGGTCCTTGACCTCGCGCCGCCCATAGAAGCGTTGGGCACCGACCAGGCGGTAGGGCAGGCGCGCCTGCAGGAAGGCCTCCTCCAGCAGGCGGGACTGGGCGTTGGTGCGGTACATCACGACGCACTCGCCCGGCTCGTGCTGCCCGCTGGCGACCAGCTGGGCAATGCTATCGACCACGAAGGCCGCCTCGGTGTAGTCGTCGAGGGCTTCGTAATAGAAGACCTTTTCGCCTGCGCCACGCTCGGTGAAGAGCTGCTTGCGGCGGCGGTGCGGGGCGCGGTCGATGACCGCCATGGCCGCATCCAGGATGATCTGCCGGGAGCGGTAGTTCTGTTCCAGCAGGATCACCCGGCAGTCGGGATAATCCTGCTGGAAGCGCTGCACGTTGCGGTAGTCCGCCCCGCGCCAGGCATAGATCGATTGATCCGGGTCAGCCACCACGAAGATGTTCTTGTGGATGGAAGCCAGCTGATTGAGCAGAACGTACTGGGCGTAGTTCGTATCCTGGTACTCGTCCACCAGGATGTGCTCGAAGCGCCGGGCGTACTTTTCACGCACGGGGGGAACTGCGAGAGCAGGTGGGCGGTCCACAGCAGCAGGTCGTCGAAATCGACGGCATCCGACTGCTTCAACAGCTCCTGGTAGCGCGTGTAGACCCGCTTGACCACTTCGTCGCGGTAGGTCTGGGTCGGGTAATCCTCGGGGAGGATCAGCTCGTTCTTGGCGCGTGAGATGGCGGCATGGACGGAGGCGGGGCGGTAGGTCTTCTCGTCCAGGTTCAGGTCGCGGACGGCGGCCTTGACCACGCGCAGCTGATCGTCTTCATCATAGATGACGTAGCTGGCGTCGAAAGGCAGGTGTTCGGCCTCGCGGCGCAAAAGCCGGGCGCAGATCGCATGGAAAGTCCCCAGCCACAGCCCCGTGGTGGCCTGTTCCCCGAGCAGGGCGCGCACGCGGCTTTCCATCTCGCGGGCGGCCTTATTCGTGAAGGTGACCGCCAGCATGTGATAAGGGCGCGCACCCTCCGAGCCGATCAGGTAAGCCACGCGCTGGGTCAGGACGCGCGTCTTCCCGGACCCGGGGCCGGCCAGCACGAGCACGGGTCCCGCACCCGCCGTGACCGCCTGGCGCTGCTGGGGGTTGAGCTTGTCGAGGAAATCCAAGAGGTTTTCCGATGGGTAGGGGCGACCGGCCCCTGCGGGGATCTTCGACCGGTCGCCCCTATGAGATTATTTCAATTCAGAGGTGCAGTTCGGGCAGCGGCTGGCCTTGATCGGAATGACCGTGAAGCAGTGCGGGCATTCCTTGGTGGTCGGCGCGGCGGGGGCCGGGGCGGGCTTGCGCACCAGGCGGTTGACGCCCTTGATCATCAGGAAGATGGCCAGGGCGAGGATGAGGAAGTTGATCACGTTGATGATGAACAGGCCGTAATTCCAAGTGACCACGCCGGCGATTTTCTGGGCTTCGACCAGTGAGGTCCCAGCCGCCACCTTGTCGGCGCCCTTGAGCACCAGGTAAAGGTTGGTAAAGTCCACGTTGCCGAGCAGCAGGCCGATGGGCGGCATGATAATATCCGTGACCAGGGACGAGACGATCTTGCCGAACGCCCCGCCGATGATCACGCCCACGGCCAGGTCAACCACGCTGCCGCGCATGATGAATTCCTTGAATTCTTTTAACATCCGGATCCTCCTTTTCGGGTGGGTGGGCGTGCGGCTTCATTGTACCGTCACGACAGGAGGCTGTCAACGCGAGGGCCGCGATGATGTATAATCGTGCCCATGAATCTAAACCCAGGGAGGATGAGGATGTCTGTTCGCCAGTTTGGATCCACTTTCTTCAGTTTAATCCTTGCACTGACCTTTCTGGTCGCCTGCGGCAAACCGACACCCACCGTCCCCCCGACACCGCTTCCCCCGACGCCTTCGCCCACTCCGCGGCCGCCGCGCTCCTTGACAGTCTGCCTGGGCCAGGAGCCGACCACCCTGTTTCCGTACGGCACGCTCTCGTCCGCGGCGCGCAGCGTCCTTTCTGCGGTTTACGAGGGTCCGATCAACACCAACACGTATGGGTACCAGGCGGTGATCCTCAAGCGCCTGCCGAGCCTGTCCAACGGCGATGCCCAGCTCTTCCCGAAATCGGTCTACGTGGGCGACGAAGTGGTCGGGGCGGACGGGCTGCCGGTCACGCTTGCCCCGGGCGTGGTCGTACATCCGAGCGGCTGCCGCAGCGACAGCTGCGCGCTCAAATACGACGGCAAGTCCGAGATCCAGATGGACCAGATGCAGGTCACCTTCAACCTGCTGCCAAACCTGACCTGGTCGGATGGCGAGCCCCTGACGGCGGACGATTCGGTCTATGCCTACCAGGTGGTCGCGGACCCCAAGATCCCCGCCTCCAAATATGTGATCGACCGCACCCAGTCATACGAAGCCGCCGATGCCACCACCGTCCAATGGTGGGGCAAGCCCGGTTTCATCGATCCAACCTACTTCACCAACTTCTGGATGCCGCTCCCCAAGCATCTCTGGGACCAGATCCCTGCCGACCAGTTGTTCGACGCGGACATCGCCTCCCGCACCCCGGTCGGCTGGGGCCCCTATGTGATCACCGACTGGGCCAGCGGGGATCACATCGCCCTGGAAAAAAACCCCCACTACTTCCGCGCCGGCGAGGGGCTGCCGAAGTTCGACCTGCTCACCTTTCGCTTCATCCCGGATCCCCAGGCCGCCGTCAGCGCGCTGATCGCCGGTCAATGCGACCTGCTCGATCCCAGCATTCCACTGGACGGCCAGGTGGGCCTGCTGCAAAGCATGACGGCTTCCAAGCAGCTCAAGGCAGTCTTCGCCACCACCCCGGTGATGGAACAGCTGGCGATCGGCATCAAGCCGTCCTCTTATGATAACGGCTACAATCCCGGGCTCGACCGTCCGAACCTGCTCGGCGACCACCGTGTCCGGCAGGCGATCGCCCTGTGTCTCGACCGCCAGAAGGTGGTGGATACGGTCCTCTTCGGCCTGTCTTCCGTCCCGGACACCTACGTCCCTGTCGAGGACCCACTCTACAACACGGGCGTGACGACTTATGCCTTCAATGTCGAGGCGGGAAGACAGCTCCTCGAGCAGGCCGGCTGGCGGCAGGTGGGGGATGACCCGACGGCCCCACGCCAGGCCTACGGTGTGACCGGCGTCCCGGACGGCACCCCGCTGGTGTTGAACTACGCCACCACGGATGCCACCCAGCGCGTGCAGGTCAGCACGATCCTGGCTGCGTCGCTGGCGCAGTGCGGGATCAAGACCGACGTCCAGTATCTGGACGCGGCCGGCCTTTACGCGCCCGGTCCGCAGGGAGCGCTGTTCGGCCGCGCCTTTGACCTGGCCGAGTTTGCCATCCGCAGTGCGGGTTTGGAGCCTCCCTGTGAGTGGTATACCAGTGCCGAGATCCCGAATGCAGCCAACCACTGGGTGGGGACGAACATCAGCGGCTACAGCAGCCCGGCTTTCGACGCGGCCTGTCAGTCGGGCCAGCAGTCCCTGCCGGATGACTCCGGCTATGCCGACGCGTACCACCAAACCGAGGCCATTTTCTCGGAAGACCTTCCCGTCATTCCTTTGTACTGGCGCGTGCAGGTTGCCGCCAGCAGAAAAGACCTGTGTAATTACGTGCTCGACCCGACGGCCTCCAGCAGCCTCTGGAACATCGCCGCGTTGGACATGGGCAATGCCGGCTGTCAGTAAACCGCTTGATGATGCTGAATAACGCTAATATTTAGGGTCTGTAAGCAAATTCGTATGGTGTCATTCTCCCGGAGGGACACCGGGACGGTGTGAGCGACCGTAGGGAGCGAAGAATCTCTGGTTTATTGGGCACTCTGGTTTGAATTCTGAGATTCTTCGCCGCTGCGCTCCTCAGAATGACAGGTGAAAATGATTTTGCATACAGGCTCTAGGAAACCGGACGAGAAGACTGCAATTTGACTCTCCTTGGAAATCGTGTATAATCTTTAATGCTCTGCTTCCTGGTGTTTTGCCGCCTACAAAGTCTGGCTTTAGATTGCATACAACCCAATGTGGCAAAGGACATAGTGCATGCTCGCTCCCTTACTTGATGTGCAGGGGCTAGAGACACAATTCAAAACTCCCGATGGAATAGTTCATGCTGTCAATGGTGTTTCCTTCATCCTGAAAGAAGGAGAAACGCTTGGAATCGTGGGGGAAAGCGGCTGTGGTAAAAGCGTAACGATGCTTTCTGTCCTGCGCCTGATTCAGATGCCGCCAGGCAGGATCGTAGCCGGCAAGGCTTTGTTCCACGAACAAGATCTGCTGAAGATGTCGACGGAGGAAATCCGCCATGTGCGTGGGGCGCAGATGGCGATGATTTTCCAGGATCCGATGACCTCGCTAAATCCGGTGCTGACGATCAGCCGCCAAATGGAGGAGCCGTTGATGCTCCACCTGGGCATGAGCAAGCAACAGGCCAGGTCACGGGCGGCCGAGTTGCTCGGCATCGTGGGCATCCCGAATGCCAAAGAGCGCTTGAAGGACTACCCACACCAGTTCTCGGGCGGCATGCGCCAGCGGGTGATGATTGCCATGGCGCTGTCTTGCGATCCCCAGGTGCTCATCGCCGACGAGCCGACGACAGCCCTGGACGTGACCATTCAGGCACAGATCATCGAGCTGGTGAAACGCCTGCGCGACGAATTGGGCATGGCCATTATCTGGATTACGCATGACTTGGGGGTCATCGCCGGCCTGGCGCAGCGAGTGTCGGTGATGTATGGGGGCTACATCATTGAAGAGGCTTTTGTCAACGAGCTTTACGCCAACCCACAACATCCGTATACCATTGGGTTGATCGGCAGCCTGCCTCGTCTGGACAGTGCCAAGCACTATCGCTTATTCTCGATTGAGGGTTTGCCCCCGGTCCTTTATGAAAAACCGGCGGCTTGTCCCTTTGCACCGCGCTGCAAGTGGGCCATGGAACGCTGCTGGAAGGAGAATCCTGTCTTGGAAGAGGTTGCTCCCGACCACCGCGTGGCCTGCTGGGTCGACATTAAAACCGGGAGAAGCCGTTGATGGAAGAGAAGAAAAACGAGGTTTTGCTGCGCGTGGAAGACCTGGTCATGCACTTCCCTATCTATCGCGGCGTGATCCGCCGCCAGGTGGGGGCGGTCCACGCGGTCGACGGGGTATCTTTCAGCATCAAGCGCGGTGAGACCCTGGGCCTGGTCGGGGAGTCGGGGTGTGGGAAGTCGACCACCGGGCGCACGATATTGCAACTCTACAAACCAACCGCCGGTCACGTTTACTACGAAGATACGGACCTGACCATGCTCAAACGGGAAGAGATGCGCTTCATGCGCCGGGAGATGCAAATGATCTTCCAGGACCCGTACGCCAGCCTGAACCCGCGCATGACCGTCGGGGAGATCATCGGCGAACCGCTGATGGTTCATGGGGTGGCCAGCGGGAAAGAGGTCCAGCAGGTTGTGGCCCACCTGCTCGAGCTGGTGAAGATGGAGCCGGCCTTCGCCAGCCGCTATCCCCATGAGTTCTCCGGTGGGCAGCGCCAGCGCATCGGCGTGGCGCGTGCCCTGGCACTGCAGCCCTCCCTGATCATCTGTGACGAGCCGATCTCGGCTTTGGACGTCTCGATCCAGGCCCAGGTAGTCAACCTGCTGGAGGACCTGCAGGCGCAGTTCAACCTGACCTACCTGTTCATCGCCCACGACCTGTCGATGGTGCGTCACATCAGCACGCGCGTGGCGGTGATGTACCTGGGCGTCATCGTCGAGATCGCCGATCGGGTCGACCTGTACGACAATCCCCTGCACCCCTACACCCAGGCCTTGCTCTCGGCGGTCCCGATTCCGGACCCGGTCACGGATGCGAAGCGCCAGCGCCGGGTCCTGGAAGGCGACGTCCCCTCGCCGGTCGACCCGCCCTCCGGCTGCCGCTTTCGGACGCGCTGCTGGCTGGCCGACAAGATCTGCGCGGATCAGCGGCCGGAGTTTCGCGAAATTACCCGCAACCACTTCGTTGCCTGTCACATGGTTAAAGCATAGAGATTGTAAAAAAAAGGAGGTGATTGCCTGGCGCAATGGCTATTTCTTTCGTCTGTGTGTCCTATCCACTTTCACCATTAATTTAGCAGAGGAGAAGAAACATGCGTAAGCTGTTAGTTGTTCTAAGCTTGTTGGTTGTTGCTAGCATGCTGCTCACTGGTTGCGGCCCCAAGCCGGCCGCGACCGCAGTGGCCACTTCAGCCGCCACCGCAGCCGCCACTGAGGCTCCCACTGCGGCCCCCACCTCAGCCCCCAACCCATACATCGGGTCCGGCAAGCTGGATGGCAACGGCATTCCCCCGGATTTCTTCCTCGATATTCACATTCGCAAGGCGTTCAGCTACGCCTTCGACTGGGGCACCTTCATCACCGACGTGTATAAGGGCGAAGCCAGCCAGTCCCTGGAAATACCGCTGCCGGGCATGCCCGGTTACGACCTCAATGCGCCGCACTACACATTTGATCTGACCAAGGCAGCCGATGAGTTCAAGGCTTCCACGCTCAAGTCCCCGGACGGCAAGTCGGTGTGGGATGTCGGCTTCCGGGTCCAGATGCTGTACAACCAGGGCAACACCACCCGCCAGATCGTCGCCGAAATCCTGGCCGGCAACCTGGCCCAGATCAATGACAAGTTCCAGGTCGAGATCCTCGGCCTGCCCTGGCCGGCCTACCTGGCTGCCCAGCGCGCCCATCAAATCCCGATCATGACCGGTGGCTGGTTGGAAGACATCCACGATCCGAACAACTGGTACCAGCCCTATACGCTGGGTGCCTACGGCGGCCGCCAGGGCCTGCCCGATGACCTGAAAGCCCAGTTCAAGACCCTGCTGGACCAGGGCACGGCCGCGACCGATCCGGCCGCACGCGCAACCGTTTACTACAAGGTCAACCAGCTGTACTATGACCAGGCAGTCGGTGTTCCGATCGTCAACGCCTACGCCCATGGCTTCCAGCAGAATTGGGTCAAGGGCCGCCTCTTCAACCCGATCTTCCCCGGCCTCTACTTCTACACGATCTCCAAGACCGGCAGCAAGGATCCGACCACTCTCACGGTCGCGACGATCGGCGATGCCCTGACGATGGATCCGGCCTGGGCGTACGATACCGCCAGCGGCGAGGTCATCCAGAACGTCTACGAGACGCTCATCTTCTACGATGGCGAAGAACCCGCCAAGTTTGTCCCGCAACTGGCCGATTCCTGGGATCTCTCTGCGGATGGGAAGACCTACACCTTCCACCTGCACCCGGGCGTCAAATTCGCGAACGGCGATCCCATGACCGCCTCGGATGTTGCCTATTCGTTCGAGCGCGGCCTGCTGCAGGGTGGGACCTCCTCTCCGCAGTGGCTGATGAGCCAGGCTTTCCTCGGCTCCTCCGTGAGCGATATCGCCGAAGTGGTCGATCCGAGCGGTGCGCTGGACGATGACCGCGAGGGCCTGTCGAAAGCCGATCCGGCCAAGCTGAAGGCCGCCTGCGATCAGGTCGTGGCCGCCTTCAAGGCCGACGACGCCGCCAACACCATCTCCATGACCCTGGCGCAGCCGTGGGGTCCGTTCCTGCCCACCATCGCCCAGACCTGGGGCTCCGTTATGGACAAGAAGTGGGTGGTCGAAAACAAAGCCTGGGACGGCTCCTGCGACACCTGGCAGAATTACTACACCGTGACGGATGAGACCGACCCGCTCTCCAAGATTATGAACGGCACCGGCCCCTTCGTGCTGGATCACTGGACGCCGGGCCAGGAAATCGTTTTGGCCCGCAATGACAGCTATTGGGGCGGGCAGGCGAACAAACAGGCTGCCCTGAAGCGCGCCGTCATCCAGATCATCCCCGAGTGGAGCACGCGCTTCGCCGAGCTGCAGGCTGGTGACGCCGATATCGTGGATGTCCCGGTCGAGAGCCGCTCGCAGGCGGACGCCCTGGTGGGCGTCGATTGTGTGTGGGACAATGCGACCAGCGCCTACAAGCCTTGCACGGTGATCGATCCCAAGAAGCCGCTGACCCGCCACGTCGGTCAGCCGAGCCTCGCCATGGACGTCATCCTCTACAACTTCGGCCTCCGCTAGGGTTAACCTAGACCATATCGATTGCTGTGCGGGGGCCTGGGAACAGGCCCCCGCACCCTCTGGACAGTTTTGTCCTGCGCAGTGGAATGAATCAAAATTCAATCTACTCCGGACGACAAAACCCGTGAGGTAATCCTATGACCACATATATTATCCGTCGCCTTTTGCTCGTGCCGTTATTGCTTTTCGGGGTCACAGTGCTGATTTTTGCCATGCTGCAATTCCTGTCGCCGGTCGAGCGATCGGCCCTGTATGTGCGGGATATCCCTAAAAATCAGAGAGCCATTGACGGCATCATCAAGCAGTACGGCCTGGACAAGCCCATCTATGTGCAGTACTGGAGATGGCTGGTGGGCCAGGTCGATCCGCTGACCCACAAGAGGTTTGGCGGGATTCTCTTCGGGGATTTCGGCTACTCGCGCTCCGCCTCCCAGCCGGTTGTACAGTTAATCCGCACCCGCTTCCCCAACACCCTGGATCTCACCCTGTGGGCGGTCGCCCCGGTGATCCTGGTGGGCATCTGGCTGGGGGTGCAGGCGGCCGTCCACCAGAACGGTTTCATCGACCAGGCGGCCAGGATTTTCAGCATCGTGGGCACCTCCTTCCCGACGTTCGTATTCGGCCTGCTGGTGCTGATGTTTTTCTATGTCGGCCTGCACTGGTTCCTGCCCGGCAGGTTGTCCGATTGGGCGAGCCAGGCTGTTTACCTGCCCAGCTTCCATCACTATACCACCCTGCTGACGTTTGACTCGCTGCTCAACGGGCGCTTCGACATTTTCCTGGATGCGATCCGACACATGTTCCTGCCGATCCTGACCCTCTCGTATATCAGCTGGGCGACCTTCGTGCGCGTGACGCGCTCCTCCATGCTCGAGACCCTGCGCATGGAGTACGTCACGACCGCCCGCGCGAAGGGTTTGCGGGAGAGGGACGTCATCAATAAACACGCCCGGCCGAATGCCATGATCCCGGTTGTGACCCTGGCCGGGTTCCAGGTGATCGGCCTGCTTGGCGGTGTGATCATCACCGAGACGGTGTTCAACTATCCGGGCATCGGCGCCGCGGCGGCGAGCGCCGCCGCCCAACTCGACGTCGTGACGGTGTTGGGGTTTGCGCTCTTCGATGGCCTGATCTTGATCGCGGCCAACCTGGTCGTCGACGTGCTGTATGCCGTCATTGACCCGCGCGTGCGTTTATCGTAAGGAGCTTACTGATGGCTGAGACTTCCGTTCCTTCCGGTGATAACACTTTGCTGCGTGAAGCCATACCCGTCCGTGAGATCGGATGGCTGGAGCGCTTCCTGGGACCGGAGAACTACCGCATCGTCACCGGCCTGCTCAAGACGCCGGCTTCCATCCTGGGGTTCATCTTGATCGCGCTGTTCATCTTCATCGCCCTGGCCACCCCGCTCATCGCCCCACCGGTTACACCCAACAATCCGTATAAAATCCCGCGCGATGGCTACAGCTCCGAACCGCGTCCGATGATGTCTGAATGGAGGACCAATAAGCCGCCCCTGCCCTTCTGGTGGAAACCCATCATGCGGACGGACGCCTGGGTGCACCTCCTGGGGACATCCCAGGGCCAGTACGACATTTTCTATGGCATTATCTGGGGCACGCGCACGGCCTTTAAGACCGGCTTCATCGTGGTGGTGGCCACCTTCCTGATCGGCGTCATCGTCGGCTCGGTCTCGGCTTACTACGGCGGCGCGGTGGACAACGTCATCATGCGCATCGTGGACGTCTTCCTGACCCTGCCGTTCATCCTGGCGGCCCTGATCCTGTCGGCCATTCTCACGCCCAAAATCGGCCAGTCCGTGTGGCCGTCCGTCATCGCCTTGGTCGCCTTTGGCTGGATGCAATATTCCCGTATCATCCGCGGCGACATCCTCTCGATCAAGGAGCGCGACTACATCATGGCGGCGCGCGTCATCGGCGTCAAGGACGGGCGCATCCTCTTCCGCCACATCCTGCCGAATGCCATCTTCCCGACCATGGTGCTGGCTTCCCTGGCCATCGGGGATGTAGTGCTCAGCTTTGCCGCCCTCTCCTTCCTGGGCATCGGCACGCCGGTCGGATACGCCGACTGGGGCCAGGTGCTTTCCTTCGCCCGCAACTGGATTGACAGTCTGTCCACCTACTGGTACATCATCATCTGGCCCGGCCTGACCCTGGTGATGTTCGTCATGGGCTGGAACCTGGTCGGCGACGCCCTGCGTGACGTGCTCGACCCGCGCATGCGCGGCAAGTTCTAATCGATGCAACCTTGACAATTCTGCAGTTCTCGCCCGGATGGGAATCGTTTGCGGATCCCTGCCCCGGGCGGGAACTTTTTTATCCGCCCGTCGCTCCGGCCCGGCGGGATTGGGAATGGCATGGCTATTCCTTTCCTCCTTTGTGCTCAGACGCTTCGATTGCCCGGTCTAGAAAGATTCCAATTACAAAAAGATGTGTTATGATTTTGCGTAATCGAGCTGTGCGGAGAAGCCTGTGACTGACCAACCCCAACCCCTGCTGGAAATCAAGAATTTGAAGACCTATTTCTACACCGAGGACGGTGTGGTGAAAGCCGTCGACGGTGTGGACTTCAAGGTATACCCTGGCGAAGTGCTCGGATTGGTGGGCGAGTCGGGCTGCGGTAAAAGTGTCACCCTGCTCTCCGCCATGCGCCTGATCAGCAACCCCGGAAAAATCGTCGAAGGGGAAATCGTCTTCGACGGTCAGGACCTGTTGAAATTGACCGAAGCGGAGATGACCCATGTGCGCGGCAACCGCATTTCCATGATCTTTCAGCAGCCGCAGACGGCCTTGAACCCGGTCTTCAAGGTCGGCGACCAGATCTCCGAGGTGCTCAACATCCATCAAGACCTGGGCAGGGAAGCCGGCAGAAAACGGACCATCGAGCTGCTCAAGATGGTCGGGATCCCGGAGCCTGAGCGCCGGGCCGAATCCTTCCCGCATGAGCTGTCGGGCGGGATGGCGCAGCGCGTCATGATCGCCATGGCGCTGGCTTGCATCCCGGAGCTGCTGATTGCCGACGAGCCGACCACGGCCTTGGATGTGACCATTCAGGCCCAGATCCTCGACCTGATGCGCGACCTGCGCAACAAGGTGAATGCGTCCGTCATCCTCATCACCCACGACCTGGGAGTGGTGGCCGAAATGGCGGAGCGCGTGGCGGTGATGTATGCCGGCCAGATCGTCGAGCAGACGGATGTCAAGACGTTGTTCGCCAAGCCGCTGCATCCTTACACCCAGGGGCTGATGGGTTCGATCCCGGTCCTGGGGCAGATCAAGGACCAGCTGGATGTCATCCCGGGCAGCGTGCCGAACCTGATCGACCTGCCCCCCGGCTGCCGCTTCGCTCCCCGCTGCCGGGCGCGGATCAACTATCAGCTGCCGATTTGCACCGAATCCGAACCGGCGTTGAACGAAGCCGCCCCCGGGCACAGTGTGCGCTGCTGGCTTTACCAGGACGCGCAGAACCACCGGGCACCTCTGGCCTACGGCGGCAGGAGATAGGGCGGGCCGTTCCCGGTGTGCAGTTTCATCATATCAATCCAGATGGAGTGACCATCAATGAGCGCAACGGTGACTAAAAGCAGCACCCCGAAAGACCTGGTCGTTGTCAAGAACCTGGTCAAATATTTCCCCGTGCGTTCCGGTCTGCTGCAACGCACCGTCGCCTGGGTGCAGGCGGTGGATGACGTCACCTTCGCCGTAAGGGAGGGGGAAACGCTGGGCCTGGTGGGCGAATCCGGCTGCGGGAAGACCACGGTCGGCCGCTCGATCCTGCGCCTGATCGAGCCCACCTGCGGCGAGGTGTCCTTCGACGGGACGGACGTCCTGAGTCTGCAGCGGCCGCGACCTGAAAGCCATGCGCCGCAACATGCAGATCATCTTCCAGGACCCTTACGCCTCCCTGGACCCGCGCATGCCGATCGGCGAATCGGTCATGGAGGGCTTGAACGTCCACGGCATCGGCACGCACCAGGAACGCTTCGAGATCATGATGGACACCTTGAAAAAGGTCGGCCTGGAGAACTATCACGCCCGCCGCTACCCGCATGAGTTCTCGGGCGGGCAGCGCCAGCGCATCGGCATCGCCCGCGCCCTGGCGCTGCGGCCCAAGTTCATCGTTTGTGACGAGCCGGTCTCGGCGTTGGATGTGTCCATCCAGTCGCAGGTGTTGAACATCCTGAAGGACCTGCAGCGCGAGTTCGGCCTGACCTATCTGTTCATCGCTCACAACCTGAGCGTGGTGGAACACATCTCGGACCGGGTGGCGGTCATGTACCTGGGCAAAATGGTGGAGCTGGCCGACCGGGATGAGCTCTACCGCGAGCCGCTGCATCCCTATACCAAGGCGTTGATGTCGGCCATCCCGATCCCCGATCCGACCCTTAAGCGCGAGCGCATCATTCTCAAGGGCGACGTGCCCAGCCCGCTTCAACCCGCCCAAGGGCTGTCGCTTCCACCCGCGCTGCCCGGTGGCGATCGACAAATGCTCCGTGGAAGAGCCCGTCTTCCGGGAAGCCGGGCCCGGCCACTGGGTGGCATGCTGGCTCGTGGATTGAATCTTCCTTGAATTGAACCCGTTTTCGCGGCCCCCGCAGACGGGTTCGTTTTTTGGTCTTGTGATAGAATTTATCTAAATGGCATCCCACCGCATCCTGATTGTCGAAGACCAGCGTGAGGTCAGCCGGCTGCTCCGCTCAGCATTGGAGACGCTGGAGCACAAGCTGACGATCGCCGAGATCCCCTCGGGCGAAGAGGCGATTCTGGACAGCTCCCGGAACCAGATCGACCTGCTGGTTTCCGACTACCGCTTGCCGGGCATGTCGGGGATTGAGCTGATGCGCAAGGTGCGCGGTCACCACCCGCAGGTGAAGGTCATCCTGATCACCGGACAGACGGACCCCAAGGTGCGCAAGGAAGTCGCCGAGGCCGGCGCCGACGCCTTCTTCATCAAGCCGGTCCCGATGGCCGATTTCCTGGATGCGGTCGAGCGGCACCTGGGCCTGGTCGAGACCATGCTGCCTCCCGAGCCGATTGCCCAGGATGATGAAGAGGTGCGCCGCACCCTTCCGGACCTGCTGGCCGGCCTGCGCCAGGAGCTGGAGGCGAACGCCGTCCTGCTGTTGAGCGATGACGGCCGCGTCCTGGCCCGTGCCGGCGATCTGCCCGACAGCCGCGCCGAGATCTCCCTGCTCTCCTCCATGCTTTCTATTTTCAGCGCCAGCCAGAAGATCTCACAGCACCTCGGCCAGAAGGCGTCCTCGAACTGGCACATCTTCGATTCGGGGAAACACGACCTCGTCTTTGCCCCGGTGGGCAAGGCCTATGCCATGCTGGTCATCGGGAAGAAGCTGGCGGATGAGAAGCGGCTGCAGCAGACGATCCGCATGTTTATGACCTGCAGGGATGCGATCGAGAAGGTGTTCGGCGAATCGGCCGTCGTGCCCAGGGCGGCCAAGGCTGCCGAGAAGGAAGCTGCCTCACCGCCCTCCACCGAGACCGAGGAGAAGAGCGCCAAGGAATTGGAACCGCTGCTCAAGGACTCCAAGAAGAAGCTCAAGCCCGAGGAGGTGGATGCCTTCTGGGATAAGGCAGTCCATAAGCATAAAGCTCCGGCCAAGCCCGACATGCTCTCGTACGAGCAGGCCAAGAAGCTCGGCCTGGCCCCCAAGGACGAGCCCTAGCCGGCCCCGGTCGGCTTGGCGGGGATTGCCCCACTGCACTGCCTGTGATACAATTTCTGCCGCCCTGGGGCGTTGTGCAACGGCAGCACGTCAGCCTTTGGAGCTGATTATCTTGGTTCGAGTCCAGGCGCCCCAGCCTGATTTTCCCGCCCGCAAGCGGGGCTTTTTTTCCGAGGACGGGCCTGGCGCCGCCCCGCTGGCAGCGCCTGGCTCGTTTTTATTAGGAGATGACCATGAAGATAACTCCCGTGATCCTTGCCGCCGGCCAGGGGACGCGCATGAAGTCCGAGCTGCCCAAGGTGCTGCACCCTGTCTGCGGGCAGCCGATGATCGCCCACAGCCTGGCCGCCGCCCGGGATGCCAGCACCGAGAAGCCGGTCGTCGTGATCGGGCACGGGGCAGAAGCGGTGCGTGAGATCCTCGGCGATACGGCCCGTTGTGTGGTTCAGGAGCCCCAGCTCGGCACCGGACACGCCGTCCGGCAGGCCGAGGCGCTCCTGAAGGGCAAATCCGACCTGATCCTGGTGACCTATGGCGACATGCCTCTGCTGCGCGCCGAGACCCTCGGCCGTCTGACCGCCATACAGGAGGAAAACCCTGGGCCGGTCAGCATGCTGACGGTCCGTGCGGCCGACCCGCGCGGCTTCGGACGCGTGGTGCGCGCCCCCGACGGAAGCGTGCAGGCGATCGTCGAGGAGGCCGCCGCGACCCCCGAGCAGCTGCAGATCAACGAGCTCAACGTCGGGGCGTACTGCTTTTCCGCCGCCTGGCTGTGGGAGGCCCTCTCCCGCCTGCCGCTCTCGAAGAAAGGCGAGTACTACCTGACCGACACGGTCGAGCTGGCGGTCAGGGCCGGCCTGCCGGTGCAGGCCTTGGTGGCGGACGATGGGATCGAGACGATCGGCATCAACACCCGCGTCCACCTGGCCGAGGTCGAGGCGGCCATGCGGGCGCGCATCAACCAGGCCCACATGCTGGCTGGCGTCACCCTGGTGGACCCCGCCGCGACCTATATCGAGGCCGGTGTGACCATCGGCCGCGACACGGTCGTCTGGCCGAATACCTATCTGCGCGGCCGCACCCGCATCGGTGAGGGCTGCGTCATCGGCCCGAACACGGTCGCGGAGGACTCGTCCATCGGGGATTACTGCGAGGTGCTGGCCAGCGTCCTGGAGGGGGCAGTCGTCGAGGACAATGTCGGCATGGGACCCTTCGCCCGCCTGCGCAAAGGCGCGCACCTGTGCAAGGGCGTCCACATGGGCAACTTCGGCGAAGTCAAGGACTTCGACCCTCGGTCCGGGCACCAAGATGGGCCATTTTTCGTACATCGGCAACGCCACCATCGGCGCCAATGTCAACATCGGCGCCGGGACGATCACCTGCAACTACGACGGCGTGCGCAAGAACCCGACCGAGATCGGCGAGGAGGCTTTCATCGGCTCGGACACCATGCTGGTCGCGCCGGTGAAGATCGGGGCGCGCGCCAGGACCGGCGCGGGGGCCGTGGTGACCAAGGACGTGGACGAGGACACGCTGGTGGTGGGCGTGCCCGCCCGGCCGATCAAGAAGCTGGAGCAGGCCGAAAAGGAAAAACCGTCCAAGGCCCGCCGCCCGCGGGGCAACTAGGGAACCCTGGTGCAGAAAAGGTGAACTCATGAATCGCTTGACCGACGAAGATCGCCGCCACCTGCTCGACCTGGCGAATGAAGCCCGCCGCCGGGCGTACGCTCCTTACTCCAACTATTCCGTGGGGGCGGCGCTGCGCACCCGCTCCGGGCGCCTCTTCACCGGCTGCAACGTGGAGAGCGCCGCCTACCCGACCAGCATGTGCGCTGAGCGCATCGCCATCTTCAAGGCGGTCTCGGAGGGCGAGAAGGAGTTCGACGTGATCGCCGTGGTCACCTCGAACGGCGGCTCGCCGTGCGGCGGCTGCCGCCAGGTCATGGCGGAGTTCGGCCTGGACACGGTCGTGCTGATCGGCGACGGCGAGGGCCGCCTGGTGCAGGAGACCACCGTCGGCGGGTTGCTGCCGGGGGCATTCACTCCCAAGGATTTAGGCACCGGGTAATTAGGCGCTCAGGAAATGGATGCACCACTTTTCTTGTGAACCTGGTACCCTGATCCCTTTTCCCCAATCCCTGACCCTTATGACCGAACAACGATCTTTTCGCCTCGAAGCCGTCGTCCTGCGCCACGCCGACTGGGGCGAGGCCGACCGCATGCTCACGCTGTACACGCGCGAGCGCGGCAAGCTGCGCGCCGTCGCCAAGGGGGCGCGCAAGGTGCGCTCGCGCAAGGCCGGACACCTGGAACCGTTCACCCGCGTGACCCTGCAGCTCGCCAAGGGCCGCGACCTGCTCATCGTCACCCAGGCCGAGACCCTGGATGCTTACCTGCCGCTGCGCGAGGACCTGGTCAAGACGGGCTACGCTTCATACGCCGTCGAGCTGCTCGACCGCTTCGCCTACGAGGATGAAGGGGAAAACACCGCCATCTTCCGCCTGCTGACCGAGACCCTCGGCCGCATCGCCGCCCAGGCAGACCCCTGGCTGGCACTCCGTTTTTACGAAGTGCGCCTGCTGGATTTCCTCGGCTACCGCCCGCAGCTCTTCGAGTGCGCCAACTGCGGTCAGCCCATCCAGGCCGTGGACCAGTTCTTCTCGCCCGCCCAGGGTGGGGTGCTGTGTCCCCGCTGCGGCGCCGGGCTGCCGGGCGCCTGGCCGGTCTCGGTGGAGGCGCTCAAATACCTGCGCCACTTCCAGCGTAGCGACTATGCCGGTGCCCAGCGGGCGCGCCCTGCCCCGCAGGTCCGCGACGAGGTCGAGGCGCTCGTGCAGCGCTATGTCACCTACCTGCTGGAACGCGAGCTGAATTCCCCCGGTTTCATCCGACAAATCAAAGCTTAGTACCTCTACTACTCCGTTGAAAAGATCGATTTACTTATCAAAGGTCAGGCTGAGCTTGCCGTCTCGCACCGGCGTGCCGCCGGTGTTCGCGGCACGAACGGTGTCGAAGCCCGAGAAAAAATGCAGATTTGACCTTCAATTTGCCCTTCGACGGGCTCACACCGTCCCGGTGTCCCAACGGGACGCTGCGCAGTCCTACCGGGAGGGCGACTGTTTATCGATCATTTTACGAAGATTTTCAACGGAGCATAACTATAATAAAATCTGTCACACTCTCGGAGGGTAAGCATCTCGCTGTTAGCCTAAAAAACGAGACCCTTCGCTCTGCTAACGGTGACATCATCCTAGTTTTGTCAGACGTTCTTAGCCGCGTTTCTCCTGGCGCGCCGCCCAGCCGATCATGAACCTTTGCATGACCCAGGTGATGGCCCAGCCCAGCCGCCTCCATGCCAGCCGCTGGACCCAGGGCCAGCGCAGGCGGTAGAAGAAGCGCGCCCACCACGTGCGCCGGCGCAGGGACTTGCCCATCTCGGAGCGCAAAATGGCAGATGGGTAAGACTGGAAGGAGAAGTCCTGGCGCGTGAAGGCGTCGCGGATGGCCAGGGCGGCGAGCCTGCCGTAGCCCAGGGCGAGGCTGATGCCCTCGCCGAACAGGGCGTCCGCGCCGGCGGCGTCCCCGGCCAGCAGGATGCGGGGGGCCGAAAACCGGCTCCCGGCCTCGAACCAGCGCAGCGGATGGCCCTCCAGCTTGTAATCGCCCAGCTCGTAGCCGTGGCGCCTGAACTCGTCCGCCAGGGCCTCGCGCAGGGGAAGGGCATCTCGGACGGCTTGCACGTTGCTGTCATAAATGCCGCGCACGCGCACCGGCTTTCCGCCTTCCAGGGCGGGAAAATCCCAGGAATACCCCAGGATGCCCTGTGGGACGTAGACGAAATCGAAATACGAATCGGCCTGGAGGTGGAAGGAGTGCTCCGGCCGCGGCTCGGTGACGATCTCCAGCAGGCGGGCGGTGTGTGGTTCCTCGCGCGGCACCACGGCGCGCCGCACGACGCCTTTCGAGCCGTCTGCCCCGACCACGACCTGTGCCCGGAAGGTGCCCGCCTCGGCCTCGACGGTCACGTCCTCGCCTCCGGGCATCACCGATTTGACAGTCACCCCCTCCCTGATCTCCACACCTCTTTTCTTTGTCTCTTCCGCCAGCCAGGCGTCGAACTCGTGGCGGCGGATGACGCGGAAGGCAAACGCCCTCCGCGGATCGGGACGCATGCGGAAGCCGCGCCGGTCGTAGTCGAAGCGCGCCCAGTCCACCTCGACTTGCGGGACCCGGCGCAGGTCCAGGCCCAGGTTCTCCAGGATCACCTCTGCGTCCGGGAGCAATCCGCCGCCGCATAGCTTGTGGCGCGGGTGCCGTGCCTTTTCCAGGACCAGCGTGCGCGGGACCAGCTCCGGGGCAAGCTGTGCCAGGTGCAGCGCGGTGGACAGTCCCGCCGGCCCGGCGCCGACGATGAGGACATCGTATTTGAACGGATCGTTGTCCATTGAGCACCTATTTTACCGTCAGTTATGAATAAGACTTTTGTGTCGTTGCGAGGAGGGCGAAGCCCGACGAAGCAATCTCCAAGCGGGTTAGGAGATTGCTTCGCCGCACGGAGCGCGGCTCGCAACGACACGAATTGGCTTTCTTTTATCAATGACTGGCGTTATTTTATGTAATCTTTCTCATTTCGACAAGCCGACTCCGAAAAGCAGTTATAATCTCCCCATCCCATGTGGAAATTTTGGACCCTATGACTCAACCCGTCACCTTCCAATCCATCATCCTGAAATTGCAGGAGTTCTGGGCCGGGAAAGGCTGTCTCATCTGGCAGCCCTATTACACCCAGGTCGGCGCCGGGACGATGAACCCGGCCACCTTCCTGCGCGTGCTGGGCCCGGAGCCGTGGAACGTGGCCTACGTCGAGCCCTCCGTCCGCCCGGACGACGGGCGCTACGGCGAGAACCCCAACCGCTTCCAGCTGCACTACCAGTTCCAGGTCATCCTGAAACCCGACCCCGGCAACCCGGAGGAACTCTACCTGCGAGTCGCTCGAAGCGCTGGGCATCGACCCGCGCAAGCACGACATCCGCTTGGTGGAGGACAACTGGGAGCAGCCGGCCATCTCGGCCTGGGGCCTGGGCTGGGAGATCTGGCTGGACGGGCAGGAGATCACCCAGTTCACCTACTTCCAGCAGGTCGGCGGGCAGAGCCTCGACCCGGTGGCGGTGGAGATCACCTACGGCCTGGACCGCATCCTGATCGCCCTCAACAATGCGCCTGCCATCTGGGACGAGCCCTGGAGCGAGACCGTCAAGTACGGCGAAGTGCGCCGGCAGGAGGAATTCGAGCACAGCAAGTATTATTTCGACGTGGCCGACGTCGACCGCCTGCGCCAGATGTACGACCTCTACCGGGCCGAGGCGGAGGCCTGCCTGGCCCAGGGGCTGGTCGTCCCGGCGCACGATTACGTGCTCAAGTGCTCGCACGCCTTCAACAGCCTGGATGCGCGCGGCGCCATCGGCGTGACCGAGCGCCAGGCCTTCTTCGGCCAGATGCGCGACCTGGCCCGCCGGGTGGCCGAAACCTACCTGGAGCAGCGCAAGGAGCTGGAATATCCGCTGTTGAAGGAAGGTAATCAGGGATCAGGCGCTCAGGGCGCAGGTATCCGGGTAACCGGGGAAAAACCCGATCACCTGATCCCTAATCACCCAAGTCCCTTTTTTCTCGAAATCGGCGTCGAGGAAATGCCCGCCGGGGACCTAGACGCCGCCCTGGAGCAGCTCCAGAAGAACGTCCCGGCCTGGCTGGATGAGCTGCACCTGGAGCACGGTGCCGTCACCGTCTCCGGGACCCCGCGCCGGCTGGCCGTTTTCGTCAAGGCGCTCGCCCCGCGGCAGTCCGATCGCGAGGACCTGGTCAAGGGGCCGCCCGCCGAGCGCGCCTTCGGCCCGGACGGCGTCCCGACCCCCGCGGCGATCGGTTTCGCCAAGGGGAAGGGAGTGCTGCCCAAGGACCTGGAGGTGCGCGAGCTGGACGGCGGCAGGTATGCCGTCGCCGTGGTCCGGCAGGCCGGGCGCCCCGCCCCGCAGGTGCTGGCCGAGACCCTTCCGGGGCTGGTGGCGGGGATCAGGTTCGACAAGTCCATGCGCTGGCTGCCCGCCTCCCGGTCCGCGGGAAATGCCGGCAGCATGGCCTTCTCGCGCCCCATCCGCTGGCTGGTCGCCCTGCTGGGCGAGACGGTCGTCCCGTTCGAGTACGCCGGCCTGAGGTCCGGGAGGGTGACGAGGGGCTTGCGCCCGTACGGTTCCCCGGAGATCGAAATCCCCTCGGCGGACAGATATTTCAGCCTGATCAAAAAGGCCGGTATTCTCCTGGACGTCGAGGCGCGCAAGTCGGCCATCGCCGAAGGGGTCAGGGAGCTGGCCGCCTCGGTCGGCGGGGAGGCGCTCATGCCGCCCGAGCTGCTGGCGGAGGTCGCCAACCTGGTGGAGAGACCAACGCCCCTGCTGGCCGGTTTTGGCAAGGAGTTCCTGGCCCTGCCCGAGGACGTGCTCGTCTCGGTGATGAAGAAACACCAGCGCTATTTCCCGATCCGGAAGGGCGGGAAGCTGCTGCCCAACTTTGTGGTCGTGCGCAACGGGGACGCCAAATACCTCGACCTGGTGCGCCAGGGCAACGAGCACGTGGTCGGGGCCCGCTTTGCGGATGCGGATTTCTTCGTGCGCGAGGACCTGAAGCACACGCTGGAGGATTTCCGCCCGCGCCTGGCGGCGCTGGTCTTCCAGAAGAAGCTGGGCTCGATGCTCGACAAGTCCGAGCGCATCGAGAAACTGGTCAACGCCCTGATTCCGATGCTCGGGCTGGACGGCGACGAGGCGGTCTATGCCCGCCGTGCCGCCCATCTGGCCAAGGCCGACCTGGTGACCCGCATGGTGGTGGAGATGACCTCGCTGCAGGGCATCATGGGCCGCGAGTACGCCCTGCGATCGGGGGAGAACCCGGCCGTGGCACGGGCCATCGCCGAGCAGTACCAGCCTGCCCCGGCGACCAAACCCGGTCTGGCGGTTGCCCTGGCCGACCGCCTGGATTCACTGGTCGGCTTGTTCGCTGCCGGCCTGGCGCCCAGCGGGGCCAAGGACCCCTTCGGTCTGCGCCGTGCCGCCCTGGGCCTGGTCCAGCCGCTGATCGAGCACGATCTTTCCTTCGACCTGCGCGCGGCCTTGAAAGCCGCCGCAGCCCTCCAGCCGATCCCGGCCGGGGACGAGGTGCTGGCGCAGGTGCTGGAGTTCATCGTCGGGCGCCTGCGCGTGGTGCTGATGGACATGGGCGGCCGGTACGACGCGGTCGACGCGGTGCTGGCGGCCCAGGGTCACGACCCGGCTGCCGCCTCCCGGGCAGTCAAACAGCTCGCCGCCTGGGTGGGGCGGAAGGACTGGAACACGATCCTGCCGGCGTACGCCCGCTGCGTGCGCATCACGCGCGACCAGGCGACGAGGTTTGGGGTCGAGCCGGGGAATTTCGTCGAAGCCGCCGAGAAGAGCCTGTTTGCCGCCCTGCAGAAAGCCGAAGCAGCCCGAGGCGCTCCCGGCTCGGTGGACGATTTCCTGAATGCCTTCGTGCCCATGATCCCGGCCGTGAACGAATTTTTCGACAAGGTCCTGGTGATGGCCGAGGACCGGCGACTGCAGGAAAACCGCCTGGGCCTACTGCAGCGTCTCGCTTCACTGGCGGACGGTGCCGCGGATATGTCGAAATTAGAGGGATTTTAAGTCCGGGGAAACGATCGATCCCGGTTTATCTCCGGTCGTCCATCATCTAAGAAAATTTTTCAGGAACTTTTCCCTCGTCATCCAGAACTCGCTGCGTCTCAGCTTCCACAGCCGCCGGAAGCGCAGGCTGGCCGGGGCGTAGGTCCACATCAATGCCCAGGTGAAAAGGTTTTCCCAGAACTCCCCGAAACGGCCCAGCGGGCTGTGATAAGGCAGGACGGTGAAACCATACTGCCGGATCATGGTTGTGCCCCCGTCGGCTTCCCCGACCGGGGCCAGGACGGTAACTCCTCCGATCACGCGCGCCTCCCGAAATTCGTCCGCGGATTGCAGGTAGCCGGCCACCAGCCGCAGGGAGTGGGTCTGGCGGCGGCTCAGGTCGAGCGCATAGTGGAGATCTGCACCGCCGGCAGGGAGCGGGGGCATCCGCTCGTTCCAGTAGTGGATCAGGAGTGCTCCAGCCCCGGGAGCAATTTCGCCCTCGGGGAGGGAGAGCGCATGGGTCACCCGGCCGGGGCTGATGCGCAGCACACAGCCCGGGTCGGCGGTGAATTCCCGCACACGGTTGCAGTGACTGATCAGTCGGTCGAGACAGCGGACGAGCGCTCGCATGGTGCCGATCTTTCGGGGTCTGGTGGGTACCCTTGATTTTACTCGGCTTGCGCCGCCTTTCAAGTGCGTCTATAATTCAACCACGCCGACATTCCCTTCCCTCTCCTGTTTGAACGATTGCGTTTTCCATGTCCCAGATTGACGAAATCAAATCCCGCATCGATATCGTCGACCTGGTCTCCGAGACCGTGAAACTGCGCCGCACCGGCAAGAACTATGCCGGCCTGTGTCCGTTCCATAACGAAAAGACGCCTTCCTTCATCGTCTCGCCCGACCGGCAGACCTGGCGCTGCTTCGGCCAATGCAATGAAGGCGGGGACATTTTCTCCTTCGTCATGAAGAAGGAGAACTGGGATTTTGGAGAAGCCTTGCGCTTCCTGGCCGACCGGGCGGGGGTCAAGCTCGAGGCTTACCGGGCGCAAAAGCCGGAGGAGAAGGAGGAGCACGAGCGGCTGCGCGGCCTGCTGGAGGAGGCGCTGACCTTCTACCGCCACCAGCTGGTCAACACCCCCGCTGGCAAGCCCGCCCTGGACTACGTGCGTGAGAAACGCCGCCTGAGCGACGCGACCCTCGAGACCTTTGGCTTGGGCTATGCGCCGGACAGCTGGGAGGCAGCCCTGAAGCACTTCAAGGACAAGGGCTACGCCGAGCAGGAGTTGCTCGACGCCGGCCTCGTTTCGCAGAGGGAATCCGGGGGCTTCATCGACCGCTTCCACAACCGCCTGATGATCCCCATTCGCGACGAGAACGGCAGGATGACCGGCTTCGGGGCGCGCATCCTGGACCCGAACGATTATCCCAAGTTCCTCAACTCCCCCGACACCGTCCTGTTCAGCAAGAGCCGCCTGCTCTACGGGCTGGACCGGGCGCGCCGGCCGATCCGGGCGGCGAACCAGGCGGTCATCGTGGAGGGCTACCTGGATGTGATCGCCCTGCACCAGGCCGGCTTCGAAAACGCCGTCTCGCCCATGGGCACTGCCCTGACCGAGGACCAGCTGCGCCTGCTCAAGAAATTCTCCCGCCGCATCGTCCTGGCCCTGGATCCGGATGCCGCCGGGCAGCAGGCCGTGCTGCGCGGCCTGGAGGCGGCGCGCCAGTCGCTCGACCGGCAGGACGAGCTCGCCTTCGACGCTCGCGGCCTGCTGCGCCACGAGGCCCGTCTGCAGGCCGACCTGCGCGTCGCCCGCATGCCGGACGAGCTCGACCCGGACGAGATCGTCCAGCGCGATCCCGCCGAGTGGAAAGGGCTGATCGAGGCCGCCCAGCCGATCGTGGTGCATGTCATGGGCGCCCTGGCTGCCGGGCGCGATCTGGACGACGCCAAGGTCAAATCCGAAATCGCCGCTCAGGTGTTACCACTCATTGAGGACCTTCCCAACCCGATCGAGCGCGACGCCTACCGCCAGCGGCTGGCACGCTTCCTCAAGGTGGACGAGCGCGCCTTGAGCGGCGTGACGGCCCTGGGCCTCTCGGGGCGCGGGCGGCGGCCCCGGCCGCGTCCCACGACTTCCACCCCGCCGAAGGAAACTCCTCAGGTCGAGGTGGCCCCTCCGACCTCGCCCTCCCGCAAGATCGAGGCCCACATCCTCAGCCTGCTTTTACGCCGCCCGGACCTGCTCTTCCGCCTCGACCGCGGTCTGCAGGAATCCGCCCTGGGCCGCATGGCTCCGGAAGATTTCGGGTATACTGACCATCAGATGCTCTTCCGCCTGGTTCGCCAGTCGCTCGAGCAGGATGTCGAGGATGCCGACCGCTACCTGCGCGCCAACCTGCCCGAGGCGCTCGTCGGCTTGGCCGCGGACCTGCTGAGGCTGTCGGAAAAGCTCAACTCGGTGGACGACCGCCTGCTCGAAGACCTGTTCCGCGGTGTCATCAAAATCCGGCACAGCGTGTTGAGCGAGGGCATCAACCAACTGCGTTTCCTGCAGGAGGAAGCCCAACAGGCGGGCGACCTGCGCGCCGCCTCCTATCGAGAAATGGTCCAGCAGCAAAGCCTCCTGCTGCGCCGCCTTGATCAAGCCAGCTTGAAGTCGACCGGCCGCTATTAAGAGGATCCATGCCCCGTAAAATGAAGCCCAAGCCCCGACTGCCTCACCACCCCAAGAGCGCTGAGCGCCCCGAGCCCAAAGCCGTGGTGGAGGCGGAGGTCGAGCCCGAGCCCGAAGTCGTGGAAGCGGAGATCGAAGAGGAAGAGATCGACCTGACCGTCGAGCCGGAGGAGGGTCCGCCCCCGCCGGGCGAGGAGCTCAACGGGCTGGTCGTGGAGGAGCCGCTCGAGCTGGACCGCGCCGAGCTGGCCGCCGAGCTCTCCGAGGACCCGGTGCGCCTGTACCTGCGCGAGATCGGCCAGGTCAAGCTGTTGGACGGGGACAGCGAGTTCCGTTTGGCGACGATGATCGAATCCCGGCGGCTGATCCTGACCCTGGGCCGCCGCCGCAGCGGCCGCCGGTCGGCCGACCCGCTGGAATACGCCATCTATCACGACGCCCTGGGGGAGCTGCTGACCGCCTGGGAGCACATGCACGCCGACGCGGCGCGCCTGAAGATCGAGCTGCCCGACGTGACCCGCATGCTGGTCGAGACCCAGACCTTCCGCCAGTCCTGGGAGGGCGAGGCGCCCTCGTATCTGCGCCTGTACCTGGATCGGGGGATGTGGGGCAAGGACCCGCTTTGGGACAGCCTGGTGTCGCACACTTACACCATCTTCCTGGTCTTCTACATCCTTCCGGCGAAGTATGCCGACTGGCTGCTCAAGCACCTCCAGGCGCACGGCGAGCTGCCCACCCAGCGCACCCTGTACCGCAACCTGCCGGACGCCATGGAGCTGCGCCGGGAGATCGAATCGATCCGGGCGCGCGCCGACGATGCCAACGCGGCCATCATCCGGGCCAACCTGCGCCTGGTGGTCAGCGTGGCGAAGCGCTACCTGGGGCGCGGCATCTCGTTCCTGGACCTGATCCAGGAGGGCAACCTGGGGCTGCTGCGGGCGGTCAACAAGTTCGACCCGCGGCGCGGCTTCAAGTTCAGCACCTACGCCACCTGGTGGATCCGCCAATCGATCAACCGCTCGATCGCCGAGCAGGCGCGCACCATCCGCATCCCGGTGCACCTGTTCGAGTCGATCACCCGCCTGCTGCGCATCCAGCGCGCCCTGACCCAGCAGCTGGGCCGCGAGCCCACCAACGAGGAACTGGCCCTGGAGGTCGGCTACCTGACGCCGGCTGAGGTGCAGCTCGTGCTGCGCGCCCAGGCCGAGGAGACGCTGCTCGACCCGGTGGTGCAGCGCCACTGGGAATACGCTGCCCTCAAGGTGGATCGCATCCTGCGCTCGGCCGAGGAGCCAGTCTCGCTGGAGGGTCCGGTGGGGGACGAGGATTCCAGCCAGCTGGGCGACTTCCTGGAGGACCCGGACGCCCTCGAGCCGATGGACGCCGCGGCCCGTGAGATGCTGCGTGAGCAGGTGCAGAACGCCCTGGCGGCGTTGTCCGAACGCGAGCGCCAGGTGCTCGAGCTGCGCTTCGGCCTGATCGACGGCAAGGACCACACCCTGGAGGAGGTCAGCCGCTACTTCAACGTGACCCGCGAGCGCATCCGCCAGATCGAGGCCAAGGCGCTGCGCAAGCTGCGCCACCCGACCAGGAGCCGGCATTTGAGGGATTATTTGGGGTAGTTGATGCCAGGCAGGAATTTCTCGTTGAAGGAAGCATTCCCATACCTTTTATTTGGGGTTTTTTGCCTTTTTTTCACCCTGGGCCTGCTGCTTTTTCACCATATCCCTGCCAGTCTTTTTGACCAGGCTATGGATTTTAAAATCTTCGGGCCGTTTCACATCGTTGAGAACTACGATTCCACCTGGTTCATTAGCAATGCCAATCATCCGGTCGCACTATTGGAACCGAAGAATCTTTATCAGACCAGACCGGGCTTGGTTTACCTGGTGGCCGGGCTGCAGAATCTGCTGTCACCTCTTCGCGATCGCCTGATGCCCTTTTTCCTGTCTCTGGGAAGTGCAAAACACAAGGATGACTTTTTCCCCTATGCGTTGTTCGTCCTGGTGAATTACCTGCTGTTGCTGCTTTCGTTCTCCATTTACCTGCGTTTTTTTCAAACTGATGTGGGATTCAATGTCCTGGGGGTTACCTTTCTCGGCGGACTGCTCGTATTCAACGATGTCATTAAAGCTTTCCTGCTGACCCCCCATAATCAGCTCTTCAACCTCTTGGTCCCCATATTGTGTTACTATGCACTCCAGGAGGTAAAAGACCGCCACCTGTTCGACCGGGGCAGGATGTTCGTTCTGGCGTTCCTTGTCGGCCTCGGAGTGACCGCCTATGGCACCTTTGTGTTATTTCTCCCCTCCGTGGTGATCGGGTTGGTCTGGGCTGTGGTGAGGGACAAGGCGAGAATCGATCTGCGCATGGCCGGCAGGCTGGCCCTGGTCGTTGCCCTGACGGTTCTACCTTATCTGACCTGGTTTTTTTACGTTCGCACGGTGACTGGCGCTTTTTATTCGGCCGAAATCGCGCAGTCCCAGTTTGTCTGGATCCTGCCCCTGCTGCGGGCGAATCCCTTGGGGGCAATTCTGCAAGTCGTGATTTATTTTGGCAAATTGGCTTACTACACCTTGGCTCAGGCAATCGTATTGCCCCTGGTTCTTGTAGCGGTGGCGCTGGCAACCCTGGATCGCGAGCACGGCCTGGTTGACCGGCTCAAACACATCAAACGATTTCCGCTTGCCGCGCTGATCGTCTCCGGCTTATTTCTGCTCTTCTTTGCCTTCGATGGACTGATTGCTCCACGGACGGCCTTTTCTGGCGTGCCTCCCTTGATAGCTGGCACAGCCGTGGTCGCAAATGATATGTTGACGGACGGCGCTCCCCGCAGGCGCATGTTAGCCAATGGGTGCATCATCTTTTTGGTCTTGTTGCAGGGCCTGATCACCGTCTTCAAGTTCGGACCGTTCAATTAGCGACATCCGGGAGTTCCTTTGCCGTTTCTGTGAAATAAGCGGGTGCATCCGCCGGATCGAGGCCAAGGCGCTGCGCAAACTGCGCCACCCGACCAGGAGCCGGCATTTGAGGGATTATTTGGGGTAAATAAACTAAACGAGGGAGGGGATTAATGCCGAAAGTTGACAATGTAGGTTATGGCGAGTTAACACCAGTCAAAATTGAGAAGCTATCTAAAATCTTTGACATGCACCTGGTAATCACCCAGGCGTTTATAAAGAAGAATGCCTACTATAGGCAAGTATATCGTTATATCGACCTAACCGCTGGCAAAGGCTATACACCCGATGGGAAACTTTCCGGAAGCCCACTGGTATTTCTTGATTCAGTTAATTCGGGGAAAATTCAGATACCTTATGAAGCAGATTTAATTGAATGTGAAGAGCGAAATTTCGCGGAACTCGAAACGAACGTCAGACGTTATTGCCAGGGAAAAGGTTGGGATTCAGATCATATACATTTTCACCCGGGCAAGTATGAAGACGTCGTTCGGGAGTTACTGCCATCTCCCAACGAAGTGGAACTTGGACTTGTAATTGTTGACCCATCTGGAAACCTCCCAGATTTTGAGATAATGAGCTATATAGCAAAGATGCGTCCCCGAATGGAAATTCTCCTATACATCCCAACCACGAATGTGAAGCGTCAGAGGGGAAAACTGCTTGCAGATTATATGGACGAAATGAGAAAAAAATATTGGTTGGTGAGAAAGCCACTTTCATGGGATAAACTTAAATGGACCTTCTTGCTTGGGACCAGTCATCCCACTATCTTTAAGAGGTATAGAGGTATCGATTTTTTTAGATTGGACTCCCCTGAGGCTCAAAGCTTCTTCCCGAAGCTAAACCTTACTGCAAAGCAGAGAATGAAACAATTACAGCCTGAACTACCATTTTCAGAACGGGATAAATAGAACAAATGTGCCAATATGTGCTAAAATAAGAGGTAGTGGCTTTGTGAGGAATTGTTAGATGGCTATCCGTTCTGGTATCGAGTGGACCGAATCCACCTGGAACCCTCTCACCGGCTGCACCAAAATTAGTCCAGGCTGCAAAATGTGTTATGCCGAGCGCATGGCCAGGCGCCTGCAAGCCATGGGCCAGCCCAACTACGCCAACGGCTTCAAGCTGGCGATGCACGAACAGGTGCTGAGCAAGCCGCTGGAATGGAAAACGCCCCAGGTTATTTTCGTCAACTCGATGAGCGACCTGTTCCACGAGAAAGCGCCGGTTGAGTTCATCCAGAAGACCTTCGCGGTCATGCGTCAGGTGAACTGGCACCAGTTCCAGATTTTGACCAAACGCTCGGCGCGCCTGCTGGAGCTCAGCCCTCAAATTGAATGGACGGATAACATCTGGATGGGGGTCAGCGTCGAAAACCAAGATTACACCTTCCGCATCGATGACTTGAGGCGGACGGGGGCAAAGGTCAAGTTCCTGTCGCTTGAGCCACTGCTGGGCCCACTGGCCCGTCTCGATTTACGGGGTATTAATTGGGTCATCGTCGGCGGCGAGTCCGGTCCCGGGGCGCGGCCGGTCGAGGAGGCCTGGGTCAAGGACATCCGCGACCAGTGTCTCGCAAAGAAGGTCCCGTTCTTTTTCAAACAATGGGGGGGAGTGCACAAGAAAAAGGCCGGCCGGTCATTGGACGGTCGTACCTGGGACGAAATGCCTGTACAATTAATTACAGCAAAAGCCTGAATCCTTGCCAAAACGGCGTCGCGTGGGCGGCGGAAGCTCATCCGCCGGCCGCGGGGAGGATACCCGTATGAATCGACCGATCCTGATCGCCTGCATCGGGCTGCTGGTGCTGACAGGCTGCAACCTGCCGCTGGCCGCGCCCGTCCCAGCGACGACCACTGGCGCGGCGACCGCCCTGCCGGCGACACCGCCCCCGGCCGCCTCTGCCCCGGCCACCTCCGCCCCGACGGACGACCTGGCGCATTACGACCTGCTGATCGTGGCGCCGGCCGAGTTCGCGGCCGCCCTTGGCCCGCTGGTCGATCACAAGAACCAGACCGGCATGCCGGCCAGGCTGGTCACCCTGGAAGAGATCTACAAACGCTGCGGCGGGAAGGACCTGGCCGAGCAGGTCAAGCGCTGCCTGGCTGATTTCCAGAAGAAGAATGGGATTCGGTTTGCCCTGTTGGTCGGCAGTGCGGCCGTCTTCCCGGTGCGCTACACGATGGAGGACATCAATACCCCGGCGGTGTTCAATACGGCTTACTATGGAACCGATTTCTATTATGCCGACCTCTACCGCGCGGATGGAACTTTTGACGATTGGGATTCCAACGGCAACGGCATCTACGGCGAGGTCGGCGGGGAGATGCGCCCGGGCCGGCTGAACATCGACCAGGTCGACCTGAACCCCGATATCGCCGTCGGCCGCGTTCCGGCTTCGACGGCCGTTGAGGTGGCGACCTATGTCGCCAAGGTCATCCAATATGAGACCGGCGCCTACCACTCGGATTGGGCGAAACGCCTACTCTTGATTTCTTCTGCCAGCTTTGATTCGGTCTACTGCCGGAACCAGGAACGGGTAGTCAACCTCTTTCCGGCCGGGACGCAGTTGGTCCGCCTGTATCCGGACGGAAACCCGTGTACCCAAACCCCGCCCCCCGACGCGGCAAACATCCTTGCCCAGATGGACCAGGGCGCCGGATTTGTCAGCTACATCGGGCATGGCAATATGGACCTGTGGGCCGATGCCGTTACCGTCAAGGATATGGTCGGCGTGCACAACGAAAGCCGGTTGCCGATCGTCTTTGCCGGCGGCTGCGGGACGGGCACGTTCACCGTTGGAGCTCCGGGCGGGCCGTACCTCGACATCTTCGGCCAGCAGCATGCCGGCGCAGAGTGGGGCGAGCTTTTCGCCTCCATGCCGCCCCAGCCGGCGGTCCTGCAGCCCAATAACGCCGAGGGGATGATGAAATTCATGCTGGTGCAGAGCCCTGCCGGCGCGGTGGATTATATCGGTGCGATCACCGGTGCGCAATTTCCCATCCTGTTCGACCTGAACACCGCTTTCTTCAAAGCGATCGCCGAGGGCACTCCGACGGTCGGGGAAGCCTGGAATGCAGCGATTCGCGAGTACTACGTTCTCAATAAGTTCGATGAAACCTACACTAATGCCGACTGGTCCGTGCTGGCGCAGTTCCGCCAGCCATGGATATTCCTGCTCTTCGGGGATCCATCCCTGCGGATTGGAGGAGTGCCTGCCCCGTGAAGCCCTGCGGACAGCAAACCGGATGGGAGCGGCGTGATCCACGCCGCTCTTTTTTACGAACCCCGCCCCGGATGCCCGTGTTCCCATGAGTGGTGGAGAAGGAAACGGTCCTCGCAGCTTGGTCTTTGGATATCCTTAATTTATAATTAGGAATTCGGTTAGAGCTTGTGAAAATTGGCGCCCACCCGTGATGCCTCAAAGCAAAATGTAACTATATAGGTATCGTTGCCTCAAAGCGGAATGTTACCGTGATATTTTCCAAAGTTGGGCGACTTTCGCATCGATCGTGGTTCTCAGTTGAACTGGATTGAGCTGGACATACCGGTTGGTCAAACGGGCTTTGGCTTCGAAGGGAATATCTTTGGCGGCCAGGACCCGCTGAAAAGGGGTAGCGGCTTGATCATATCTTTTGAGGAGTTTTTTGTCCACGAGTTGTTTCGAGACCAGTTTCAAAACTGGTTGGAAGAAGTTGGCGTATAAGCGCAAGTCAGCGTAGATGCTCTGGAGAAGCAGGTATTCTGCTTCGGTTTCGAAGCGGTCATAGCCGATGAGGCGGCGGACGACGGACCAGTTCTTTTGTTCAACGTGCGCCTGGTCGTTTTTTCGGTAAGGGCGAGAGCGAGTAAAGGTAATCTTTTCAGAAAGGCAGTAGTGGTAGAGCAGGTCGTTGATGAGCTCGCTGCCGTTGTCTGAGTCGAGGCCGAGCAAGAGAAAAGGGAGCTGGGTACGCATGGTCTGGATAGCTTCGAAAACGGCTTGCTGGGTGTGCTGACGCACGGCCAGACACTCGATCCAGCCGGTGAAGAGGTCCACGCAGGTCAACGTGTTGAGATATTGGCCTTCGGTAGTCTCCCCACAGTGCGCTACCAGGTCAATTTCGAGAAAGCCAGGATGATCTTCGTCCCAGGGAGTGTAGGTCCGCACTGGGATGGCTTTTTTGAGCAAGCTGCCAGGTTTGGTGGTGCTGAGACCGTGCGGATGCTTGAAGCGGGCTGGCCCCAGACAGCGATCGATGGTCGAGCGACTCATGCGCAGCAAGAGCGCTTTCGTCTCCGCTTCCAGATGCAGCTCCCCGCACCGCTCCAGCACCTTCACCATCTCCCCCAGGAAAGGATGCAGCCGCTTCGAGCAGATCCGCCCACACACTTCCCAGATCTGCTCCAGGGCCACCACCACCTCACCTCGATACACCTTGGGGAGACCATGCTTCTTGCCACTCCGCCGAGGACGGCCATGTTTCAGCAGCCGGGTCGCATACTTGCGATGATAACCCGTCGCAGCCACAAATTCGTCCAGCATGGCCTTCTTCTTGGATTTCTTTGCCTTGAGGTACCGTGGACGGATTTCCTCCAGTAACTCCCGCTTGCTGCGTTGAACTCATCATGTTCTCCTCCGGCATTGCAAAAGCTTCTGCCGTAGAGTAACATCCTTTTTGAGGCAACGACCTTACCTATAGTTACATTTTATTTGAGGCAATGCGCACCGGCATTTCGCAAACCTGTTTGTGTTATACTTGCCAACCGGTGTGCTGCTTACCCTCCAGCTCTGAGGAGAGCCTATGCTTCTCGAATACGCCGCCATCGCGGTTTTTGTACTGGTAACCACCCTGATCGCTTTTATCGCCATAGGCCTGGGCACGCTCTTCGGCCCGAAGCGCCCGGCCCCCGAAAAATCGATGCCGTATGAATCCGGCATGAACCCCATCGGCCCCGGCACGCGCCGCATGCCGGTGCGGTTCTATCTCATCGCCGTCCTGTTCATCCTGTTCGACATTGAAACCATCTTCTTCCTGCCCTGGGCGATCGTCTTCCGCCAGCTGGGCCTGTTCGGCCTGGCAGAGATGCTCGTTTTCATTCTCATCTTATTGGTAGGTTACTTTTACGCGTGGAAGAAAGGAGCCCTCGAATGGGAGTAGAACAGAAACTTGGCAACATGGGCGTCGTCACCACGACACTGGAGGAGGCGGTCAACTGGAGCCGCACCAACGCCATGTGGCCGATGCTTTTTGGCCTGGCCTGCTGCGCCATCGAAATGATGTCCGCCCAGGCTGCACATTACGATATGTGCCGCTTCGGCATGGAGCTGATGCGGGCTTCGCCGCGCCAGTCGGACCTGATGATCGTCGCCGGGCGGACGACGCGCAAGATGGCACCCGTCCTGCGCCGCCTGTACGACCAGATGCCCGAGCCCAAGTGGGTCATCGCCATGGGCGACTGCGCCTCCTGCGGCGGGGTGTTCAACAACTATGCCATCGATGCAGGGCGTGGACGAGGTCGTGCCGGTGGACGTCTATGTGGCCGGCTGCCCGCCGCGCCCCGAAGCGCTCATCCACGGCATCGTCACCCTGTACGAAAAAGTCAATGCCATGAAGTTCGCCGAAGCCAAGAAATAAGCGCAGCACAAAGGGCACGAAGGAACACGAAACCCATGGATACAACCATTCGTGCCCTTTCTTACCGCAGCGAGGTTTTATTTCATGGATAAAAAACTCGAACCGCTCGTCGAGAAACTGAAACAGGACTTCGGGGCGACTGCCTCCGAGCACCGCGGCGAAGTCAGCCTGGTCGTCCCGGCGGAGAAGATCGCCGAGGCCTGCCGCCAGGCCCTGGGTCAGGGCTTCGAGCTACTCTCGGCCATGACCGCCGTGGACTACTGGCCGCAGGAAGCGCCGCGCTTCCATGTGGTCTATGAGCTCACCTCGCTTTCCGACCACCTGACCCTCGACCTGCGCGCCCCGGTGCCGGGGGTGAACCCGTCCCTGCCGACCGTCTCCGCCGTCTATCGCAACGCCAACTGGCGCGAGCGCGAGCTGTGGGACATGTTCGGCATTAAGTTCAGCGGCCACCCCGACCTGCGCCGCATCCTGATGCCCGCCGACTGGGAGGGCCATCCCCTGCGCAAGGATTACCCGCTGGGCTACGAGGAGGCCGCAATTCACGTTCAACTTCGAGGAAATCAACCTGCGCAAGCCGTACGCCAAGGAATAGCGGCCATGCCCGACATTCAAGAAATCTCCGTCGATCAACTGAAGCACCTGGTCTCCGACCGCGCGCGCTCAAGGGCGAGACCATGCTCCTGAACATGGGGCCGCAGCATCCCAGCACGCACGGCGTGCTGCGCCTGCTGCTCGAGCTGGACGGCGAGATCGTCATCAACTGCATCCCCGATGTCGGCTTCCTGCACACCGGCGTCGAGAAGAACATGGAAGCCAAGACCTACCAGAAGGCCGAGGTCATGACCGACCGCCTGGACTACATGAACACCGGTGGGCAACAACCTGGCCTACTGCATGGCGGTCGAGAAGCTGGTCGGCCTGGACGTGCCCGAACGGGCCCAGGTGATCCGCGTCATCCTGGCCGAGCTGACCGCGCTTCCAGTCACACCTGGTCTGGCTGGGCACGGCGGCCCTCGACCTGGCGGCCATGTCGATGTTCCTGTACTGCTTCCGCGAGCGCGAGTACATCCTGGATATCATGGAGATGTGCTCCGGCCAGCGCATGATGACCACCTACATCCGCCCCGGCGGGCTGTGGCGGGACGTGCCGGTCGAGTTCGAGGCTGCAGTGCGCGAGATTCTGCGGACCTTTCCCAAGCGGGTCGACGAGTACGAAGCGCTGCTGACCCGCAACCCGCTGTTTCTCGACCGGACCCTTGGCATCGGCAAGCTCTCCGCCGAGGACGCCCTCAACTTGGGCGTGACCGGACCGCTGCTGCGCGCCAGCGGCGTCAAGTGGGACCTGCGCAAGGCCCGGCCCTACTCGGGCTACGAGCAGTACGATTTCGAGGTCCCCACCCGCCCCGAGGGCGACGTCTACGCCCGCTACCTGGTGCGCATCGAGGAGATGCGCCAGTGCCTGCGCATCGTCGAGCAGGCCTTGAACAGGCTGCCCTTCGGCCCGGTGCGCTCGAACAACTACAAGTTCGTCCCGCCGCCGCGCTCGGAGATCGGCGTGAGCATGGAGGCGCTCATCCATCACTTCAAGCTGTGGACCGAGGGCTTCAACGCCCCCAAGGGTTCGGTCTACAGCGCGGTCGAATCGCCGCGCGGCGAGCTGGGCGTCTACCTGGAATCAGACGGCGGGCCGAAACCGTACCGTATCCACTGGCGCACGCCGTCGTTCGACAACCTGCAGGCCATGCCGCTGATGTGCAAGGGCGTGCTGGTGGCCGACCTGATCGCCATTATCGGCAGCGTGGACATCGTTCTGGGCGACATTGACCGATAAGTTTCCCTCGCCCTCCCTCACCCCTGC
Organism: uncultured Chloroflexia bacterium; assembly: GCA_963739255.1. Taxonomy (GTDB): domain Bacteria; phylum Chloroflexota; class Anaerolineae; order Anaerolineales; family Villigracilaceae; genus UBA877. The sequence goes on from CAVTZT010000002.1 coordinate 133,412, forward strand.
CCCTCTCCCATCGGGAGAGGGGAAGGGGTGAGGGGTTGGGGGGAGGGGCAATTTGTGAGGCATCATGTTAGCTGAAAAATACCCAGAGGAAGTGAAGAACATTCTGGCCAAGTACCCGCCGGAGCAGAAGCGCTCGGCGGTCATGCCGCTGCTTTACCTGGTGCAGCGGGAAGGCGGTTATATCACCAAGGAAGCGATGGAGGACATCGCCCGCCTGCTGGAGATCACCACCACCGAGGTGGCCTCGGTCGTGGGCTTCTACACCCTCTTCCATGACCGGGAAGCCGGAAAATACCGCATGCAGGTCTGCACCGACCTGCCCTGCGCCCTGCGCGGCGCCGACCGGTTCCTGGCCGAGCTGTGCGGCAACCTGGGCGTCAAGCTGGGCGAGACCACCTCCGACGGCCTGATCACCGTCGAGACGGTGACGTGCCTGGCGGCCTGCGACAAGGCGCCCATGTTCCAGCTGCAAGGCCGCGACCGCACTCGAGTATCACGAGAATCATGACCGTGGACCGCACCATGGAGCTGATCGACGACGCTCAAGAAGAGCAGGAAGGAGTCCCAATAATGAGCTCACCTGCTCCTTCGCCACCGGGAAATTCCCGGGATCAAGAAGCTGGACGTCTACCGCCAGAACGGCGGCTTCGAGGCTTTCCAGAAGGCCGTGACCGGGATGCAGCCCGGCGCAGTCATCGACCTGGTCAAGGCCTCCGGCCTGCGCGGCCGCGGCGGGGCGGGTTTCCCCACCGGGGTCAAGTGGTCGTTCATCCCCAAGGGTGTCTTCCCCACCTACGTGGTCGCCAACGCCGACGAATCCGAGCCGGGCACGTTCAAAGACCGCGAGATCATGGAAGGCAACCCCTTCCAGTTCCTGGAAGGGGTGGCCATCTGCCTGCTTACGCCGTCCAGGCCAAGCCGGCCTACATTTACCTGCGCGGCGAGTTCTGGGACATCGCCCGCGACCTGGACCGGCGATCTGGCCGAGATGCGAGCAGGCCGGCATGCTGGGCGAGAAGCTCTTCGGCACGGACTATTCCCTGCGACATCCACACCCACCTGGGCGCCGGGGCCTACATCTGCGGCGAGGAGACGCGCCCTGCTCGAGTCGCTGGAGGGCAAGCTGGGCCAGCCGCGCCTGCGCCCGCCCTTCCCGGCCGCCTACGGCCTGTTCGGCAAGCCGACCGTGGTCAACAACGTCGAGACGCTGACCAACCTGCCGCTGATCGTCGCCAGGGGCGCCGAGTGGCACAAGTCGCTGGGCACGGCCGAACAGCCCCGGGGTCAAGATCTTCAGCCTCTCCGGGCGGGTCAAGAAACCGGGTAACTACGAACTGCCCCTGGGCACCACCTTCCGCAAGCTGATCTACGAGCACGGCGGCGGGATCATCGACGACCGGCCGGTCAAGGCCATCATGCCCGCCGGTGCCTCCTCGTCCCTGATCGTGGCCGACGACAAGGCCCTCGACACGCCCATGGACTACGCCTCGGTGCGCACCCTGGGCGCGGACCTGGGATCGGCGTCCGTGATCGTGATCGACGACACACTCAGCATCGGCTGGGTGATCAGCAAGACGATCCATTTCTTCAAGCACGAATCCTGCGGCAAGTGCACCCCCTGCCGGGAAGGCACCTACTGGATGATGCACCTGATCGACCGCATCCAGGACGGCAGCATGACCCGCGAAGATGTGGACCTGCTGCACAATGTGGCCAGGGAGATGCAGAACAAGTGCCTGTGTGCGCTGGGCGAGTTCGCCACCATGGCGCCGGTCACCGGGATCGAGCGTTTCCCGGCTGACTTTGAAGTAAAACATCAGGCGTAAAACGTAATTACGCATTACGGATTACGTTTTACTGCGGAGCGATTATGACGAAACAAGTCACATTGACTATAGATGGCATGCAAGTCTCCGTGCCCGAAGGTACTTTGATCGTGAACGCGGCCAAGGGGATCGGCATCGACATCCCGGTCTTCTGCTACCACCCGAAGATGGAGCCGGTCGGCATGTGCCGCCTGTGCCTGGTCGAGGTGGGACGGCCGATGGTCGACCGGGCAAGCGGCCAGGTGGTCATGGAGAACGGCCGGCCCAAGATCCAGTTCGGCGCCAAGCTGGAGACCGCCTGCACCACCCCGGTCTCCGAGGGCATGGTGGTGCTGACCGCCTCCGAGAAGGCCAGGGCCAGCCAGCACGACATCCTTGAGTTTCTGCTGACCTCGCACCCGCTGGACTGCCCGGTGTGCGACAAGGGCGGCGAGTGCCCGCTGCAGAACCTGACCATGCGCTACGGCCCGGCCGAGAGCCGCTTCCTGTACGACGAGAAGCAGCACCTGGAGAAGCACGTCCCGCTGGGCGAGCTGATCTGGCTGGACCGCGAGCGCTGCATCCAGTGCGCCCGCTGCGTGCGCTTCCAGGACGAGGTGGCCGGCGAGTCCGTGCTCGGCTTCTACCAGCGCGGCCGGACGATGGAGATCGTCACCAACTCCGAGCCGGGCTTCAACTCGGTCTTTTCCGGCAACACCACCGACATCTGCCCGGTCGGGGCGCTGACCACGGCCGATTTCCGTTTCGGCGCCCGTCCATGGGAGCTGAAGTCGGCCGCCTCGGTCTGCGCCCAATGCCCGGTGGGCTGCAACATCACCTTCAACACCCGCCGCGAGGCCAAGTCGAACGGCAAGGTGGTGGTCAAGCGCGTCATGCCGCGCCAGAACGAGGCCGTCAACGAGATCTGGATCTGCGACAAGGGCCGCTTCGCCTATCACTTCACCGAGGACGCTGGCCGGCTGGGCAAGCCGCTGGTCAAGGTCGGCAAGAAGCAGGAAGTTTCCAAGTGGGACGGCGCCGTCGAGCAGGCCGCCAAGAAGCTGCGCAGCGCCAAGAGCGACGCCGTCATCCTTGCGGGCGGGCGCCTGAGCAACGAGGACCTGTTCAATCTCAAGCAGCTGGCGGACGGCCTGGGCGGTGAGGCCCTACTGTACACACCCATGGGCGGCGGCGAGCTGACGGCCCAGGTCGGCGTGAGTGCGGGTACCAATTTCAAGGACATGGGTGCCGGTACGACCATCCTGGTGGCCGCCTCCGACCTGTACAACGAAGCCCCGATCTGGCACCTGCGCATCAAGCAGGCGGCCAGGCGCGGGGCAACGCTGATCGTCGCCGGCGGGCGCGCCACCAAGCTGGAAAAGTATGCCAAGTTCGTCGTGCGCTACGCCTACGGCGACGAGGCCGCGACCGTCACCGGGCTGGCCAAAAAAGCCAAGGTTGGCGAGGCGATCTCCACGGCCGAGAACCTGGTCGTGCTGTACGGCAGCGATGGCCTGGGGCTGGAAGGCTCCTCCGCCCTGGCGTCCGCCTGCGCCAATTTACTGGTCGAGACCAAGCATGTCAACAAAGCCAACAATGGCCTGATCGGCGTCTGGCCGCGGGCCAATGACCAGGGCGCCTGGGAGCTGGGCTTCAAGGCTGAACCCGATTTGGCCAAGGCGCTGAAGGGCAAGACCGTTTACGTCGTTGCGGCCGACCCGGCCGGCGACGACCCGGCCCTGGCGCAGGCGCTGAAGGAAGCCAAGTTCGTCATCGTCCAGGAGCTCTTCCCGACGGCGACGGCCAGGCTGGCGGACGTGGTCCTGCCGGCCCAGGCGTTCACCGAACGCGAAGGTTCGTTTACCTCCGGCGAGCGGCGCGTCCAGCGCTTCTACCCGGCGGTCCGGCCGCTGCCCGAGACGCGCCCCGACTTCGCCATCACGGCCCAACTCGCCAAGGCGGCCGGGGTCGAGCTCGAAGGCCGCTCGCCGCTGCTGGTGATGGAAAGGCTTGCCGCCGAGACCCCGGCCTTTGCGGGCATTTCCTACCGCAAGCTGGCCGAGGTCAGCGAGCAGTGGCCGATCGTCGGGCGCGGCGACCTGTATTACGGCGGCACGACCTATGAGAACTCCCAGGGACTGGGCGTGCAGCTGGCGCTGAAGGCCCTCACCCCCATCCCCTCTCCCAAGGGGAGAGGGGGACCCCGTCCCAAGGAAAACCAGTGGCTGGCCGTGCCGGTGACGCGCCTGTACGACCGCGGCGTCACCGTGGCGACCTCCGGGCTGCTCACGGAGCGCATCGGCGAGCTAACCGTGGCCCTGCATCCTGACGGGGCGAAAAAGCTCGGGCTGGACGGGACGGCCGAAGTCCGGTTGAACGGTACGGCGGCCAAGGCCCGGGTGGTCGTGGACGAGAACGTCCCCGCCTCGGTCGTGCTCCTGCCGCGCAGCATGGGCTTCCCGATCCACGCCCCGGCTGTCGCCGAGCTGAAGAAAGCCTAAGGAAGGCGTCCATGAATTATGGATTGATCCTTGAATGGGTCATCAAAGGGTTCGTCCTGGTGATGCTGCTGCTGGGCGGTTTTGCCTACCTGACGCTCTACGAGCGCAAGGTGTTGGCCCGCATCCAGGCGCGCGTCGGCCCCAACCGCGCCGGCCCGTGGGGCATCCTGCAGCCCATCGCCGACGCGATCAAGCTGGTCTTCAAAGAGGAGCTGATCCCGGCCCAGGCCGACAAGCTGATCTTCGTCCTGGCCCCGGTGATCACGGTTGTCCCGGCGGTGGTCATCACTGCCGTGGTGCCGTGGGGGCCGGACCTGAACATCTTCGGCTATAAGCTGACCCTGTACATTGCCGACATCAACATCGGCGTGCTCTACATGATGTCGGTGGCCTCCATTGCCATCTACGGTATCGTGCTCTCCGGCTGGTCGTCGAACAACAAGTATGCCATGCTGGGCGGCATCCGCTCCTCGGCGCAAATGATCAGCTACGAGATCTCGTTGGGGCTGTCCTTCGTGGCCGCCATCCTGCTGGCCGGGACGATGCGCATGGTGGACATCGTCGCCGCGCAAAAGGACATGTGGTTTGGCGTGCTGCAACCGGTCGGGATGGCCATCTTCCTGATCGCCACGCTGGCGGAGGTCAACCGGGCTCCGTTCGACATGCCCGAGGCGGAGCAGGAGCTGACCGCCGGCTACCATACCGAGTATTCGGGGATGAAGTTCGCCTTGCTGTTCATGGCCGAGTACGTCAAGATGATCGCCATCTGCGCCATCGCCGCCACGCTCTTCTTCGGCGGTTACCGCGAGTTCTGGTTCCTTTCCAACACGGTCTTCAGCGTAGACCGCACGCCCTGGCTGGGTCCGTTTTACATCTTCGCGAAGGTCTTCATCCTTTTATTCGGCATGATCTGGGTGCGGGCGACCTTCCCGCGCATCCGCTACGACCGTCTGATGGAATTCGGCTGGAAGGTGCTCCTGCCGCTCTCGCTGGCCGCGATCTTCATTACCGCCGTCGGGATCGTCCTGGCGCAGCAGGTCAACAAGCTGCTCATCTGGACCGTACCGGTGGCGTCTTTACTGGTAGCAGGCATTGCGGTCGCCATGATCGACCGCTCGTTGAGGAGGAAAGACCATGCGCGTCGTTGAGCCGTTCGTCGAGCTGGTGCGTGGTCTCTGGACGACGCTCCGGGTGACGTTCGATAAGCCGGTGACGATCCAGTACCCGGAGGTCAAGAAACCGGTCAAGCCGCGCTTCCGCGGCCGGCATGTGCTGAAACGCTACGACAACGGCCTGGAGAAATGCATCGGCTGCTCGCTGTGCGCCGCGGCCTGTCCCGCGGACGCCATCTTCGTCGAGTCCTCGGAAAACACGGACGAAAAGCGCTTCTCCCCCGGCGATCGCTATGCCAGCACGTACGAGATCAACATGCTGCGCTGCATCTTCTGCGGCTTCTGCGAGGACGCCTGCCCGACCGAGGCGATCGTGCTGGGTGACAACTACGAGCTCTCCTTTACCGACCGGGGCCAGGCGATCTACCCCAAAGAAATGCTCATCGAGCCGGTCCCGGAAGGCGGTCAGCCGACCCCGCAAAAGACCCCGCCCGGCGTTTACACCCGCTCGGTGCCGGAGATGAAAGACCCGCAGGATTAGGTAATTAGGAAATGGGTGATCAGGGATTAGGATTCAAGACCTTTTACCCAATCCCTGATCCCTAATACCTGGATCCTCAAAGGTGCTTATGAACCTGACGCTAATCCTCTTTATCATCCTGGCCGGCGTGGCGGTGGCCTCGGCCATCGGCCTGCTGGTCAGCCGCAACTCGGTCTACGCGGCGCTGTTCCTGGTGCTGAACTTTGCCACCGTGGCGGTCTTCTACCTGCTGCTGGGCGCGCCGTTCATCGCCATGGCCCAGGTGACGGTCTACGCCGGGGCCATCATGGTGCTGTTCCTGTTCGTCATCATGCTGCTGGGCGCGGAAAAGCTGCCCCGGGCGGTGGGACTGCCCTGGCAGCGGCCGCTGGCGATCGCCCTGGCCGTCATCCTGACCGGCGAGGCAGGCTTCCTGCTTTTCCAGCGCCTGAGGATCACCACCGGCCTGGCCGACCCGGGCGTGCAGCTCAACTCGCCTGTCACAATCCAGACCCTGGGCGCGGCGCTGTTCAACCAGTACCTGCTGCCGTTCGAGGTCACCTCGGTCCTGCTGCTGGTGGCGATGATCGGAGCCATCGTCATGACCAAAAAAGAGAAAGGAGAGCAGGGATAGAAAAACAAAAAACGTAAGACATAAAACAAAAAGAGTTGGAAGACCGTTTTATGTTTTGATGAATCCCTGAAAAACAAACCTTATGAACGTGGTGCCCCTTTCTTATTATCTGGCAGTTTCGGCGATGCTTTTCATCCTGGGAGCGCTGGGCGTCCTGATCCGGCGCAACCCGCTGGTCATTTTCATGTCCATCGAGCTGATGCTGAATGCCGCCAACCTGGCCTTCCTGTCCTTTTCGCGTTCCTTTAACGTGCTGACCGGTCAGATCTTCGTCTTCTTCGTCATGACGGTGGCGGCGGCGGAGGTGGCGGTCGGCCTGGCGCTGATCGTGATCATCTTCCGCACCAAGCACAACATCGATGTGGACATCATGAGCAGCATGAAAGGATAATGTCAAACGTAAGAGTAAAACGCAATGGCTTTTTGGTTTACGTTTTATGAATTACGGATTATGGAGTAAACATGCTCCTCAACCAAGCAATGATCTCAAGTCTTTTTAACCTCGTTCCGCTGATCGTGCTCCTACCGGTCGCCGGGCTGCTGTTCAACCTGATCTTCGGCAGCCGGATGGAGGAGAAAGCCGTCGGCGCAGTTGCCAGCGCGGCCTCGGGGCTCGCCTTCGTCGTCTCGGCTCTGCTGGGGGTCGCCCTGCGAGCCGGGGGCGGCGCGGCGGTCGTGGTCCCGTTTGCCGAGTGGATCCGCATCGGCGCGCTGAACGTCCCCTGGGCCTTCAACGTGGACACCCTGTCGGTGACCATGATGCTGGTCGTCTCCGGCGTCGGCACACTGATCCACGTCTACGCCATCGGCTACATGCACGAGGACGTGCGTTTCAAGAACGACCCGGGCCGCTTCCGCCGCTTCTTCGTCTACATGAACCTGTTCATCGCCCTGATGATGATCCTGGTCAGCGGCGACAGCTACCTGATGCTCTTCGTCGGCTGGGAGGGCGTGGGCCTGTGCTCGTACCTGCTGATCGGCTTCTGGTACGAGATGGACACCCTGGGCCGGCCCAGCCTGGCCAACGCCCTGGCCGCCAAGAAGGCCTTGGTCGCCAACCGCATCGGCGACTTCGGCTTCCTGCTGGCCGCCCTCACCATTTTCTGGGCCTTCAGGAGCCTGACCTTCGGCGACGTCTTCGCCGCAGCCCCGGCCATGGCGGCGACCTCGCCGGGCATCATCCTGGCGATCACTCTGTTCTTGCTGATCGGCGTGACCGGGAAGTCGGCGCAGTTGCCGCTGTACGTCTGGCTGCCGGACGCCATGGCCGGCCCGACCCCGGTCTCGGCGCTGATCCATGCCGCCACGATGGTCACGGCGGGCGTCTATCTGGTGGCGCGCTCGGCACCCCTGTATATGCTCGTGCCCGAGGCGCAGTACATCGTGGCGATGGTCGGCGCGGTGACGGCGCTCTTCGCCGCCACGATCGCCGTCGGCCAGTACGACATCAAGAAGGTCCTGGCTTACTCGACCATCAGCCAGTTGGGTTTCATGGTGGCGGCGGTCGGGATGGGTGCCTTCGTCGCCGGGATGTTCCACCTGGTCACGCACGCCTTCTTCAAAGCATTATTATTCCTCTCGGCCGGTTCGGTCATCCTGGGGATGGAGCGCGGGCATCACCATCTTGCTCACCACCCCTCGTCTGCGCTCGGGGCAGGCTCCGGGCACCGCGGGGACGCTGAGCCTGTCGAAGCGTTTGACCCGGGCGACATGCGCAACATGGGCGGCCTGCGCAAGCAGATGCCGGTCACCTTCTGGCTCTACCTGGTCGGGGCGCTGGCGCTGGCGGGCATCGTCCCCTTCGCCGGGTTCTGGTCCAAGGACGAGATCCTGGCGGACGCCTTCCGGGAGTTCCCGGCGGTTTACTGGCTGCTGACCGCCGCAGCCTTCTTTACCGCTTTCTACATGGGGCGGCAGATCTGGATGGTCTTCTTCGGCAAGCCCCGCCACGCCGCCGCGGGACACGCTGAGGAAAGCCCGCTGGTCGTCACCGTGCCGCTCGTCCTCCTGGCGGTGGGGGCCGCCTTTGGCGGCCTGCTCAATTTCCCCGGCTTGCACTGGCTGACCAACTGGCTCGCTCATACCATCCCCGGTGTGGAGGTCGGTGAGTTCAACCTTACCGTCGCCGGCCTGTCCACGTTCCTGGCGCTGGCCGCCATTGCCCTGTCCTGGCTGCTCTACCAGCGCAGGCCGCTCGAGGCGGGACAGAAGGATCCACTGAAAAAACTGCTCGGGCCTGTGTTCATCGGCATGGAAAGCAAATGGATGGTGGACGAGATCTATGCCGCCCTCATCCTGAGACCCTATGCCGCCGTTTCCCGTTTCCTGGCGGACGTGATCGACGCCCGCTTCTGGCACGATTGGTTCCACGATAAGGTCATCGCCGCCGGTTACCAGTGGCTGTCCCGCACGGTGCTCAGCCTGCGCATCGACATGCAGGGCGTCGATGCCTTCTTCAACGGCCTGGGCAACCTGACCAAGCGCCTCGCCGCCTCCCTGCGCCGGGTCCAGAACGGGTTCGTGCGCAGTTACGCCCTGGCCGTGCTGGTTGGTGTAGTCATTATCGTAGGTTATCTGATCTTGAAATAATAGGAGTTTCCCTCTTTCCCCTCAGCCCCGGTCCATCTCCCATTGGGAGACGGGAGTGGGGTGAGGGGAGCGAGGGGAGAGGACGGACTATGAACTTCTTGCTGAACCCCCTCATCCTGGTGACCTTCTTCCCGCTGGTGGGTGTGCTGGCCCTGCTCTTCATCCCCGCGGAGCGGAAGAACGCCATGCGCTGGACGGCCGTGGTCACCTCGCTGCTGACCTTCGGCCTGTCGATCTGGATGCTGACCCTGTTCCGCGCCGCGGACCCCGGGCTGCAGCTGGGCTTCAAGCTGCCCTGGATCCAGGTCGCCGGCTGGAACATTTATTTCGCCATGGGCGTGGACGGGCTGAGCGTGCTGCTCGTCCTGCTGACGACTTTCCTGACCCCCCTCTCGATCCTGTCCACCTGGACGGCGGTTGAGGAGCGGGTCAAGGAGTTCATGCTCTTCTTCCTGCTGCTGGAAGTGGGCATGACCGGCGTCTTCCTGGCCCAGGACCTGTTCCTGTTCTACATCTTCTGGGAGTTCACCCTGATCCCGATGTACTTCCTGATCGGCATCTGGGGCGGCCCGCGGCGCATCTACGCCGCCCTCAAGTTCTTCCTGTACACCATGGCCGGCTCCATCCTGATGCTGCTCGCCATCCTGTGGCTGGGCATTAACCAGGGCACCTTCTTGGTGCCGGACCTGATCGCCAAGGGCGGCATCCCGGCGAACATCCAGATGTGGCTCTTCCTGGCCTTTGCCCTGGCCTTCGCCATCAAGGTGCCGATGTGGCCGCTGCACTCCTGGCTGCCCGACGCCCATGTGGAAGCGCCCACGGCCGGTTCGGTCATCCTGGCGGGTGTCCTGCTGAAGATGGGCACCTACGGCTTCCTGCGCTTCAACCTGCAGCTCTTCCCGCAGGCGACGGTCAAGGCTGCGCCCTGGATGGCGCTGCTGGCGGTGATCGGGATCATCTACGGCGCGGCGGTCTCCTACGCCCAGCGAGACGTCAAGAAGCTGGTCGCCTTCTCCTCGGTCAGCCACCTGGGCTTCGTCATGCTGGGCCTGTTCGCCCTCAACCCGCTGGGCATCCAGGGCAGCATCCTGCAGATGGTCAACCACGGGCTGAGCACGGGGGCGCTGTTCCTCCTGGTCGGCATGATCTACGAACGCCGCCACACGCGCGACTTCGATGCCTTCGGCGGACTGTGGAAGATCATGCCGCTCTACGGGGCGCTGTTCCTGATCGTGGCTCTGTCGTCGATGGGCCTGCCAGGGCTCAACGGCTTCGTCGGCGAGTTCACCATCCTGCTGGGCGCCTTCGGCTCGAAGGCCATCGGCTCGCCCTGGTTCGCTGGCATCGGCGCGGTCGGCGTGATCATGGCCGCCATCTACATCCTGTACATGTACCAGCGCATGTTCCTCGGCCCGCTGGACAAGGACGAGAACAAGAAGCTCAAGGACCTGAACTGGCGCGAGATCGTCACCCTCGTCCCGCTGCTGGTCGTCATTTTCTGGATCGGCCTCTACCCGAAGCCGTTCTTCGACCTGATGGCGCCCGCAGTGGGCAAGCTGGCGGCCGTCTTCCAGGCTGCAGCCGTGGCGATGCATTAAAACCTCACCTTGCCCCGCCCGGCCTCCGGCTATCCTCCCCTTCCCTCTCCTGCAGGAGAGGGAAGGGGAGGGATGGGGTGGGGATGGGCGAGGTAGGAGTTCTTATGACCCTTTCCGAATCCATAGCCAACCTCAAGGTGATTTACCCGACGGTCATCCTGGTCATCTGGGCGTGCGTCGTCCTGATCGCCGACCTGTTCATCCCCAAGGGCCGCAAGGGCATCACAGCGCTGCTGTCCGCAGCCGGGTTTGCCGGTGCGTTGGGCGTGACCCTGGCGTACGCCGGGCAGGAGATGAAACCCGCGTTCAACGGCATGGTCGTCGCGGATGGGTTTTCCACTTTCCTGAACGTCCTTTTCCTGGCCAGCGGGCTGCTGGGCATCGCCCTGGCTTATGGCTATCTCAAGCGCATGAACATCGAGCGCGGTGAGTATTACGTGCTGATGATGTTCAGCGTCTCGGGCATGCTGCTGATGGCCCAGGCCACGGACCTGATCGTGGTCTTCCTGGCCCTGGAGCTGCTCTCCATCCCGCTCTACGTGCTGGCCGCCTTTGCCCGCCCGCGGGCCGAGTCGGAGGAAGCCGGGTTGAAGTACTTCCTGCTGGGCGCCTTTGCCACCGGTTTCGTGGTCTACGGCGTGGCCCTGGTCTTCGGCGCCACCGGAACGACCGCGCTGAGCGGCATCACCTCCGACGTGCTGGCGGCTCCCTCCACGCACTACCTGGCGCTGATCGGCGCGGCGCTGATCCTGATCGGCTTCGGCTTCAAGGTCGCCGCGGTGCCGTTCCACATGTGGACTCCGGACGTCTATCAAGGTGCACCCACCTCGGTGACCGGCTTCATGACCGTCGGTGCGAAGGCTGCCGGTTTCGCCGCCCTGCTGCGCATCTTCGTGACCGCCTTCCCGGCCCTGGAGGCGGACCTGGTACCGGTGCTGTGGGGCCTCTCGGCCCTGACCATGGTGGTCGGCAACCTGGTCGCCATCGCGCAGACCAACATCAAGCGCCTGCTGGGTTACTCCAGCATCGCCCAAGCCGGCTATATCCTGATGGCCTTCGTCTCTTTCGGCAAGACGGCAGTGAAGGCCGACGCGGTCGCTTCGGCCCTTTTTTACCTGGTCGCCTATGCCATCACCATGTTCGGTGCCTGGGCGGTGGTCATCGCCCTGGAGAAGGCCGAGGGCCGGGGCCTGGAGATCAGCGATTACGCCGGGTTGGGCAAGGGCAAACCGCTCCTGGCTGCGGCGATGACGATCTTCATGCTCTCGCTCACCGGCCTGCCGCCCACGCTGGGCTTGATCGGCAAGTTCTACCTGTTCCGCACGGCCATCGAGGGCGGCTTCGTCGGCCTGGCGGTCATCGGCGTTATCACTTCGCTGATCTCCGCATACTACTACCTGCGTGTGGTGGTGGTCATGTACATGCACGAGGGCGCGGCAGAGACGTCCAGTGAGTCGTGGCTTGACCTGACCACGGCGGTCACAGCCGTGGCGACGGTGGTGCTGAGCTTCCTGCCGGCAGCGCTCTTCGCCCTGGCGAGCGGGGCGGTGCTAAAACTGTTTTAGGAGGGACCGATCATGCCGTGTGCATTGAAGATGCCCGGCACTTATCCGAGGTAGTATTCGGGACGGCAGGGTTTCCTGTCGTCCCGTTTTGCTTCTTTACCTGCCCGGAGGGCTTATTGGGTGCATGCCCCAAATGACTTGGCGTTGGGTGGACAGGGAGCCACGCACACCTTTTGTTGCTGCTGGTTATATACCCAGCAACCCGGCACCGCCGTCGGCTTCTCCGTGGGCAGAGGCGGGGGAATGATCACTCTCAGCCCGGATAAATCGCCGCTGACCTCCACCAGGCTGCCCGATGCCCAGCAATGCGCGTTGGTGCCGGGGATGAGAATCCACCACCAGGTGCCCTCCTGATTGCGCCCTTCGATCAAGGCCGTCTGTCCTTTGAGCAGCGAGGTGACCACGCCATAGCGCCCGTCCGGGCCCATGCGGCAGTTGGCGTTTTGCAGGAAGGCTGCCATCGGTAAGGAGGGGGTCGCCGTCGGGACGGGTGTGTCCGTCGCCAGGGGTTCGAGCAGGTAGCGGAAGTTCACCTCGTCCAGGAAGACGCCGCTGACTGCTGAGACAGCTTGGTGGGCGGGATACAAGGTCTGCTGGATCGGGGAGGTGGCCAGGCAATAATCGCCGGGATCGACCGGCATGATCACGAAGCGCCCGCTGGTGTCCGATTCGACGGTGACGATGTCGGCCCCACCAGGGCAGGCACCGGCTTTGAGCGTGAGCAGGGCGCCCGAGATCGAACCTTCACCCGCATCGCGTATGTCGTTCGCATTCTCGTCGATGTAAACCCAACCGGCAATGGCGGTGTTGCCAAGCAGGTAGCGGAAATTCACGTCGTCCAGGGATTCCCCGGCCGCGACCGAGATATCCCGCTCCGTCGGGTCCAGGGTCTGCTGGATCGGGGAGGTGGCCAGGCAGTAGTCGCCGGGATCGACCGGGGAAATGGAATAGCGGCCGGTGACGTCCGATTCGACGGTGACGATGTCGGCCCCGCCGGGGCAGGCGCCGGCCTTGAGCGTGAGCAGGGCGCCCGAGATCGAGCCCTCCTCAGCCTCGCGCACGGCGTTCTCATTCTCGTCGATGTAGACCCAACCCGCGATGGAGGCGGGCCCCGGCGTCGCCGCGGGGGTAACGCCGGCAGGTGCCAGGCAAAAATTCCGGACGACTGACCAAGGCCCATTCCTGTCGTCCACCCGGGAGTAAGCCGCCACACGCCAGAAGTAACAGCCCGGCGGCAGCTGCCAGTTGCGGCTGGTCTCACGCTGGTCAAGGGTGGCAAAGCCCCAGGACGGGCTGGGGATGAAGTCCGCATTATCCGAGATGTCGACTTGAAATGCACCTGGGGTGCAGGTGCCCACCGGGTAATTCCAGGCAAAATGGATTTCATAGGCTTCACGGGGGACGCGCGTGCTGCGCTCCCCGACCAGGCTGGCGCCGTCTCCCGGTTCGAGCAAGCTTGGAGCGACCAGTTCACTTGCCCGGCAGTACGGCAGCGCCGGCACGCAGGCTGAAAGCCCGATGCCCAGCGAGATCACTCCCAATAGGAGCAAGATCGTTTTAACCCCGACTGCCGGTATTCTACGTCCATCCCTCCCTAGCCATACTTTCGTCCGATTGAAATGGTTTGACATAGGTGCCCTCCCGAAATGCAATTTTGGAAGAGTGGGAAGCCATCGGTGATGTTACTCTGTTTTCATTATAGGGTCAGGACGGCAAGTCTTCAAGTCGCCTATTGGTCATCTCAAGGTTTTGGAGGATGGTTTACCTCCATCGAATTCGATTAGGAACCCTGGGCAGGGCATTCATATCAAAAGCGGCGCACCTGACTGGTACGCCGCTTCTCTTTCGAAGCCGGTCCCTCGTTTATCGCCTCAGCAGGATCAGGACGCCGGCGGCGAGGGCCAGGATTGCCAGGACGATTCCGCTGCCAGCGAAGTGGAAATTCGTCAGATCCAGCAAGCCTGTGACGATCAGCCAGACGGCGAGCAGGATCGTCCCGAGTTTGGCGGAGACGCCGCCTCTCCCGGCGAGGAGGATCAACACGCCAGCGGCCAGCGCGACCACGGCCAGGATCGTCTGGCTTCCGGTGAAATGCAAATTCAGTAAATCACGAATTGTGGTGATTGATGAGTAGGGATGGCAGAAATCGTGCCATAATGATTTTCGATGGAGCGGATCAGCAATTTTCTGAAGCGATGAAAACGCAAGCGAGCTTGATCCACACGGCGAGGACCAGCAGCCAACAAACGGGCAAACTCCCAACGTAGGAAGACCCAGGCATTGGTCAGGATCAAGCCGACGCTCAACAGGAAGAAGCGCATGGCAGGATTGCGAGAGGTGGTTGTGGCGCGTACCCGGCGCAGTAAGCGATAACTGCATTCCACACCGAAGCGACGGCGGTACTCCTGGAAGATCTTTTCTACCGGCCAGTCCAGCAGGATGACGATGAAAGCCAGCCACTTGCGACGTCGTTTTCCAGTTTTGTCTGGGACCAGGGAAGCTTTCATGGCCAGAGTCACCCGGGTGCCACTTTTGAAGGTGTGAAGGGTCTTGTAGCTGGATCGTCCCTGACAGAGCGCCCGCGTGCCACCCGCTTTTCCACGGATTGGGTTGGCAATGATCGCCGGTTGGTCGATCGACGTCAGATAATCAATGATGGGTGAAGCTGCAAAACCTTTGTCCAGATAGAGCACTTTGGCTTCAAAATTCAGGTTTTTTAGCCGCTCCAGCAGGATTTTGAGCACTTCCAGTGCTTCTTCGTTGGGTAAAACGTAGTGCACAGCCAGGGTCAGCCGGACCTGGCGCCAAATGACATACGCAGTGGCGATGCGCACAAAATGGGCCGTTCCTTTCTTGGCTTGACCGCCGCAGGTCACTGCTCGCAGGCCTTCCTGTTTGCCATAGAACGGCTCGTCGTGAAAGTCAATGGCGATCTCGATGCCCTTGCGCAGCATGCTCTCTGGAATGCAACTCGCCAGCGCCTGATTGGCCTGCTCTTCCTGTTGGCGCAAGGATCGGATCGGCAAGGCCAGATTCACATAATCACGTACCGTGTTGCTGTCGGCCACTTGCTCCAGATCCGCGCAGGTCGCTTCCAGGCTGCTGCATTCTGCACTGGCCTTTATGAGAATGTCGTAGATCATGTCGGTCGTACAGCAATAACCGTGAGCTTCGATCTCAAAATGCTTCTTCATGATCCGATGGGTATATGCGCGAACATCTTCTGCTTTTAGCTCATGTGGGTGTATCATGTCGTGGGGCTTCTTTGGTTTGGGTTTTGGGTGACACCTAACCTTTAACCAAAGTTGCCCCTTTTGTCAATCAAATCCGTGATTTACTGAAATTAGGCAGGGAGACCAGACCAATGGCGAGCAGATAGACACCGAGCAGGATGTTGGCCAAGTTTTTCATTTCTCGAATCTTTCCTCCTTACTTAACTTACTTATGTTTTATCGTCCCGCAAGCTGCAGCGGAAAAAAACAGCCGCCGACGGGATGGTTATAACAAATACCCCCTCTATATATCTTGATAAATTGCCTTGGGTATTTGGGTAAACGCGCGCCAGGAGGACCGGCGGCTCAGGCGCGGTCCGTTCCGAGCCCGATCAGAAATCCAGATTTTTCAGGAACTCGATGCGGGTCTTTACAAAATAGGGCAACTGCTTGGCGTACAACTCTTCGTGACGGGCATCCCCCTGGAAGAAGTCGAGGGCTTTATGCGCGGCGTTCAGGTCAGGAAACTCGCACTCCCAGATCAGTGTGTTGCAGGGTTCGTCGGCAGCGAGGGGCTTTTTCCGGCGGCCCTGGGGGAAATCCGCATGTTTTCTTTCCAGTTGGGCGAACTGTCTTTCGAGTGCCAGGAACTCCTTCTCGTGGCGGATGTCATATTGCTGGATGATGCGCATGGTCACGCTCATGATTCAAGCCTCCAAACGAAGGGGGTCGGAGAATGGGCAGTGAAGACAGGTTCTCAGCCTCGCAGTTCCTCGAGTGCGGATTGCATCTCCCGCGCGCTGGCAAAGCGGCCTTCCACATCCAGGTCAACGGCCTTCATCACGATCGCTTCCAGCTGTTTCGACACCTCCGGGTTGAACGAGCGGACCGGGTTGCGTTTGAAGCTGAAGGGCAGCTCGTTGCGCGGGTCGCGCCGGGTCAGCAGGTGATGCATGGTTGCACCCAGGGCATAGATGTCGCTCTGAGGTCTGACGTAGCCTTGATACTGCTCGGGGGGCGAGTACCCTTCGGTGCCCATCGCCAGTCCCTTCCAGAGATGCTCGAACTGCGGCTGGGCCACCCGGAAAAAGTCCGGCGGATAGGCGCGGGCGAGGCCAAAATCGATCAGATGAACCAGGTCGTTTTGATCCACCATGACGTTGTTGGGTTTCAGGTCGCGGAAGATCATCGGATGAAAGGGGTGGTTGTGGAGGTAGTCGAGCACGTCGCAAAGCTGGATCGCCCAGCCGATGACCGTCTGTTCAGGCAGGAAACCGTCCTGCTCCTTGATGACCCTTTCCAGGTCCCGTCCCACGATCAGCTCCTCGACCAGGTAGGAATATTCCTCGAGCGCAAAATAGTCATAGATGCGCGGGATGGCGGGATGATTCAGCGTGGCGCGCAGATCAGCCTGGCGTTCGCAATCGACGATGCTCTGCATGGGCATCTGCTTGATCGCCATCTGCTTGCGACCTCTCGCCAGGCGCTTGTCCCGGGCTTGGTAGACCACGCCGAAGCTGCCCTCACCTAAAACCTTGAGGATGACGTAGCGCTTGTTGAGGATCGCTCCTGGCTTCAGTGTCTCGTCGTTGAACTCGTCATTCACCGACATCCGATTTCATTCCTCTCAAAAGATCAGCATGCCTCTTTGACCAGCAGGATTAACTTCGGGCGTGTGCGCTTGCCGTCAGCTCGATCGGAACTACATTGCTCTACATATGCCTGTCGCGAGGTGTATTTCTCCTGCCAGTATACAACATCTTTCCCGCCCGTTGGCAAAAAGGATGGGATTTACCTGCCGTCCTGCATCCCGCCATAGTCTTTCTCTCGAACCTCCACGGACTGATCGGCATAAAGAAAATAGAGAGCCCTGCTCAGAAAAAACACCCGATCTCTAATCCAAATGTTTCCTTAATGGTGTACAATAGCCAATAATGGACAAAAAAGATGAAAACAATCTCAAATAGTGCAACTGAAATGGACACCTCCCGCTGGCAGCAGATCGTCGCCCGGTACGCTCAGGCCGACCTGTGGCGCAGCCTCTGGCAGGTGGTCAATACGCTGATCCCTTATTTCGCCCTGTGGGCCTTGATGCTCTTCAGCGTGCATGTCTCCTACTGGCTGACCCTGCTCCTGGCCGTCCCGACCGCCGGATTCATGGTGCGCACCTTCATCATTTTTCACGACTGCGGGCATGGATCGTTCTTCAAGTCAAATTGGGCCAATAGTTTCCTGGGAACCATTACCGGGATCCTGACCTTCACGCCCTACTTCAGCTGGCGCCGCGACCATGCCATTCATCACGCCACGGCTGGCGACCTCGACCGGCGCGGCGTCGGTGACGTAAAGACCATGACGGTGAAAGAATACCTGGCCGCGCCCTGGTGGAAGAAAGTCAGCTACCGGATCTTCCGCAATCCGCTCATCATGTTTACGATCGGGTCTTTCCTGGTCTTTACGGTTGTGAACCGCTTTCCGCGGCCGAAGGATGGAAAGAAAGAGCGCGCCAGCGTATGGTGGACCAATTTGGCCCTGGCCCTCCTGATCGGCCTGATGATCTGGCTGGTGGGGTGGAAGACCTATCTGCTGGTCCAGTTGCCGGTCCTGCTCCTGGGCACCTCGGCCGGCGTCTGGCTGTTCTACGTCCAGCACAACTTCGATCCGACCTATTGGGAACGACACTCGAAGTGGGCTTTCGTCAAGGCCGGATTCGAAGGCAGTTCGTTTTACAAGCTGCCCGGGATTTTGCAGTGGTTTACGGGCAATATCGGATTTCATCACATCCATCATTTGAGCCCAAAAATCCCCAACTACAAGCTGCCGGAATGCTATCGGGAAAATTCGCTCTTCCACGTTACCCCAATGACGATTCTGGCCAGCCTGAGCTCATTGCGCATGCGCCTGTACGATGAGGAACGGCGCATCATGGTCGGCTGGGACGCGTTGAAACGTTTCCGCCAGAAATCGCTGTCGGTTTGAAAGTTGGATTCCCGCAGGCACGCTGCCTGCGGGTTTTTTGTTGCTGAAATCGGGCGTTTCGCCGTACAATTACGGAGTACTGCGTAAATATCTAAACTAAAATCGTCATTTCGTCCTTACTTTCCAGCGGCTGCAGTTTAGATATTTATGCAAGAAGCAGTAGGAGCTTGTCCGGTTCGATGCTCAGGCACGGTCCGGATATATCCCGAAGGGAGATTTTCCATGCCGGTTAGAAGACAACTTCCCCTGATTCTCATTGTCCTGGTTTCGCTGGGCATGCTCCTGGCCGCCTGCAGTGCCGCCTCGACCTCCACCCCGGTCCCCTCGACGACCTCGCTGCCGACCGGGACAGCCCTGCTCCCGCCGCCTGCAACCGGAGCGCCGACCTCGACCGACACCCCGGCCCCCTCGGCGACCCCGGCGCCCGCCGGGGTACGCTTCGCCGTAATCGGCGATTTCGGGGAGGGCGGACAGGCCGAGGCGGATGTCGCCGCGCTGGTCCACGGCTGGACCCCGGATTTCGTCATCACCGTCGGCGACGACAACTACCCTTCCGGCGCGGCCGAAACGATCGATGCACACATCGGCCAGTTTTACCATGATTATATTTTCCCCTACCAGGGCACCTATGGACCCGGGGCCAGCCAGAACCGCTTCTTCCCGACCCTGGGCAACCATGACTGGTACACCCCGCGGGCCAAGCCGTATCTGGATTATTTCACCCTGCCGGGCAACGGGCGTTATTATGACTTCGTTTGGGGGCCGGTGCATTTCTTCGCCCTGGACAGCGACGAGAACGAGCCGGACGGCGTCGGCAGATCCTCGGCCCAGGCTGCCTGGCTCAAGCAGGCCATGGCTGCCTCGACCAGCCGCTGGAATGTCGTCTACTTTCACCACGCCCCGTATTCCTCCGGGATGCACGGGTCAACCACCTGGATGCGCTGGCCGTTCAAGGATTGGGGCGCGGACGTCGTCCTGACCGGCCATGACCACACCTACGAGCGCCTGCTGGTGGACGGTCTGCCCTATTTTGTCAATGGCGTGGGCGGAGGTGCGATCTATAACTTCGTGAACATCCTGCCCGAGAGCCAGTTTCGCTATAATGCCAACTACGGGGCCATGCTGGTGACCGTCACGACGACGCAGATGGATTTTGAGTTTGACAACCGCAAGGGGGAACTGATCGACTCGTATCAGCTCTCCAAGCCTTGAAAGCACCGGCCGGCCACAAGGCCGTACGGTGCTTCCCGATGATAAAAACATCCGCGGTGGTTGACTGGGTGGTTTCCTAAACTCAACCCGGAATTATTTAGCCTCCGGGGAATTTCCATAGACTTTTCGGTAGAGCGCAATCGTGAGCTCTTCGGCCTGCCGCGTGATCTCGTGCTTGACGCCCGGCAGGAGGTGAAAGTCGATCGAATACTTGCCCTCCCTGAGCAGGTCGACGAAGGCATTGGCATTCTTCAGGCTGATCGGGTTGTCCTGATCGCCGATCACGACCAGAAATGGAATGCCGCGGGCCTCGAGAGAGGGCTCGTAGTAATTGCCCGAGGACAGGATTGCCACCGCGGTGACCATTTCAGGATGATCGAAGGCAAAGCCCTGGACGAATTCGGCGCCGGCGGAGAAACCGGCCAGGAAAAACCGGTCCTGCGTCCGGACCTCCTTGCGGACCTGCCGGATAATCTCCCGCAGCATCCTTTCGCCCACGTCCACATACCAGCCCCCGTTTTCATCGGCCAGGGACGGGCAGACGAGAACAAAGCTCTCCTTTTCAGCATACTCCTGCCACATTTGAAGACATTGCCTGCCGTCATGGCCAAATCCGTGAACGCCCACGAACAACGGCCAGCCCCGGGCAGGCGTGTAGCTCGAGGGAAGGTAGAGAAAATACTCCGTCGGCGAGGACCGCACGTAAGGCGTCGGATCGGGGGCCAGGGTGTAGGAAGGGCTTGAACAGCTGGCCAGCCAGCCACCCAGAAAAAGAGCGCCGGCC
Organism: uncultured Chloroflexia bacterium; assembly: GCA_963739255.1. Lineage (GTDB taxonomy): Bacteria > Chloroflexota > Anaerolineae > Anaerolineales > Villigracilaceae > UBA877. Next base: position 153,923 of record CAVTZT010000002.1, read on the forward strand.
CCCAACAGGAGTTTGAAAAGGAGCCGCTGCACGGTTTCCGCCATGGGATTTGTAGGGTTGGCTCAATCGGGAAACTATTTGTAAATAAAACTCTCCTGCGTACGTGCCTTGCAGGAGAGAGTAACCGTACATCTAGCCTTAATTTCCCGCCGTCGGCTCCCCGTATAGCTGCCTGTGGACGGCGCTCAGGGCGCGCACCTGCTCGGCGGCGTGATACGAGGAGCGCACCAGCGGAGCGGATTCGACCCACTTGAAGCCGATCTCGCGGCCGTAGTCCTTGATCTCCTTGAACTCTTCCAGGGTGTAGTAGCGGGCAATCGGCAGGTGCTTCTTGGACGGCTGCAGGTACTGGCCGACGGTCAGGATGTCCACGCCCCAGGCACGCTGGTCGCGCATCACCGCCTTGACCTCTTCCAGGGTCTCGCCCAGCCCGACCATGATGCCGGACTTGGTCAGCACCTCCGGGTCGAGCTTCCTGGCGTTGGAGAGGATCGCCGCGCTCCACTCGTAGTGGTCCTGCGGCTGGACGGCCTTGAATAGACGCGGAACGGTCTCCACGTTGTGGTTGAGGATCTCGGGCCGGGCATCCATGACGATCTTGAGCGCCTCCAGGGAGCCCTTGAAGTCCGGGATGAGCACCTCCACCGAGCAGCCCGGCAGCAGCTGGCGGATGCGGCGGATGACCATGGCAAAGATTGGTGCACCGCCATCGTGCCGGTCGTCGCGGTTGACGCTGGTGATTACGGCATGCTTCAGGTCCATGGCTTTGACCGCCTGGGCCACGCGCTCCGGCTCCAGCCAGTCCAGGACTTCGGGGCGGCCGTGCTTGATGTCGCAGAAGCCACATGTGCGCGTACACACGTCGCCCAGCATCAGGAAAGTCGCCGTGCCGGCGCCCCAACATTCCCCCATGTTCGGGCACATGGCCTCCTCGCAGACGGTGTGCAACACTTTGGTGCGCATCAGGGCCTGCAGTTGCTGGTAGGTCTCGCCGCTGGGGGCGCGGACCTTGATCCACTCCGGCCGGCGGAGCGGAGCGGTGGGAATGGTTTCGGGGTTGACCCGGTCTCGAGTTGGGGTAACTGACATTCTTTCCTTTTACTTCTTACTTCATGGGTTTCCAATCGTTTGGCAAAAAACCGGCTGTGAGTTGACCGTGGTGCAGTTCACCCACGTCCCGGAGAAATCGACCAGCACCTCGACCTGCCCGTAGGCGCCGTCGAAGCTGCCCAGGAAGAGGCGGCGCGGGCGCGTGATCAGGTCGGAGAAGGTTCGCATCGTGCTCAGGTGCTGATGGCCCGCCAGGATCGGATCGACCGGCTTGCCCTGATTGTCCACGGCAAACTGGATCACATCATTCAAGGCGATCAATGGAGCGCGCAGCTGCTCGTTGACGATGTTGCTGGTCAGCGTGCTGGCCAGCAGCATGATCGGGATGCATACGAAGTAAGGTGTCAGCCGGCTGGCGGGCGCCGGGGCGCGGGCGGCTTGTTCCACCAGCGTCAGCTGGAGCAGGCCGGACATGGCGAAAAAGATCGCCAGCCAGATCGAACAGCCCAGTTCCCATGCCCGCACCATTTCATTGTAGGGGTAGACCGGCAGCAGGGGACGCAGCCCGGGCTCGATCAGCTTCATCAGCCACGGGGTGATTCTCAAGGGGAGCGCAATGGTCAGTTCAGCGACCAGGAACGCCGCCAGCAGCCAGAAGACGATCCCCAGCAGTGCCCGGTTTGCCAGATACGTGAGTCCGGCGGCCAGCGTGCACGCCAGGACGCACAGCAGCGTCCCCACGACCAATGGGATCCAGGCGTAGGCGACATGCGCCCGGGAGAGCAGAATGGTTTCGTAGCACCACAGGGAGAACGAGAAGGTCAGGCCGGAGATCACGCCGAACAATACGGTGGTCTGTTGGACTTTGTTATCCGCGGCGGCAGCCACTTGGGCTCGACCGCCGATCCATCTGGAGAGGCGGGAATGAGCCGGGTTGTCCTGGTCGGAAGGCAATTGGGTTGACATGGCTCGTCCTGCGTCGTGAATATTTATCAGAAATTTCTAGTTTATTGTATCCGTGTCGAGGACGACCGTCAAGCTTTGGGCATCTTCCTGACTTTCAGGCGCAGCCCATCGACAGCCAGCACCTCCACCCGGTCCCCTTTGTGGATCCGCCCGGACCCTTCGGCCAACTCCGCGGTCCAAAGCTCGGAGCCGGCCTGGACCTGGCCCACCGGGTTGAGATCGCTACGGGCAATCCCGATCCGGCCGATCAGGCTTTCCTGGCCGGTGATGACCGGCCTGCGTTGCGCCCGCAGGGCGTAGCCCAGGATGAAGGCGAAGATCGCACCGATGAAACCGCCGACGAAGATGACCAGCGGGATGGAAACGCGCTGGAACTGCGGCGTTCCGGAGGAGTTGAACAGCACCAGCGCCCCGACGATGAACGAGACCACGCCGGTGACGGTCAGGGCTCCGTGGGTGGGCGTCTTGATATCCAGGATGAAGAGCACGAATGCAGCGACGATGAAGACCAGCCCGAACCAGTTGACTGGCAGAATGCCCAACCCATAGGCTGCCAGCGCCAGGCTGACCACGCCGATGAAGCCGGGCACCCAGGCGCCGGGATGGGTGAGCTCGATCAGCAGCGCCTGGACGCCGATGGCCAGCAGCAGGAAGACGATGTTGGGATCGATCAGGAATTGCAGCAATTGCTCGATGAGCGACATCGGCAGGGGCTCGGTCGCTGCACCCGCGGTGTGCAGGGTGCGCGGCCCGCTCGCCAGTTGCACGCTGAACCCGTCCAGTTGTTTGAGCAGGTCGTTCAAGTCCGCGGCGATGAAATCCACCAGCCCTGCGTCACGCGCTTCACTTGCCGTGACGGCCTTGGCGTTCTCGATCATATCCTTGGCCAGGTTGACCGCCTGGGTGCCGCGCCGCTCGGTGAGGGTGGTCACCATGGCGGCCATGGCGTTGGTGACCTTGGCCTGCTCGGTCTGCCCCAGGTCCTGTCCCTGCGAGCCGACCGGGCTGGCCGCGCCGATGATCGTCTCGGGGGCCATGGCCGCGGCGTGGCCGGCCATGGTGATGACCGACCCGGCGGAGGCGGCCATCGCGCCCCGGGGCGTTACGTAGACCACCACGGGGACCGTGCTGGCGCGGATTTCCTCGGTCATGCCGGTCATGGCGTCAATCGCACCACCGGGGGTGTTGAGCTGCAGGACGAGCGCTTCCGCCTGGCGCTGCTCGGCGCTGCGGATGCCGCGTCCCAGATACTCCTGCGTTGCCGGGGTGATGGGACCGTCGATGGTCAGGACCAGGACCAGGGGCGCGGCGGCGAGGACGTGGAGGGGCAGCAGCAGGGATAATGTCAGTAGAATTAACGCTTGCAAGTGGCGAGTCGTCTTCATACAGGTAAGCTCCATGTGGAAGGTTATTATACTGCGCATTGGGGGAAAGGCCGCGTCCGGCGACGGGGCTGGCCTGAATGGACACCGTAAATCCACCGGCAACCCATTTACTTGTCTGGCGGGGCGACCTGATATATACTCTCAGCATGCGCAGCATAGACCCCCAATGGACCGATCTGTCAGCCGGCTATGAAACCATCCAGGCGCTGCAGGGCAGGCTCGAGAAAGAGTTTGGCCGGGCGGTCAAGATCGGACACGAACGCAGGTTCCGCCATGAGTTGACCGAATGGCAGAAGAAACGCCGGATTTTCTTTGCACTGGCTGCCTTCGCCCCACTTTCGCTGATCGGCCTGTGCGCTTCCGCCTATTACTTCCGTGAGGTGGCCTGCGTGATCGTTTACTGGGCGGTCGTCGTGCTGACGATCCTGGTCACTCTGGCGGTTGCCGGGCGCAACTACATCCGGGAGGCGGTCAATCGCCCAGAGCCGAAACACGGCGAGGCCCTGGAGGTGGACCTGGAGGGGAGATGGTGGGAGGGCCTCAGCCCGAAAAGCACTTCGTTGGTGAAGAAAAACGGCGACGAGGGAGCCGGTTTCGCCGCGCTGTTGAAGAGCTCTCTGAACAACACCTATCTCACCACGGGTGCTATTTCGAAGCAGGATGGACAGGAGTTGCTCCTGCTGGGGCCATCCGGGATATGGGTTTTTGTGATCCGGGATTGGAAAGGGACGGTCGTCAAACAGGAAGGTGTCTGGCATTTTCTCAAAACCTTCCACGACAGGTGGGGGCGGAAGCGGATCGAGGATCAGGTCATCGAAAAAGGACCGGACGACGACTGGCTGCGTCGTAAAGGGCAGATCCTCAAGGAAATCGAGGCGCAACTGCCAGAGCCGGTCGGGACCCGGGATCTGGTTCAAGGAGGCGTGGTTTTTACCCATCCCGGGGTCGTGCTGGATAAGACCCGCATCCAGGGAAACTCGGCCGCCTACGGCCCCGCCCGGGCCTGGGTCGAGCGCCTCGGCCGTAGCGGACCCGTGGCGGGCTTCACGCCGGTGCTTCAGCTCAAGGTGATGGACCTGCTCAGGTTGGGCCGAGAGGCAGACGATAAAGGCGCCTCAGCCAAAGCCGAGGCCGAGCGGCTCTATCAGGAGGCAGCCGGGGAACTGCGCACCTTTGTGAAACAATTGGTGAAGGAATGACCGCCGTCGAAAACTCCCGGCAAAATGCGACGCCGGGAGTTTTTCTATATATGTTCTATTTCGGTTTGCGGGTCAGGCGGATGATCAGCAGGATGAGACCGACGATGGCGCCGATACACACCAGGGCGCCGACCACGACGACCACGCCGGCCTCGATGCCCAGGATCTTCAGGCGCTGGCCGATCTGGCCAATGCTGGGGATGCCCTGGCTCTGGCAATAGGCCGTCAGCGGATTTTCGCCCTGGTAGAGGCTGAGCCCGGTGTTGGCTTCCTGGAGCAGCTGCTGTCCCAGGCTGACGTCATCCTGGGTCAGGCAGTACAGGGGGCGGAGCGAGTCGGTCAGCGAGGGCTGATTGGGGTCTGGAGTAGCTTCGAGCTCGTTGAGGCTGTAATGGTCGGAGATCGCCCACGCCGCCCATTGGGCGCCCAAGCGGCCCTGTGCGGATTCCGTCTGGATCGCGCCGGCCAGTTTCAGCAGATTTCCCTGGGCCATCGGGCCGAGTTGATATTCCGTCCCTTTCGACGGAGCTGCCTTGTGCTCGTTGATGCAAAAAGCATCCAGGTCGCCTTCCAGAGTTTGGTTGGCGGCCAGGTCCAGGATGATTTCTTTGGCGAGGAGCATGGATTGTATGCCGGAGTTGCTCGGGTTCAAGATCTGGCCGACGGGGAAACAGATCTGGATGGCCTTGGCGGTCAGGTTGTCAAGTTTATAGTGGACCGGACTCTTGAAGAACAATTGGCCGCTGCCGGTCAGGGTCAGGCGGACGAGCCCTTTTGCCACGGCCTGCTTGATGAGGATACAGTTGGGTTGGGTTGGCGTCGGGGTGGTCGAGACGAGGGCGGCGGCGGAGGCGTTTCCGTTGATGGGAAGGGTCAGCGAGAGTAGAAAAAAGGACGCTAGTAGAAGCTTGATTATTCGTGACATTTTATATCTCCTTTGGCGTTTTTTATTTTATCCTTTATGGGTTTTCATGTGTACATGCCAAATGTACTAGCCCGTAAATTTCGGGTAAAAAAGATGGGGGATTGCGACAATGGCAAATTTGTTCTATACTCAGTCCTATGGAGATGGACCGTGGCTGAAATCACTCCAGGGCGAATCGGCGAATTTCTGCGCATTGTGTTTGACCTGCTGTGGAATAAACCCGAGGGGCTACCAGCGACCGAAATCCTGGCGCAGATTCCGAAATCCACCCCGCTAAGCGAATACGAAAACGGCTTTTTCCCGTCCGCGCCGAATGCGCCGCGTTACGAAAAAATCATTCGCCTGGCGACGATTTCCCTGGTCAAGGCCGGCTGGTTGGTGAAGAACAAAGGCCGCTGGTATATCACCGAGGAGGGCCGCCAGGCGTGTAAAAGCTTTACTGCCGCGGAGGAGTTTTATGCCCAGGCCACCCGCTTATATCGGGAATATTATGAGTGGAGGGGCGGACGCCCGGCGATCTCGCTGACCGTGGAAGAGGCCGAGGAGAAGGCCTGGGAGCAGATCCAGAAATACCTGCAGGAAATGAAACCTTTTGAGTTTCTGAGTTGTGTCGCCGATCTGCTGCGGGCGATGAATTATTATGTTGCCTGGAGTGCCCCTCCAGGGAAGGAGCGGGGCTACGTCGACATGATCGTCTACACCGACCGGCTGGGGGTCAGCGTGCCCCGCATCATCGTCCAGGTCAAGCATCGTGGCCAAGCGGCCACCGCCGAAGGGCTGAGGGCCTTTCTGGCCGTCCTGGGCATGCATGATTTTGGCCTGTTCGTCTCCTCCGGCGGCTTTACGATGGACGCCAAGGAGATCGCCCGTCTGCAGGAGCGGCACAAGGTCACGTTGATGGATATGGAAAATTTTTTTGATTTATGGGTGGAGCATTATGAGCAGCTTTCCCAGGAGGCCCGTCAGCGCCTGCCGCTAAAGCCGATCCACTTCCTGTCGCCGGGGGAATGAGCTGGTCCTCTTCTTGCACAATAAATGTATTTCAATTAGAATCCAGGCGCATACCATGCGGGCGTCGCCAAGTGGTAAGGCATCAGCCTTCCAAGCTGATATCCGCGGGTTCGAATCCCGTCGCCCGCTCAGTCCAAAGTGCTCTCGTGTCATGTGTTACCGTGTTCGGCCGCGTGACACGTGTCACTGGAGCACTTGGCATGTAAGGGCCCGTGGCGCAGTGGTTAGCGCAGGCGACTTATCCCTCCCTAATGATGCCTGAAAAACTCAATATCCGGCGTCCACTAACGAGTAGACTATGCAGGGAAGGTACCCATCACGCAAAACCGTTCATATCGTCCATATGGACAATTAACATTTGCTGTAGTAATTCAGGGAACATCTACAAAAGAAGAGCTGGCTGGCTGTGCTCGGGCGATGGCGAACAGGTAACTGTTCCCCATCGCCCCTTTCGATTGGACAATTAACATTTGCTGTAGTAATTCAGGGAACATCTACAAAAGAAGAGCTGGCTGGCTGTGCTCGGGCGATGGCGAACAGGTAACTGTTCCCCATCGCCCCTTTCGATTCTCTATTCATGCAAAAGGATGTGACTATGAAGAGTAGAGCTTAAAAAGATATGGGAGTCGACTTTGGCATCGACAGTTCCCAGGATGGGGCTGTGTTTCATTTCACGAGGGGCTTGGTCAACCTTTTTGAGAACTTCATGGATTGGAAGACTTTCACCACCTCCGGATCGAAATGCGCTCCGGACTGCTGTTGGATATATTGACGTGCTTTTGCTTCAGACCAAGCTGCTCGGTAAGGCCGGGCGGAGGTGAGCGCGTCCCAGACATCGATCACGGCGAAGATGCGCGCCGCCAGCGGGATCTCGCCGCCCTTTAAACCGTGGGGGTAGCCCATGCCATTCCACTTCTCATGGTGACAGTAGGGGATGTCCAGCGCGGGATAAAGATAGATAATGGGGGCGAGCAAATCATAGGCATACTGGGGATGCATATGCATGATCACCCATTCCTCTTGCGTCAGCGGTCCGGGCTTCAGCAGGACCTGCTCGGAGATGCCCATCTTGCCGATATCGTGCAGGAGAGCACCTCGCTTGATGTGAACGAGCGCTGCTTCTCCCAGGCCGATTTCTTTGGCCAGCACGATGGTCATTTCGGTCACCTGGGAGGTGTGCCCGACCGGCTCCCCCTCGCGGAGGTCCAGGGCGCGCCCAAAGCCCTCGACAGTCGCGTCGTAGGCCAGGCTGAGCTCAATAAGAGCGCGCTGCGGGGAGGGGGGAAGAGACGAATCCTCTTTACTTGACATTTGGAACCTCCTTCAAAAAGACCCTGACTACCATGGGATCAAAATGCTTTCCAGCCTGCGCGCGAATATAGTTGAGTGCCTTCTCTTGGGACCAGGCTTTGCGGTATGGCCGGTTGGAGATGAGCGCATCCCAAACGTCCACCACGGCGAATATGCGCGCGGATAGTGGGATTTCGCTGCCTGTCAGCCCGCGTGGGTAGCCCGTGCCGTCAAACTTCTCATGATGACAGTAGGGGATTTCCAACGCCTTGCGCAGGTAGGTGATCGGGGCCAGCATGTCATACGCCAACTGGGGATGCTTGCGCATGAGGAGCCACTCTTCTTCGCTCAGTGCGCCCGGTTTGCGTAGAATGCTATCCGGAACGCCGATCTTCCCGATGTCGTGCAACAGGGCTCCCCGGCGGACGTGCACCATATCGACAGGGCTGATACCCAGGTTGCTTGCCAGTCGCAGGGTCAGCTCGGTCACCCGTTTTGAGTGACCTTCGGTCTCCTCATCGCGCAGATCCATGGCATGTGACCAGCCTTCGATGGTCTCATCATAGGCCATGAACAATTCCGCATTGGAAGTTTGCAGATTCTCAAAAAGCTCGGTATTGTCAATGGCGATGGCAGCCTGGCCCCCTAGCATGTCGATAAAGTCACGCCGCTCTGCATCCAGCTCCAATGGTTCGCGCTGGAAAATTTCCAGAACCCCTTTGACCTGGCCTTTGGCGATCAGTGGCACGCCTACATAAGTCTGAAAGCCTTCCCGGGAGAGCTCGGATGAACGAACAAGCTCGCCTAAATTCCTGCTGAGATCGGGGATCAGGACGACCTGCCGCTCGCGCACCACCCGCCCGGCATAGCCATCGCCCATGCGTAAATTGGTGTGCTGCAGGGCTTGGGTACGAAATCCCTGCCCGGCGGCGAAAAGCAGGACTTGAGTCTCCTGATTATAAATCAGGACATCCGCGGCATGGATGTTAAGCTGTTTGACGACCTGGTCAAGCAGGATATTGAGAGTTAGGTGGATATCGAGGCTGCTGGAGATCGCCATATCGATGGTGCGCAGGGCCGACAGGTTCTGCATACGCCGCTGGGTCTGGGCATACAGGCGGGCATGCTCCAGGGAGAGGGCCGCACGCTCGGCAAAGACGGACATCAGGTGTTCATCGTCCGGCGTGAAGGCGCCCGATTCCGCGCTCTGGACATCGATAGCTCCAATCACGCGATCGCCGATCTTTAGCGGGATGGTCAGCTCGGCCCGGGCAGCCTCCCAGGCGGGAACGTAATGCGGGATCGTCCGCACGTCCGGCGTGTTGATCTTCTCCCCGCTCCGAATGGCTTGCGGGACCAGCCCGGGACCATCCAGGGTAAGGATGGTCTTGCTCACTTGGTCGGCGTAAGGGCCGGCCACGGCGATCCGCTTCAATTCGTTGGCCTGTTCCTGGACGATGAAGACACTGCAGTTGGCTTGCCCGAACTCGTTCAGCATGACCTCGGCGATGGCCTGCGAAACGTTTTCCAGGTCGATGGAACCGGTCGAGATCAATGACCCGGAGGCGCGGTACAGTCGGGCCAGCTCTTCAGCCTGGCGCGCCAACTTGTCTTCGGCTTGCCTGCGTCCGGTGATGTCCCAGAACAGGCCGTTGACCCTGGCCGGCTGTCCTGTGGCATCGCGGACCAGCCTGCCGCGGGCGGCGAGATAATGCAGGCTCCCATCCGGCCAGACGGCACGGTACTCCGGTTCGTAGAGCACATCCTGTTCGATCGTACGGGCGAGGGCGGCGCTAATGGTCTCCCGGTCGTCGGGATGCACGGCGCGAAAGAACTCCTCGGCAGCACCGGAAAAGGTCTCCGGATCGAAGCCCAGGAGACGGCAGGCCTGATCGTCGAATTGGCGTTTATCCTCATGGATATCCCAGGACCACACCCCCATCTGGGCTGCTTGCAGGGCGAGGTCCAGACGTGCTTGGCTCTCCCTCAACGCCTCCTCCGCCCGTTTCCGCTCGGTGATGTCTTCGACGGTGCCCTCGTAGTACAACACCTTCCCATCCTCGTCGCGAATGGCCTTGGCACTTTCACGGACGAAGATGGTCGTGCCATCCTTTCTCTTCCAAGGTGCTTCGAGGCCAACCACGCTGTCGCGTGTTTCGATGAGTTGACGGAAGCCGCGGCGCGAGTATCCCGGTTCAAAGCCATTTTTCTCGAGGTTGCGTCTGGATAGGTCCTCGAAAAATTCGTACCCCAGCATGTGGATGAGGGAGGGGTTAGCCAGAAGGATTTCTCCATCCGGTGAAGTGCGATAGAGGCCGATCGTGGCGTTCTCGTAAAGATGGCGGAACCTTTCTTCGCTCTCGCGCCGGGCTTCATCCGCCTGCTTGCGCTCGGTGATGTCGCGGATGATCGCCATGACGGCAGGTTTATCATGATAGGAAAACGGCGAGGCGGTCACATCCACGTCGACGGAGCTGCCGTCCATGCGGATGAACTTTTCCACGGTAGTAGGAGCCGGCCTGCCGTCGCGCATTTGCTGGCGGGAGCGCGCCAGCACCATCTCGCGGTAATCCGGGTGGATGAAATCCAGCATCGGCCGGCCGATCACCTCTTCGGGTGTGGCCGCCCCCACCAGGCGGGCAGCAGCCTGATTGACGAAGGCCAGTTTTCCGTCCTGATAGACGGCGATCGCGTCCGGCGAGAGTTCAAAGAGCAGGCGGTAACGCTCTTCGCTCTGGCGCAGCGCCTGCTCCGATAAGAGCCGGTTGAGGGTAATGGCGGTCTGGTTCGTGATGCTCTCGATCACCTCTTTATAGGGGGTGATGTCTTGCCTGGCCAGGATGGTAATGCCGCCGAGGTGCTGCTCTTTGGAGACCAAACCCATCGTATAGATCTCGCGGATTTTGAGCTGTTTTTCCACGGCGCGGCACACCCGTCTGGGCGCCTTCCCGACCATCAGGCGGTACAACCCGCCCTCGAATTTTATCAGCCGCCCACTGCGGAAGAGACGCAGCTCGTCGGCGGTCATGTCCTGCAAGGGATAGGTGATCCGTATCGGATCCATGTTGAAGCTTTTCACCAGGCTGTCATAGGTCTCGCCCAGGCCGTACATGCAGGCGGGCTTCATTGCCTTGATCAATTCGTCAAGCATGGAAACTACTACGAGGCCGTCTCCGATCAGCTCCTGGATCTTTTCCCCGGCCAGCTGATAGACATCCTTGACATTTTCCAGGTGCACAAGCCGCCGGTGTACCTCCGACATCAGGTCAATGGCCCACTCTGCCTGCTTGCGCTCGCTGATGTCGCGCATGAAACCGCCGACCCCCTCCTGCCCCTCCCCGAGCTCCACTGGAAACTTGATGGTGTCGAAGAATCGCCCGCCGACCTTCTCCTCCCGGAGTTGGATCACCTTGTGCTCGAGGGCAGCCAGGTCCGACAGGCGGCCAACCTCGGCGGCCCCGGCTGGCATCAATTCGAAGTCGGTCTTGCCGATCACCTCTTCGATTGGCCGGCCGAAGAAATCCACCAGGGCCTGGTTGGCATAGATATAGCGGAGCTGGGCGTCCTTTAAGAACGCCAGGTCGGAGGACGAGTTCAAGAAGGTGCGCAGGCGGTTTTCGGAGGCTTGCAGGGCCTCCTCCATCTGCTTGCGCCCGGTGATGTCCTGGACGGTGCCGAAAAACTTGACGACCCGGCCGCCGGCGTCCCTGACCGGCCGCATCTTGGCCGCGAAGGTGGCGCGTTTCCCGCTGGGGAACCTGGCTTCCAGGTCGTATTCGAAACTGGCCCCCTCCTCGACGGCGCGGCGGGCATATTCGCGCAAGACCCGGGCCTGGTCGGGGGTGTAATAGGCCGCCTCCTCTTCCACCCCGGGCGGACCCAGGTGTGGGTCGCGCTCGTACAGCTCATAGGTCTGATCGGACCAAGTGACCTTCTGGCTGGTGAGGTCGTATTCCCAGCTGCCGATCCGCCCCAGCTTCTGGGCCTCCCGCAGGTTAGCCTCGCTGGCCCGCAGAGCGGCGTCCGCCTGCTCTCTTTCGACCCGCAGGCGTTTATCCTCCAGGGCGTGGCGGACCGCCTGGCCGAGACGCGCCAGGCGGTCCTTGAGCACGTAGTCGCTGGCGCCCTGGCGCACGGCCTCGATGGCGGCCTCCTCGCCGATGCTGCCGGAGACGATGACGAAGGGGATGTCCTGCCCGCGCGCGCGCATGAGCTGCAGGGCGCGCAGGCCGCCGAACTGCGGCAGCGACCAATCGGCCAGGATCAGGTCGGGGGGCGTTTCGAGCGCCGCCAGGTACTCCGGCTCGGCCTCCACGCGCTGCCAGTCCGGTTCGAACCCGTCCTGTCGCAACGTGTGGAGCATCAACTCGGCATCAGATGCCCGGTCTTCCACGACCAAGACACGCAGCGGAGTGGTCATATTGCCTCCAAGGATTGCAGATTACAAAGCATAACCCGATCTCTCGGGCTGCGGGTTCTACACCTTCGGCGGCTCGTTGAGCAGCAGCCAGTACAGACCCAGCTGCCGCACTGCTTCGGTGAACTGCTCAAAATCCACCGGCTTGGTGATGTAGCTGTTGACGCCCAGCGTGTAGCTGTCCACGATGTCACGCTCCTCGCGCGATGAGGTCAGCACCACCACGGGGATGGTGCGCGTGCGCTCGTCCGCCTTGATGCGGCGCAGCACCTCCAGCCCGTCCACCTTGGGCAGCTTCAGGTCGAGCAGGATCACCTTGGGCCGCTGGTTCGCGTTGCGCCCGGCGTAGGCGCCGGCGGCGAAGAGGTAATCCAGGGCCTCCGCTCCATCGCGCGCGATGTGGACGTAATTGGTGATCTTGTTCTTCTTCAAGGCGTGCAGCGTCAGTTCGACGTCATTGGGGTTGTCTTCGACCAACAGGATTTCAATAGAAATTTCAATCATCGGCAAATCCTCCCAGGGTGAAATAGAACGTGGCGCCTTTGTCAACTTTCGCTTCAGCCCAAGCGCGGCCGCCGTGGCGGTGGACGACGCGCTGGACAATGGCCAGACCGACGCCGGTGCCCTCGTAATCCTCGGTGCGGTGCAGGCGCTGGAAGACGCCAAAGAGCTTGTGGGCGTATTGCATGTCGAAGCCGACGCCGTTGTCGCGAACGAAGTAGGCGCCGCTCTCATCCCCTTTTCCTTTCGTGCGAGGAGAAGCAAGCGCGGGGCGAGGGAGCCAGCCGACCTCGATCTTCGCCGACTGGCGCCGGCGGGTGAACTTGAGGGCGTTCGAGAGCAGGTTGACCCATACCTGCTTGAGCAGCGCCGGGTCGGCCCGGCATTCTGGCAGCTCGCCAATGTTGATTTCCACCTGCCGCCCTTCCTGCTCGGCATCCAGCTCCTCCAGGGCCTGGCGGACCAGTTTGTCCATGGCAACGGCCTGCCGGTCGAGCGGCTGGCGGCTCAGGCGCGCGAAGCGCAGCAGGTCGTCGATCAGGGCGCCCATCTGGCTGGCGTTCTGGGCGATCTGGCCCAGGTAGCGGCTCGCCTCGGGCGGCATTTGCGCCTGGTACTCCTCGGTCAGGATATTCGAGAACCCGCTCATCGCCCGCAGAGGGGCGCGCAGGTCATGCGAGACGGAGTAAGAGAAGGCTTCCAGCTCCTTGTTGGCGTCCTCCAGCTGGGCGGTACGCTCGACGACGCGCTGCTCGAGCTCTTCGTTGAGCCTGCGGGCTTCCTCTTCCGCCTGCTTAAGTTCGGTGATGTCGACCACCGATGAAATGAGGCAGGGAACTCCCTTCCACGAGATTGGTTCGATCGCAGTGATGACGGTGCGTATTTCGCCGGACTTCACCCGGATGGTCGCCTCCCGCGGGAGCAGATGACCTGTTCTCTGCAATTCTTCCACGGCAGCCAGCCGGTCGGCGGGGTTTTCCCACAATTTTAGTTTCGCCGTGCTGGCGCCGATCAATTCTTCGCGGCGGTATCCGAACAGGTGGCAGCAGGCGTCATTGACCGCCATGATCTCATTACCTCCCTGGGCGATGATGGATTGCGACACCGGACTGGTGAAGAACGCGGTTGAAAACCGTTCTTCGCTTTCCTTCAAGGCTTCTTCTGCCTGTTTGCGCTCGGTAACATTCCGGTTCGTCCCCCTTCGCCCAGCGTACTGGCCCTCTGGCGTGTAGATCGGCTTGCAGGAGTGGTTGATCCAACGCAGTTCACCGCTCTTCGTGAGGAGTCGGAATTCCAGTGCGTGAGGCTCATCCCTGTCTTGAATCTCTGCAAAGTGGCTGGCGAGGCTTTCCCGGTCTTCGGGATGAACGATTTCGAGCAGAAGATTCGGGTTGCCGGTGAAATCCGCCGGTGTATAGCCGGTCACCCGCTCACAGGATGGAGAGATGTAGCGAATGCTCCTATCCGGCGCGAGCCAGTAGATCCAGTCATCGGCATTTTCGGCGATCAGCCGATATTTTTCCTCGCTCGCCGCCAGCTCTTCTTCCGCCTTCTTGCGTTCCGTGATTACGTCGAAGACGGCCACGAAATATTCCTTCTGTGGACTGTACACGGAGATGGAGAACCACATCTTCAAGGCTTCTAGGTAGGTTTCGAACGTTTCCGGCTTGCCGGTCAGCGCCACCCGTCCATAGATCTCTAACAACTGCGGATCCGACTCGCGTATGCCCGGAATTACTTCCGTTACCTTTTTCCCGACCACGTCCTTCAGTCCGGTCGATGTTTCGAACGCCTTGTTTACATCTAGATAAATAAAGTCCTGCGGGCGGTCCCCAGCGAAGATCATCTTGCAATAAGCATAACCGTTCAGCATGTTCTCGAACAAAGAGCGGTAACGCGCTTCGCTCTCACGCAGCGCCTCGACCGCCTCGTAGCGTCCCCGGTAATAGCGCAGGCTCTGCTGCCTCCAAATCACGGTCAGCCCTGCGCCTGAAGCTAGAATCAGTGCACCCAATAATACATAGGTTTGCCATAGACGCTCGCGCAGCGGAGCAAAGGCCTCGGCGGTATCCATGCGCGCCACCAAGAACCAGGGCGAGTCCGGCACCGGGGCAACGGCACCGATAACGGAGGCGTCGCGGTAATCGTGCCCTTCCACCACGCCACTCTGGCCCAGGATGGCTTTCACGGCCAGCACATCCATCTGCGTGAGCGGGATGCGCAGGGTCATGGCTGCGTCCGACCGGAAGCGCAACGGGTTGAGGAAGAGCACATCCTCCCCCTCGCGGCGCACCAGCAGGGTCTCGGCGGTCCGGCTCGAGGCGGGCCACTGCTCCAGATAAGGGTACAAATAAGTCGAGGGGTCAATCTCCAACGCCAGCATCCCCAAGGGACGGCTCTCATCCTGAGCGGCATGAAGAGGGACCAAAAGGCCAAGATAAACCCCGCCATCGTCATGCAGGTAAAAGTCCTTGAAAACCACCTCCCCGGACTTCAGGGTCGGTATCTCATCGCTCAACAGCTGCCCGGGCACCGGCACGAGCGCGGCAGGCGAGGAGCTGCGTTTCGCCCCATGTGCGTCCAGCAGGATGACATCCGCGTAATGATATTCCTGGCGCAGACTGTCCAGCCAGGCCCGCAGGACGGTGGCGGAGTGTGCATCGGCGGGATTGTCGAGGACGCTTTGTACTAAGGCGGAGAAAGCGGGATTCTGCCGCAGGAGATCTGCATCCGCCATCCGTTCCGCACGCCAGGCGGCCAGTCCGGAAACCTTTAAGTTCGTAATGGACTGCAGCTGGCTTTGCACCTGGAGCCGGAATTTCGCGACGTAGTCTTGGTAATAGACGATCGTCCCGGCCGCGATGCCGGAGGCCAGAAGAGCAAAGATGAGCAGGAATAAAAGCAACGAAATCTTTTCCCGGCTTTCCATATGCGGCTTCTGTGTTTCATCCTCGGCCGGGGTTCTCTTTAGGAAATCAAAGCGGAAGACAGCCACGGCCGCCAACAGCGCTGCCAGGGCAAAACCCGGCACGGTCGGATTGTAGGACCCCGGCGGAAGAAGGTCGAAAGTTGTCATCCCTGTGATGATCACCGGAACCAGCGCAGAGGCCGTTAGGAAGCCAGCTTGGCGACGGTAGAGGCGTGCATGGCGCCAAGCCGTCTGCAGCAGCAGGATGGAGCCTGCCACCATGAGGATTAGGGAGGTGAATGTATGAACGAGGAACCAGAAGCTGGGGAGGCGCTGGGTGATGTCGGCAATCCAGAACGGGCCGCTCCGGTAGAAGCCCGCCTCCTGCCTCACCCACCATCCACGCCAGTTGCTCCAGAGCATGACCTGAGTCAATAACGGGATGATGAACAAACCCCCAAGCAGTCCCTTTGAAATCCAGCCGCGTTGCCCGCTGTATTCCAGCACGAACAAGAACCACAGTGGCGGGATAATTGCAAAAGGCAGGAATCGCGTTTTGAACCAGAAGAGGGCCAGCACCTGGCTTGGGCTGAGCAGGGATAGCGTTTCGGCCCCTGCCAAGACGAACATTGCCGCTGACAGCCAGAAGTAATATCTGCTGCCGGGCACCTCCCGCTGTTTCCAGGCCTGCCACGCCAGGAAAGCGGTCAGGAGCATGGCGGCCAACACGCTGCCAAAATAAAATCCGGACTGCCAGGTCATTTCGTCGCCCCTCACACCTCCAATGTAGGAAGCCTAGCTTGGGATCGCTCCCGTTTCAGCGGTCGTTCGAAGCTTTCCTCAAATTTTATTGTCGTCTCTTTAATCATGGTCTTACCTCTAATAATAATCAGGCAAAACCCTAACCGATTGGGAGACCAAACTTACCAGAAAAAGGAAGTTTATAATAAATTTGTGTTTGGATGGGTAAGGAAAGCGAATGATCGGTGTGATAAGGAGTAAAGGGTAATCTTTTTAATAATATATCATTTTTCATAAAAGTGGGTTATCAATCGATTGCCAATAATCAATGCCCGGAAAGCGAGCAGGTACGCGTTAGTCCAGACGAATAGTTTTCATCTTTTCTCCGCGAATTCGTTTTATAAAGGGCACAGGTCCTATTCCTCATGACAGTTCTGTAAACCCACCTTACAAAAACAATTGCAACCTCAATCCAATCATCAGTTATAATAAGCCAAATTTAATATCGTCCGATAATGGCAAACCCAGCGAAAGCTGGGGACGCAAAGTTATGGGTCTACCGTTGTGCATCTTGCACAACCATGACTGCCAGGCCGCCGAAGACATACAATCTTGTGTAATTTAAACGCGCGGGCCTGGATTCGAACAGGCCCGATTCACTTTGTAAATGCCAATCGTTCGACAAAGGCAAACCCGGTGAAAGCCGGGGGCGCAAAGCCATGGGTCTAAAGTCACTTTTGTGACCATGATTGCCAGGTTGCCGAAAACGTAGGTGACACGCGTCCCGTTTAAATTCGCGACCTCCCCATGGATTGGCCAATGGCCTCTGTCGGGGAGGTTTCGTTATGAAAACTAAAAATGTGTTTATTCTCGTTCCGCCTAAATATCGCGGGGATTTTTAGAAAGGCAGGAAGCTGTGTTTAAGATATATCGGATCGGCCTTCTGTGGTTCCTTGCTGCCATTATTGCATGCACGACTTATGCATATGCATCTTCCACTATCCCAACTCGACAGGGGGAAGGCGCAAGTTCGGTCAGCGGTTATGTGGTGACCAATGTAAAATACCACCCCGGCATTGACCCTTCGAAAATTGATATTGTCGAGTTCAATCTCGATGAACCTGCGATGGTGGTCAAGATCAAGCTTGTTTCGACCGATCCGGCATTTCATCCCTGCATAAATGCTAGCGCTAAGCTCTGGCGCTGTGAACTCAATCCGGCTGTTGACATTTCGAGTATGGATGAGCTACGGGTAATTGCCGCCAATGAGTAAAATGCATCATGTAGTTATCCCTTGGCCATTTCCCGGGTGAGGTTGGTCATCGTGCCAGCCGTTTCTGCTATCTCGGAGCGGTTTGCTTCTTGGTCGGGGTCGCCTTGGCATGCAACATGCTTTTGTGGGTGGTTCTTCTTTTGCTGGGTATCATTGCTTGTCATTATGTGCTGATTGTGCCAGAGGAGAAATATCTGGTCACCAAGTTCGGTGACGAATATCGCACATATGCTGCCACAGTTCATCGATGGATTGGCCATATACGATATATACGCGAACGCTCGTATCCATTGAGTAATTGTCCAAGATTAGTGCTCCGGCCATCATGGTTACAATTGCCTGATTAAGAGGCGGCGAAGTTGATAGGGGTCCTTATAATCTGGCTTACCCAGCATCCATGCGTTGGAAACTAATTTGCCGGACGCTCTAAATACAACATAATATAGATCGACAGCCTGTTATTAGTTCAGGTCTTCAAACCTATGTTATCATTGAAATTTGAGATGATGGATACCGCTAAATGTGGGGTTAATTGACAAAACCTGTGCTTATATACGGGCCCGTGGCGCAGTGGTTAGAGCAGGCAACTCATAACCTCCCTAACGGCGCCCGGAAAACCCAATACCTGGCGTTCAATTCCTTAATGACCGCACATGTGGGGGTATCCTCACCACAAAAGTGTCTATAGCGTCTATATAGACAATCAGCATTTGCTGTAGATTTGCTGTAGTAAATCCGGTAATTTCCACAAGAGAATGAGCTGGCTGGCTGTGCTAGGGCGATGACGAACAGGTACCTGTTCCCCATCGCCCCTTTCAATTCTCAACTCACAAAAGGATATGACTATGAGGATTTTAACCATTGCCAACCAGAAAGGCGGCGTGGGCAAGACGACCACGGCCGTAACGATCGCCCATGGCCTGGCCATTGCGGGCCTGCGCACCCTGCTCGTGGATCTTGATCCCCAGGGACATGTTGCTTTCTCCCTCGGCCTGCCCAAAGAGCCGGGCTTCTACCGTCTTATCGTGGATGAGGAGCCGCCGGACAAGGTGATCGTCCCTGCCCGAGAGAATTTGGAGATCATTCCTGGGGACAAGCGGACAGAGAAGGCCAAACGCACTATCGTTGTCTCGAACTTTCCCACCGAGGCGATCACCTGCGCCTTGAAAGATGTGGAGCAGGACGTGGTGATCCTCGACCTTGCTCCCTCCTTGGACGTGCTGCACGTCTCGGCCTTGATGGCCAGCGACTGGGTCCTGATCCCCACCCGGCTGGATGCCATGGCCGTAGACGGGGTCAACGAAGTTCTGCGCTCAATGGGAGAAGTGGTGGAGCGCGGCCGACGGCTTGGGTACAGCATCCTGCCCACCTTCTTCGACCGCACGACCCACGAGACCGTCGTTCAGTTCCAGACTCTGGTCGAGACCTTCAAAGAACGGGTATGGCCGCCCATTCCCCAGGATACCCGGGCGCGGGAAGCCCCGGCTTATGGCAAAACGCTCTGGGAATACTGTCCGCAATCCCCAGTAGTAAGTGGGTTTGGGGAGGAGCATGTAGGTGGTTATGTCAGCACGATGTCGCGCCTGATGGAGGTGCTGCATGAATAACCTGAAACGGCAACAGGCCGTCGATCCGGCAGTCGCCGACCTGCTCTCCGATATGGACCGCAGGAAGCGGTTAACCAGCCTTCCCAAGGCACTGCGGAAGAAAGCCCGCAAGGACGCTGCTCGCCACAAGGTCGGGCTGGACCTGACCATCCCTTTGCACGAGTCTCTGCGCCAGATCGCGGACCAGGAGCATATCTCGATTTCGAGTCTGGCAGCCTTCTTCGCCTTGAGAGGCATCGACGAATACCAGGCCGGGAAGATTGACTTGGCACCGTTCAAACGCCTATCCCGCAGCGCCCGCTTTGAGTACGTCCTTGACCTCACCAAATTAGAGAAACCGTGAACCAACGCTACCCTTCTACGGAAGCCTATAGGCTACAGTACGAGACTTCCCTACGCTACCGTAGAAGGGTAGCCTATATGGTAGCCCATCCCTCGCCAGGAAGGCCAGCGGGACGTTTTTCTTAGCGCCCTCGGGCAGCAGGCAAACCCCTCTTGAATTGGTCGTTTTACTGGTAAATCGATATGAGCCTTACTCCTGAACAAGCCTGGCAGTCCGCCCTCGGCCAGCTCCAGATGGAAATGCCCAAGGCATCCTTCGATACCTGGGTGCGGGACACCTGCCTGGTCTCGTACCAGGATGGCCGGTTCGTCATTGGGGTTCGGAACGCTTACGCCCGCGATTGGCTGGAGAGCCGCCTCACCAGCACGGTAAGCCGCCTGCTGATGGGGATGATGAACCAAGAGGTGACTGTTCAATTCGTGGTCCGGGAAGCAGAAGAACCAGCCGAAAACAATGAGTTTACTGGCGAAGAGGGCGCGTACCCGAAAAAGAGCTGCTGGTCGAGGCGCGTTACGACCTGGCCTATGACGAGATCGTGGTTCCGGAACACGTCACGCTTGTCCCCCGGTACTTCTTGCGCCATTTGCGTCAGATCGGCCCCGACCTTGGTTGGCTCTATATGGGCTTTCGTCAGGCGGCTTTCAACGCCGGCGCCCGCAGCGGAAGCAAGCGGGAGCGTTTCTCCGGTAAAGCTATTGCCGCTTTGAGCGGGATGGCTGAGAGTACTTTCTGGAATAGGATCCGGAGAGCTGACACCTGGAAGCGTCTGCGAGGCATGGTAACGACAACCCAGTACACGACGGAATGGGACCTAAAGAGCTCCACGCCGCGGCAACTGCCGCGGCGCTACATCGTGTCCATGACCTTGCCGCTCACTGCCCAGGATGCCCATTCCCTGCGGGTTTGGCTGACCGCCAACGTGGAAAGGTTGGGTGGACCGGAAGCTTTGATTGAGGCGGCAGTTGAAACACCCCTCGATGAGTTGTTATCGCTGGACATCCAGGCGCGGGATGGCGATACCCCAGAGTCCGTGGCTGCGATCCTCCGCAGCCTTTTTGCGGAGTCTATCTTTGGCGAACGGCTGGCAGCTCTGACCACCCGATTGCACAAACACATCATGCCGGATAATGACCGTCTGGCCGCGACACACTTCTTCGTAGAACACATCCTGCCCTATCTTGGGACCGGGCCGGGGTGGATGCTGACCCTCCTGCGGGACCGCTGTTATGTTAACCGGGAAACCGGCGAAGTGCGCGATCAGGTTCGGGTCGCAGGCGGGTATGCTGAGATTGCCTCCTGGATGGGCGCCACCCCAGGCACGATCTGGCGCTGGCAGTATGGAAAGCACTCTGCCTCACGCGGCCGCAGCAAGCCAACCGGGAAAGGCGGGAAACAGCGAGGCCCTGGACGCCAGGCGAAAGAGATCGGCAAACTCACTAATCCGGTCCTGCGTGTCTACCTTCAGGATGTTGATTCGCCCAGAAACAGAGGATCCTTCGAGACCGCACCACGAACCTTCAAGGTTCTCCTTGACGAGATTCCCGCCGAAATCATCGAAGCTGCCTTCGATGAGCAGGCGTCTCTGAAGCAGGACCAGGCTCTGGCAGGGGAAGGAGATCTTCGCGCGGTTTGTAGTCTCGGATTCGCGCGGTTTGTAGAAGATGATCGCGCAGTTTGTAGTCTCGTACTCGCGCGGTTTGTAGAAGATCTTCGCGCGGTTTGTAGAGTCTTTAAATCCCTTAATCACTTAACCCCAATCACTAATGACTCTCCCTCCCCCCTACCCCCCTCCAACAAAGCAGCGATACCTGGCGCTGCCAGGCTGACACCAGGACGGGGGGTGGGGAATCCTGCCTATTGGGATTTCGATTCCTTGGTCACGAACAACCAAGTTGCCAAGGTTGCGGAAATCCGGAAGCAACAGAAAGCTACAGGAACCAACATCGAGAAGCTTGCTCAGGGATTTGTGTCCTGGTTGCTGTATGCCTATTCCCCCTCAGGACGGCGCGTGGAGAATCCCGTTGCCCTGGCAGCAAAGCGGCTCTTGGAAAATATCCACGCCGGCGCCGGAGGCGACTACGACCGCCTAGCGCAGCTGCGGCCAGTCGAACTAAAGGCGATCTTCGACCAGGATCTCGCGGATGCACTCTGGGAAGCGAGCGACTCAATCGAAAAAGACATCTACGCCGTGAACTACAAGGATCTCATCAAGCCTAAAAAACAAGAACTTTACCGTCGCCTTTTTGGAGGGGAGAAATAGTTCTGAACAACCCTTTATTGGAGACTGGCCTACTGCCAAGGAGAATCGATGAGCACACAAACAACTGCATATGCGTCTGCACGTATTGACGGCGTGCTGGATTGCACGACGCTGAAAGTCGGAATACTGCAAACGCTGATATCTTCCCCCGTTCCGGTGGCTAGGTTCTACGTCATCGCTGGCGCGCAGCGTCATCCGATCTGGGTGATCGACCGCCTGGCCGTCGTCGTCTACTGTTACTGCCAGGCAGCGAAGGATAATATTCCCGTTAGGAACGACGATGTTGAGCTTGGGATCGAGGTCAACTTAAGTGCTAATCTGATCAGCGGGACTGAAGCGGTCTGTATGGTTGCCTCGTCCATCAATTGGCACACATCTGGGAGAGTCCGGGGAGCCGCTGAAGCTATGATTGACGAAATGATGGGGAACTCCGTTAGGTCAAAAAATAGCTGGCCTTTCCGGGATGCCATGCAACTACCGGTCGAACTGGACAGTAGACCGTGAGCGATTATCGGCTATCTGGACCTACTACTATCGTTCCAAGGTGCAGGCGGTTGCTGTCTTATGTCTGCTCCGGCTTTCATTCCCAGGCTAAAACCGGTGCCAAGAAGCTGGGCAGCTCCCAGGATGTGATAGCAGCCGTCTTTTTCTTAGCGTGATGGAAAGCGCATATTAAACTTGTTTATTTAAGATAATGAAACTGGAGTAATCTTTTACGAACAATCGATGTAAGTCTTTATCAATACCGATATTGCCGCATTTGCAATGAATATTGTCATTTGGGGCAGAGGGTATTATCGATTGACATATTTTACATTTATAAAAAATGTCGGCCACCACCTGCTTCAGCTGCTCGATCTCCCCACGCATCTCTACCACTTCCTGGCTGTCCGCCTGACGCTGGGTATCCCCGATCAGGCGTTGCTTCCCTGCTTCCAGGAATTCTTTGCTCCACTTGTAATATAAATTGGGTTGGATTCCTTCCTTCCGGCACAACTCGGCATTCGTGCTGTCTCCCCGCAACCCTTCTAGCACGATCCGAACCTTTTCTTCCGCGGTGTACTTCTTGCGCGTTGCCCGACGGATGTTCCGCACCGTTGCTTCCACGCTCTTCTTCTGCTCGGCCATTTCCTGCTCCCTTTCTTGTATAATAGTCCATATCTGGCCGAGAAGTGTCTCTTAGTTTTTACCCTAAATATGTCTCACATGCTCTGACACGGAACAATCGACATATTCATCCAAGTTCTAGAAAATATTACATACGGCCAAAGGCCAAATCTGTGAAGGCAAAGGCATCTACGACGCCGACTTCTGGAAGGAAATTGAAGAATAATCTTCGTATATTGAGGCTGAACTTGCCTAAGATGTCTCTCACTATTACACCATTATTAGTCAACAGCCGCTGGCTCGTGGAATCGTCATGAGCCTCGATTTAATCCTGCTATCCGTCTCGTACGGCATCTGGGGGATTGGCGAGGGAATGTTCTTCTATTTCCAACCGATCTACCTGCAACAGCTTGGGGCCAGCACCATGGTTGTCGCCATGGTCTTCAGCGCCTTTGGGGGGGCGATGGTGATCGCTCACATCCCCGCCGGCTACTTGGCTGACCGCCTCGGGCGCAAGCCGCTGCTCCTTGTAGCCTTTATCATCGCCCTGCTGGCTACCGTGATCATGGCTCTGGCCCGCACGCTGCCCGTCTTCGTGTTCGGCATGCTGCTGTACGGTTTGCCGGCATTCTCCGCCTCCCCGATGAACAGCTACGTGACCGCTGCATCCGGTAAGCTCTCGGCGGTGCGCGCCATGACTTTGGTCTCGGCGGCTTTCAACTTGGCCTACGTACTTGGGCCAATCGCCGGCGGCTGGATTGGCCAGCGTTTCGGCCTGCGGACAGTCTACTTGGTTGCTGCCTGCGTTTTCCTCGTATCGACCGTTATCATGTCCTTCATTCGCCCACAGCCACGCGAGTTCCATGACCCGGACGCCCCTACGGAGAACTTGCTGGCCAACAGACGTTTTGTCGGTTTCATGGGTATCGTCTTCCTTGCCATGTTCGTTATGTACCTGCCGCAGCCGCTGACGCCAACCTTCTTGCATGGCGAGCGACATCTCTCCTTGGAATCCATCGGGTTACTCGGCTCCGTCGGCAGCCTGGGAAACGCCCTGCTGAACTTGTTTTTGGGCCAGTTTGCTGCTCGGACCGGGTTTCTACTGGCGCAAGTTTCGGTCGGCCTCTTCTCGCTGCTAATTTGGAAAGGCACCGGCCTGCCCTGGTATGCTCTCGGCTATTTCCTGCTGGGGGGTTATCGCGCCTGCCGTTCCTTGATTTATGCCCAGGTCCGGCCGTTGATCTATTCGGCCCAAATGGGATTGGCGTACGGTGTGGCCGAGACGTTTAGCTCACTATCTGCCGCCTCGGCCCCGCTACTGGCGGGTGTTCTGTATACGCTAGGCCCTGAGCTGGTTTACCCGATCAGCCTGGGTCTGGCCGCTATCGCTTTCCTGGTCAGCAGGCTTTTCTCACCTGACAAATCCGGTGGCCGCCCTCCGTGAGTTCGCAACGTAGGAGGTGAGTTTTGAAAAAATGATGAGCTTCTCGTAAGTTCGGGGAAATCGAGCAGCGCATGTATCCCAACCAAACGATCGGGCCGATTGCCCGTCATCTGCTGACTTGGTCGTGGACGCTGGATAAGGGCAACGGCAGGGCGTGACCCGCCTACAGTTCGTGCATCATTACCTGATGCGATTGGAAATTGGGGATGAATTGAAACGTCTAGCCTTGAATCCGCAATCACCTTACAAGCTGGCTACTGTGGAGGAAGTCCTAGCACTCAGGCAGGAGCTCCATCTACTCGAATAGCGAACGCACCTTTTCCCTTAAAAAAGCAGGACTCTGTTACGAAAGCGGTTGCGGGGTTGCGAATCCTTGTTATGAAAAGAAAAAACGGCCGCGAAAGGGATACTCTTAAAGCTGTTTACCTGCTAATCGGTAGTTTTTATCGATTTTCCTTTCTTTGAAGTAAATTAGTTAGGGCGTTCTCAAAGTCGCGTGTCGCTGCGAGGAGGGCGTTCTTTGCCCGACGAAGCAGTCTCCTCGCGGGCTGGGAGATTGCTTCACCGCCTTCGGCGATTCGCAACGACACATTATTTCTAGTATGTCGGCGGACTTTGAGAACACCCTGGTAAATTAGTAAGGTTCTGACCTTCGGACAAGAGTTCGGACAAAGAAGTGGAAACCTTCTATACTGGAAAAGGCTACCAACCAAATCCAGAAAAAGAAGGTTTCCATGAACAAGTGTACCCAGCTTTTGCCCTTTATGCAGGCCCTCTTTGATGATCCTGCGACCGCCCGGAAGGCCACTGCGATCTTGGTCGGGATTTTGAAAGCCCGCTCACCACGCTTGAGTGAGATCGCCCGGGAGATGTCCGGGGGAGAAGCGGCGAACTACAAAGCCATCCAGCGCTTTCTGGATGACATGGATCCACAGGGAGTTTTGCTGCGCCTGTTTCGGGAAGAGGCGGCTTTTGTGATTGGAGATCCGACGGAGATGCCGCGTCCACAAGCGAAGAAGACAGAGTACGTCGGCACATTGAGCGATGGAGAAACCAAGGGCTACTGGCTGATGGTATTGGCGACGCCGTATCATGGGCGGGCGATCCCGTGTGGTTTTGTGGATTACTCTTCGAAGACGATCAACCAGGATGCCACTTCGCGCAACCAACATCACTTTGCCGCCTTTGGACAGGTCAAGGAGCTGTTGGGAGACCGGCCATTGGTGCTGGACCGGGAGTTCAGCTACCTGGAATTGCTCGAAAACCTGGTCACCGAAGGGGTGAACTTCGTCATCCGGTTGAAAGTAGGACCCAGTTTCTGCGATGGAGAAGGCAAACCGGTAGCTTTGAGCATCCAGAAGGGCGAAACCCGCATCCTCAACAAGCTCTTCTACAAAGGCAAAGTCTTCGTAAATGTCATCGGCGTCTGGCAGAAAGGCTTCTCCGATCCCATGTGGATTATGACGAATTTGAAGGCCGAAGAGGGTCTGGCCATCTATCTGAAGAGAATGAAAATCGAGCAAACATTCAGAGATTTAAAAAGCCTGCTGAACTTCCACAAACTCATGAACAAGCGCCGCATTCTGATGGAAAGAATGGTTGCTTTGATCCTGATCACCTATGCCATTGTCCTGGTCGTGGGCGAGACTTTGCGTGCACAGCTCTTCCCGGAAGGCTGCCGGAAGAACAAGCTTTACTCAGGTTCGTTTATATTCCTGAAGCTCAAGCCTGATCTTTCCCCTCCCCTTCTTTCTCAGGCATGGTCTGCTTTCTCTCAGCTTGTTCTCCCTGTCCGATGTAATGTCTGAATATCAGTAAGGTTTAATTGACAATGATCTACAAATATGATATAATCTTATAGAATGAAAATATATTTCATGTAGCGAGAACAAAGATATTTATTGATGGGAGGGAAATTTTGTCCAGTAATGTATCCACTGAAGATAGATATCGCGTCCGCTCGGTGGAGCGGACACTTTCCATATTAAGTCTTTTCATCGATAAAAGTGAAATGAACCTGACAGAAATCAGTCGCAAAATTGATCTTCCGCAAAGTACAACTTACCGTCTTTTGGTCACTTTAGCGGGATTGGGATTTATCGAACATAATGTAGAAAAAGGTACATATCAGTTAGGTGTAAAATGCCTCGCTTTAGGGGATGCATATCTCCAAAATAATGACCTTCATCAACGTTCTCACAAATCCCTGGTTGATCTCAGAGATCAATGTGGTGAATCGGTTCATCTTGCGTTTTTAGAAGGTGCGGAGGTGGTCTATTTAGAAAAGCTACAAGGACTGCATCCTATAGGATTAATGTCATCAAGAGTTGGTGGTCGCTCTCCGGCATATTGTACAGGTCTCGGTAAAGCCCTATTAGCCTATCTCTCCGAATCGACGGTTCGAGATATCTTCAGTAAAATAAACCTCACTCGCTTTACTGATAACACAAACACCGATATCGATTACTTGGTTATGGAGCTGACGAAAATCCGCGAGGTAGGATATGCTACGGACAACGAGGAACATGATAAGGGAGTTGGGTGCATCGCCTGTCCAATTTTTGATCGTAAAGGCGTCGTTGCAGCGATTAGTATATCGGGCCCAAAAGATCGTGTTCTTAATAAACAGTCCAGAGAAAGGTTTGTTCGATTAGTGAAGCAGACGGCAAGAGATATATCGATCAGAATGGGGGGGAAAAATAATGCATATCCGGCGGTAGAAGCAATGGATCGAATTAACGTCTTAACACCCAAGTAGCGATGAGGACTGCTTTTTAATTACAGTCACCCCTACTAAGTTTTGAATAAAAAACGTCAGCCAAGAACCCCAAAAATGCCCCTAGAATCAGCTCTCAAATATGTCATTCATTATTCAATCTGATCGAGGCGGTGTTAGTCAATGCCACGAACAGCCGTTCGAAAGGTCGACTAAAACCAACGCAAGCACTACCGCGGTAAAAAGGAGCATTATCATATTCAAAAGACGCAATTAATCGTCAACCCAAAGTGCCAGGAAGTCCTTGCTACAGGCATTGCCATCGGAAGCCGGTATGATCTTGACCTATGCAAAGAAAGTGCTTTTTTCCCAAACATGTTTGCAGCCCGACAGATTGCATGTATCTGGGTTTGAGCAATCTTCATGCGAATAGCTAAATTCCTGCCAAGAAATCGAAGCTTCATTCTTAACCCAAGAAAAGACGACGAGCCACCGACGATTTTCCTAGAGCGTGTTTTAGTCGAGAGCGTCATTCGCAGGCTGAAGATTTTTCGGATCTTGAGTGAGCCATACAGAAACCAACGTAAACGATATTCACTCTCAAAAACACCAAATGGTTTACCTTCGCAAGGTGTCCATTTAATTCAAGGATGGTTGTGATTGGAGGAGTGTTACGCGCAGTTGAATAATCCTTTCACGATGTTGTCAAGCTTGAAGCAAAATGAGGCGGTTCAGCAACATATCATCCTGAAACTCAAATTTTGCCCTCGGCAAATGGGTTAAACGCTCGTACCGTAGGTGGAGCGGCGTTAGTCCTTGATGCATTACTACAAGATCCAGCAAAGCGACCAGGTTCCCTTATGGATATTTTAACAGGAGTAATGATGAGAAAAACCTGTCTCGGTTAGGGTAAGAGGGTTTATCTTAGCCTGTTGTTAGCAACGATAATCAATGAAGTAGTTCTCTGTGATGCAATGTTTATGGAAATCTGTTGAATGGACGCATTTCAAATAATTAACAGGGATCGTGTTTGGGTCGAAGTCAATCTTAATAACTTGGCGCACAACATTCGGGCGCTTAAGGAAAAAGTTGGTCCTGCAGTTAAATTGCTTCCTTTGATTAAGGCAAACGCGTATGGATGTGGGCTAGCAATCGTAGGGAAAATTGCTATTGAAAATGGAGCTGATTGGCTCGGTGTAGAACTTGTCGAGGAGGCGTTGGAGTTGCGACACGCTAATATTACAACTCCAATCCTCGTTGTTGGCCCAGTGGCGTCCTGGCAGGCAGAATCAATTGTTAGTAATGACCTACATGTTACCTTACGGGATGAAAAAACATTAAACGCAATCAGCTCGTACGCGAGCACTTATCAAAAAGTAATGCCAATTCATGTTGAGTTGGATACAGGCTTGCATCGATTAGGCTTTCAAGAAGAAGATGCACTCATTTTTATTCAACGGATTGTAGATAATACATTTGTAAAACTCGAAGGCGTGTGGACTCATTTTGCCTCTAGCGATGACCCGAACTCAACTTTTACGCGGCTCCAATTTGAAAGATATCAATCTTTTATTAAACTACTTAAAAGCAAAGGAATAGAAGTCCCAATCCAACATGTTGCGAATTCAGCAGCTTTGATTCAGTTTCCAGAAATGCGTTTGAACATGTCGCGCTGCGGAGAGACAGTTTATGGGCTGGTACCAAGGCGAGATTTGTCGCAATTTTTGGACCTAAAACCAGTTGTAGAGTGGAAAACTCGTCTAATCTGGATTCAATCAGTTGCGGAAGGTATAAGTGTCGGTTACGGGCAGACCTGGGTTGCAAAACGTGAGAGCCGGATTGGCACAATCTCATTAGGGTATGCAGATGGTTACCGCCGAAGTTTCGCCAACCGAGCCCATGTCTTGGTAAGAGGAAGAATTGCTCCGGTGGTAGGACGAATTAGCATGCAAATGACAATGATTGACCTGACAGATATTCCGGATGCTATGGTGAAGGATGAAATCGTAGTGATGGGGCAACAAGGCAATAACTGTGTCACCGCGTATGACCTTGCAGAATGGGCGGGTACAAGGGAGTTTGAAATTCTAGTCGGTATTTCATCCCGTATTCCAAGGCATTATCTTCCTATTCGACTTTAGACAATCGTAAGTTCCGACAGATGGTAAGGTTGAGAACAGCACCTAAAAAAACGGGTTTCAAACCATTTTTACTGTTGCAGGTTGCTTTTTAGCACTGAATACCGTGGTCTGGGAGTTCTGCGCCTACCTTTTTTCCAGTCGGTGATTTTCTACGTGATTTTGGCGACCGAGCTAGACCTCCAATCAGCGCAAAAATCAAATGAAAGCTCTGCAGAATATACAACGGGTCAAGCAGGGTTGAGATTTCTGTTAGGGTAAAGGATGATACTGCACAAGGGAACGGGGGTTTGGAAAATGATCCAACTAACCAAAACGGTGGATTCGGTCCAACGGTCACTTGCTCCTTTGGGGTGGAACATGGGCATGGTCCAGCCCCGGGTTTCTTTGCGGAGATGTGGTTTTGCTCAAGGGCAAAGCTGCGCTGATATTTGTTTAAAGTCGGATTTTTCATGTGAATAATAATATAGTGAAAGGAAAATGATAATATGCTTCCAAGAGAAGAAGCCTTAAAAGCCATCCTCGATGTAGGAATTATGGCTGTTGTCCGTTTAGATAGTTCAACACAGCTACAGGCAGCTGCGGAAGCGATCCAAGCCGGGGGAATACGGGCGATAGAATTTACAATGACAACTCCCGGCGCACTAGATATGCTTAAAGAGGCAGCCAAAAACATGAACGAAAATACCGTATTGGGTGCAGGAACAGTGCTTGATGCGGAAACAGCTCGGGCAGCAATTCTGGCGGGGGCGAAGTTCATTGTTGCGCCGAATCTCAATTTGGGCGTTATAGCAACAGCTCGTCGTTATAGTGTTGCGGTTATTCCAGGAGCTTTAACCCCGACCGAGATTATAACGGCTTGGGAAGCAGGTGCTGATCTTATAAAGATATTCCCGGCTTCAATAGGAGGGCCTGAACTGATAAAAGCGTTACGTGGGCCTTTACCCCACATTAAGATGATCCCAACGGGCGGCGTGGATCTTAACACGGCTGCAGCTTTCATTAATGCCGGATCTGCCGCTGTAGGGGTTGGCTCGGATTTGGTCGATAAAGAAGTTATCAAACGCGGAGAGTTCGACAAGATCACCAATCTGGCAAAGCAGTATGTTGAAATTGTCTTGCAAGCACGGAGAGTGAAATGAAGACGACACCTTATAAATTAATGATACCGGGTCCGATCCAGCCAGAAGACCAAGTTATGGAAGCGATGGGCGATCCGGTTCAACCTCATTATGGACCCGTGTTTCGGGATTTTTATAATGAAACCACCGGGCTGCTCAAAAAAGTTTTAACACGTCAGGTGATGTGTTCATATTAGTAGGCTCAGGCAGCGCGGCGATTGATGCCTGCATCGGCAGCACGGTGCCAAGCGGTGGAAAAATTCTCGTTGGCATTAATGGCTTCTTCGGTGAGCGACTAAAATCGATTGCTGATAATTACAATATGGAGATCTTGCCCGTGACCGCGGAATGGGGGCAACCGCTCCGCTCCGAGGACTTCGAGACTGCATTGAAGAAGCATTCAGGTGTTAAGGCAGTGGCGGTCGTACATCTAGAAACATCAACCACCATTATCAACCCTGCCGAGGAGATCGGTTATATCGCCCGTAAGCATGACCTCCCATTTATTCTCGACACTGTATCTTCTTTAGGTGGTTTGCCTGTGTGCATGGATGACTGGGGCGTTGACCTGTGCGCTTCAGCCTCCCAGAAATGCCTCGGGGCGCCCCCCGGATTGGCTCCGGTGGCTGTTGGTGAGCGTGGCTGGGAGGCAATTAAGCGCAATCCCAGACTCGGACACGGTTGGTATCTCAACTTAAACGTATGGCGACAGTTCGTCAACGACTGGGGTGATTGGCATCCATTTCCCATCACCATGGCGACCAACCTTGTTGCTGCCCTTAGGGTTAGCCTTGATGAATTAATGAAAGAGGGGATTGGCACCAGGCAAAAGCGATACCGGAATTTGGCACTAAGGCTGCGAACCGGACTCAGACGCATCGGTATGACGCTTTTCACACCTGATGAGATTTTGGCACCAGTCATCACCGCGGCGAATGGTCCAGAAGGTATCCCGACTGGATTGATTGTCGAGTATGTGTCAGATGTCCATCACATCAAAATTGCCGGTGGCTTAGGCGTATTAAAAAACAAGATATTCCGCATTGGTCACATGTCGCCATCTGTCTCTGAGGCAGACATCGACGAGGTCGTTAATGCGCTGGCGGCTTTCCGGCCCGATTGGAAGAAAGGTAAATTGTCCTAAATTCAGTAAATCACGGATTTGATTGACAAAAGGGGCAACTTTGGTTAAAGGTTAGGTGTCACCCAAAACCCAAACCAAAGAAGCCCCACGACATGATACACCCACATGAGCTAAAAGCAGAAGATGTTCGCGCATATACCCATCGGATCATGAAGAAGCATTTTGAGATCGAAGCTCACGGTTATTGCTGTACGACCGACATGATCTACGACATTCTCATAAAGGCCAGTGCAGAATGCAGCAGCCTGGAAGCGACCTGCGCGGATCTGGAGCAAGTGGCCGACAGCAACACGGTACGTGATTATGTGAATCTGGCCTTGCCGATCCGATCCTTGCGCCAACAGGAAGAGCAGGCCAATCAGGCGCTGGCGAGTTGCATTCCAGAGAGCATGCTGCGCAAGGGCATCGAGATCGCCATTGACTTTCACGACGAGCCGTTCTATGGCAAACAGGAAGGCCTGCGAGCAGTGACCTGCGGCGGTCAAGCCAAGAAAGGAACGGCCCATTTTGTGCGCATCGCCACTGCGTATGTCATTTGGCGCCAGGTCCGGCTGACCCTGGCTGTGCACTACGTTTTACCCAACGAAGAAGCACTGGAAGTGCTCAAAATCCTGCTGGAGCGGCTAAAAAACCTGAATTTTGAAGCCAAAGTGCTCTATCTGGACAAAGGTTTTGCAGCTTCACCCATCATTGATTATCTGACGTCGATCGACCAACCGGCGATCATTGCCAACCCAATCCGTGGAAAAGCGGGTGGCACGCGGGCGCTCTGTCAGGGACGATCCAGCTACAAGACCCTTCACACCTTCAAAAGTGGCACCCGGGTGACTCTGGCCATGAAAGCTTCCCTGGTCCCAGACAAAACTGGAAAACGACGTCGCAAGTGGCTGGCTTTCATCGTGATCCTGCCGGACTGGCCGGTAGAAAAGATCTTCCAGGAGTACCGCCGCCGTTTCGGAGTGGAATGCAGTTATCGCTTGCTGCGCCGGGTGCGCGCCACAACCACCTCCCGCAATCCTGCCATGCGCTTCTTCCTGCTGAGTGTCGGCTTGATCTTGACCAATGCCTGGGTCTTCCTGCGTTGGGAATTCGCCCGTTTGTTGGCTGCCGGTCCTCGCCGTGTGGATGAAGTCCGCTTGCGTTTTCATCGCTTCAGAAAATTGCTGATCCGCTCCATCGAAAATCACTATGGCACGATTTCTGCCATCCCTACCCATCAATCACCACAATTCGTGATTTACTGAAATTGCAAATTTGGGCAGGTGATGTAAAAGGGTTGAAAAACCATAACTGCTTATGAGTCTATTGCAAGCCAAGTCGGTTTCAATCTCGATGTGTGAATGATCACACCATTTACACGACATTTGAAACGACTTCATTGGGACGCTCAATTTTCAACCCTTTATCAAGCTTCCCACATTCGTGGAGTGGAAATGTACCAGAAAGGAGAGTAATGATTATGAAAGTCATCACCTTTGGCGAAATTATGCTGCGGCTATCACCGCCCAATTACCAACGCTTCAGTCAAGCTCACTCATTTGATATCGTATATGGTGGTAGCGAATCCAATGTCGCTGCCTCAGTGGCGAATTATGGCCTGAGTACAGAATTTGTGACACGATTGCCTGCTAATGATATTGGAGATGCCTGCTTAAATTATCTTAAACAATATGAGATAGGCACTCATTTTATAGTACGCGGAGGAGAACGGTTAGGTATCTTCTTTCTCGAGATGGGGGCAGTACAGCGGGCGAGCAAAGTCCTTTACGACCGCAGTAATTCCTCCTTTGCCAATATAAAGACCGGGATGATCGATTGGAAGATTGTTTTTGCTGATGCCACCTGGTTCCATTGTTCTGGTATTACGCCTGCTGTCTCATCGGGGGCAGCGGAGGTGTGCCTCGAAGCTGCAAAAACTGCTAAAGAAATGGGGCTTACTGTCTCATGTGACCTGAATTATCGAGAAAAACTATGGAAATGGGGCAAGCAACCAAGCGAAGTAATGTCTGAGCTGATTCGGTATGCAGACGTGGCTATTGGTAACGAAGAGGATGCCGAGAAGATTTTTGGAATTAAGGCCCCCAACGCAGATGTGATTATTGGTAAAGTCGAGAATGACCAGTATCTGTTCGTCTGTGAAAATCTGGCAAAACGCTTTTCGAATCTCAAGACAATTGCTATCACCCTGCGCAGCTCGATCTCGGCCAGCCACAACAACTGGTCAGGCGTTCTGTGGGATAAAGGTAGTTTCTATACTGGGCCCAGGTATGAAATCATCCCCATTCTCGACCGTGTAGGCAGCGGCGATGCATTTGCAGGAGGACTGATCTACGGTCTGTTATTCTATGATAATCCTCAGTTGGCCCTCAATTATGCAATTGCTGCATCCTGCTTGAAGCATACAATCTTCGGGGATATCAATTTAGTCGGCAAAAGTGAAGTTGAAAAGTTGATGAAAGGTGACGAGTTGGGCCGGGTATCTCGATAATAACGTTGGAATTATGTCCGTAAGCTTGGATAAACGATTGTGACTTAGCGGCGATCCGTATCCTCAGATGTTCGGCGCCCCCTCCCTGGACATCCTGGGCTCACTCGTGGAACAGACCGCGCGTTACTTTTCAAACGAGAATAGTTGCTACTCCCTGTGGATTCAAATAGGTTGTGGTGATGCCGGGAGGCTTTAAATGACAGAGATTTGGACCATGGGTGAAATGCTTGTAGAGATTATGCGGCCTCGGGCCGGTCTACCGCTCTACGAGCCGGGGGAGTTCCTTGGTCCATTCCCGAGCGGGGCGC
This sequence comes from uncultured Chloroflexia bacterium, assembly GCA_963739255.1. GTDB lineage: Bacteria > Chloroflexota > Anaerolineae > Anaerolineales > Villigracilaceae > UBA877. Next base: position 188,265 of record CAVTZT010000002.1, read on the forward strand.
CGGCCATTTTTATAGATACTGCTGCCCGGTTGGGGCACTCTGCCGGTATCATCGGTGGTGTAGCCGATGATGACTTCGGCCGCTGTTTATTGGATCGCCTTGCTTTCGACAGCGTGGATCTGCGGTTCGTAAAAAAGATCTCGAATCGCGTCACCGCGACCGCCTTTGTGACTTATCTTGAAGACGGCTCACGGAAGTTCATCTTTCACATCGATGGCACGCCCGCGGTAATGGGAAGCTTCCCGGACGAGGCGAGGAGCGAAAAACCGGCTTTCTTCCATGTGATGGGCTGCTCCCTCATGATTAATGATGCGTTTCGGGCCGAGATCTTCAAAGCGGTCGAATTCTTCTTTAGCGCAGGCTCCAAGATCAGCTTTGACCCGAATATCCGGTTTGAATTGTTGAGGGGGCGAAACCTAATGGACATCGTTGGGCCCGTCTTGAAACGGACCGCAATCTTGCTGCCCGGTGAGGCAGAGTTGAAACTTCTCGGTATGGATGTGAGTATTGAGGAATCCGTTCGCCGGTTATTCAAATCTCAGATGTTGGAAATGATTGTTCTAAAACGCGGGAAACCAGGGGCAAGGATTTATACAAACTCGGAAGTGATCGAAACCCCGGCATTTCAGGTCCAGGAAGTTGACCCCACGGGAGCAGGAGACAGTTTTGATGCGGGTTTTCTATGTGGGTTGTTGGAAAAGAAGTCCCTGAAGGAATGCGGGAAGCTCGCTGCCGCGGCAGGTGCCCTGAATGCGGCAGCTTTCGGGCCCATGGAAGGGAAGATCAGCGAAGAGTTTGTGCAGAAGCTAATTCATGGATAGCCTAAAGGTCTAGGAGGTCTCTTCAGTGACATAATCGGCGTGCAGCGGCTTGCGGCTGTAATCATCCAGTGAGGTGATCAAGGTCCACTTTTCAGTGGCAAATGGCGATCACATATGAGTGGAAGCATCATGCTGCACCAGGGTCCCGATGGCAGTTGTGATCACTTCCTAGTCATGAACTTTATGCTTGTGGTGAGGCCGACAACACTCGAGTCATCTCGGACATTGGATAATCGTATCGACAGACACGCCATACCCTTTTTCCCCAGCCGGTCCCGGATGGCTGTATAGTTGTAGCTGGAGATTGGCAATTCCGGGTTTTCTACCAGTTCCTTCTCGCGGAGTAATTCTATGGCGATAGGCGTCTCGTCTTCAGCTGAAAGTCGGGCAGATGTCCGACGCTCATATGCGATCGAAAACTTCTCAGGATCCCGCCGGTACTCTTTCGGTAAGGCAAAGAGGCGCGTCTTATTGATCTGCAATATCGCTTCCACTTCGGCTCGATCAATCGTTCCTTGTGTGTAATTTTGGAACAGAACTCTGACCTGTTCGACGGTGAAGCGCTTGTGAATTTGGTCCATAATGGCCTTTTTGTTGGCTCAAATCTATCACAGACCAGCGGTTCACTTTTCAAGTTGAAACGCCCCAGCAAATCTATTGACAAGTCGATATGAAAGCGCTAATATGTATATAATATTATAACAATCACTTGGATGCTAATCCTTAGAGACAATTGTTGAAAGAGATACCAGTGGTCATGCAAGGCTATGTTTTATGTGTTGACTTAGGTGGTACGAAAACGAATATTGCTAGAGGGGATAAGAATGGCAAGATTGAAGATATCCGCAGATTTACAATTGATTTTTCGGATCATGCGATTGTAGTACAGCAAATTTTTTATGCAATCGAGGTGTATCTCCGCGAGAATTGTAAAAGGCTTAGCTCTCCTATGCGTACTGGAATGGGAATAAAGGGATATGCGGACCGCGAAAAAGGGATTTGGAAACGTTGTCTTAAGATTCCAAATTTTTATCTTGTAAACCTTTCCGAAATTGCATATGATAAATTCGGAATTAATGCAGCGATTGATAACGATGTGCATGCGGCAACTCTTGCTGAACTTTATTATGGAGCAGGAAAACAATATAAGGATTTTATTTATTACAATATCGGAACTGGCATCGCAATCGGAATTGTATCTGAAGCGAAATTATTAAGAGGTAGCACTAATTATTCGGGCGAGATCGGCCATATGGTTACAGAAATTGCAGGAAACCCGTGTCCGTGTGGGCATTTTGGTTGTCTGGAAGAAGCAGCCTCGGGTGCAGCAATAATAGAACAAGTAAGGCGGGGGCTTTCAGAATATCCTCAATCTGTAATGCATAATTGTGGATTGCAATAACCTCTGATACAGGCAATACTAATGCGAAAGACTGCAGGGACCTCTGATACACATTATGAGTAGGCGAAAGATTTGATCAACTTGTTCTGCAGGTAGATATTCAGTTTTTTGGTTCGAACATCGACACGTGCAAGCACATACTGCCATTTGTATCTTTTGCCGATCAGGAATTTGTCGCTGGCAGTGAGGGTGATCCTGCCGCTTTTTCGAACCAAGCGGATGTAAGAAACATAGCCCTTTAACAACCGAAGATCACGTTTGCGCCAGAGGTAGCCGGGAGGCATCGAGCGTACCCTGGCTTTGGCTGCGAACTCCTGTGGCGTTTTTCCTTCCAGCGCAGGCAGACGGTGGGTGGTGTTGATAGAGATCTCCAGCTTATGGACTTCTCTTTCAAGCTGCCGATCTGTGTCAAAGTGTTTCGCGCGGAGAAGAAGGCGATCCACCAGGCCGTTCAGGTTCTCGATCACACCGTTGCGCCAAGGCTCATGGGTGGGGATGAAGATGGGTTCCACGCCCAGGTCCAGGCAAACTCGCAGGAGCTTTCCCAAAGAACGCGGGTAACGATTGCTGCCTCGAAATTCCAGGCCATTATCCATTTGCAGCTTCTTGGGCCTGCCCATCTTTCGCCAGGATTCGACCATGAAATCGATAATGGTCTCCATTTTCTTGTCTGCCAAGGCTCCCACAGATACTTTTTTGCCATAGGCATCCCGCAATGTGGCCAGATAGTATTTCCGGGCACTGCCTTTCAGGTAAAACGGACCTTTCAAGTCCAGCTGGTGCACATCATTGACTGCCTTGCAGACCAGAACAGGATACGTTGGATTGGGCGGCTTCCTGGTTTTTGCCTTGCGCTGTTTCACCATGCCAGCCTGTTTGAGCCAGGCATGGATCGTACGGGCGGAAGGAAGCGGCATCACTCCCAATTCGCGCAGTTCGTAGTGAATGGCTACAGCACCAATCAAAGCATGCTGGTACTTCTTGCGCTTGCCTACTTCACGCTCTCGGCGAGAACGCAGAACGAATTCCTTTATCCGGCTCGAATGGTGCCCTCGAGTATGCCGGGGAGCACAAGAGTGATTGCGCAGACTTTCTTCAGGCGCATTGGGATCGTAGCAGCCAATCCAGCGTTGCACCCAAAGACGAGGCTTCTGCAAGCGTCGAGCAATTTCTGATTTGCTCTTGCCATGCAACCAGAGCCGAATGGCCTTCTTGCGCAGCGTGATTTCGGTATCCATTTCTACACCTCCTGGTTTGGAGGGTAGAAGGTGTATCACAGGTATTTGCAGTTCTTCTCGTTAGAACTGTTATTAAGGTCCTTGCACTTCTGTTGTTACAAAGGTTACTTCACTTCACACATAATGCTTATGAAATTGGTACATTGACTTCCCATACCGTGTTTAAGATGGCAGAGGAAGGTGATGTGCTTGTGGGAATAGTAACAAATCGTGCGTTGAGGCCCATACAAATATCAGTGATAGCAATATTGAATATATTTAACCCGGAAGCAATCATTTTTGGTGGCGGTGTGATGGCAGATGGCTTGTTGCTTCCCAAAATAAAGGAATATGCATACAAATATTCTTTACGACCGTCAGCGTGGGCACTGAAAGAAGTCTGTCTTTCAAAACTTGGTGCAAACAGAGTCGGAATTCTTGGTGCAGCTGCTGTCGGTTGGGAAGATACTATTTAGAAAAGAGGAATATATGGATCTTAAAACGGCAATGATGAAAAGAATTGTATCAATGAAAGACAAATCAATATGGGAGTATAGCTTGAACATGAGTCGCGAGAGCATGAAGGTAATAGCTGTGAAACACGACCTCTCGCAAATCGACCACATTTATTTAGTGGGATGTGGCACATCGCTTGCCAATGCACATATCGGTGCGAGCTTTATCGAAGGAATTGCACATGTTTCTGCAGAAGTAGAGCATGCGTTTAGTTTCTCAGAATACATTTATCCAGAAATGCTGAATGAACACAAGCTCGTGCTTGGAATTTCTGGTGCCGGCGTTACGACCTCAGTTGAGCACAGTTTAAAGTTGGCGCGAAATGCAGGTGCACTGACCATAGCTGTTACTGGCGCAAAGGATGGAAAATGTGCTATCGCGGCAGAGGAAGTCTTAATGACTGATGCCCTTAATGAAGGCCCAACGGTTAGAACAATATCAAATATCTTCTTGCAACTGGGGTTATATGCATTCGCGATTGCATTGGGGGAAGCTAAGGGAACAATTGATGCACAAAAGAGAACCTATTGGGATTCACAGCTTAATTTATTAATTTCTAAAGTACCCGAGGTTCTGAAGTTAAAAGATTCAATCACACAGCTTGTGGAAAAATATCATGCTTTGAATGGCGGAATAATATTTGTGCTTGGAGCGGGACCAAACTTTGGGACAGCCTGGGAAGGATCACTAATGTCGGTCGAAATGGGATGGATTGACTCTGCGGGTTATGAGATGGAAGAGTTCACCCATGGACGTTTCCGTGAGTGTGATGAAAGAAAGCCGTTACTTTTTATTGCGCCTCACGGCAAAACATATCAGAAGCTGTTAAGTGTCCTAGCTGCCTGCAATAAAGCAAGTGCACCAGCGGTAGTCTTTACTGATGTTGTGACTGATGAGCTCCGTAAACGCGCAACAGACATCGTGTTGATGCCAAATGGCGTAGATGAAATAATAACCCCATTGTTGTATGTTTTTCCTCTCTGGTTGTTTGACTACTCCACAGGAATTGTGCGTGGTGTCGATCCTGCCGGCCAACGCTATGGCATCACTGCAGCCGATATTAATGGAGAATAAATTTAAAATATGCAGAGAGAAAAAACAGAGGATGGCAACGATGAGCAAAGGCCTGACGATCGGAAAAAACTTTCTATGGTGAGATGGAGGATTTACAGAATCGAACTGGAAAAAGACATTTTGGAAAAGATCGATAACAAAAATATCTCCAAGCCACTGAATCTAAACTCATATACTTGGCTTTTGGGAAGCATATGAGAGAACTTATCCTGTGTCAACGACCACTGCTAGAGGAGAACGTGAGCGACAAACGGCAGTAGCCACAGAGATCATTGGATACCATCGAACAGAAGTTATAGTTTGCCCCAGTCTTATCAAAAGGACTATCCCTTACAAGAGTTGTTGGGAGAAATCTTTGGAAGGAGGTGTCCCGATAAGATCTTGTGCCATGTCCATCCAAAACAACCAATTTTTCTCAGCCTACAGTGAACGACTAGTGAGGAGAAGTAAAATGAAAAAAGTAATGTTGTTCGTGTCCGTTCTTATGCTGGCGTCGATGGTGCTCACGGCCTGCGGTGGCGGTGCTGCGACCCAGCCACCTGCAGCAGCAGGAGCTACCCAAGCTCCCGCGGCGGGGGGACAGAAGGTCACTCTGGTCTATTGGTCGATGTGGAATCCGACCGAGCCTATCACCCTTTCCTTGATCGACGAGATCAAGAAATTTGAAGCTGCGTACCCGAACATCACTATAGATGTATCCTGGAACGGGCGACAGAACCAGACCAAGGTCAGCACGGCGCTAGCCGCCGGAACCGCCATCGACATTGTCGATCAGGACGCTGATATTATTGCGGGTGGTTTGGTGGCGAATGGCCAGGCTTTACCCCTGACCGACATGTATAACTCGACGGCCCTGGACGAGAATGCTCAATTTAGCAGTGTTTTTGACCCAGGAATGCTCAACCTCTTCCAGATAAACGGGGTCCAATATCTGATGCCCTATGTCAATGATCCAGTGGTGTGGGTGTATAACAAGGACATCTTCAACAAGGTTGGCATTACCCAACCGCCTGCCACCTGGGATGAATTCCTGGCCGATGCAGCCAAGATCAAGGCCGGCGGTTATAACGTGATTGTAGCTGAAAGCGATGCGCCCGATTACAACACGTTCTTTTACAACTACTTGGTCGAGCGGATCGCGGGTCCGGGATTCATGGCAAAAGCCCTAGCGGACAAGACCGGTCAGTCTTTCACGGATCCTGTTTTTGTACAGGCGATGCAGATGATTCGAGACCTGTGGGATAAGGGTTATATCCCCGCTGCCTCTGCCGGCTATGCATACCCGGCCGGTCAGCAAACCCTGGCCACTGGGAAAACTGCCATGGAAATGTGCGGCGCTTGGCTGCCGTCGGAGCTCAGTCCTATCACGGGCCCCGATTTTAATTGGGGTGAATTCCCGATGCCAACAGTAGCAGGTGGCAAAGGCGCCATTACCGATACGCAGGAATGGTTGCTCTCCGCCATGATCGTCAAAGGAACGGCCCATCCCGCAGAAGCCGAATTATTCTTGAAGTGGCTCATGAGGAAGGATTCCCAGACGGAACAAGCCGCATCGTTGCAACCACCGACCCACGTGGGTATTACGTGGGGACCTTCTATTGCCGATGCAGGGAAAATAGCTAGCACTTCCACGTATGTCATGACGCATATAGAGGGAGGTAACTACATGTATCCTGAGTTAATCAAGAATGTCTTCTATCCTGATGAACAGGCCGGATTTTTTGGAAAGTTGACACCCCAAGCCTTCGCAACCAAGTTGGCAGCAGATGTCGCGGCCTACTGGGCGAATAAATAGTAGAAGACTGATTCGACTTTAGGTAAGCGTCGCTACAGGGAGGGGAGGCTGTTCCCCCCTCCCTGTAGATGTGTGAATATTCTGTCTCTTCATTATTGGTCTACCTGGCCTTCTTCTTATCCGCCCTGCTCAATTCGGGTATCAGGGGAAGAAAGTTCTTCCGGGCCATGATCTTCCTGCCCAACGTTATTGCCACCATCGCCCTAACGACCTTGTGGGCATCTGCACCTTAATCTGGGACATGACCGGACATCGCTCACTATTCTGATTAAGGAAATCGCTATGCTAGGTGTTGACCTGCGTTCTGATACTGTCACCCAGCCCACCCCCGCCATGCGTCAGGCGATGGCTGAGGCTCCCGTCGGAGATGATGTATACGGCGAAGACCCGACCGTTAACCGCCTGCAGGCAATGGCCGCCGAACTGATGGGCACGCAAGCCGGCCTGTTTATTGCCTCAGGCACCATGGGCAATCTGACGGCCATCCTTTCGCACTGCCAGCGGGGAGATGAGGTCATGCTGGGCAACAAAGCTCATACCTTTCTATTCGAGGCGGGCGGTATTTCGGTGCTGGGAGGCGTGCATTCCTGCCAGCTTCCCAACCAGCCGGATGGCTCGCTGGCCCTGGAAGATATCCAAGCTGCGATCCGCTCGGATGACCCACACGAACCTGTCTCACGGTTGATCTGCCTCGAAAACACCCACAATCGTTGCGGGGGGACTTATCAGACCGTGAATTACATGCAGCAGGTCGTGTCGTACGCCCATGGGCACGGCTTGTTCGTTCACCTGGACGGAGCGCGTATTTTCAATGCCGCCGTGGTGCAGAAAGTCACGGCGAAGGATCTGGTGGCGGGTGCGGATTCGGTCACGTTTTGTATTAGTAAAGGCCTGTGCGCTCCGGTCGGTTCGGTTCTGTGCGGTTCGAAGGCGTTCATTGACAGGGCTCACCGCTACCGCAAGATGCTCGGAGGTGGTATGCGCCAGGCCGGAATCTTGGCCGCAGCCGGAATTGTCTCCCTGGAAACCATGATCGATCGACTAGCCGAGGACCATGCCCGGGCTAGACAACTCGCCGAGGGCCTGCGCACCATCCCCGGCCTTGTGCTGGAGCTGGGCATGCCTCAGACCAATATGGTGTTTGTCTCCCTGGCCGCCGAAGTGGACTTGTCCTCAGAGCAGGTTATCCGGGAGTTGAATGCACGCGGGGTGCGCGTCGGCGCGGCCAGCGCCCGGCAGTTCCGCCTAGTAACGCATTACTGGGTGGATGATGCCGGTGTGGAGATGGCTATCCAGGCGTTCAAGGAGGTCCTGGTGTGAACTACCCCGCCGCAAGCGGGGGCTCCCTACTTCAACGAGCGTTGCCTGAAATCAGGTCTTCTCTGTTCCATAGGTATGTACGTTCGGGCGGTTCCTACCCTTCGACATTGCGGCTGTCCAAGTTTTACCCGTGGTCGGGTTTTCCTACCGAACCGTCTGCTTGTTACTGATTTTTGAATAAAGAGAGTCGTGGATTGCAATAATTATGTCATAATAGATGCACGCCAACAAAAAGGAAGAATAAATAATGATCTTTCTATCCGAATACCGCTTTGTTCGCACCTATGACATCAAACTGTCAGGTGACTAGAATTGTCAATACATTCAAATACGGTGTTCAGTATAATTATTAATATTCCGAAGATGCATTATTGTCAAAAGAGGTTTTTATGCGACGATTACAGGAAACCAGCAATATCCCACTCTATTTACAAATTAAGGAAGACCTTCTTGTACAGATCAATAATAGGAAATTTAGCAATCAACAATTACCAGGTGAAGTATCATTAACCAATGAATATAATGTAAGTCGAATTACCGTACGGCGCGCATTGATGGAACTTCAACGTGAAGGGTACATCTATCGCAAGCAAGGGCGTGGCACTTTTGTTTTACCTAAAAGTAAAAGGATTGAGCAGAACATTACTGGCTTTTATAGCCTTTCGGATGAGCTGGAAAAGCGAAATATTCATCTTCATTCAGAAGTTTTAGAACTCTCCAGGATTATCCCAAATCCGGAGATTGCTGCAAAACTTATGCTTAAAACAAATGAGGAAGTATATTTCCTCAAACGCTTAAGATCTGCCGAAGACACAGCTATTTTGATTGAGTATTCTTACCTTCCTGCTAAGTTCTTCCCGGGTCTCGATACAAAAGATTTCACTAAACATAAACTTTATAAAATCATGCGCGAAGACTATGGGATTTATCCTGTTCAAGCAGATTTAACCTTCGGCGCAACACAATTTTCCGAGGAAGAACTATCCTATTTACATATCGGGAATAAATGCGCAGCGTTGACAGAAGATCGATTGACCTATTCGTCCAACAAGGATATTATTGAATATTCACAGGCATTCATACGCCCAGATAAATATGGATACCATATTAGGGTTGGGTCTGTTTAATAATATTTCTCCATTGATCGTTTATTGTTTTGCACTGGTGTTCTTTTGTAAGCAATTTACGATTCCTCAAGAGGTTATAGTCCTTAAGTCTCCAGATGTGTCGTAGAAGAATTTCTATAGGGGGCTGTCCATAAGATAAGTAGTCGTAACGACTTTAATAATAGATTTCACTGCAAAGCGATTGGACAAAACCCGTCCACATTGTACCCTCTTCAGTTGGTGTTTCGTTCCCGCTCATCTCTCGAGCAATTTTGCTGATGCGCGGAAAACGGGCTTTCAAAATCCCAGCTACGAGCCTGGCTGCCATTCAAGCCACGACCGGGTCGTCAAACAGATCCTGCACAACGGGCAAAAGCTGGGTACACTTGTTTATTGAAACCTTCTTTCTTGGATTCGGTTGTGAGCCTTATCCAGTAAAGGAGATTTCCATTTTCTTGTCCGAAGGCTAGTGCAGGATCTAAAACACGCACGATGGATTTTGTTAAAAAAAGACGAGCTTCTTGTAAGATGGTGATTGCCGAAGTCGCCTCTACAAGGAGCTCGTCTATGTCTGATATTCAGACATTACATCGGACAGGGAGAACAAGCTGAGAGAAAGCAGACCATGCCTGAGAAAGAAGGGGAGGGGAAAGATCAGGCTTGAGCTTCAGGAATATAAACGAACCTGAGTAAAGCTTGTTCTTCCGGCAGCCTTCCGGGAAGAGCTGTGCACGCAAAGTCTCGCCCACGACCAGGACAATGGCATAGGTGATCAGGATCAAAGCAACCATTCTTTCCATCAGAATGCGGCGCTTGTTCATGAGTTTGTGGAAGTTCAGCAGGCTTTTTAAATCTCTGAATGTTTGCTCGATTTTCATTCTCTTCAGATAGATGGCCAGACCCTCTTCGGCCTTCAAATTCGTCATAATCCACATGGGATCGGAGAAGCCTTTCTGCCAGACGCCGATGACATTTACGAAGACTTTGCCTTTGTAGAAGAGCTTGTTGAGGATGCGGGTTTCGCCCTTCTGGATGCTCAAAGCTACCGGTTTGCCTTCTCCATCGCAGAAACTGGGTCCTACTTTCAACCGGATGACGAAGTTCACCCCTTCGGTGACCAGGTTTTCGAGCAATTCCAGGTAGCTGAACTCCCGGTCCAGCACCAATGGCCGGTCTCCCAACAGCTCCTTGACCTGTCCAAAGGCGGCAAAGTGATGTTGGTTGCGCGAAGTGGCATCCTGGTTGATCGTCTTCGAAGAGTAATCCACAAAACCACACGGGATCGCCCGCCCATGATACGGCGTCGCCAATACCATCAGCCAGTAGCCCTTGGTTTCTCCATCGCTCAATGTGCCGACGTACTCTGTCTTCTTCGCTTGTGGACGCGGCATCTCCGTCGGATCTCCAATCACAAAAGCCGCCTCTTCCCGAAACAGGCGCAGCAAAACTCCCTGTTGTCACTCCTCAGGCTACAATGCACCAGTAATCCTCACCCAAGTGTACCAGAGGTCCTCACCAACGATGTACCAGTAGTCCTCACCCAAATGCGCCAGAGGTCCTCACCAACGATGTACCAGTAATCCTCACCCAAATGCGCCAGGGGTCCTCACCCAAAATGTACCACCCGGGATGCTCAAAATCGGCTTATCCTCCTGATCACTTATTGGTGATCAGGAGGTAGAGAATGAACGAGAGGATCCTAAATATCATGGACATCCGCGAGTTGTTGATCCATATTCGGGCAGAGTCGAGCAACCGTCAAGTCTATCGGGACATGGGAGTGGACCGGCGGACGGTGCAGCGCTATCGGGAATGGGCTCAAGAACAAAAGCTCCTGGAAGGGGAATTGCCTGGTCTGGAGGAACTGCTGGTCAAGCTGGAGGGGCGGTTTCAGGAGAAGATGCCTCCACAGAATCAATCGTCGGTGGAAGGCTATCGCAGCTTGATCGAGGGCTGGGTGAAGGCCAAGGTGGAAGTGGCCGCTATCCGGCAGCGGCTGATGGAGCGGGGATATACGGGCAGCTATGCTTCGGTCTGGCGTTTCGTGAATACGCTCAAGGCGGACAAGCCGCCAGAGACAGTGACCCGGGTGGAGACCAAGCCCGGAGAGGAAGCCCAGGTGGATTTTGGTTATGCCGGGCGGATGATCGACCCGGTGAGCGGGGAACTGCGCAAGGCCTGGGCCTTTGTGATGTTGCTTTCCTGGAGCCGCCATCTGTATGTTGAGTTTGTCTGGGACCAGAAGGTGGAGACGTTTCTGAACTGCCACCGCAAAGCATTCGAGGTTTTTGGAGGTGTCCCGGAGCGCGTGCGGATCGACAATCTGAAAGCGGCCATCCTGAAGGCGGTCTTCGATGACCCGCAGGTGCAGTATGCCTATCGGGAATGCGCCGAGCATTATGGTTTCCTGATCGCACCCTGCCGGGTGGCCACCCCCGAACATAAAGGCAAAGTGGAACAGGGCGGTGTGCACTACGTCTGCCGCAACTTCCTGGGCGGAAGGATCCCGACCGCGCTCACCCAGGGGAATGCGGATGTGCTGGTCTGGTGCAATACCACGGCCGGGCTGCGCATTCACGGTACGACCCAGGAAAAGCCTCTGGAGCGTTTCGAGCAGGTGGAAAAGGCCTGCCTGAAGCCTCTGCCCGAAAGTCCCTATGACATTGCCGTCTGGAAGAACGTCAAGCTGTATCGGGACGGTTACGTGACCTTCGAAAAGGCGTTTTACTCGGTTCCCTGCCGGTTGTACCCGGGCAGAGTATGGATCTGCGGCGGCTCCAGGCAGGTGCGCATCTTCGATGCGGGTTATCACCTGGTGGCCACGCACGAACGAGCTCAGAAACCCGGTGAACGCCATACCCAACTGGATCACTTGCCCCCTAACAAGGTGCCAGGCCTGATCCAGGACCGGGACAGCCTGCTGGCGGAGGCCGGGGTGGTTGGTCCGGCCACTCTGCAAGTCATCCAGACCCTGCTGGACGATCCGGTCTTATACCGGATCCCCACGGCTGGACGGCTGGTGCGGCTGAAGAACCACTTCGAGCGCGGAACGCCTGGAAGCTGCCTGCCGCCGGGCCCTGGCATTCGATGACCCCAGCTACAAGACCATCAAGCGTATCCTGGCCCAGGGCCTGGAAGCAGAAAAACAAGTCAATTCTGTGATGATCCCTGCGGCCACAACCTTTCGCGCAGCGCCGAGGAACTGGTCGCGCCTCTGGCGGAGGTGCAGCCATGGAACTAAAGCACCAACTGGCCGAACAGCTCCGCCATCTGCGCCTTTCCGGAGTCATGGAAACCCTGGAGGCCCGCAACCGCCAGGCGATCGACGACAAGTGGAGCTACCAGGAATTTCTTTCCCGCATCCTGGAAGACGAAGTCGAGCGCCGTTCCCAAAAGCAGCTCCAGCTGCGCCTGCGCCGGGGAGCCCTCAACAGCACCAAGACCCTGGAAGGCTTTGACTTCAACTTCAACGCCAACCTCAACCGCCAGCAGATCCTCAACCTGGCCGCCTGTGAGTACGTCCGCGAGAAACGCAACTTGTTGATCTGCGGTCCAACCGGAGTCGGGAAAACCCATCTCGCTCAGGCCTTTGGGCAGGAAGCGGCCCGCCAGGGATTCGACGTGCTCTTTGCCAGTGTCCAAAAAATGCTCCACCACCTGAACGGCGGCCGGGCAGACGGTTCTTTGGACCGGCGCTTGTCCTCCTACCTGCGGCCGGATCTGTTGATCCTGGATGATTTCGGATTAAAGCCGATCCCAGCCCCCGGACCGGAAGATTTGTATGACGTGATCAACGAACGCTACGAGCACGGCAGCATTCTGCTCACTTCGAACCGGGCTCCCAACGAATGGGCCGACTTATTCCTGGACCCCTTGCTCGCTTCGGCAGGTCTGGACCGTCTGTTGGATCGGGCTGAGACGGTGATCATCCGCGGCCCAAGTTATCGTTCCCAGGGCCGAAAAAATCTTTTGGAGGAGGCGCAAACCAGCTGATTTTTTAATTTCTCTCCCCCGTTTCACCAGTACTTTTCAATCTTGCATCCACGAAAAGGTGGTACCTTTTGGCCGCGAATCCCTGGTACATTCACGGGCGAGGATTGACAGAGCCTGGGAAAAATTGTTATAACTATTCGAGAGCCATTGTCAGCATCGGTGGTAAAAGTCAGTAAATTGTCGGAATAAAAAGTCCTCTAAACATCGCATAGAATGTACCTTCTTAGAGAGATCGAAGGAGGTACCTATGATCGGTAAGGAGGATTACGCAGTGATCAAATCATTAGACCAACGCGGTGTCTATCTCAAAGATATCGCCGCCGAATTAGGAGTACATCCGCGGACAGTGAGTCGAGCGATGAAGCGCGGGAGCGCCCCGGTGCGAGAGCGGAAGGAGCGCAGCAGCAAGCTGGATGCCTACAAAGCGAAAGTGGACCAGATGTTGTCCAAGGGGGTGTGGAATACGATGGTGATCTTGCGGGAGATCCAGGCAGAAGGGTACGAGGGAAGCGGGACCATCCTGCGGGAATACGTGGCGCCCAAGCGCACCCTGCGACCAGGGAAAGCGACGGTGCGGTTCGAGACAGAGCCTGGGGAGCAGCTGCAGAGTGACTGGGGGGAGGTGCTGGTGGAGATAGCCGGGGTAGAGACGAAAGTGCACTTCATCGTCAACGAGCTGGGCTACTCGCGGCGTTTTCACTTTTGGTGCACGGACAGTGAGGATGGCGAGCACACCTACGAGGGGTTGATCCTCAGCTTCGAGTATCTTGGTGGAGTGACAAAGGACGTGCTGGTGGATAACCAGAAGAGTGCGGTGCTGAAGCACCCGAGCAATGGCAAGCCATATTTCAATGAGCGTTTTGTGGACCTGGCCGGGCACTATGGTTTCAATCCCCGGGCCTGCAAGCCCTACCGGGCACGCACCAAGGGCAAGGATGAACGCATGGTGGGGTACATCAAGGGGAACTTCTTCGTGCGTTATCGCTCCTTCGAGAGCTGGGCACATCTCAACCAGCTGGCAGAAGGTTGGCTGGCGGAAGAGGCCGATCAGAGAGTGCAAGGAACGGTGAAGGAAATCGTCCTGGAACGCTTCGAGCGGGAAAGGCCCACTCTCAAGCCATTGCCCCGGTCGCGCTACGACACGTCCTATCTGGAGTACCGCCAGGTGGCCTGGGATGGTTATATCGACGTGCGCGGCAACCGCTACAGTGTTCCGGCCGCCCTGGTGGGGCAGCGGGTGACCGTGCGGATTGGTTTGGATGGCCTGCTGCGCATCTACCAGGCCGATGCCCTGGTGGCCAGCCACATGCTGCGCAGCAGCCAGGCAGGCTGGAGCACGCTTGCCGAACATCATGCTGAAATGTGGAGGAGCACTCTGCAGGTGGAACAGCGCCCTCTGGCGGATTACGAGGAGGTGGCGTGATGGAACTCGAAAACCTGCTGGATAAACTCAGGATGGACCACCTCGAAACGCAGCTGGACGCCGTCTGCGAACAAGCTGCCCAGAAGCAAATGGACTACAAAGCTTTTCTGGTCCAGGCCCTGCAAACCGAATGGCAGGGACGATACCAGCGCGGCATTGAAGCCAGGCTCAAGCAAGCCCGTTTCCCCTGGATCAAGACCATCGATCAGTTCGAATTCGACTTCCAGCCCAGCCTGGACCGCAAGCAGGTCCGCGAGCTGGCCGGGATGAGCTTCGTGGAACGCAGCCACAACGTGATCTTGCTCGGTCCACCCGGAGTTGGGAAAACCCATTTGGCCATCGCCCTGGGTGTGAAAGCTGTGGAAGCCGGTTACTCGGTGCTATTCCTGACCCTCGAACAACTGATGACCCGCCTGGTGAAAGCTTTCAACGAAAACCGCCTGGAACGCAGCTTGCAGCAACTCGTCTACCCCAAGGTCCTGATCATCGACGAGATCGGCTACCTGCCCCTTTCCAACACCGAAGCCAGTCTGTTCTTTCGCTTGGTGGCCCGGCGCTATGAACGCGCCAGTCTGATCGTGACCAGCAACAAGAGCTTCCTGGACTGGGGCGAAGTGTTCAACGATCCTGTCCTTGCCACTGCCATCCTCGACCGGCTGCTGCACTACTCGACCACCTTGAACATCAAGGGCGAGAGCTACCGCCTCAAGGAAAAGCGCAAGGCTGGGTTATTGGGGCGTTCGAATGGGAAGGAAGAAAAGGAGGTGGTGGAGGAAACTTAACAAAACACAGTGGACATTTCAAACGTTGAAAAGTGGACTTTTTAAACCGATGATTTAATGACATTCCTACCCGATCTTGACACCATGTCATCCAGAAAGCGCTGGATGGCTTTGTAGTTCGCCGCTTCTCCCCCGGACATCTCCCGGGCGATCTCACTCAAGCGTGGTGAGCGGGCTTTCAAAATCCCGACCAAGATCGCAGTGGCCTTCCGGGCGGTCGCAGGATCATCAAAGAGGGCCTGCATAAAGGGCAAAAGCTGGGTACACTTGTTCATGGAAACCTTCTTTTTCTGGATTTGGTTGGTAGCCTTTTCCAGTATAGAAGGTTTCCACTTCTTTGTCCGAACTCTTGTCCGAAGGTCAGTCTATGTCTATTGACAAGTCGATATGAAAGCGCTAATATGTATATAATGTTATAACAACCACTTGGATTGCTGATCCTTAGAGACAATTGTTGACCGGGATACTCAGTGATCATGCAAGACTATGTTTTATGTGTTGATTTAGGTGGTACGAAAATGAATATTGCCAGAGGGGATAAGAATGGCAAGATTGAAGATATCCGCAGATGATCTTACGGAAACAGCAATGCGCGACTGTCACGGATATGGTGGATTTTTGGAATTGTGGGAGAGACCCATCAACACTGGATCAATTCTAGGTTTGCAGATAGACGGATTCAGCGATACTGTCTCTAAAATTAGGCTCAAAGTGGAAAATTTAAACCCACCAACCGTTTTTGTTACAAACATAGCTATGCGGCGCGTGCATGATTGACAATGAACTTTCGATATGATATAATCTTACAGAATGAAATTATATTTCATATGGTGAGAGTAAAGCTGTCTATTGGAGGCAATTATTGCCCAATAATATGCCTAATGAAGATAGATATTACGTCAGCTTGTAGAACATGCCCTTTCCCTCAATAAGTCTTTTAAACTTACGGAAACTGGTCTTGAACCATAATCTCTGCTAGTTGGAGATGGTTTATGTTAGAAAAGAACATGACCAAGTATTATTATGAATTCTATAAGAACTATTTGTTAAATGGAATTATGCCGTTTTGGGAAGATCGAACAAAAGATGTTGAATGTGGTGGTTATTTTACATGCTTTGATCAAGAAGGTAATCTGACCGATTCCAAGAAATATATTTGGTTTCAAGGGCGACAATTATGCACGTTTTCTGCATTATATAATAAATTTAAAGATGAAAAATGGTTGTCCTTTGGCAAACAAGGAAGAGATTTTATTGTTCAACATGCCTATGCAGGGAATGGCCGTTGGAATTATCAGTTGGATAGGAAGGGAAATGTAGAAATTGGGACAAATTCTATATCTACAGATTTATGTGTTATTTCTGGTCTTGCTGAATATGCAATCGCAGCGAATACAGACCAGGATGAGAAATTGATCAATGACACATTTAAATCGATTGAAAAGAACGTACACGACCCGAATTTCAAGGATATTTATCATAATGTATGGAACCCAAAGTACAAACGACACGGGCTCTATCTGAGTAATTTGATAATAGCACCTATTGTAGCAAAAGTTATTGGCGATGAAAAAGTAAGATCTTTGATTGATCATTGTTTAGAAAACATATTGTATGTATTTGCCAAAGATGATCATGAAACCTTATTTGAATCAGTTGGAAGAAATGGCGAATACATGGATGATGATGATGGCCATATTACCTTTCCCGGACATACATTTGAATCCTGTTGGGCGGCAATTTTTGAGGGAAGAAGAAGACATGATCAATCTATTATTGACCGGGCACTAAAAATTTTTGATTGGGCCTACCGGTGGGGTTACGACAAGCAGTATGGAGGAATCTATTCTTATATCGATATAAAAACGAAGACGCCAAAACAAACCGATTGGTTTAAAGAAACGAATATGTCTTGGAATGATAAAAATTTCTGGGTAAATGCAGAAGCATTAGCAGTTACTTCAACAGTATTTGCTGAAACACTAGATATGCAGAATTTCACTAAGTTTAAAGATATTTCTGATTGGACATATAAGCATTTCTTTGACGAAATCTACGGGGAGTGGTACGCAGAACTCTTTAAAGACGGAACGATCAAACTTGCAGATAAAGGAACGATTTGGAAGGCTGCCTGTCATGTTCCCCGGAGCATTATGATTGCGATGCAAGAATTTGAAGGTTTATTAAATTAACTGTAGTTTCGCCAAAGTTGGTGATCAGCACATTAAAAACCGTCACAAGTACGGCCAATATCCTTGATCAGTGGTCGACTTCTGGCAAGCAAAAGCTAGGAGCCTGGACAGTAGTCTCCCGATGGTGGCGAGCTTCCTGAGGCACAGCTCAGGTAACGGCCCAGTCAGGCAGGGGCAAGAAAGCGGCGATGAGCTCTTCGCATTTGCCGGTCTGAATGGCTTCGGTCATCACCTTGCGCAGCAAGGTCTGTATTCAAGACTCAGTAGTAATTTAATCCATGATGAAGTTGGTCGGCCAGCAACTTGTCGAAGAATATCCCGTTTGATACCAATTCTTGGTTATAGATCATGTTTTGCGTCCTACTTTCTGACTTAAAGTGTAGCGTTTAAGATATAGCACTTTGCACTCCAATAAATTGTTAGTTGAATAGTCAAGGAGGAAGCCGATGGTTCACCCGAAAGTGGGATTTGTAGTTTTTGGTGTTCACAAGGATGGTCTGCAAGACCCCATGGGGCAGCCGTTCATTGACGAACGGGTGATCAAGAATGCGAAGGAAGCCTTGCGCACCGCCGGGGCGGATCTAGTCGTGGAGGATCTGGTGATCGCCACCAAACAGGAGGCCCGGGCGTGCTTTTCCAGGTTTAAAAAGATGGATGATCTGGATTTGGTGGTGCTGTTTTCGGGGACCTGGTTCTGGGCGGCCCATCTTGTCGGGGTGTTGCGTGATTTTTCCCTGGCAGGGAAAGGCATCTTGCTCTGGACCCATCCGGGTTCCCAGGGTTGGAGGATGGTGGGGGGTGCGGAATTGCACGGAGCACTCAAGGAGGTGGGTCTACAGCATCGCTTTGTATATGGAGCCAGCGACGATCCGGATACCATTGGCCGCATCATGGCATACTGCCGGGCGAGTCACGAGAAGAACCAATTGAACATGAGCACGGCTGGTGTGTTTGGTGGACGGGGGATGGGGCAGACAACCGGCGTGGCGGATCCTTCTCAATGGATGAAAGTTTTCGGTGTGGACATTGACTCGCGCGATACGACCCAATTGATCGAGACGGCCAAGCAGATCACACAGGACGAGGTGAGAAGGGCCATTGGTGAAATTCAGCCGCTTTTCTCGAATCCCATTCCGGCGGATGATAGTGTCGAGCGATGCATCCGGCTGTACCTGGCGATCAAGAAGGTGATTGGAAAAGAGGGTTGGGATTTCTATTCAATCCAGGGTTTTCCCGGATTAGGCGATGACTATATCGGCGTCAACATCGTTCAAGGCCTCATGCTGTATGACCGGGTGGGAACTTCTACGCTTAGCGATTTCAATACCCTCATGACCGTTAAGTTGTTGAACGACTTCAGTGAAGAGCCGGTCGGTTATGGAGACTTCCAACACGTCGACAAGTCCAACAATGAAATCAAGATCATTGGTGGATCCTGGCCACCCTCGATAGCAGGCAAAGTTGGACCCGCCAGATTTGCCGAGCGTGGTTTGCTGACAGAGGGTAAGGCGGGGGGGTTGACTATTGACATGGTTTGCAAGCCTGGCGAGGGCGTTCTTGCACGCCTCGGCCGGAACAACGGTGAGTTCGAGATGATCATCGTACGCTGCACTGTTTTCGAGCCCTCCGCGAAGGAAATAAAGGCACGCCGCGAGGAAAGTGGTATGCCAAACTGGCCGCATGCCTTTGTCACGGCGCATTGTGATATCGATCAGCTGACTGAAGCCTGGCCCAGCCAATATACTGTGCTGGGATATGGAACGCACCTGTATGACGATCTGGTGGCGTTTTGTGAATTGACTGGGATCCGGGCAATCGCCCTTTGAAAACCTTGGCGGAAAGGAGGTGTCCCGATAAGATCTTGTGCCATGTCCATCCAAAACAACCAATTTTTCTCAGCCTACAGTGAACGACTAGTGAGGAGAAGTAAAATGAAAAAAGTAATGTTGTTCGTGTCCGTTCTTATGCTGGCGTCGATGGTGCTCACGGCCTGCGGTGGCGGTGCTGCGACCCAGCCACCTGCAGCAGCAGGAGCTACCCAAGCTCCCGCGGCGGGGGGACAGAAGGTCACTCTGGTCTATTGGTCGATGTGGAATCCGACCGAGCCTATCACCCTTTCCTTGATCGACGAGATCAAGAAATTTGAAGCTGCGTACCCGAACATCACTATAGATGTATCCTGGAACGGGCGACAGAACCAGACCAAGGTCAGCACGGCGCTAGCCGCCGGAACCGCCATCGACATTGTCGATCAGGACGCTGATATTATTGCGGGTGGTTTGGTGGCGAATGGCCAGGCTTTACCCCTGACCGACATGTATAACTCGACGGCCCTGGACGAGAATGCTCAATTTAGCAGTGTTTTTGACCCAGGAATGCTCAACCTCTTCCAGATAAACGGGGTCCAATATCTGATGCCCTATGTCAATGATCCAGTGGTGTGGGTGTATAACAAGGACATCTTCAACAAGGTTGGCATTACCCAACCGCCTGCCACCTGGGATGAATTCCTGGCCGATGCAGCCAAGATCAAGGCCGGCGGTTATAACGTGATTGTAGCTGAAAGCGATGCGCCCGATTACAACACGTTCTTTTACAACTACTTGGTCGAGCGGATCGCGGGTCCGGGATTCATGGCAAAAGCCCTAGCGGACAAGACCGGTCAGTCTTTCACGGATCCTGTTTTTGTACAGGCGATGCAGATGATTCGAGACCTGTGGGATAAGGGTTATATCCCCGCTGCCTCTGCCGGCTATGCATACCCGGCCGGTCAGCAAACCCTGGCCACTGGGAAAACTGCCATGGAAATGTGCGGCGCTTGGCTGCCGTCGGAGCTCAGTCCTATCACGGGCCCCGATTTTAATTGGGGTGAATTCCCGATGCCAACAGTAGCAGGTGGCAAAGGCGCCATTACCGATACGCAGGAATGGTTGCTCTCCGCCATGATCGTCAAAGGAACGGCCCATCCCGCAGAAGCCGAATTATTCTTGAAGTGGCTCATGAGGAAGGATTCCCAGACGGAACAAGCCGCATCGTTGCAACCACCGACCCACGTGGGTATTACGTGGGGACCTTCTATTGCCGATGCAGGGAAAATAGCTAGCACTTCCACGTATGTCATGACGCATATAGAGGGAGGTAACTACATGTATCCTGAGTTAATCAAGAATGTCTTCTATCCTGATGAACAGGCCGGATTTTTTGGAAAGTTGACACCCCAAGCCTTCGCAACCAAGTTGGCAGCAGATGTCGCGGCCTACTGGGCGAATAAATAGTAGAAGACTGATTCGACTTTAGGTAAGCGTCGCTACAGGGAGGGGAGGCTGTTCCCCCCTCCCTGTAGATGTGTGAATATTCTGTCTCTTCTTGCGCCACAGATGCACGATCCATTTTTGTAGCAGCTTGAAGCGGTTTGCAAGAAGGAGTGCCCTATGAAAACTCGTTCGAGGCTTATCCTTCTTCTCTTGGGGCCTGTCAGTTTGGTCTACCTGGGCTTCTTCCTCGTACCGACCCTCTGGGCTTTTTATTACAGCCTTTTTGATTGGTCGGGGTTTAGTATGAAGATGAAGTATATCGGATTGCACAACTTTGTTCAACTCATCCGGGACCCTCTCTTTCTGATCAGCCTCCGCAACACCATTGGGATCTTGCTGCTGGGAGGCATTCTTGTTTTTCCTCTGGCCTTCCTCCTATCCGCCCTGCTCAATTCGGGCATCAGGGGAAAAAGGTTCTTCCGGGCCATGATCTTCCTGCCCAACGTTATTGCCACCATCGCCCTAACGACCTTGTGGGCATTCATATACAACCCCACCTTTGGCCTGTTCAATTCGTTCTTCAGTCTCATTCACTGGCAAGCGGGGGCGAATTTCCTCTTTCTCAATAGTGACCATGTATTCTTTGCCATGATGGTCGCCCTGATCTGGATCTGGGTGGGTTTCTTTCTTGTCCTGCTCATGGCCGGCATCGAAAAAATCCCCGCCGAGTTTTATGAAGCTGCTAGGCTCGAAGGTGCAAATCAATGGCAGACTTTCATCAAGGTCACCATACCCCTGCTGTGGGATGTCATTTCCGTGGCGGTGGTGTTGTTCTCTGTCTTCGCCCTAAGGGTTTTCGAGTTCCCTTATGCCTTTTTGTATACACCATCAATACAAACCTATACGGTGGGCATATACCTCTTTATTGAGGGGTTCGGTAAGAAAGACCCGATATACCGGTTGGGTTATGCCACAGCCATCGGGGTCGTTCTCCTACTGGTCGTGCTCCTCCTTGTAGTGGTGGTGCGCCGGCTGATGCGCCGTGAGGCTGTTCAGTATTAGGAGGCAAGATGAACACTGAAAACGAGACAACAGAACAAATCCGGCTCCGGAAGAGCATGGCAGATCAAACCAGGGGGGCCAAAACCAAGAAATGGGCCAGCCAGGTGCCTGCCTATCTCATCCTCGGCCTGTGGTCACTGTTCACCCTTTTTATGATCCTGTGGACAATTCTGACCTCGGTGAAGTCCAACCACGACATGTTCACCAATGTCTGGGCACTGCC
Source organism: uncultured Chloroflexia bacterium (assembly GCA_963739255.1). Lineage (GTDB taxonomy): Bacteria > Chloroflexota > Anaerolineae > Anaerolineales > Villigracilaceae > UBA877. The sequence continues at coordinate 210,445 of CAVTZT010000002.1, forward strand.
TACCAAATTGCACTTTGAAAACTATGTTAATGCTTTGCTGACGATTAACTTGGGGAAGGATTTTTTGAACAGTCTGGCGGTTGTGTCGGTCTCTGTCGTTCTGATCCTGGCACTTGCAGCTCCGGGTTCTTATATTTTGAGCCGCAAGAAATTTATCGGCAGCAACCTGATCACGTTGATATTCATTGCTGGGATCGGCATTCCTGTGCCGCTGCTTTTCATTCCGCTCTTTGTTATTCTGAACGGACTCAAGGTCAACAACACCCTGTTCGGTCTGGGTATCGTGTATATTGCCATATCGCTTCCTTTTACGGTTTACATGCTGACCGGATTTTTTGGAACCCTGCCGGGGGAGTTGGAAGAGGCGGCCATAATCGATGGAGCCAGTGATTTCCAGGTATTCCTCAGGGTCATGCTGCCGCTGGCTTCGCCGGGTCTGATCACGGCCGCCATCTTCAACTTCATCGGCCTGTGGAACGAGTACCAGCTGGCCCTGGTATTCATAACAGACCCGAACAAGAGGCCCGTCTCGTTGGGTTTATATAATATGGCGAACGCCCTGGAGTTAAACGGTGATTGGGTAAGCCTGATGGCCGGTGTGGTGGTTGTCATGATTCCGACGATCATTCTGTACGTCATCCTGTCGGAGAGGATGATTTCCGGGATCACGATGGGTGCGGTAAAGTAGAGGCAAATGCAGCTTGCAGATAACAAAAAATAGCTTTCGTTTGGCCGTCTGAACGGCGATGAAAGTTCTGATCTAAGGTGAACCAATAAAACCCTAATGGAGAGCGACCAATAAATGTAACTTCCTCGAAAATGTTAGCCTCTCGCATACAGGCTGATTGCAATAATTGAAACCAATACTCTGGTGTACGAATAAAGCTTTAGAAAGGAAATTTGCAAATAGTCCTTGACCGGGAAGATCGGCTCACGCAAGAGATGGGCAATAATACCCAACCTGTGTTTGGGCAGCGAGCACTGCGAATAGGCGTTCGAGTTTTGATTCGCAAAAATTAGAGATTATTATGGATATCCGAACCCGTATTAAGGCTGTTCTTCATCATGAAATTCCCGATCAGGTTCCATTTGTCCCATACGATAACTTGGTACCAAGGGGGGATTTTGAAAGAATGTTAAGGAATCGAGGCATGGGGTTATGCTTGCGACGGGATACGATCTGGGAAGAGACTCCCAATGTGTCTGTAGAAACGAAGAATGAGGGCAATATTGTCCTCAAAATTTATCATACGCCAGAAGGAAATCTAACGACTCGTATTAAGACCCACATCGGAAGGATCAAAGATGACGATTCGGACTTGGATATCGAAGGTTTGATAAAAAGTGTTGAAGATTATGATGCCGCTATTTTTTTAATCGAAGATACGACATTTCACATGGATAAGAGTATTTATTTCGATGCGTATCGCGATGTTGGCGAGGATGGTATTATCAGGGATACTGGGTTTCTGGCTCCTTATGGAGCTAGTCGATATTTTTATGGAAAGGCTAGCGGGTTATCTCGTTGGGCACAAGATCAACACGATCATCCTGATCATTTTGAAAAATTGATGCAAGCAATAATAAGGCGTGAGGAAAGGCGCATTCAACTTATTATTGACTCACCTGCGGAATTCATTGACCTCGGAGCAGTAGATGGGATTTGGGGCCCAGATAAAATCCGGAAGTATGATCTTCCTCTTTATCAGAATTGGGTACCGATCCTGAAATCTAAAGGGAAAATCTGCTCCTTACATGCCCATGCAATAAATCTAGGCTATTTTGCAGACATCATCGCCGACATAGGGTGCGATGTTATTGAAGCGTTTACCCCGCCTCCTGTAGGGAACCTTTCTCTACCAAAAGCAAGAGCAATATGGGGTAAGAGCCCTGTAATCTGGATCAATTTCCCGGAGACGGTATTTTGGTCTGGCCCAGATGCAACGAAGCAATATGTTGTTGGCTTGATGAAAAGCGACTCGCCCGGAAATGCATTAGTAATTGGCTTCACGGAAATGGGCATCTGGGGAGCAATGACAGATGATCTTGAAAAAGTTTTTAGGGATGGCACGCTGGCAATTATGGATGCCATCGAGGAGTACGGCGGCTGCCCAATTTTAGCTTAGGTAAGAAATCCATATACTCATTGGAGAATATCTGTGGTCAATGAACCAATGCGAAATGAAATCCCATAATGAGATGCTGCAATCCCTTCGAGGCGCGTCTGCGAAAATGACCCCTATCAATTTAGACTCTCCAATAACAACAGCGCCGAGTAATCAATCGGGTTATTATTTTCTTGGCAAAAAATGAATAATTTTAAATAAGCGTAACGGATGAATAAGAAAATCCCGAATATGATACCTAAACAACAGCAAGAATTCGGTTCTAACAAAACTTCGATAACCGAATATTTTCCCAGGATAATGAAAATATTGGTTCAAAATAAAATAGTCTCAGTATCTCAGTTGGCAAAGGAGCTTGGAGTTAGCGCTGGGCATCTAAAACCTGCTATGCGTGCCCTAAGAAAAGAGGGACTTGTCCAATGGGATCAACGTGCAGCGACTCGGGATGAAGATTTAGTGGTTTCATTATGCGCCGATAAAAACTGTATCATCGGTGTTGATCTGGGAGGAACAAAACTTTTTGGCGCCATAGCCGACCTTGCTGGTAATATCCTCTTTGAAAAAGAAATATATAATCACGCCAAAACTGGTGAAGCCTGCTACGAAATGTTGGTTGATGTGGTGCATGCACTTCTTGAAGAAGTCTACCAGCGCGGATTAAACATTCGTGGAATTGGGGTGGAAGTTCCAGGTCGTGTGCAGCTAGAAACCGGACTGGTGGTTACGGCCTCAGCAGTTCGATGGAAAGAATTTCCTCTTAAAGAACGATTGGTATTTGAATTTGGTTTACCCGTATTTGTGGATAATGATTTAAAACAATCGGCCTTGGGAGAAGCATGGTTTGGGGCGGGGAAACACGGCACTAATGTAACACTACTTGCTATTGGAACAGGGATTGCTGTTGGTGTGGTGGTAAATCATATACTCCAGCGTGGTGCCAATCTGAGGCATGGTGAAATTGGCTGGATGGTGCCAGGCCGTGAGTTTCTGGGCAAGCACTACGAGGGCTATGGTGCAGCTGAAGTAGAAGCGGGTGGATTAGGAATTGCCAGGCGAGCCCGTATTTTACTCGCCGGAAAAGGATGCTATAATAATTTGGCAACTCTTACGAGTGAAGATGTGTTTAAAGCTGCCAGGGAGGGGGAAGAATGGGCAAAACAGGTTGTGGCTGAAACCGTAGAATATCTGGCTATTCTGATCGCCAATATCATGGCTTTTTATGATCCGGATGTAATCATCCTTAGCGGTGGCGTAAGCCGTTCCAGCGATTTACTTATCGACCCTATTCTTAAACTTATTGAAGGATGTGTCATTATTCAACCGAATATCGTCGTCTCCTCACTTGGATACCGGGCAGGAGTATTAGGTGCGATAGTAAATCTGATTTTAAACTGTCCGGAGTTTTACACTAAGAAATGACAACCGTGAGAATTTAAATTCGTATGCACGACCATAATTTTTCGGTGAAGGGATATATCAATTTGGTGAGACTATGAATGATGCAGAAATCTTGTTGGCCAATATTTTATCAATGGGGGAACACTCCATCTGGCAGAATTGTATAGATCATGTGGAGGGCGGCCTACACTCCTGGTTGAGAACTGCCAAGGACGTTGATTTTCGCCGGGTATATATAGTCGGATGTGGAACCTCTTACTATGCTGCCCAAGTCGGGAAGTACATTATCGAGCATTTGACGCATCTACCTGTAGAAGCACATCAAGCTTATGCCTTCTCTCTCTATACTGATCCTGCTTTGCTCAATGAGAAAACCTTGGTTATAGGGGTTTCGACTACTGGTGATACAGAATCGGCGTGCAACGCCCTCGAATTTGCGCGCCACTTCGGTGCAGCTACCTTGGCTTTTACAGCAGCAGAGGGTTCAAAAATTACCGAAATATCCCAAACAACCATTCTAACTGGGGGAAAGGTCACGGTAGCAGTCAAAACTGAGACCTACTTACAATCATTGATTTGCCTTTACCTGTTTGGCCTTCATCTAGCAGATACTCTTGGCGTGCTGAGCTCGGGTTTGGTAGAGGATTGGCACAATCAAATCCACAAAGCTGAAGAAATTACGCACCGGTTTTTTGCTAATCAGCAGCACGAAATCGCAAAACTCGTGGATCTCTATGGCTCTGCCGATATGGTGTTTTGTGTGGGTACAGGACCGAATTTCGGTACCGTTGAAGAGGCTTCTCTAAAGGTAGTTGAGATAGCCAAGATGTACTCAGTTTGCGAAGAAATGGAAAACTTTTTCCATGGATATGATCGAGAGTTGAATAAAACCAGCCCAATGTTCTTTTTAGCTCCAAAGGAGCGCGCCTTCGACCGGATGCTTGATTTTCTTACATTTACCCGAAAGGTTGGGGTACCATCAATCGTATTGACGAGTGAGGACAACCCTAATGTTAAGCATGTGGCTGACCATGTTATTCTTCTTGAAGGTCAGCTGAATGAACTTGCCACTCCGCTTGCATATATAGCTCCTTTGTATCTGTTTAGCTATCAGATGGCAGTTAAGCGCGGGTTTGATCCCAGTGCGCGGCGTTTTCCGGGTGTTATGCCGTTAAAAATACACTATCGGGATAACGAACCCGCGTAACAATCCTCCATAGTTTTAGCATATCCAAAAAGTTTGCCAATCTATGAGAGGCTCAATAGTTGAATAGTCAAGGAGGAAGCCGATGGTTCACCCGAAAGTGGGATTTGTAGTTTTTGGTGTTCACAAGGATGGTCTGCAAGACCCCATGGGGCAGCCGTTCATTGACGAACGGGTGATCAAGAATGCGAAGGAAGCCTTGCGCACCGCCGGGGCGGATCTAGTCGTGGAGGATCTGGTGATCGCCACCAAACAGGAGGCCCGGGCGTGCTTTTCCAGGTTTAAAAAGATGGATGATCTGGATTTGGTGGTGCTGTTTTCGGGGACCTGGTTCTGGGCGGCCCATCTTGTCGGGGTGTTGCGTGATTTTTCCCTGGCAGGGAAAGGCATCTTGCTCTGGACCCATCCGGGTTCCCAGGGTTGGAGGATGGTGGGGGGTGCGGAATTGCACGGAGCACTCAAGGAGGTGGGTCTACAGCATCGCTTTGTATATGGAGCCAGCGACGATCCGGATACCATTGGCCGCATCATGGCATACTGCCGGGCGAGTCACGAGAAGAACCAATTGAACATGAGCACGGCTGGTGTGTTTGGTGGACGGGGGATGGGGCAGACAACCGGCGTGGCGGATCCTTCTCAATGGATGAAAGTTTTCGGTGTGGACATTGACTCGCGCGATACGACCCAATTGATCGAGACGGCCAAGCAGATCACACAGGACGAGGTGAGAAGGGCCATTGGTGAAATTCAGCCGCTTTTCTCGAATCCCATTCCGGCGGATGATAGTGTCGAGCGATGCATCCGGCTGTACCTGGCGATCAAGAAGGTGATTGGAAAAGAGGGTTGGGATTTCTATTCAATCCAGGGTTTTCCCGGATTGAGCGATGACTACATCTCGGTCAACTTCGCTGGAAGCCTTATGCTAAATCAGCGGGTCGCAACATCTGGCCTGGGTGATTTCAATACCCTCATGACCGTTAAATTGTTGAATGACCTTAGTGAAGAGCCGGTTGGCTGTGGAGATTTCCAACACGTCGACAAGTCCAACGATGAAATCAAGATCATCGCTGGATTCTGGCCACCCTCGATAGCAGGCAAAGTTGGACCCGCCAGATTTGCCGAGCGTGGTTTATTGACAGAGGGTAAGGCGGGGGGGTTGACTATTGACATGGTTTGCAAGCCTGGCGAGGGCGTGCTTGCTTCCCTCGGCCGGAACAACGGTGAGTTCGAGATGATCATCGTACGCTGCACTGTTTTCGAGCCTTCCGCGAAGGAAATAAAGGCACGCCGCGAGGAAAGTGGCATTCCAAACTGGCCGCATGCCTTTGTCACGGCGCATTGTGATATCGATCAGTTGATTGAGGCTTCACACAGTCAAATTATCGTGCTAGGATATGGAACGCACCTGTATGACGATCTGGTGGCGTTTTGTGAATTGACTGGGATCCGGGCAATCGCCCTTTGAAAACCTTGGCGGAAAGGAGGTGTCCCGATAAGATCCTGTGCCATGTCCATCTAAACGAGCCAACTTTTCTCAACCTCATGTGTAACAGCTTGAAGCGGTTTGCAAGAAGGAGTGCCCTATGAAAACTCGTTCGAGGCTTATTCTTCTTCTCTTGGGGCCTGTCAGTTTGGTCTACCTGGGCTTCTTCCTCGCACCGACCATCTGGGCTTTTTATTACAGCCTTTTTGACTGGTCGGGGTTTAGTATGAAGATGAAGTATATCGGATTGCACAACTTTGTTCAACTCATCCGGGACCCTCTCTTTCTAACCAGCCTCCGCAACACCATTGGGATCTTGCTGCTGGGAGGCATTCTTGTTTTTCCTCTGGCCTTCCTCCTATCCGCCCTGCTCAATTCGGGCATCAGGGGAAAAAGGTTCTTCCGGGCCATGATCTTCCTGCCCAACGTTATTGCCACCATCGCCCTAACGACCTTGTGGGCATTCATATACAACCCCACCTTTGGCCTGTTCAATTCGTTCTTCAGTCTCATTCACTGGCAAGCGGGGGCGAATTTCCTCTTTCTCAGTAGTGACCATGTATTCTTTGCCATGATGGTCGCCCTGATCTGGATCTGGGTGGGTTTCTTTCTTGTCCTGCTCATGGCCGGCATCGAAAAAATCCCTGCCGAGTTTTATGAAGCTGCCATGCTCGAAGGTGCAAATCAATGGCAGACTTTCATCAAGGTCACCATACCCCTGCTGTGGGATGTCATTTCCGTGGCGGTGGTGTTGTTCTCTGTCTTCGCCCTAAGGGTTTTCGAGTTCCCTTATGCCTTTTTATATTTCCCACAAATACAAACCTATACGGTGGGCATATACCTCTTTATTGAGGGGTTCGGTAAGAAAGACCCGATATACCGGTTGGGTTATGCCACAGCCATCGGGGTCGTTCTCCTACTGGTCGTGCTCCTCCTTGTAGTGGTGGTACGCCGGCTGATGCGCCGTGAGGCTGTTCAGTATTAGGAGGCAAGATGAACACTGAAAACGAGACAACAGAACAAATCCGGCTCCGGAAGAGCATGGCAGATCAAACCAGGGGGGCCAAAACCAAGAAATGGGCCAGCCAGGTGCCTGCCTATCTCATCCTCGGCCTGTGGTCACTGTTCACCCTTTTTATGATCCTGTGGACAATTCTGACCTCGGTGAAGTCCAACCACGACATGTTCACCAATGTCTGGGCACTGCCTACCAAATTGCACTTTGAAAACTATGTTAATGCTTTGCTGACGATTAACTTGGGGAAGGATTTTTTGAACAGTCTGGCGGTTGTGTCGGTCTCTGTCGTTCTGATCCTGGCACTTGCAGCTCCGGGTTCTTATATTTTGAGCCGCAAGAAATTTATCGGCAGCAACCTGATCACGTTGATATTCATTGCTGGGATCGGCATTCCTGTGCCGCTGCTTTTCATTCCGCTCTTTGTTATTCTGAACGGACTCAAGGTCAACAACACCCTGTTCGGTCTGGGTATCGTGTATATTGCCATATCGCTTCCTTTTACGGTTTACATGCTGACCGGATTTTTTGGAACCCTGCCGGGGGAGTTGGAAGAGGCGGCCATAATCGATGGAGCCAGTGATTTCCAGGTATTCCTCAGGGTCATGCTGCCGCTGGCTTCGCCGGGTCTGATCACGGCCGCCATCTTCAACTTCATCGGCCTGTGGAACGAGTACCAGCTGGCCCTGGTATTCATAACAGACCCGAACAAGAGGCCCGTCTCGTTGGGTTTATATAATATGGCGAACGCCCTGGAGTTAAACGGTGATTGGGTAAGCCTGATGGCCGGTGTGGTGGTTGTCATGATTCCGACGATCATTCTGTACGTCATCCTGTCGGAGAGGATGATTTCCGGGATCACGATGGGTGCGGTAAAGTAGAGGCAAATGCAGCTTGCAGATAACAATAAATTGACTGTCTTGAAAATACCTATGCAACCGAGCAAATCGCGGGTTGTTGCAATGAAACTGAATAGCCCAATTGCTCGAGCCGCCTTACAAGATGCTTTGCCGTAGCTTCTGGGCGACGTTTATCGAAGTAATCGCCACCCAGGTCACGGTAAGGTTCAGAGCGTTGGATGAGATGATAAGCAATAACCAGAATCGAATGCATCAAGGCCATAATTGCTTTCTTTTTGCCTCGACGGACGGCCAAACGACGATACTGAGCAGATAAGTATGTATCCTTGGTGTGAGAGGCACCGTGAGCCGCTTGATTCAAGGCCACGGACAAAGCCTGGTTACCTTTGGTAGTTTTGCCAGAACGACGCTTGCCTGCACTTTCATTGTTGCCAGGTGCTACACCAGCTCAAGATGCCGGGGCGTCTGCGGATGGGAAACGGCTCATGTCGATCCCGATCTCAGAAACGATGACCTCAGCGACTTCCTGCCCGACTCCCGGGATGGTATCCAGCAAGACTACCGCTTCTTCAAAGGGGCGGCAATATTCCCCGACTTGCTTATTGAAACGTTCGATCGTTTCATCCAAACTATCAATCTGACACAGCAATTCTGTCAAGACAAAACGATGGTGAGGCTTTACCCGCCCTTCCAGAGCCTTAGCCAGTAAATCCCGTTTCTGTCGCATGCGTTTCTGTGCCAATTCGGCCATTTCCGCTGGGCTGCTATGCCCTTGAACAATCGCCTCCAACATGGCTCGCCCGGATACTCCCATCACATCCGTAGCAACACTTGCCAGTTTGATATTGGCGCTTTCCAACACCTTTTGCACCCGGTTGACCAGCGTCGCTAGCTCACGCACAAAAGTACTCCGATAGCGGGTCAATTCGCGCAGTTCGCGCTGCCCAAGAGGCGGAATAAAACTTGCCTTCAGCAAACCATGCCGAAGAAGATCCGCGATCCACTCGGCGTCATTGGCATCGGTTTTGTGACCCGGAACAGTTTTGATATGCTGGGCATTCACCAACAAGACTTCGAAGTTATTCTCCAGAATGTTGAAGACGGGTTTCCAGTACTCGCCCGTGCTCTCCATGGCCACATGAGTAACCCCATAACCCATCAGCCAATCCGAGAGCGCCAACAGATCACACGTCATGGTTCCAAAGGTACGAGTCTCTTTCTGAAGCCCATTCTTCCCATCGGGAACGATGATGGAGGCCACCACAGTCTTCTTGTGTACATCCAGGCCAGCACAATGCGTATGCACGATATCCATAGCAACCTCTCTTTCTTGGAATTGCGGCTGACTTGGATACCCAGAAAGACAGAGACTGTCTTACGTGCTTCCTATACAAGCTAGCGACAATTAGCGGTGCCTGAAGGTATCCGGATCAATCTCTACTACAGGCTCATGGCACCAGTCAAAAAACGATCTCGATGTCAGCCGACGCCAACGCTTATAGCACATTTTCATGCTTTACGGTGTCCAGCAGACATGACATCTCCACTGCAAGAACTTGTACTTTAACGACCCAGGTATGGCTCTCAAGGCTGGAGGAGCCTGTTTCAGCTTATCCGAAAAGTTTTTCCAATAGACCTCCTGCAAAAGAGGCTTTTGAGAGCTCGGTAATTTGCGGCCAAAGCTTCATGATGTGTGTAGATAGAGTAGATAGAGCTCTTCACGCAGCGCAAGAGGGGACCGAACAGACGATAGGAATGCGTTCGCGAGCCGGTAGAGCAGGTTGGTTGGGCGACCGGACAGTGGGGGAAAAAGATCCTGGAGCTGCTGCTTTCGTTTTGCTACTTAAATCTGCCAAAGACTTTATTAGTCAATGGAATCATCGCACTCCCTCAGGAAGGTAAAATGATAGAATGTGTCTAGCATATTGGCATAGGCGAAATCCATGTTTTGACCTGGGTATTAGAGGCTATCAGTCGTTTTGATCAGGTGTCCACGAACGTACGGATGCAGGCGATGTTCCAATCGCAGGAAGCTCAACCCTTGTGGGTTTAATCAAAATCGTGTACAAAAAAATCGATTACGGATTTAAGATTTTCCTATAAAGGAGGAAAAATGTGGTTCAAGCGAATGGTCTTGGAAGAGTGGTTCGATGACTATCAGTATGCGATTAAGTATGACATTGGAGAGAGCGCAGTCAAGTACCTGACGTTTGGACAACTTGGCATCGATTTGAAGGACTTGCCCATTCGCTATGGCTATCATAAAGGGAAGCCCGAACTCAGGGAATCCCTCGCCAGCCAGTATCCAGGGCTAAACAGCAACCAGGTCATTGTCACTAATGGGGCCAGTGAGGCAATCTTCTCTATTATGTCAGCGATTCTCATGCCAGGCGATCATGCGATCGTTGAACATCCGAATTATCCATCTCTTTACGAAATTCCTCGCTCTCTGGGCTGTTCGGTGAGTTTTCTCCACCTGTCTTTTGACAAGCAGTTTAAACCCGACCTCGATGAGATTAGTAGCCTAGTTACCGCTAAAACGAAATTAGTCTGTCTCACCCACCCTAATAACCCCACCGGATCCATGATTTCTAAGGAGGCTTTGCAGAAATTAATCGAATGGGTAGAAGGCCAAGACCTCTACTTGTTGTTTGATGAAACCTACCGGGAGATGAGCTTTGAATCGACTTTGCCGCCCGCCGCTACCCTTAGCCCTCGCGTTATCAGTGTCTCGAGTATGTCCAAGTGCTACGGTCTACCGGGCATCCGAATTGGTTGGTTAGCGACGAAAAAACAGAGCATATTAGATGCCATCCTTGCAATACGCGAACAGGTGACGATTACCAACAATGCGATGAGCGAAGAGATTGCCCTGCGGGTGCTTGAACAGAAAGATGAATACCTCCAAAAGGCCAGAGGGCATATCCAGCGAAACCGGACAATCGTTTCGTCATGGATGAATCAACAAGAGGATTTCGAATGGGTCTATCCCGAAGCAGGGGTAGTAAGCTTGCCCCGGCTGGCATTGCATGTAAAAGTAGATCCAGAGAGGCTTTATCGGATGCTTGCTGAGAAGTACAAAACCTTTGTCATTCCCGGGCGCTGCTTCGAGATAGATAACACTTACTTCAGGTTGGGTTTTGGTGGAACGCCAGAAGAACTTGAAGCAGGCCTTAAAAACCTCGGCAGCGCACTAAACCAACTTAGGAGATAAGAGAGACTGAACTATCAAGAACAAATCTGTAACTCAAGCTAATCGTCAGTCCCCATGATCGGTTTAAAGGCGGTCAGAAAGACTGAAGTAATGACTAAACTGGTAATAATCTCGTGATGAGAAATTTTTGGAAACGATGTGAACTTGCCTCAGCCGGAGATAGGCCAGATTGCCACAACCCAGTTTTCCCGGACGGCATAAAAAAATCGTGTACACTAAAAGTCGTACAGACATGGCTTGGGATGATTTCCGCCCTATCGCCGGCCTCAAGTGATCTGGATTTACTTTGGGGTTTCCATGTTCCTTGTTTAAATTAATCAATCGTGCACCAGCAGGTGTAGCTATTTAGGGCAATCCATGCTCGTCCGTTAAAGCTTTTTCCCTGCGTTTGCATGCTGGTCAGGCGGCTACTGGCCTTGTCGAATTGCGTGCGCATTTCGCTGCGCAAATTTTAGTGAGCATGGTGAGTGTCTTTGCAAACCTCCCATCTAGTTAGTTTTTGGTGCGAAACGAAAACGACACAGTGCGCACCCTCAATATGGTAAATAATCTGAACTTTAACAATTGCATACACTTCCAATTACGTTCTTGCCATCACTCGCAGGTTGGCGGAGATCACGCCCCAGCCTATCCAGCGTGTAAACCCGGTCAGCCCATGGTTCAGGCAGCGACCCAAAGCATGGGAACGTTTCAGGACACTGATCCGTCCTTCCACGCCTGCATGCCAGTTACGCCCTTTCTGGAACCAATCCTGGGCTTCATATTGTTTGCGCTCTTTCGATCGGTAACCTGGTTTCGGTAAGATGACCTGTTTCACTCCCAACTGGATTGCTTCGGTCTCGTTCGAGGCTGAGTATAAGCCGCGATCCCCGCTGGCCACCTCAGGTGCCTTCCCGAACTGCTGGCAGTGATACTGCAAGCTGGGCAGCCATTGATCCCGAT
>CAVTZT010000003.1:0-182061 GCA_963739255.1 uncultured Chloroflexia bacterium
GCGCACGTCTAAGTGCGTCGCCTTTTTTGGTATAATAGCCCCGCCTTGAAGAGGCAGACTGGAGAGGTCGCGTAGTCTGGCTTAGCGCGCACGCTTGGAAAGCGTGTAACCTGAAAGGGTTCGCGGGTTCGAATCCCGCCCTCTCCGCCAGCAACGATCCCCCGCCGAGGCGGGAGGTCGTTTTTTTATTCCCAGGCGCTCGATTTTTCTCGTGATATACTTATCCCCGCCGAGGAAATTGAAGGCCATCCAAATTTCACGTTACGGAACCAGACTGCTCATGATCGTCGTTGCGGGCACATCAATTCTTGCCATTTTCCAGCCTGCCCTGACCGGACGGGCTGCCGCGGACGCGCTGCCCTTTCCCCTGCCCAACAACCAGGCCCACATCACGGACGGGGTGATCTTTCTCACTTCGTTTCTGGTGATCCTGATCATTATCGGGATATTAATCGGCAGTCCAAGAACGGGCAGGAAAAAGGCCAAAGCGAAGAAAAAGAAATAAAGTGACGACCCGCCGGGTTGTCACTTTTTACATGACGATCAATCCCTGCTGCGTTCCAATGCGCACCGCCTCCGTCCGGCTGGTAGCCCCCAGCTTGGCATACAGGGAGGAAAGATGGAATTTGACGGTGTGTTCGCTGATGCCAAGCGCCACGGCGATCTGTTTGTTGGACAGCCCGCGGGCGATCAGCTGAAGCACCTCCGTCTCGCGTTTCGTCACCGCCTCGACCGGTGCATGGCTGCCGGAGAGGGCGACGACGGCAGGCTGCTTGAACAGGTCACGCACCAGCGACGGCGCACCGACCCACAATCCTTCGCTCAGGGCGTGCAGCGTGGCATAGATTTCCTCTTCCGTCGCTTCCAGGGGGAGAATCCCCCAGGCCTGCGACGTGAGACCTGCCAGGGTGCGCAGATTCTCCCTGCGATCGGTTAACACCAGGATCGCCGTTTCAGACGGCAAATCCTGACTCTTGAGCGCCGGGACCGCCGCCAGCACCAGGACGTCCACCTGCGAAGCAGGCACCTCCAGCCCGGATAAGTCCCCTGCCTCCCCGGCGATCGCCAGGTCCGGGTTTTGGCCCACGATGCCCCTCAACCCCACACGCAAGGCCGGGTTGGGCGTGACCAGGGCAATGCGGATCAAAGCACCCTCTCCGGCATTGGACTCTCCTGCCTCTGAACGGCAGGCCTGCCTGCCAGGGCGGCCTGCACAAAGTCGTGTGCCACCGTGGCGGGGATGGAAATACTCTGGTCGCCGCCGACGATCATGGCATTGACGCCGACCAGCTCGCCGGCGCCGTTGACCAGCGGACCGCCCGAATTACCGGGAGCCAGCGGGGCGTCGCTGCGGATGACCGGGAAGCTGCCGCGCCGGCCGCGGGTCCGCGCCATAGCGATGGCGCTGACGATCCCGCCCGAAACATAGCCGCGCTGCCCCCAGGGGTGACCGAAAGTGAAGACCATCTCGCCAACGCGCGGCAATGCCTGTGCGATCCGAATGGCGGGCAGGCCGCGGGCGTCGATTTCCAGCAACGCCAGGTCGACTTCCTTGTCGCGCTCCACCAGGCGCCCTTCGAACTCACGTTCATCATCCAACCTGACGAGCGGGGCATGGCGCTGGACCACGTGAGCGTTGGTCAGGATCAAACCTTCCGCCGCCCAAATGATACCCGCGCCGTAGCCGAATCGATGACCGTTGACGATGACCAGGCTCGGCCGTACGAAGCGGACGAGCCCATCGAGGGAATCGCTGAGAGCCATGGAAAGAGGTGCCCTTGCGCTCATCGCAGCTCCTAGCGCTCCCCGACGGTCACTTCCAGATTCTTGACCTGACCGCCGCGCAGCACCTCCATCCGGGCCGCCTTGCCGACCATCTCACCACCCAGATGACGGAACAGCTCGTCATGATCCGAGACCGTCGAGCCGGCAATCCCGACCAGGATGTCACCGACCATCAGCCCACCCTTGGCCGCCGGGCTGTCGTCCTCCACGCCGACGATCAGGAGGCCGACGGCCTGCTCGCGCTTCAGCGTCTTCCGGGCCGCGACCGGGATCTCCACCAGCTGGCTGCGTACGCCCAGGTAGCCGTATTTGACGTGGCCGTGCTTTTCCAGCGCTTCGGCCACCCGCCAGGCCAGGTCGACCGGGATGGTCAGAGGCAGGCCGCGCGCCAGCCCGGAGGTGTTGACGCCCAGCACCTTGCCTGCCGCGTCCACCAGCGGCCCGCCGGAAAAGCCCGGATAGGAAATCGTGTCGGTGCGGATGTAACGCTCGAGCATCGCCCCCCGACCGGTGCGGACCGGGCCGCCGAGGGCGCTGACCACACCCAGGCTGGCCTCGATGCCTGCCTCGGAAGGCCGGCCAATGACGAGCACCAGCTGGCCGACGCGCGCCGGGATCGTCGCCGCTTCCGCCGCCGAACCCGCCGGGCGCTCGAGCTTCAACAGGGCCAGGTCGCTGCCCGGGTCACGGCCCGCCAGCTTGGCGGGGAGCTTGCTTCCATCGGACAGCGTCACGCGGATGTCGTCCTCCCGCTCGACGACGTGCTCCGCGGTGAGGACAGAATCGGCAGCAACCAGGATCCCGCTGGCCGGCATGCGGCGGCGGGCGTCGACCATCACCGTCGATTTCCCGGCCTGCTCGGCCGCGGCTGCCATGGCCTCGGACAGTTCTACGAGCACATTTTCAGACATAATCAGCTCCTCGTGAAAAACGGTAAATTGGATCGTGCATGTGCCCAGTATACCCAGGCTCCGCTCAGGGCGCATCGCCCGAGCGGGCAGGTCCGACCCGGAAAAACGGCCAGGTGGCCCGTGGGGGCGACCGGCGGCCCGTCTCGGGGCTGCCAAATCCGGCCTCCATTCTTCGGCCAGCCTGATCCGCTCCCCCAGCGGAGGGTGGCTCAAAAACATGAATACGACCCACGGCTCCGGATCGACCTCGGAAAGGTTCTGGTTGGCAAGCCGGGTGAAGGCGGAGGCGAAGGCTGCGCTCTTGCCGGTGACCTCCAGGGCATACTCGTCCGCCAGGTGCTCGCGCCAGCGGGAAAAGCCGTTATTCAGCGGCTGCGTGATCAGGCTGAAGGCGCCCAGTGCCAGGCCGAAGGCCGGCAGGCCGGCGACATCCGCCGGACCGGAAAAGCCAAAGGTTCCGGCGGCCCAGTTCAAAGCCAGTGAAGCCAGGTACAGTCCAGCCAGCGTCAGGAGCGTGCCGAAAGCGATCATCAGGGGGATATCCTTGTGCACGTGGTGACCCAGCTCATGCGCAAGCACGGTCTCGATTTCATCCACACTGAACTCGTTGATCAGCGTGTCGCCCAGCACGATGCGGCGTGTATTCCCAATGCCGGTCAGGGCGGCATTGGCCGCTTTCGTCCGCCTGGACAGGTCGAACTTGAAAACGCCGCGCACTTTGGTGTTGGCACGGGCGGCCAACTGCAGGAGGCGCTCGGCCAGCTCGACATGCTCGTCGCCCAAAGGGATGAACTTGTTGAAGAGCGGCATGATCAGCACCGGCGCCAGGTTGGCCAGCAGGACGGTGAAGAGCAGCATGCCGGTCCCGGTCCACAGCCACCACCACCCGCCGGTGAGGCGCAGCGCCAGGTAGACCAGCTCGATGACGACCAATCCCAGCGGGACGCTGACGGCCAGGCCTTTCAGCTCGTCCGCCACCCAGCCTTTGAGAGTCTGCGTGGACTGGCCGAAGCGGTGGGGGAGGACGAACCCACTGTAATAGCTCAGCGGCAGATCGAGGAGATAAAAAATCCCGCCGATCACGGCGACGAAACCGAGCACGAGCAACCATTCGTTCGAGGTCACGGTCTTCCACCAGGCGGCCAACGACAGCGCCCAACCCAGGAATAACCAGGCCAGCAGGTAGAGGGCACTGAAGAGGGTGTCCACCAGCCAGAGCCGCCGGCGGATGCGGGCGTATTGTTTCGCCTGTTCCTGCTTTTCAGGGTCGAGTGTGGTCATAAAAACCTCCGCTAAATATTCGCATTGGTAACCAATACCGATACTGACATCTAACAAACCGGCCGCCTGGCCTCGAATGTTATAATCCCATTCAAGGCACCATCGAAAGGGAACGCATGCTGGTTATTTTACCCCTCCTGACCTTCATCCTCGTCTTTCTCGACCTGCTCGGCCTGCACGCTCGACGCGAGGATCCACTCGGCGGTATGCGTCTTGCCCTCCTGCAAGCCGTCACCTTCCTGGGCGCATACCTGGCAGTTTTTTCGGAGATCCTGAGCCTTTTCCGCCTGCTCACCGGACCCGGGGTGGCACTGTGTTGGGGGCTCGCCCTCGTCGTGGCTGGCTGGCTCGGCTGGAAAAAAAGCCTGCTCGTGGACGGGCTGCGCGATCTCCGCGCGCGGCGGCCGCGGCTGGATTGGTTCGACTGGACCGCCGGGGCGATCCTGGCGGTCATTCTGGTCCTGCTATTCCTCACGGCTGTCATCTCACCATCCAACAATAACGATTCGCTCCATTACCACATGAGCCGGGTGATGCATTGGGCAGAAGATCAGAGCCTCGGTTATTATGCCACCGCGTACGATGTTCAGCTATACAGCCCGATCTGGGCAGAGACCACAATTCTGAACTTGCGCCTATTATGGGGGAATGATCAACTTGCCAACCTCGTCCAGTGGTCCAGCCTGATTTTTTCACTGATCGGCGCTTCGCTGCTTGCGAAATACCTGGGCGCTGGGCGCAAAGGGCAATGGGCAGCAGCAGCCTTCACCGCCGGCCTGCCGATGGCCCTCCTGGAGGCGACCAGCACCCAAAATGACCTGGTCACCGCTTTCTGGCTGATCAGCCTTCTGTCTTTTGTTGTCATTGCTACCAAACGCGAGCTGTTTTGGGAAGAATTCATCGGCCTGGCAGTTGCCATCGGGTTGGGGTTGCTCACCAAAGCAACCTTTTACCCATATGCCATTGCGCCCATGCTTTATTTTATTGTCATCCAGTTCAAAAGGAACAAGCTTGGCAAAGTAGTATTCCGCGGCCTGATCATCGGACTGATCGTCCTGACTCTCAATACAGGCTACTGGGGGCGGAACCTGGCAGTCTACGGCGGTCTGTTGGGCCCAACCTCGGTGTATAAAGGCGAGAAGGTGAATCTCTTCGAGCCCAGCTCCATCCCGGGCTCGGTCATAAGGGTTACCCTCCTGAATCTGGCTGTCCCCGAAGACAGCCTCAACGATGTTGCGATTCATTATCTGACAGAGGCATTCGACGCCATCGGTGTCCATATGCTGGATGGTTTCACCCCACAATGGGGCTGGAACCACGAGGACCTCGCCAGCAACCCCATCCAGATGCTGTTAATTCCCGCCACCCTGCTCATCCTTTTGCTCACCCGGCGGAGGATCGACACGCATTTGATCGTTCCCTATCTCCTAGTCACCATCAGCCTTTATTTCCTGCTGCCGATCGTTAAGAACATTGCCGACGTCGAACGGCGCTACCAGCTTCCATTTTTCGTCGCCTGGGGGCCGATTTTCGGGATCGCATTCGCCTCTTCGAGCCGGAAATGGCTGGCGCCTACATCGATCATCCTCCTTCTGGTGGCAGCCTTCCCCTGGGTCCTGTTCAACCGCACCCGCCCGCTGATTGCCATGCGTCCCTCGAGCGACCCATTCACCATCCCCTGCCTGGCAGGCTGCACTGCCGGGAGCATCCTGAACGAACCGCCGGTGCGCGTGCTCTTCGCCGGCTGGATCGACCTGCAAGGCCCTTACACAGATGCAACCAGTGCCATCCGCCAGTCTTCCTGCCGATCCGTAGGTCTGCAATTAGACTCTCATGACATCGAATATGCCTTTTGGTGGTTGCTGGACGCGCCCCAAAGTGGAATCCGGCTTGAAACGATCTTCGCCTCCCCCCAACTTGAACGCTTCATTGACCCAAGCTTTAAACCCTGCGCCATCCTTTGCACCATTTGCAGGGGCAAAGCACGCCTGCATGGCCTCGACCTGGTCAGCGACTTCACCGGCAAAGTCCAGCTGTACGCAGGATCGAATTACGACCCGGACGCAAATAAATAAATTCCCGCCCATGGATAAACTTCTCAGGGAGACCGGTCAGGCGGGTTTCCCTGTTTTTCTTTTTCAGCTGACCGCCATCCCGGCGCGGAGTCTGTGCATCCAGCTGGACTGCGAAAGGTTCAAACCAGCCACATAGAAGTAGCCGGCTGCGTAGATCAACGTCCAGGGCATTGCCTTCCAACCCAGGCGGGCTCCCAGAATAACCCCGCTGGTCAAGGCATAAAAACCCAACACCAGCTCGGCCCATACCCTTGGGCTGAGCGGAATTGCGTATTCCGTTTCAGCCCATTTCCCTCTGCGGTCGGTCAGGTTGAACTTGGGCGTACGCACGAAGGTGCCATGCTGCCTGCCGAATAAGCCTTCCAGGACGGCCAGGGTGTTATTCAACGACAGGCCAAAGCCGATCACCGTCAGCAGAGGCAGGAGGCGGGCGCGGTCAGCCAACCGCGGCAGGTGCTCGCTCGCAGCCAGCATGTATAAGATGGGCGGGCCGAAGCCGGCAATGAAGGTCCACGGCATCCAGCTGAAAACCTGCGGGGTGAAGTAGCCGACCGGCAGCATCAGCAGCAGGGTAGCCAGCATGAAAGGGTGGACGATATAACCGGAAATATGGATCAAGCCCATGATGCGCTTGTATAACGGGGCATCCGATGTCAAAATATCCAACGCCAGCTTCTTGATGGTCTGGAAACTGCCCTTGGCCCAGCGGAACTGCTGGCGCTTGAAGGCCTCGATCTGGACCGGCAGCTCCGCCGGGACGACCACGTCCGGCAGGTAGTCGATCTGCCAGCCGCGCAGTTGAGCCCGGTAGCTCAGGTCCATGTCTTCGGTCAAGGTGTCGTTGTGCCAGCCGCCGGCATCTTCGATGCAGGACTTCCGCCACAATCCAGCCGTCCCATTGAAGTTCATGAACAGGCCGTTGCGCGAGCGGGCGGTCTGTTCGATGACGAAGTGGCCGTCGATGCCCAGTGACTGGGCCAGGGTCATGGCACTGAAGCGGTCGTTCAGGTGGCCCCAGCGGGTCTGCAGGCAGCCGAGCCGCGGGTCGCGGAACTCGGGCACGGTCCGCTTCAACCAGTCCGCTGCCGGGACGAAATCCGCGTCGAAAATGGCGATCAGCTCTCCCTTGGCGGTTTTCAATCCTTCGGCCAGCGCGCCGGCCTTGTAACCTTCCCGGTCGCGGCGGTGGATCAGCTCGATGTCCAATCCCTTGGTTTTCAAACGGAAAACCAGACCCCGAATCAATTCGGGGGTGTCATCCGTGGAATCGTCCAGCACCTGGATCTGAAGCCGTTCGTGCGGGTAATCGAAGCGGGCCACCGCCCTGATCAGGCGTCCGATGGTGTAGCGTTCGTTGAAGGTAGGGAGTTGGACGGTCACGCGTGGCCATTCCGTCGGCACCCTGCCCTGGCTGTGCCGGTTCGGCCGTCCGCTAGTCCGCAGGTAGAGCACGACGGATACGAGGTTATTGAGACCGTAAACCGCCAGGCCAACCAACGAGAGAATATATAGGGAATCGACCAGATCTAGAAATATCCTCCACATATTCTTCAACCTCCAACGCTGGGGCAAGGCAAAACGCCGCCTGGATCGCAGTGTTCGGCGAAGCCTTGTCATCAGACGCGGATTATAACGGAAATGAGACCGGGGGAGCAGAAACCGGAGGCAGGTCTAATACACTTCTAAGGAAACGGCGCAAGAACCGACCTTTTGCGCAACGGACAGCCGCTGGAGGATATAATTGACAAAATTCACCTTGAGGCTATCATCATGAGTGAGCTAATCCCCGGATTGACCGCCGAACTCGAGTTGCGCGTGACCGAGGCCGACACCGCCTCGCGTTGGGGCAGCGGGCTGGTCCCAGTCTTTTCGACTCCCGCGCTGGTCGGCCTGATGGAAAGCGCCGCCGTCCAGGCGCTTAAAGAGGCCTTACAGCCCGGCCAGACGACCGTCGGCGGGCACATCGACGTCCGCCATCTGGCAGCCACACCGGTGGGCATGACGGTGCGCGCCCGCGCCGAGCTGACCGGCGTGGAGGGACGCAAGCTGACCTTCCACATCCAGGCCTGGGACGAGGTCGAGCAGATCGGCGAAGCGAGCCACGAACGCTTCGTCATCGACGAAGCCAAGTTCATCGCCAGGACCCAGGCAAAGGGTAAAGGAAAAAAGTAATACTCATACCCCCGAAAGACACGTTGGAGGATCAAGGGAACAAAATACCGACTTCCCCGGAAACAGGGAGGCCGGATCGATAATCAAGGAATAACGGGGAAATCACTCCCTGATTTGCGCCAGGACTTCGTCGGTCGTCAGCACCTGCCCGTAGGATTTGAGCGCCGCCAGGAAGGCCTTGTGCACATGCCCGGCCGGGATCTGCGTCTCGCCATAGGTCAGGGCACGCGTGGCGCAGGCATCGGCGGCAAGCAGGACCGGGTAACCGTAATCCACGGCGGCGCGCACGGTGGCGTCGACGCACATGTGCGTCATCATTCCGCAGATCACCAGGCGCTCGACGCCCAGTCCTTTTAGATGCTCCAGCAGGGAGGTCTCACGGAAGCTGTTCGGAAAATACTTCTGGATGACCGTTTCGCCGGAGCGCGGGGCGATGCTTGCGTGGAACTTCATGCCCTCCGTCCCCGGCAGGAAGGTGGTCGCCCCGGTGCGGGTGGCCACGTGCTGGATATGGACAGTCGGCTGCTTCTGCTGGCGGAAAAAATCCAGCAGCTTGCACGCCTGGGCGGAGGCTTCGAGCGGGCTCTCCAGCTCACCCTTGCCGCCGGGGAAATAGTCATTCTGGATGTCGACGAGGATCAGGGCTGTTTTCATGGATCGATTCTACTACGCCTAAGGAGAACGCATGCACCCGCGCTCATGGGACCAGGACCGGGGCCAGCTTGTTCCATGTTTTTCCGCCGTCGACTGTCTTCCAAAGCGTGGCCGTGGTCCCGTCCGTGGTGATCGCCCAGCCGGTGACGGCGTCGACAAAGTTGTAGTGAAATACGTAATCGCCACCGGAGGTGGAGGAGAAATTCAGGCCGGGAGGCAGCGTCTTCCAGGTCTGCGCGCCGTCGTGCGTGGCGCACAAATCGTTCCCGCAGCGGGCAAAACCGTCCTGCTGGGAGACGAACTTGACCAGGTCATAGGGGGAGGCGTCCTCTACGAAGGACGAGCTGGCGTCCCAGGTTTGTCCGCCGTCATGGGTAACGTAGACGGCCAGCGTGGTGGCAAAACCGGCATCGTTGGCGGTCATCTGAACCGGCAGGAAGCCGTCGCGCGGGTTGAAGAACACCGGGGCATGGGGGGCAATCAGGTCGCCGGCGTATTGACCGGAAGGCAGGGGCAGTTTCAGGTCTTTCCAGGTTTTACCCAGGTCCGTGGAGATCGACAGGCGCACGAACCCGCCGGGCTCGCTGGCCAGGTCGCCGCGGGTAATGACCATGCGAACTCGGATCGTAAGAGAAGCTGTCCCCGCAGATGTTGCAGAGGTGGAGCGCCCCATCCGGCGCCTGTGCTTCGGCAGCGGGACCGGTCAGCAAGACCTGCTTCCAGGTCGTCCCGCCGTCCTGCGTTTGATAAAGCTGCACGTACGCCTGGCCTGCGCCGACATCGTAGGTTTCGGCCCAGCCGACGGCGGCGTCCTCAAAAGTGAGCGCAGCATTGGCAAACGGCAGCGCCTTGTTGAGCGCGGACCAGGTCTTGCCGCCGTCGGCGCTGTGCGCCAGACCGTTGGAGTTATTGGTGGAATCGAAGAGCTGCACCCAGGCAGATCCGGCATCCAGGAAAAAGCTGCCGAAGGAGACAACCGGCAGGTTCGGCGGGGTGACATCCTTCCAGGTCAGGCCGCCGTCAGCCGTGGACAGCAGCAGAAAGCTGTTGTCGGGCTTGGAAGCCCAGGCCCAGCCCCGATCGGCGTCCTGCATGTGCAGCTCGGTCAGGGTGGTGATGGGAACCGGGAGCGGCGTGGCCGTCGGCGGAAGAGGGGTCAGCGTGGGGGCGGACGGCGGAGGGGCAAGCGGCGTGGGGGTGTTTGGAGCCGGGGCGGGCGTCAGGCTGGCGGGCCGGCTGCAGGCCGCCAGCAGGCCCAGGACGAGCCCGAACAAGGTTTGGGTCATTCGTTTCTTCATCAATCCTCACCCGTCTGAAAAAGAGATTCAAGACGCCGGATTTTACCTTACTCGAATCAGTGCACCGTCAAGACCACCGCACCCATGGCCAGCGTGGATCCGTCGGCAGGGCTGAGGTCCAGGAACTGGATGATGACCGTGCCGGTGATGCCGGCGTTGCTCAGGTTGAAATCCTGCGCAAACGTGCCCGGGCCGCCCATGACCCCGCCCAAATCCACACTCAGCGGAGATTCGTTGACCAGCGTCCCATCGGGAAGATAGATGCGATAGGCCAGGGTGTTCTCGAACGGCGCGATGGTGACGCTGCCGTGGATCGTGAACGGATTGCTGACCGTCTCCCCGTCCGCCGGGGACTGGACGGTGATGATGCGTTCGGCATTATCAGCGGTGCGCGAGGTCACGCTCGTCTTCCACAGCGCATCCGCGACCAGGCGATAGGTCTGCGTCACGGGCTGGGTCGGGCAGCACAGCGGGTCGTTCGGACCTTGAACGAGCATGTCCAAGGTGAGCTGGCCGGAGGTGATCTTTAAGGAGTTGACCTGGACGCGGTCGCCGAGTTCGTCCCGGCCGATCTGCTGGGTGACGCCGCCGGCGTTGAGCACCACCACCAGCGATTCGAACACGCCGCTCCCGCCGCAGTTGACTCCCAAAATGACCGCCGCATCCTCCAGGCCGTCCCCGTTCAAGTCACCCAAGGCGACCTGGCCAGCCATGCTGATCAGGATGTAATCGGGGCTGGCCGGGTCTGCGGTCGACTGGTATTTACCGTCTTTAAGCTGGTAAGTGTGGGTGATCGTCCCGCCGCACCCGGTGAGGGTGTAATTAGAGTTGCGCAGGATGTCCGGGGTCAGTGGAGGGTAGGCAGAGGACGTGGGAGGCGCGGTCGGCAGAGGCGTGGCAGTGGCCGCAACCGGGGCGGTCGGTGAGGGGTAAGCCGGAATGACCGTGGAGCCGGCGGGGTAGGGCGGGGCAAACGTCGGGGCCAGGGTCGGGAGCGGAGGCAGCTCGATGGGAAAGGTGCAGGCCAGCATGGCCAGGATCAGGAACAGGGTCGGGAAAAATAATTTTCGGTTCACAGCATTCTCCTCAGGGTGGATCTGCTCCGGGCGGAGGCGGCTAGGGGATCAGGGCCGTCCAGTTCGTCCCGCCGTCGGTCGTCTTGTAGAGCGAGTAACGGTCGCCTGCGGCCGTGGTCAGGGCCCAGCCGGTTGCCGCATTGACGAACTGGAAGGAGACCAGGCTCTCCTTCACGCTGATGTTCGGGGAAACCGACGACCAGCTGGCGCCGGAGTCGCGGCTGACCTGCAGGCTTGGCCCGCCGTCCCAGACGAAGAAATCAGCCGCCGAGGCGATGGCATAATGTCCGGAAGTGGAGACCGGAGCGGTCGGCGTCCAGGTGTTCCCGCCGTCGTGGCTGAGGTAAAAAACCATGGCAGGCAATTCGGAGAACAGGCTGACCGGCAGGACGCCGTCGCGGTCACCGAAGAACTGCACGGCCCCCGCTGCGGTCTGGACGCCGGAGATTCCGGAGGGCATGCCCAACTCCTGGTGTGCCCAGGTGCGGCCGCCGTCGCGGGTGGCAAAAAGGTAAATGAAGTCGTCCATCGGCTCCGCACCGGCCACCCAACCCCGGCTGGCGTCCAGGAAGGTCAGGCCGCTTTTTTGGCCGCCCAACGGGAGTGAAGTGCTGGAGCCGGTCGCCGTCGGGTCGTTAATGAAGACCTGGGTCCAGGTGGCACCGGCGTCGGCCGTGCCCTCGACCGCTATCGCCTCGGACCCCGCGCCGGCGCCCAAAGGAATCAGGGCCGTGCCGTCCGCCGGGTCGCGGAACTGCAGCAGGGCGCCCCCATAAGGAAAGGAGCCTGCCGTCCAGCTGGCCCCGCCGTCCGTGGTGCGGTAGAGCGTGCCGGGCGAATAATCCGGCCCGGGCAGCAGCACCCAGCCGGTGCTGGCATTCAGGAAAAAGGAGGATGCCTGCAGGCCGACCGCGGTCACGCCGGACGGGGTGGCATTTTGCCAGGTGGCACCGCCGTCTGCCGTGCGCAGGATGGCGCTATCGCTCAGGCCCCAGCCGTTGTGCTCGTCCAGCATGTCCAGGACCTGGAGATTAGGCGCCGGGACGACCGGCAGGGTGGCCAGGGTTGGCGTGGCGCTGGCCGCCTGCTGCGGCTCGGACGTCGCCAGGCCCGCCCCGCCCGCGGCCGATCGATTCAGCGGCAGGTTGCAACCCGCCAGGGCGGCCAACAGCAGCACGCTCGAGGCGATCAAAATTCTCAAACCTTTCTTGGATATCATGGAACACTTCCTGTGTCTTTATACCGAAAAAGAATATTGCGTATTGTAAGCCGTGTGCACCAGGCCGGATAGGGGAAAACCGGGGGATATGCTCCGAAGACGAAACTGACCCTAGAAGGTTTCATCGGACTGCCAGTTGTGACATGCGGGTTTAATCCGGACGAAAAAAGACCAACGGCAATCGTACGAGAAATGACTTACGAGATATTTATTGTCATTTAATCAGGGTCGCAATCTCAGTCCAGGATGCGCCGCCATCGCTGGTTTTGTACAGCGTAGTTCCATCCCCAGCCTTCAAGATCGCCCATCCGGTCGCGGCATTGACGAAATCATAGTCCAGGAGAGTACCGCCAGCCTGTGTGGACCAAAAATCCAGATTGGATGTCAATGTTTGCCAGGTCTGGGCGCCGTCATGGGTGGCGCACAGATTTTTTCCGCACGTGACAAAGGCGTCCAGCGGCGTAGCATAATCAATCTTCATGTCAGATTGATCCAGTGGATTCTCGAAGGCCATGCTCAGTTTCCAACTCAGGCCGCCATCGTGGGTGACATAGATGGCAACAAAATCATAGCGGGAATCTTTCGATCCCCGCTCAGCAGAGTGAACACCAAGAAGACCATTTAACTTATCGACAAAGGTGGGCCATGAGCTCTCTACAAAGATACCGGTATACTGAGACGGAGGCAGAGGCAGCTTGAGCTCCCGCCAGGACTTGCCCCAATCGGTTGACATGAACAAATGTACAAAGCCGGCAGGAGTGTCAGCATACGTCTCGCTTAATAGCAGGATCAGACGCGATGGATCATAGTAGAGACTGTCGCCACAATTGCAGCCTTGGAACCCATCGGGATCAGTAATTATTCCATTAGAGGTAGGCTGGGGGACGCTAAAGGGAGTCCAGGTTTCACCACCATCCATCGTCCGGTAAAAGCGCATATACCAGCTTCCTCCATGCCAATCCGTATGAACTCCCCAGCCGTCGTTTATACTTTCGAACTGAATTTCGTTAAAGGTAATTTTTAGTGGAAAGAGCCTCCATGTTTCTCCCCCATCCTGGGTGCGGGCCAGGGTGAGAGAGTAAGCTCCGACCAGCAGCCACGCGGATTGGGCATCCAGGAAGAAACTGTGATTATAAATTGGCGAGTTTGGGAGTCGCGGAGTAACGTTCAGCCAGGTTCTGCCGCCATCCATCGTGTGCAGGAGGTTGGGGTTGCCTTCCGCATCAAGCGCCCGAGCCCAGCCAGCTTTCTCATCACTCATATAAAGGTTATACAGCTTCAATGAAGGAGCAGAGACAGCCGCAGCAGTGGAAGTCATCGTCAGCCATGGGGTAGTGGATGGCGTGTTGGACGGCATGAACGTCGGTGAATAAGCCAGGCCTGGCATCGAGGTGGGGGGCTGAAGCGTAGCAGTAGCAGGCTGTACACCCGTGATCGGCGTCGAGGCCAGGTTCTGGAGTGGATTGCTGCACGCAAAAGAAGTGAGCAGAAGAATACCAATGAGCTTCATGACCGGCGATCAATTCGCTTTCAGAGCAACCTCCCGCACATTTCGACTTTTTCCTCCGTCACCCAATCCACTCCAGGATCGATGCTTCGCCCTGCCCGACGCCCACGCACAGCGTCGCCATCCCATAAAACGGCCGTTTTTCCTGCCCGGCGCGGCGCTTCATCTCGTGCAGCAGCGTGGTCAGGATGCGCGCCCCGGAGCAGCCCAGCGGGTGGCCCAGGGCGATCGCCCCGCCGTTGACGTTGACGATCTCCGGGTCGAGCCCCAGGTCCTCGATCACCGCCAGGGACTGGACGGCGAAGGCCTCGTTCAGCTCGACCAGGTGGATGTCCTTCAATTCCAGCCCGGCGCGCCCCAGGGCCTTCTTCACCGCCGGGACGGGTCCCAGACCCATGACCCGCGGCGGCACCCCGGCTGCGGCCGAAGCGACCAGGCGGGCCAGCGGCTTCAGGCCGAGCGCCTTCGGCTTTATCGCTCGCTCATCAGCAGCAGGGCGGCGGCCCCGTCGTTCAGCCCGGACGAGTTGCCTGCCGTGACCGTGCCGCCCTCCTTGCGGAAGGCCGGCTTGAGCTTGGCGAGCAACTCCATGGAGCTGTCGCGCCGCGGGCGCTCGTCAGTGGTCATCAGGACTGGATCGCCCTTCTTCTGCGCCGCTGGCGTCGTGCCAGCGGCACTGCGCGGGAGCGGCATGACGCCGCCCCGCTGTGGAATGGAAACCGGGACAATCTCATCGTCAAACTTGCCGGAATCGATTGCCGCGATCGCCCGCTGGTGCGAGCGCAGGGCGAAGGCGTCCTGCTTTTCACGCGTCAGATGCGGGCGCTCAGCAGCGATGTTCTCGGCCGTCTCGCCCATCGACTCGGTGCCGTATTTGGTTTGGATCAGGGGGTTGGGGTAGCGCCAGCCCAGGGACGTGTCCCAGGCGGTCAGGTTGCCGAAGGAAAAGCCGGTCTCGGCTTTGGGCAGCGAGTACGGGGCGCGGCTCATCGACTCCACCCCGCCGGCGATGTACACCTCCCCCTCCCCGGCCCGGATGGCGCGCGCCGCCTGGTTGACGGCGTTCAGCCCGGAGGCGCACAGCCGGTTGACGGTCACGCCGCCCACTTCGACCGGGAAGCCCGCCAGCAGCAGCGCCATGCGTGCCACGTCCCGGTTGTCCTCCCCGGCCTGGTTGGCGCAGCCCAGGTAGACCTCTTCGACCAGCGCCGGGTCGAGCCTGTTCCTCTCGACGACGGCCTTGAGCACGAGCGCCGCCAGATCGTCCGGACGGACGGAGGCCAGCACCCCGCCCAGCGCCCCCACGGGCGTGCGGATGGCATCGACAATGACGGGGATAGGCATGTTCATTCTCCTGTGATGAGATGCGAGAGCATTTTACCACCGGGGTAAGAATTGCGTTCCGGGGGGAAATAGGCAAGACGTGAAGCGATATGGAAGAAGTTCAACAGATCAAGCGCTTGCATCTCATATGGCATTTGATATATACTCAATACGGCGAATGATGCAGGAAAAAGAGTGTCCACCTATGGGATGTGTGGGATGGACAAAAGAAACATCAAGGTCGGCAATATCTCTAATGTCAGCGGGGAAGTAATCATTAGCGGTCGCGACGTCATCAAAGATTACACCGCCGAACAGGTCGCAAATCTAATAGCACAAATCCGAGCCGCTTTCCAACTTAAGCCGCTTGATGGTCGTTGTATGAAGAAAGCCTATTCTTTACTGTACTGTGTCATTTGTCATTCCATTCCCGGACTCATCCGCCTTTCAAGTAACCGCGACCCAGGTGACAGAGATGAACGATCTGGTAACCCTTGAAAACAGGGTACTCAGCCTGACAATCAAGAAGACACCGGCTCCGTACATTTTCCGGCTCGTGCATAAGGCAACGGGAACGACACTCGTTTCAGCTCTGTCTGAATCCCCACTCTTCACGATCGTGCTTGAGAAACCGGATGGACAGGACTACGTTGAGAGCTCGTTCGCCAAGACGACGGGGCTGGACATCACCCGTACGTTCACGGGCGCCGAGCTCACCATCACGTTTTCAAACTTTCCGAATCTAGTAGGCCTGACCGTGGGTATCCGGGGGATGTTCTCTTCTCGAGACGCCCTTACCCTATGGTCCATAGAGGTGCACAACCGCACGGGCAGAAAGATCGACATCGTGAGG
Source organism: uncultured Chloroflexia bacterium (assembly GCA_963739255.1). Lineage (GTDB taxonomy): Bacteria > Chloroflexota > Anaerolineae > Anaerolineales > Villigracilaceae > UBA877. Next base: position 16,155 of record CAVTZT010000003.1, read on the forward strand.
TTCCCCGTTCTCCGGGCCGTGCCGGGCATCGGCGATAGCGATGATGACTTCATCGTTTTGCCGGACCTTCCCGGCACATTGATCGAAAAGCCGTGGGCAAACTGGGGCGTGAACGAAGGCGTGTGGACGCTGCGTTATCCCGGGGAGCTTTCCGCCCAGTTCATCACATATCAGGACACGTCCGCGGGCATCTATCTCGCTGGTAGGGACGCGACGGGATACGAGAAGCAGCTGGTCATATGGAAACGCGCCGACGGATTCGAGCTTTTCCACGACTATTGCCTCTCGGCGGATATCGGAGATGACTGGCAAAGCCCATATCCCATTGCGATCGGGGTCACCCAGGGAACTTGGCACAATTCGGCGGATATCTACAAGGAGTGGGCGGTCACGCAGGCGTGGTGTGCCAAGACGCTTTCCACCCGTGACGATGTGCCGGAATGGCTGAAAGAAGGCCCCCTCGTCTACACCTGTTGCGTGCGGACCTACGATGAGAATGGAAACGAGACCGGCTCATACTACCCCAGGCTCTTGGAAAGCCTGCGTTACCTCAAGAACCTTACTGGCGGTAATATCGTAGCCATGCTTGCGGGTTGGGAAAACCACCGCAGATGGACCGCAGGCGACTATTTCCCCGTCTTCGACGAACAGAACGCGCGGACGACCATTCAACAGATAGAGGAGGAAGGATTCCGGCCTTTTTTCTTTCTCTCTGGTCTCTTCTATACGTTTGAGAACGAAGGCGTCAATCCCTCGAAAATCTGGGTTCCCGAAAAGTATTTCCCCCAGTTCGTCGTCGACGGACGGACGGGGAAACCGCAGGTTTTTGTAGTCGACGAATCGACCTCCTCGTACACGTGGAAGCGCAATTCGTATGCGTTCTGCGTCGGCTGCCCGCCCGTGAAGTCGTTCTTCCGGAAAGTGATTGACGGGACCTCGGACCTTAGCGTGTATATCCTCCAGATGGATCAAACCGTACCCGGCGCAGGTTTTCCCTGTTATTCTTCCGCTCACGGCCACACGCCGGGAATCGGTCTATACCAGACGAAGGAGTTCTATGCCCTACTCAAGGACATGCGGGAGTATGGGAAAAGCAAGAACCCCGACTTCGCCCTCTTCCATGAGGAACCCCACGAGCAGCTCATCCCCTATCTCGACGGATTTCACATCCGCGAATACATGGAAATGCAGTGGTATCGAAGCTATCCCGGCGCGGTGGGAATACCCTTATTCTCCTATCTCTACCATGAATATGCGATCGGCTACGGCGGAGACGGCACCCATATCGGGGTTCGGGGCGTCAATACCGCCTGGTACGTCCGCGCTCACGCCGTGAATCTCGTTGCGGGCAGGACCCCCGCGGCCGCGACATGGTTCTATCCGGATGAGCTGTTCAACTATGATCCGCAACCCGTCAGGATGCTTCGAAATCACTGCCAGTTGCTTGAGGCGGGCGCATATCGCCATCTCATCGAGGGAAGAATGCTCCATCCGTTGGAGGTCAATTCCCCGACGCTGACCTATCGTTTCACGCAAATGGAAAACGGAATCCCGAAGCAAATCGAATTCACGGGACCTTCCGTCCTCACGAGCTCCTGGCAGGCTCCGGATGGAAGCGTGGGGCATTTGTTCGTGAACGTCTCCGAAGAGAGTCAGCGGCTCGAAGTGAACCTGGACACGCGAAACGCGCCCGCCATGAATCCCTGCGACGTCTTTCTTTTTCGCTCGGAGGCAGGGGATCAATTCAGTCCCATGTGGCAGGCGATCGATCTTCCACGGTCATATTCAACGGAGCTCGCGCCGTATGAGGTTCTCTTCCTTGAGATTCGTAGAGCGGGATAAAACGGCCATGTCCCTTAGGCGCTTCTCGCGCGGCGTGATTTCCCGCCATTCCAAGAGACCCGTCCTGCACTTAACCCCCTGCTCGTGTCGATGCGGGCCTTCCCTCAGGACATGGACGGCAAAGAGTAAAACGGAATCGCGCCTTCGCTCGTTGCGTCGTCGTTTCCCGCGTAAGGCACTACGATCTCACTTGTCCCGATCGCGTGGCCGGACGCGACAGGAATAGCACCGTACGTCGCGTATCCACTCTTGCTGGGTACCGCGGTCCTCAGGTACTAGATGTATGTCCCACGGGCCGGCGGTTACACAACAGCGGGCCTTCTCTTGCCCGCGGCCCGTGTTCCTCTATTACTTTTCTCGCCGAGCATTCCCATCGCGCCTCCCCTCGCGCAGAGCTTCCTCGGCGCGTACAACAATCTCATGCATTACGCCGCCTACCGATAAGGTCGATTTGAAGGCTGAAGTCAAAGAGATCCACGAGGCAGTCGAACAAGCCGGGACGGGTGATAAGTCGTTGGATGAATCCTTCCTCGCACGCCACTTCCGTAATATTGCCCGTATGGCGCCCGACATCTTGGATGTGGTTGTTGCTACCTTGGGCAATCCGCTTGCCAGGCTCGGAGTGACGGTCAAGAAAATTGCAGAGAAAGCCAAAGAAGGAATGGCATAACAGTTAAATAACCTAAAAAAGGCGTTGTTGCTTCCATAAAAAATATCTTCTTCAATACATATAACTCTAAAACCGGAAATAACATGATGACTGCCGCGACCCGGATTTCGATTTCATCCGCGACAATCCGCGCTTCAAGGAGCTGGTGGGGGAAGAATGATCATCTGCGACGCACTTACAAAGTGCGTCGCCCATTTTTTACTTGATTCCGCCAAAACCCGTGCATAAATAAGAGGATTTTTGTCTGACAATGCCCATGACGCATGGCACTAGCCGTCCTCCGCGGATAAAGTCATAATAATGCAGGTGGAAAACTCGTCAATTCCTGTCTCATTTCTCAACTAGGAGGCCAGATCGATGCCGGCTAGAGGAACCATTGAAGTCAACGATCTGTACTGCAAGGGCTGCGAACTGTGCATCTCTGCCTGTCCACCGGACGTCATGGCGCTCGACAAGGAGCGCCTGACCCCGAAGGGCTATCACCCGGCGCACATCGTCAAGGACGGCTGCACCGGGTGTGCCATCTGTGCGCTGGTCTGCCCGGACGCGGCCATCACGGTCTACCGCGAGGTGACCAAATCCCCGGCCCAGATCGCGGCGGCGGGAGGCTGACATGGCCCGTGAACTCTGGGAAGGAAACCAGGCCATCGCCGAGGCCGCCGTCCGCGCCGGCCTCGAAGCCTACTTCGGCTACCCGATCACCCCGCAGAACGAGATCCTGGAATGGATGTCGCGGCGCATGCCGGAGCTCGGGCGGGCCTTCGTCCAGGCCGAGAGCGAGCTGGGCGCCATCAACATGGTCTACGGCGCGGCCTGCACGGGGGCGCGTGTGATGACGTCCTCCTCCAGCCCGGGCATCAGCCTGATGCAGGAGGGCCTGTCGTACATCGCCGGCACCGAGATCCCCATGGTGCTGGTCAACGTGATGCGCGGCGGACCCGGCCTGGGCAACATCGCCCCCTCGCAGGGGGACTACAACCAGATCTGCAAGGGCGGCGGTCATGGGGACTACCATCCCATCGTGCTGGCGCCTGCCTCGGTCCAGGAGGCCGTCGACCTGATGCCGCTGGCCTTCGACCTGGCCGAGAAGTACCTCAACATCGCCTGCGTCCTGCTGGACGGATCGATCGGCCAGATGATGGAACCGATCGAGCTGCCGCCGATGCGCGAGGTCAAGCGCACGGTCTTTCCGTGGGCCACCACCGGCGCCCAGGGCCGCGAGCGGCACATCCTCACCTCCATCTACCTGGAGCCCAACGAGGAAGAACAGACCAACCTGCGCCTGCTCAGGCGCTGGCAGGAGGTCCAGGCCAACGAGATCCGTTACAAGGAGTATTCCATCGACGACGCCGAGATCATCGTCGTCGGCTTCGGCACGGCCGGGCGCGTGGCGCTCTCGGCGGTGCGCCTCGCCCGGGCGCAAGGCATCAAGGTCGGCCTGTTCCGCCCGGTGACGGTCAGCCCATACCCGTACGAGCGCGTCGCCAAGCTGGCCAAACAGGCCAAGGTCCTGCTGGTGGTCGAGATGAACTCCGGCCAGATGCTCGAGGACGTGCGCCTGGCGGTCAACGGCCGCACCCCGATCGAGTTCTACGGACGCCTGGGCGGCGTGGTGCCGTTCCCGGACGAAATCCTGGGCGAGATCCAGCGCGTGGCCAAGAAGACACCCAAGATCGTCGACGACCCGGCCAAGGTCTGGCTGAAGCGCATGGAAGCCGTGACGAAATAGAGGTAAACATGACCACACTTGCCACCCCTGAAAACCTGGTCTACGAGCGTCCCGAGGCCTTCACCGACACCCCGACCCACTACTGCCCCGGCTGCACCCACGGCATCGCCCACCGCCTGATCGCCGAGGTGCTGGACGAGATGGAGCTGACCGGGCGGACAATCGGCGTAGCGCCGGTCGGCTGCGCGGTCTTCGCCTACAACTACTTCGACATCGACTTCGTCGAGGCACCCCACGGGCGCGCCCCGGCCATGGCCACCGGCATCAAGCGCGTCCTGCCGGACAGCATCGTCTTCACCTACCAGGGCGACGGCGACCTGGCCTCCATCGGCATGGGCGAGATCATCCACGCCGCGGCCCGCGGCGAGAACATCACCGTCATCTTCATCAACAACGCCAACTACGGCATGACCGGCGGTCAGATGGCCCCCACCACCCTGCCGGGCATGAAGACCACCTCCTCGCCCAACGGCCGCGACGTGGAAACGCAGGGCTACCCGATCCGCATGGCCGAAATGCTGGCCACGCTGGACGGCGCCGGCTATATCGTACGGCGCAGCCTGCACGATCCGAAAAATATCCGCCTGGCCAAGAAGGCCATCCGCACCGCCTTCGAAGTGCAGGTGCGCGGCCTGGGCTTCTCGCTGGTCGAGCTGCTCTCCACCTGCCCGACCAACTGGGATCTGACACCGGTCGAGTCGCTCAAGTTCGTGGAAGAGAAGATGGTCCCCTATTTCCCGCTGGGCGATTACAAGGTCGCTCCATCCGTGTCGGCGGCCAAAATATAGAGAATAGAGAACAGAGACAAGAAAATAGTAAGAGCAATCCAACTGCTCTCTACTCTCCAGTCTCTAATCACTGCGAACGGAGTGAGCAAATGCAAACTGAGATCATCCTGGCTGGTTTCGGCGGACAGGGTATCATGTTCGCCGGTCAACTGCTTTCGTACGCCGCCATGGACGCCGGCAAGGAAGTCACCTGGATCCCGTCCTACGGCCCGGAGATGCGCGGCGGCACGGCCAACTGCACCGTGGTCATCGCCGACGAGGAGATCGGCTCGCCGGTGGTGAAGAACCCCGATGTGGCCCTGGCGATGAACCTGCCCTCGCTCGACAAATACGAGCCGCTGGTCAAACCCGGCGGTGCGCTGGTGATCAATGCCACCATGGTGGACCGCGGCGCTCGGCGAACGGACATCACCACCGTGGCCGTCCCCTGCAATGAGATCGCCGAGGGCATCGGCAGCCCGCGCCTGGCCAACATGGTCGCCATCGGCGCCCTGCTGACCGCCCAACCCGTGCTCAGCCTGGCCGACCTGGAAGCCGCCCTCAACGCCCACATGCCCGGCCGTCACAAGAACCTGCTGCCCAAAAACCTGGAGGCGCTCCAGAAGGGGGCCGAGTATGCTGCCAAGGAATTAAAGAAGGTGAAAGCGTAAGATCCACGGAGCTGCTCCACGCAACCCTGCCCTCCCCCGCCCCGGCCGGCGGGGGAGTTTCACACCCGAAGTGGCAACCCGCAGCCCCATTCTCACGTAGATCCCTTATATGAAAGACACCCTCATGATTTCCTCCTATCGCATCGACGGCCTCCCCCTCCGTACCGGTGACGTGCTCTGCACGAAGAACGGCAAGCCCGACATCCTGCCCGGAGAATTCTGGCTGCTCATCGGACGCCTGGTCCCCGGCGAGGTGGACCACGTGGCCGTGTACGTAGGCCCGGAAGGCCGCTGCGTCGAGGCCGGGCCGTGTGGCGTGGTCAGCTTCGTGGTCCCCGGGGAAACCTGGGATGCCGAAAAGATGGTCTCCCAGCGCGGCCTGCTCATCGACCAGCCCGTCGGCGCAGCCTACCCGCTGGAAGGACGACACTTGGGCGACGAGGACCAGACCCGCATCCGCCAAGAGGTGGCTTCCTTCTGCCTGGCCCAGGTGGGCAAGCCTTACAACATCAATTTCCTCGACTCGCAGCGTGAAGACGCCTTTTATTGCAGCCAGCTGGTCTATTGTGCCTATCTCCATTCCGGCCTTAATCTGAACACGGGACTGGCAATCGAGACCTTGCCTGAGACGAGAGGCATCATCTACCCACAGGAAATCTGGAGCGGCTGTCAACACCGCCAGGTCGTCGGCACGCTGGTCGTCTAGCCGGACAGGCTGCCGGTAAGGTGATAAAAAAAGTCCGCCTGCTGAGGGGCGGACTTTTTTTGCCTGTGCTATAATCCTCCCGCCATGAATTTCCTCATCACCGGCGCGGCTGGTTTCCTCGGTTCCGCCCTGGCCAACCACCTCGCCCGGGAGGGCCACCAGGTGCGCGGCCTGGACGACCTGTCCACCGGCGACCCCCAGGCTCTTTCGCCGGACGTGCACTTCACCCGGGGCGACGTCAACGACCGCCCCAAGCTGTGGACGCTGCTCCAGGAGGTCGACTGCGTCTACCACCTGGCGGCGCGCGTCTCCGTCCCGGAATCGGTGCTCTACCCGCGCGAGTACAATGCCGTCAACGTGGGCGGGACGGTCAGCCTGATGGAAGCCATGCGCGACGTCGGCATCCGGCGCGTCGTGCTGGCCTCGTCCGGGGCGATCTACGGCGAGCAGGAGCAGCAGCCGCTGAACGAAGACCGGACCGTGCAGCCGCGCTCGCCTTACGCCGTCTCCAAGCTGGCGGCGGAATACTACGTGCGCACCATCGGCGGCCTGTGGGGCATCGAGACGGTCAGCCTGCGCATCTTCAACGCCTACGGCCCCGGCCAGCACCTGCCCGCCTCCCATCCGCCGGTCGTGCCGTACTTCCTGCGCCAGGGGATGCGCAACGGCACGCTGGTCGTCAACGGTGACGGCAACCAGACGCGTGACTATGTCTACGTGGACGATGTGGTGGCGGCCATGGTCGCCGCGGCGACCGCCGGGGGCATCAATGGCTTGGTGCTCAATGTCGGCTCGGGGACCGAAACCAGCCTGCGCATCCTGAGCCGCCTGGTCATCGAGGTGACCGGCAGCCAGGCTAATGTGGTCTACAACCCCCAGACCTCCGGCGGGGTCTCACGCCTGTGCGCCGATCTGACCCAGGCCGGACTGAAGCTCAACTACCGCCCGCTGGTGCCCCTTGAAGAAGGCTTGCGTCTGACGTTGGAACGGGATCCAAGATTTAAATCTGCATAAATCACCACTGAGATCACTGAGCCCACTGAGAGGGAGGAAAAATGGGAGAGTTGGATGGCATCAACACGATAACCGAAGCGATCATCGGTGCGGCGATCGAGGTTCACAAAGCTCTCGGCCCAGGATTACTTGAATCAGCTTATCAGGCGTGTTTATCTTATGAATTGCTAGAACGAGGTCACAAGGTAGAACAACAAAAGTCGTTGGCCATTCGATATAAAAACGTCCGGCTGGATTGTGGATACCGCTTGGATCTCGTGGTTGATGAAAAGGTGATTGTCGAAATCAAATCCGTGGAAACCCTTGCCCCCATTCATGAAGCGCAACTTTTGTCCTATTTACGGCTTTCTCAACAGAAGGTTGGCTTGTTGATCAATTTCAATGTCAAAATGCTCAAACATGGAATCCGCCGTCTGATTAATGGTTCTTTTGAATAATTTCTCTCTGTGGTCCCTGTGATCTCTGTGGTAAAAACACTACCGCGCAGTTTCTACAACCGTCCCACCCTGACCGTCGCCCGGGAGCTGCTCGGGGCGCGCCTGGTGCGGGTCCTGGACGGCCAGCGCCTCTCCGGTCTCATCACCGAGGCCGAGGCGTACATCGGCGAGGAAGACCTGGGCTGCCACGCCAAGGCCGGGCTCACGCCGCGCACCGCAGTCATGTACGGTCCTCCGGGACATGCCTACGTCTACTTCACCTACGGCATGCACTGGATGCTCAACGCCGTGACCGGGCCCGAGGGCTTCCCCGCCGCGGTGCTGATCCGCGCCTTGCAGCCAGTCGAAGGGATCGAGACCATCTCCGCCCGCCGGGCAGGCCGGGACACGCTCGGCCCCGCCAAGCTGACCCAGGCGCTGGGCATCGACCGGGTGCTGAACGGCGCCGACCTGTGCGCCCGAACCGCAGGCCTGTGGATCGAGGAGGGCATCCCGGTCCCGGATGCAAAGGTCATTGTCGGACCTCGGGTCGGACTGGACACCGTCCCGGAACCCTGGAAGAGCAAACCCTGGCGCTTCAGGATAAAGTGATCACCACGACCCCCAAAAAGCGGGGGCAGGCGGACACGACGGACACGAAGTGATAAAATAAGAGCCAGGTTTTACAAATAACTTAATCCCTTCGTGACCTTAGTATCCTTGGTGAAAAAAACAACCATGTTCAAACGCAACAACCAACCCGACCCGACCTCGACCATCCAGACCGTGGAACGCATCACCTCGGTGCTGGCCGCGGGCGTCATCTGGCAGGGCAGCATCACCGGCTCGGGCGGCGTGCGCGTCGAAGGCACCTTCGAAGGGCAGATCGCCCTCAAGGGCATGCTGGTCGTCGGCGAGACCGGCAAGGTGACCTGCGAGAACGTGCGCGCCAGCAACGTCATTGTCGCCGGGGCGATCAAGGGCAACATCACCGCCCAGAAGGTGGAGATCCGTGCCAGCGGGCGGGTGTGGGGCGACATCGTCACCACCGCCTTTGCCACCGAAGAGGGCGCCTTCCTGCGCGGCCAGATCCGCATGGAGGATGCCATTGATCTTGGGCTGGATGTCGTCACCGAGACCGATCCCACCCAGCCCACCCAGGTGAAACCCACTTGAACGGTACTTCCCACTCCAAAATCAGCATGTCCTCCCCCGATCTGACGGACGCCGAGCGGAGGGCCGTGCTGGACGTGCTCAATACCCCCTCCCTGAGCATGGGACCGCAGATCCAGGCCTTCGAGCAGGCGATTCGCGACTTTACCGGGACGAAGCATGCCGTGGCGGTCAGCTCCGGCACCGCCGGCCTGCACCTGTGCGTGCGCGCCGCCGGGATCGGTCCGGGCGACCTGGTGCTCACCACCCCCTTCTCCTTCGTCGCCTCGACCAACGTGCTGCTCTTCGAAAACGCCGTCCCGGTCTTCGTCGACGTGGACCCGCGCTCGGGCAACCTGGACCCGGTCCAGGCCGCCGCGGCGGCGCGTGACCTGGCCGCGGGCGGGAAAAAAGCCGAGCGCTGGCTGCCGCGCAAGGGGGCGACCAGCTCGCGAAGCATCCCCGCAGGGGGACGGTCGCCCCTACTACGGGCGCTGCTGCCCGTGGACGTCTTCGGCCAGCCGGCCGATTGGGAAGCCCTGCGCCGGATCGCCAACGAGTTCGGCCTCAAGGTCATCGAAGACTCGTGCGAGGCGCTGGGCGCCGAGTACAAGGGCCGCAAGGCCGGGACGTTCGGCGACTACGGCGTCTTCGCCTTCTACCCCAACAAGCAGATCACCACCGGCGAGGGCGGCATCGTCGTTACCGACGACGAGGGCGCCGCCAACCTGATGCGTGCCCTGCGCAACCAGGGGCGCGCCCCCGGCGATACCTGGCTGCAGCACACCCACCTGGGCTACAACTACCGCCTGGACGAGATGTCGGCCGCCCTGGGCGCGGTGCAGATGCTGCGGCTGGAGGAACTGCTGCGCAAGCGCGAGCAGGTGGCGGCCTGGTACGGCGAGCGCCTGGCCGAGATCCCCGGCGTACAGGCCCCAGCCCTCGAGCCGACCACCACGCGTGTATCCTGGTTCGTGTACGTGGTGCGCTTCGATGCGCGCATCGACCGCGATGTCCTGGCCGGGCGGCTCGAGGGGCGCGGCATCCCGGTGCGTCCCTACTTCCTGCCCATCCACCTGCAGCCTTACATGGTCGAGCGCTTTGGCTACCGCGAGGGCGATTTCCCCGTGACCGAGGACCTGGGCCGGCGCGGCCTGGCCGTGCCCTTCTCGAGCGTGATGAGCGAAGAGCAGGTCGAAACCGTCTGTCAGGCCATCCGGGAGGAAATCCAGCGGCAGTGAGCCCGGACTCGCTCCTGTTCCCCCCGCCGCGCCAACGCGGCGTCACCCTGCTCACCGGCCTGATCCTGGCCCTGTCGGCGATCATGGCTGTTGCCATCTGGCGCGCCTCGATCTCGGCGGTCAACCTGACCCTGGTGCTCTTCGCCCTGGTCGCCTCCCTGGCCTTCTTTCCCATTCCATTTCTTGCCTACTGGCTGTACGCCCTGACGCGCGCCAGCTATAGCCTGGACCGCGACAAGCTGACCCTTTCCTGGGGCCTGCGCGTCGAGCAGATCCCGGTGTCGGACGTGGAGTGGGTGCGGCCGGTGAGCGGCCTGAGCAGTGGCCTGCCGCTGCCGGTCGTCCGCCTGCCGGGCGCCATCCTGGGCACCCGCCGCCACCCCGATCTGGGAGCGGTGGAGTTCATCGCCTCGGAGGTCAGCTCGCTGCTGCTGGTCGCCACGGCACGGAAGGTGATCGCCATCTCGCCACAGGACACGGCCGGCTTCATGGAAAACATGCAGCACACCATCGAGATGGGCAGCCTGACCCCGGCCGCAGCACAGTCGGTTTACGTCTCCTTCGTGGTCGTCCAGGCCTGGCAGAGCCTGCTGGCGCGCTATCTGTGGCTGGCGGGCATCTTCTTGAACGCCGGCCTGCTGGTGTGGGTCGGCTTGATGGTGCCCGCGCTGAGGCGCGCCCCGCTCGGCTTCCTGCCCTCCGGCGCGCCTCGCAGCACGGTCCCGGGCGTCGGGCTGATCCTCTTGCCCATCCTGAGCGTGCTCTCCTTCGCCGCAGGCTGGGTCGCCGGGCTGTTCTTTTACCGCCGCAAGGACCAGCAGGCCCTGGCACAAGTCGTCTGGGCCAGCGGAGTTTTTTCCTCCCTGCTTTTCCTGATTGCGGTCATGTTCGCCCTGACCACACCGGTATGATTTCACCGTGGAGATCACACACCGTCCCGGTGTCCTTTCGGGAGAGCACAGAGGCTTTTTATCTCTGTTCTTCTCCGAGTTCCACCTGCCCCGGACGCACACCTGCACCTGCGGCGCACCGCAGGTGCGGTGCAGGCGGGTGCCGGGGTCCGCGTGCTCGGTGGTGAAATAACATGATCCAATTATTGCTCGGCTTCGTCTTCGCCCTCCTGATCGCCTTTGCCGCCTACCGCGCCCGCAGCCTGAGCCGCTCCGGGGCCGTGGGTGCCATGGTGGAGGGGACCATCATCTTCGGAGTGGGCGGCCTGTCGTGGGCCATCCTGCTGCTCGCCTTTTTCGTCACCTCCAGCCTGCTGACGCGCCTGTTCGCCAAGCGCAAGGCAGCCCTGAACGAGAAATTCGACAAGGGCGGGCAGCGGGACATCGGACAGGTGCTCGCCAACGGCGGGATCGCCTCGCTCTTCGCCGGCCTGCACTTTTTCTTTCCACACTCGGCCTGGCCCTGGATGGGCTTTGCCGCCTCGCTGGCGGCGGTCAATGCCGACACCTGGGCTACCGAGCTGGGCGTGCTCAACCCAACCCTGCCGCGCCTGATCACCAGTTGGAAAAGCGTGGAAATGGGCACCTCCGGCGCAGTTTCCCTGTTTGGGACGCTGGCCGCGGCGGCAGGCGCCTTCCTGATCGCCGTGCTGGGCGCGGCGTTGGGACCGGCCGGCAGGTTCTGGGCAAACCTGGAGATCATCACCGTAGCCGGTCTGCTGGGCACCCTGTTCGACTCCTTGCTGGGAGCTACTGTCCAAGCCATCTACCGCTGCCCGCAGTGCAACAAGGAGACCGAGAAGCACCCCCTGCACACCTGCGGCACGCAGACGGTCCAGGTGCGCGGCTGGAGCTGGTTGAACAATGACATGGTCAACGTGGGCTGCGCCGCCCTGGGGGCGCTGATCGGTCTGGTTTTATAGTCCGCCGCCCGGGCTCGGGCGGCCCAGCTCCCGCAGGAAACCAAACGTCAGGCAATGGTGACCAGCGTGGTCAGCAGGTCCAGCCCCCAGTGAGCGAAAACGAGCGGGGTCAGGCGGCGCAAGCGCAGGTAGATCAGCGGGGCAGCCAAGTTGAAGGGGATGAAGACCAGGAAGCGCCAGAGGAAATAACGCCCGTCCCACAACGTCGGCAGGAAGAGGTGCTGCAGCGACCAGCCGAAGGTCACCAGCGCCACTGCAGCCCAGGCCCGGCCGGTCAGGGCTTGCAGACGCGGCAGGGCGTAACCGTTGTAGGTCATCTCCTCCATCCAGGACCAGAGCGGCCACCACAGCAGACGGCTGTAGACGACCGCCCACAGCGGCAGGAGGCGCCCGGCGAACCCGGCCGGCAGCCCGACCGGCAGCCAGCTGCCGTAGACCAGGTAATCACCCAGGATCAGCCCGGCGATGTCGAGGAACAGCAGGACCGGGAAGAGGGCGAGCGCCTGGAAAAGATCCTGGTTGAAGGTCTGTTTTTTGGGCCCCATCAGGTCGAACAGGCGCAGACCCTCCCGCTTCGTCAACCAGATCAGCAGGAACAGGCAGGCGAGGTCGGCCAGCGTCGACCATACGGTCCATCCGTACGCCGCGGCCCGGAATGGATGCGGATTGCGTTGGAAAAGGAAGAGGGCTGAGGCCAGCCCCTGAGCCAGGATCAGGAAGAGGGATCGTGCGAAGAGCATGAGGACCGGTGCTGCCCAATGAAATGTATCGGGAGACGGAAGCTTTCTCTCCCCTTCCACCTCAGCCGCGTCGTTTTTTCTCACAGGCCGCCCATTTCGATCCATTCTTTTATGATTCCGAATTCACTTCCAGCACGAGGCCCGCGCTCGCCTGCCGGAGGCGGAGGTCGCCGAGGCGGAAAATGATCATGTCAGCCTTACCCAGCCCATGATTTGAAGACGAGGCGAAGCCGATGACGCGCATCCCGGCCGCGTGTGCAGCCTCCACACCGGCTGGAGAATCCTCGACAACCACACAGCCGGCCGGAACGGCGCCCAGCCATTCCGCAGCGAGCAGGAAGGCTTCCGGATCCGGTTTGCCGCGCCGGACGTCGTCCGCGTTGACCAGCACGTTCGGCACGGGCAGGCCTGCCCGCCCCATGCGGCTGGTGGCCGTCGCCCGGGTGCCCGAGGTGGCCACGGCCCAACGCTCCGGCGGCAACAAGCCGAGCAGCTCCACCGCGCCGGCCATGGCGAGGATCCCTTCGCTTTCGGAGGCTTCCCGGGCATCGAATTGCGCGGCCTCCAGCTCGGCGTCCAGATGGGGGGCGACCAGGCGGATGGTTTCGACCGTCCGCCGGCCGTGACAGGCGCGCAGCACCTCTTCCACATCCAGGCCTTGACCGCCCGCCCACAGCCGCCAGTGGCGCTGGATGCAGGCCGTCGAATCGACCAGCACGCCGTCCAGGTCGAAGACCAGCGCCTCGCACTCAACCTGTTGCTTCACCCGGCATCTCCTTATCATTCATTTGAACGGTCCTGACGCGCCCCTTCGAATTGCAGGACATGTTCGCACTCGCGGGCTGAAACTCCTTTGGCGTTTACGGCTATCCCAGGAGATGAGAGAGCAGAATCCTCACCCCGATCAGGAGCAGCACGATCCCGCCGGCGATCCCGATGCGCTTGCCGAACTCCTCTCCCAACCGGTTGCCGAGCACCAGCCCAAGCCAGGAAACCAGCCCGGTCACCACGCCAATGACAGCCGCAGGGTACCAGATCGTCACCCCGACCAGGCCCAGGCTGAAGCCGACCGCCAGGGCGTCGATGCTGGTCGCCACCGAAAGCAGCACCAGCGACCAGCCCCGGCTCGGATCGACAGCCTGCGCCTCGGGGCGCGCATCCAGGCCGGAGCGGATCATGCGCACTCCCACAAAGCCGAGCAGGCCGAAGGCGACCCAATGGTCGTAGGCGGAGATGTACTTCACGACCGTCATCCCGGCGAACCAGCCGATCACGGGCATGACGAACTGGAACAGGCCGAAGTGGAAGGACAGGCGGAACGTCCGCCGCGGGTCGGAGGTGGAGGTCTGCGTCCCCACCCCCAGGCAGACGGCAAAGGCGTCCATGGCCATGCTCAAGGCGATCAGGAGGATTTCGAAAAAATCCATGGGGTTCACCTGACCTACCCTCACCCTGCCCCGGAGGGGCGGGAGGGGTTGGGCTAGGTCACGCCTTCCAAATGGTGAAATCCTCCAGGATCGAGCCGCCGATGAACTCGCGCAGGATCGAGTTATCCGGGATCAGATCCGCCTCGACCGGAAGGAACCATTCCAGCATTGCCAGCAGGCGCTTGGCCTCGATGTACTCCGGCACCCCATGCGGCACCTGACGCAGGATCGGCTCCGCCAGGCGCTGCAGGGCGGAGAGCTCGTAGACCAGGGCCGAGTTGAACATCACGTCGGCGTTCTCCTGGAAGGGGAAGATGTACTTCTTCTCCCCGCGCCGGACCGACTCCCACTGGCTGATGGTCTGCACGGCGGTGTAGCCGCGCTCGCGCGAATCCCGCACGATGCGCCGGATCAGGCGCGTGTCGGTGGTGGAAACGCGGTTGTGCCGGTCCAGGTTCAGCTGGGTCAGGGCGGAGGCGTAGATGCGGAAGGCGCGCGCCGCCACCGCTTCGGGTACCAGGCGCGGGTCCAGTCCGTGGATGCCCTCCAGGATGATCAGCTGGTCCGGCCGCAGCAGGACCGTCTCGCCCAGCTCCTGTTTGCCTGCCTTGAAGTTGTAGTGCGGCAGCCGCACCATCTCACCGGCGATCAGGCGTTGGAGATGGTCCGCCAGCATGTCCAGGTTGAGCGCCTCCAGGGCTTCGAAATCGAACTGGCCGTCCTCGCCGCGCGGCGTCTTTTCCCGATCGACGAAATAGCTGTCCAGCTCGAGGGCAAAGGGCGACATGCCCAGCGCCAGCAGCTGCACTGCCAGCCGACGCGAGAAGGTCGTCTTTCCGGAGGAGGAGGGACCGGCAATCAGGATGATGCGCGTCTGCGGGCGGCGGTGGGCGATCTGGTGGGCGATCTCGGCGATATTCTGCTCGTGCAGGGCTTCCGCCACCAGGATGATCTCGCGGCTGCCGCCGGACTGGATGGCGTCGTTCAGCGCCCCGACGTTGTCGATGCCCAGGCGGGTCAGCCACTGGCCGTACTGGCGGAAGGCCGCCATCAGCTTGGGATAGTCCTCCATCGGGCTCAATTCGGTCGGCTGCTCGCGCAGCGGGAAGCGCAGGGTGAAGCCTTCCACCGCCGGGAGCAGGGCAAACCACTTTAAATAGCCGGTCGAAGGGACCATGTAGCCGTGGTGGTAATCGGCGTGTTCGCCCAGGCTGTAAAGGGTCACGTAAGCCTTGCGCCGGTGGCGCAGCAGCTGGACCTTGTCGTGATAATTTTCTTTCTCGAAGTAGGCAATGGCCTCGGCCAGAGGCAGCTCGCGGCGTTCGAACGGTAGGTCGGCGGCCACCAGACGCTTCAGCTCCTTTTCGAGCCTGTTCAGCTCGGACTGGGTGAGCGGCTTGCGCTTGGTGACGTGGCAGTAGTAGCCGCCGGAGGCGATCGAATGATCGATGATCAACACCGCATCCTCGAAGAGCCTGGAAAAGGCCATCTCGAGCAGGAAGGTCAGCGAACGGCGGTAAATCCGGATGCCGTCCGAGTCGCCCATGGTGACCGGACTAATCTTGCAGTCCATCCTGATCGGGTAGGTCAGCTCGTGCAAGTCGCCGTTCACGATGGCGGCCACGACCGGCGCAGGGAGCGACCCTTCGACGGATTGCAAAAACGTCCCCGTGCTGGCCCCGCGTGGACCGGAGAGCACGCGCCCGTCCGGGAGGTGGACCTCCACGGTCTTGCGCGGAGAGACGATCTGGACTTTTTCGTTCATAGGTGATCACCTGAACACAAAGATGCTGGACGAATAAACGGATTATTTTACGTTTCTTTTGCCACCCGGGCGATCAGCTTCTCCGGCTGGCGGCTGAACTCGGCGATGGGGATCTCGCCGCGCACCATGGCCAGGAGCGTTTCGGTGAGCACCTGGTTGACCGGCGTCGGGACGCCAAACCGCTCACCGTAACGCACCACCGCCCCCTGCAGCCAGGCGATCTCACTTTGTTTACGCCCGGCGTGCAGGTCGATGTGGTAGGAGGGCATCTTCCCGCCACGCCCACCGCCGATGGCTTTCATCATCAGCGGCCGGACGAGAAAGGCCGGCCAGTGCCAGGCCGCCGCAAGGAGGCGTACAGGCGTTCCGGGCAAGTCGACGGGGCGAATGCCTTGGGCAGCCATCACCGCCAGCGCCTCCAGCGAGGCGCGTTTCTCCAACTCGAAAAGGCGAGGGTCGGCAAAAACTTCGGCGATGGTCAGGTCCACGATCGCCGAAATCGGGCCGCCAGGCAGGTTCATCAACACCTTGGACCACTTCATATCGGCGGCGCGCGGGTAGAGGCGGGCATTCAGGCCGGCATCATTTAGCACTGCCACCAGGCGCTCCGAGAGCGGATGCCCGGCGGCGATACCCACACCGCGCGCCTTTTCCAGGACGATGTCACCGGCGGCACGGCGGCCGATCGAGCAGGTCACAGAACTGGCGATCACCTTGTCGACGCCCAGGACGGCGGCGATGGCCGGCTCGTTATCCACCCCGTTCTGCAGACAGAGGACCGGCGGCATCTGCGCGGCAAATGGCTTGAGACCTTCCAACGCCGGGGCGGTGTCGAAGGATTTCAGGGCGAAGACGGCGATGTCAAATGGGCCTTGCTCCAGGGCCTCGGCCAGGGAGGCAGCGCAGACGAAGGAGGCGGGCGGGACGGAAACAAGCCCGCCCCCCGGGCGGCGCCGGTCAAGGCTCAGGTCCAGCCGCAAGCCGCGCTGGCGCAGCTCCGCGGCGACCGCCGGCTGCTCCAGGAAGGCCACACGCTGCCCGGCCAGGGCCAGCAACCCGCCAACATAGGTGCCGATCGCTCCGGCACCGAACGAAAGGATGTTCATGCGCCCCAGATCCATTTATTGTCCTCCAGGCGGGAGTTGTCGAAGGCCAGCATGCGCCAGTTGTGATGGGCCGGCTCATACAGGAAAACGGCAAAGCCGGCGTTCTGGAAGATGAAACGCGGCCCGCTGAAATCCGCCTGCACCGGGACGCCCAGGACAGCATACATCAGCAGGTTCAGGATGCCGCCGTGGGAGGTCACCAGGTAGCGCCCGGGGGGCCGGTCGAGGATGCGCTGGATGGCCCGGCCGGCGCGCAGGTACACCTCCCAGCGGCTTTCGCCCACCTTTCCGAAACGGGTGTACGGCGTCATGAAATCCGGTCGGGGAGATGTCTGGGCGGCCTGGTCCTCCGTCAGCCCGGCGAGCAGGCCGTTGTTGATCTCCATCCAGTCGGGATCGAATTCCAGCGGGACGGCGAGCGCCTTGCTGACGATCTCGGCCGTCTGGCGGGCGCGCAGCAGCGGACTGGAAACGTTCAAGTCGAATGTCAGACCGTCACTCTTCCAGCGCTGAGTCAGCGCCTCGGCCTGCTCCACCCCCTTCGCAGTGAGTGGAAAATCGTACTGGCCCTGGAAGCGATCCTCGGCATTGCCCACCGATTCACCGTGGCGCAGGAAGACAAAGAAGTAGGATGAGGACAGAGAGTCTGGCATAGGACGGATATTTTACCATCTGACCCGTCAGGGGACCTGAGGACATTGCAGGTTTTGCTTCACGGCCGCAATCGCGCTTTCGCCGCCGGAGGCAGCCTGTGATTCGGCCGCCCGCTTCCAGAGCGCGCACAGGGATGGCTTGAGCACCGGTGCCCAATCTCCCAGCTTCTGCGACAGGTCCTGAGCTTCCTGCCAGCGCCCGAGGTGGGCGTCTGCTTCGATGAAGACCAGGTACTCCGACAGGTCCGCCGGACGGAGAGAATTGGCGACCATCGCCTCCTGACCGATCCGGGCGACCTGCTCCCAATCGCCCGACTGGCGGGCGAGGTCGGCTTTTTCGAAGTAGTAGCACCAGGCATGTTGAGGCTCGCGGCCGAAGATCGCTTCCGGGGGTTTTGCAGCCTGGTTCGGGGTCGCAACGATCTGGTCGAGGTTGGAGAGCGGGAGCGCCTTTTCGCTCAGAGGGGGTAGGGCATAAACTTCCCTTACCGTCGGCTGTGCGTCGCTCAACCACCACACGGACTGGAAGACGAGATTGGCATCCTCGATGGGATTCATGATCCGCAGGCACGACGGCGGGGCGAAATACAGGACCAGCACTTGATCCGTGGAGCCCTGGAAGACTGCCGAGGCATAGAAATCCTGGCGGACGGGCACGTGCGGGTCCAGGGAAGGCAGCTGGTTGCCGAGCCGGTCCGAGAGGGTGTTATAAGCGTAAGCGAACTGTTGGCCGTGATTCCCGGGCGCGTAGATCCAGTTGACCAGGAAGGCCAGTGCCTGGTCGTCGGTGAAGGGAAAGGTCTGGTCATCGGAAAGGATCAGCGTGCCCGGTTTGAGCGCCGGAGCCCGCCAGGTCAGCTGCCAGGCGAAAGCCTGCTGCAGCTCGGATTCGTTGCGGAACAGGAAGGCGTAATACAGCTGCGCCCCGATCGCCAGGGCTGCCAGCCCGGAGGCCAGGGCAACCCTCTGCGGATGGTCAAAGAACAGCTCCAACAAGGTCGCCAGGAGCAGGCCGGCACCGAACATGAATGACATACTGAGACGGTCGCTCTCAAAAACCATGTTGACCTGCAGCCCGGAAATGTAAAAAGGCAGGCCCGCCAGGAAGGTGGCGAGCACCCCCACCAGAAGCATCTGCCAGAGCCGTGCCTGTTTCCATCTTTCCGTGAAGCGCCCGGTCTTATTCGACCGCGGTTGAAGATTTTGATACAGAAACAGACCGCCCAGGCTGACGACCACCAGGGCCGGGTAGAGAATGGCGAAGCGCGTGTTTCTCAATTGGTAAAGCGGCACCTGCACGACCCTCAGCCAGGCTCCCAGGGTCACCCGTTCAAATGCCACCAGAGCCGTGTTGACCAGTCCCAGCGCGCCCTGGAGCGGGCTCGAACGCAGTGTCTCCAGCAGGACGGGCTGGTAGGAAGGAAACTTGAAGACGAAGACCCGCCAGTAAAAATAGATGCCCAGGGCGATCAGGAAAGGCAGGGAATAGAGCGCCGTCCGGCCCAGTCGCCGACCGGGATTGGAGACCACCGTCCCCAGGGCGATCCACAGGATCAGCGGGCGAAGCAGCTCCAGGCCGATCAGGTATTCGCTGGAGAACAGCTGTACGGCCGCGAGCAGAAAGGCAGCCGCCATGGCCGGGAACAGAACCCGCGGCGTACGGATGCCCCACACCGCCAGGCCAAGTGAAACGAAGAAGACCGCCTGGAAGAACCAGAAGTATTGATAGGTCATGGCCAGCGATTGCTGGGAAAAGCCTGGATAGACCAGGTAGAACAACGAAACCATGAAGGCGTTATATGTCGCCCGCGGCCAGAGCAGGCGCAGGAACCACCACAGCGAGACGGCCGCGGCCCAGCGCAGGAGCAGCGCCAGGATCTGCCAGGCAAGAGGATTGACCCCCAGGACGGTACCCAGCGGCGCCTCGAAGTAGGCCCGGATGGGGCGATTGATGTCGAAGGTGTCCTTCAACCCCGCCAGACCGCGGAAGAAGCGCGCCCAGGCAAAGGTCCAATCGTCCCAGTAAAAGCCGAGGTGACGGGCATACAGGCCGTAAGCCAGGAAAGCGACGACCAGCAAGGCGGCCGGGACCGTCCAGGGACGGAGTTGGCCATCCTCATCCAGGCCGGCCCTGCGCAGCAGTGCAAGCAGTTTCCTTCCAAGCTTAGTCAGTTGCGACATATCCTCGGTCCCAATTCGCCCAAGTTCTTCTGCAGAAAGTGATCAGTCAGACACAACACGGCCGGCTCGTGATGATTCACTACCAGCCCTCACGGCTTTCGCCGGAAGATGCGCACGGCAGACCCGGCCGAGCACGGGTTCGTTCGAGGGGAAGGATCAAGCTCCGCATATCCCGGGGTCGAGTGGAAATATTGATCCCATTTCGCATCATAGCGATCCGCTGCGATGAGAATGAAATCGGCCGTGCCCTTCCACTGGTCCGCGGCGGCCTGGTTCCACAGCCCGAACTTCAGCACCCGGGCGGCATCCGCATCCGGGCTGAAGCTCCAGAAATTGTAGATCTGTCCCGGCAGGATTTCGATCCCGGGCACGTAGATCAAGGGGGCGATGGAACTGCCCCCATCCCAATACACTTTGCTGCCAGGAGGGATCGCTCCGGCAAGATAACTTCCGACGCGCTCATAGGCCTGGAGGTTGTCAGCCTGGCAATCATACGTTTGAGACGCCCCGGCCATCACGGGCGTGGGTGACAGGAGCGTGCCGAGACCCAGGACGACGGCTAACGCAACCGGCATCCAATCATATCCGGCCCGCTGCGTATAAATCCTCCAAGCGATCCAGGTGACCAAGAGCAGCGCCAGGGCGATCAGGAAACCCGCCATCGCCGGCGCGGCACGGCGTGCCGCCTGATAGCCCAGGTGAAAGGTGGACTCCAGGATGTCCCATATGGCGTAGCTTTGGGGTGGCCCGCCTGTCAATAAAAGTGTCTTCAAGCGCGGGACGCGCAGGTTGATCAGCCAGATCCCGGTCGTTTCAAAAGAAGCATAGCCGATCCCAACCAACAAAAGCAGGATGAAAACCAAGGCGAGGGACTGGCGCAACAGGGGGGCTTTTTTTACGCCCTGGGAAAACACGGTTGCCGCGAGCAACACGGCAGCCACGCTGAAAAATGCAACGTAGGGTGAGACACAATAGACACAGAAGTTGTTGAACAACGAAGCCCACAGATGCAAAATGAGCAGGGAAAAGAACAGCGCGGCCAGAAATACGCCGGCCCGGTAGCTGGAAGGCCGCTTCCAATCGCCCCGCCGAGGCCACAAAATGATAGCGGCGATGCTTCCCGCCAGGGGCGCGAATTGGAGGCGGAGACCGGACGTCAGGGAGAGCAGTTGGTCGCGGAAGATCGTGGGATAGAGCAGGGCTGACCCCTCCGGCGGCGGGCGAAACGCGTCCAGGAAGGGCGTCAGCTTCGCTGGCAGCCAGGGCGCCCAGATCTGCAAGATGCCCGGCCAGTAGATCAGGTGCCCGAGGACGACCGTCAGCAGCCCGGAGACGAGCGCCCACACACCGGCCTTTTTCCCATGCTGCCAGAACACGTAGATCAGGTAATAGGGAAGCACCGCTGCCAGGTTGTGACGCGTCAGCAGGATCACCCCCGCCAGGACCGAGCCGGACACGACCTGCCAGAGCGGGCGCCTCTCCCCCAGCACGAGCGCCAGACAGACGGCCAGCATGCAGGCGATCAGGATTTGGGAGATGGCCAGGCTGTAAAGCTTGATCGCCGCCGGGTCCAGCGCCAGCGCCCAGACCGCCAGGGCAGCCCACCATTTTCCCGCCAGCCGCCGGGCTGCCGCCCAGACCGCCACCAGCATCAACGCCCCGAACAGGATGGTGAAATACCGTCCGGTCCGCAGGCCGGGACCAAACCACTCCTGAAGATAGCCCCAGATCAAATAGGAGAGCGGCGCATTGTACATCCATGGACCGTTCGCCTGGAAGGGGTGATAGACGCCTTTTGCAAACAGGTAGCCTTGATAGAGATAGGCGCCTTCATCCAGCTCCGACGTCTGTCCAAAGACGTAGAGGATGTTTTGCATTGAGTAGACCAGGCCACCCAGGAGTGCAAAAGCCCCCGCAAAGTGCGATCGCGAGAAAATCGATCGCAGGTCGAAACGCTTTCTAAACATCAAAATTCTTCATCCACCAGGCGCGCCAGGTAATGGCCGTAGCTGCTGTTGTGCAACTTCCCCGCCAGGCGGCGCAGCTGGTCCCGGTTGATAAAACCGACCCGGTAGGCGACCTCCTCGGGGCAGCCGATCATCAATCCCTGGCGCTCTTCGACCGCCTGGACGAAGTTGGCTGCCTGGAGCAGGGTCTCGTGGGTGCCGGCATCCAGCCAGGCGATGCCGCGCCCCAACTGTTGAACGTGCAGGCGCTGCTGCTTGAGGTAGACCCGGTTGACGTCGGTGATCTCCAGCTCGCCGCGCGGCGAGGGCTTGAGCCGGGTGGCGATGTCCAGCACCTGGTTGTCGTAGAAGTACAGGCCCGGGACGGCGTAGTTCGAGCGCGGCCGGCGCGGCTTCTCCTCCAGGCTGACAGCCATCCCCTTGTCATTGAACTCGACCACCCCGTAACGTTCCGGGTCACGCACCGGATAGGCAAAAATCAAGGCTCCTTCGCGCAGCTTGGCCGCATCCTTGAGCAGGTCCCACAACCCCGTGCCGAAGAAAATATTGTCACCCAGGATCAGGGCGACATTTTCGCCTCCAACAAAGTCTTTCCCGATGAGGAAAGCCTCCGCCAGGCCGCGCGGCTCGTGCTGCTCGGCGTAGGAAAACTTCACCCCCCAATGACTGCCATCCCCCAGCAGGCGGCGGAAATCAGGCAGGTCCTCGGGGGAGCTGATCACCAGGATCTCGCGGATGCCTGCGAACATCAGCATGGAGAGCGGATAATACACCATGGGTTTGTCGTACACCGGCAGGAGCTGCTTGCTGACTCCCAGGGTCAACGGATAGAGCCGGGTGCCGTGCCCTCCGGCAAGCAGGATGCCCTTCATTTTGCCTCTCCTCGGCCCGCATAATTGCGCTGCACCCAGCTCTCGTAATCCCCCTGACTGCGCACGTTTGCCACCCAGTCCGGGTGCCCAAGGTACCAGTCCACCGTGGCGCGCAGGCCGCTCTCCAGGTCGTGGCTCGGCTGCCAGCCCAGCTCGGCCCGGATCTTGGTGATGTCCATGGCATAGCGCCGGTCGTGCCCCGGCCGGTCGGCGACCATGCGGATCAGGTCGGCATGCTCCGCGCCGGGGGCTTTTTCGTCCAGGATGGCGCAGATATCATGCACCAAGTCCAGGTTGGCGGGCTGGTTGTTCCCGCCGATGTTGTAGGTCTCCCCCGGGCGGCCGTCGCGGATCACGCGATGGATCGCCTCGCAGTGGTCTTCCACGTACAGCCAGTCGCGCACCTGCCGCCCGTCCCCGTAGACCGGCAGGGGTTTCCCCTCCAGGGCATTCAGGACGATCAGCGGGATCAGCTTTTCGGGAAACTGGTTGGGGCCGTAGTTGTTCGAGCAGTTGGTGATGCTCACCGGCAGGCCGTAGGTGTGGAAATAAGCCCGGGCAAGGTGGTCGCTGGCGGCTTTCGAGGCCGCGTAGGGCGAGCGGGGGGAATAGGGCGTGGTCTCGCGAAAGGCTGGATCGGACGGACCGAGCGAGCCGTAGACT
The DNA here is from genome assembly GCA_963739255.1 of uncultured Chloroflexia bacterium. Lineage (GTDB taxonomy): Bacteria > Chloroflexota > Anaerolineae > Anaerolineales > Villigracilaceae > UBA877. The sequence goes on from CAVTZT010000003.1 coordinate 39,610, forward strand.
TCATCCGTGGAGACATGGTGGAAGCGCCGCTCCCCGGGCCCGGTGCCGGCGTCCGCCGCCCAGGCATTCTTCGCCGCCTCGAGCAGCGTGAAGGTCCCGACGACATTGGTCTGGACGAAGGGAGCCGGACCGAGGATCGAGCGGTCGACGTGGGTCTCGGCAGCGAAATGTACCAGCGTATCGACCTCGTGCTCGCGCAGCACAACCTCCACCCGGTCCCGGTCGCAGATGTCACCGCGCACGAAGGTATGGCGCCCCGGGTCGGGCAGGTCCTTCAGGTTTTCCAGGCTGCCGGCGTAGGTCAGCGCGTCCAGGGTCACGACCCGGACGTCCGGCTCGGTTCGCAGCAGGTAGCGGACGAAGTTCGAGCCGATGAAACCGGCGCCCCCGGTGACAAGCACATTGCGCATCAGAAATCGAACTCCCGGACGGCTTCGACCACCTTCGCCAGGTCGTCCTCGGTCAGGGCGTTGTGGAACGGCAGGCGCACGAGCTGGTCGCTGACCTGCTCGGTGACCGGGCAGTCGCCCGGCTTGCCGCCGAAGCGCACGCCCATGTCGGACAGGTGCAGCGGCAGGTAGTGGAACACACTGGCGATGCCGCGCTGGCGCAGGTGGGCGATGAAACCCTGGCGCAGTTCCAGCGTCGGCAGGAGCATGTAGAACATGTGGTAGGACTGCTCGCAGGTGGACGGCACGTGCGGGAGATGGACCTCGTGTGCCAGCGCCCAGTCCTTCAGATTCTCATGGTAATAGTTCCAGACCTTCTGGCGGTGGCTCTGGATCTTTTCGCGCTGCTCGAGCTGGGCGTACAGGAAGGCCGCCAGGAGGTCCGACGGCAGGTAGGAGGAGCCCAGGTCCACCCAGGTATACTTGTCCACCTGGCCGCGGAAGAAGCGGCTGCGGTTGGTGCCCTTTTCACGGATGATCTCGGCCCGCTCGGCCAGGGCCGGGTCGTTGATCAAGAGCGCCCCGCCCTCGCCGCAGGTGAAGTTCTTGGTCTCGTGGAAGGACTGCGCCGCCAGGGCGCCGAAGGTGCCCAGGTACTTGCCCTTGTATTTTCCGAACAGGCCGTGGGCATTGTCCTCGACCACCGCTGCGTTGTGGCGCCGGGCGATCTCCAGGATGGCGTCCATCTCGCAGCCGACGCCGGCGTAGTGCACCGGGACGATGGCTTTCGTCCGCGGGGTGACGAGTGCCTCCAGCTGGCTCTCGTCGAGGTTGAGCGTGTCCGGGCGCATGTCGGCGAAGACCGGGCGGGCGCCGCGCAGCACGAAGGCGTTGACCGTCGAGACGAAGGTGAAGGACGGGATGATCACCTCATCGCCCGGCCCGATCTCCAACAAAAAGGCGAACATCTCCAGGGCGTGGGTGCAGGAGGTGGTCAGCAGGACCTTGGGGACGCCCAACTGCTGCTCGAGCAGGACGTTGCATTTCCTGGTGAACGGCCCGTCGCCGGAAAGCTTCCCCCCGGCAATGGCCTGGGCCATGTATTCGTTTTCCTTCCCCACCATGATCGGGGAGTTGAAATCCACGCGCAGCGGAGTCTGGTCGGTCATCGCATCCTTTTCAGAAGGTCATCCCTTGCGCACCAGGATGGTGAAGTCGTACAGGGTGTAGTCGTGCAGCAGCGCCACGTTCTTGGAAAAGTTGCGTTTGCAGTAGTCGAAGAGATAACATGGATCGGCGTAGTATAGATCGGCGCGCATCCGGTCGGCATCGGAGTACTTGGTCAGGAAGTTGCTCGCAAAACCCCGGCGGCTGAGCTGGTCGAAACGCCACAGCACACCGACCACGTAATCGGTCCAGGCCTCGAAGGAGGTATCGGCGCGGAAGTTGAAGATGCCGCTGGCGACGACGTAATCGCAGACCGGCAGGCTGCCCTCGTCGGAGGTGAATGCCCGCCTGGGCTTACCGGCATGGTGCTGGCGGGCTGCCTCGATCGCCTTCTCGACGATATCGAAGCCATAGTAATCCGCCTGGAAGCCCTTTTTGACCAGGTACTCCGCCAGGGCGCCGGTGCCGCAGCCGTAGTCGAGGATCGAAAAGGGAGCGGACGGATCGCAGAGCTTGAGCAGCTGGTCGAAGCGGGCCTCCTGGGAGACTTCCGAGTTCCAATCGGCGCCGCGTGCCGAGGTCCCGTGGGCGTCGAGGCGCTCCTGGAAATAGGCTTTTACCGGGTCGAGATTGGGCGGTTGGGTCATGCCTCTTTTCCGAAAATGTATTGGGGAGCCTCCGGACCGGTCATGAAGAGCAGGTCCAGGATGGAGACGAAGGCGTCGTAAGGCGGGTAGAGCTGTGGGTATTCCGGGTAATTGTAAACCATATACTCCAGGCGGATGCCGGCCGCCTTGAACTTGTCGTCCTCGATGTAATCCCGCGCCGAGGGGCCGCTGAGGTAGTGGTCCGCGCCGACCTTGGCCAGGACGGCGAGCAACCGGTCGGTCTTCTGGCCCTCGACGGCGAGCTCCGAAGAGCGCAGGAAGCGCACGTGCTGGATGCCCAGCTCCCCGGCCAGGGCGATGGTGAAGTCGATGGTGAAGTCCGCCAGACGTTCGTCGTGCCGGGCGTAGAACTTCTCCAGAAGAGAGGCGTAGCGCTTGAAGAAAGGCGCCTTGCCATAGGCGTGCTTCAGCGACTTCCAGTGGTCCTCGTTCCAGGGATTGTCCCACACGATGCGGATCTGGTCGATGGCGAGGTGCTCGGTCTGGGCGCCGCGGCTGTAGACCGGGATGGTCAACCACTGCTTGCCCCTGGGCGTCTTGATCTGGTTGCGGTTGCGCCAGCCGCGCTTGTCGTACTGGACGTCGTCGTAGAAGACAAAGATGTCGGAGCGGTTGATCTGGTCGAAGACGCCGCGCCAGGGAATGTAGGACGGCTGGAGGATGACGCATTTCATTCGTGGCGCTCTCCGGTCATCTCGCAGATCGCGTAGCAAGGCCGCGCCGCGGTGCGGTCGAAGACCCGCGCCAGGTACTCGCCGATGATCCCCAGGGCGAAGAGCTGCGCCCCGCTGAACAGCGAGATGATCGACGCCAGGAAGGGAAAACCGGGGATCGAACCGGCGGTAAAGTAAACGATCACCACATAAAGGAAAGCGGCGACACCCAACAGGGTGAAGACGAAGCCGATGATGCTCGCCAGGCGCAGCGGCGCAGTGCTGAACCCCGTCAAGACCATGAAGGCCATCTGGGCAAGCTTGCGGAAGTTGTAATTCGAGGCGCCGTTGCTGCGCGGTGACTGCTCCACCGGGACGCTCGCAAAACGGGTCGTTCCCCAGGAGAGCAGGACGTCCAGGATCAGTTCGGGACTATCGAAGTTTTCGAAGGCCTGGCGCAGGTGCGCCCGGAAGGCGCGGAAGGAACCGATGTCGCGGACGGTCCGGATACCCATCACAGACGAGAGCACGGCCTTGGTAAACGACGAAAAGCCGTTGCGCCACCAGTTGTGTGGCCGCCGCCTGGGAATGCCGTAGACGACGTCGTAGCCTTCTTCCAGCTTGGTCAGCAGGTGCGGTATTTCCTCCGGCGGGTGCTGCAGGTCGTCATCCATCGTAACGATGACCTCGTATCGTGCCGCCCGGACCCCGCACAGGGTGGCATTGTGCTGTCCGTAATTGCGCAGCAGGTTGATGCCGCGCACCCACTCGCGCTCCTGTGCAAGCTGCCGGATCACCTCCCAGCTGCCGTCCGGGCTGCCGTCGTCCACCAGGAGCACCTCGTAGGCCTTCGCCACACCCGGCAGGACCTTGCCCAGCCGCTCGATCAGTTCCGGCAGTGTTTCCTGACCTTTATAGACAGGGACGATGATGGAACAGTCCATAGACCTCCAGCATGGGTTTGATTCTACCACCTACAGGCAGCCGGTCGATGATCTGGCAATGGCTGGCCGATGCTCGCGGCGGGCAAAGCCGACGCCGGTCCGCGTGCGTCGCCTGGTCTTCGACTCATGCCTCAGAAAGATCCTCCAGCCTGAGCCTAGGGGCAAGCAGCCGGAGCCTGGCGCGGGATCAGAAGCTGTAAGCCCAGGAGAGGCAGATCGTTGATCGTTTCATACCGGCATAACACCGGCTGGGAGACCCTTTGCACCCAGACATCGTTCTCCTCCCCGAAAGTATGCTTCGACCCCTGGATCATGGTCGGGAGACTGTTGACCACGATGAGACTGAAGCGATGTGCGGCGAGGTCCCGGTAGAAATGGTCGAGATAAGCCCGGTCGTTCGACATGACCATTTCGGTCAGGGTCGCGTTCTCGTACTCGGGGACAAGCTCGATGCCTTTGACGTACCCGAAGGTGATCAGCTGGCGCTGGGAGATGAACAGGACCTGCCCCTTGACGGAAGCCTGCCCGGCGTAGGCCTCCAACGTCGCCAGCGCCGTGTCCACCGCCTGTCGATCGTAGGGGATGACCAGCTGGACTCCCTGGAGGGCAATGGGAACCAGGAGCAGCGCAGTGGTGAGCGGCCAGAGGATCGGGGACGCTGCGCCGGGGCGATCGCCCTTGAACCGGTCGAAATAGACGTACACCCCGACCAGGAGCAGCATCACCTGGTAGGCGTCCAGGTTGTGCAGGTCCGCGCCGCCTCCGATCTTGACGCTGGCGACCAGGCCGCCGAGGAAAAGCACCAGGAGCATCGCCAGCAGCCCCAGCAGGCGCAGGACGTGCCAGCGGCCTTGCCTCATGACCCAGGCCAGGACCAGCCAGACGGGCAGCGAGACGACCACCGCCGCCGGCAGTACGCCGAAATGGTAGGTGGGATTGTAAAAGAGCCGGTACCACAGCAGCGGGGAGGATAAAGCCGAGGTGACCGCGCTGGAATCATTACCCGTGATCCGTATCACGACCAGGCCGCCCAGCACCGCCGCGCCGATCCCGACGACCAGCCAGATGGCCGGCTTAAACAGGTAGCGCAGCCAGGTGCGATACCCGCTCATGGCTTCCTCCGAAAGGAAGAGGGCGACCGCAAGCATGCCCGGGACCGGGTACCAGTTGATCCGGTCCATGCCCACCCACAGCGAGGCGAGAAAGATGCTGACCAACGACAGCCAGGGCCGTTTCACCGACACGCCCACGAGAATGACGACCACGGCGAGCAGCAGGTGCGGGTAAATTCCTCCCTGCTGGAAGAAGAACAAGATGCACCCGGCGGCGACCAGCCCCCGATCCAGGCGGTCCGGGAGGCGAAGACGGCGCACGATCAGGACTGCCACGGCGGCCGTCATCCCCAGGGAGAGGCTGGCCGACCACAACCGGAAGACCCAGATGGGCAGGCGGCCGACCAGGAACGGGACGGCGTTAAGGATATCCAGGGGCAGGTCGATGAAAGCCGGCAGGTATGGATGACCATATATTTTTTCCGCCAGGAGCAGCGAAGCGTAATACCACCGGCTGCCTTCCGAATACGTCAGAGAAAAAGGATAGCTCGTGATCGACGGCAGAAAGGAAAAGACCTTCAGGACGAGCGCCTGGCCGACGAGCGCTGCCAGCAGGGACCGGCCCAACGAGACTCCTTCCCGGCTGATTTTGAAGACCAGGGCGGCTGCCAGGCCCAGGATCCAGAAGAACCACCATTGAAAACCGGAATTGACCAGCGCATCAAAACCCGGACTGGGGCTGGTGCGCGTTCCGTTGACCAGGTCGATCATACGCAGCTCGCCGGCCTGCATGCCCAGGGCGATCAGATTACCCTTCGGGTTCGTCATCAGGAATCCCCTCAGGGGCGAGAACATCACGAACCAGGTAAAGATCCCCAGCATCAAAATAAAAACCAGACTGGCAGCCTTCCTGGCCGCGGCCTGTTTGAGCACGAATTCGCTCAAGACCGTCAAGGCGCGTGCCGACCTGGCGCTCCAGGTTAAACCCAGCAAGACCAGCTCGAGCAGGGTCGCAAAGCCAAAAGCTCCCAGGAGAAGCACCCATCTGGTCTGGGACATCCCGATGCCCAGACGCTGCATGACCTGGACCATCCTGAAAACCGCCCAGGTACTTAACAGTGCGGCAGCCAAAATGACCAGACGCCAGAAGGTGACAGGGTTTTTTGACAAGCTTTGCCTCGTGTGGATGAGGTGGGAATCCCGGGCAATCAGGCGAACCGGACCCCGTGCCGGTCGGCGAGAATCCCGAGCGCCCTCTCGATCTCGGCCTGCTTTTTCTGCGTCGACCAGTCCAATACCGCTCCCAGCACCTCGGCCAGCTCCTCGACCAGCGGACGGGTCAGCTGCCCGAGGTAAGCCAGCATGCTGCGGCGCAGAAGCAGGTCGTCGAGGTGGACGATCTTTTCCCTTTCGGCCAGAAAGGCGATCTCCCGGCGGGTCATGTCCGGCCTGTTCTTCAAGGGCACGTCCCCGCCCGCGGCCATATAAGCCCCGACCTCCCTGGCGCGCGTGCCGTAGCGGTCGAACAGGATCTTCGGCCAGGTGGATTGCAGGCCGGTCTCCGCGGCGACCTGGTTGAAGAACTGGATCTGGACATAGCCGGTACCGGGGTACTCACGCCCGCCGCCGATCGGGAGCGATTGGGTGTTCGCCCTGCGCGGCCGGCCGAGGAAGGCCAGGACCCTGTCGGTCACCTGCTCGGAAAAGGCGCGGAAGGAGGTCCACTTGCCGCCGACCAGCGAGTAGACCGGGATTTCGCCGAGCCGGTCCTCCTGGACATGGTGGTCGCGGGTGATCTGGCCGGCATTCCTGGCCTGGGTGTACGCCAGGGGGCGGACGCCGGAGAAACGGAAGGCGATCTGCTCCCGGGTCACCTGGATGTCCGGGAAGACGCGCCTCACCAGGTCGATGAAATAGTCCTCTTCCTCCGGCGTACAGCGCACCGGCTCGGGCTCCTCGACCGGGATGTCGGAGGTGCCGATGAGCACCTTATCGCCCAATGGGAAGATCAGGACGATGCGCCCGTCCTTGTTTTCGAAGAAGAATTCGTTCCGGCCAATGGCGTTGCGCAGCTCGGGGTTGTCCACCACCAAATGCGAGCCCTTGGTCCCGCCGATGTAATGCGTCGACAGGCCCAGGGTCCGGTTGGCCAGGTCGATCCACGGCCCGGCGGCGTTGACGATCAGGCGCGGGGACAGGGCAAAGGACCGCCCGGTGACTTCATCTTTCAGGGTGACCTGCCTGCCGTCCACACCCGCCAGCGAGACGTAGTTCAGGGCGCGGGCGTGCGAGCCCTCGGCTTCGCCGTCCAACAGGACCTCCACCGCCAGGCGTTCGGGCGAGAAGATCAAGCCGTCGTAGTAGGTGGCGGCGTATTTGATCGCCGGATTCAGGCGGCGGAATTTTTCCAGCGCCGCAGGGCGGTTGTCGAAGATGTGCGGCGGGACGGTACCCTGACCGCGGGTGAAGGCGTCATAAAAGAGCAGGCCGATCTTGATCACCAGCGCGCCGCGCTCGGCGGGGCGCTCGAGCAGGCCGAGAAACTTCAACGGGGCGTTGAACAGGCCCGAAAACACCTTGAAGATCGGGATGGTGGTAGGCAGCGGCTTGACGAGGTGCGGGGCGTTCTCGATCAGGCGGTTGCGCTCCTGCACGGCTTCTCGCACCAGGCGGAACTCGCCGTTCTCCAGGTAGCGGATGCCGCCGTGAGCCATGTGCGAGGAGGCCGCCGAGGCACCAGAGCAAAAATCGGTCCGCTCGACGAGCAGCACGTCCACGCCCTGCAGCGCCAGGTCGCGGAATGCCCCGATGCCGTTGATGCCACCGCCGACGATCAGCACTTCGGGGGAATGGGTCTTGAGGGAGGTGAGGATTTCCTGTCGGTTCATTTTTCCGCCTGTAGGGGCGACGTAACGTCGCCCTTACTACGATTCAACCCAATCGAAGGTGCGGGTCACGGCCTTCTTCCAGCCGGCGTAGAGTTTATCACGTTTGGATGCCTCCATGGCCGGCTGCCATTCCTTGTCCTTGCCCCAGTTGAGGCGCAGCTCGTCGAAGTTCTTCCAGAAGCCGACCGCCAGCCCGGCGGCGTAGGCCGCGCCCAGGGCCGTGGTCTCGGGTACCTTCGGTCGGATCACCGGCACGTTCAAAATGTCCGCCTGGAACTGCATCAGCAGCTCGTTCATCACCATCCCACCGTCCACCTTGAGGGCCTTGAGCCCGACGCCGGAGTTCTTCTCCATGGCGTCCAGGACCTCGCGCGTCTGGTAGGCGGTGGCCTCCAGCACGGCGCGGGCGATGTGGCCCTTGTTGACATAGCGGGTCAGGCCGACCAGGACGCCGCGGGCGTCGGAGCGCCAGTAGGGGGCGAACAGCCCGGAAAAGGCCGGGACGAAGTAAATGCCGCCGCTGTCCTCGACCGTGCCTGCCAGCGCCTCCACGTCGGAGGATTTCTGGATCATGCCCAGGTTGTCGCGCAGCCACTGCACCAGCGCGCCAGTGATGGCGATCGAGCCCTCCAGGGCATAGACCGCCTTCTGGCCCCCGATCTTGTACGCCAGGGTGGTCAGCAGGCCGCTCTTGCTCGGGACGGGCAGCTCGCCCATGTTGAGCAACATGAAACAGCCGGTGCCGTAAGTGTTCTTGGCTTCGCCAGGGTTGAAGCAGGTCTGGCCGAAGAGGGCTGCCTGCTGGTCGCCCAGGTCGCCGGCCATCCGCACACCCTGTAAGGGCGACCGTCCTCCTTCGGGGATGCTTCGCGAGCCGGTCGCCCCTACGCGACCATATATTTCCGATGAAGAGCATATCTTGGGCAGCATGGCGCGCGGGATGCCGAGCAGCTCCAGGTTTTCCTCGTCCCAGTCAAGGGTCTGCAGGTTCATCAGCAGGGTGCGGCTGGCATTGGTCACGTCGGTGACGTGCACGCCGCCGGTCAGGTTCCAGAGCACCCAGGTATCCATGTTGCCGAAGAACAGCTCACCCTTTTCAGCCTTCTTGCGTGCCCCGGGGACGTTGTCCAGGATCCACTTGATCTTCGGTCCGGAGAAATAGGTCGTCAGCGGGAGGCCGGTCTTGGGGCGCAGACGGTCCTGGCCGCCTTCCCTGGCCAGCTGGTTGCAGATGGCGTCGGTGCGCGTGTCCTGCCAGACGATGGCATTGCAGACCGGCTTGCCGGTGGATCTATCCCAGACCACAGCCGTCTCGCGCTGGTTGGTGATCCCGATGGCGGCGATGTCCGCGGGCTTGATCCCGCCCTTGGAAAGCGCCCCGCTCATGACCTCCTGCGTGCGTGCCCATATTTCCAGGGGGTCATGTTCGACCCAGCCCGGCTGCGGGTAGATCTGGCGGTGCTCCCTCTGGTCCACGGCGACGACCTTCCCGGCGTGGTCGAAGATCATGAAACGCGTGCTGGTGGTGCCCTGATCGATGGCAGCGATATACTCCGGCATGGGTTTCCTTCCCAAGATCGTTTCCCCCAATTGTATTACAAATAAAATGATCGGGGCCGGTTATGCCCAACCCCGATCAAAATCTCATGCCTTGCCTTTTTGTCACAGGAACTTGAAGAGGGGCACGGCCTCTGCCGCCCCGGCCAGGGGACCGATCAGGTAAATCCAGAACTGGTTAAACGCTAGCGACATTCTATGTTGCCGATTTTGTTAAGCTCGTTAACACCTGTTCGTTAACACCTGAATATTCTCCATAACCGACCTTATCCCGGTTGGTTTCCCCGGCCCTTACGACCGGCAAATTGTCAGTGAAGGCAGTATTGACATCTTCGACTGCCAAAATGACTGATTGGAACAAATAACCGAAGCACCAAATATATTCGTCCACCAGGATAGGATTTCAATAAAGGTTGGGCGTTTCCTTAGAACATTGGGCAAATATCGCCGCGAACTACCTGTCCCTGCTGGCCGATGACTTTTGGTTTAATGCCCGTAGTTTTCTTCGGATGTTTTCTCGAACAGCTCTTTCAGCGGCAGCTTCGCCCAGGCGGCGAATTTTTTCATATCCAGGCCGAGTTTTGCAGCCACGCCGCAGCCATAATCGGGGTCAGCCTTGTAAAATTGCACCAGCTGGCGGACCACGATACGTTCCGGAACGCCCTGCATGGCTGCTGCCAGGTTGCTGAAGAGCTGTTCCTTCAGGTTGGCGTTCATCAGGCGGAAGAGGGCACCTGGCTGGATAAAATCGTCAACACCCTCGCGGGGATTGTAGCGGTCTGCATCGCCGGAGATCTTGAGTGGGGGTTCCAGGTAGCGCGGGTCTTCCACCGGACCGCCGAAGCTGTTGGGTTCGTAGTTGACTGCTCCGCCGTGATTATCGTCGAAGCGCATGTTGCCATCATGATGATAGGTATTGACTTCGGAATGCGGCTTATTGACCGGCAGGGCGGCGTAGTTGACGCCAATACGGTAGCGGTGCGCATCCGCATAGGACATCAAGCGCGCCTGGAGCATCTTGTCGGGCGAGAAGCTGATGCCGGGGACGATATTCGAAGGCTCGAAGGCAGCCTGCTCAATCTCGGTGAAATAGTTCTCGGCGTTGCGGTTCAATTCCAGGATGCCGACCTCGATCAGCGGGTAGTCGGCGTGCGGCCAGACCTTGGTCAAGTCAAAGGGATTGAGATGGTAGGTTTCGGCTTCCATTTCGGGCATGATCTGCACGCTGAATTTCCATTTGGGGAAGTCACCGCGCTCGATGGCCTCGAACAGATCTCGCTGCGAGCTCTCGCGGTCCTTGCCGACGACGGTTTCCGCCTCGGCATTGGTCCAGGTTTCGATGCCTTGCTGCACTTTAAAGTGGAACTTGACCCAGAAGCGTTCATTCTTGGCATTGATGAAGCTGTAGGTGTGACTGCCATAGCCGTTGACATGGCGATAGTTGGTCGGTAGGCCGCGGTCACTGAACAGGATGGTCACCTGGTGCAGGCTTTCGGGCGAGAGCGACCAGAAATCCCACATGGCAGTGGCAGAACGCATGTTGGTCTTGGGATCGCGCTTCTGGGTGTGGATGAAATCGCTGAATTTATAGGCGTCGCGGATGAAAAAGACCGGGGTGTTGTTGCCCACCATGTCCCAGTTGCCCTCTTCCGTGTAAAACTTGATCGCAAAGCCGCGCACATCGCGTTCGGCATCCGCTGCGCCGCGTTCCCCGGCGACGGTGGAGAAACGCAGCAGGCAGGGGGTCTGCTTTCCAACTTTGGAGAAAATGGCGGCTTTTGAATACTTTGTGATGTCTTTGGTGACCGTGAACGTACCAAACGCGCCGGAGCCTTTGGCGTGCACGATGCGTTCGGGAACGCGCTCGCGGTTGAAGGTTGCCATCTTTTCGAGCAGTTGGTAATCCTGCATCAGCAGGGGGCCGCGCGGGCCGGCGGTCAGCGAATTCTGATTGTCGCCGATTGGATTGCCGTGCACTGTGGTTAATTGCTTTTTCTTGGTCATCGGTATCTCCTATTAATGGAATGAACGAGTTTTGTATATCAGCTTGCACCTGGGCTGGGAAAAGGATCATCATCTTTATTGTGCCACCTCCTTTTGATAACAATTACTATTTGATAATAATTATCCATTGTGAACAAAAAAAGAGATCCCTAACTGTCTCTTCTGCAATCGGGGCAAAGTCCATAGAACGCAATTTGAGGGCGAACGATCTGAAAACCTGAAGTTTTCTCCAACTTCTTGATGGAGGTCAGGTCAAATTCTAGATCTCCGTCTACGATCTTGTTGCATTTCATACAAATCAAATGGGAATGGGGATTAGGTCGATTGCCATCATAGTGACTATCATCCCGCAGGTCGATCTCCAGTACCTGGTTCATTTCCTTGAGCAGCGCCAGGGTTTTGTAAACTGTCGCATGACTCATGGTCGGGAACCGGGTTTTGATTTTTGCGTAGAGCTGAGCCGCGCTGGGATGCTCTTCGCTGGCGGCAATCAAACGCACCAACTCGACCCGCTGGGGTGTCAGCCGGAAATTACGTTCTCTCAGCAAAGTGATCAACTCATCAAATCGGACCTTAGGATCAGACATTGGGAGTATATTCGATAGAATGTCTTTATTGATAATGATTATCCATAATTATACTCCATGAGCAGGAAATCATGTCTCCCAGCTGCGCTCCCCGGCCAGGAAGGCCTTCCCGGGCATGGGCTTTTTCCCGGCCGGCTGGACTTCCTCGAGGATGAGCAAGCCCTCCCGCGTGCCGACGGCGGGGCTGCCCTCGACGATGAGCCTGCGTCCCGCCACGCGATCCGGCGCGTTTCTGACGCCTGCCCGCCAAACCTTCAGCGGGGACCCGTGCCAATCGAAGAACGCACCCGGGGAGGGGTTCAAGGCCCGTATACGCCGCTCCAGTTCGACAGCCGGGCGAGTGAAATCCAGCAGCTCATCATCCTTCCTGAGCATGGGCGCGTAAGTGGCATTCCCACTCTCCTGCGGGCGGGGCGGGAGCTTTCCCTCGAGGTAATCGGGCAAGGTATCGAGGAGCAGCTCCGCGCCCAGCGGGGCCAGCTTTTCGAGCAGCGTCCCGGCGGTGTCTTCCGGGCCGATCGCCAGGGTCCGCTGGCTCAGCAGCGGGCCGGTGTCGACACCCGCGTCCATTTTCATGATGGTGATACCGGTCTGCGCATCCCCGGCCAGGATGGCCGCCTGGACCGGCGCGGCGCCGCGCCAGCGCGGCAGCAGGGAAGCATGGACGTTGACGCAGCCGTTGCGCGGCAGGTCCAGCACCTCCGGGCGAAGAATCTGCCCGAAGGCCGCCACGACGATCAGGTCGGGATTCCATTCACGCAGCGCGGCCATCGCCTCGGGCAGGCGCAGCTTCTCGGGCTGCAGGACGGGCAGGCCGAGGTCCAGGGCAGCCTGCTTCACCGGCGGCGGCGCCAGCGTCAATTTCCGCCCCGCCGGACGGTCCGGTTGGGTGATGACCCCGACCCAGTGGATAAGCCTTGGCCAGTGCCTTCAGCACCGGCACGGCAAAGTCCGGGGAGCCCATGAAGACGATGCGCGGCTGGGAAGTCACGCCGTGATTTTAGCACATGTCCGGACGTAACATAGTACTTAAGCATCATACCGCTGATTGCATTTTGCATAAATTCGATGTAAAATAGCGCAAACTAATCATCATTCATAGTCCAAGAGGAGAGAAAAATGACTCAGCAATCAGCTTCTGATATTACCAGCGATGATAAACTATGGGCCGCACTTGGCTACCCGATTTTCATCATCGCACTTGTCATGCTTCTTATGGAAGACAAGAAGAAGCGCCCGTTCATAAAGTTCCATGCCGTCCAGGCTCTCGCAATTAACGTCGTCGTCTGGATCGTGGCAGTCATTCTGGGCGTCACCGTGATCCTGGCCATCTGCGCCCCTGTTCTCTGGCTGCTCCTGATCTGGCCTGCCATTCTCGCCTACCAGGGCAAGTATTTTGACATCCCCGTCATCGGCAAGTTCATCCGTGGCCAGCATTGGGTCTAGCAATATCGCTTGATCATCTCCGAAGAGGCCTGCCTTCCGGCAGGCCTCTTGATTTTAATGCGGGGGGAGATTTGCCGGACGCTCGATTAATCCATGGTAGACTTAAGCTACAAAATTCGACCGGCTCAAGGAGAGGATTATGAACATCGGCAAAGCATTCACCTATGGATTTGAGGACAAGGAGTGGCCAACCAAGCTGGGGCTGGGTGTTTTGATCACCATTGTCCCCATCCTGAATTTCGCCGCTTTCGGCTGGGTCATCGAAATCATGCGCCGGGTCGGGAAGGGCGATCCACAGCCGCTGCCGGGCTGGGACGACCTGGGGAAGAAGTTCATGGACGGACTGATGCTCTTCCTCGTCGGTCTGATCTATGCCCTGCCCATCATCCTCCTGGTCGGAGTTCCGCTCGCCATCATGACCATCCCCGCCATCCTTGCCGGCAACAGCAACATGCAGGACACCGCCAACGCCATCGCCACGGCAGGCGGGATCGTCAGCCTGTGCCTGTCCTGCCTGTTCATTCTGTATGCGCTGGGCCTCTCGATCCTTTTCCCGGCGATCTACGTCGAGTATGCCCACAAGGGGACATTCGCCAGCTGCTTCAACTTCAAGGAGATCTTCGCCCAGATCGGCAAGAATACCGGGGCATTCTTCACCGCCTGGGGGGTTTACCTGGGCACGTCGATCGGCGCCTCGCTGGTCGCCGGCCTCATCGGAGGCCTGCTCGGCTGGATCCCCTGCCTGGGGCAGCTGGTGGCCGTGGTGGCCGGTTTTGCGTCAGGCATGTACGTCCTGCTCGTCTACGCCCACCTGTTCGGGCAGTACGGGGCGACGGAAGCGGCGCCCAAACCTGCAGCGGCCTGATCTGGCAACCCGGCTCCAGGATTTGCGTATACCCTTCTAGCAAAAGATCATCTTTGTTAGGAGATATGCAATGAACAATCCTGGAACCCCTCTGCTCCCCGGCGCGTCCAGGCCCGGCATGGTAACCGCGATCGGCGTGCTGACGCTGATCAGTGGCATCGTGAACATCCTTGCCGGACTGGGAATCGGGGGAGGCCTGGCCGTGAGCGTCGTCCTGCTGTGCGTTGCACCGGCCGGAGCCCTGCCGATCGTCCTGGGTGTCTTCGAGATCCTCTACGCCCTCAAGCTGCTCTCGGATCCGCCCCAACCGGTCCAACCCAACCAGACGATCGCGATTCTCGAAATTGTCTGCTTCCTGTTTGGGAACGCCGTCGCGGGAATCACCGGTGTGCTGGCCCTGGTTTTCTACAGCGATGCCAACGTCAAGGCGTATTTTGCCCGGCTCGCCACAATTCCGCAGGTTGTCGCCTGAACAACGTTGTGCGGAGTCAAAATGACCGGCCGGGGTGCCGGTCATTTTTTACGCCGCAACCTGCGACTGAGTGCCAAGAGCAACCGCAAGGCGTGCCAGTCGTATATAATGTCATAAGACTTCATTTCAGGAAGGAGAATCTCTCATGACCATGGAAACCCCTGCTCTGAGCGGACCGCAAAAACCAGGTAAGGTACAGGCGATCGCCGTCCTGACCCTCGCCAGCGGCATCACCAACATCCTGTGGATGCTTGTTCTGGGCATTTTGGTTTTTCCGCTCATCGCCGTCGCCACGATCGGGATCGGTTGTCTTTTATACCCCCTGCTTATCCTGCCCATCGTGCTCGGCGTTTTCGAAATCATCTACGCGGCAAAACTGCTGCCGACACCGATCAAACCGGTCAAGCCCTCCCAGTCGATCGCCATCCTGGAGGTCGTGTGTGCCCTGACCGGAAACTTGATTCCGGTGGCAGCCGGCATCGTGGCGCTGATCCTGTACAGCGACCCGGAGGTCAAGGCTTACTTTGGCAAGTACGGCCTGCCCGCTCCGACCTTGCCGTCCGTTCCCGCGGTGGAACCGGCCCGGGTCGAGCCGGCGCGCCCGCCGACCGTGCCGCTGCCCGAGTCGCCGGTGAAGGTCGCCGAGGCGATCGTGCCCGCCAGCGTCGCGCCCGCCGCCACCGTGGTCGCCGCGCAGCCGATGCCGCCCGCGGTCAGCGAAACGCAGCCGCCAAAACCCATATCCCCTGCGGCCAGTGAAGCCAAGCCGGCCAAGCCGCCTGCCAGACCCAAACCAGCCGCAGCCAAGCCTTCCAAGGCTGCCCCAAAGACCAAGACGGCCAAACCGGCCCCGGCTGCCAAGACCAAGGCTTCCAAACCCAAGCCGGCCGCCAAGCCTGCCGCCGCGAAGACCAAAAAATCGACAGGTTAATCGCTTCCGCCTCTTGACTTCTGCTTCCCTCCCTCGTAGAATGAAATCACAATTCGATTCGAAAGGGAGCAGGGAAGAGACCCCAACCGACAGCTCCGTTGCGGAGACTGCCCGGGGCGCCGAAGGTGCAAGTCCGAAAGCTGGCGAGACCGGACGAAACTCTCAGGCAAAAGGACCCTGATCCATTTTCCTCTGGAAAGTCCCCGCGGCGGGTCAATCCTGCCACGGGACACCGACGGGGCAACCCCGAGACCTTGCTTGCAGGGTGCGGGGGAATCTCTCAGGTCAACCATAACAGAGGGCGCACATTCTATCTACGTGCGCCCTCTGCGTTTTAACCGCCAGGAGCGTCAGGATATTGACACTCGGCTTGACCTCCGGGCAATTCGACATCTTCTCGAGGAGTCAAACAATGAACATCCCCCCAAATCTCAAATACACCAAAACCGACGAGTGGTTTGATCCCGCCAGCGGCGCGATGGGCCTGAGTGACTACGCCCAGGGTCAGCTCTCCGACATCGTCTTCGTCGAGATCGTCGTCTCGGCCGGTGAGACGCTTGCCCAGGGGCAGGCCATCGCCTCGGTCGAGTCGGTCAAGGCGGCCGCGGAGACGTACGCCGCCGCCGGTGGAAAAGTGGTCGCAGTCAATGAAGAGCTGTCCGCCACCCCCGAAGTGCTGAACAAGGACCCTTACGGCGCCGGCTGGATGGTCAAGGTGGAAGGCGGCAAGCCAGAAGGCCTGATGGACGCCGCTGCCTATACCAAGTATTGCGAAGAAAGAGCCCATTGATTCGAGCACGCTGAAGCGCTGATTCACCCATCCCTTACCGCCGACCCATCCCCACGGATCAGCGAATCAGCGAAAGGCAATTTATGGTAACCCTATGAGCTATATTCCCCATTCCCCACAAGAACGGGATGCGATGCTCGCAGAGATCGGCGTGAAAAAACTGGAAGACCTCTTCCGGGACGTGCCGGCCAAGCATCGCTTCCCCAAATTGGATTTGCCCCCCGCGTTGACCGAGATGGAAGCTGCCGCGGAAATGGACGAGCTGGCCACCAGCAACGAGAACATCCGCACCGACCTGGTCTCCTTCCTGGGCGCCGGGGCGTACAATCACTACATCCCCGCCGTGGTGGACCACATCCTGCGGCGCGGCGAGTTCTACACTGCCTACACCCCCTACCAGCCCGAGATCTCCCAGGGCACGCTGCAGGCGATCTTCGAGTACCAGTCCCTGATGGCTGCCCTGACCGGCATGGAAGTGTCGAATGCCTCCCACTACGACGGGGCGACCGCCGTGGCCGAAGCCGTCAACATGGCTTACGCCCAGTTCCGCGGCAAGCGCGCCAAGATCGTCATCTCGCCCACCGTCCACCCGCAGTACCGCGCCGTGATGCGCACCTACACCCAGGGCATGGACCTGGAGCTGGCCGGCGACGACCCCACGGCAGACCTGGACGCCGGCCCGGAAAACCTCTCCGCCCTGGTTGACGAGAACACCGCCCTGGTCATCGTCCAGTACCCGGACTTCTTCGGGCGCATCTACGATTACACCCGGCTGATCGAGCTGGCACACGCCAAGGGCGCGCTGGTCTGCGTGGCGGCCAACCCGATCGCCCTGGGGCTGCTCAAGACCCCCGGTGAGATGGGCGCCGACATGGTCGTCGGCGAAGGCCAGCCGCTGGGCATCCCGCTCTCCTACGGCGGGCCGTACCTGGGCTTTTTCACCACCCGCAAGCAATTCCTGCACAAGATGGCCGGACGACTGGTCGGCGAGACGCTCGACAGCCGCGGCCAGCGCGCCTATGTCCTGACCCTGACTGCCCGCGAACAGCACATCAAGCGCGAGCGCGCCACCTCCAACATTTGCACCAACCAGGGCTTATGGCCCTGGCGGCGGCCGTGTACCTGTCGGTGCTCGGCAAGCAGCGGCCTGCGCCAGGTGGCCGAGCTGTGCTATCACAAGGCGCACTACGCCGCCGAGAAGATCGCGGGCCATCCCGGGTTACTCGCTGTGCTTCGACGCGCCCTTCTTCCACGAATTCGTCGGTCTGCTGTCCCCGGCCGGTGGCGAAGATCAACGACGCACCTGCTCGAGCACGGCATCCTGGGCGGCTACGACCTGGGCCAGGACTACCCGGCGCTGCAGCGACCACATGCTGATCGCCGTGACCGAGATGAACGCCAAAGAGGAAATCGACGCCCTGGTGGAAGTCCTGACGGAGGCGAGCCATGCCTGAATCACCCGTGGTGCGCAAAGTCGAACCAACCATCTATGAACTGTCCTCCCCCGGACGCAAGGGAGTGACCTTCCCCGACCCGGACGTGCCGCGCGCCGAGCTGCCGGATGCCCTGCTGCGGCGGGATCTGCCGCTTCCCGAGCTGGCCGAGGTGGACGTGGTCCGCCATTTCGTCCACCTCTCGAAGTACAACTACAGCGTGGACGGCGGCTTCTACCCGCTGGGCTCCTGCACGATGAAGTACAACCCCAAGATCAACGAGGACACCGCCCGCCTGCCCGGCTTTACCTTCACCCACCCGCTGCAACCGATCGAGACCGTCCAGGGCAACCTGGCGCTGATGTACACGCTGCAGGAGTGGCTGAAGGAAATCGCCGGCTTTGCCGGCCGTAAGCCTCCAGCCGGCCGCCGGAGCGCACGGCGAGCTGACCGGCGTGCTGATCCTGCGCGCCTACCACCGCGCCCGCGGCGATGCCAAGCGCGTCAAGATGCTCATCCCCAACTCGGCCCACGGCACCAACCCGGCCTCCTCGGCTATGAGCGGCCTGCAGGTGGTGCAGATCCCCTCCGACGCCCGCGGCAACATCGACCTGGACGCCTTGAAAACCACCTGTGACGAGACCGTGGTCGGCTTGATGCTGACCAACCCGAACACGCTCGGGCTTTTCGACGAGCACGTCGCAGAAGGTCATCAGACCTGGTCCACGAATGCGGCGGGCTGGTCTACGGCGACGGGGCCAACCTGAACGCCCTGCTGGGCATCATCCGGCCCGGGGACCTGGGCTTCGACGTGATGCACTTCAACCTGCACAAGACCTTCTCCACCCCGCACGGCGGCGGCGGACCCGGTTCGGGCCCGGTGGGGGTTTCGGCCAAACTGGCCGACTTCCTGCCCGCGCCCCTCGTCGGGATCCTCGAGGAAGCCGAAGGGGACGAACCGCCGCTGTTCGGCTTTGTCACCCCGCAAAAGACCATCGGCCGGGTCAAGGCCTTCCACGGTCACTTCGGCATGTTCGTGCGCGCCTACACCTACATCGCCATGCACGGCCCCGAGGGGCTGCGCCAGGTCGCCGAGTATGCCGTGCTGAACGCCAACTACCTCAAGGCGCGATTGAAAGGTACATACGCCGTTCCCTACGACCGCATCTGCATGCACGAGTTCGTGGCCGAAGGCCAGTGGGCGGAGGCCCCCGGTGATCCGCGCCCTGGACATGGCCAAGCGCCTGATGGATTACGACTTCCACCCGCCGACCAACTACTTCCCGCTCATCGTCCACGAGGCGCTGATGATCGAGCCGACCGAGACCGAGAACAAGGACACCCTGGACGCCTTCGCCGACGCCCTGGTCAAGATCGCCGAGGAGGCCAAGTCCCAGCCCGACCTGCTCCACGAGGCGCCGCACAAGACGCCCTTCGGGCGCATGGACGAGGTCAAGGCGGCTCGCGATCTCGTTTTATGTTGCTGGCTGCCGGAAGATTACGATAAATAAGCAAAAGCATCTCACGGTGGTAGGTCACGCTTAAAGCGTGACCTACTTTTTTTCCGGCGTAGGAGGGTAGGACGAAAGGGGGAAGGTGGAAATATTTCAAAATCATTACAATTACAACAAAATATATCCTATTTACTGGGCATTTCTAAAAGTTTGCCCTCAGAAACCCATTGTCTCTTGAAAGGTAAAAAAATGAAAAAGTTTTCCCCAAAAATCATCCTGCCGGTCCTGGCACTCGTCTTCGCCCTGATCGCCTGCAGCCTGGGAGGGACGGGCAGCAGCACGCCCGGGGAAGTCAATGGTGGCTTGCCGGGATCAGATCAAACATCAGGAAGCTCCGGATCGTCGTCCTATGGTAATGTTTCGTTACCGACCGACACGGTCGACCTGCAGGCCGGGCAGGTCTACAAAGTCGGCCAGGCAATCAAGGATCCCCAAGACCGGGGCCATCTTCCAGGTCACCGGCGTGCGCACGGATAGCAGCCTGCCCGGGCTGAGCACCGGTGAGACGTATCTTATGGTTGACATCATCCTCGGAAATGCCGGTACGCAGACCTTCACCTCCAGCTCCCTCGGCAGTTATGTGGTCAGAGCCAAATCGGACGGCAAGAGCTACGGCGAGGGCCACGTGTTAGAGCTGATAGCCGCCCAGGCCGTGCCTCAGGACGGTGGGATGGACGTCGACGTCGCCCCGGGGACCGCCCATCACGGACTGCTGCCGGTTGTCCTGTCAGCAACCGCCACCGGATTGACGATCACATTCACCCCGGCCGGAGCCACTACATTGGGCAATCCATTCACGGTGGATCTGGGCCGGTAACATCTATCCCGTTTGCCATCCATCTCATGCTCGTGCCTCTTTCTCGGCACGAGCATTGCTTTTAAATTGTCCATTTCGATCCGAACGGCTTTTCCATCGTGGTAAACTTATCGCCTGCGCCAACCCCACTTTTGGAAAGGATCTTTATGTGCGGCATCTTCGGCATCGTCACGGACAAAGAACAGACCCTCGGCCCGATCCTGATCGAGGCGGCGCGGCGGCTCACCTACCGCGGCTACGACTCGGTCGGCGCGGCGACGCTCAACGGAAACCGGATCGACCTGCGCAAGGATGCCGGCCGCGTGGACGAGGTGGCCGCAAAATACAACTTCGCCGAGATGACCGGCTCAGCGCGGCATCGCCCAATTGCGCTGGGCGACCTTCGGCGAGCCCTCCCAGGTCAACTCCCAGCCCCATCTCGATTCGGATGGCGATCTGGTCGGGGCGCATAACGGCAACGTGGTCAACAATGTCGAGCTGCGCCAGCAGTTCATCGCCGAAGGCCTGACCGTTCGCTCCCAAAACGACGGCGAGACCTGCGTGCACGCCGTGGAACGCTACATCAACAAGGGCTACGAGTTCATGGACGCCATCCGCCTGGCCTACGGTGACCTGCTGGGCGACTACGCCTTCGTCATCGGCAAGGCCGGCGACGACAAACTGTACGCCATCAAGAAGGGCTCCGGCCTGGTGATCGGGCTGGGCGAGGGCTTCACCTGCCTCTCCTCGGACCTGCCCTCGATCCTGCCCCTGACCCGCAGCATCGTGCGCGTCCAGGACGGCGAGATCATCACCCTGTGGGCCGACCGGGTCGAGCTGCGCTCGGTCAAGGATGGCAGCGATCATCCAGCGGGAGCCGGAAACGGTCACCGAGACGATGGACGCCGTCCAAAAAGGCGGCTATGCCCACTTCATGCTCAAGGAGATCCACGAGCAGCCCCAGGTGGCGCGCGAGGTGCTGCACATGCTGGAGGGCAGCCCCGAGGTCCGGACGGTGCTCGACAAGATGCGGGCGGCCCGCCACCTGTACTTCATCGGCTGCGGGACGAGCTACCACGCCTGCCTGGCAGGGGCGGTCTACTTCGCCCAGATCGCCGGCCAGGCGGCCATCCCCGTGCTGGCGCCGCAGTTCATCCCCCAATACTCCCCGGCAGTCAATCACGAGGACGTGGGCCTGTTCGTCAGCCAGTCCGGCGAGACCAAGGACGTGCTCAACGCCCTGCAGGCTGCCGAGGGCCGGGGCATGACCTGCGTTCGGCCTGGCCAACGTCATCGGCTCCACCCTGACCAGGGCGACCGCCTGCTGGCTGCCGCTGTGCTGCGGCTACGAGATCAGCGTCCCGGCGACCAAGACCTTCACCAACCAGGTGGTCACCTTCCTGTACCTGGCCTACCGCCTGGCCGGGCGGGATACCGCCGAGCTGGCGCAGGTCCCCGAGCTGATGGAGAAGACGCTGGAGATCGTCGCCGCCGCAGGTGGAGGCGATCGCTGCGCAGGTCAACGCCTGGAACGATCTGTACTGCCTGGGCTACGGCGCAACCTATCCCATCGCCCTGGAAGGCGCGCTCAAGCTCAAGGAGATCACCTACGCGCACTGCGAGGGGATGCTCTCGACCGAGTTCAAGCACGGGCCGCTCTCGGCGGTCAGCCAGGATTACCCGGTGCTGTTCGTCGCCGGGCCGCAGGACGTGCCGTTGATCGTCAGCGGCATCAACGAGGTCACCTGCCGCGGCGGGCGGGCAATCGCCATCGGCGAGGAGGACGCCCGGCTGCGGGCAAACGCCAGCGACCTGATCGCGCTGCCCCCCTCCAGCCCGGAGATCGCCCCGCTGCTGGCCGTCCTGCCGCTCCAGCTGCTTTCGTACCACGTGTCCGTCGCCAGGGGTTACGACCCGGACTTCCCCCGCAATTTGAGCAAGACGCTGACGGTGGATTAACAAATGTGCGACGCACTTTAAAAGTGCGTCGCACATCGTATTATTCTCGCCTGCCCTATTTCTCCGTGATCGTGACACTCTGCATGACGTCGCCGGGAAAGCTGGGGTTGGTATCCGGGTCGCGCCGGGTAAGGCCGTTGACCACGTCCATGCCGCTGATCACCTGCCCGAAGATGGTATAGCTACCGTTCAAGCGGGGCTGGGGGCTGAAGGTAATGAAGAACTGGGAACCGTTGGTATCCGGCCCGGCGTTGGCCATGGCGACCACGCCGGCCTTGTCGAAGGTCAGGTCGCTGTTCTCATTGACGAACTCGTAGCCCGGCCCGCCTCCACCGGTGCCGGTCGGGTCGCCGCCCTGGGCCATGAAGCCCTCCAGCACGCGGTGGAAGGTGACGCCATCGAAGTAGCCCTGGCGCGCCAGGAAGACGAAGCTGTTCACGGTGATCGGCGCCTTGTCCGGGTAGAGCTGGATGACGAACTCGCCGCCTTTGGCCATCCTGACCGTGGCGAAGTACTGCTTGGTCTTGTCGATCAGCACGGGCGGGGCGGAGGCGTACTGCTTTGTGCCTACCAGGGCCGGCATCCCTCCCGCCGAGGTGGCCGGCCTTTTGCCAGAAAGGATCAGCCAGGCAAGGACGACCACGACCAGGACGATGACAACCAGGGCGATCGTGCGGACTGTCGCAGCCTGGCTGCGATTTGCGGAGGCTGGCTTGGATCTCTTCGAGCGATTCCGGTTGGACATGAGTCACCTCTTCATGAAATGAATATCCCAATGATCCGGACCATTGTAACTCAAAGTAGGTCACGCCTAAAGCGTAACCCACTAAAGTGCAGGACCGATCTCATCAAAAACCAAATCCTCCCCTTGACAAATAGACAAATGTCTATATAATATCAAATAGATAACTGCCTATATGACTCGAGCCTGAATGACCTCCCTCCTGTACCAGACCGACAGCTACCTGCAGACCTTCGATGCCCGTGTGACCGGCGTGGACGCTGAGGCGCGGGCGATCGTGCTCGACGCCACCGCCTTCTACCCCGGCGGGGGCGGGCAGCCCTGCGACTTCGGCGCGCTGGTCGTCGACGGCGCGAGTCTGCCGGTCAAGCGGGTCAAGAAGCAGGGCGAGGACGTGCTGCACTTCGTCGACGGCGAGGCGCCCCTGCCCGCCACCGGGGCGCAGGTCCGGGGTCAGATCGACTGGGAGCGCCGCTACCAATCAATGCGTACGCACAGCGCCATGCATGTGCTGTGCGGGGTCATCTTCCGGGATTACGGCGCGTTGGTCACCGGCTGCAACTTCGAGCCCCTGCAGGGTCACATGGACTTCGAGTTCGAGCGCATGCAGGCGGAGCTCGTGAAAAACATCGAAGAGGCTGTCAACGTGGAGATCGGAAAGAATCACGAGGTGCGGGTCAAAACCCTGCCGCGCGAGGAAGCCTTCCAGATCCCTGACCTGATCCGCACCAAGATCAACCTGCTGCCCGAGGGCATCACCCAGGTCCGCACCGTGGAGATCGTCGGCCTGGACCTGCAGGCGGACGGCGGCACGCACGTGCGCAACACGTCCGAGATCGGGCGGGTGCGCATCCTGGATTACAAGAGCAAGGGCGCCAGCAATAAACGGATTTACATCGCCGTCGAATAGCATTCGATCCGCGCTTATTTCGCAATCCAGTTAGAGGTACTACCGAATGACCACCATTGACCAAGTTGTTTTCGCCAAGGCACTGGCCGATAAGACCCGCCAGAAGATCATGAAACTGACCTGCTGCCGCTGGCTGTCGGTCAACCAGATCGTCGAGCAGCTCAACGTCACCCAGCCAACGGTCTCGCACCATCTGGCAATCCTGCGCGAGGCCGGGCTGGTCGACGTGCGCGAGGAAGGCAAGCAGACCTTCTACAGCCTGAACCAGAAGCGGTTGGCAGTCTGCTGCGGGCAGTTGATGATCAATTTTGCGCCGGAAGACGAGTTGACGCAAAGCGTAAAGAAAGGCAAAAGTTAAAGCCTCTTTTTTTGACCGAATATATAGACATTTATCGATATGACTTACGTCGATCGACCCAACCTCGGAGGAAAAATGACTCAATCACCCACCCCCATTCACGAAAGCGTGCGCCGGCATTACGCCGCGCAAGCGCGCTCGGGCCAGCCGTGCTGCGGCGCGCAAAACGGGCTCTACCCGGCCGAACTGATCGAGACGCTCCCGGACGAGATCACCGGCTTCAGCCTGGGCTGCGGCAACCCGCTGGCAGCTGCCGGGCTGCAGCCCGGTGAAACCGTGCTCGACCTGGGCTCAGGCGGCGGGCTGGACTGCTTCCTGGCAGCCCGTCAGGTTGGCGAATCCGGCCGGGTCATCGGCGTGGATATGACTTCCGAGATGCTGGAACGCGCCCGGGCCTCTGCCATCCGCCTGGGCTTCAAGAATGTGGAATTCCGTGAGGGCTACCTGGAAAGCCTGCCGCAGGAGGCGGGCAGCGTGGACGCGGTCATCTCCAACTGCGTGATCAACCTCTCGCCAGACAAGCCCCGGGTCTTGCGGGAAGCCTTCCGCGTGCTCAAGCCCGGCGGCCGCTTCGCCGTGTCGGACACGGTCACGGACGGGCCGCTGCCAGAATCCGTCCGCCAGGATATGGAAGCCTGGGGCGGTTGCGTGGCGGGTGCACTGGAAGCCGGCGAGTACCGGGCCGGCCTGGTCGCGGCGGGATTCACGGACGTGTCCATCCGGCCCAGGGAAAAAGACCGCCAAGATTCCTGCTGCCAGCCTGAGGACATGGTCTACTCGGCCATTATCACTGCCCGGAAGCCGGCGTAGGAAGAAGACAGGTTGACCATGATCGATCTGGATTCGATTGATAACGCTCCCAAAATCATCCCCGTCAGTTCACGGCTCACCGCCGCGGACCGCTGGGATCACTTCCTGGCGCGCCTGGGCGTGAGGCGCGACGGCCATCGCGTCGAGCCAGGGCTGTATGCCCTGGGCGATCCCACACCGGATTCTCCGGTCTTCGTCAGCGCCAATTACACGCTCAGTTTCGACGCCCTGCGCTCGGCGCTGGAGGGCATCAACGGTTACATCCTGGTCCTGGACACGCGCGGTATCAACGTCTGGTGCGCGGCAGGCAAGGGCACCTTTGGCACGGACGAGATCGTGCTGCGCGCTACCGCCACCCGGCTCAAGGAGGTCGTCCGCCACCGCAAGCTGATCCTGCCTCAGCTGGGAGCACCGGGCGTCGCCGCGCACGAGGTTAAGAAGCGGGCAGGCTTCTGGGTCGAGTACGGACCGGTCCGGGCGGCTGACCTGCCCGAGTACCTCAAGACGCGCCAGGCCACGCAGGAGATGCGCCGGGTGCAGTTCACCTTTCGCGACCGCCTGGTCCTGATCCCGGTTGAGCTGACCCAGGCCCTGCTGCCCATGCTGGCCGCGGCCGCCGTCTTGTACTTCCTGGGCGGGCTGATCCCGGCACTGGCGGCCGTGGCGGTGGTCCTGGCCGGGTTGGTCCTCTTCCCCATGCTGCTGCCGTGGATCCCGACGCATGACTTCAGCACCAAGGGTTTCATCCTTGGGCTGCTGGCCGCCCTGCCCTTCACCCTGACCGTCCCCCTGCGCCACCCGGACTGGACCTGGGTCCGCCAGACCGGCCAAGCGTTGGAATTCCTGCTGGCCATGCCGGCGGCCACCGCCTTTCTGACACTCAACTTCACCGGCTCGACCACCTTCACCTCGCGCAGCGGCGTGCGGCGGGAGATCTTCGCCTACATCCCGGCCATGGCCTGGACCTTCGGCACCGGGATCCTGCTCGCCCTGGCCGTCGCTTTCGTGCCCTGATCGGAGACCGCATGTTCAATGCCTACCTGGAAAATACGCTTGCCTACACCCCGGAGCTGTGCAACGGCTGCGGCATGTGCGTGGAGGTCTGCCCGCACACAGCCTTCGAAATGGACGGGCGACTGGCCGTCCTGATCCGTCCGCAGAACT
The DNA here is from genome assembly GCA_963739255.1 of uncultured Chloroflexia bacterium. Lineage (GTDB taxonomy): Bacteria > Chloroflexota > Anaerolineae > Anaerolineales > Villigracilaceae > UBA877. Next base: position 65,709 of record CAVTZT010000003.1, read on the forward strand.
GCATGGAATGCGGTGCCTGCATGCTCAACTGCGTGACCGGCGCCATACAGGTCGAAAGCGGCGTGGGCTGTGCCACGGCCATGATCACGGCAGCCTTGAGAGGCCAGAAAGAGGCCAGCTGTGGTTGTTCATGAGCAGGTCCGAATATAGAAAGTCGTAGTAAATTTGCTGGCTGGCTGTTGGCTAGCGGGAGTGGAATATGTTGAACACCAGTGAATTGGAATTCTCACAAGTCTATGACACCTACCAGCCAAAAATCCTGCTTTACCTGGTCCGCCTGATCGGGGCCGGCGAGGCAGAGGACCTGGCTCAGGAGGTATTCATGCGGGTTAACCAGACCCTGGCATCGTTCCGGGGAGAGTCGCAGCTCTCCACCTGGCTGTATCGGATTGCCACCAATGCCGCCATCGACAGGATGCGCCCGGCCTCCTTCCAACATCGCATACAGGAAGGCGCGCTGGACGACGGGAGCGAGGCCGGGGCAAAGGAGATCTGGACCGGAGAGGAACCACCTTCACTCGAACAAACTCTCCTGCAAAAGGAACGCTACCACTGCTTCTTGCGCTACGTGAAGGCCCTGCCCTTGAATTATCAGGTCATCCTCCTGCTCAGTGAAATCGAGGCGTTGACCACCCGGGAGATCGCCGAGATCCTCGGCTTGAGCCAGGAGACGGTCAAGATACGCCTGTACCGCGGCCGGACGAGATTATTTCAGGCACTCCGGGAGCATTGCAAGCCGGAGGAGTGGTTGTAGTCGAGTTCGTCATTCTCAACGCATCAATCGTGCAGGTGGAGTGCGGATTGAAATCCGCACTCCTTTCGTTTCCGGAGGAGGTCCAAACCCGCTCCTTCCCCGATGACGTTCAGTGGATCAGATTTTTACAGAGCGGACGAACCTGCATAATCCCCGCGGGATTCCGGCATAGTTATAAGTGTATCTTTCGCTTGGCAGTTCTCGTCTATTAAATCAGAAAGGAGAGCATGCGCCATGAAATTCGATGACCGAACGATCCGGTTGATCGCGGTTGGGGCTTCAGTTGCCGCCAACTGCCAACCCTGCCTGCTGGTCAATGCGCCCAAGGCCAGGGAAAACGGGGCCGACGAAGAGGAGATCGCGGAAGCGATTGAGATCGGAAAGACGGTCCGTGCGGGTGCCGCCTCCAAAATGGATAAGTACGCTGCGGTTCTGAAGGATGTGATCCCCGCCGCTGCAAGTATGTCCAGCCCGGAGTGCGGTTGCAACTCATCATCAAATTGATAAAGGAGATTGAAATGAACGAGATTAAAATATTGAACAAGCGTTATGCCGCCATTGCATGGGGATCCGTGTTCCTTTTGTTGGGCGTACTCATGCTTATCCCCGGCGACCAGAATGCCGTCTTTGTGCTGGGAGCAGGGATCATCCTTCTGAGCCTGAACCTGGCCCGCCGCATGCGCCAGATTCCGGTCAGCACCTTTTCCATTACGCTTGGAATTCTGGCGATCGGTTTGGGAATGTATGCGCTTCTCCGCCCCCTGTTGCACGCCCCTCGCTTCGAGGTGGATGCTATTCCGCTCGTGCTGATCGTGATCGGGTTGTACGTGCTGATCCCCGGTCCCAGGTATGCGGACGGGAAGCAATGAGTTAGGAACTCCGGGTCGGGCGGCGGTATTCGTGGAAAGTATCAACTGCTCACTCCGCCGACGACCCGGAGTTGTGAATCTATATGCTCCAATCCGCGTGTGAACGAGAGATCGAGTTCAAGGAGAACAAATGGGCAGGCTAAACTTAACGCCACTCGTTATGGCTCTCCTGGTCTTGCTTATCCTTTCATCGTGTACAAGCACGGGGGTTAAGATGGACACAAGAAAGGGAGGAAGTCAGACTTCATGGCCATCGTCGACGCCCGAAAAGCAAGGCGTCAATTCTGCAACACTGGTAGACCTGCTTGAATACATCGAAGAACAGGGCAAGGCTATCCACAGTCTCCTGGTCATCAGAAATGGTACCATCATCCTGGAGGCATACTATTACCCGTATACCAAGGATCAAAAGCATATCCTTAATTCCTGTACCAAAAGTTACCTTTCAGCCCTAGTCGGAATTGCGATTGACAGAGGGTATATCCGGAGCGTAAGCAGCGATATGGTGGATTTCTTCAGCGGATATCGGATTGCCGACCATGATAAAAAAAGAGGGATCACAATAGAACATCTCTTGACCATGACATCCGGAATAGACTGGCCGCAATATGGACCCAAGAACATGTCCGACCAAATGGGGAAGAGCAATGATTGGATTCAATTCATCCTCGATCGACCGATGGCGGCAGAACCGGGGAAACGGTCAAATTACAGCAATGGTGATGCACATCTGCTGTCCGCGATCATTCAAAAAACAACGGCGAGACGGCATTAGGTTTCGGATGGGAGAATTTCTTCAAACCGCTCGGCATCACAGATATTCGCTGGGATAAAGATCCAAAAGGCGTTACCGTTGGATCAGCCGCGATGTAATTGACTCCTCGCGATATGGCGAAGCTGGGTTATCTCTATTTGAATGATGGAGAGTGGGGAGGAAAATCCATCCTATCCGCCGATTGGGTACGTGCCTCACTTCAAAGCCATTCGAAAATAGCCATCGCGGGGGGATATGCCGATTATGGATATTATTGGTGGATCTATCCTGGGCTTGGTTTGTATGAGGCCTGGGGAGGTGCAGGGCAGCGGATTGGCATCTTCCCGGATTTAAATATCGTTACAGTGATGACATCCGATATTCCTGACGATGCACCCGTGACCGCTTTTTCCTCAACGATTTACCCCGCTATCATCGCGGCGGTCATGTCACCGACGCCTTTACCGGAGAATTCAGAGGCTTTAGCCGAACTGGGAAAGATGATCACATCCGCAGCCAAGAACCACAAATAACATAAAACGCTGCCCAATCGCCGAGTGGCTGGACCGTCCAAATATAGAGTTCGGAGCGTGAATGCTCAATTGCGTGACCAGGGCGATCAAGGTAGAGAGCGGCGTCGGTTGTGCCAGCGCCATGATTTCGATCCGCCCTGGAAGGCGAGAAGGAAGCCACCTGCAACTGTGGATAACGTAAAGCCCCTCGTCCGAATGGAACGAGGGGCTGTGATTCAATCTGATTATTTTATTCGATCGATTAGCGGTTCGGGGTGCGCTCCACGCGAGGTTTGGCAACGTTGACCTTCAGCTCGTTCCCGGCCAGGGAATAGGCATTGAACATGCTGATGGCCTTGTCGGCTTCGGCTTGGGCAGTCATGGTGACAAAGGCAAAGCCCTTGGACAGGCCGCTGTCCCGGTCCTTGACCAGATCAACCGCGGAGACTTCTCCAGCTTGGGCGAAAAGGGTTTTGATTTCCGCCTCGGTGGTTGACTTGGCCAGGTTTCCAACATAAATTCTGATTTCCATTTTTTTGCTGCTTTCTCCGGCACGGCCGGTTTAAAGGAATGGCCGCCAGCCCATAAGAGGGTCGACGGTCAAGGTGCGACACAGATCCAATTATCCAACTTCACTCTTAGTTTAACACACTTTCAACTCGTAGACGGGGCAGTTTTGCTTTCCGTCGGGATGTGCTGGTCTCGCTGAGGAGGCTTTGGTCCGCCGGGCTCAGCAGGCTTTTACCGTCGCCTTTGTGGACTTGATCCTGATCCTGGCCGCGCGGGCAGGTTTCAGGCGGTTCATGTTAATCCTGGATTGACAGCCGAGTCCCGGGTCTCCCTTAAGATCCGGGACGTTTTTATTTCATGAGGACTTTTTCCAGCGCCTCCAGCGCCGGGGGATGACGGCCGGCAGGGGCATGGGCTGGGCGATGACGTCCGTGTCCTTCATCCCACGACGGCGCGCATGGCGATTATGCGCCCGCCATAAGACGTGCCCCTTTCTTACGCAACTGTAATGTTCGTTTCCTTGACTGTGCAAATGAGTTCGGGGTATAAACATACCGACTGGTCGGTATGTTTTTTTCTGTCTTAAGGAGGCCTTCATGCCCCAACAACGCAGCGAGGAGACCCGGGCTCGCATCCTGGGCGCCGCCACCCGGCTGTTTTCGTCCGCCGGCTACAACGCCGCCAGCGTGGACGACATCTGTAAGCAAGCCGGTGTCAGCAAGGGTGCCTTCTACCATCACTTCCCCACCAAGCAGGCCGTCTTCCTGGCCTTACTCCAGGACTGGCTGAAGGCCCTGGATGCCGGGATGGAGTCGATGCGCAAGCCCACGGTCCCGGAGACGCTGGTGGAGATGACCCGGGTGCTGCCCATCGCCTTTGCCTCCGCCAAAGGGCGCCTGCCCATGTTCCTGGAGTTCTGGCTGCAGGCTAGCCGGGATGAGGCGGTCTGGAAGGCGACCATCGCGCCCTACCGCCATTACCGCGACCAGTTCGCCACGCTGATCGAAGAGGGCATCGCCGAAGGCTCGCTCAAACCCATGGACGCACAGGCGACCGCCACGGCGATCGTCTCGATGGCCGTCGGCCTGCTGCTGCAGGGCATCCTGGACCCGCACAACGCCGACTGGCAGAAACTCGCCGAACAAAGCATGCAGATCTTGATGAACGGACTGACCAAAACCTAGCATTCATCTTTTTGTCATAAGGAGACACCCATGATCCTCGTCACCGGGGCAACCGGTCACATCGGAAACGTACTCATTCGAAAGCTGATCGAAAAAGGGGAAATAGTACGCGCCCTGATCTGGCGCGGCGAAGACACCACGCCCATCCAGGGACTGGAGGTGGAGCCGGTCGAGGGCGACGTGCTCGACCCGCACAGCCTTGAGCTGGCCCTGAAGGGCGTGGAAAAAGTCTTCCACCTGGCCGGCATCATCTCGATCTTGCCCGGGGAGGACTCCCTCGTGCGCCGTGTCAACGTTGAGGGGACGCGCAACATCCTGGCCGCGGCGCGGCGATGCGGGGTGCGGCGGCTGGTCTACACCAGCTCGATCCACGCCATCCGGCGCGCCCCGCAGGGCGTGCTGATCGACGAAACGCTGCCGTTCGATCCGGGGAATCCTTACGGGGCTTACGACCGCTCGAAGGCGGAGGCCAGCCTGGAGGTCCAGAAGGCCGCCGCGGACGGCCTGGACGCGGTCATCGTCTGCCCGACGGGCGTGATCGGCCCGTTCGACTTCCGCCGTTCCGAGCTGGGCAGCGTGATCATGGACGCAGCCCTGGGCTACACCTCACCTTACGTAGATGGCGCCTACGATTTCGTCGACGTGCGCGACGTGGCCGACGGGCTGATCCTGGCCGAGGAGAAGGGCCGCGCCGGGGAGAGCTACATCCTCTCCGGCCAGCGCATCTCGGTGCGCTACCTGCTCGAGACCGTGCGCGAGGTGACCGGGCGGGCATTCACGCGCATCAAGATCCCGTTCAACCTGGCAGAGTTTGCCGCACGTTTCACACCCTATTATTACCGCTGGACGCGCGCCAAACCGCGCTTCACCCCCTACTCCCTGGAGGTGCTGCAAAGCAACTCGCACATCAGCCACGCCAAGGCCACGCGCGAGCTGGGTTACCGCCCGCGCACGCTCTACGAGTCGCTGGCCGATACGGCGCGCTGGTTCCTGGAAAACAGCCGGCTGTTCAAGAAGCCGGGCACGGCATAATGGACCCGCGGCCAGCCAGCCTTCTCGCCGCCCTCGAAACCCCGGACGGCTACCGACGTTCCTTCATGGACCCGCTCCTGTGGCAGCCGTTCGTCCGACGGGTCTGCACCCGGAACGGATTTCCCTGCCGGGCGATCCGGCCTGGGCTGGCCGGCAGCTTCCCCACGTTCATTGTGGATCAACAGCTGGTGATCAAGTTTTTCGGAGTGCTGTTCGAGGGCGGGACCGGCTGGCGGGTGGAAAAGGAAGCCGCGGATCTGATGGCGGACCTGCCCGAAATACCGGCGGCGCCTCTATTGGCTTCCGGACGATTGGAAAATGCGTCCGGCTGGCGTTACCTGGTCTTCGCGTTCCTGCCCGGCGCCAGCTTCGGGGAGCTGCGCGAGCAGGTCTCCTTCCCGGACATGCTCGCCTTGGCGCGCTGGCTGGGGACGGCGCTGCGACGATTGCACGCCGTGAAGCTACCCATCAGAACGGCCATCCCCCGTCTGACGTCCAAAAAGCTTCGCACCTGGTCCGCCAGCCGGAAGCGGGAAAGTCTGCCGGGCTGGCCGGAAAGCCTGAGGCGCCAAGTGGACGGATACCTGGCAGCGGGCACCCTGCCCGTCAAAGCGGGCGCAAACCACTTCATCCACGCCGACCTGACCGCCGACCACCTCCTGGGGGAGCTGGAAAACGGCACCTGGAAGACGCGCGGGATCATCGACTTCGGCGACGCCCTGCGCGGGAACATCTTCTACGAGCTGGCCGCCCTGCACCTGGACCTGTTCGCCGGCGACCGGCGTCTGCTGGCGGCCTTCCTGGAAACTTACCGCCTCTCCCCGGAAGACCGGCAGGACTTCCCCCGCAAGGCGATGAGCATGGCCCTGATGCACCAGTTCGACGTCTTTGCGCCGCTCTTCGGCCGGCAGCCGCGGCTGACAGAAATCCGCACGCTGGAAGAGCTTGCAGTCCATCTCTGGGAAGTGAGCATCGATGAAGGAGTGGATTGATCACTCGAGCGAGGACCGAATGAAAAATTGGGAAGACAAGATTGCCGTCGTCACGGGTGCCTCCTCCGGCATCGGCGCGGCGACGGCCAAACGGCTGGCGCGGGAAGGCTTGCGGGTGTTGCTCGTCGCCCGCCGGCAGGACCGACTGGAGGCACTGGCACAGGAAATCCGCCAGGCAGGCGGGCAGGCAGTCCCCCTGGCCGCCGACCTGCGGCGCGAAGCCGACCGCCTGCGCGTATTTCAGGAGATCGCCGGACGCTTCGGCGGCATCGACGTGCTGGTCAACAACGCCGGCCTGGGCTGGTACGGGTACGGGGACGAAATGTCCTGGAAGACGGCCCTCGAGATGCTGCAGGTCAACATCGAGGCGGTGGTGCAGTTTACGCTGGGTTGCCTGCATAAGATGCGCGCCCGCAACGCCGGCCACATCATCAACGTCGGCTCGATCTCCGGCAGCCTCCCCAGCCAGGGCGTCGCCCTCTATGGGGCGACCAAGTCCTTCCTGGACAACTTCACCACGGCGCTCTACCGCGAGCTGAGCGGGACGCGCGTCCACGTCAGCGTGGTGCGTGCCGGCCCGGGTGCGGACCGAGTTCGGGGAGGCCGCCCTGCACCACGCCAACGCGCGGCACGTGCCGACCGAGAAGATCGGCGTGACGGCCGAAAAAGTGGCCGAGCGCATCTGGACCCTGATCCGGCACCCGCGGCGGGTCATCTACGTCCCCGACTGGCTGCGGGTCGTCCCGTGGGCGGAGCTGGCCTTCGGCTGGGTCATCGACCGGGTCGGGCCCTTGTTGTTGAAGAAGCAGCGGGCCTGATCGCCAAGCATGACCTTGAAATGACCGGCAGCCTCCCAAATCCCGGCAGGGGGTTGAATACCTCTAGACGCCGTTATCTTCAACTCACCCGTCGGCGGCGGCCCGGTAGAAGATTCCGGCCTTCCACCCATCCACACGGAAGGAAAAACAATGTTTTTCGGAAAGAGCTGGCAAGAGTGGATTGAACGCTACGAGCAGAGCCACCAGCATCCTGTCAATCGCATCTGCCATACCATCGGAATTCCACTCATTGCGACCTCACTCCCCCTATTCGTCCTTGTCATCTTTGTTCACAGCCTCTGGCCGCTTCCGGCAGGGATGTTCCTGGTCGGCTGGACCTTCCAATTCGTCGGCCACGCCGTCGAGGGCAAGCCGCCGGAGTTTTTCCGGGACTGGCGCTTCTTGTTCGTGGGCCTGCGCTGGTGGGCCGCCAGGGTGCGCGGACGAGTTTAAACCACCGCAGGCAGAGAAGGCACCTCAGGCCTGGCCGTTCATCTGGAACTGCAGCTCGTAAAGGTGAGCGTACAATCCTTTTTTCCCCAGCAGCTTCTCGTGCTGGCCCTGCTCCCTGACTCTGCCTCCGCTGATCACGTAGATGCGGTCCGCGCTGCGGATGGTGGACAGGCGGTGGGCGATGGCGATGGTCGTCCGGCCTTTCATCAGCCGGTTCAGCGCCTCCTGGACCAGCGCCTCCGATTCTGAATCCAGGGCCGAGGTGGCCTCGTCCAGGAGCAGGATGGGCGCGTCCTTGAGCAGCGCCCGGGCGATGGCGATGCGCTGGCGCTGCCCGCCCGAGAGCTTGGCGCCCCGCTCCCCCACCCGCGTCTCGTAACCTTCGGGCTGCTCCAGGATGAAGTCATGCGCGTTGGCGGCTTTCGCTGCGGCCACGACTTCATGGTCTTCGGCCTGCGGCCGTCCGTAACGGATATTGTCGAAGATCGTGCCGGTGTACAGGTAAGCGTCCTGGGGGACGTAGGCGAAGAACTCCCGCAAGTGTTCCAGATCGTAATTGTTCAATGGCTTCCCGCCGAGACGGATCGCCCCTTCCGTGGCCGGGTAACAGCCGAGCAGCAGCTTGAAGATCGTGCTTTTCCCGCCCCCGCTCGGGCCGACGAAGGCCACCACCTGTCCCGACCGGACGGTGAAGGACAGGTCCTTCAGCACCTCGCTTGCGCCGGGCTCTGTCCCCTGACCATCATAGCGAAAGTGAACGTGCTCGAAGGCCAGCAAGGATCCCGCCTTGGGCAGGCTGGGGCCCGGGATCTCCTCCGGGTTGCGGACCAGCTTGTAACGCAACGGCTCGGGGACGGCCTCGAGCACGGCCAGGATACGGTCCGCACCGGCCAGGGCGCCCTGGATGCGCGAGACGGTGCCTCCCAGGGAGTAGACGAAATTCTGGATCTGATTGTTCAGCTGGATCAGGGCGATCATCAGGCCGAAGGTGGTGTGCCCGATCAGGACCATGTAGGCTCCCACGATAAACGGGAGGAACATCACCAGGCCGCCAAAGTTGTTGGCCGAATCCAGGGCCGCCTCCAGCCGCACCCGGCGCAGGCTGCGGGACAGGACCTCGCCGTTGGCGCGGTCAAACCGGTCGAGGATCCAGTCCCCCAGGTCGAAGGTGCGCACCACCTGGAAGCCGGCAAGTAAGTCGGAGAGGCGCTCGCTCAGCGTCCCCAGGTGAGCCTGGATCTCCTCCCCGACCTTGCGCAGCGGCTTGGCAAACAGCGTGTTGATGACCAGCGGTGCCAGGCCGCTGAGAATGACCAGCAGGGCCAGGTCCCACTGCAATGCCAGCATGAAGATGACCGCCCCGACGGCCTGGAAGACCGCCGTCGCCAGGGTGAGCAGGTTGTCCTGGTAGGCTCCTTCGGCCGCGGTGACGTCGTTGGTCAGGATCGACAGGGCGTCCCCGCTGTGGCGCGTCTCGTAATACGCCAGGGGCAGCCGCTGGAGTTTCTCGAAGATGGTCTGGCGCATGCTGGCCGTGATCTGGAAGATGGTCCTGCGCCAGGCACGCGTGATAAAGAAGCCGACGAAGGCGTACCCGGCAAAAAAGTACACCCAGATGCGCAGGGTGCCCCAGAGCAGCGAGGCGTTGTTGCCGGTGATGGCATCCGTGAATTGTTTGACGATGTAGGCGATGAACATGCGCTCGACGGTGGCGATCAAAGCCATGGCGAACAGGCTGGCAAAATATTGAAAACGGCGCGGCTGCATGAATCCCAGCAGGCGCCAGAGCGTGTTCCTGCCGATCTTCCTAAGCATGGGAGCCATCCTCCTGGGGAACGGGAACCGCGACCCGGTCCACGGGCAACTCCGCCCCTGAACCCGCCGCGTTGACGAACTGGGTCAGGTACAGATCGTGGTACAACCCGCGGTGCGCAAAGAGCTCGGCATGCGTGCCACTCTCGACGATCCGGCCCCGGTCCAGGACCAGGACGCGGTCGGCATTCTTGATCGTGGACAGGCGGTGGGCGATCACAATGCTCGTGCGGCCCGCCATGAAGCGGTCGACAGCCTCCTGGACCAAGGCCTCGGATTCGGTATCCAGGGCGGAAGTGGCCTCGTCGAGCAGCAGGAGCGGGGCGTCCTTGAGGATGGCACGCGCCAGGGAGATGCGTTGGCGCTCCCCGCCGGAAAGCCGGGCGCCGCGCTCCCCGACCGGGGTGTGGTATTGCTCCGGCAAAGTCAGGATGAAATCGTGGATGTTGGCAGCCCGGGCGGCCGCCTCGACCTCCGCCTGGCTGGCTCCGGGCCTGCCGCAGGCGATGTTCTCCCCGACGCCGACCGGGAAGAGGTAGGTATCCTGGGCGACGAACGCCATCTGTCGCCGCAGTTCGGGGAGGTGCCAGTCCTGGATTTCCGCGTCGAACAGGCGCAATTGCCCGCCCTCGAGCGGGTAGAAGCCGAGCAGCAGCTTCAGCAACGTGGTCTTGCCGCTGCCGCTCGGACCCACAATGGCGACCTTCTCGCCCCTCCCGATCTCCAGGCTGATCCCTTGCAGGATGGGCGTTTGCCCCGGGTAGGCAAAGGTGACGTCGTCGAGCTGGATCAGGGGATCCGCCTCCGGGAGCGGCCGGCGGACATCCCCCGCCTGGCGTTCGCGCGGCTGGTCCAGGACCCGGAACAGGCGCTGCGCCGCCCCGGCCGCCTCCCCGATGCCCACCCACAAATTGGGGATGTTGGTCAGCGGGTTGGCAACCAGGTTGAGAAGGTTGATGAAGGCGAAGATGCTGCCGAATGTCATCCGCCCGCTGAGCACCAGCCAGCCCCCGAAGCCGAAGGTGAACATGAAGGGCGCCAGGGTGACGACATAGCCGACGATGTCCACCAGGGCGCGGAAGAAGGCGATGCGCATCCCTTTCGACAGCACCCGGTTATTGGACAGGCGGAAACGTTCGTCCAAGACGCGCGTCAGGTTGAAGGCGCGGGTGATCACGAGACCTGCCAGCCCGTCCTGGGCAAGGCTGTTCACCCTGCCGATCTCCTCCTGCATCTGGTCGGTCCGCCGGCTGATCGGCGCCGTCAGGGCCGAGACGATCCAGAACAGCACGGGGGTGAGCACGGTCGCCGCCAGGGTCAGCTGCCAGCTGAGCATGAAAATGTAGATCAGTGCGCCCAGGGCGCGCGTGAGCTGGCCGACCAGGCCGACCAGGTCACTGGTCAGCAGCTTCCTGAGCTTGGCCAGGTCGGCGTTCAATATAGACAGCAGGTCGCCGGTGTGGCGGTCCTCCAAGTATCGGACCGGCAGGCCGGTAGCCTGGAAGGCGATGCTGCGGCGCAGGCCGGCCAGCGCCCGCTCACCGAAGATCCCGACGCTGCGCGTGCGCAGGAAGGCAGAAAGTATGTCGAGCAGGCCGACGGCGATAAACGCCGCGGTGTAAAACCAGAAGTGGTAGGTATCCCGGACGGTCACGGCGTCGAAGAAGCGGCGCATGAAATGGCTGCTGGCCACGGCGGTGGCTGCCATGAGGGTGTCGAAGACCAGCGCCAGGACCAGCCAGACCTTGAAACGCCCGGAAAGCTTGAGCAACCTGCGGATCGAAGGCCAAATGGGGACGGAATCTGCGGATTGTTTCATGGTCTGTGCCTTGTTCTTTAGGTCAAAAGGATGTTCCTGCCGATCAATAATTGTCAAAGGAAATCCATAGCAAAGCTAGCCCTTCGGGTGGTAGTGGTCCCAACGGGAAGGGATCCCCTGCCTCTTGTCTGATTATTTTTTCAGCTTGGTTAATGCCTCATCGACGGTCAGCTCGCCGCGCTCGATGCCTTCCAGCAGCTCACGGCGCTCCTCGACTGAGAGGCCTTGTGCCTCAGCGGCGGCAGGTAAGCCGCCTTCGCAATCCAGGGACAGATTGCCGGAGACGCTGTGCATGGCAATCGGTACACCGCCGCCCTGGAGTGCGACGATTTGGGAGCCAGCCGTGCGGGAATAGGAGCTGACCGGGAAGATGGTGATGAGGTCCCCGCTCACGCTGTGCAGTTCCGCCGTGCAGCGGCTGTCCGCCGGCAGCGTCAGGCGCACCTCACCGGAAACCGAATTAAAGGTATACGGTCCGGTCCCCAGGGAGGTCTGCAGACTGACGTTCGCGCTGATCGTCTTCACATGGACTGCCGGCAGGCCGGAGGCGGTCAACTCCACGTCCCCGGAGACTGTGTCCAGGTCGAGGGCGCCGGACAGGCGCTCCCCGCGAACTTCCCCGCTGACGGTGTGCAGGCGCAGGTCGCCGGTCAGGTCGCGCAGTACCATATCCCCGCTGACCGAGTTGACGCTGAACTCGCCCGCGAACCCCTCGGCCTCCAGGGTGCTGCTGACGCCGTCCATGGTCAGGGAGCACTGCCGCGGCGCCCGGATGGTGTAATCCACGCAGCAGGGATGAGAACCGAACAGCCAGCCCCAGGCACCTTCCGGGAAGCGCGTGACGACCGTCACCCGGCCATCCGCCTCCTGGGGCATTTCAATCTCGGTCCGCTCCGCGTCGCCGCTGTGCGGCCGCTTGACCGCCGTTACATGGATCTCTCCGTCCTCGCCCGGGCGGATTTCCACCGAGCCGCAGATATTGCTCAGCTTGAGCCGGGCCGGTAAGGAAACGGTAAACGTCTTTTCCAGGGTATCTACAGACATGGCAATCTACTCCACAAATATCTCCACATGTTCGCCGTCTTCGTCGTCGACGACGTCAATGATCTTCCCGGTCGTGCCGGAACGCAGGGCCTCCATCAGCTGGGACATGTCCACCCCATCGATCTCCGGGGCGAAATGGGCGCCGATCTTCATCCCGGCGTCGATCAGGGCGATGGGGATCTGCACGGTGGCCTTGGAGCGACCGGTGTCGACGTCCGTGACGCGCACGCGCAGCCATTTGGCCCCGCTGGCAGCCAGGCCTCCCGACGAGGAGACCAGCCGGCTGCCGCTACTCAGGGCGGAGAGCAGGCGCGTGCCTTCCTCGGCGCTCAATTTGCCTTCCTCGATCATTTTCAAAATCTTCATCCGTTCTTCGCTGCTTGCCATAAAAAACCTCCGTCGATAAGTTCTTTAATCCTTCCCCGTCATCCGATGTAGACTTGCACCTTCTCACCGTCCTCCCCCTCGTCCACGTTGACCACCAGGGGCGTGTCCGTCGAGGTGGTCTGCTCGAGGGCGACGATGAGCTCATCTGCCGAGGTCTTTTTCATACTCGTGATGTACTGCCCGAAGGTCCGCAGGAACCAGGCGGTAAAACGCAGGGGCAGTGGGAAACCCAGGACGATGCGCTGCGGGCGCTGGCCGGGCTTCTGCTCCACGTGCAGGAAGATCCAGCGCGCCGTCCGGCTGGCGGCGCCCAGCGCCATGACGGCCACCCCGACGAGCAGCACCGGCAGACCCAGGCAGTAGGTCCAGGCGCTGAAGCCGGACGGGCGCAGGGTCCAGTACATGATCAGGCCGCCGAAGACGGTGAGGGCAATGCCGATCCCCAGCGGGATGAACCACAGGCGGCGGCCTTTTTCGGCCACCTCGCGGATGGAGGCGTCGGACTCCGCGGCGGTTTTTTCCTTGGCCGCTTTCGCCCCGGACCCGGGACCTGCTTCCGCTTGCCCGGGCGCCGCTTCGTCCTCGGCCGGATTCTGCTCGAGGATCTTCAGCAGGCGCAGCCCTTCTTCCGGGGTGACCTTTTTCTCTTCGATCATTTTTAATACTTGGGCGCGTTCCTGGTCCGTCATACCGTTCTCCAGTCCACTCCCGCCCGCGCCCTTCCCCGTCTCGCCGGGGAAGGGGCTGGAGCGAGGAGAAGATTCAGGTCTACTTTCCCTCCAGGGCCGCCAGCAATTTTTCGGCCTCTTCGAGGGAGATCTTTTTCTCCTGAAGCATCTTCAGGATGGTCAGGCGCTCGCTGTCGCTGACCGGCTCGCCGCGCTCCGGGACCTGCCCGGAGATGTTCACCCCGGTCCGCCCGACGACGACCCGGCCATGCCAGCTGCGCGAGCGGGCTTCGGCGGCGCGGGCCTTGGCTTCCGCCCGGCGCATGGCGGCATTGACGCGCGCCTCGTTGCGGTTCCGGGCAGCTTCGACCTTGTCCTGGGCGCGGCGCATGGCCTCCTCGACCCGGCGGTTGATGCGGTCCGACAGGTCGGGCGGGATGGCAGGGATGGGCGGGATGCCGGGAAACTCCGGCCATTCGAAATCATCCCGCATGCCGAAGGTGAAATCGGCAGCCGAATCCCATTTCTCAGCCTGGCTGGTGACGACCAGCTCACCGGCGGCGGTTAGGAACATCTTCGCCGCGCCCTGGCCGAGTGTGACCTCGAAGTTACCGTCCTCACCTTTGAGCTGTGCTCCGGGAAAATCCACACGGATGTCGTCCGCCGAGGGCGCGGTCAGATGCAGCTCCACGTCCGCTTCGGGGGGCAGGCGCACGAGCAGATCGTCACCGGCTTCCAGGTGATATTCCACCCCGGCGGTCGGAGTCAGGTACATGGCGACGTCCGCGCCGGCACTGGCGACCACCGCCCCGCGCACGTTGCGCAGGTACAGGTCGGAACCGACCGTGTCGAAGTTGACCGCCCCGTCCACATCGCGCACCGAGGCGTCTCCGCCGACCGAATCGCCGGCATTCACGGCACCCAGCACCTTGCTCAGGTACAGGTCAGAGCCGACGCGGTTCAGAATCACAGCTCCTTCCACGTTATGGATCGAGGCATCCCCGTTGACCGCCTCGATGGAGCAATCGCCGTGTGACCCGCGGAGGTTCAGGTCACCCGAAACGGTCTGGGCGGACAGTGCGCCAATATTGCGCAGCGAGGCGTCCCCGGAAACCTTATCCAGCATCACGTGGCCGAGGTCGTTCATCGACAGGTCGCCGGCCACCGGCCCCAGCACCAAAGCTCCGCTGAGTGCCTGCAGGCTGGCATCGCCGGCCACCTTGCGGATGGTGAGGCTCGCCCCGCGCGGCAGGTACAGGATCAGGTTCTCGTCGCAGGAGATAGCGACCTGGTCATTTTCCTCTTTCAGGTTGAGCGTGTCGCCATCCGTCTTGGCCATCACCTCAGAGCGGTCCCAGCCGGCCACGCGCAAGTCGCCCGGGACGCTCTCGATCTCCACTTTTGGGTTGGGCCCAACCGCGATCGTTTGTTGCTGCATAAGCTACTCCTCGCCATGCAATAGCTGCATGGCCTGGTCCGCGGAAATATTACCGGCATCCAAATCTTCGAGGATCTTGCGGCGTTGATCGTCGGATACGTCCGCGACTTCTTCCTTGCCTGGTTCATAACCCAGGGCCCGGATCACCTCATGCAGGCGATTGCGCAGGGTTGGGTAAGAGATCCCCATTTCGTCCTTCATGCGATTCATCCTGCCCTCCACCCTGATGAACGTCTCGATGAAATCGAGCTGTTCAGGGGTCAGGCCGGCGAAGGCGCCGTTGGCGAAGCGGCCTTCGATGCTGGTGTCGCAGGTGTCGCAGTGCAGGCGGGTGACGGTCAGTTCGCCCTCGCAGACGGGGCATTTGCTCAAAGCGGTTTTCATTGGCAGGAAATTCCTGATCCTTAATGAAATGACAGCACATTCAGTGTGTCATTTTGTGAAAAAAATAACCGATACTTTAATCTAATTTACATTATATTCATAATTTCAAAAAAATCAAGGGTAAATATTGATATTCTCAAATATAAGATCAATTTCCTTGAAATTCTACCCGTCATCCTTTGAAGGCTGAAAAAAAAGTCAGGCGCTGCCCCCTTCAGCCTGAAACTGGCAGCCAGACAGCCCATGCCGCTTCAGGTGCGTAAATCCCGCCGACGTGTGAAAGCCAGTTCAGCATCCAATTCATAATATCCTAACCTGCAGACTCATGACGACGAGACCGCCCGGACTTTAAACGATCCTGATTTTATAAAAAAGCTTGCTGTTCGGACACAAGATCGGACCAACGGGCTTCGCGCGGGTTTTTTTACCGCCGAGCCCGCCGAGTGCGCGGAGATTCCTTTTGGTTTCTCTGCATTTTCCGCGCTCTCTCCCGGAGGGACACCAGGACGGTGTGCGGTGAATGTCCGAATTCCTGTCTGAACTTCAGAAAAAGCCTGAACTTCAGACATGAGTTCGGACAGGGCAGATGATCTGGGAAAAGGCAGTGCGGCCGAGAGAAAGAGTTTGTGGGGAGAGGTCGGGTTTTAGCTTGAGGAAGAGGAACGGGCCGGAGTAGATTTTCTGTTTTCGAGTACCCTCCGGGAACAACTGATTGCGTAGGGTCTCACCCAAGATCAAAGCGATCGAGTAGGCGATTAAAAGTAAGGCAACTATTTTCTCCATCAAGCTGCGACGTTTGTTCATGAGCTTGTCGAAGTTGAGCAGGCTTTTTAGGTCTCGGAATGCCTGTTCGATTTTCATTCTCTGAAGATAAATAGCCAAACCATCTTCGGCATCAAGGTTTGTCATGACCCACATAGGATTGGAAAAGCCCTTCCGCCAGACCCCGATCACATTCACGAAGACTTTGCCCTTGTAGAAGATTTTGTTGAGCATACGGGTTTCGCCTGGGGAGACGCTCAAGGAGACGGGTTTCCCTTCCCCATCGCAGAAATTGGGTCCAACCTTCAACCGGACAACAAAGTTCACTCCTTCTGTAGCCAGATTTTCGAGCAATTCCAGGTAACTGAACTCCCGGTCCAGCACCAAAGGCCGATCCCCCAACAGCTCCTTGATCTGTGCGAAGGCAGCAAAGTGATGCTGATTGCGAGAAGTGGCGTCTTGATTGATCGTTTTGGACGAGTAGCTCACGAAACCGCACGGGCTGGCGCGCCCTTGATAGGGCGTCGCCAGCAGCATCAGCCAGTAGCCCCGAGTTTCCCCATCACTCAAGGTGCCCACATACTCCGTCTTCTTCGCTTGTGGCCGTGGCATCTCTGTCGGGTCTCCGATCACGAACGGTGCTTCTTCTCGAAACAACCGCAGCAGAACCGTCTGTGGATCATTCGCACCCAGAAAGCGCTGGATACACTTGTAATTCGCAACTTCATTGCCGCCCATCCCTCGGGCAATTTCGCTCAGGCGCGGTGAGCGGGCTTTCAAGATCCCGGCCACAATCCTGGACGCTTTTCTGGCAACGCTCTGATCATCAAACAAATCCTGCACAAATGGCAAAAGCTGAGTAAACTTATTCATGGAAACCTTCTTTTATTGGACTAGGTTGCGAGCCTATATCCAGTATAGAAGGTTTCCTATTTTTGTCACAACTTATGTCCGAACTTTTGTCCGAAGATCAGAAAAAGCCACTTGACATAGAACGGGTGTTCGTGTTATATTATTAGCACAAATGTTTTTATGACCAGGAAAGGAAGGCTCTCATGGTGAGAACCCGCAAAGGCTTGACCGAACGACATCAAAAAATCCTGGACTTTCTCAATCAGCGCCTCAGGGAACAGGGCTACCCCCCGTCGATCCGCGAGATCGGGGAGGCGACGGGAATTTCCTCGACCTCGGTCGTCACCTATTACCTCAAGCAGCTATCCGAGATGGGTCTGATCGAACGGGACGCCAAATACTCGCGCGCCGTGCGCCTGACCAACGCCAGCAACGCCGACCTGCTCAAAATTCCCATCCTGGGACCGATTGCCGCCGGCACCCCGATCCTCGTCCCCGACGCCGGGGTCACCTACATCGGCGACGAAATGGACGCGGTGGACGTTGCCCGCACCCTCCTTCCCGTCCAGGAAAAGGGACTGCAGCCCTATGCTTTGCGGGTCAAAGGCAACTCGATGATCGACGCCATGATCAATGACGGCGACATCGTCATCATGAAGCCTGCGGTGAAAGCCAACAACGGCGACATGGTGGCAATCTGGCTTCCCGCCCGCGATGAAACCACGTTGAAGTATTTCTTCAAGGAAAAGGACGGCTATCGCCTCCAGCCCGCTAACCCGACCATGGATCCGATCCACATTTCCAAGGACGAACCCCTGGAGATCAAGGGCAAGGTAATCATGGTCATCCGCAAGGTGGATACCTCCGTCGCCTGACGACTCCCCATTTAAAACCAGTGACCTCCGCAACTTTTTGCGGAGGTCACCTTTTTATTTCTCCAGGTTTCTCGTTTCCGCCACCGGAGGCCGCTTCTGCTCCAGGAGTTGGACCCCATTGCGAACCTGGTTGAGCAAACGCTCCAGCTCGACCTCCAGATTCAACAGAGCATCCATGCTGTACTGATCGGCACCCGCCTTGACATTTTCGGCTTCCAGGCGCGCCTGCTCCAGTATTTGACCGGCTCGACGTTGTGCATCCTGAGAGATGGAATCCTTTTCGATCAGCTGGTCCGCCTTTTCGCGCGCCAGGCTGATGGTCCGATTGGCCTCTTCCTGAGCCTGGGCCAGGACCCGGTCTTTCTGGGCGAAAACCTGCTGTGCCTTCTTGACCTCTTCAGGGATGGAAATGCGCATCTGATCGATGATGTCCAGGAAGCGGTCTTCATCCACGATGACATTATGCGTCAGCGGGATGGGACGGCTCTCGTTGAAGAGCTCTTCCAGGCGATCGACGAGGTGAAGGATATCCATTGGCTCCTCCGCACACACAGGCTCACAAGCCGTGCTTATATTTTAATCCCGAATGGCTTTAGCTGCTGGTCGCTCAGGTTCTTGACTTTTTCCTTGAGAGCGGCTTCGACGTGGGGCGGAACCATGCTGGAGACGTCGCCGCCCAGCGAGGCAATCTCCCGGACGGTGCTCGAGGAGAGGAAGGTATGCTCCTCGTCGGTGATGAACGCGACGCTCTCGATGTCCGGGGCCAGGCGATGGTTGGCGAGGGCCATGCGGAACTCGAGCTCAAAGTCGGAGAAGACACGCAGGCCGCGCACGATGACCTGCGCTTCGATCTGGCGGCAGAAATCGACCGTCATCCCGCTGTAACCGACAACGCGGATCTTGGCCTGCCCCGCAAAGGTCTGCGAAACCAGGGCGATGCGCTCCTCTGGGGAAAACAGCAGGGCCTTCAGCGGACGGTCGTAGACCGCCACGACGACCTCGTCGAAGAGGCGCGTCGCACGGCGGGCGATATCGATGTGGCCGAAATGGATCGGGTCGAACGTGCCGGGGAAAAGTGCACGGACCATTAACTCACATCTCCTTTTCCGCCGCCCCAGAAACGCCGCAGCGCTTCAGCCAGGAGCTGGTCTTCGGGGTCCTTCAGATCTGGATCCCGCTCAAATAGATCCTGGGCCTGGCGGCGGGCTTTTTCGATCAATGGGATGTCACTCAAAGAGGCCATGCGCAGCGTCGTGGCGTAGCCTGCCTGGCGCGTGCCCAAGAATTCGCCGGGGCCGCGCTGCTGCAAGTCGCGCTCGGCCAGGATGAAACCGTCGTTGGTCTCCGCCATGGCGGTGAGACGCTCGTTCTCGGCGGCGTCATCGTGATCCGGGATCAGCAGGCAGTAGGACTGGGCCTCGCCGCGCCCCACCCGCCCGCGCAGTTGGTGCAGCTGTGCCAGGCCGAAACGGTTGGCGCCCTCGACCAGCATCACCGTCGCGTTGGGCACGTCCACTCCCACCTCGACGACCGTGGTCGAAACCAGGACGTCGAACTCCTTTTGCCGGAAACGCAGCATGACGCCGTCCTTCTCGTCCGGGCGGCATGCGCCCGTGCAGCAGGCCCAGGCGCAGGTCGCGGGAAGACCTCCTTTTGCAAGCGCTCATGCTCGGCGGTCGCGGCCAGCAGCTCGACTATTTTCGCTCTCTTCGATCAGCGGATAAACAATGAATGCCTGGTGCTGATCCCCGACCTGGCTGCGAATCAGCGTATAGGCGCGCTCGCGCTCGCGCTGCGTCAGGATGTGGGTCTCGATGACCTGGCGTCCGGGCGGCAGCTCGTCCACCACTGAGAGGTCGAGGTCACCGTAGATGGTCAGAGCCAGCGAGCGCGGGATCGGCGTGGCGGTCATGACCAGCAGGTGCGGGTTGGTGCCCTTGGAGCGCAGGGCGGCGCGCTGCTCGACCCCGAAGCGGTGCTGCTCATCGATGACGGCGAACTGCAGATCGGCAAATGCGACCGGGTCTTCGAGCAGCGCATGCGTGCCGATGATGATCTTGACGGCGCCGTCGGCCAGCCCGGAGCGGATTTCATCTTTTTCTTTTTCAGGCGTATCGCCGACCAGCAGGCGGATGGCCTGCAGCGGAAGCAGGCCGCCTTCCCCGGCCAACAGCATTCAAAAAGGTGCGATAGTGCTGTTCGGCCAGGATCGAGGTGGGTGCCAGGATGGCGGCCTGCGCCCCGCCGGAGTTGACCATCGCCGCAGCGAGCGCCGCAACCACGGTCTTCCCGGAGCCGACGTCGCCCTGCAGCAGGCGGTTCATCGGCTTGCCGGATTTCAAGTCGGCGCGGATGTCGGCCAGGGCGCGCTGCTGGGCGGCGGTCAGGGCGAAGGGCAGCGCCGCCAGGCGGGCCTCCAGCCAGTCATCGCCGACTTCGAAGACACGACCGGCCGCCGCCTTCCAGTCGCGCTTCTGACGTTCAGGACCCATCTGCAGGAAGAAGAGTTCGTCGAAGGCCAGCCGCTGGCGAGCCGCGCGCAGTTTCTCCTGCGAATCAGGGAAATGCGCCTGCAGGAGCGCCATCCCAAGGTCGGGCAGGTCGGCCGACTGTCGGATGGTTTCGGGCAGGTGATCGGTCAGCTTGGGCGCCCAGTAAGCGACGACCTGTTTCATCAGCTTGCGCAGCCATTTTTGGGTAACGTTGGCCGTCAGCGGGTAGATCGGCACGATACGGTTGGTGTGCAGGTTCTCGGCTTCGACCGGCTCCCAGTCAGGGCTGTTCATCACGAGCCGGCCGAGGTATTGCTCGAACCAGGCCCGAAACGGAAATGGCATCCCCGACCTTCAGCCGGTTGACCAGCCAGGGCTGGTTGAACCAGGTCAGACGCAGCGCACCCGTCCCGTCGTTGATCACCGCTTCTGTGATGGACATCTTCCCACTGCGCGCCTTGCGGGAGTCGACCGTCGTGATCGTGCCGATAACCGTGACCTGCTGTCCGTAGAACAGGTCGCGGATGGTCTTGAGCTGGCTGTAGTCATCGTAACGTCGCGGGAAGTTGTAAAGCATGTCGCCGAGGGTGTTCAGGCCGAGCCGGGAAAGCATGGCGGCGTGGCGCGGGCCGACGCCTGCCAGCACGGTCAGGGAGGCGTTCAATGCGATGGGGGTCTTGCTGGTGACACCGCCGGGGCGGGACTCGGCGCGCCCGGGACCTTTCTGTGCCGGACGCGAGGTCGCTTTCTTCGGCTGAAACGGGGTTTTTTTGCCATCGGTGACGGGCGGATATGTAGCCGGCTTGCCGCCCTCGGAGTGAGGTTGCGGGGCTGGCTCCTCCGGGGCAGGTGCAGCGGGGTATGCCTCGGACGAGGCCCGGGCCGGTCGCACCTCTGCGGCTGCCTCGGGGACCAGGGCC
The DNA here is from genome assembly GCA_963739255.1 of uncultured Chloroflexia bacterium. Lineage (GTDB taxonomy): Bacteria > Chloroflexota > Anaerolineae > Anaerolineales > Villigracilaceae > UBA877. The sequence continues at coordinate 87,040 of CAVTZT010000003.1, forward strand.
TTAATTTGTCTCCAGAGCTGCTTCAGCGACTCGGCGCGCGCCTCCGGCGTCTGGCCGCTGTAATCCCGCAGGGAGGCCGCCACCGACTGGATGACCTCTTCGGGAAGCCCCTCGTTGCGCGCCTCACCCTCCCACAGATCAAGGATCTTCGCCAGCCCCCCGATGATGGTGCTATCCGCGTAGCCGCCGGAATGTTCGAGGCGGAAGTATTTGCGCAGTTTTTCCAATGATGGCTGCATGGGGTTATTTTATCATGGCTCGAACAAGACGACCGTCGGCGGTGAAAGGCCGGTAATTGGATGAAAAACGCCAGGTCTCCCTGGCGTCCCAAAGTTTTTCAGGCAGTATTGAACCCGGGTGGATCGAATCGTTAAGCGACCGGCACCGCGGCGAAGCCCAGGCAGTTCGGTCCCACGTGCGTGCCGACGGCGGTCGTGACGTTGACCAGCAGGGGAGGGACGGGCACTCTCGATTTCAGCTCTTCCAGCAGCAGTCGGGCAGCCGCCTCGGCGTTGGTGTGCAGCACCGCCAGGCGCTCGATCGGGCCCCAGGAATTCAGCACCTCGGTCAGACGCAGGATGCCCTGGGTCCGCGTGCGCGCCTGGCCCAATCGTTCCACGATGCCGAAGCGCAGCTCGATCAACGGCTGGATTTGGAGCAGGCTGCCGATCATCGCCCGGGCCCAGGAGACTCGCCCGCTGCGCCGGACATACTCGATGGTCTCCAGCAGGGCAGCCACGCGCACGCGCCGCCGGACGGCGTCGATCAGGCTCAAGGTCTCATCCAGCAGGGCGCCGCGGGCAGCGGCTTCGGCTGCCATCAACACCTGGAACCCGAGGCCGAGGCTCACCTGGCCGCTGTCCAGCACCCGGACGCGTTCGCCAAAGTCCTGGGCTGCCAGCCGGGCGGCGTTAAAAATCCCGCTCAATTTATCCGCAGGGTGGATGGAAAGTACAACCTGCGCCCCCGCCTTGAGCAGGCGTTCATACCGTTCCTGGAAATCGCCCACCGAAGGCGCCGAGGTGGTCGGCGCGAGGGCCAGTTTGGGCAGGAGGTTGTAGAACTCCTCACGCGAAATGCCAATGCCGTCCACATAACTGCGTCCATCCACGTTCACGATCGCCGGTACCACCTCGATCGCGTGACAGGCTGCCAGTTCCGCGGGAATATCAGCCGTGCTGTCCGTCACCAGCGAAATCTTCATCGGGTTCTTTTAGATATTCTCCATGATCACCAGGCCGATGCTCTGCGGCCCAAACAAGGCTGCCACATGGGGACCAATGGCGTGTTCGCTAAAGGGCGTTTTAGGAAAGTTTTCCTGTACATAAGTCCGCAAAGGCCGGGTGCGCAAGGTCGTGTGACCGGCTCCGTGCAAGAGGGCGATGTGCCCGGGGTTCTCGAATTCTTCCATGAATTCCTGGAAGGATTCGAACAAATGCCGCTGGGTGCGCACTTTTTCCAACGGCGACAAACGGCCTTCCTCCAGCGCAAAAATGGGAAACATCCCGATCATTTCCCCGACCCTGGCCTGGGAATAAGTGAGGTAACCGGTCCGGGCAAGGTAAGTCAATTCCGGGATGCAAAAAAGCATATACACCCGCGGGATGGCCGCTCGCACCCAATGATCGATTTCCTGGAGGGAGGCACCGCCTGCCGCCGCGTTTGCCACCGCCTGGACGAGCAGCCCCAAACCGACGGCTATCGTCTGGGAGTCGACCACCATGACGGACGCATGGTTGCTGTGCTGGACAGCCGCCTCTCGCGCGTTGCCGGTGGTCGGACTCAGGTGGGACGAGAGCGTAAGCACCAGGACGGTGTCGTAATTCCGGCTCAGCTGCGTATAAAAATGCAGGAACTCCTGCACCGAGGGAGGCATCAGACGCCTGGCCGCAGCGGCCGTCGGCAGACCTTTCCGCCCTTGGGCTTCCACGGGTTGAAACTCGAAGGGGATGACATAGACCAGCTCATGACCGGGAAAATTCGGTCGCGTGAACTGTGCGGTGCTGTCGGTGAGAATGCAAACGCTGGGCATAAAGTTTTATCAGGCTGGAGTGAGCGACCTCCACCAGGGAAAATCATTCTATCGAAATGATGAACTGGTAATGCGGCTGCCCGCCGTCCTGGATTTCTATTTCCTGGGTGGCATACGTCGCCCGGATTACGTCGGCAATGCGGTTGGCCTCGACCGATGACAGGTCCTCGCCGTAGAAGAGAGTGATCAGCTCATGATCCCCAGCGCCGATTTTTTCCAAGGCCTTCATGCAGGTCTCTTCCACGGAACGGGATGAAATCGCCAGCGCGCCGTCCACCAGGGCAATCACCTGACCCTCCTCGACCGCCACGCCGTCGATCTCCACCGAACGCGTTGCGGTGGTGATCTCGATCGTGGTCACGTCATCGATGGCTTTGATCATCTTGGCCGCCACCGCCTCCAGGTCGCCATCCGGGTTCAGGTGCATCATGGCAGCCAGTCCCTGCGGGATGCTGCGGCTGGGGATGAGCTGCACGTTCTTGACCGTCACCTCCTTGGCCTGCTGGGCTGCCAGGATGATATTCTTATTGTTGGGCAGGATGATGACCTTGTCGGTCGGCAGGTTCTCGAAGGCGCTGAGGATATCCTGCGTGCTGGGATTCATCGTCTGCCCGCCCTCGACGATCGCCGCCACGCCCAGGCTGGCAAAGACGCGCGACAACCCCGGCCCGGGCGAGACGGCCACGACGGCAATCTGCCCAGGCTCGATGCTCGGCAGCTCGAGGCGGTCCCGGCCGGATTTATGCCTCATCGCTTCCATCTGGGCGATCAGATTTTCTATGGCGATCTTGGTGATCGTGCCCAGGCCCATGACGTAATCCACCGGCTCGTAGCGCTTTTCGGTCGGCACGTGAATGTGCATGCGGTACATGCCATCCCCCTCCCCGACCTGGATCGAGGTGCCCATTTTTTCCAGCTCACCGTAGAAGCGGGGCAGGTCAAGCTCCTTGGAGGGGATGAAGTCCACGACCACTTCGTAATCCTGTCCCGGCTCGATGGCCTCCTTCGTGTTTTCCAGGTTCATGGCCGAAAGCGGCTGAACCGCCGCCACCGGCGTGTCGAGCGGCTCGCCGGAAATGAAACGCGCCATCCCTTCGAGAATATAAAAGAGGCCTTTGCCGCCCGAATCGACCACGCCGGCCTGCTTGAGCACCGGGAGCAGGTCCGGGGTGCGCTGCACGGAGGCGTCGGCGGCCGGGACGATGCGGGACAGGATCTCATAGGGATCTTGCGTCTGCTCGAAAACTTCCGCGGCTGCAGCGGCCACGTCCTTCGCCACGGTCAGGATCGTCCCCTCGACCGGGCGGACGACGCCCTTATAGGCCGTGTCACGCGCCTCGGCGAATGCCTTGACCAGGTTGGTGCCGTCCAGGATATCCTGGTTGTGCAGGGCGCGCGCAAAACCGCGCCAGATCTGCGATAGGATCACCCCCGAATTGCCGCGCGCCCCCATCAGCGCGCCCTGTGAAACCGCTGCCGCCATTTGGCCGACGCCGCGGTGGGCCAGGTCATCGATCTCGTTGTAGGCCGACTGCATCGTCAAGACCATGTTGGTGCCTGTGTCACCATCCGGGACGGGAAAGACGTTGAGCGAATTGACCGTCTGCTGGTTGGCCCGCAGCCAAGTAAGGCTGGCCTCGACCAACTGCTTCAGTACCTGGCCGTCAATCGGCATGGATTTAATACGCTCGGAGCGCGGTTCCGGATCCGGATTCATGCCTCTAAAATCTCCTCAAACGGTAAGCTAGTCGGGATTGCTGACGCGCAGGCCCTGAATATGCACATCGACATTGTTTACCGGCATCCCCAACGCCTTCTCGACGTGGTAGCGGACGGAGTTGGCAATGCTGTCGGCCACGGAGGTGATGCGGGTGCCGTATTCAACGATGACGTGGACATCAATATTGATCTCCTCGCCGCTGTACTGTACCGACACGCCGCGCGCCGGCTCCCGGGTGATAGTCGCCGCCAGGCCTTCCGCCAGGTTTTTGGGCGCCAAGCCGACCACGCCGTAGGATTCCAGCGTGGCATGATAGGCGATCGTCGCCACGGCTTTTGGGGAGATATAGATCGTGCCCAGAGTTGTCGTTTCTTCGCCCATAGTCTATCCTTGTATCATTATTAACAACTTGACTTGTGGAAGGATGCGAATCATGGTAAAATACGCCGCTTATCCAAGACAGGCACCGGTATTATTTGTTGGAAAGGAACACTCCAGATGGCTAAATGCGCTCATTGTGGAAAGACCACAACCTTCGGTCACAACCGCTCGTTCTCGATGCGGGCGACTAATCGTCCCTTCCGCCCCAACCTGCAGAAGGTGACGGTCATCGAGAACGGCCGCAAGGTGCAAAAAATCCTGTGCACCAAGTGCATCCGCACCCTGGCAAAGACGGCCTAGGTTACCGGTAAAAGTTTTCAGCGAAGATCGCGGCCGGCGCCGCGATTTTTGTTTAACTCTCCCGCGTCTGCATGCAGACAGGCAAGGGGATGGGTGAGGGCATCTAGGCCAGCATCTCTCGCAGGGACCCGATCCCCGAGGCAATTCCCCGCGGATGGCCGAAGACCGCGTGGGCGGCGACGAAGGCCGTCGCACCCGCCTCGCGAACCTGGGCCAGAGTCTGGGTGGAAATGCCTCCGTCCACCTCCAGCCAGGCGGACGAGCCGCCCGCGTCCAGCATGCGGCGGACCTCGGCGACTTTCGGCACCACCTCGGGCATGAACGCCTGCCCGGAATATCCCGGGGGGACGGTCAGGACCAGGACGCCGTCGGCCAGCGGCAAGGCAGGCTGGAGCGCACTCGCCGGAGTTTGCGGGTTCAAGGTGACCCCGGCCTGGCAGCCCAGGGAGCGGATCATTTTCAAGGTGCTGACGACATCCGGGCAGGCTTCCACATGGACGGTCAGGTGGCTGGCGCCCGCCTGGGCAAAGGCTTCGAGCAGGTGCTCCGGATTCTCGACCATCAGGTGGACGTCCAGCGGCAGGGAGGTGGCCCGGCGGCAGGCGGCGACAATGAACGGCCCCATGGTCAGGTTGGGGACGAAGTGCCCATCCATCACGTCCACGTGGATCCAGTCCGCGCCGGCGGCCTCGCACTCGGCGATCTGCTCCCCAAGGTGGGTGAAATCCGCCGAGAGGATCGAGGGGGCGATCACATATCTTTGACCGGCCATGCTGTCCAATGAGTAAGATTGTTCAAGCGTTCACCGAACGGGCGGATTATACACGAAATAAACCCAAATCCAAAACGGGATTAAACCCATTGTCGCCACCAGCGCCACCAGCCCCAAACCGATGGAGATCCAGTCGATGTCGAGGCCGGCGGGCCGCTTAACCTGGCCTGCGGCGGCCGTCACGGCCAGGTCGGCGGCTTCCGGGGTCAGACTGAGCGCGGGTGCGGATTTGACGTTGCCGAAGTTCAGCAGCACCCGGCCCAGCTGGTCCGCGGTGCGATAGCGCTGCGAGGGCTCCTTGGACAGGACCTTGTTCAGGATCTTTTCCAGGGTGGGCGAAAGCTCCGGGACCATCTCGGTGAGCGGGGTCGGCGGGACTTCCATGTGAAGGCGGGCCAGCTCGGCAGGCGTGGGCGCCTGGAAGGGCAGGGAACCGGTCAACAGCTCATACATCACCACTCCCAGCGAGTACACGTCGGAGGCCGGGGACGGAGCCCCTCCGGCGGCCTGCTCGGGGGAGAAATACTGTGGAGAGCCCCACACCAGGTCGGTCTGCTCGTCGGGGTGGATGCTGGCCAGGGCGCGGGCGATGCCGAAGTCGGTCACCTTGAGACGTCCGTCGGGGGTGATCAGCATGTTCTGGGGCTTGACATCACAATGCACCAGGCCGGCGCGGTGGGCGTATCCGAGTCCCGCGCAGGCCTGGATGATCAGCGGCAAACCGGCCTCGGGGGTGAAACGGCCGCGCTGCCGGATCAACGTCTTGAGGTCCGATCCCGGGATGTATTCCATCACGATGAACAGCTGTCCGTGATCGAGCCCGAAATCGTGCACGGTGACGATGTTGGGATGCGAAAGGTTGGCAGCCGCCTTGGCCTCCTGGCGAAAGCGCTGCTGGAAGGCCGGGGCGCGCGAGTAGTCCTCACGCAGCAGCTTGATCGCCACAGTCCGTTCCAGCATCAGGTCCCGCGCCTGATAGATGACAGCCATTCCACCCTTGCCGAGCTGGCCGAGCAATTGATAGCGGTTGTTGAGCAAGCGGGGTTCGTCCATAAAACCTGTTCGGGATTATAACATAGGGGTTTTCGAGCAGACCCTCCCGCCTCCGACAAACAAGGAGGCGGGAGGGATGGGCTGCGATTTTCGCCGTATAATACGCCCATGGTGGACGCACTGATCATCTACAACCCGGCTGCGGGGCGCATCTCGGTGCGGCCGTTCATCGGCGGGGTGATCCGGGCGCTGAACGACCGCGGCTGGCGTGTGGAAGTGGCGGAATCGATGAACGGCCGCCACACCACCCAACTGGCGCGCATGGCCGCCCGGGAAAACTTTCGCGCCGTCTTCGCCGTGGGCGGCGACGGGACCGCCGGACAGGCCGCCGGCGGCCTGATCGGCTCGCAGACCGCCCTGGGCGTGCTGCCCGGCGGCTCGACCAACGTCTGGGCGCGTGATTTGGGCATGCCCATCTTCTCCTGGAAGCATTTGCGCGCCCTGCGAGAAAACGCCCAACTCCTGGCCGATTCACCCATCTGCCCTGTGGACGTCGGCCTGTGTAATGACCAGCCCTTCCTGATGTGGGCGGGGATCGGTCTGGACGCCCTGACGGTCAAGGCCCTGGAGCCGCGCAAGCGCTTCGAGAAGTACCTCAACGTGCCGGAATTCTTTGCCACCACGGTCTGGAGCGCGACCCTCTGGCACGGCATGCACCTGCGCGTCACCGCCAACGACAAACAGGTCGAAGGCCACTACCTGCTGGCGGTAGCCAGCAACATTCGCTATTACCTGGGCGGACTGGCCAAAATCTCCCCGCAAGCTTATTTGGACGACGGCCTGATGGACCTGTGGCTGTTCTCCGGCAGCACGCTGGTGGATGCCTTCCGCCACTTCTTCGACATGCAGGCCGGGCGGCACCTCACCTCCGACCAGGCGCGCTGCATACCTTTCCGCAGCGTGCAAATCGAAGTCGGAGACTCCGTTCTCGATCCAGATCGACGCCGACCCAATGCTCGGGGCGCAGAAGGCCAGCCTCGAAGTATTGCCGCAAAAATTGAATGTGCTGATGCCGGCGAAGGCGCGCCAGCTGCTGTGCAAATGTGCAACGGAAGGGAATTAGAGCGGCCGCTCAATGAATAGGATCCTGACCCCGAAAGTCTTGCTCCTCAGCGTGGTCATAAGTGTCGGCCTGGTCTGCGTCACATTGATCATGATCCTGGTGAAGCGTCCCGCCGCGGCGCCAAACCTGTCGATCATCTCCGGGGCAATCACCGTCGTCCCGGCGCCGACCTCCACGCCGCCCTACATACCCCCCACGCCAACGTCCCCGCCCCCCACCCCGACGGCGACGTTCACCCCCGCGCCGGGGCAATTTGCGCTAGGCGTCTACGTGCAGATCACCGGGACCGGCATCGGCCTCAGATTCCATTCCGATCCAGGGAAAGATGCCCCCATGCTCTTCCTGGGTTCCGACTCGGAAGTCTTCCAGATCACCAAAGGACCCAAACAGGCGGACGGCGACACCTGGTGGTTCCTGACCGCCCCCTATGACAAGGCCCGTTCCGGTTGGGCGGTGCAAACTTTTTAAGCGTTCTCAAGTCGCCCTAGGAGCGGGAGTGAACCGGCCGGCCCCTCTTCGCGTGCCAGCGCCCCGCAGCCAACCCGATCCCACGATAAGGAAGTCATGAAACCTAACGACATTACAGCCAACCGCGAGAAAAAAGAGCTGACCATCACCTGGGATGACGGCCACGTCAGCCTGTACCCATTTTCCCTGTTGCGCGCGGGCTGTCCTTGTGCGCAATGCCGCGGCGGTCACGCCAAGATGAGCGAGACGCCCGACCCGGCCGTATTCGCAGCCCGGCTAGAAGATTCGCCCGCCACACATCTGAAGACGCTCGTGCCGGTCGGCTCCTACGCCATCACGCCGGTCTGGGAAGACGGCCATGATTACGGAATCTATCACTGGTCTTATCTGCGAGCGCTGTGTCCCTGTGAAGAATGCCGCCAGGCATTTCGGACCTGAGAATTCGCCTGGTAGCAAGAGGTCAATATTAAATAAAACAGGTTGGCGGCCATTGGTCGGCTGTCAACCTGTTTGGTTTACGGCGCTGGCTTCGGGGTTGGTGTCAGAGTATAGCGCAGGATGGGGGTTTTGGTGGGCTTGATCCCCAAGTGCAGGAAGGCCTCGTTCCGCCGGTCCTCCGGCATCGCCTCGGCAGGCAACTGCAAGAGATGGCGCCAGGTCTCCTTGGCGGCTGCGTTGTTGCCCATTTTCTCGAGGAAGGTCGCTTCCCAATAGTAGACGTCGGCTTTTTGGGTATCCGTCTTGGCGAGAGGTTCACTGACCTGATTGGCCTGGATGTAGGCAGAGCCGGCATGGTCCTCGGCGAAGAATGCCCGTGCCAGACCAAGGGTGGGCTCGAAATAAATTGGATCGTAAATCTGGGACGATTTGAAATCCAGCTCCGCCAGGGAGGCGTTATCCAGGTTCAGATAGGCCAGGCCACGCTGATAATAGCCGCGGGAATCCTTGGGATTGGCATTCAGGAACTGGTTGGCAGAGTCCAGCGCCAGCTGGTATTGCCCGATGGCATTGTAAACGGTCGCCAGGGTTAGATAAGCGTCGATATCTTCAGGCGTGTAGGTCGTATAAATCTGAATCGCGGTGATCGCCTTGTCGACCTGACCATTGGCAATGTAAGCCTGGGCGAGTACCAGGTAGGCGGGAACGAGGGTCACGTCGAGTTGGTTGGCCTTTGTCACCGAATCGAGAGCCCGCTGGTTTTGTCCGGTGTCCAGCTGCGCCTGTGCCAGGTAGAGGTAGGCCAGGGCAGAGTCGGGGACCATTCCCAGCGCGGCCATCTCGTCGGCGATGGCCCCATTGGGATCGTTGTGCGTCCGTCGGTAAGCGCCGCGTTCGATATATGCAGCTGTAAAGTGCGAATCAAGAAGGATGGCATTGTCAAAGTCGTTGGAAACATCTTCGCTCAGAACCATGGCGTGGGTCACCAAGGCACGCCCCAGATAGCCCGGGGCAAAATCGGAATCGATGTTGATCGCCGTCTGGTAGGCATCATGGGCATCCTGATACTTCTTCTGCATCCGGTATAACTCGCCTACATAATAGTAAGCGTCCACCGCCTCAGGCTCATCCGACAGCACCTGCTTGAACATCTTGATTGCGTTGTCGTAGTCTTTCGACTTGAAAAATTGCAGGCCAGACTTGAAGTTGACCTGGACGTCGGGACCATGCTGCGTGACCACGTACAATGGGGTGGGTGTATAGGTCGTTTGAAGCAGCAGTTCAAGAGGGGTGGGCTCGGGGAGGGTGGTGGGGTAGATCGTACCGGTCGGGGTGAAAGTGATGGTGATATGGAGATAATGCGGCCGGTTTAGATACTGCATCACGAATGCATTTGGGGCCAGAAAACCAAAATAAGCCACCCCAAGCAAGGCGATACAGACGCCCAGGACGACCAGCAGCCTGCCGACGGGGCTCCTGCCTCTGGCGGCCGCGCGCTTTTGCTCCTTTGTCTCCTGCGGGATGGTCAGCTTTTCCTCCCACATGCGGGGACGGTTCAAGGGAAAGGGCGGTACGCTTTCATCGGGCGGAAGTCCCCCCAACATGATCATGCCGCGTTTGGCAGCGGCATTTTGTGGGTCCAGCTGGAGCGCGGTCTGCAGGCAGTACAGGCGCTCCTTGGAGGATTCCACGGCGGTGCTCAACCAGATCCAGCACATGACATTGCCCTGATCCGTCTTGAGCAGACGGGTCAGGATGTCCCGCGCCCGAGCGCGGTCGCCCTTGCGGAGCGACTCGATGGCTTCCTGGAGCATGACATTCTGGCCGGACTCTTCAGGCAGAATTTCTTCTTCAGCCATAATGAGAGTTTAGCACAGCCTCCGAGTTGGGGCAAGTGAAACAGGTATAATTTCTTTATGCGACTGTTCCTGACCTGTCTGTTCCTCCTGGCCTTTTCATCCGCCTGCGGACCGGCCGCGAGGACTGAGACAATCACCCCCTCCAGCCCGCAGCCGTACCTGACGGTCACGCCGTCCGCCACGGCCAGCCTCATCCCGCCGCTGACCCAGGTGTTCCTGCCCACGGCGACGCCGGTCGTGTATGTCGTCGTCTCCGGCGACACGCTGAGCGGGATCGCGGCGCGCAACCAGATCAGCCTCGAGGCTCTGATCGCCGCCAACCCGGGCATCCAGCTGTCGGTGCTTTCGGTGGGGACGAAGCTGAACATCCCGGTCGGGAGCGCCCTCCCCGGGGAATCGACCCCCACCCCGTTGCCGCTGGCCGTGCGCCAGGCGCGCTGCTGGCCGGGAGCGGAGGGCGGCCTGTGGTGCTTCGCGGCGGTGGAAAACAACCGTGCCGAAGCGGTAGAAAACCTCTCAGCCCAGTTCACCCTGCTGTCTGCGGATGGGCAAACCGGACCCAGCCAGGTGGCTTTCGCCCCGCTGGACCTCCTGCCGACTGGCCGGTCCATGCCCATCGCGGCCTACTTCCCCCCGCCCGTGCCGGCGGAAGCGGCCCCGCGCCTCGAGCTGCTGACCTCCATCCGCCTGCCGCCGGGTGACTCGCGTTACCTGCCGGTCGCCATCCAGGACAGCCTGGTCAGCGTGGACTGGTCCGGGCGCAGCGCACAGGTCAGCGGCCGGGTCGTCTTGACCGCCCCGACCGGGAGCGCGAAAAGCTTGTGGGTGCTGGGGGTGGCTTACGATTCCGCCGGAAACGTGATCGGAGTGCGTCGCTGGGAGGCAGCGACAGTGCTCGAGGCGGGCAAGGATCTGCGTTTTGATTTCATGATTTCCAGCGTCGGGCCGGTGATCGCCCGCGTGGAATTTCTGACCGAAGCGCGGCCGTAAAACCCCTCTCGCAGAGGGAGAGGGGTCAGGGCTGAGGGGGAAACAATCTAATGTTCCAGGTGCATGTAGCGCTCGAGGGGGATGTCGATGGGCGTCAGCACGTAGCCTTTAACGTACGGTTTGACCAGCACGTATGAGATGTCGTGACTCAGGAAGAGCGCCGGGGCATCCTCGACGATCATCTTCTCGGCCTGCTGGTAAAGTCCGATGCGCTTGGTCACGTCCATTTCGCCGCGCGCCTGCTCGAGGACGGCGTCCAGGGCCGGGTTGCTGTAATTACCCGTGTTCTGCTGGGCGCCGGTGTGGAACAGGACGTCGGCAAAGTTTTCCGGGTCGGGATAATCTGCGCACCAGCCACCGGCGAACATCTGTCCGTGATGACCGGAGTAAAGCAGGTCATAGAATTTGCTGTAGTCGAGATTCTCTATATGGATGGTGACGTCCAGGTTCTGCTGCCACATCTGCGCCAGGGCGGCCACACTGGAACCGGCCACATTCCCGACGCCCGCATCGGTATAGACGATGGCCGGCAGCCCCTGCGGGCCGCCGTATTTGGACTGCGCCAGGAGCTGGCGCGCCTGCGCGGGATCGAAGGGCAGGCCCTGGAGGTCCAGGCTGTTGCCGGGCAGCGCCGGCGGGTACAGGCCTTTGGCAGGAATGCCCACTCCGTTCAGGACCACGTCGACGTATTTCTGCCGGTCGATCGCCATCGTGAACGCCTGGCGCACCTTGACGTCGTCGAAGGGCGGCTTGGTCACGTCGAAGACGACATAATCCGTGCACAGCCCCACCCCGCTGTGCAGGTCGGCGTGCAGGGGCTCGGCCGGGTCCAGGACGCGCGGCACGTCGACGGAATAGACGCCGGTCATGTCGATTTCGCCGGTTTCATATAACTGCATCCCGGTCCCGGAATACAGCTCGACGACCACGTACGGGATCGCCGGGGCGCCCAGGTAGAAAGCCTCGTCCCGCTGGTAGACCATGAGCTTGAAGCTGTCCCAGCGGACCAGCTTGTACGGGCCGGTGCCGTTGGGCTTGCGGTACCAGTCCGCACCGGAGGCGACGTTCTTCTGGTCGAGCACAAACGCCACCGGCATGGTCAGCTTGTAAAGGAAGTACGGCTTGGGGCTGTCGATGCTGACCTTCAGGGTGTGTTCGTCAACGACCTGCAGGCCGGAGATGTGCTTGGCCTGCCCGCTGTGCATCTCGCTCACGCCGAGGATGTCGCCCAGGTAGGTCAGAACGGTATCGGAGCCGGTAGCCGGGTCGGCGGCTCGCTCCCATGAGTACACCACGTCCTGGGCCGTGACCGGGCGCCCGTCATGGAATTTTGCATTCGTCCGCAGGTGGAAGGTGTAGACCTTGCCGTCGGAGGAAAGATCCCAGGAGGCGGCCAGCTCGGGCACCAGCCGCAGGCTCGGGTCGAGCGAGACCAGCCCGCTGAAAAGCATCTTGTTGCCGGAATCGTGCTCGGCGGCCGGGTCGTAGTCGCGCGGGTTGGTGCTCTCGCCGCCTGCCAAGTAAAGCGCCTGGTCGCGGGGAATCCCGGCGACCTGTACGGCGGGCGCCGGGTTGGCGCCGGTTTGGCCTGTGTCCGGGGTGGTCAAGGTGGTGGCCTGGCAGCCAAATAATAGAAGCGCGGCGACCAGGATATATTTCATGATGCTCGAGATGGCTCTCATTTTGCCCTCCTGTTCTGGCGGTTAACGATCAGGATGATCACGACCACGGCTGCAACCACCACCAGGAGGCAGAAGACCGCCACGGCAGCGATAAGGATCATCGTACGCTGCGGGGCGGCCGGAGGGACGGTGGCAGTCGGCACCAACTGGGCAGGGGCGGAGGTCGAGGTCAGCGCCGCGGGGATTTCCGTGGCCGCCGCGGCGGGGGCGGGCACGCCGGAGATGGGCTCGATGGTCGGCACGATGGTCGGCGTGGGTACCGGCGTCGGCTTTGCCCCTCCGGTACGGGAGGGCGCTCCGATGGAGGCGCGCCAGGCATCCTCCAACCCGTCCACGTCAAAGTCGTAGACCTTTTGCAGAGCCTGGTCGGCGGTATCGCCGTCCCGCAGGGCCAGCAGCAGGGCAGTCATCTTCTCGCGGCCGTATTTCTGGATCAGGAAATTGACGACACTGTACGACTCGCCGTAAGCCAGGTTGGCCTGGTCGGAGGCCTCAGGGAAGTTGCCGCTCAGGGCGCGCAGCGACGAAAGCGTGTTGCTGGCCAAAGCCGATTCGAAGGTCGCCTGCATTGAACTGTCCGGGCCGCCTTCCCCGTACATCGCCAGGCCTTCGTTCAGCCACTGCGGGACGAAGCCCAGGCAGGAAAAGGTCTCGTGCCCGACCAGGACATGGGTCAACTCATGCGCCTCGGTGGATTTTCCCCAATCCAGCTCCGAGGGCGCAATCCCGATGATGACGATATCATTTTCGGCGAATGCCTGGCCGCCTGTCCAGGACGGCGCATACAGGACGGCAGCCTGCAGGTCCTGGGTGTCGGCGTAGATGTACAGGTCGACGGGCTGGTCGGTGCCAACGCCGATGTCCTTGGTCAGGCGGTCGAGTGCCTGGACGGCGGTATCGTGCAGCTCCTTCCCGAAGGCACTGCCGCCGCTGTACCAATGCAGGTTGATATTCCCGCCGGTCAGCGTCTGCCAGGTGTGTTGACTGTCAAGCCAGATCACCGTTTGCGTCGGGCTGGTATACTGCCCGCCGCCTGAATCGGTCACCAGCCAGTGCCACCACAGCTTGGCTCCCGGCGGCAGAGAGCCGGTCTGGCGCATTTCCCAGGTCCAGGAGGCCTTCACGTGCGTGGACGGGCTGAAGTCCGGGAAAGCCTGGGCGACCACGGTGCCGCAGGTCAGCTGATCGACGCCGTACTCGAGCACCACCGAGCTGATCTGGGCCGTGGATTGGATCTCGGCGCTGAAGGTGGCAGTCTCGGGGAAATTGAGCGTGGCCCGGTCATCCATGAGGCTGATGGCTGCCTGGGCCCGGACCGGGGCGGCCAGGCTGGCAAGGGAAAGCAAAAGCAGGGTCAGGAGGAATAGTTTGATTTTCATTAGGGTCCCTATGCAAGTAGATTAGAAATGACCGTACAGTGCCCAGGTGTAAAGAGTGTAAATCAATTAGTTTGCATCGTTGCGAGCCACCCGCCGTAGGCGGCGACACTCCCAGGCACTTGCGCTGGCGCTTTGTGCCACACCGTCCCGGTGTCCTTCCGGGAGGGCAAGTGTGCACCTGCACAAGCAGCCGGTGCGAGCGCAGGTGAGCAATCTCCTCGCGGTCGTGGAGACTGCTTCGTCGCCGCTGTGCGGCTCCTCACGGCGACACGCATTAGGTGTCTGCAACAAAGCAATAGTATAGCATTTTTTCTTGACTCTTCTCATGAATCCTGATAGACTACCCCGCCGCTCTTTCCGGGCCGCGGCCTGATCCCGTCCTGCGGGCGGGGTGCCGGCCGGAAGTTTGTCGCGTTAACACCTTGTCCGGGTGGTATGCCTTTGGTATAATTGCCCCGCTTAATTGGGCACTAAGCCGCCGACGTAGCTCAATCGGAAGAGCAACCGCCTTGTAAGTGGTAGGTTACGGGTTCGATTCCCGTCGTCGGCTCCAGCGCGATTGCCGCGTGTTGATTGCTGGTTGAACACGATTCAGTCGGCAATCCACAATTGACAATCCGCAATACCCCGGGCGGTTACCCAAGTGGCCAAAGGGGACTGACTGTAAATCAGTTGGCAGAAGCCTTCGGAGGTTCGAATCCTTCACCGCCCACAGTACGGGCGAAACATGGTTCGCCCCACCGCCCTCATAGCTCAGCTGGTAGAGCACGCCCTTGGTAAGGGCGGGGTCATGGGTTCAAATCCCATTGAGGGCTTTCGTGACGAAGCGAATATAGTCAAGGAAGGAGAAAGAAATCATGGCGAAGCAGAAGTTTGAGCGGACGAAGCCGCACTTGAACGTGGGGACCATGGGGCACATTGATCATGGGAAGACGACGCTGACAGCGGCGATCACGAAGTACTGCCAGTTTTTGGGGAAGGCGGAGTTCCGGCCGTACGACTCGATCGACAATGCGCCGGAGGAGAAGGCGCGCGGCATCACGATCAACATTGCGCACGTGGAGTACGAGACGGAGAAGCGTCACTATGCCCACGTGGACATGCCCGGTCACCGGGACTACATCAAGAACATGATCACGGGGGCGGCGCAGGTGGACGGGGCCATCCTGGTGGTGGCGGCGCCGGACGGGCCGATGCCGCAGACGCGCGAGCACGTGCTGCTGGCGCGGCAGGTGGAAGTGCCGTCGATCGTGGTGTATCTGAACAAGATCGACCAGATGAACGATCCGGAGCTTTTGGAGCTGGTCGAGATGGAGCTGCGAGAGCTGTTGAACGGGTACGGCTTCCCGGGTGACACGACGCCGATCGTGCGTGGGTCGGCGCTGCAGGCGTTGGAGAGCACCTCGACGGACCCGAACGCACCGGAGTATGCTTCGATCAAGGAGCTGCTGCGGGTGGTGGACGAGTACATCCCGGAGCCGAAGCGCGACGTGGAGAAGCCGTTCATGATGCCGATCGAGGACGTGTTCTCGATCAAGGGCCGCGGCACGGTGGTGACAGGGCGCGTCGACCGGGGCAAGATCAAGGTCGGCGAGCCGGTCGAGATCGTGGGCTTGCGCGACAAGAGCATGTCCTCGGTGGTGACGGGCGTGGAGATGTTCCACAAGTCGCTGGACGAGGGCATGGCCGGGGACAACTGCGGCCTGCTCTTGCGCGGCATCGAGCGCACCGACGTGGAGCGCGGCCAGGTGGTCTCCAAGCCCGGCTCGATCACCCCGCACACCAAGTTCCTGGCGCAGGTCTACGTGCTGAAGAAGGAAGAAGGCGGACGGCACAAGGCCTTCTTCACCGGCTACCGCCCGCAGTTCTACATCCGTACCATGGATGTGACCGGCGACATCACCCTGCCGGAAGGCGTGGAGATGGTCATGCCGGGTGACGACGTCAACCTGACCGTCAAGCTGATCGTCCCGGTGGCCCTCGAGCAGGGCTCCAAGTTCGCCATCCGCGAAGGCGGCCTCACCGTCGGCGCCGGCGTCATCACCAAAATCATCGAGTAATTCGAAGTTAGGGTGTCGAGAATGGCTGGAAAAAAGAAGGACGTCCGCCCGGTGATCATCCTGGCGTGCAACGAATGCAAGGAACATAATTACGTGACGGAGAAGAACCGCCGCAACGATCCCAACCGGCTGGAGTTCAACAAGTATTGCCCCCGCTGCCGGAAGCATACGTTGCACCGCGAGACGAAGTAGAGGGCGGGGCTCTCCCGCCCAATCCTAGGCCAGTAGCTCAATTGGTAGAGCACTCGTCTCCAAAACGAGTGGTTGTGGGTTCAAGTCCTGCCTGGCCTGTTTTTCACAACGTCGTCCTGCCCTGCAAGGGAAGTATGGCGAGGCGGCGTTGTCAGTGTCAGTAAAGAAGGAGTCAGCCTTGGCCGGAAGAGATGATCGACCCAAACGCGAAAACGCGCTCCAGCGCATGTTTCGCGAGACAAGCGGCGAACTGCGCAAAGTGTCCTGGCCGACGCGCCAGGAGGCGATCAATATGACCATCGTCGTCATCGTGGTAATGGTGATCACGGCCATGTTCTTCTGGCTGGTCGACCTGGGTGCCGCACGGCTGATCGCCCTGGCGGTCGGAACGTCCTGAGCCGGCCAAGCCCTGAACCAACGAGGTCGAATGATGTCCGTTCAAGACCCGGAAGAGCAGTTTGAACAGGAACCGCTGGACTCTGAGGAGAAAGAGACCTCCTCGGAGCAGCCTGTCATCAGCACGGAACAGACTGCTCCTCAGGCGCCTTACACTCCAGGGCAATCCGGCGAGCCAGCTCCGGAAGGGCCGGCTTGGTACGTGATTCATTGCTACTCCGGGTATGAGAATAAGGTGCGTCACAACCTCGAGCAGCGCATCGAGACCATGGGCATGAAAGACAAGGTGTTCGACGTCGTCGTGCCCACCCAGGAAGAGATCGAGGTGCGGGACGGCAAACGCCGTACCGTGGAGCGCCACATCTTCCCCGGCTACGTGCTGGTCAACATGCAGCTCACCGAAGAGTCCTGGTTCGTCGTGCGCAACACCCCCGGCGTGACCGGTTTCGTCGGCATGGGCAACCTGCCCACCCCCCTGCGGCCGGAAGAGGTGGCCCAGATCCTGAAGCGCATGGAGGCCGAGGCGCCGACCGTCAAGGTCTCGTTCAAGGTCGGCGAGCGCGTGCGCATCATCGACGGTCCGTTCAACGACTTCCGCGGTATGGTGGCGGAGATCGACATGGAGCGCACCAAGGTGCGCGTGATGGTGTCCTTCTTCGGACGCGAGACGCCGGTGGAACTTGATTTCTTGCAGGTCGAAAAGGCCTAGAAGTAAAACGTAAAAAGTATAAAAATAAAGAATAATTAACCTAATTTGCTAATCAGCAAACGAGCGGCAATTCGTGGGAGGGTCCCCCATAATGGCCCGCTAAAACCACAAAGGAGATAAGCAAGCATGGCAAAGAAACTCAAGGCAATCGTCCGTCTGCAGATCGAGGCCGGGAAGGCCAACCCTGCGCCGCCCATCGGCCCGGCGCTGGCCGGCCACGGTATCAACATCATGGCCTTCTGCAAGGAATACAATGCCAAGACCTCCAACCGGCCCGGAGAGATCCTGCCGGCGGAGATCAGCGTCTACACCGACGGCTCGTTCACCTTCGTTTTGAAGACCCCGCCCGCGGCAGTCCTGCTGCGCAAGGCCGCAGGCGTGGAAAAAGGCTCGGGCGTCCCCAACCGCGAGAAGGTCGGCACGGTGACGCGCGCCCAGATCCGGGAAATTGCCGAAGTAAAGATGAAGGACCTGAACGCCCTGGATATCGAAGGCGCCATGCGCCAGATCGAAGGCACCGCCCGTAACATGGGCATTGTTGTCGAAGACTGAACCTGTGGGAGGGTTGTGATCCAACCCGCTAATACCACGAAGGAGAACTCATGGCAAAACACGGAAAGAAATACCTGGCTGCCGCAGCCAAGGTGGACCTCAACAAGTTTTACGATCCGCACGAAGCGGTCAAGTTGGTCCGGGAAACTACCATCACGAAATTCGACAGCACCGTCGAAGTGCACATGCGCATGGGCCTCGACCCGCGCCAGGCCGACCAACAGGTGCGTGACGTGGTCGTCCTGCCCCATGGCCTGGGCAAGACGGTGCGCGTGCTGGTCTTCGCCGCCGGCGAGGGAGCGACGCAGGCGCGCAGCGCCGGTGCCGATATCGTCGCCGACGACGACGAGACCTTGAACAAGATCCAGGGCGGCTGGCTCGACTTCGATGTGGCCATCGCCACGCCGGATATGATGGGCAAGGTCGGCAAGCTCGGCCGGGTGCTCGGCCCGCGCGGCCTGATGCCCAACCCCAAGGCCGGCACCGTCGTGGACCCCAAGGACCTGAGTCGGGCCGTGACGGAGGCCAAGGCCGGCCGAGTCGAGTTCCGCCTGGACAAGACCGCCAACATCCACGTGTCGATCGGCAAGGCCTCCTTCGACGAAAAGAAGCTGTTTGAAAACTTCGCCGCCCTGATGGAAGCCATCAAGAAGGCCCGTCCGGCGGCCGCCAAGGGTAACTATATCAAGCACATCACCATGACCACAACGATGGGGCCCGGCGTCAAGGTGGATGCCAATCTGGCCCAATCGATGGAGGCAGGCGAGTAACAGAATCCCGCGCCCGGAAGCATTCCTTCGCCGAAGACAGCAGGCGTCCCCCGATTAGTTCGGGGCTTAATCTCCTGCCCAGGTGGAGACTGGTGGAAACACCATCCCTTTTCAAGGGATCAAAGTCTTTGCCTGGAAGGTCCGGGCAAAGACTTTTCGATTGGAAAGGAGGTGATATTCATTGGCTAAATCCAAGCAACAGAAAGAGGCGATCCTGGCCGAGTACGTGGACTGGCTGGGCAAGAGCCAGGCCGTCGTCCTGGTCGAGTACACCGGCGTGACGATGAAGGACCTGGACACGATCCGGGCCAAGCTGCGCGAGACCGGCGGCGAATTCCACATCGTCAAGAATACGCTGGCCAAGCTGGCACTGGAAAAGGCCGGCCATAGCGTTCCGGCGAACTACCTGGAAAAGAGCACCGCTTTGGGCTTCGCTTTTAGCGACGTGGCTGCCTTTACCAAGGCGCTGAACGATGCCACCAAGGGCATGGAAGCCGTCAAGGTCAAGGGCGGCTACCTGGGCGCCGAATTGCTCAACGCCGCCCAAGTCAAGGCGCTCGCCAGTCTGCCGCCGCTGCCCGTCGTTCGCGCCCAGCTGCTGGGCGTTCTGCAGGCACCCGCGGGCAAGCTGGTGCGCATGCTGGCCGAACCCGGCCGCCAAGTGGCTTCTGTGCTGAAGGCGTATGCCGACAAGGCCGCACCTGCCGCGGCTTAAAGTCAAGGACTGTCTGAACAGTCACCACATCGTTCAAAGAATTCAAAAGAAATTCGAAGGAGTATTAAAATGGCTGATCTGGATAAAATCGTCGAGCAGTTGAGCGGCCTGAGCGTTCTCGAGGCGGCTGAACTGGTCAAGAAGCTGGAAGAGAAATGGGGCGTTTCCGCCGCCGCGCCTGTCGCCGTCGCCGCCGTCGCCGGTGGCGCCGCGGCCGGTGGTGCGGCCGAGCCCGCCGAAGAGAAGACCGAATTCGACGTCGTCATCAAGGATGCCGGCCCCAAGAAGATCGAGGTCATCAAGGTCATCCGCCAGCTGGTCAACCTGAGTCTCTCAGACGCCAAGGCCCTGGCCGAAACCGCGGATGCCAAGGTGCTTACCGCCGTCGGCAAGGACGCCGCCACGGACGCCAAGAAGAAGCTCGAGGAAGCCGGCGCGGTCGTCGAGATGAAATAACCTCGCTGGCTGCCAATCAAAAAAGACGGTTGCTCGAAAACCGTCTTTTTTTGATTCCGACAGGCGAGCCCAGATCCTCTTGCACAGCTGGCAGGGGGACGTGACCGATCTGGTCAAAATCATTTTAGGCAGGGGCAATCTGAAAAACCGCTTCAAATTCGGGCCGCCATCGAGCCTACATTTTTGTTAGCAGTACTTAAGTCCTCCTCTTCCCTATTGACTCTGTCTGTGAATGGCGTATACTATTGGTACATCTGGTCTGACTACCATACCACAGGAAACCATGAAAATACTACCCGTTTCCCACCAATCTCTCGCCGATACCGTCGCCGGAAAGCTGGCCGCCTCCCTGCTGGACGGCAGCCTGGTCCCCGGAACCCACCTGCCCTCCGAGCGCGACCTGATGAACCAGTTGGCCGTCAGCCGGGCCACGCTGCGCGAAGCGCTCAAGACCCTGGAGGAATACCAGCTGATCGAAGCCCGGCCGCACGTCGGCTGGTTCGCCCGCGCCATCGACGAGAGCAACATGGCCAAGGCGCGCGAGCTGGCTAGCAGTCCTGTCGCCCCGGCCGGCCGGTCGGCAACCAACGAGCCGCCCACCGGTCCGCTGCCGCGTGCCGGTCGCTCCGGAGAAGCCGCTGCACATTCCCAATCTGCAGAAGGACCGGCTGGGGACCTTCGAGTTCATCTCCTGGTGGGAGCGCGAGAAAGTCCAGAACGCCAAGGTGATGGTCGTCGGTGCCGGAGCCCTGGGCAATGACGTGATCAAGAACCTGGCGCTGATGGGCATCGGCAACATCTACATCGTCGACTTCGACACCATCGAGGCCGCCAACCTGAGCCGCTCGGTGCTGTTTCGCGAGTCCGACAACCACCGCAGCAAGGCGGAAGTGGCCGCGGCGCGGGCCAAGAACCTCAACCCGCAGGTTCACGTCCAGTACCTGAACGGCGACGTGACGACCCAGCTGGGACTGGGCGTCATCCGCCGCATGGACGTGATCATCGGCTGCCTGGATAACCGCGAAGCCCGCCTGGCGATCAACCGCTTCTGTTACTGGATGAATAAACCCTGGGTGGACGGCGCCATCCAGGAGCTGCTCGGCCTGGTGCGCGTCTTCGTCCCCGGGCAGGGCGCCTGCTACGAGTGCACCCTGACCGAGCAGGCCATCCGCGACCTGTCCATGCGCTATTCCTGCCCGCTGCTGGCCCGCCAGAACATCCTGCTCGGCAAGGTACCGACCACACCCACCATCGCCTCGATCATCGGCGGGATGCAGTCGCAGGAAGCCTTGAAGTTGATCAACGGCATGCCGGTCGAACCGGGCAAGGTGATCCACTACAACGGCATGGTCAACGAGATGCACACCACCGCCTATTCCCCGCGCCAGGATTGCGAGAGCCACTGGACCTATGGCGAGATCACCGAGCTGCCGGCGCGCGCCGAGCGGACCACGCTGGAGGATATGCTGCGCATCGCCCGCGCTGACCTGGGTCCCGAGGCCGTGCTCGAGCTGGACCAGGAGCTGATCACCTCGCTGAAATGCTCGACCTGCAACACCATCGAGGCGGTGCTCAAACCGCTCAATGCGGTCAGCTTCGAGGCCGGCCACTGCCCCACCTGCGGAAACCTGCGCGAGACCGAGATGACCCACGTCATCACCGGCGAGGAAAACTTCCTGCACCGTTCCCTGGCCAGCGTCGGCGTGCCGCCCCTGCACATCCTGCGCGCCCAAAACGGCCAGGATTACCGCTTCTTCGAGCTAACCGGTGACCTGGCCGAGGCGCTGCACTTCCACCACTTCGAACAGGTCGAAGTACCCAAACCCTTGCGCAGCCGCATCCGCCTCAAAGGCGATATTACCCTCAAAGAGCCGGCCGCGGGCCCTGCCAGCGGTCGGGTGAAGATCCACGATTGACGAGCCGTTGAGCAGCCATGCGCGTTGAGATCATGAGCACCTCCTCCCTTCCCCAACCCGAGAATTTGCGCCTGCAGCTGGCGCGCAAGCTGGTCTTCACCGCGCTGATCGTGCTCGTCGCCGCCCTGGCGCTGGCCCTGCTCATCCAGCAGCTGCACAGTAATGCCTTCTTCCTGCAGATTTTTTGGTCCGACATCTTGCTCGGGTTGGTCTGTGGGTTTACCTCACGCTTCGTCTTCCGCAAAAATATGGGGAGCCTGCGCTACACGGCCGCCTGTGCGGTGTACATTTTCGGGCTGCTGCTGCTGGGAGTCTTCACCGGTTGGCGCTTCGGCATCGATCCCATCAAGTCCAATCCCAAAGGCGCGGACTGGGCCGACCTGGGCCAGCTCATCTCGGGCATGGGGATCATCGCCCTGAGCCTGCTGGCCTGGTACCGTCCCGTTCTGGAGGTCGAGGTCGCCCCGCAGACCAGGCAGGTGGTGCCCATGCCCATCCCGCGAACCAGGCGGGCACCGGTTCAACGCCCGCGCCGGACGCGGCGGCCGCGGTCCAAGACCGCCCCGGTCATTTCCGCCACAAGCCCCACCCCGACCAGACCGAAACGCAAGCGCCTCACGCGCCGCAAATCCCTGCAACTGTCAAGCCAACAGGAACACCGCTGTCCTTATTGCCTGGAATTGGTCGAACCGCACGACCCGCGCGGCATCGTCGAATGCAAGGTCTGCCACACCCTGCACCATGCCGATTGCTGGGCCATCACCGGCACCTGCCAGGTGCCCCACTTGAATTCTTAGTTTCTTTTTCCCAGGAGAAGGTTATGGCCGATATCAATGTCACCATCGTACTTCCCAGCGGCGGGGCGCGCGCCGCCGAGGTCCCTGACGATGTCAGCGTCCACGATTTGCTGACCGAGCTGACCTCCTTGCTCAAGCTGCCCGCCGTCGGCCCGGACGGGCGCCCCATGTTCTACCGACTGGACAGCAAAGCCCTCGGCCGGGAATTGAAGGACGACGAGACCCTCGCCTCCGCCGGCGTCCCGGAGGAGGACCGCCTGATGCTGACGGCCGACATCACCGCCGGGGCGGTCAGGCTGGACCAGTCCCCGCGCATGCGCCGCCTGCGCGCCGACCACGAGCTGATGCAGGAATTAGCCGCCCGCAGCGATGTGATCAGCTTCCGCGCCAAGTCGCCGCGGCCCAACCTGCCTCCCGAAACCTACATCGTGACCTTCAAATGCAGGGGCATCATCGACGTGGACCGCCAGGGCAACCCCAAGTTTGGTACCACCCACCAGGTCGAGATTTACCTGCACAACCAGTACCCGCAGCGCTGGCCGGGGATGAAGTGGCTGACCCCCATCTGGCACCCCAACATCAACCACCTGAACGGCAGCGTGTGCATCGACGCCGCCTGGTGGACCGCCAGCCGCTCGCTCGACCGCCTGGTCGTCATGCTCGGCGAGATGGTCCAGTACAAGAACTTCCACGACGACCCGACCAAGCCGCCCTTCCCCTGGGATCCCGAGGCGGCGCGCTGGTGCCGCGAGTACCGCAAGATCCATCCCAACACCTTCCCGGTGGACCGGAGCGAGCTGCTGCGCCCCGAACGGGTCAAGCTCAAGCCGGTCGAGGAAGAGAAGAAAAAGCCAAAGATCCACCTGAAATAATTCCGCTCCCGGACGCGGGAGCAGGTCGAACGAACGACCCGCATCGCATCCTCATTCTGTCTGCATGCAGCCGACCACTTCCACTGGCCGCTCCGGCCAGACCATTCTAGAAAGGAGTAAGCCATGCCCGATATTCCTGTGACCGTTGTGCTTCCCTCCGGAGGCAGCCGGACCGCCGAGGTCCCGGACGACGTGCCAGTGAAGGAACTGCTCCCCGAGCTGACCACCTCGCTGGAACTGCCCGTGACCGGCCCGGACGGACGCCCGATGTCCTACCGTTTGGACAGCAAAGCCCTGGGCCGCGAGCTGAAAGAAGACGAGACCCTGTCCCAGGCCGGCGTCCCCAAGGAAGACCGCCTGATGATGACCGCCGACGTGACGGCGGGCTGATCGACACCCTCAGCCCGGACCGCTCCTGACCCCCCCACCCCAGGGAGCGGTCCGGGAACTTCCCTTAGCGACTGACTGACACCATGGCAAACTTTAACCTGCGCATTCTCCCGCCTGATGATTCCTCCCCTCAGCCGACTGACATGCCTCTCAAGCATGCCCGGCGATGGATTTCGCCGTTCGAGGGGGAGAACTCCGACCCACTGCTGGCAGTGTTCGTCACCCAGGAGGCGTACCAACGCGTCGTGGAGCATGCCGCCAGCGAGCTGGACAACGAAGTCGGCGGCGTGCTGGTCGGGGAACGGTACACCGAAACCAGCTCCGGCAGGCCTTTCATCGTCGTCAAAACCACACTGCCGGCACGCTTCACACGCCAGGGCAGCGTCTACCTGACCTTCACCCAGGACAGCCTGGTGGATCTGCACGCCGAGCTGGATGCGCATTTCCCTGGCAAGCAAATCCTCGGCTGGTACCATACCCACCCGCGCATGGGCGTCTTCCTGTCCCATTACGACACCTGGCTGCACACCAACTTCTTCCCCGAACCCTGGCAGGTGGCGCTGGTGATCGAGCCGCATGCCGAGCTGGGCGGCTTCTTCGTCCGCCCTTCCGACAGCGTCATGGATCCAAGCCGCTATGTAGGTTTCTACGAGCTGGATGGGGATGCAGGACAAAGCGTTGTCCGCTGGAATAATTTGCATTGTAATTCAGATGTTAGCAAGTCAGAAGGAGATGATGGCAATGAATAGATGGATGCGAACCTACTATTACGCCATACTTGGCGCCATCGGGGGCCTGATCGGCTGGCAGATCAGCAACCTGCTCGGCCTGTCGTTCATCTCGAACCTGTACCTCAGTGAAGCCGTCGTCGGCGCGCTGGTGGGATTGAGCATCGGCCTGCTGATCGGCATCACCGAAGGGGCGATGACCCGCAATGCCGTCCAGGCGGCCAAGTCCGGCGTGCTGAGTGGACTCCTGGGCCTGGTGGCAGGTGCGATCGGCCTGCCGCTGAGCGAGGCCGTCTTCCAAACCGTCGGGGCCGGGTTGTTCGGCCGCGCCGTCGGCTGGGGGTTCTTCGGGCTGATGCTCGGCCTGGCCGAAGGCGTGGTCGGCCGCAGCCAGGCCTGGAAAGGCATGCTCGGCGGCCTGATCGGCGGCGCGCTGGGCGGCATCCTGCTGGAGAATATGAACCGCCTGCTGAAGGCCTCGCTGTTCGGCAAGGCCATCGGCCTGGTGCTGCTGGGCGCCTGCGTCGGGGCCTTCATCTCGCTGATCGTGGTGCTGCTCTCGCGTGCCTGGCTGGAGGTCAAGTCCGGCAAGCTTAAAGGGACCGAGTTCATCCTGGACAAGTTCATGCGCGCCAAGGGACCGGCCGTCGCCATCGGCAGCAGCCCGCTCAAGTCCGAGATCGTCCTGCCCGACCCGGATATCGCCCCGCAGCATGCCATGCTCACCGGCGACGGGACGCGCTTCACGCTCAAGGATATGAGCCTCTCCGGGACCTTCATCAACCAGAGACGCATCGAACTGAGCCAGCTGACGGATAACAGCACCATCCGCATGGGCAACACCGAGATGGTCTATCATGAAAAGAGGTCGGCATGAAACCAATTTTTCAACGACTTTTCCGCGCCGCACCGCTCGGCCTGGCACTGCTGCTGCTGGCATTTTTCCCGCTGCTGGGCGCCGCCGCCCAGTCGAGTGGCGCACAGATCCGCATCACCCAGGTGGACAACTCCAAGTTCCCGCAGGTGACCTTGTACGTATCGGTTACGGACGCCAGCGGCAACCCACTGCCGGTCGACCCGAGCCAGATCCAGGTGCAGGAGAACGGCAAGGTCATGCAGCTGGAACAGGTCAGCGGTAAAGGTGAGATCGGCCCCCTGACCACCCTGCTGGTGATGGACATCTCCGGCAGTATGAATTCCAGCGGCAAGATCACGGCGGCCAGAAGCCGCGGCCAGCGCCTACATCGACCAGATGCGCTCCGGGGATCAGGCCGGCATCCTCTCGTTCAACACCGCAGTGACTTTGGACCAGCCCATCACCACCGACCACGCTGCCCTGAAATCGGCCCTATATACCCTCATCCCGCAGGGCAACACGGCCATGTACGATGCTCTTTTCCAGGCGGAGCAAACCCTGCAGAACGTCCCCGGTCGCAAGGCGATCATCGTGCTGACCGATGGGATCGACAACGCCAGCCAGCAGAACGCCGACGCCGTCATCCAGAACACCGGCTCGGGCGGCCTGTCGATCTCCACCATCGGCTTCGGCAATCCGGAGCAAAGCTCGGGCGTCTCGGGCCTGGACGAAGCCGCTCTGCGCTCGCTGTCCGACCGCGCCGGGGGCGTCTATGGATACGCCAATGACCCCGGTGTACTGACCGGGCTGTACCAGCACCTCGGCCAAAACCTGCAGAGCGAGTACAAGATCACCTACACCTCCCCCCTGACCTTGCGCGACGGCCTGAACCGCGTCCTGACCATCTCGCTCGCCGGGACGGCTGCCTCCCAGGCGAAATACAATCCCGGCGGCGTGCTGCCCGAGGTCGCCCGGGGCGCGTCCTGGCCGATCTTCATTGCGACACTCGCCGGCCTGGTCGTCCTGCTGTTCCTGCCGATGGTTATCAGCCGATTGATCCTCGCTCCCGGCCGGCTGTTTGCGCCCAAGAAAAAGGTGCACATTAAGCTTAAGTAATCGATCACAAAGGAAGGTACCAATATGACAAGGCGACCCTTGCTCGGATCGCCTTGTTGATTCCAGAGCGGTACGCTGACTATGGAGCAGGCCTGCAGCTACTGCCGACCCACACGCAGGCAGGCGAGGGACAGAGTTTCTGGTCGAACCGGCAGCAGTAGCAGGCCGGTGGCGGAGGCGGGGGCTCTGTCGGGCAGAGCGGGACATCGAAGGTAAGGGTAACACAGCCATCCGGAATACTATGCGGAACGCACATGCTGAAGCGCGTATCATACGAATAGCCGGTGTTGCACAACGGCGGCATGTCCGGTGGTGTCTGGCAGCAGTCCAGGTCGGAGGCATAACTCCCGGTCAGGCAGGAAGCCTCCGTGGAACCGGTCTCGCCATCTACTGGCCAGCACTCGTGCGGCACGGCGGGGTCGTGGGTGAACACTTCAAAATATCCGGGAGGACACGGGACGGGACCCGACCCGGCCAGCGGCACACAGCCGTACGCCGCCTCCCAGGCCTCGTCGGCGGTGCAATCCTCCGGCCTGGTGGTGACCGGAGCTCGATAGTGGCACAGCCCATCCGAACGATCGAGGACGTAACCGGTCGGGCAGACCGGCTCCTCCAAGGGCGCCGAGACGATTCTTGGGCAGAGCGTGAGGGTGGCGGTCGTCCCGGGCCGGAGAGCGGATCCGGTGCAGGAGATGCGGTGCATCCCCGGGATCGCGGAGCAAATAGGTCGCCAATCCGGCGAGGTGATCTCGAGGCTGTCGATGCTCTCTACTGAACCCAGGTCGATCGTGGCAAAGCCAAGGTCGGCAGGACCTCTCTCCATACAAAACGTGTTGGTCAGGTACGGTGCGACGTAGTCTTCGGACGACGTGGATCCGGGAACCGCACTGGCCGGAACATAAGCTGGTACGCTGCAAGCCGCCGGCGGGGTATTCGCCAACGCCTCACCGGTTAGGACGCAGCGGAAGCCCAGGTCGGCACGATGCAAGGTGGGATTTTCAGGCCGGCGCAGCACCACTTTCAACTCATCGACCAAGCTGCGGAAGCTGCTGCTGCGGGTGACACGCTTCTGCCCGGTTGCCGGCCCAGGCGGGTCCGCCGCCGGGGATTGGGAGTAATAGTCCGCCGCGTAGCGGTCGTTGACCCACTCGAAAACATTCCCGGCCATGTCAGCAGCCTTATAAGGGCTGTCGCCCTTTAGGTAGCTGTGGACGCGGTCCAGCATGGAAGGGATCAGGCAATCCTTGAAGTTGAGCAGGTCGCAGGTTGGGTCGTCTTTACCCCACGGATAAAGCCTGGCTTCGGATCCGCGGGCGGTCTTCTCCCACTGGGCTTCGGTCGGCAGCACAGCCTCGATCCACATGCAGTAGGTCTGGGCGTCATCCCAGTCCACGCCCACGACCGGGTAGTCGGCCCGGCTGCTGTCCGCGTACCAGTAGGGCGTGCCGGTCTCACGGAAGGGCAGGGTGCAAATTCCGGCGGCGACACACTGGGCATACATGCGGTTGGTGACCTCGGTCTGCTGGATCCAGAATCCGCCCAGGCTGACGGTGTGCGCCGGGTTGAAATCCTTGCCTTCCGGCTTGTCTGCGCCCATGGTGAACTCGCTGGGCGGCACGTAGACGAAATCACTCCCGTCTACCCAGCTCATGACGGTCCCGACACCGGGTTCATTGTGCACGGCGCTCGCGCTGGGTGCGGATGTTAACGTCGGTGCGGCCACCGGCGGAGGCAAAGCCTCGTACTCCAAAGTGGACGTTGCCGGCATGCTGAAGGGCAGGTTGCAGGCCGCCAGGAGAAGCACGGCGACCACACCCGCCCAGCGGATTGCAGCCCGAAGGCGAAAAAGGAATTGTGTATTCATCATCCCTCCCCGGAGGAACGCACTCAGCGGTGCAGAAAAGAGGCAACCAGTATTTCAAGCTGCCTCACCTAAGACACTAAGGTTTATTTACGCATGGGCTGTTCGGTGAACGGTTGGAGTCCCAAGTGCAATGTGAATTCTTTATACAGGCTTGCTGGTTTTTATTGAATTGCGCGCAATTGAATGCGCCCGGACCCGGCACGGGCGTGTCCGTGGGCGCCGGCGGCGCCACCGCAATCACCGGGACATCACCGGTCTCACCACTTAGATCGATGACATTCCCTGCCAGCCAGCAGTTTCGTTGGATCTGGGGATCGAGAACCTGCCACCAGCTGCCCTGCTGGTTGCGACCGTTGATCGGCAGGGAGAGGCCCTGTGGCAGGATGTCTGCCACCGGATAATCCATGCCCGGTCCGGAGCGACAGTTGGCCGCCTGGTTGAGGCGGGCAGTTGGGATCGTCGGCCCGAGGGGCAGATCAGAAAACGGGATAGGTGTCAGGATCACGCCCAGGTCAGGCGGGCAAACCCCGCCGCTCGTGTTGATAATGAATGACCATGCAACCGAGGTGGCATAGACATCCCCATCAAGCGATCCGATCAAAACCCGCCAGAAGATACGATCGCAATCGTGCCATTCGATTTCGGGGGGAAAGAACCATGGGGTTGAAGTCCTGCTTTCGCTGAAAAATGATCCCCGAACGATTGGGTCATAGTGGGTGAAATCGCGATCGCGGGACAGTTGCACAGTATACCCTTCGGTCGGCAGACAGGTCATCGAATTCTCCCAGGCAAAAATGATCATTGGGCTGCGCCAGGTTGTACCCCCGCGGGTTCCTTCGCTGATAGAACTAATCACTTGGCCATCGAACGGGGAAAGCAAAGTGGGCGGGGTATAGGCCCTCCGGTCTGCGCTCGAACAGGCCGGGCCCGTGACGAACATCGCAGCCTCCTTCTCACCCTCCCTCAAATCACTGATGGGAGTCACCGACCATTCGTAGAATGTACCGGGTTGGAGTGGCCCCACAGTCAGAGAACGACTGGAACCATCGATCTCCGCCCGGTAGGAATGGACGGGGTATGCCCACCCGGTCGCAAACACCTCCACCCGGAAATTCTCGGGGTTGCAGCCGGCGGTATACTGCCAGCTCAGAGTCGGTGTCAGATTCTCCAAAGGAGTGTCGAGATCGTTCGGACTCAGGTTAGTCGGCGGCACCAAGTCTTCGAACCGGCAGGTTCCGCCTCCTTTTGGGAGCGTACACGCCCCCAACAAGCCCGCCAGGAGCAGGAGACCAATCACCAGGGTCATGGGGCAGGCCGGCCTGGACCACCGACAGTTCGGAAAAACGTTTCGTATGATCCTCCCTCCTCCTCGACGGAATGCCATACGAAGGTAAAGAAGAAATTGGGTATTCATTTCATCCCTCCCCGGAGGAACGCACTCAGCGGTGCAGAAAAGAGGCAGCCAGTATTTCAAGCTGCCTCACCTAAGACACTAAGGTTTATTTACGCATGGGCTGTTCGGTGAACGGTTGGAGTCCCAAGTGCAATGTGAATTCTTTATACAGGCTTGCTGGTTTTTATTGAATTGCGCGCAATTGAATGCGCCTGGTCCCGGTACGGGCGTGTCCGTGGGCGCCGGCGGCGCCACCGCAATCACCGGGACATCACCGGTCTCACCACTTAGATCGATGACATTCCCTGCCAGCCAGCAGTTTCGTTGGATCTGGGGATCGAGAACCTGCCACCAGCTGCCCTGCTGGTTGCGACCGTTGATCGGCAGGGAGAGGCCCTGTGGCAGGATGTCTGCCACCGGATAATCCATGCCCGGTCCGGAGCGACAGTTGGCCGCCTGGTTGACGCCTGCCAGGGGGGTTCCGGCGATCGGCGTGGTTTCGGGCGGGAAGCTAAACGGGGGGATCGGGGTGATGATCGGCCCCAGCTCGGGCGGGCAAATCATGCTCGTCGTGTTGACGACGAAGGACCACACCTCGGAGATGGAATACACCCGCGAGTATGGCTCCTCGGGGGTGCCTCCCGAAGACGTCCAAGGCCAGCCGGTCATCACCCTCCAGTAGTAGCGCTCACAGTCATGCCATTCCGTGCCCGGGGAAAAGAAAAAGTTCACCGTCATGGAATTATTTGCGTCGATGATGGAAGCCCAGGCATCCTCCCGGCGGAAGGTCGGATCCCGGGAGACCTCCACCGTATACCCCTCGGGAGGCAGGCAGGTCATGGGATCGTCCCATTCCATCGGGACGCTGACGCTGGGATAATCGGGTCCACCAGAGACATGGATGGTGAGGGTGGAGCTGACCACCTCCCCATTCAGCGGGCGGAGAAGGATGGGAGCCGGGTAAGACGCCCGATCGGCGCTTGAACAAATTGGCCCGGTGAAAAAAACCTCGGTTGTCGAAGCAGGCCCCAGGTCCGTGCCGCTCATGGCGGTCACCCGCCAGGTGTACATCGCACCCAACTCAAGCGGTCCGATCGAGTAGGACCGGCTGGAACCATCCAGCTCGGCGTGATATCCGCCCCGCGCGTACACTTCGGCAGGGATAAGCACCTCCACCCTGAATGCGCTTGGCCGGCATCTGCCGGGATAATCCCAGGTAAGTGTATCGTGGTCAGGTGATCGGCTGGTGATAATACGACGCTGTCCGGGAGAAAGATGGGTTGGCGCCGCCAGCTCCCCCGGCAGGCAAGGCGGCAGGGGTGTCCCACCTCCTGGACTGAACACGCAGCCTGCCAACAGACTGATCCCGAGGACGATTGCCATCCCCAGGCAGCATCGGCGCGCCGCCCTCGATAGACGATATTTGGAAAAACCAGACCTTATGTTCATTTCTCCTCCTCTACTATCGAAAGAGGCGACCCGGCCCTCAGGCCGCCTCTAATCTGCTAAGGTTTGTTCACGCATGGGCTGTTCGGTGAACGGTTGGAATCCCAAATACAATACGGACTTTTATTACAGGCGTTCTGGTCTTTGTTATATTGCGCACAATTGAATGCACCGGGCCCCGGCACGGGCGTGTCCGTGGGCGCCGGCGGCGCCACCGCAATCACCGGAATGGCACCCGTCTCCCCGCTCACGTCAGCCACGTTCCAGGCCAGCCAGCAGCTCCTTTGGATATTCGCATCCAGCACCTGCCACCAGGTGGACGCCTGGTTGCGCCCGTTGATCGGCAGCGAAGTGCCCTGGGCGATGAGGTCCAGCACCGCATAGTCCATGCCCGGGCCTGAGCGGCAGTTGGCCGGCTGGTTGACGTCCGCCATGGGCGTCCCGGGTCCGGGGACGCCCTCCGGAGGCAGGGTGATGGCCGGGAAGGGGGTGATGATGCGAAGTCCGTCCAGCGGGCAGATCACGCCGCTGGTGTTGATCACGAAGGACCAGGCTTCCGATTGTGCATACACGCCGGCGTAATATTCTTCGTCAGCAGGTGTGAAGGAAGCATTCAGCCGGCCGGTCAATACCCGCCAGTAGTAGCGCTCGCAGTCGTGCCACTCTGCCCCTGGACCCCAATACCAGAAGTCCGAAGTCGAGCTAGGGCCCCAACTGGACGGATAAGAAGAACCCGCACTCAGCTCGGGACGGCGAAAAGTTGGATCGCGTGAGACCTGCACGGTATACCCCTCAGGAGGCAGGCAGGCCGTCGGATCGTCCCAATCCATGTAAACGGCAGGATTGTCGAATGTCCCTCCGCGGCTCGTGGTGATATGCACGGTGGAGCGGACGACTTCTCCATCAAAAGGCCGCAGTAAAATCGGCGACAGATAAGAAGACCGCTCCGCTGTCGTGCAGGTCGGTCCTGTAAAAAAGGTCTCGATTCCCGAAACGGGACCCGGCCCGGACTCGTCGAGGACCGTAACCCGCCAGGCATAGGTTGTTGCAGGTTCGAGCGGCCCGACCATCCAGGAACGGCTGGAGCCATCCAGGTCCATGGAATAGGAATGCAAGGGGTAGCCTGAAGAAGGCGAGAACAATTCCACCCGAAAGCCGCTGGGCACGCATCCCCCTTCATAATTCCAGGTCAGCATGGGTGTCAGCGTATCGACGACGCCATATCCCCCAGGGGTCAGACCGGATGCCGAACCGACATCCCCTTCACCCCCTCCTCAGCTTGGCGGCTCAGGTGTAAGCCCCCCGCCCTTCGGGAGCGTACACGCCCCCAAAGCCGCAATTACGAGCAAGACGGCCATCCCCAGCGCAAACTTAGCCCCGGATCGCCGCAAACGGGCATGGTGTGACATCCTCCACCTCCTATGAATTTGTCAAACAGGTGTACGCGCCATCGTTGGCCCCGGGGTTGGTTTGCGCGCAATAAGGAAAAGCTTTACTTTATATATCTTATAGAATTGTGAAACCAAATACAATCCCCCAAACGGGGTTCCTTCCCGGTGATAAACGGAAAGCCCTGCCTGATGAAAATGAGGATAAAAAGCAGCCCGGATGGGCCGCTGTTTATTCCTTAATGGGCTGACCCCGCGAGAGACGCGGGGCCAGCTTGACCAACTCAGAGGGAGGAGAGAGAATACCAAACACGCATTCCAGCGGTAAACCGGCGGCAGTTTGGTTTATTGGCGAAACGGATCGTAACCCGGATTGGTCCCGGACCAGACGCATGCCGCCTTCGAACTCTGGTTGCAGGACAACCCGTGCGAGCAGCGGTGCGCCAGGACCCTGGGCGGTTGGTCGGGGAGGTAATCTCCCGGGTAAACCACCTCGGTCTCCAGGGAAACCATTCCGCTCACATGCTCACAATAACAGGTCTTGCTGACTTCCCAGGTACGCACGGACACGGCACACCTCCGTTAACTATCTCGAGTTTAAAATCTGTCTGACAAATAAGCTAGTGACAGGCGTCACTTAAGCCGATGACAACTCGCATGATGCAGATGACATCTGTTTAGAAAGAATACACTACCCTACTTGCGGGCCAGGCGATACAGGCTGCCGGAATCATAGTCGACCAGGTAGACTTCCCCGGCCTCGTCGACCCCAAATGTGGTGAGCTTCGCCCTGGTCTCGAACAGGACCTGCATCTGCCAGCTTTCCGCGCCGCTGTGGATCAAGCCCCAGACCGTGCCGGTGCAATAGTCGCCAAACAGGTAGACGCCGCGGAACTCCGGCAGCGCCGCGCCGCGGTAGACGTACCCGCCGGTCAACGCACAGCCGTAATCGTGCGAATACTCGGCGGCCGGAAAGGTGAAAACGGCATTAACAGGCGGCTGGTCCTGGTAAGGGTGGTTGCCTTCGTAATAACTCCAACCGAAGTTCATCCCGCCGGCCGTCCCGGCTGGTACATAGTCCACCTCCTCCCAGGCATCCTGTCCAACGTCGCCGATATACAGGTCACCGGTCGCCCGGTCGAAGGAAAACCGCCAGGGGTTGCGCAGGCCGTAGGCCCAGATCTCCGGCTGCCCGCCTTGGACCACAAACGGATTGTCCGGCGGGATGGTATAAGGCACGCCCGCGTCGACGTTGATGCGCAGCATCTTGCCCAGCAGGGTCTGCAGGTTCTGACCGGTCCGCTGCGGATCGCGCTCGGAGCCGCCGTCCCCCAGGCCGATGTAGAGATCGCCGTCCGGCCCGAAAGCCAGGCTGCCGCCGTTGTGGTTCGAATACGGCTGTCGGACGTTAAGCACATCCACCTCGCTGGCAGGGTCGGCGCGGTCCGGGTCGTCCGCCGAGACGCGGAAGCCGGCGACGACCGTGTTCCCATTCAGGTCGATGTAATTGACGAAGAACAGGCCGTTGGAGGCATACTTCGGGTGGAATGCCAGGCCGAGCAAGCCCTGCTCAATCCCGCGGCTGTCCACCCGGCTGCGTATGTCCAGGAAGGGGGTTTGAAGCAGCCTGTCGTTTTTGATCACGCGGATGATGCCGCGCTTCTCGACCACGAACAGCCGCCCGGACCCGTCGCCGGCATTCTGGATGTCCACCGGCAGGGTCAAGCCGGAGGCAACCTGCGCCCAGGTGTAGCCGCGCGCGTCCGGGAAGGAGGTGCGGTAGACCCGGGTGACGGTCGGCGTCGGCGGCGGGGAGGTCGGCGTGAAAGTGCTGGTGGGCGCCGGGGGAGGTTCCGTCGCAGCGGGCAGCGTCGCCGGTTGGAAGGGCGTGTCCGTGGGGGTGGAGGGGCTGGCGCTGAGCGGAGCCGTTTGGGTGACAGGCCCGGGCGCGGCCGGGAGGCCCGTCAGGGTACCGCAGGCTGCCGCACTCAGGCTCAGGGCAGACAAAAGCCCCAGCGCGGCGGGCAGGCCGAAGGTCCGGAAGAGCCGCGGGCCCGCGTGGTTACTGGTCACGGTGTTCATCCTGCGGCGTGCTCTCGATCCCCTCCCCGCCCTGCTCCTGTCCCGGCGCGTCCCGCCAGGTGCCGGGGACGACATTCTGCAGGGCATTCATGTGCTCCTTGACCACCTCATCCGGGCAGAGCGAGACGAACAGGCTGATGCCCATCCAGAGCACGGCCGCATCGTCCAGGTAACCGACGACGGGCAGGGCAACTTCAGGGATCAGATCGACCGGCAGGATCACATAAATGACGGCCGCGACGGGGATCAGCTTGACGAAGACATTGACGCGCCGGTCGGCCATCAGGCGCAGAATCAGTTTGATGCGCAGGATCAGGTCCGGGAAAAAACCTCTATTCTCCGAAGGGACGATCTTGGGTTTGTTGGCCATAACAGTCTCCTCAATCCATCGGTGAGTCCAGCGCGGAGGCAAAGCCGTCCGGCGAGGACCCACGAACCCAGAACTGCTTATATATACGATAAACCCGCCGGCTCGCTTCCATGACGAAGCGGTCGGCGTCCGCCCGGGAAAGGTAGACATACGGGCGAGAAAGCAGCTCGCGGACAAATTCGTCCGTGCGCTGATAGTACTCCTGGATGTACACCACGCGCTGGCGGACGGCCTCCAGCGGCAGGAACTCCAGCCCGCCGGTCTCGGGCCGGGCGGTCAGGAAGACGCGCCGGTAGAGACAATCCGGGTGGTCGCGCACGTAACAGAAATCCAGGCCGTACCAATCCTTCTTGACCTCCCAGATGAATTCCTTGTCGGCGGCGAACTGCTCCGCCCAACGTTCCTGGATGGGGCGGCCGATCCGGAGACTCCACAGGTTGTCGGTGAGCAAATGGAAGAAGTAACCCAGCCGGAAGGAGGCCGGATCCGGGGTATCTTTGCCGCGCAGCGGCTGCAGGTACTGCCGGTAGAACTCCAGGTCAGCGAGGGCGCGCATCGGGCTGCCCTCCTCGCCGAAGTGTGTGACCCAGGGCGGCGGGTTGAAATGCTCCCATTTCTCATCGGGGATGCCAGAATCCGGGGCGATGTTGCCGACGGCGAAAGGCGCGGCCTCCAGACCCGGGATGCGCCTCAGCAGGTTTTCGGCGATGCGCAAGTGGACAATCCAGGACGCCATAGCAGCATTATACGGTCAATCAACCGGAAATTCCTTAATATCTGCGAAGAATAGCGGTAAAATCATCCATCATAAATCCTCAATCATCAATCGCCAATCGTAGATCATGCCATTACATGTCTCCCGCGTCCGCGCCCTGTGTTTCGACCTTGACGGCACCTTGAGCAACACCGACGATCGGATGGTCGCCCAGCTCGGCCGCCTGCTGCGCCCGGTTCGATTTCTCCTGCCCGGGAAAAGCACCCGCCGCTTCGCCCGGCGTCTGATCATGGCCGCTGAAGCCCCGGCCAACTTCTTCATCGGCGTCCCCGACCTGATCGGCGCGGACGGCCCCATCTTCGCCCTGGCCGATTGGGTGGCCCGCACCTTCCATACCAAACCCAAAAAATATTGGCTGATTCCCGGCGTCAGGGAGATGCTCGCCGACCTGAGCCGCCGCTACCCTCTGGCGGTCGTCAGCACCCGAGACGCCCGCACGACGCACGACTTCCTCGAGCAGTTCGAGCTGCTCCCGTTCTTCCGCTGCGTGGCCGTCGACCAGACCTGCAGGCACACCAAGCCCTTCCCCGATCCGATCCTGTGGGCCGCGGGGCAGATGGGCGTCAGCCCGCAATCCTGTCTGATGATCGGCGACACGACCGTGGACATCCGCGCCGGAAAAGCTGCCGGGGCGCAGACCGTCGGTGTGTTGTGCGGTTTCGGCGAGGAGCAGGAGCTGCGCCAGAAGGGAGCGGATATGATCCTGACCGAAACGCCGGAGCTGGTCAAGGTCCTAGAAGAGTAACATCGGCTTCCTCCCCGGCGGCGATCGATGAAGAAATTTGCAACCGGGCTGCGGCAAGAGCGTATATTGTGTATATACAAGCTGGGAAATTTGGCTTTCCATTTTTTCAAGGAGGTTATCCATGTTCCGAAAAATCATTCCCGGTGTGCTGATCCTGGCACTGGCGTCGATGGCTTGTGGTTTCCAGGTCAACTTACCTACCGTGGTCACCCCGGGCCCGGCCACCACCGACCAGATCAGCGTGCCCCTGCCGGCCGACACAACCCAGACCGTCGACATGACGCTTTCGTTCGGTGCCGGGACCATGAACGTCCACCCCGGCGGCCAATCCCTGGTTTCGGGAACGGCCACTTACAACATTCCGGACTTCAAGCCGACCGTGACGGCCAGCGGAACCACCGTCAGCATCGAGCAGGGCAACTGGCACATGAACGGCATCCCCGACGTCTCCAAGATCAAGAACGAATGGGACCTGGCCCTGGGCAACGTGCCCTTGAACCTGACGATCAACGGCGGCGCTTACAACGCCACCTATGAATTTGGCGGTCTGTCGTTGAAGAACCTGACCATCAAGGACGGCGCCGCCCAGTCCGTTCTGGACTTCTCCTCCCCGAATGCCGCCGACATGTCGCTTCTGCATTACGAGACCGGCGCCTCCAATGTCACCATTACCGGGCTCGGAAATGCCAACTTCAACAGCCTGGAGTTCACCAGCGGGGCCGGGAACTATAAGCTCGACTTCTCGGGTGCCCTGAAACGCGACGGGAGCGTGCACATCACCTCCGGGGTCAGCAGCCTGACCCTGGTCATCCCGGAGGGCATCCCCGTCCAGGTCAACACGAGCGGGCTGGCCAACGTGACCTACGGCTCCGGTTGGACCAAGAACGGCAATGTCCTGACCCAAACCGGCAGCGGACCGCAGTTGGTCATCGTCGTCGGTCTTGGCGCCGGTACCTTGAACCTGACCCGCTGATCCATCCCAAAATCCAAGCCGCCCCGTCCTGCTCCCAGGGACGGGGCTTTTTTTCAAATCCCGCGTTTTACAGAGTACTGCGTAAATATTGAACCAAGGCCCTGCAACTTGCGAGTAATTCGAGACAAAAAGCTCAGGTATTTATACAAGAAGCAGTAATTTCGATAAAACCGGAGTAATATGTCATATTTGCTCTGTGACCTCCATCACTTGTGCAACCCGGGCGCGGTCAATAAAATAATCATATAAGAAGATAAAAATTGCCTGATTAGCAGATAGAGAGGAAGAGTATGCAGATCACACGTCAAGCCGATTACGCCATCCGGGCCGTCCTTTACCTGGCCCGTCTCGGACCCAGCCAGCGTGCGGCCACCAGCACCGTCGCCCTGGAGCAGAAGATTCCGCCTTCCTTCCTGGCCAAGATCATCTCCCAGCTCTCGATCGCCGGGTTGCTGCACACCTCGCGCGGCGCCCGCGGCGGGGTTTCCCTGGCGCGCGAGGCCAAGGAAATCTCCCTGCTGGACGTCGTCGAGGCCATCGATGGACCCATCATGCTCAACGAGTGCGTCAACGACGGCGGGACTTGCACGTTCGAGAAGGACTGCCCCCTGCACGACATCTGGCGCGAGGCCCAGGTCAACCTGGTCAAGAGCCTGAAGGCGGCCCGCTTCGATGCGTTCATAAGCCCCAACTGATCGTTCATCCCTCCCCCTTGCCGCCCGACAGCTCCGGGCGGCTTTTTACTATCCCGTGCAAGTGGGAGAACCCATTTGCTTAAACCTAAGTCGTTTTCTCCGCTCCTGGGGATCTTCGGGATTCTCCTCCTGGCGATCGGGCTGGACCTTTTCAGGGGTGCACTGCACCGGTTTCCCGCCCGGCTCGTCGACCCGCAGCAGACAGTCCTCCTGCTGGGAATGCTGTCCCTGTTGGCATACGCGGTTGGAGTTTATTTCCTGGCCCGCTTGATACTGGCTGCAAATGCGGGCAGCAGAGCGGCCGCGGCAGTCATGCTGGCGCTTGGGCTGACAGGTTTCCTGGCAAGTTACAGCTATTACTGGTGGACCCTGACCGGCCTCCACGTCTTCCTGATCTACGTGCCACTCTCCCTGACCGATGTCACCTGCGCCCTGTTGGTCGTCTTCGGAGCGGCCGGGCTGCTGAGGAAACCGCCGGCAGGCTGAAGGTCCCAAGACGATTCGCAGGAAAGTCAGCAGCCCGCAGGTCGCGCTTGAAGCGTGACCTGCGGGCTTATAATTACCAGGAGGGGATCGTTTACCCGCGAAAAGGAGAAGCCGCATGTCCGGACCTCGTACCGTACGCGCCCCGCGCGGGACGCAGCTCACCTGTAAGTCCTGGCTGACCGAAGCCCCCTACCGCATGATCCAGAACAATCTCGACCCGGAGGTGGCCGAGCGCCCCCAGGACCTGGTGGTCTACGGCGGGCGCGGCCAGGCCGCCCGCAACTGGGAGTGCTTCGACGCCATCCTCGAGTCGCTCAAGAACCTGGAGGACGACGAGACCCTGCTGGTCCAATCCGGCAAGCCGGTGGCGGTGTTCAAGTCCCACCGCGACGCGCCCCGGGTGCTGATCGCCAACTCC
This sequence comes from uncultured Chloroflexia bacterium, assembly GCA_963739255.1. Classification (GTDB taxonomy): domain Bacteria; phylum Chloroflexota; class Anaerolineae; order Anaerolineales; family Villigracilaceae; genus UBA877. The sequence continues at coordinate 126,337 of CAVTZT010000003.1, forward strand.
AACCTGGTGCCGCACTGGGCCACCTGGGAACACTTCGACAAGCTGGCGGCCCAAGGCTTGATCATGTACGGGCAGATGACCGCCGGCTCGTGGATCTACATCGGCACGCAGGGCATCCTGCAGGGCACCTACGAGACCTTCGGCGCGCTGGCCAGACTGAAGGGCTGGGGCTCGCTCAAGGGCAAGTTCGTCCTGACCGCCGGCCTGGGCGGGATGGGGGGTGCGCAGCCCATGGCTATCACCATGAACGAGGGCGTCGGGCTGATCGTCGAAGTCGATCCGGCGCGCGCCAAGCGCCGCCTGGACATCGGCTACGTCGACCGGGTGGTCGATAACCTGGAAGAAGCCATGACCCTGGTCGAGGAGTACAAGAACCAGCAGAAGCCGCACTCCATCGGCCTGATCGGCAATGCCGCCGACGTGACCCAGGAGCTGGCGATGCGCGGCGTGGTCCCCGACGTGGTCACCGACCAGACCTCGGCCCACGAGGTGCTCATGTACGTCCCGACCGGCCTGGGCGTGGCTGCCGCCGACGAGCTGCGCAAATCAAATCCCGAGGAATATAAAAAGCGTGCCATGGCTTCCATGGCGCAGCACGTGCGGGCCATGCTCGACTTCCGGCACAAGGGCGCCGAGGTGTTCGATTACGGCAACAACCTGCGCCAGCAGGCCTACAACGCCGGCGTGACCGACGCCTTCGAGTTCCCCGGCTTCGTCCCGGCCTACATCCGCCCGCTGTTCTGCGAGGGCAAGGGCCCCTTCCGCTGGGTGGCGCTCTCCGGCGACCCCGAGGACATCTACCGCACCGACGAGGCGGTCATGGAGCTCTTCCCCGAGGACGCACATTTGCACCGCTGGCTGAAGATGGCCCGCGAGCGCATCCCCTTCCAGGGACTGCCGGCGCGCATCTGCTGGCTGGGCTACGGCGAACGCGCCCGGGCCGGTCTCAGGTTCAACGAGCTGGTCGCCAAGGGCATCCTCAAGGCCCCAATCGTGATCGGACGCGACCACCTGGACGCCGGCTCGGTGGCCAGCCCCAACCGCGAGACCGAGGGGATGAAGGACGGCACCGACGCCGTCTCCGACTGGGCGATCCTCAATGCCCTGATCAACGCCGTGGGCGGGGCCACCTGGGTCTCGTTCCACCACGGCGGCGGGGTGGGCATCGGCTACAGCCAGCACGCCGGCCAGGTCATCGTGGCGGACGGCACGCCCGAGGCGGCGGTCCGCCTGCAGCGCGTCCTGACCACCGACCCGGGCATGGGCGTGGTCCGTCACGCCGACGCCGGCTACGAGCAGGCAATCGCCGCCGCCAGGCGGCACGGGATCAAGATGCCGATGCTGAAATGAATTTTTTACACGACCCTCAAAGAACGGTGGCAGGCGGATACAAAAGCACACGAAGACTTCCTGCCCGATCAGGAATCGCCGTGATTCTCCGTGTTTACATTAACGTGAGTTATGGATAATACTTGAGTGTGTCGTTGTGAGGAGGGCGACACTCCCTGGCACTTGCGCTGGCGCTCTGTGCCACACCGTCCCGGTGTCCTTCCGGGAGGGCAAGTGTGCACCTGCACGAGCAGCCGGTGCGAGTGCAGGTGTCGCCGCCAAGAACGCGGCTCGCAACGACAAGAATTTTTCTTTTTGCTTATCCACAACTGAAGGGATATTAGCGTCCAATTTCGCCCGTATCTTTCCAACCGGGAGCGCGCAATATGGCAACCAAACGAATTGCAGTTCTCACCAGCGGCGGCGATGCCCAGGGCATGAACGCCGCGGTGCGTGCCGTGGTGCGCACGGCGCTGTCCAAGGGGGCGGAAGTCTACGCCATCTCCGAGGGCTATCAGGGCCTGGTGGACGGCGGCGAGCTCATCCGGAAAATGGACTGGGATTCCGTCGGCGGCATCCTGCACCGGGGCGGGACGATCATCGGCACGGCGCGCTCGGACGAGTTCCGCACGCGGGAGGGCCGCCGGACGGCTGCCCGCAACCTGATCCAGCAGGGCATCGACGGGCTGGTGGTCATCGGCGGCGACGGCTCGCTGACCGGCGCGGACATCTTCCGCCAGGAATGGCCGGAGCTGGTGGCCGAGCTGGTCAAGGCGGGGGAGATCACTGCAAAGGCCGCTGCCGCTTACCCCAACCTGCTGATCGTCGGCATGGTCGGCTCGATCGACAACGACTTCTCCGGTCCGGACATGACCATCGGGGCGGACAGCGCCCTGCACCGCATCACCGAGGCGGTCGACGCCATCACCAGCACGGCCGCCAGCCACCAGCGTACCTTCATCGTCAAGGTGATGGGCCGCAACTGCGGCTACCTGGCGCTGTACAGCGCCCTGGCCACCGGCGCGGACTGGGTCCTGATCCCCGAGGCGCCCCCGGACGTGGACAACTGGCAGGAGGTGATGGTCGAGCGCCTGAAGGCCGGCACCAAGGCCGGCCGGCGCGATCACATCGTCATCCTGGCCGAGGGCGCCCGCGACCGCTACGGCAAGTACATCGGCAGCACGGATGTGCAAAGGGTGCTCGAGGAGCACCTGGGCGAGGAAGTGCGTGTGACCGTGCTCGGCCACGTCCAACGCGGCGGCCGCCCAGTCCGCCTATGACCGCATCCTGGGCACCCTGCTGGGGTACGAGGCCGTCGCAACCCTGCTCAGCGCCAAGCCGGAAGACGAGCCCGTGGTGGTGGGGACCAAGGCCAACCACATCACCCACTTCCCGCTGATGGAGTGCGTGGAAAAGACGCGCGCCGTGGCCGAAGCCATCGCCGCCAAGGACTACGAAAAAGCCATGAGCCTGCGCAGCACCAGCTTCAAGGACGCCTTCAACACCCTGAAGACCGTCGTGCGTGCCCTGCCGCACGCCCCGGCTCCCGGTCAGAAGCGCTTCCGCATCGCGGTGATGAACGCCGGCGCCCCCGCCCCGGGGATGAACACCGCCGCCCGGGCCGCCGTCCGTCTGGGCATGGACCAGGGCCACATCATGCTGGGAATCCAGAACGGCTTCGACGGCTTCGCCAAGGGTGAGGTCAGCGAGATGAACTGGATGAGCGTCTCCGGCTGGGCCTCGCTGGGCGGCTCGGTGCTGGGCACCAGCCGTATCACACCGCAGGGTGCCGATCTGTACGCCATTGCGCGCGCCATCGAGACGAATAAGATCGACGCCCTGCTCGTGATCGGCGGCTGGAACGCCTACGAGGCGGTCTACACCATGCTGACCTCGCGGCCCAACTTCCCGGCCTTCGACATCCCGATCGTCTGCCTGCCGGCCTCGATCAACAACAACCTGCCCGGCACCGAGTTCAGCATCGGCGCCGACACGGCCCTCAACAGCATCGTCGAGGCGGTGGACAAGATCAAGCAGTCGGCGGTGGCCACCCGGCGCTGCTTTGTGGTCGAGGTGATGGGCCACTGGAGCGGCTACCTGGCCCTGATGAGCGGCATGGCCACGGGCGCCGAGCGGGTCTACATCCCCGAGGAGGGCGTCACGCTGAAGGACATGCAGGCCGACGTGGAGACGCTCAACCGCGGCTTCGACGCCGGCCGGCGCCTGGGCCTGATCATCCGTGCCGAGTACGCCAACGCCATCTACAACACCGCCTTCATGTGCGCCCTGTTCGAGGAAGAGGGCCGGGACGTCTTCGACGTGCGCCCGGCCATCCTGGGTCACCTGCAGCAGGGCGGCGACCCCTCGCCCTTCGACCGCATCCAGGCCACACGCCTGGCGCGCCTGTGCTTGGGCTACCTGATCGACGAGTGCAACAAGGGCAGCAGCAACTGCGCCTTCATCGGCCTGCAAAAGGGACAGATCAACTTCCACGACATGCGCGACTTCGAGCGCATGATCGACGACAAGGTCGAGCGCCCGAAGGAGCAGTGGTGGCTGGAGTTGAAAGGCATTGCCAGCATGATGGCAAAGCCTGGGGTGGAAACTTAGGCGAGCGAGCCCGGCGCTCCATCCACCCTTTTTCCCATTTACAAGCCCGGAGCGATTATTGCAAGATGTTGGCGCCAGTCTTCCCCGGCCCGTGCGCCTGGGCTCGGAGCAGTCCGTGGATCAAAATCAATTCGGAGGAGGAAAAATGAAACTGCAATTGTCAGTCCTGTTGTCCGTGATCGCCCTGCTGGGTTCCGCCTGCAACCTGCCGCTGGCCGCCCCGGTCGCGGTGCCTCAGGCGGCCGCACCGGCCGCGGCGACGGCCGTGCCCGTGACGGACACGCCGGCCGTCCCGCCCACCGAAATCCTGACCCCCGTGCCCAGCGATACGCCCACCGTCACTCCCTCGCCCACGCCCGAGACGCCCATGGTGGCCTCCAAGGACCAGGACGTAAACTGCCGCTTCGGCCCCAACACGACCTATGTCACCACCGGCGCCCTCAAGGTAGGGGAAAGTGCCCCGATCCTCGGCAAAAGCTCCGATGGCGGCTGGTTCCAGATCCAGGACCTGAGAAGCACGAACAAGTGCTGGGTGGGCAGCAGCGTGACCACGGTTACGGGCGACCTGAGCATGGTGCCCTTCGCCACCGCCCCGCAGACCTTCGTCATCGGCGTCTCGGCCGATACGCCCGACAAAGTCATCGCTCCCGGCTGCGTGGGGCCGATCCCATCCCTGAACGTCAGCGGCTCGATCGAGGTTAACGGCCCGATCAAGGTCACCTACCACTTCGAGACCCAGCAGGGCGACACCTTCGGCGCGGCCACCGTGTCCTTTCCCGCCTTTGGCTCGCACGCCGTGTCGAGCAGCTTCAAGCCGGCACTTGCCGCCGGTACGTACTGGCTGAAGCTGGTCGTCACCAGCCCGAATAACATGGCCGGCCAATCGAGCTACAAGATCGCCTGCCCGTAAAACGGATAATGGATAAAGAATACCGTAGGGGCGACCGGCCGGTCGCCCCTACTCTTATTTCCCTGAAAGCCGTTCTTCCTTTACACTGAACGGTTCAATTTCTGGATTCCCAGGTGCAGCCCCCAGCCAGCGTAAGCTCCGACGAAGGGGAAGATCAAAACAAACAGCATCTTCGGATCATGGCTCAGGAAAATATCGTGCAGCGGGATCCAGATGCCGACTGCCAGGGCCAGCAGCCAGGGCTTCCGGCAGCCGAGCAGGGCCAGCAGCCCGCTGCTGAGCAGCAGCCCGCCCACGAGGATGCCCGTATCGTCCCAGTGGGGCAGGGAATCAAGGATCGCCAGGAGCAGGCCGCAAACCAGGCCAACCACTAAAAAATCTTTTGCAAGCAACACCATCCTTTCTGAACACACCGATAAGGAACGCTTGCCTGATTCTATCACCCTGGCGTCCAGCCGAGGATAAAACTCCGAGCGGTGAACCGGGAGAAAACCAACCGCCCTTTCCTCTTCGTATCACTTCGACAGGCTCAGTGCAAGCCTTCGTGGTAAAAAGAAGGGTACAATTCTCCGCATGCCAAACGAACTCACACAACTTTTGAGCGACCTGGTCGCCATCGATTCCGTCAACCCGGACCTGGTCCCCGGTGCGGCGGGCGAAGGGAAGGTCGCCGCCTTCATCGCCGCCTGGCTGGAACAGGCCGGGCTGGAGGTGGAGCTGGTCGAAACCGTCCCGGGGCGCCCGAACGTGATCGGGATCGCCCGCGGCGCGGGCGGCGGGAAGACGCTACTGCTCAACGGCCACATGGACACGGTCGGCGTGACCGGTATGCAGCGGCCCTTCGAGCCGCGCATCCAGGACGGGCGCCTGTACGGCCGGGGTGCCTACGACATGAAGGGCGGCGTGGCCGCCTGCATGGCTGCCGCTGCTGAAGCCAAAAAGCGCAAGCTCAAGGGCGACGTGATCTTCACGGCGGTCATGGACGAAGAGTACGCCGGATTGGGAACCATGGCCGTCGCCGAACGCACTCACGCCGACGGCGCCATCGTAGCCGAGTTCACCGAGCTGCGCCTCGTGCCGGCGCACAAAGGCTTCGTCTGGCTTGAGATCGAGACGACCGGCAAGGCGGCTCACGGCTCGCGCCCGGACCTGGGCGTGGACGCCATCGCCAAGATGGGGCCGTTGCTGGTCGAGCTGGAGCGGTTGGACCATGCCTTGCGCGCCCACCCGACCCATCCCCTGCTGGGCAGCGGCTCTCTGCACGCCTCCCTCATCCAGGGGGGGCGTGAGCTCTCGACCTATCCCGAGCGCTGCCTGCTCTCGGTCGAGCGGCGCGTCCTGCCCGGGGAAACCCCGGAAATGATGGAAGCCGAGGTCCAGGGGATTATCGACCGCCTGCAGGCGGCCGACCCGGCGTTCCAGGCGGTCGTCCGCCGCGGGTTGGACCGCCCACCCATGGAGACCCCTTCAGACGCAGGCATCCTGGCCGCCGTGCGGGAGTCGGCGGCGCAGGTGCTGGGCCGCCCCGTCGAGGTCGCCGGCGTACCGTTCTGGACGGATGCCGCCACGCTGGCTGCGGCAGGCATCCCCACCTTGCTCTTCGGTCCGGCGGGCAGCGGGGCACACGCCGCCGAGGAGTGGGTCGACCTGGCGAGCGTGCAAGCCTGCGCCGACGTGTACCTCAAGACGGCGATAAAATTCTGCGTCTAGATCAAACCCGTAGGGGCGGATCGCCCCCGCGTGCCCCCGATATTAGGGGGTCGTGACCGTGCCCCCATCGGGGACCTTCGGCGGGGCACTTCGGGGATCTACGACAATCCGCCCGGACAAATATTTAAAGTCGGGCTGATTGGAAAGCGCAGAGGCAACACATCGGGGAAGGTGTTTTTCAGCACGTTGTTCGGTACGGGCCTGGGCGCGTTTGCGATGATCCCGCTTGTGGGTTTGGTCCTTTACCCCCTCGGAAAACTTGCCGAAGGGCTTGGCTTGATCAACCGGTCGGTCATATCGACGAATGTAACCTCAACGCTGGTCATCGCCGCCATGCTCGTACTCTGGCTCGTTGTCGGAGTTGCCATCGGAATGGTGTTATTGTTTGCATCCATCGAAAAACCGGGGCAAAAAGTTACTCAAACGCCCGCGCCGGAACACCGCGTGTAAAAAAGCGGAGTTCTGCAATCCAAAAATCAGCGACCGATAGTAGGGGTGACCGGAGCATCGTGCTTTATATTTTACCTTGTCCAATAATTACCCATTTGCTATTGAACTGATGGCGGGGGATTGATTAAGTCCATCCCAAAAAGACATATGATGATTTCGATAAAATTGAATCATTTGTCCGTATTAGCAATAATTGGGCATCTTGCTCGCTAAAAAGAAATATCGTTATCTGCTTGCCGCCAGACGTTATTTCAGCGCACATCCCGCTGAAGCTTTGGCATGAATTGCCCGGCTTTAAGAAAGCCCTACACCCACGCAAATCAGTAGTTATTATGTAGAAATTATTGTGATATAATATAAATAATAGCTTATTGGTCGGATTTATTCTAAAAGAAGGCTTTCTACGAGAAAAGAAAGGAGGGATATTTTCCTGATAGATATAAAATAGAAAGAGCTTCTTACAGCTAATCATATCAAACAAAATATTCGTAGCAAATGGAAGGGAAAAAATCATGTGGGTCGCCGTAATTTTCGTTATCGCTTTCTTGGTTGCCGCATTTGCCATCGGCATTATCGTTGGAAATCAGAACCCTCCAACTAGGATTGATGCCAGTAATAACACTGATGGCAATTGTGACGTAAATTGCGCCCAATTACAGCAACGACGGTCTGAGACATGCACGCAAAAACGGCAAGTGGCGGGTCTCCAAGCGGCGGTGGATAGCCTTGGGCGGCAAATTGCTGTCGCTACAGCGATACATGTTGCTTTGGTGGCGGCGGCAGTGGCTGCAGCATTTATCCCGATCGTTGGACCGTATATTGCTGTCGTAATCGGAGGTGCAGCAGTCGCCGCTCTTGCTACTGTTACCGCTCTCTTTGGTGAGTGGGTAGCAAAATCGAGCCAACTCAATCAGGCCAAGGGCTTCGAAAATACTGCAATGGTCAATGAGGCAGCGGCACGATCGCTTGTTTTAAATACTTGCTCAACAGAAAAGGCGAATCTGTGTTTCAATAGCCTCGAGGTGTGCTAATAATCGAATTGCGGAAATCGAATACTAGAGTATTATGCCTTTAGGTGGGGAGAGAAGCCCAACAAGTTACCGGACGTGTCAACCGGCGGCACAAATTGTGCCGCCGGTCTCCATTCCCTCGCATCGCCGCCATGCTCGTACTCTGGCTCATTGTCGGGGTTGCCATCGGATATATGTTTTTTTTCGTAACCGTCAAAAAGCAGGGACAAAAAGTTTCCCAATCGCCCACGCCGGAACACCGCGTGTAAAAAAGCGGCGTTCTGCAATTAAAAAATAGGGGCGGATCGCGATCCGCTCCTACTTTTTCTCTTCGTGCCCTTCGCGGTTAAAAACAAGGTACAATTTCTCCATATCCAATCGCTCCCTTACCAACCCTGATTCCTGATCCCTACTCCCTTTCTCATGCCCTCCGACACCCAAGTCATCTACTCCATGGTGCGCGTCGGGCGCATCCATCCCCCCAACAAACAGGTCCTGCGCGACATCTCGCTGGGCTTCTACTACGGTGCCAAGATCGGCGTGCTCGGCTTGAACGGGGCCGGCAAGTCCACCCTGCTGCGCATCATGGCCGGTGTCGACAAGGACTACGTCGGCGAGATCGCCGTGAGCAAGGGCTACACCGTCGGCATGCTCGAGCAGGAGCCGCAGCTCGACGAGTCCAAGACCGTGATCGAAGTGGTGCGTGAGGCGGTCCAGCCGATCATGGAAATGCTGGCACAGTTCGACGAGGTCAACGCCAGGTTCGCCGAGCCGGACGCCGACTTCGACGCCCTGATCGCCGAGCAGGCCAGGCTCCAGGAGCAGCTCGACAAGGTCGACGCCTGGAACCTGGACAGCCACCTCGAGCTGGCCATGGACGCCCTGCGCTGCCCGCCGGCCGAAACGCCGGTGCGAGGTGCTCTCCGGCGGCGAGCGCCGCCGCGTGGCCCTGACCCGCCTGCTGCTGACCGAGCCCGACATCCTGCTGCTGGACGAGCCCACCAACCACCTGGACGCCGAATCGGTCGCCTGGCTGGAGCACCACCTGCGGGAGTACAAGGGCACGGTCATCGCCGTGACCCACGACCGCTACTTCCTGGACAACGTCGCCGGCTGGATCCTGGAGCTGGACCGCGGCTACGGCATCCCCTGGAAGGGCAACTACTCGTCCTGGCTGGAGCAGAAGAAGGAAGCGCCTGCGCCAGGAGGAGAAGACCGAATCCAGGCGCCAGAAGACTCTGGAACGCGAGCTGGAGTGGATCCGCATGTCCCCCAAGGCGCGCCAGGCCAAGGGCCAGGCCCGCCTCACGGCGTACGAGAAGCTGCTCTCCCAGGAGACGGAGAAGGTACCGCGGCGAGCAGGAGATCTACATCCCGCCCGGCCCGCGCCTGGGCGACGTGGTCATCGACTTCGAGAAGGTCACCAAGGGCTACGGCGACCGGCTGCTGCTGGAGGATTTCTCCGCCAAGCTGCCGCCCGGCTCCATCGTCGGCGTGATCGGTCCCAACGGGGCCGGCAAGACCACCCTGCTCAAAATGATCACCGGGCAGGAGAAGCCCGACAGCGGGCTCCATCCGGATCGGCGAGACGGTCAAGCTGGCCTACGCCGACCAGCTGCGCCCGCTCGACCCGGAGAAGACCGTCTGGGAGGAGATCAGCGGCGGGCGAGGACGAGCTGACCCTCGGGTCGCCGCAAGATGAACGCCCGCGCCTACGTGGCCTCGTTCAACTTCCAGGGCAGCGACCAGCAGAAGAAGGTCGCGACCCTCTCCGGCGGCGAGCGCAACCGCGTCCACCTGGCAAAGATCCTCAAGGAGGGCGCCAACGTGCTGCTGCTGGACGAGCCGACCAACGACCTGGACGTCAACACGCTGCGGGCGCTGGAGGAGGCGCTGGAGAGCTTCGCCGGCTGCGCCGTGGTGGTCAGCCACGACCGCTGGTTCCTGGACCGCATCTGCCACCCACATCCTGGCCTTCGAGGGCGACAGCCAGGCGCGCCTGTTCCTCGGCAACTGGAGCGACTACGAAGCCCACATGCACGCGCAGTACGGCAAGGAGCTGCAGCCGCACCGGGTCAAGTATCGGACACTGAAAAGATAATAAATGTAGGGGTGACCGGCTGTCACCCCTACTGGGAGGAGAGGAGAATGTTTGCTGTCTCGCTTCTGGCTGCTGACGGCCTTATAATACTATCCGGATGTTAAAATCCTGTTCAGTTTTACTAAATGTTTGATGAGAATTCCCGCCCCCGCCAACCGCCCCCTGCGCCGCAACCCTGCCGGGCGCCGGTACGTAGATAATATCTGGAGGCCCCATGCCCGATGGAACCACCCTGATCGCAACTCGCAACCTGGTCAAAAAATACGGCGACAAGCTCGCCGTGAACGATGTCAGCTTCGACGTGCACTCCGGCGAGGTCTTCGGCTTCCTGGGCCCCAACGGGGCCGGCAAGACCACCACGATCAAGATCATCGTCGGCTTGCTGCGCCCCACCTCGGGAACAGTGACGGTCGCCGGCTACGACGTGCAGGCTCAGCCCATGCTGGCCAAGGCCGCCAGCGGCTATGTCCCCGACACGCCCAACCTGTACGCCAAGCTGACCGGGCGCGAGCTGCTGCGCTTCGTCGGTGACCTGTACAACCTGGACCGCCCGCACGCCGCCCGGCGGGTCGACGAGTTGCTGCGCACCTTCGACCTGACCGAGGCAGCCGACGACACGGTCAACTCGTACAGCCATGGCATGCAGCAGAAGGCCTCTCTGGCTGCCGCCTTGATGCACGACCCCAAAGTGCTGGTGCTCGACGAGCCCACCGTGGGCCTCGACCCCAAGTCCGCCCGCCTGATCAAGGACATCCTGCGCCAGATGGCCGAGCGCGGCGCGGCGGTGTTCCTCTCCACCCACATCCTGGAGATCGCCGAGCGCATGTGCGACCGCATCGGCATCATCAATCAGGGCAAACTCGTCGCCGTGGGGACGATGGACCGAGCTGCGTGCCCTGGGCAAGAGCGGCGAGGTCAGCCTGGAGGACATCTTCCTCAGCCTGACGGGCGGTGCCGAGGAAGCCGAGATCGCCGAGATCCTTAAATGACCCTGCTCGCCGGACCTTCCCCCCGGCTGCTGCCGGCCATCTGGAAGCTGATCCTGCTACGTTTGCGCATCACGATCAACACCTTCCGCCACGCCAAGACCGGCCGCAAGATCCTGACCATCGTCGGTGGGCTCGGCCTGTTGGCCTTTGCCGCCGGGATCTTCATTGCCAGCTGGCTGCTGCTGGGCTTTCTGCGCTCGCCGGCCCTCCAACAGTACACCGGCTTCGACCCGGCCCCCTTCCTTCGAGCCGTGCCGGTGCTGATCCTCTCCGGGCTGTTCCTGGGCATCCTGCTCTCGAGCTTTGGCGTGCTGCTGCAGGGGCTGTACCTTTCCCGCGACATGGACTTCCTGCTGAGCTCGCCGGTGCCGGTCCGGGCGGTCTTCGTGACCAAGATGCTGCAGGCGGTGCTGCCCAACTTCGGCCTGACCGCCCTGTTCGGCCTGCCCGTGCTCTACGGGCTGGGGCTGGCAGGTCATTACAACCTGCTCTATTTTCCGTTGGTCATCCTGACCATGATCGTCCTGACCCTGGCGGCGGCCGGGATTTCGGCGCTGCTGGTGATGATGGTCGTGCGCATCTTCCCTGCCCGGCGGGTGGCGGAGGTGCTGGCCTTCGTCGGCGCCACGCTGACCATCGTCTGCTCGCAGACCGGCAACCTGATCAACCTGAACCACAACGCCGGACCGTCGAACGCTCAAATGAGCAGCATGTTCGCCTTGCTGACCCGCCTGAACACCCCCTGGCTGCCGCTCAACTGGGCGGGTCGCGGGTTGGTCGAGCTGGGCATGGGCCGCTGGCTTGACGGCTCCCTGCTGGTGGTCCTGACCCTGGGTCTCTCGGCACTGGCCTTCTGGTTTGCCCTGGCCATCGCAGAGCGCTGGTACTACACCGGCTGGGCGGGGATGCAAGTCGTCGCCCGCCGGAAGAAAACCGCCCGCTCTGTGCAAGCGGAAGAGAGAGCTGCAGAAAGACCCGCTCCCATGGTACTGCGCCTGTTCCCCGCGCCGGTGCGCGCCATCCTGCGCAAGGATTTCCTCGTGCTGCGGCGTGACCTGCGCAACCTGGCAGGATTGATCACCCCGCTGATCTTCGGGGCGATCTACACCCTGACCTTCCTGCGCGGCGGCGAGCAGATGGCCGCCGGACGCGGCGAGGCGCCCGGTTGGTTCATGACCGCCTTCACCTCCCTGCTGGCCTACGGCAACATCGGCATGTCCCTATTCGTCGGCTGGATGCTACTGGGGCGCCTGGCGGGCGCCGGTTTTTCCATGGAGGGCAAGAATTATTGGCTGCTGAAATCCGCCCCGCTGCGCCCGCGCATCCTGCTGACCGCCAAATTCCTGGTGGCCTACCTGCCGGCCCTGGCCCTGGGCTGGTTCTTCCTGATCCTAATCTCGATCCTGCAGCACATCCCCCCGCTCGGATTCCTTTACGGCCTGCTGGCCGTGACCATGTGCCTGGCCGGTATGACCGGCATCCTGCTTTGCTTTGGGGTGGCCGGGGCGAACTTCAATTGGGAGGACCCGCGCCGCATGAACTCCGGCGCGCTAGGCTGCCTGGGCGCGGCCCTTACGGCTCTCTTCCTGCCGCTCTCCTTCGGGTTCTTCATCGGCCCGCTGTGGGTCGTCACTGCCTTGCACCTGCCCATCGGCATCGGCTACCTGGTGGGAGGCATTCTGGGTACGGCTGTTTGCGGCATGGGTACCTTCCTGCCGCTCGGACTGGTCAGCAACAGGGTGGAACACCTGGCCGAGGCTTAAGCGACTCGAGGGTCTGCGCCGGTCACCGGACCTCCGGGGTGAATCCCCGGGAGGTCCTTTTTTTATCGGGAACAAAATCTCTCAAAAAGCGTTCTTATCATCAGCAGAGACCAATCCCGTCGTACATGGATGACCGGTTTTTCAAGAAACCGATATAATCACCTTTGCGCGGAGCTTTCCATGGTCAGGAAATTTTTGGTTGCCTTTCTTGTCATGCTCGCCGCTTGTACCCCGCGAGCCACGCCCCAGCCGACCCCTTCAGCCGGGCAGGTCGATGTCGAAGAGCAGGCGGTCTATGCCGCATTGATCCAGGCCATGTTTCCGGCAAAAATGGCCGTGCTTATGAATACCACCGCCACCGACGTGGGGGGAAACGACAACACCGACCAGACTCTCCAGTACGTGCTCAAGAACATGCACGCGGTTTCGACGCAAACCATCGACAGCTTCAAGGCCCGCAACGCGACAGCCGGACCGCTGCACGGGGACATGCAGCTCGGGGTGCCTTACGCCCTGCTCAGCCAGGATGAGATCACCTCCATCTTCAACGTGAACCAGGACGGCTGGCAAGTATTCTACGAACGCTACCCGGACGCCCGGGGGATTCTCACCTTCTCGCGGGTCGGCTTTGACGCGGCCCTCGACCAGGCGCTGGTCTATATCGGCAACCAGAGCCAGGCGCTGGCCGGCGCGGGTCACTACGTGCTGCTGAATAAGGTCAACGGGGTCTGGACGATCGACCAAAAGGTCATGACCTGGATTTCTTAGGAAATCGTCCGCTTGGGGTAAAATGGCTGCATGTCGCAACTGAAAAGCCCCTTTTTCTGGTTCATTCTCGCTTTGTTGACGACTGCCGGGCTGACCGCCGTCGGCCCGGAGGAGAAATCGCTCGGCGACAATGTGCGCATCGTCTACCTGCACGGCGCCTGGGTGCTGACCGCCGAGGCCGCCTTGTGCCTGGCTGGAGTGGCCGGTTTGTTCGCCATCCTGGCCAGCCGAGAGGGACTGCACCGCTGGTCGGCTGCCCTGGGCCGCACCGGCATCTTTTTCTGGGTGACCTACCTGCCGCTCGCCCTGTGGGCCATGCAAAGCAACTGGAATGGCCTGTTCCTGAGCGAGCCGCGCTTCCGCGCCGCAGTCATCCTGGCCGCGACCGGCGTGCTGCTGCAGATCGGGGTGACGCTGATCGCACGTCCTGTGATCACCTCGCTGGTCAACGTGCTTTTCTTCGTCGCCTTGCAGATCACGGTCTCGCGTGCCGGCTACGTCCTGCATCCGCCTCCCTCCCCCATTTTCGGCTCGGGAATCCTCTCGATCGAGCTGTTCTTCATCGGGATCATTTTCCTGACCATGGCGACCGCTTATTTCATGACCCGCTGGTGGCTGGCGCGTTAGATTCAGCGATTCGGCGATTCAGCGAATCAGTAATTCGAACAAGGAGGGAAATATGGATTACGAGGAATGGGAAGCCGGTGTACCGGAACGGATCAAGAATGAGCCCATCTGGAAATTTACGGGATATCGGAAAGCGTCTTATTTGTATGACCTGGTCTGGAAAGACACGGAGAAGTGGGAGTTGGACCCGCGCCGGCGCATCCTGGCCGCCCAGATCGTCGGCAGCTCCGGCTCCGTGCCGGCAAATCTCGAAGAGGGTTGGGGGCGTGGGTATGGAAAAGAGCTACTCTATCATTATCGCGTTGCGCTTGCCTCCGCACGTGAGACGAAGGGATGGTTCTTCCGTTCCAGGCATTCCCTGTCTAAAGAAGCGTTGGAGAAACGCCTTTCTCTTGCAGATGAAGTCATTGCTTTGATCATCACTGAATACGCCACACAACGCCGCCGCCTGTCGACTCGCTGATTCGCTGACTCGCCAACTCTCCTCATGTCCTCTTCCCCCAAACTCACCACCCAAATCCCGGTCTTCACCCTCATCCGTGCCATATTCAACACCCCTTACCGGATGATCTATCCCTTCCTGGCCGTCTTCGCCCGCGGGTTGGGGGTCGACCTGACGACCATGTCCCTCGCCCTGACCGCCCGCAGCCTGGTCGGGACGCTCAACCCGTTGGCCGCCTCCGTGGCCGACCGCCGCGGGCGCAAGTTCGGCATGCTCTTCGGCACTTCCCTGTTCGTCCTCGGCGCGGCCCTGGTGGTCTTCTGGCCGGTCTTCCCCGCCCTGGTCGCATCCATGATCTTGACCACGCTGGGCAAATATGTCTTCGATCCCGCCATGCAGGCTTACCTCGGCGACCGCATTCACTACCAGCGACGCGGCCTGGCGCTGGCGGTGACCGAGTTCGGCTGGTCGCTGGCCTTCATCGCCGGCGTCCCGCTGATGGGCTTCCTGATCGCCCGCCGCGGCTGGATGGCGCCTTTCCCGTTGATGACCGTGCTCGGCGTGCTGATCTTCGCCGGGGTGGCGCGCATGCTGCCGAAGGACATCCGGCCCGGTGGAGAGATCCCGACTCTGTGGGTCAACTTCCGGGTGGTGCTGACCTTCGCCCCGGCCCTGGCGGGCCTGTGCATCGGCATGTTTGCCAGCACCGCCAACGAGGTCGTGAATCTCCTATTCGGGGTCTGGCTGGAAGACTCGTTCGGGCTGAAGATCGCCGCCCTGGGCGCCGCGGCGGCGGTCATCGGCCTCTCGGAGCTGAGCGGGGAAGGCTTGGTCGCCGCCTTCGTGGACCGGCTGGGGAAACCGCAATCCGTGGCCCTGGGTCTGGCGGTCAACTCCCTGGCGGCGCTGCTCCTGCCGCTGCTCGGCCGGACGGAAGCCGGCGCCCTGACCGGGCTGGCCTTGTTCTACATTTCCTTCGAATTCACCCTGGTCAGCTCGATCCCGATGATGACCGAGGTCCTGCCGGAGTCGCGCGCCACGGTCATGGCCTTCAACGTGGCTTTCATCTCGCTCGGGCGTGCCATCGGCGCACCGTTGGCTGCGTTCCTGTTTCATTTTGGCTTCCCGGTCGTGACGGCCGGGGCGGTCCTCTTCAACCTGTTCGCCCTCCTGGCGCTGCGCAGGATGCAGACGGGCTTGCGGGCGGACCCAAAACAGAGTTCTCCCGGTTCCTCATTGCTTTTATAAAACGGCGCTCGATCCGTGAATTTCCGGGGAAGCCCTTGGGACGGTTACCGCGCCGGGGGTCCCAGCTTTTCCTTGGGTGGAATAAAATAGACTATAATAGTCCGATTATTTGAACTCATTTGCCCTGAAAAGGAGCCAAGTATGCGTGAAATCATGGAAGACGCCGCCCGGCGCGCCCTCGCCTACCTCGAAGGATTGCCATCCCGTCGCGTATCCCCGTCTCCGCAGGCGATCGCCGCCCTCTCCCGGCTGGACGGACCCTTGCCGGATGCCCCCACACCACCCGAGACGGTCCTGCAGCTGTTGGACGAGACCTGCTCCCCGGCGACCATGGCCATGGCCGGGCCGCGCTTTTTCGGCTTCGTGATCGGAGGCTCCCTGCCCGTGACGCTGGCCGCCAACTGGCTGGCCGGCGCCTGGGACCAGAACACGGCCTACTACAATGCCACGCCCGCCACCGCCGTCCTGGAGCAGGTCTCCCTGAGCTGGCTGGTCGAGCTGTTCGGACTGCCGCCGGGGAGCGGAGGCGCGTTCGTTACCGGAGCGACGATGGCGAATTTCTGCGCCCTGGCGGCGGCGCGCCACGCCGTTCTGGCGCGGGCAGGCTGGAACGTCGAAGCGGACGGACTGATCGGCGCCCCGCCGGTGACGGTGGTCGTCGGCGCCGAGGCCCACCCCTCCCTGATCAAGTCGCTGGGGATGCTGGGCCTGGGACGCAACCGGGTCGTACGGGTGCCGGTCGATACCCAGGGACGCATGCGGGCGGAGGCGCTGCCGCCTCTGTCCGGACCGACCATCGTTTGCGCCCAGGCCGGCAACGTCAATACCGGCGCCTTCGATCCCTTCGAGGAAATTTCCGAGCGGGCGCGCGCGGCCGGGGCCTGGCTGCACGTCGACGGGGCCTTCGGCTTGTGGGCGCTGGCGGTGCCCGCCCTCTCCGGGCTGACCGGCGGCCTGGCCGAGGCCGATTCCTGGGCCACCGACGCCCACAAGTGGCTGAATGTGCCCTACGACAGCGGCCTGGCTTTCGTGCGCGACCCGGACGCCCTGCGCGCCGCCATGGCGATCACGGCGGAATACCTGCCCACCGACAGCCCTTATCGCAATCCGTCCGACTTCACCCCCGAGCTCTCCCGGCGCGGGCGCGGGGTGGAGGTGTGGGCTGCCCTGCGCGCCCTGGGCCGCGGTGGCGTCGCCGAGCTGGTGGAGCGCACCTGCCGCCTTGCCAGGCGCTTCGCCGAGGGGTTCCAGGCCGCAGGTTGCCGGGTTCTGAACGAGGTCGTCCTCAACCAGGTGCTGGTTTCATTCGGCGAGGCGCAGACGACGGACCGCATCATCTCCGAGATCCAGGCGGACGGGACCTGCTGGTGCGGCGGCACCGTCTGGCAGGGTCAGACCGCCATGCGCATCAGCGTCTCATCCTGGGCCACGACCGAGTCCGACGTGGAACGCAGCCTGGAAGCCATGCTGCGCGTGGCTCGTAAATACCGCCGCTAACAGCGCCCGGGCAGTTCCGTTCACCGACCTCTCCGCCTGGGCAGGGAGAGGTTTTTTTCCACATCCGGCACCCCTGACGGTCATCGCTGCCCAAGACCATTGTGTACGGCCGGGAGATGTTGTATAGTTGCGGGTGGTACGAAGAAAGTTACCGCTTCCATCGGTATGGAGGCAGTTCTCCAATCGGACGGTGGACGATGATTGACACCCCCCTGGAAAAACCTTCGGATGGCACTGCGACCCCAACTTCCGGCCTGGGAATTTGGGTCTGCACGGGGAATGGGTCGATCATCGGCCCTTACCTGTTCATCCGGTCCGCCTGTGCCGGCCGGGAAGTGAGCACCACAACCGCCAATTGGTGCGGCTCCGGTCGCGCCCCGGCGATCCCGGGAGAGAAGGGCAGGCTGCCGCTGATTTGCGGTGAATGCACCCGGATGTCGGGGAAATATGCCTCCCTGCACCTGTTCAGTGCCAAGGTCCCGGCCGTGGCAGTCCTCGAAGACCGGAGCCGCCTGGGGGATTGGCAGTTTCCGGTCCCGCTGGCAGGCCTGCTCATCCTCTTCGACCGGGAGCAGGACCACCTCGGCTCGTACCGCCTGCTCAATCTGATCGGCCTCGCCTCACTGGCCGGGAACCGCACGCTGGCCTGGACCAGGGTGCAGGAACTCCCGCTGCTCGTCGCAGCCACCGGCTACAAGCGCGCACAATTCGATGAGAAATCCTTTCGCGAGCGCTACGCATTACCGGTCGAGGTGCCTGTCCTGCCAGGACCTTCGATGGCTGCGGGGTCGAAGGAGGGCGCGGCCGGCGACGAAGAGAAGACCACGGGCTTTGGCACCTTTTTCCAGTCGATCCTCAGCTCCCGGAAAGCAACTTTCCATCCGGGTTATGCCCGGGACATTCTGGAGAGGCTGTGCCGGATGATAGAGCAGAAATGAATTGCGACCGATGTGCGCTGCGCCGCACGGAAACCAGGCTGATCCCATGAGGGAAGAATGAAAGCTGTCGCTACTTTTTCGATTGTCGCCCATGATCCTCGCCGGCAGGAATGGGGCGTGGCGGTCCAGTCCAAGTTCCTCGCCGTGGGGGCCGTGGTCCCCTGGGCGCAGGCAGGGGCGGGCGCGGTTGCCACCCAGTCATATGCCAACCTGACGTACGGCCCGCGCGGCCTGGAATTGATGAAAAATGGCCTGGCGGCCGAGGCGGCACTCGAAGCGCTGATCAAGGACGACCCGGGGAGGGAAACCCGGCAGGTCGGCCTGGTCGACCGCCAGGGGCGGGCCGCCGCCTTTACCGGAGCCGAGTGCACCGCCTGGGCCGGGCACCAGGTCGGGGACGGCTACGCCTGCCAGGGGAATATCCTCGTCTCCGGCACGGTCGCCGCCATGGCTGCGGGTTTCGAGGGCGCCCGGGGCGGATCGGGTGAGCTGGCGGATTGGCTCGTGGCGGCCCTGCAGGCCGGTCAGGAAGCGGGCGGAGACCGCCGCGGGCGCCAGGCAGCGGCGGTGCTGGTCGTGCGCCAGAGCGGCGGCTACGGCGGAAACAATGACCGCTACCTGGACCTGCGCGTCGACGACGATCCCGAACCGATCCAAAAGCTCCGTGAGCTCTTGATCCTGCACCACCTTTTCTTTGGCAGGACGGAAGCGGAGAAGCTGGTCCCACTGGCAGGGCTGGCGGCGGAGCTGCAGGACCTCCTGCGCCGGAGCGGGCACTATCAAGGCAGCCCGACAGGCATCTTCGACGCAGCCACGCGCAAGGCGCTGCGCGAGCTGGTCGGCATGGAAAACCTGGAGGAGCGCTGGAACGGCGAGGGGGAGGTCATTGACCTGGATGTCATCGAGTTTTTGAGAAAGAAGTTCCCGAAGAATGAGTAAAAGGATTTAAATGACACCTATACTCTGGGGTTGATCATGTGCGAGTACTCTTTCGCTTCTTTGAAATTTCATGCTTCGCTTACAAATATCTAGAGATTGGAATAGGGATTAACTTCAGATATAAGGAAGGACCATATGACCTTCGATATATCCAATAGTACCCCGGCATCTCACCTCGATATGCGAAAAGCTTTCCTGGCGATTCTGATTTCAATCTACGCCGTTATCCTCATCCGCACAGCGTGGGTGGGCGAGGATGCCTATATCACATTTCGGGTGATTGCGAATTTTCTTGCGCATCAAGGTCTGGTTTTTAATCCCGGTGAACGGGTGCAGGCATTCACTCACCCGCTGTGGTTGTTCTTGATGTCGGTGACGTTCTATTTCTATCGCAATTTTTTCTACGCCAGCATTGCTTTATCGATTGTTCTTTCTCTTGCCGCCGTCATCATCCTCGCGACCCGCGTTTCTCTCTCAACTGCCAGCGCAGCTCTCGGAATTTCAATTCTCGTGCTCTCCCGGGCTTTTGTAGATTACTCAACCTCTGGTCTGGAAAATCCGCTCTCCCACCTCTTGGCCATCCTGTTTCTGGTTTTATATTTCAGCAAAGGACCGATAACAGTCCGCCGATTGTTCCTGCTGGTATTCACAGCAGCTCTTGGTGCTCTGAACAGGCCTGACGCTATTCTATTTTTTCTCCCGGCTTTGATCCATGCGTTTTGGAAGGTGCGGAGTAAACAGGCGGTTGCAGCGGTTATTCTAGGTTTCCTCCCAATAATCGTCTGGGAGGGCTTTTCAGTGTTCTATTATGGATTTCCATTTCCCAATACTTTCTATGCAAAACTCAATACCAATATTCCCGCAAGCGAATTGGCACAACAAGGCCTCTTTTACCTTTTCAGTTCTCTCAGCTCCGACCCGATCACCATGGTTGCTATCATCGGTGGGATCGTCCTTGCAGCGATAGATAAAAACCTCCGCCATTTCCTTGTCGCGTTTGGCATTATTTTCTACCTTGCCTATGTGGTGAAAATCGGCGGCGATTGGATGGCTGGCCGATTTCTGACCATTCCCTTGGTCGGCGCTGTCGGCGTCATCGTTAACCGCAAGATTATGCCCACGGCGGAATATTATGTAATGATCGCCGCTGTGATACTCATCGGAATGACATCGCCATATCCTACCTTAAAAAGTGGTATTGATTATGGTGCGAATGGACAGGTTACATTGGACCGTTGGGGAATAACTGATGCACGTGGAGCATACTATCAGGGTGCCGGCCTCCTTAGAGCTAATCGGTTTGTCGACTTGCCCAATAACGATCTTGTGCTCAAAGGCATTAAGCTCCAAGAGTCCGGCCAGAATGTTTCTGTCTTACCTGCAATTGGGTATGCCGGCTTCTATGCCGGACGAGGGGTCCATATCATTGATATCCTAGGGTTGAGCGACCCCCTCCTTGCCCGTTTAAAACCGGTGCCTAAAGCTTATTGGTTCATGGCCCAGTTTACGCGCTTCCTGCCCAAGGGTTATGTAGAGTCCGTTTCATCCGGTACAAACGAGATTGCGAATAAGGACCTTGCTGTTTATTATGATAAACTCAAACTTGTCATCTCCGGCAGGCTGACAGACCCCAGGCGCCTGGTGGAAATTTGGAAATTGAATTTCGGCTACTATACATACCTTGTCTCTGCATATGAAGACTCCCTTCTATTACACGTTTCCTTATCAGATATTAAAAACCCAAGTAATTCCACGATACTGCACAATGAGGCCGGGAATATTATTTTCCCGATGTATGGCATCAAGATAGATCTCGATCAACCCTCACATGCTCGCCACGTTGAAATCACGCTGGAAGACAAGGCGGTTTATATCATCGTCTTCTCAAGAAACGGGCGTGAAATCGGAAGGCAGTTAATGGAAGGCACCTATTCAAAAAATTTTGAAACAAAGGCAATTAGCGTTCCTGCAACTGCAGTAAAAAGAGGGTTTAATGAAGTTTCTATATTACCAAGCGCGGAAGGCGGAACCTATCTGCTTGGCGGATTTGAGCTCAAGCCTTAAGTTGAAGCCGGTCGCCGGTTGCCCCGAGGAAGCTACCGGCCTGATCATCACTTTCACAAAATGAAAGATCGGCAAAGGAAATAGAAAAATACCATGAAGCTGAAATATCAACGTGATGCATTTCTGGTTTTCATCCTTCTTGCATTTACTTATATGTATTTTTTTCAGGATCCGGCGAATAACGGCAATTCACGCCTTGCGCTCGTCCTTTCAATTGTCCAGCAAGGACGGTTGACGATCAATTCCTTCCAGGCAATGAAAGACCTCGATACTGGAGACAAGTCTTTCTACAACGGTCACTATTACTCTGACAAAGCAATTGGGACTTCTGTTGTCGGGGCTCTCTTTTACCTTCCTTGGTATTGGTCATTAAAACTTTTCAGATTGGATTTCATCAATCACAATCTCGGTTTGGTGAAACATTACCTGACCCTGTGTGTGATTGGGTTGCCTTCCGCATTTGCCGGAAGTCTGATGTACGTCATCTGTAAGTATCTTTCAGGGAGCAGGTTCCGGGCGTTTATCGCCACCGTCGCCATCGCCCTGGGGACGATGTGCCTGCCCTACAGCATCCTTTTCTACGGCCATCAGCTTGCGGCAACATTCCTGTTCTGTGGATTTTTTCTGATCTTTCAATTCAGAATCATGCCTGAGCGACGCGGGTTCATCAATCTGTTCCTCATCGGACTCTCGTTGGGTTTTGCGCTGATCACCGAATACACGACGGCAGTGATCATCCTGCCATTGCTCATTTATTTCGTCATCGTGGCACACAAGGAAGGATTATTCCCTTCTGCAAAATCAATTGCCTTCCCTGCACTTGGCGTTCTAATTCCGGGAGCCTTATTAATGACATACAATACCCTGTGCTTCGGAAATCCCTTTTCAATCGGTTATTCCTTTGAAGCCAAACCAATTTTCAATACCGCCATGGCGCAGGGGTTTATGGGAATCACCGTACCGAAACTTGATGTCCTTTATTACATTACGCTCCATCCGGCTGACGGCATTTTTTGGCAATCACCGGTCCTGCTCATGGCCCTGGTGGGAATATACTTCATGCTCCGGGACAAGCAATATCGTATGGAAGCGGTGATCACGCTCCTGGCGCTTATTTCTTATCTCTTGATTAATTCGGGTTACTACATGTGGTGGGGTGGTTATGCCATCGGACCCCAACTCCTCATTCCAATGCTCCCCTTCCTGTCACTGCCGTTGGTATTCGTCCCCCGGCGCATCTTTTTCCTGGTCTTCATCCTCTGCATCGTCTCCATTTTCCAAATGATCATCGTGGTGGCCAGCGTTGTCCAGGTTCCCGAAGATACGGTGATGAATATCAAAAATCTAAGCTATTTTCAATACATGCCTGTTTACAGTTACTGCATGAAGCAACTACTGGCCGGCAAATACGGATGGAACCTCGGCCAGCGATTATTCGGCTTGAAAACGTGGAAAAGCCTCCTCCCGCTGGTACTGGTGATCATAGGCGGCTCATTGCTGTTTATACCTAAATTAGCCCGGGCCAGCGCTGCCGCCGCCAGTCGTCGCCAGGCTGGTGGATGATCGGGGTCAATTCCCTATTTTTCCAAGTCATTGCGCAAACTCCGGGCAACGGTCTGATTTCAATCCTCCTGATCTTGAAACGAGTCACGTCCAGGTATTTCATATTTGATCGGCATTTTTACGCTGCAGCGGGGTAAAATCAACCCGAAAACTGATATTCCCATGCTCATCCATTCCGCTTCCCAGCTTTTGACTCTCTCCGGCGGACCGCAGCGCGGCGGCGACCTCGGCCGGCTCGGCCTGATCGAGGACGGCGCCGTGCTGGTGCGCGACGGGAAGATCGCCGCCGTCGGTCCGACCGGCGAGCTGCGCCACGCCTACCCGGACGAGGAGAGCCTCGACGCCGGCGGCTGCGCCGTGCTGCCTGGATTCGTCGACCCGCACACCCACCTGATCTGGGCCGGCGACCGGGCGGCCGAGTTCGAGAGCAAGATGGGCGGGGCCAAATACCTGGACATCCTGGCGGCGGGCGGCGGGATCCTCTCCACCGTGCGCGCCACGCGCGCCGCCCCGGTCGAAATCCTTGATGGAGCAAACGCGCCTGCGCTTGCAGCGCATGTTCGCCCACGGCACCACCACCGCCGAAGCCAAGACCGGCTACGGGTTGGAGACGGCCGCCGAGCTGCGCCTGCTGGAGGTCCTGCTGGCCCTGGACGCCGAGGGTCCGCTGGAGCTGGCGCCGACCTTCCTGGGTGCACACGCCATCCCCCCGGAATTCAAGGACAAGGCCCAGGCCTATACCGACCTGATCTGCACCGAAATGCTGCCCCTCGTGCACCAGTGGTGGCAGAAGCAGGCGCCGGGCCGCCGGCTGCCCTTTGTGGACGTGTTCTGTGAGACCGGGGCCTTTACCCTGGACCAATCCTGGCAGATCCTGGAAAAGGCGAAGGAGCTCGGCTTCCCTTTGAAGATCCATGCCGACGAGTTCGACAACCTGGGTGGCGCTTCGCTGGCTGCCGACCTGGGCGCGGCCTCGGCCGATCACCTGGTCAAGATCTCGGACAGGGACATTCAAGCCCTGGCAAAAGGCCGGACGGTGGCCGTGGCCCTGCCCTGTACACCCTTCGGGCTCGGTGAGAGCGAATACACGCCTGCCCAAAAGATCATCGCCGCCGGCGGGATCCTGGCCCTGGCGACCGACTGCAATCCCGGCACGGCCTGGTGCGAGTCGATGCAGTTCGTCATCGCCCTGGCCTGCCGCGCCCTGCAGCTGACCCCCGCCCAGGCCGTCGTTGCCGCCACCATCAATGCCGCCCAGGCGATCCAATGCGCCGACCGGCTCGGGTCGATCGAACCGGGCAAGCAGGCCGACCTGCTGGTGCTCGCTGTTCCGGATTACCGCCAGCTCGGCTACCGCTTCGGCACAAACCTAGTCAGGCAGGTGATCAAGCGCGGGCGCGTCTACCTGGTAGAATCCGCATCTCGTCCCGCGGTCTGAAATGACCCCGGGCGCAACAGATTTTAACATGAGGTATGGGTAAGGTTTTTTTGTGTCATTGCGAGGAGGGCGAAGCCCAACGAAGCAATCTCCTGGCCGGCTTGGAGATTGCTTCACCGCACAGAACGCGGCTCGCAACGACACGATTCTGTTTCTTTGCTTACCCATAATTGGCGTTATTTTAGCAATCCCCTTTCCCGGAGGCAGCGGAAATGTCGCTCGATTTTTCCACCCTCAGCCTCAACCAATTGCTTTGGTTGATCATCATCGTCGTCGGCTTGGTCGTGGCTTTCATTGTGGTGCGTTTCTTCTTCCACCACATCCTGAAACACCTGATCCAGGGCTGCCTGGTCGTCCTGGCCATCCTGGCCATCCTCGCCATCCTGCATTACTTCGGAGTCTTCTGACATGCCCGACATCGAAACCGCCCGCGGCTGGTACGCTTCCGCGGATGCCGTCCACGACTTCGACCATGTGCTGCGCGTCTACCGCATGGCCGAGCGGCTGGCGGAGGCCGAGGGCGCGGACCCGGAGATCGTGCGCGCCGCGGCCCTGCTGCACGATGCCGAGGGAGCCGCGCCCGGCGAAGGTTCGGTCCGTGAGAACCACCACCACGCCTCGGCCGGGTTCGCCGCCCAGGTCCTGGCGGGCGAAGGCTGGGAGGCGGAGCGCATCGCCGCCGTCCAGCACTGCATCCGGGCGCACCGCTACCGCGACCAGTCCGAGCCGCCGCACAGTCTGGAGGCCAAGGTCCTCTTCGACGCCGACAAGCTCGACGTGCTGGGTGCCGTCGGGGTGGCGCGCGTCATCGCCTACGCCGCGCTGGACGGCCAGCCGTTTTACTCGCCGCCCTCGGAACGGTTCCTAAACACCGGGAAGGAAGAACCCGGCGAACCGCACAGCTCGTACCACGAGCACCTGTTCAAACTGCGCAAGGTGCGCGAGCGGATGTTCACCGCCACGGCACGCAGGATCGCCGCCGAGCGCCTGCGCTACCTGGACGAATACTTCGAGCGGCTGATCGACGAGTGGAATGGAAAACGCTGACCTTGTCCTGTCCTCCAATCACGGCTACAATTAATTACCATGACTAATACACACGGTCCGCTCCTGGTCGTCGAAGATGTTCCCAACGTGCTGGAACTGCTGGATATGACCCTGCGCTTCAAGGGCTACCTGGTCAACACGGCGCGCAATGGTCAGGAAGCCCTGGAGAAGATTGCCCAGGAACGCCCCAGCCTGGTCATCACCGACATCCTGATGCCCAAGATGGACGGCTATGCCCTGGCCCACCGCATCCGCACCGACCCCAAGACGCGCGACATCCCGATCATCTTCCTCTCCGCTACCTACGTCGCGCCCGAGGACAGGGATTTCGCCATCAGCCTGGGGGCGGCGCGTTTCATCGAGAAGCCGATCGACACCGAGGAATTCCTGCTCACCATCGCCGAGCTGATCACCCAGGGAGCCGGCAAGGCGCCCGAGCCGCTTGGTGATCCGGAGTTCTACAGCCGCTATCGTGAACGGCTGGAAAACAAACTGCGACATAAGAACACACAGATCGCCCGTACCGAGCGCCTGCTGCCCACCCTGCCGCCCGACCAGCGCCCGGCGTTCGAGTCGCTGCTCAAGCAGGCGACGAGCGACCGGGACGACATCCAGGCGGAGCTCAAGCAGATCTACAAAAAGCTGGACGATTACAAGCACCCCGATCATTGATCATGCTTCCAACACTCCCCGATCTTGAACGGCTGGCCCGCCAGGCCGGTGCCATCCTGCGCGCCGGTTACGAGGGCGAGCACCAGGTGGACTACAAGGGATCCATCGACTTGGTGACCGAGGTCGATCACCAGTCCGAGGCTTTCCTGCTCGACGAGATTCGCCGCAAGTATCCTGGCCATGGCATCGTGTCCGAGGAGGCTGGCCGGCTGCCCGGCTCGGGCCGCGACTGCTGGTACATCGACCCGCTGGACGGGACGGTCAACTATGCCCACGGCATCCCCATCTTCACCGTCTCGATTGCCTATGCGCACAACGGCGCGGTCATGCTGGGCACGGTCTACGACCCGCTGCGCGACGAGCTCTACAGCGCCGAGCACGGCCAAGGTGCCCGGCGCAACGGCGATCCGATCGGCGTCTCTTCCGCCTCCGAGATCCGGCGCAGCCTGCTCGTCACCGGTTTCGCCTACGACGTGGCCACCTCGGCCCGGAACAATCTGGACAACTTCGCCCGCTTCATGCGCCTGTCGCAGGGCGTGCGCCGCCTCGGCTCGGCCGCCCTGGACCTGTGCTACATCGCCAGCGGGCGCTTCGACGGTTACTGGGAGCTGAGCCTCAACCCCTGGGACCTGGCTGCCGGCGGCCTGATCGCCAGCGAAGCCGGAGCGCTGGTCACCGACCTGACCGGCGGACCCGATTACCTGGCCCCGCCTTGCGGGATCCTGGCCGCCCCGCCCGCACTGCACGCAAAAATGCTGGCAGTCCTTTCGAAAGAGGAATAGAAGCGCATCCATCCTGCGTTTAATCTTGTGGACACCCGGTGATATAATTTTCCTATCTAATTCAACAACTGGAGACCCATCATGCCCGATCCCCGCGTGGAAAAACTTGCTCACATCCTGGTTCACCACTCCGTCGAGGTCAAGCCCGGCGATCGCATCGCCATCGAGGCGACCACCGCCGCCGCGCCGCTGGTCAGTGCCCTGGTGGCTGACATCCTGGATGCCGGAGGGCATCCCCACCTGCTGCTGGATCTGCCCGAGCTGGACGAACTGCTCTTCACCCATGCGAAGGACGCCCAGCTCGACTTCCCGCCGACCTTCCGCAAGCTGGCCTACGAGCAGTTCGAAGGCCGCGTCCGCATCATGTCGGCGACCAATCCGCGCGCCCTGAGCCACGTCGACCCGGCCAAGCAGAAGCGCCGCGCCAAGACCCTGGGACCGATCCTGGAAACCCAGATGCGCCGCGGCGCCGACCGCTCCTTCAAATGGGTCAGCACGCTCTTCCCCACCGAAGGCTACGCCATCGAGGCCGAGTCCAGCCTGAAGGAATTCGAGGACTTCGTCTACCGCGCCTGCTACGCCGACCAGGACGACCCGGTGGCCGCCTGGAAAAAAGTGGAAGCCCAGCAGGAAGAGATCGTCAAGCGCCTCAAGGGTCACAGCCAGGTGGTGCTGCGCGGCCCGAACGTGGACCTGAGCCTGTCGGTCAAAGGCCGGCCTTTCATCAATTGTTTCGGGCAGGCCAACATGCCCGACGGCGAGGTCTTCACCGGTCCGGTCGAGGATTCAGCCAACGGCTGGGTGCGCTTCGACTTCCCCGCCATCTACGGCGGCGTGATGGTCGAGGGTGTGGAGCTGACCTTCACCAGCGGCAAGGTCACGGCCGCCAAGGCCAGCAAGAACGAGGCGTACCTGATGGAAATGCTCGAGTCCGATCCGGGGCGCGCTACCTGGGCGAGTTTGCCATCGGCACGAACTACGGCATCGACCACTTCTCGCACAACATCCTCTTCGACGAGAAGATCGGCGGCTCCTTCCACATGGCACTCGGAGCGGGCTATCCCGAGACCGGCAGCAAGAACAAAAGCATCATCCACTGGGACATGATCTGCGGGATGAAGAAGGACGCCGAGATCCTCGTCGACGGCGAGGTGGTTTACAAGGACGGGCGGTTCAAGTAAATAAAAAATAAAACGTAAAACGTAAAAGAGCACTCCATCGCCGAAGTGCTCTTTTTTTTCGTTTTACGTTTTAGAAATTTATTTTATTACGCGCGCCAGAAACCGCGCCGCAGCGGACGCACATCCTCGGAGATGACGAAGGCCTCGGAATCCGTGGCATGCACAATGGCCTCCACCTTGGCCACATCCTTGCGCAGCACGCTGACGCTGAGCATGCTGACCATGCCGTCCCGCCCGCGGGCCGGAATCTCGGTCACGGCAAAGCCGGCCTGGCGCAGCGCCTGGGACAGGGCCGCCCCCAGCCGCTGGGTGACGATGCTGATCTTGACATGCCCGATCGCCAGCCGCTCCTCGATCCACATCCCGACCACGTTGCCGGTGGCGAAACCGGCGGCGTAACCGACCACGTTGAGCGGATTGTCCAAGTGGCTCAACACGGAGGTGATGGCGATCACGAAGATGAGCGACTGGGTGAATCCCAGCCCCCAGGCGATGCCTTTGCGCCCGCGCACAACGAACAGCATGCGCAGGGTGTCGCAGGTCATGTCGCTGACCCGCAAGGCAAAGATGGTCAGCCCGGCCAGCCAGGCCGCCGGTGAAAGCAAAAAGCTCAGCATCCAACACCTTCCATTTCGAAAAAGTGACGACCGACCTCGCCTGGCTCCCCCCCAAGGATTTCCAGGAACCCTATATGAGGGTCGCTCTCAGGGATTATTTCATCGCCGGGAGGTACAGGCGCTCGACGTACTCCTTGAGCATGCGCCGCGTGCTGAACTGCGGCGTGATCGTGCGCAAAGACTCCTTGACCCTCACGATCCACTTGCGCGGCATGTCGTCGGCGCCGCGATCGGAATAGTACAGTGGGATGATCTGGTTTTCCAGGACGTCGTACAGGCTGACGGCATCGGCCTCATCCTGGACCTCGGCCTCCGGGTCGGCGTCGTCCCCGATCGCCCAGCCGTTCTCCCCGCTGTATCCTTCGCGCCACCAGCCATCCAGCACCGAGAAATTGAGCACACCGTTCATGGCCGCTTTCATGCCCGAGGTCCCGGAAGCCTCGTTCGGGCGGCGCGGGGTGTTCATCCACACGTCGACCCCCTGGACCAGGTAGCGGGCCAGGTTCATGTCGTAGTCCTCCAGGAACACCAGCCGGCCGCCATTTTCGGCTCTCTTGACGAAGCGATAGACTTCCTGGATCAGCATCTTGCCGGGCTCGTCGGCGGGATGCGCCTTGCCGGAGAAGACGATCTGCACCGGGCGGTTGGGCTGGTTGACCAGCTCCAGCAGGCGGTCCATATCGCTGAAGATCAGGTTGGCGCGCTTGTAGGTGGCAAAGCGGCGGGCAAAGCCGATGGTCAGGGCGTAGGGATCGAGAAGTGCTCCCGAGGCGATGGCCTGCACGGGATGGTAACCGCCCTTGATCCAGCGCTGACGGACGCGGTTGAGCATGTAAAAGGCCAGCTTGCGCTTCAGATGCACGCGCACTGCCCACAGCTCCAGGTCGGGGATGGCATCGACCTTGGTCCACAGCTCGGGGTCGTCCAGGTGTTCCAGCCAATCCGGGCCGAGGTACTTGTCATAGAGCACGCGCAAGCGGCGCGCCATCCAGGTGGCCGGGTGGACGCCGTTGGTGACGTAGGTGATGGGCACGTCCTCCTCGTCCTCGACTTTCGGCCAGAGGAAATGCCACATGCGCCGGGCCACGCGCCCGTGCAGCTCGGAGACCGCGTTGCGGCCGTCCGAGGCGCGCAGGGCCAGGATGGGCATGCTGAAAGTATCCCCCCAGGACTGCTGGTGGCGCGCCAGGTCGACGAACCGGTCGCGGCTCAAGCCCAGGACCGTCCACAGGCCGGAGAGGTGCTTGTCGATCAGCCAGACAGGAAACTCGTCGTTACCGGCCGGGACGGGGGTGTGGGTGGTAAAGACGTTGCCGCGGCGCGTGGCGGCCAGGGCCTTGGCGAAAGACGTGCCTTTGGCGACCAGCTCGCGGGCGCGCTCCAGGGTCAGGAAGGCGGCGTGGCCTTCGTTCATGTGCCAGACGCCAGGGTCGTAACCCATGGCCCGCAAGGCGCGCACCCCGCCCACGCCGAGCAGGATCTCCTGGGCGATGCGCAGGTCGAGGTCGCTCCAGTAGAGACGGGCGGTCAGGTTGCGGTCGGCCGGGCTGTTCTCGTCCAGGTCGGTGTCGAGCAGGTAGAGGGGGATGCGCCCGACGCGCAGCTCCCAGATGTGAGCCGTGATGGAGCGATCGGGGAAATCGACCGCGATCGACAGCGGTTTGCCCTGCGTATCCAGGACCGGAAGAACCGGCAGGTCATCGAAATTAAGCGGATTGTTGACCGCATCCTGCCAGCCGTCCTCGGAGATGCGCTGGGAAAAGTAGCCCTCGGCGTACATCAGACCGACGCCGACCATCGGCAGGCCAAGGTCACTGGCCTCCTTGAGGTGATCGCCGGCCAGCACGCCCAGACCACCGGAGTAGATCGGCAGGATCTCGTGCAGCCCAAACTCCATCGAAAAATAGGCGATGGTGTGTTTGTTGCGCTTGGGCGCGTTGCGGGCGAACCAGGTGTCGGTGGCTTTCAGGTAAGCGTCGAAGTTGGCAAAGACCCGGTCGTAGAGCTCGAGGTAGGCACTGTTCAATGCGGCGGCATTGATCTCGACCCGGCCGATCTGACGCAGGAACCGCAAGGGATTATGGTTGACCTCTTCCCACAGGGCGAAGTCGATCCGGTAGAACAGCCGCTGGGCGGAGGGGTTCCAGGTCCACCACAGATTGTAAGCCAGCTCGCCCAGGCGGGAGATGCGCCGCGGCAGGTCGAAGTGGTTGGGCGTCTTGGTGCGAAATGTTGCCATGATTAGGTCCCTCCAAGCCGACTATCATACCAAATTTGTCGCCATTTGTGTAATCTTACAACGCAATTGTGATGTACAATCTCCCCCATAGGAACCAGGGAACAACCGGTCGGTTCTGCATCGTTACGACAATACATTCGAGATCCGATGAGGGCCCGGGCCAGCGCGGAGAGCGTTGATGCGCTGAGGGAAGAAACCGGCCTTATTTTACCGCAGGAGAACACGTCTGCATGAAAGCCCGCACATTCCGCAGCCACCTGGTGGTTTTTACCCTGGCCTTTCTTGGGTATTTCTTGAGCTCCGGCCCGGTATCCAGCTGGAATTCTTTCACGCCTCAGTACGTCTATCTTGCCTATTCTTTTTTGCACGCCAAGCTCCATCTTATCGAGGTGCCCCCCGACACCTATGACCTGATCTTTTACAACGGATACTGGTTCGTGCCCGGGGCCGTGGCGCCCGCTCTCGTCCTGCTGCCCTTTGTCGCCATTTGGGGGTTGAACGTAAGCGATATCCTGTTCGGAATCGTCGTCGGTGCGCTGAATGTCCTGGCGATCTATGATCTCCTGGGGAGGTTGAAACCCCAAGCGGGATTTCCTCACGAGATCGGCGAAAGCACCCGCAACTGGCTGACCCTCTTGTTTGCCGCCGGTACGGCGCATTGGTACATCGCCAGCATGGGCAGTGTGTGGTTCAATGCCCAGGTCCTGGGGGTCACGTTCATGATTTTGTTCGTCAGGGAAACCCTGACCGGCAATCGCGGCTGGCTGGCAGGCATCTGGCTCGGCCTGGCAATCCTGTCACGCCCGCCGGTCCTGTTCAGCGCTCTTTTCTACGTCGCCTACGTCGTGCTGCAAACGCGGAACTGGCGCCTGGTGCTCCAGAAAGTCATTCCATTTAGTTTGGCCTGGGCGGCAGCGATCGCCGGGCTGCTGCTCTATAACTATCTGCGCTTTCATCATCCGTTGGATTTTGGTTACGAATACGTCCAGGGCTCGCGAGCGATCGTCGCGGCGTTTGCGAAATACGGTGGTTTCAATGTCCATTTCTTCCCGTGTAATTTCTACGTCTCGATGTTTGGCACGCCGGACTTGAACGGGCAAATGGCCTTTGGCTTTACCAAGTATTGCAGCTACCTGCTGCGGGTCCATCACGACACCACCGGCCTGCCCGTGGCGGTCAATCCCATCGGCATGAGCATCTTTTTCGTCACGCCCGCCTTCGTCTACGCCTTTAAAGCCTCCCTGCGCAAGCCGCTGATCCTCGCCGCCTGGGTCGGACTGCTGCCCGTCATGATCCCTCTCTGGCTGTATCACAACACCGGTTCCACCCAATACGGATTCCGCTACATCCTGGACGTGATCGTCTTTCTCATGATCCTGGTGGCAGCCGGCATGCAGGGCAAGCTGCGATTCCTGGAAAAGCTGGTCATCGGCGCCTCGCTCCTGTCCAATTTGGTCGGCATGATCTGGATGGCCGGGCAGGGGATGGTCTTGCTGAACTGGCTCAATTTCATCCGCACTGCCTTTGGCCTCGGCGGATAAGCCTAAATCATGATTGTGATGTACAATTTCCACTCGCAAGGGTCTTGCCCGAGATCGTTGCTCTTTTCAACTTTGCCCAGGATAGTCTCCACGAGGCCAGATGGAAGCCGAAGAAAGCATCGAAATCGAATACGAGCTGAGCGAAGACGACCTGCTTGACCTGGCCCGATCCCGGGCCGAAAGATCCCCGGCGGTCCGCCGCCGCCTGAACGTTCAGAGAGCCGGCTACCTGATCGGTTTCCTGTTGCTGGGTGTGGGATCTTTCCTGGCCTTTGCAAGCTTGGCCCTCCTGGTCGTCTTTGGCAGCCTGGGCATAATCTTCTTCCTGGGATATCCCTTCGTTTACCGCCGCATGCTGGAGCGGGGCATTCGCCGGGCGGTGGCGAGAGCCGTCGCCGTGCCTTTCACACGCTCGAAACGCAGCCTGCGCGCCACCCCGGATGGCCTGGAGCAAATCACGGAAGGCGCACAGACGAAGCTGGCCTGGAAGCTGGTCGACGGGATCGAGGTGACCGCCACCCGGGCGGTGCTATCCATCTCTGGCGGGAACAGCCCTCTCCTGATCCCCAAGCAGCAGGTCGGCGAGGAGCAGTTCAACGCCTTCGTCGAGTTCGTCCGTCAGAGAATGGAAATGGAAAAAGCCGATGCCTGAAAATCCAACCCCTCCCACCGTTCAACTCTTCATCACCTGCCTGGTGGATTCCTTCTACCCGCAGATAGGCGAGGCGCTGGTCGCAGTGCTGAACCGCGCCGGGGTGAGAGTGGACTTCCCTACCGGCCAGACCTGCTGCGGGCAGCCGGCCTTCAACGCCGGCCTGCGCCGGGAGGCGCGCCCCCTGGCCGAGCACACCATCCGGGTTTTCGAGCGCACCCGTGGGGCGGTGGTCATCCCCTCCGGCTCGTGCGCGGCCATGGTCCGGGAAAGCTATCTCGAGCTCTTCAAGGATGATCCCAAGTGGCTGCCGCGCGCCCGGGCATTGGCCGAGCGGACCTACGAATTCAGCCAGTACCTGGTGGACGTGCGCGGCGTCACGGACCTGGGCGCCCGCTGGCCGGGGAAGCTGGCCTATCATGCCTCCTGCCACCTGCTGCGCGCCATGGGCGTGGACCGGCAGCCGCGCGCCCTGCTGTCGCACGTCAGGGAGGCGGAGGTCGTCGAGCTGCCCGGCTTCGACGAATGCTGTGGCTTTGGCGGCGTCTTCTCGGTCGAGCACCCCGAGCTGTCGGCCGAGATGCTCAAACGCAAGGTCGCCAATCTGGAGACGACCGCTGCCCCTACGCTGGTCGTCGGCGACGCCGGCTGCCTGATGCACATCCAGGGCGGCCTGCAGCGCATGGGAAAGGCCCAGCGCGTGGTCCACCTGGCCGAAGTGCTCAACCAACGCTGAAACAACAGGAGAGGGCAAGCATGTACAACAAGTCCGCCTATCTTTACGACACCGTCTACCAGAACCTGGGCAAGGACTACGCCGCCGAGGCGCAGCACATCCACGAGTTGGCCGGCAAGTTCAAAAAGGCGCCCGGGAACGCGCTGCTGGACGTGGCCTGCGGGACGGGCCTGCATGCCGGTCATCTGGCCGAGTTCTTCCAGGTCGAAGGCCTGGACATTGCCAAGGAGATGCTCGCCGTGGCCCGCCAGAAGCATCCTGGCATCACCTTCCATAAGGGCGATATGTGCAAGTTCAACCTGCGCAAACAGTATGACGTGGTCACCTGCCTGTTCAGCGCCATTGGCTACGTGAAGAGCGTCGCCGAGCTGAAGCAGGCTGTCGCCACGATGGCCCGGCATCTGAAACCCGGTGGGGTGCTGATCGTCGAGCCCTGGTTCTCACCGGAAGACTGGCACACCGGCAGCGTCCACGCCACTTACGTCGACCAGCCCGAGCTGAAGATCGCCCGCATGAACATCAGCGAGAGGCAGGGCAACCTGTCGTCCTTTAAATTCCATTTCCTGGTCGGCACGCCCGAAGGCATCCGGTACTTCACCGAGGACCACACGCTGACCCTTTTCACGAAAGAGGAATATCTCAATTCCTTCCGCGCCTGCAACCTGGAGGTGATTTATGATTCGGAAGGATTGTACGGCCGCGGCCTCTACATCGGGCTCAAACCTCAATGAAACACCTCGCCGCTTTATTGCTCCTTCTCGCCCTGGCCGTCCTCGCCTGCGGACGGTCAAACCGCCTGGTGACGGCCACACCGCCTTCCAGCCCAACATTGGCTCTCTCCACCCCCACCATCTGGTCGACGGGCATTCCGCCTGAATACCTGAAAACCTACGACGACCTGAACACCTCCCTGGACGATTTTCTCGCCTCCATGCCCCCGGACGGAGGCCAGGTGCCGGTCTTCGCCGCCGAGTTGGCTTACGCCAACGGCAACATCGGGGAGGCATTGCTCCGGCCGGAAATCCTTCCGCTCGTCCGCAAGCAGCTCGATGCGCTGCACGACCTGGGGGTCCGGGGCGTGGTGGTGGGGATCAAGTTCCCGCTGCTGGAGGCCAGCTTCCCCCGTTCGGCGGAATATTTACAATTCTACAAACAGGTCGGCACGGAAATCCACCAGCGCGGCATGAAATTCCTGGTGGAGGTCGGGCCGGTATTTTCGGGCACCATCTTCTCACCCTTGAACGTGGACTGGCGCCAATATACCCTGGCCACCTTCCAGGCCGCCCAGCAAGATGAGCTGGTGACCATCGCCACTGAAATCGGACCGGATTATTTGCAAATTGCCGACGAGCCGACCACCATCGCCATGCTGACCGGTTTCCGCATGTCCGTGGCCGAATACGCCGGCTTCATTCGCTCCAGCGCGGAGAAGATTGGGCACCCCAACGGGCTGCTGCTTGCCGCGGGGGCAGGCACCTGGGAAGATCCGGCCTACCTCAATGATCTTATGAACATCCCGGGGTTGGACTGCATCGACCTCCACATTTACCCGATTGGTAAAAACGCCGCCCTGCTGCAGCGCGCCTACGCCGCGGCGCAGCAGGCACACGCCGCCGGCAAGCGCGTGGCGATCAGCGAAGCCGGGCTGTACAAAGTCAATTCCAGCGAGCTGTCCACGCTTGGCGGGGACTACGCCCGCATCTACAGCCGGGACACCTTCTCGCTCTTCGAGCCGCTGGACGAGAAGTTCATCCAGGCCTTGACGCAAATGTCCCGCGCCGGCCGGATCGAGTTCGTCTCCTTCTTCTGGACGCGCAGCTTCTTCGCCTACCTCGACTACGACCAAGTACACACGGACTCGGATGCCGAAATCAACCGCCTGATCAACCAGGCCTCCCTCACCGCAATGCAAAGCGGGGCGGTCAGTCCGCTGGGCATTTTCTACCAAAACTGGATTTCCGAGCAAACCCGATGAGCGCTTTCCGAGACCACATCCGCACCTCGATCGCCAACCCGTCCCTGCAGGCCGCCCTGGACGGCAATTTCACCCGCCGCCAGCAGGGACGCCTGACCGCCCTGGCCTCACTGCCCGACTACCCGGAGCGCCGCCAGCGCGCCCATGCCGTGCGCGCCGATGTCGTCGCCCACCTAGACGAATATCTGGAGCGTTTCATCCAAAAAGCCACCACCAACGGCATCCAGGTTCACCGCGCCGCCGACGCGGAGGAGGCAGTGAAAATCATCCTGGATATCTGTCGATCCACACGGGCGGGTCACAATTCGCCCCTCCTGGTGGCCAAATCCAAGTCCATGGTCAGCGAGGAGATCAACCTGAACCATGCCCTGGCGGAGGCGGGCATGCGCGCGGTCGAGACCGACCTGGGCGAGTACATCGTCCAGCTGCGCGGCGAGCGGCCGGCGCACATCCTGACCCCGGCCGTCCACCTGCGCCGCCAGGACGTGGGCAAGCTTTTCCATGACAAGCTGGGCATCCCATACACCGAAGATATCCCCGTGCTGACGGCCACCGCCCACAATGTCTTGCGGGAGGTCTTCCTGACCGCCGACGTCGGGCTGTCGGGAGTCAACTTCGGCGTGGTCGAGACCGGGACGCTGTGCCTGGTCACCAACGAGGGCAATGGGCGCATGGTCACCACGCTGCCGCCGATCCACATCGCCCTGATGGGCATGGAGCGCCTGGCCCCCACGCTGGACGACCTGGCGCTGTTCCTCTCGCTGCTGCCGCGCTCGGGCACGGCGCAGAAGCTGAGCGTCTACACCAGCCTGATCCGCTCCCCGCGCCGCCCGGACGATCCCGACGGCCCGCAGCAGCGCCACCTGGTCATCCTCGACAACGGCCGCTCGCGCCTGCGCGCCTCGGAACTGGCCGAGGCGCTCTACTGCATCCGCTGCGGGGCCTGCCTGAACGCCTGCCCGGTCTTCCGCGAGATCGGCGGCCACGCCTACCGCGGCACGGACGGCTCGATCGCCCCCTACCCCGGCCCGATCGGCTCGGTCGTCTCCCCGGGGCTGTTCGGGCTGGAGCAGTTCGGCCAGCTGGCCCAGGCCTCCTCCCTGTGCGGGGCGTGCAAGGAGGCCTGCCCGGTGGACATCGACCTGCCCGGCCTGCTGCTGCGCGTTCGGGCAGGGGTCGAGCCGAAAACAATCAACAAAAAGAAAAAAGAAGGAACCGGTGTGCCCGGCGTACTGAAGCTCGGACTGAAAGGTTTCCGCCTGGCGGCTTCGACCTCGGGCCTGTTCGCCGTTGCCCAGCGCCTGGGCGCACTCCTCAGCCGGATCTATTCCCCCCGCTCGGCATTCATGCGCCTCCCCGCCGTCACCGGTTGGGGCTACAGCAAGGATCTGCCGCGCTTGGCCGGGCGGACGTTCCGTTCGGGCTGGAAGGATATCCGGCAGGAGGTCAGCGAGGCAGTAATTGCAGAGACAGGGGTCAGTGAGGCGGTGACCAGGGAGGCGGCAAAACCGCCGGTCGCCCGCTTTACCGAGGAGCTGACCGCCCTGGGCGGGTTCGTCCACCCGGTCTCCGCGGCCGGGCTGCCCGGGCGGCTGGCAGAGTTTCTGAAGGAACGCGAAGTCACATCCGTGCTGGCAGACGAAAGCGGGGCGCAGACGATCGCCTCCATGCCGGAGGCCGGGATCTCGGTCGTGCGCACCCCCGACCCGACGGTGCGCTGCGGGGTCACCGGCGCGCTGGCCGGGCTGGCCGACACCGGTACCCTGGTTCTGACCGGCGGCCCCGGCCGTCCGCTGAGCGCCTCGCTGCTGCCCGAGATCCATGTGGTCCTGCTGCGTGCCGGGGACGTGCTGCCCTCCCTGCCGGAGGCGCTGCGCTTACCCGAAGTCCGCCAGGCCCCGGCGGCGGTGCTGGTCACCGGCCCGTCGCGCACCGCCGACATCGAAATGACCCTGACCATCGGCGTCCACGGTCCGAAGGAGGTGCACGTCTTTTTGATTGACGATTCCGGAGCGGTCTGATAAAATCACGTCCGCTCGGTGAAGGCGGCGTTCGCGAAGCACCCCTTTGGGGCCAGCCGCCGAACGCCCTACCGCTGGCATTAGTCAGCGGTGCTACAACGCCCCCATCGTCTAGTGGCCCAGGACGGGGCCCTCTCAAGGCCCAAACAGCGGTTCGAGTCCGCTTGGGGGCACACGAACATATAGTCCATATTTTCCATATGGTATTTTCTTTTCCACTACGCTCTGACTTCAGAGCGTAGTACTTTTTTCTCTAGTATGGTTTGCACAATATGGACTGCAAGAGCATCCAGTCCATCTACGAACTCGCTCTCCACCTGGCGGAGAAGCCACTCCCACTCAGGCTGCCGCGGCCGGTCAATCCAAGGGATCTGGAGATTTTCCGATTACATACCGCCGAAAAAAAGACGATCCGGGAATTAGCCAATAGGTATGATATATCGATGAAACGTGTCTGGGGAATATGCACGCGCATGCGGAAATGCGGCATCAACGAGTCAGGAGAAGAGATAGAATCGTTTTCGGAATGCCTTACTTTGGAAGAGACAACGTGATATATTATCCGTGGGCATAAAAATTTTAAAATAGCGTTTCAGTTAACCCATTTCTGTTTTAGGATATCAAAGGAGGTTTTACAATGTCCGAAGAAAAAACTTATACAGGATTGCGTCGCTTTAATCTGGTGATGGGATTCCTGCACTTGGCGCAGGGCATCTTTATGATCGCCATCAGCAACGCCACCACTTTCCCGGTCTACACCAACTTCTTGCGCTTTGATCCAGCGAAAATGACCCTGGTTCCCAACCCGACCCTGGCGTACAACCTGCGCTTCGGCCCGGCAGTGGCAGTCTTTCTGCTGCTCTCCGCCCTGGCCCACTTTGCCCTGTCCACTTTCGGGTACAAGTGGTATGTGGCCAAGTTGAAGAGCGGGATGAACCCGGCCCGATTCTATGAATACGCACTGAGTTCTTCGCTGATGATCGTACTAATCGGCATGCTGGTGGGCGTATCGGACCTGGGAGCTTTGATCCTGATGTTTGGGGTCAACGCCATGATGAATCTGTTCGGCATCATGATGGAATTGCACAACCAGACCACCAAGAAGACAGACTGGACTGCGTACATCTATGGCTGCCTGGCCGGGATCTTCCCCTGGATCGTTATCTTTCTGTATTTCTATGGATCGCTTGGCTCCTCGGATGCCAAACCGCCGGCGTTCGTGTACGCCATCGTTCCGACTATCTTCGTGTTCTTCAGCATCTTTGCGGTCAACATGGTCCTGCAATATAAAAAGGTTGGCCCCTGGAAGGACTATCTCTTCGGGGAACGCATGTATATTGTCCTGAGCCTGCTGGCCAAGACCGCCCTGGCTTGGCAGATCTGGGTTGGCACTCTCCGGCCCTGATCATCATCGCTAAATCAAGAAGGCCTCCGCAGTCGCGATGACAACGGAGGCCTTCTGCTATATAAGGAGCTGGCGTACGTTAGGTACATCTTGCACAACCCAGGCGAGAGCTAGAGCACCAGAATTACCCCGAAGACCACCTCCACCGCCAGGCTGATAATGTTGGACTGCACCACCGATTTATCCAGGAACATGGAAACGGTCCGCACGAGGGCAATGGCCAGATACATGATGCCCAGGGCTTGATAGACCGCCGGTGATCCTAGAATGAAGGGGGCGATGCCCAGGCCGATGAACAGGGCACCCATCACGGCCCGGATCTCGGTGATGCCGCGCGGCCCGGTGGCTTCCAGGCCGGTGAAACTCTTGATCGAACGCGGCGCCAGCAGCGAAATGAATCCAGTCGCCACGGTCCCGACGGCGCAAATGATTTTTAGGATTTGCAGGATATTCATGAGTTTTCTCCAGCCTACGCCCGTTTCCCGTACCAGAAGTGCTTCCAATCCCCGCCGCTGGTCTGCAGGGCAATGAAGGTGTACAGGGCGCCGGCCCAAAAGCCCAGTACCATCATAAGGATGACCCAAATGATAGAAGGGAGCACTGCTTTCTCACGGAAGACGATCCAACACGAGAACAGGGTAAAGCCGACATACAGGTCCACAAGCGAGACAATCCCCCAGGGCATGCCGATCAGCTTCGCCCCTTCGGAGGAAAAATTCCCCACCGTGAAGC
This sequence comes from uncultured Chloroflexia bacterium, assembly GCA_963739255.1. Taxonomy (GTDB): domain Bacteria; phylum Chloroflexota; class Anaerolineae; order Anaerolineales; family Villigracilaceae; genus UBA877. The sequence goes on from CAVTZT010000003.1 coordinate 166,333, forward strand.
CGTAGATCAAAATGCCGGTCATGGCCAAAAGGCCCAGCAAGGCGAGAACTTTCGCAATCTTCATATCCATTTCCTTTCTTTGAGCGTTATTACTTGCGAGGGAACCAGGGGATAAAAGCACTGGTCTTGCGAATATATTCCTGATAGCCAGGGCGTTTCTCCAGGGTCTTTTCCAGCAGGGCCACGCCCGAAACACGCAGCAGGAACAGCGTCATCAGGATCGGACCGAAGATCGTCCACCAGCCCCCTGAAAAGGCCGCGATCAGATAGTAACCCCACCACTGGGCTGAATCGCCGAAGTAGTTGGGGTGACGGGTGTAACGCCACATGCCGCGGTCCATGACCTTGCCTTTGTTGGCCGGATCGGCCTTGAAGCGTGCCAGCTGTAGATCGCCGACCGCTTCGAAAAAGAACCCGATGCCCCAAACGATCACCCCGAGGAAGTCGAACAGGATCAAATGGGCCGGTTTCGCACCGCGTTGGGCGGCCAGCAAAGGGGCGGAAATGATCCACATCAAAATACCCTGCAGCAGGAAGACCCGGAAGAAACTGAGCCACCACCAGCGGGTACCGGCTTCCTTGCGCCAGACCTGGTAGCGGAAATCCTCCGCCTTGCCCCAGTTGCGCCGGAGGATGTGCAGCGAAAGACGCAGCCCCCAGATCGTGACAAGGATCCCGATCAGCCACTTGCGCAGCGGGAAACCATCGGGGGTGAGCGCAAAATAAACCCAGTTGGCGATCACAAATCCGGTCCCCCAGAAGATGTCCACAATGCTGGAATTTTTAAGTTGCAGGCTGATGAGCCATAGAATGGCCATGCATCCCAGGATGACCAGGAGAGCGATACCATATAGTTCAATAAATGACATGCGAATCCTCCTTGAGATTATTCTTTGGAGATACACGCGAAACCGATGACGCCCGGGCCGATATGGGCGCCCAGGACCGGGGTGATCTCCTCCACCCAGATATCTCCCGCCGGCAGCAGGCTTCTGACCTCCTGCAGCAATTCTTCCGCACGCTGGCGAGCATGGGAATGCAACAGAGCTACTTTTTCGTATGGGCCATACTCTTCGAGCAGTTCGACCAGCCGTTTTATGGCGCCTTTGCGTGTGCGCACCCGTTCGACGGTCGGCTCGCCGTTATACATTTTCATGAAGGGTTTGATCTGAAGGAGGGTACCAAGGGCAGAGATGGCGAAGTTCATCCGGCCGCTGCGCTTCAGGTATTCCAATGTGTCCAGGGCCGCAAAGACGTGGGTCCGGCGGATCTGTTCTTCTAGCAGGACGAGGATTTCGCTCATCAAAAGTCCTCGGTCAGCCGCCTCGGCAGCCGCCAGGACCTGGAAACCGGTCCCCAGGCTGAGCTGGCGTGAGTCAAAGACCGTCACCGGCAGGCGGGTGGTTTCTTTGGCCGCCGTACGGGCGATGTCAACAATGGCGCTCAGTTTGGCTGAAACATGGATGGAGAGAATTTCGGTCGCCCCCTCGGAGGCCAGTTGCTCAAAGGTCTTTCGAAACACCTCCGGGCCGGGCGCGGCCGTCTTCGCCGCGGGCCTGAACCCTGGCAGGCGTTCATAGAATTCCTGATGGGACAGGTCGACGCCGTCCAGATAACTTTGATCACCGACATTGATGAACAACGGAATCACAGTGATCCTGTGTTCCTGGATGATCTCCGGAGGGAGATCGCAAGAACTGTCCGTGACGATTCGAATGGTCATATCTGTCTAAACCCTTACGGGGATGAGTAGCTTCTTGTTCAAACCTTAAAGAAAGCCACCCAGACGGTCGCGTCCAGGATGGCTGTCTGGAGACAAAAACCCACACATCCGGCCACGGCCATCCGGTGGGCCCACCGGGGCAGACGCGGCTCGACTTTCAATAAGGCAAGTAGAAGACCGACGGAGGCCAATCCGACCATCGCCAGTACGATCCTCACTGCCCATACGAAACCGAGGCTAGGTCCTTCCAGTGCGAATAACGTCAGCGGCATCCACAACGCAGAGGGAACTAGGATAGCTGCATAGAGAACGTTGAACAATCCAAAGGGGAAGCGGCCAAACACCCGCGTTTTATTTGGGTTGAGTCGAAAGAGAATAAAGTATGTGAAGGCAAAGTAACCTGTAGCGGCCAAGACCATGCCGGCCGTATAGAATGGCCGAATGCTGTCTGGCACCCCGCCCCACAGGGCCTGCCCGGCGTTCGGGTGAGTCAGGAAGCCCCAGATATAACTCCCGATCACCGCACCACCCCCCAGTAAGTTTATGAGAAGCATCAGCCATTTCTTTGCACTCATTTCACGACTCCATTTTGGGAATGAGCCGGGAAAGTGCCTGACACAAGGCTGCCTCTGCCTCGCGGCTATACGGGCCGCGAGCGCGGAAGAACTCTTTCCCCTGGCGATCTACCACCAGGACATAAATGTGCTCTTCATCCGTCATATCCAACGCAGCACGGAAATCTGCCTTATCGAGGTATAGCGTAATTGTTCGTTCACGCGTCTTTGGGTTGGGAATACCGGCTCGCATGCCTTCATTGAGAAAAATCTTGTAGATAGACCCTCCATTCTGGAGAGTAGGTAGTTCGTAATAAACCAGGCCCTCGTACTTCTCCTCCAGTTCCTCAGCCAGAGCGCTCCAAGAATCCACTTCCATCTGATGCCATCGTTCAAAGGGGATGAAAACGAGATTGAGCCTGCCTTGAAAATCCTGAGGCAGGGTCAGCTTCTGCCTGAGCAAGTTAGAACCGTTAACCGTTGGAAATGTCATTACTGCACCTGTCGGAATTTCTTGAGTTCTTCGTATGCATAAATATTGTCAGATTTGTGCGGTTTCTTTTTCTTTTGCGCCCTCATTTTACCTTAGTTACTGATCTGCTACCCTCTCGCCTCAATATTACCTCCGTATATACGTTGGATGGTATGATTTCTTCTTAAGGACATGAGATGAAAGGGTATCCGGGGAAGATATGATACCATTCGTCTCATCAGCGGAACGAGGAGGAATGATGGACACCATCTTGCAAGACCACTGGCACCATCTCCCGGCAAATGAGGTCCTGGAGTTGCTCGAGTCCGATCCGCAGCGCGGGCTGGACACCTTTGCGGTCAGGCACCGGCAGGAGCACTTCGGCCCCAACCAGTTGACGCCCCGCAAGGGCAGGAGCCCGCTGGTCAAGTTCCTGCTGCAGTTCAAGAACCCGCTGGTTTTCATCCTGGTCATTGCCAGCGTGGTGACCGCCGTGCTCAAGGATCCGCTTGACGCGGCCGTCATCTTCGGGGTGGTGCTGATCAACGCCATCATCGGCTACATCCAGGAAGCGCGCGCCGAGCAGGCCATCGCTGCCCTGTCAAAGACAATGACTGCCGAGGCGACCGTCGTGCGCGGCGGGGTGACCATACGCCTGCCGGCCGCCGAACTGGTTCCCGGAGACATCGTCCTGCTGGCGGCCGGGGCACGCGTCCCAGCGGACATGCGCCTGATCGCCGCCCGCGACTTACAGGTCGCCGAGGCAGCCCTGACCGGCGAGTCGCTGCCGGTGGCCAAGGATGCCGGCCAAACCGTGTCCCCCGAAACGGTTCTGGCTGAACGCAAGAACATGGCCTATGCCTCCACCCTGGTTACCTACGGAACGGGCACAGGCATCATCACCGCCACCGGCGACCGGACCGAGGTCGGGCGCATTTCGCAATTGCTCTCCGAGGCGGTCAACCTCGAGACGCCCCTGACCCGCAAGATCAGCCAGTTCAGCAAAGTACTGCTGATCGTCATCCTGGTGCTGGCGGCGGCCACCTTCGGCATTGGTCTGCTGCGCGGCCAGGATTTGGTCGAGACGCTTTTTGCTGCCATCACCCTGGCGGTCGGCGCCATCCCCGAGGGCCTGCCAGCGGCGGTAACCGTCACCCTGGCGATCGGCGTCAGCCGCATGGCCAGACGGCGGGCGATCATCCGCAACCTTCCAGCCGTCGAGACACTTGGCTCGACCACCGTCATCTGCTCGGACAAGACCGGGACTCTCACGAAAAATGAAATGACCGTTACCGAGCTGCGCACCCTGGGGGGAACCTATCCCGTCAGCGGCACCGGCTATGCCCCGGAGGGCGAGATCGGCGGCGAGTGGCAGAAGGATCAAGCCCTGGGCGAAATGCTGCGCGCCGGGCTGTGGTGTAATGACAGCCAGCTGGCACAGACCAACGGCCGCTGGACCGTGACCGGTGATCCAACTGAGGGAGCGCTGATCTCCGTTGCACGGAAAGCAAGCCTGGATATCGCAACTTCCCCACGTCTCAATTCGATCCCCTTCGACTCGCAGCACCAGTACATGGCCACCCTGCATGAGGGCGGCATGGTCTACGTCAAGGGCGCGGCCGAGGTGCTGCTCGAACGCTGCGGCGGCGGGCTGGACGCGAACGGGCAGCCGGTCCCCTGCCCCGCGGACCGCTTCCGGGCGGATATGGAGGAGATGGCCTCGCGCGGCCTGCGTGTCCTGGCCTTCGCCCGGCTGGAAAAGCCCGGGGCAACAAGGCTCTCATTCGATGACATTCAGAATCTGACCCTGCTTGGATTGCAGGGCATGATCGACCCGCCGCGCCCCGAGGCGATCGCGGCGGTGCGCGCCAGCCAAGGGGCCGGAATCGTCGTCAAGATGATCACCGGTGACCACGCCCTGACGGCGGCTGCCATCGGACGCCAGATCGGTCTGTGCAGCGGCGACTGCGGCGAGGTCCTGACCGGCGCCGAGCTGGCAAAACTGACCGACGCCGAGCTGATCGAGAAGGCTCAGCAAGTCAACGTCTTCGCCCGCGTCGCCCCGGAGCAGAAACTGCGCCTGGTTGAGGCGCTGCAGGCACGCGGCCACGTGGTGGCGATGACCGGTGACGGCGTCAACGATGCCCCGGCCCTCAAACAGTCCGACATCGGCGTGGCGATGGGTATCACCGGCACCGATGTCTCGAAAGAAGCCGCCGACATGATCCTGACCGACGACAACTTCGCTTCCATCGAGGCTGCGATTGAGGAAGGCCGCGGCGTCTTCGACAACCTGACCAAGTTCATCGCCTGGACCCTGCCAACCAACCTGGGCGAAGGGCTGGTCTTGCTGGCAGCCATCGTTGCTGGAGCCACTCTGCCAATCCTTCCGATCCAGCTCCTATGGATCAACATGGTTTCAGCGGCGGTGCTGGGAACTACGCTGGCCCTTGAGCCAAAGGAATCCGACATTATGCGCCGCAAGCCGCGCAATCCGGATGAGCCTATCCTTACCGGCGCTCTGATATTTCGGATCCTGCTGGTTGGTCTAATCATCCTGGCGGGGGCTTTCGGCCTATTCGAGTATGAGCTGGGGCGCGGCGCCTCGGTCGAGGAGGCCCGCACGGTGGCCGTCAACGTGGTTATCTTCGTCGAGATCCTCTACCTGTTCAACGCCCGCTCGCTGACTAGATCGCCGTTCCAACTGGGTTTCTTCTCCAACCCCTGGGCGATCGGCGGCGCAATCGGGATGGTGTTGATCCAGATGCTCTTCACCTACGCCCCCTTCATGAACCGCCTGTTTAGCAGCGCGCCAATGAAACCATCTCTCTGGCTGGATGTGCTCGCCGTCAGTCTGGCCGCATTTGCCATTATCGAGATTGAGAAATGGGCGCGGAGAAAAATACGGCGATTATGATCATCTGTCCAAGGAAATCTGAAATGGTCTTGAAAGATCGGTTGTTCATTAAGCATAGAAGAGGTGTACATGAAAACTCTCATTGAAAAAAGTAAATATCTCAGCCTGATTGCAGTGATTAGTCTACTAATCACCTTCATCCTGTCCTTGTTCTGGGGAATTTCTCAGGCTATCAATACCTGGATGAAGATCATCCTCAGCATCGGTCAAGCGCCTGACATTACCATATCAATACTCAAACTGATCGATGTGTTCTTGATCGCGATTTTCCTATATATTCTGGCAGTCAGTATCTATAAGCTGTTTGTAAGTGATGTTGAATTGCCCACTTCTCTGGTGGCAAGAAATCTTGCAGAGCTTAAAGGAAAACTAAGCAGTGTGATCGTGCTTGTAATGGCAGTCCACTTTGTAGAGATCCTTTTTGAAGACGGAATCAGTGGGCTTGAAAAGGTATGGTATGCAATTGCCACGGCTTTGGTCACTGGAGTATTAATCGCATTCAGTTACCTCGGCGCTTTGCATGGAGATGAAAATCATCAAGACTAATGCCCATTGTATGTTTCGGGTGCCACGGACATGCTGGGACTGTCCAAAAGGATATAGACAAACTCTTCGGTCGGATCAAAAAACAACAAAAGAGCGGACGTGAAAAAGAGTTCGAAGCTGTCGAACTGAAATTTTTACGATTTTATGGGCATAAAACGTCCCAGGATTCCCATCTCGCCTTTGTATTATCCGTATATACAATACTCCCTTGGGGGCACAGGAACAAATAGACCATATTTTCCATATGGTCTTTCTCGTCGAATACGCTCTGAAATCAGAGCGTATTGGTTTTAAAAGATTGGCAGGGCAGTTTGCAGAATATGGATCGCAAAAGTATTTAGTCCATCTTCGAGATCTTACGCCCTCTGAATTTGGGCAATCGAATTCTCAAGAATGATCGATGGCGATACCAGTAAACAATCAGGGTAAAAGCAGGCGGGTCAGGGTGGTTTCGAGCCAAGTGGAATATCGTCCCTTGGAATAGTTTCGATCCCGGGTCAGTAATAGAAAGACTTCGGGACTGGTGATTGTCCAAACCATTTCGGCTGCCAAAGGAATATCCATCCCTTCATGCAAACCACCGTTGCTGGCAAGATGCTTGACGAATATGGTCATGTTTTCCAGGCGTTCTTTGAGCAGATTTTGCATCAGGTCTGCAATCTCTTTCTCGGTCATTGCTGCAGACCGCACGACTTCAAAAAGTTGGGCGGCCCGTGCCAAAATTTCAGTGATCCCTCGGGAAAACATCATCACCTGGTAGCGCTGATCAGTATCATGCAATACCGCCTGCGGCTCTGGTCTGTCGAGTAGACGAATTGGTTGGTCGTCTCCACCGATAGAAATATCCATTAAGTGAGATAGTACTTTTCGCTTGCTGCCAAAAATAGAGTAGACCGTTTCAGGCGCAACACCCGCAGCCTGCGCAATGGCATCGATGGTTGTCCCACTATAGCCACGCTCGAAAAACAAGCTCCGAGCAGCCTCGGCAATCTGGCGGCGCGTTTCGCGTGCTTGTGCCTGTCGTCGAGACGATTCATACTTGCGTTTGGTTGGGATTGATTTTGTCATTGCCTCTTGACTCATTTGTTCTTTTATTATATCATAAGTATATTGATTACAGCAATGGTGTATCAAAATAAACATTTACAGGTAAAGGAGCTTATATGTCTACAGAACAGGAAAAAGATTTAACCGGTGAGGAAGAATCCTACCAAACTATTGCGATTGGCGGCGGGCAGGCAGGTCTGGCCGTTGGTTATTTCCTTGCACGCCAGGGTGAGAACTTTATCATCCTGGATAAGAATCCTAGTACTGGCGATGTGTGGCGGCGCCGCTGGGAAAGTCTGCGGTTGTTCACGCCCAGCCAGTTCGACAGTTTGCCGGGAATGACGTTCCCGAAATCCAAAAACTATTTTCCGCCAAAAGATGAAGTCGCTGATTATCTGGAAGAATATGCCCGGCGGTTCAACCTGCCAGTACGTCACAACGTTAAAGTCGAGAGTCTTCGACGCAACGGTCAAAATTACCAGATCTCCGCAGGTGCAGCTAGATTCACTGCGAAGAACGTGATCGTTGCCACCGGACCATTCCAGGCACCTCATACCCCCTCTTTTTCCAAAGAACTGGATCCGGGAATCCTGCAATTGCATTCGAGCGATTACTTTAACCCAAAACAAATTCTGGCCAAATCTGTGTTGGTAGTCGGTGCGGGGAATTCCGGCGCTGAAATTGCCATCGAACTTGCCAAAGCCGGCAAACAGGTCTGGCTGGCGGGGCGCGACGTTGGACGCGTCCCAGCCAATTCACCACTTGGTAAACTCTTTGACGGCCGCCTGGTCTGGTGGTTCATGACTCATATGCTCACAGTGAAAACTCCAATCGGACGCAGGATGCAGGCGAACGTGCTCCATCACGGAACTCCGTTGGGACGAGCCCGTCGCGAGGAAATTGCCGGGACTGGCGTTATTTTTACCCCGCGCATGTCAGGCATCCAGTCTGGCAAACCACGGCTCGAAGATGGACGCATCCTGCCAGCCGATGGAGTTATCTGGGCAACCGGGTTCCGACCAGATTACCGCTGGATTAAGTTACCAATTTTCGACGAACGGGGTTCTCCGCAGCACTCACAGGGGGTCGTGCAAAGTGCCCCTGGATTGTACTTTATAGGACTTCTCTTTCAAAAAGGAGTGAGTTCATCGCTGCTTGGTGGAGTGGGTAAAGATGCCGCCTATATCGCCGCGCAAGTCGCCCGCAATGGTCATTAACTGCAAATCCCGCCCCTTTCCTTCAGCACTATCAGAGTGCGGTGTGTTTCTCACCGATTTGCTTGGGATACAAGCCTAAAACCTTGCTCATATCAAGATTTTACTGGATATTTAATCGGGATCTCAAATGCCACCCTCTTGCCCAACTATTATCCGTATATAAAGTATCCCCTTGGGGGCACTACGATACGCGGGTGTTTGCAAGGCTATCACGGTTGAGTGGACCTGATGACCAAGCAAATCACCCGATTTGTTTTCCTCAGTGAAATCAATAGTATTGCTAGGATTCACGCGAACACCTGTCACTTTGACGGGTGTTCGTGATTCTATTCAATTCTTCCCAACCTGTACCTTTATAACCTCATAGCCCACCCGCCCGGCGGCTCACGAGCCGACTTGAAAAGACCGTTTGAGGGAAATGGGACAATTGGAAAACTATATTATTGTTCTCCCCAATCCTTGAGCTTGTTCAGGGCCCATTGCGTATTGGATGAATCGATGGCCTCGAAAATTGACAGGGCTTGTTTCATCAATTCAATCCCTTTTTGATTCTCTCCCATATTGAATAATAAATCTCCTAAATTGCCGAGGGCAGCACCTTCCCCTCGCCGGTCTCCAATTTCTCGGGCAATTTCCAAATCCTCTTCATAGAACTCTATCGCCTTGCTGGCATCACCCAGCGCGGCATAGGCTAGCCCCAGGTTGCCCAGGGCCTTCCCTTCACTGCGTCGGTCACCAAGTTCACAATTGATGACCAATGCCTTTTCATAGAACTCGACCGCCTTACTAACATCGCCCAGGTCGGCGTAGGCTAATCCCAGGTTGCCGAGGTCGGCAGCTTCGCCGCGCCGATCACCAAGGTCACGATCAATGACCAATGCCTTTTCATAGAATTCGATCGCTTTACGAGCATCACCTAGGTCGGCGTAGGCTAATCCCAGATTGACGAGGTCAGCAGCTTCGCCGCGCCGGTCGCCAATTTCACGGTCGATATCTAATGCCTGTTCGTGGAACTCGACCGCCTTGCGGGCATCGCCCAGGTCGGCGTAGGCTAACCCCAGGTTACCGAGGGCGGCATCTTCACCGCGCCGGTCACCAATTTCACGAGCAATAACCAATGCCTGTTCGTAGAACTCGACCGCCTTGCGGGCATCACCCAGGTCTGCATAGGCTGCCCCCAGGTTTCTGAGAGCATTCCCTTCGCCACGCCGGTCATCAAGTTGCCGATTCGCATCAAGGGTGACTTCAAACCAGGAAATGCGCACGCGGGGGTGGAGGCGGAAGATAAGACAATAGACTCCGGCATCGGGATACTTAGCACATAAAACCATCGCTTCTTTCTGTTTGGTAGAATGTTGCGCAGCCCAATTTTGACCAGACTTGATATGCTCCCATTCCGAATCCAGCATTTGTAAGCCACGCAAGATATTCTCACCACCTTGAAGATACAATTCTTCAGCAGCTCCCAGTACAGAACAATAATGCTGAGCGTGACGCAGGTGCACAGCATTCTCTCCAGCGACATCTGTTGCTAGTTCTTGCTCGGCATACGACCGCACCAGGTCATGGAGATCATATTTCCAGCTGCGCCGATCGTACTCCAGCAGGCTGGCTTCAAGGAAGGCACCCAGGGCAACGTCCGCGGCTTCGGCATCGATCCCCCAAACAGCTGAAGCAGCTCCTTTATCAAACGGCGCCGGGAATACACCTAACTGCCGGAAGCGTATTTGTAGAGATTCGTCTAGCAAATCATAGCTCCACTTCAGCGAAGCTTCCACCGGCCCAAGAAGCGCCAGGGCATCGCGCAATTTATCGATCAACACCTCGGGGGTCCAGTCCGGGCGGGTGTTCAGCATGCTGGCCGCCAGACGCAGCGCCAGTGGTAGATAATCGCACTCGTTCGCGATGGCATCCGCCTCCCCGACCTTCACGCGATTGGCGATCCTACGAACAAGTTTCCGCGCATCTTTCGGTTCGAATTTCTCCAAGTTCAGGGCTTTCAACCCCGGCAGATCAAAATGCTGGCGAGAGGTCACAAGTGTCAGGCAACCAGGCAGCGGTAGGAGCGCTTCCACCTGTTTCCGGTCACGGGCATTGTCAAAGAATAGCAATACTTTCTTCTTCTCCAATACTGAGCAATAAGTCGAAAGAATTTCGGCTTCGCTTTCCGGAAGCCTGGCTTCCGGGTGGAAACTGTGGATCACATGGGCCATGATCTGGGCAGGTGTTATTGCTTCTTGCCCTTGTGTACCACGCAAGTCGAGGAAGATCTGGCCGTCGGGATACTCGTCCTTCAAACGATGGGCAATGACAAGACCCAGAGCAGTCTTGCCGACCCCGCCCAATCCCTGCAAGCCGGAAATGGTTGCGCCTTGTTGGATGCTTTGCAGGAATTGTTTTATCTCTTTCTCGCGCCCGGTAAAATCTGCTGGAGGAGAGGGAAGTTGGTGCACGTTGTGTAGGTCAGCAGGAACAGCAACGGGTGGTGCTCCTTGTTTTTCCAGCAATTTCTCCACACGCCTCATGATCTCAACCATTCGTAAATCAGCCAGCCCGCGGACATTCTCACGAAAGGTTCCGTCTGAAAGAGCCATTTCCTCGGTCAAGACAGTGAGGTACCCTCCAACAACATTGCTGATTAACTCTTGCGGATATTCTTTGTATTCCCCCAGGATTTCTGCCAATATCCTGGCAAAACCCGTGTCAGTAGGATGTCCATAGAACGTCTGAATTGCCTGCTTCAGCTCGCCCAGCAATTCCTTTTTCTTCGGCAGGCGGATGAATATCCTACTCCAAAGAAGCTTATCCTCCCACTCTTCCCAAAGACGGTCCGCAGTGGCCTGCATTGCCTCGGTAATGGCGATCTGCCGGTCGGTTGCGCTGCGCAGCTCCGTGACGAATTTCTCACCCAGTTTGCTCTCGACAAAATTTTCGAGGATCGCCAGGCCTAGTTTCCCAAGTTTTCTTCCGGTCTCTGCCATGATTTTCCCTTCCCTGTCATGGAACGAAATCTCTATTCTTTTCCTACTAGACAATGCCAGGGATTATAAAGCTGACGGTGATGATTCGTTTCTTCTTCATCGATCTCTCCCTACCTGTAATGGTAGATTTATTGTAGAACGGATTTTGTCGGGAGGCAAGGCGATACGGACTGAACACCCGCAGAGGTTCGGACCCCATTGGGGGCACACATATAGTCTATATGATCGATATGTTCCAAACAATACGCCCAGATCCAGGGCGTATTTCTTTTGCCTTAATTCTAACAACTTCATTTGAAAATCTCAGTGCGCTCCGTGATCTCCGTGGTGATAGATTTTCTTAGCCCATCCTTTTAGACACTCCCACAAAGCGCTGCACCTGGGGCTGCACCTGTGCACCTGCCGTTTTTTTGAATTTTGGGATATGTGTCATATAATTGATCTATGTCTGCGCCAATTTTAGCCACGAAGCTTTATATTCCCCCGCCTCGGCCTAAAATTGTCCCCCGCCCCCGCCTGATCGAGCGGCTGAACGAGGGCCTCTCTTCGGGGCGCAAACTGACCCTCATCTCTGCCTCTGCCGGCTTTGGAAAAACCACGCTGGTCAGCGAATGGGTCGCCGGTTGCGAGACGACCGGTTGCCTGGTTGTCGCTGGACGAAGGGGATAACGACCCCGCACGCTTTCTGACTTACCTTGTCGCTGCTTTGCAGACGATTGCGGCGAATATTGGAGAAGGGGTGTTGGCTATGCTCCAATCCCCTCAGCCACCGCCAATCGAATCGATTCTGACAGCCCTGCTCAATGAAATCACCACCATCCCGGACAATTTCGTCCTCGTCCTGGACGACTACCATGTGATTGATTCCAAACCGGTTGACAATGCCCTCACCTTTCTGCTCGAGCATCTGCCGCCGCAGATGCACCTGGTCATTGCCACCCGTGAAGATCCACATCTCCCCCTGGCCCGGTTGCGCGCCCGGGGCCAATTGACCGAACTGCGCGCCGCCGACTTGCGTTTTACCCCCGCCGAAGCCGCCGAATTTCTCAACCAGGTGATGGGCCTGAACCTCTCGGCGGAAGACATCGCCGCACTGGAAACCCGCACCGAAGGCTGGATTGCCGGCCTGCAGTTGGCCGCGCTTTCAATGCAGGGACATCCAGATACTACCAGTTTCATCAAATCTTTCACCGGCAGCCACCATTTCGTGCTGGACTATCTGATTGAAGAAGTCCTGCAACAGCAGTCCGAAAGCATCCAGACCTTCCTGCTGCGCACATCGATCCTTGACCGCCTGTGCGGCCCGCTGTGTGACGCTGTTTTGGGTTCTCCTTCTGCTTCCGGGCAGGAAACCCTGGAATATCTCGAACACGCCAACCTGTTCATCGTCCCCCTGGACAACGAGCGGCGTTGGTATCGCTATCACCATCTTTTTGCCGATGTTCTTCGTATGCACTTGATGGCGGAGCAACCTGATCAGGTATCTGCCCTGCACCGGCGCGCGAGCGAGTGGTACGAGCATAATGGTTCGACGGACAATGCGATCCGCCACGCGCTGGCCGCTGAGGATTTCGAGCGAGCGGCGACCCTGATCGAACTGGCAGTGCCAGAAATGCGCAGGAGTAGACAGGGAGCCACGGTCACGGAGCTTGGCTGGCTAAAGGCACTACCCGACGAGCTGGTTCACTTCAGGCCGGTGCTCAGCGTTGCCTATGCTTTCGCATTATTTGGTGGCGGCGAGCTCGGGGGCGTGGAGCCCCGGCTGCGGGACGCCGAACGGTGGCTGGACACGCACGGCCGACACGGCGGGGATGGTCGTCGTGGACGAAGAGGAATTTCGCCGTCTGCCGGGTATGATCGCCCTTCTCCGTGCCGCGCAGGCCCTGGCCCGGGGCGATATGCCCGAGGCCGTGAAAAACGCTCGACGGGTGCTCGATCTCGCACCTGAGGACGACCTATCTGATGCTCGGTGGGGCAGCTTCGCAGCTGGGGCTCGCCGCATGGGCGAGCGGGGATCTCGAGGCCGCCCGCCGGATGACTGCCGATGGCATGGCGAATGTGCGGCTGGCCGGGTACATCTCTTCCGCCATCGGCGGCGCCATCGTCCTGGCGGATATCCAGATCGCGCAAGGCCGTCTCCACGAGGCAATGACCACCTATGAGCGGGCATTGCAGTGGGCGACGGAGCCGGGCGCGCCAGTCCTGCGGGGAGCGGCAGATATGTACGTGGGCATGAGCGCCCTTCACCGTGAGCATAACGATCTGAAGACCGCCACGCAGCACCTGCTCACCAGCCAGGCTCTGGGTGAGCTTGCCGGGTTACAGCAAAACCCGTATCGCTGGTGCGCGGCGATGGCGCGCATACGGGAGGCCCAAGGCGATCTGGATGGCGCGCTCGACCTGCTCGACCAGGCCGAGCGCCTATACGATGCTAACTTTTCCCCGAATGTGCGTCCGATCGCGACGCGGAAGACACGGGTGTGGGTGGCCCAGGGTCGGTTGGGTGAAGCCCTGGGCTGGGCGCGTGAGCAGGGACTGTCCGTTGAAAACGAACTTAGCTACCTGCACGAGTTCGATCACATCACCCTGGCCAGGGTGCTCCTGGCCCGCTATCAGAGCGACCATGCAGATGGCTCCATTTCTGAGGTAATGGGGCTGTTGGAGCGTCTGCTGAAAGCAGCGGAAGAAGGCGGGAGGAAGGGAAGCGTGATCGAAATTCTGGTATTGCAGGCGATTGCTTATCACGCGCAAGGTGACCTCCCTGCTGCTCTTTTGCCTTTGCAGCATGCTCTTGCGTTGGCCGAGCCGGAGGGCTACGTCCGCATGTTCCTTGACGAAGGCTCAAGCATGATGCAACTGCTTCGCGAAGCTTCCGCGCGTGAAATCATGCCAGACTACACAGACAAGCTACTGGCAGCATTTGAAGCTGAGAAGCGGAAAAGACGAAGACAAATCTGATCTACCCCCTGCCCAGCCCCTGATCGAGCCATTGAGCCAACGCGAGTTAAAAATACTACAACTCATTGCCCAGGGACTCTCGAATCGTGAGATCGGCGAGCGGCTTTTCCTCGCCCTGGACACGATCAAAGGGCATAACCGCAAAATTTTTGACAAACTGCAAGTTCAAAGCCGCACCGAAGCCATCGCCCGCGCCCGCGAACTGGGTTTGTTGTAAGCATCAATTTTCCTCAACATTTCCCCGCAATAACTAAAAACAACACCTATACCCAACACTAAAGTGTCTGTTCGTTAACACTGTGTGGGGGATATTATCCTTGTACATTGAGCAAGTGGCACGGACTGTAATGACCGGCCACAAAAGGTACAAGGTGATGTCAAACGAATTCGAACCAAAAACTAACCCAAGTCAACCCGTGGTCTATCAGATCAGGCTCAAGGGCCATTTGGGTTCTCAATGGACAGACTGGTTTGAGGGCCTGACCATCACGCTGGAAGAGGACGGCGACACGCTTCTAACCGGCCCGGTGATTGACCAGGCCGCGTTGCATGGCTTGCTCAAAAAAGTGCGTGATTTGGGAATGCCATTGGTCTCGGTCAGTCCTGTCGAACACGACCAGGCAGATACGTCAGACGTCAAATCGTAAATGGGTATAAGCACCTTGGAAAGGAGGTTTGCCTTTGATAACATTTCGAGCCCATTTCAACCTCCGGTAACCGGGTGGCGGCCACAATTTTATTCAAATCCAATTTAATGAAACTCATCTATAACGTTCAAAAAAGGAGTAAAAAATGAACACAAACAGAAAGATAGCGATAATTGTGGGAGTGTTATATATTATTGGGACGGTTGCAGGCATACTAAGTCTTGTTTTTTCTGGACCTATTCTAAATGGTCCAGATTATCTTATAAAAGTTTCTGCAAATGAAAATCAAATCGTACTAGGAGCCCTCTGTACGTTAACGATGGGCTTGGCGCTTGGCATGGTTGCAGTGATATTGTTTCCAATTCTCAAAAAACATAATGAAACCTTGGCACTAGGGTATGTTGTTTTCAGGGGGGCGCTTGAGACCGTTTACTATATTGCATTGGTAATCAGCCGGCTATTACTCATCCCATTAAGTCAGGAATTTGTAAAAGCAGGCGCTCCAAATGCTTCCTATTTTCAAACCTTGGGCGCTTTATTACTACAAGGACATGATTATTCGATTAATCCTATTGGGATCATCGTTTTCAGCCTGGATGCCCTGATGCTTTACTACGTATTCTATCAATCCAAACTTATTCCTCGCTGGATATCCATTTGGGGCTTT
>CAVTZT010000004.1:0-8939 GCA_963739255.1 uncultured Chloroflexia bacterium
CGACCGGCTTGCCTTCGAGCGTAAGCGCAAGGATCAGGCGGGCCCACGGACAGGGTAGGGGACCGGCCGCCTCGGATCCTACCCGGCGGGGCCTGCCGCTTTCCGCCAGCAAGGCGGGAATTTCGGCCGGTGAGGGAAGCTGCTTTTCCGTCACGCCGGATGTGTAAACGGGAACGGGGTTCAAGGCCTCGTCCAGGCGAAGAAGCGCCGATTCGCGGATGAGCAAACTGGGAAGGACTTCATTGCAGATGACCTGCTTTAACTGCTCAGCATCTATACTGGTGATGATGCGGGCCGTGTAGAGCTCGAGCAACTGGCCCGGCGGCAGCGGCATACCCAAAACGCGATGCTCGACCCAGCGTTGGAAAGACGGGTAAATGATGGCAGTCGCCAGTGAGATTAACAGGGTCGCCAATGTCGCGGCCGTGATCACGGTCTCAGGGCGGTCGAACCACCGGCCGATTGCGAACGCAATCGGGATCGATATGGTCAGGAGCAGCACCCCGTAAATGAAGAAGGTGATGACCCGGTCGGCGCGCAGCTCCAATCCGCCCAACTGCCGGCGGTAGATGGCATAGAAATAGGCCCCTGGCATGATCGGCAGGGCGAGCAGGACCAGGAGGCCGGCTTGAGGAAAGATTACCGAATAAGCCTGACAATCCCCAGGCTGATCGAAGGGGCAACGGCGATCAGGATGGCGAGGGCCAGCAGGCCTACTTCACGCCGCCCTTCGGGCTGCCGGGCGAAATGGACACCCAGCAGGGTGAGGCTTCCGGTCAACATCAGGAGAAAGCCGAGTAAATAAAAGGCGCCGGGAAGGAGCTGCAGCAGCTGGCCTGCAGCCAGCGCGGCGCTGATGAAATAAAATCCCCCCCATACCCAAGGATGCACCCGCCCCAGCGGCCTGGGGAAAATCCAGTGCAGGTGCAGGTACACCGGCAGGCCGAGCCAGGTCACGGCATGGAGTAAAACGGAGCTGCCCCAGATATGCCAGGACGGACAGATTGCCGGCGATGAGCCAGAAAGCGGTCAGATAGTCGGCTGCGATTAACAACCGCCAGCGGGCGTCCTTCGGGCGCACAAAAACCTGGGTGGCCATGCCGAAGAGCCAGAAGAAATATGCCAGCCACCAGATATTGAAGAGACGTAGAGGTGAATTCCGACCGATTAAATCCCGGAAAAACCCAGGGTACGATATGTTCCAGTCCGTTTCGCCGCACGGCGATATTTACGACTTGACCCGATTGTATTCCCTCGAACAAGGCTTGGTTTGCATTAGCTTTGTAGCTTGACCAGGGAACTGGGCCTATTTTTTCGAGGATGATCCCCCACCTCGAGAGCTGCCGCAGGGATCGGCTTTGACATAAATTTGAAGGACTTGCCCATTGGAAGGAGTTGAAATAAAAACCCGAGTAAGGTGCCTTGAATAAGAAAACGTATGTGTATATGCCAGGAGCAGGGCAAGGACCCCTAGAGAAAGCAGGATCTCACTCGGGCGCCAGGATCTGAAAACAGTCTTTTCGCACAGCGATATCCCTATAAGCGAGGAGGTGATGCGATTATAGCGTAGAAAGACAACCCACAAAAGAAAGCATGATGTCTATCTGTTGAATATCGATTCTAGAAGATAAGGAGAATTTTCCCATGTTAAGCATGCAAGACTTTCGCGAATGGCTGTCGTCTGCAGAGGAGACAGCAGATGCTTATCGGCGCAACTTGGTGCAGTTGACTCGATGCCAGCCTTGCCGAGATATTGAACGTCAAGAGTGATGATTTGACGTGGACGCTTTGGAATGTTGACCAACCTGCGACCGCCTAGTAGAAGCCAGTAGCGTTATTCAAGGACTGGCCGGGGATAACTCCGGCCAGTCCTCCAGGAGCCAAGCATGGATGTGTATGAAGAGATCGTGGAGTATTTCTCTGGCCTTCCCGGCGTGGACGCCTGGGAAGAAGTGCGAGCGCTGTTTGAACGGATCGCGTCGCTGAAGCCGCACTATTGGACCCTGCCGGTGCCGGCTTGCCAGGCGGTGGGGGGAACCCCCGAGCAAGCCATCCCGGCTGCGGCAGCGGTCGCCTGCTTTCACACCAGCATTGTCCTGGTGGACGACATGCTGGATGCGGACCCGCGCGGGGAATATCATCGCATTGGCATGCCGGCCGCGGCAAACATGGCCTGCGCGCTGCAAGCCGCAGGCATGGAAGCGATCGCCGAGTGTGAGGCGGAGCCGGGGGCAAAACTGACCGCCCTGGGCAGTATGAACCGGATGATCCTGGCGACCACACTGGGGCAATCCTGGGACGTCCAGGCGCCCGCCGACGAAGCTGCGTACTGGCGTGTGGTGCGTACCAAGAGTTCCCCCTTCTTTGGCGCAGCTTTGGAGATCGGCGCGCTCCTGGGCGGGGCGACGGCGGAGGTCGCCGGGGGATTGAAAGAGCTGGGACATCTCTACGGCGAGATGATCCAGATCCATGACGATCTCAACGATGCGCTGGAAACGCCCGCGAACCCCGACTGGCTGGCCGGCCGCACTTCATTGCCGATCCTGTTCGCACAGATCGTCGACCACCCCGACCGGCAGCGTTTCCTGGAGCTGCGCGGCCAGGCGTCAGATCCGGAAAGGCTGGCCGAAGCGCAGACGATCTTGATCCGCTGCGGAGCGATCAGCTATGGCATTGACCAGCTCATGCGGCGGCATCAAGAAAGCCGCGCCATCCTCCACGGCCTTGCGCTGAGCCAGCGCGAGGGAATGGGAGGCTTGCTCGATGAGGTCATCGATCCCGTCAAGAAGATGTTTGAGGCTTTAGGGATGGATCAATTCTCGCTGCCGCCCAGCTCCCCCAAGCTGGATGCCGGAACATCGGGAGGCAGCAGCCCGATTTGATGTGCCTTGGCGATCGCGGCACTGCGGGTGCGCACGTTGAGTTTGAGGTAAACCTCGGAAAGCAGGTTGCGCACCGTGGAGTTGGCGATACAAAGTTTGGAGGCCAGTTCGGCAGTGCTGGCATCCGGATAGGCGGCGCACAGGGACAGGACCTCCGTCTGCCGGGAGGTCAAGGTTTGGTCCCCGTAAGTATCCCGGCCTTTGGTCAGCTGTTGGTAGGCGAACTGGCTGAGATGAATCCCGCCTCCAGCCACGGAGCGGATCACCGAGGCCAGGTCCCGGATGGTGGCCTGGTCATCCTTGAGCACATAGCCGCTGGCGCCGGCCGCCATGACCGCCTCGATGAGTTTGCGCTGGTTGTGCATGGAGATCACCAGGATCACCAGGCCGGGGTAGGTCTCGATCAGCCTCGGGATCAGGTGCAGGATCGGATACGGGTTGAGGTTATCCTGGCTGGTGGGCACATGCACATCCAGCAGTAATACATCCGCCGGTGACTGGGCGAGCATGGGTTCCAGCGCATCCCCGTAAGTAGCGGTGGCTACGATCTCGATGTCGGGCGAAGAAGCCAACCGGAACTGATAGCCGTCGATGATACCCTGGTGGTTCTCAAGGATCGCCACTCGAATTTTATCTGCCATGGTTTCTGACCTTTCCGAGTTCTTTTTTGTCTTCCTAGAATAACTCATAAGAAACAATCCTGCAAGCCTTCAGGCCTGGAAAGTACAAATGCCTACCATGCAATGGTATTTGTCCGTTTAATTCGCACCGAGTAGTTTGTACGTTGTTTACAGAATTAATCGTAACCCTGACCCGGGTGAAAGCCGGGGGCACAAAGCCACGGGTTTAAGGCCCCTATCGTTACCATAATTGCAGGTTACCGAAGACGAACACGACGCGCGTATCTGTTTGGATTCGCGCACCTCTACACCTCTTGACCGAAAGCCCTGGACGGCGAGGTTTCGTTATGAAGGTCAAGCGGTTTTTTAGAAAGGCAGGATGCTATGTTTAAGATATCCCGGATCGTCCTTCTATGGTTCTTCGTTGCCATCATTGCATGCGTGATTTACGTATATGCTTCTTCGACTGTACCAATTCGAGGGGGGAAGGTGCGAGCCAGATCAGCGGTTATGTGGTTACCAACGTAAAATACCACCTCGCTAATGAGCCTTCGAAAATCGATATCGTCGAGTTCAATCTCGATGGACCTGCGACGGTTGTCAAAATCAAGCTTGTTTCGGCTGATCTGAACTTCTATTCCTGTACACGTGCCAACGCATACCTTTGGCGCTGTGAGGTTAATCCCGCTGTCGATATTTCGAGTATGGATGAGTTGCGAGTAATTGCCTCCGATGACTGAGATATATCTTGCACTAATACCTTAACGCCAATGATGGATATGTAAGAAAAAACAAATTCGTGTCGTTGCGAGCCGCGTTCTTCGCGGCGACACCTGCACTTGCGCATGCGCGGAGCGCAGGTGCAAGTGAACAATCTCCAAGCCGGTTTTGGGCCTTTGAAAGAGGTGTCATATGTCTGAAGGATATTCTTCCCTTCCCCAGGATTTGCAGCGCGCCCTGGTGGAGTTTACCGTGTCTTATGATGCCACCGTTGAAGCCTTTTCGTGTGCCCTCGAAATGCGCGAGGGTGAGCCCCTCGGACATACCCGCCAGGTCACCGAGATCACGGTAATTCTCTCCAGGGCCATGGGCGTCAGCACCCCGGAACTAACCCACATCCGGCGTGGAGCCCTCTTACACGATATCGGCAAAATGGGCATCCCGGAATTGATCCTGAAAAAGGAAAGCGAGCTGACCAAAGACGAATGGAAGATCATCCAAATGCATCCTCAAAAGGCTTATGACCTGCTCTTCCCCATCGTGCTGCTGCACCCGGCCATTGACATTCCCTACTGCCATCATGAAAGATGGGATGGCACCGGCTACCCCCAGGGATTGAAAGGGGAGACGATCCCGCTGTCTGCGCGCATCTTCGCAGTGGTGGATGTTTGGGATGCGCTGACTTCCGACCGGCCCCAGCGCAAAGCCTGGCCCGAGACGGAAGGCGCTCGCGGTATTTGATAGAAAAGGCCGACCAACAGTTCGACCCGGCAGTTGTGGAGGTATTCCTGAAGAAAGAGATACGGAAAAAGGTGACCAAGCCGTTGTTATGAAGAAGCAGGGGGTTCGATGTCCCAACTCGTCCAATGTCACGTCCGCGCTGGCAGCAGCTTAATTGATAGACCGTGAGGCCTTGCTGTAGCTAAAAATGCGTTGTATAGTGACATGAATATGGGTCCCCTGATCCCTTCCGGGCTTGATCGTGAGTGCCCATCGTCAGTGGGCATCTTTGGCGTGCGTTTATCCGGCAAGGAGAATCCGGCGAGCGATGGGGGATGGCTACCGATAACGCCGGAGCAGAGCATGCTGTCCACCTGAAGGACGAAACATGACCGATCCGATCCCCTCCCAAATCACCTCCTCAGCGACGATGAGTTCCGGCCGATTACGCACCTTCCTGGGCCGGCTGATCGAGCCGGCGGCCTCTCTTTCCGAGACGGATCGCCCGCAGGCGCGCCTGCTTTCATACTTGCTCATCCTACTGATTTTGCTCCTGGTTTTCCTCTTTCCAATCCTCGTCTGGAATGTGAGTGAGTTCCGGAATTCGTATGAGTTGGTCGTATATGTCCTGGTGACCCTGCTGCTCGTGGCCTGCTACGGCCTGTCGCGCACGTGCCATCACCTCGCCGCCGCATCGATGACCGTCATCACAACTACGGCGGCTGCCTGGGCGTTCGCCCTCACCGACCGTTCGGTTCCGAACATGATCGCCCAGGACCTTACCTTTCTGACCGTTTCCCTGGTTCTGGGCAGCCTGCTGCTTCCCCTCGTGGCGACGATCGTCTTGAGCGTGGCAAATGGGATTGCCGTGCTGATCCTGCTCCCGTTCTTGCATCCATTTTTGTACGCCTCACCGCAATGGCACAATTTACTTGCTTATCTGGTGGTCGTCTCCGGACTGACCATCCTGGTGTCTTACCGCCGTCAGCGCGACCAGGTGGAGATCCAGCGGCGCAGCCAGGCGCTCTTCGAAAGCAAAACCCAACTGGAATCCATCCTGGACAATTCCAATGCGTTGATCTCGCTCAAAGACGCGCACGGCCGCTACCTGCTGGTCAACCGGGAATACGAATCCCTGTTCCACATGGACCGCGCCCGGATTGTCGGCAAAACTGCCGACGACCTCCTTGGAAAAGAGGCTGCCGATAATTACAGCGTCGGCGAAGAAAAAGTCCTGCAGACCGGCGAATCCGTCACCCTGGAGGAGACCGCCACGCTTAACGACGGCATACATACCTATATTGCGGTTAAGTTCCCTTTACAGAACGCCGAAGGGAAAACCTATGCCGTCGGCACCCTGGCCACCGATATCACCGACCGCAAGCAGATCGAGGCAGCCCTGCTGCAGTCCGAGGAGCGCTTCAGGCTGGTTTCGTATGCCACCAGCGACGCGGTCTGGGACTGGGATTTTGCCACCGACCAGGTCTGGTGGAACCAGAGCATCCGCCGCCTGTTCGGATACCAGGCCTCCGAGGTCCGGCCCGACAGCGGCTGGTGGCAGGCGCAGATCCATCCCGAAGATCGCGAAAAGGTGGTCTCCAGCCTGCAGGCGGCGATCGACGGGGGAGAAGAGTTCTGGTCGAAGGAATTCCGCTTCCGCCGCTCGAACGGCTCCTATGCACACGTTTTCGACCGCGGCTACGTGATGCACGACGAGCAGGGCAAACCTGTGCGTGTGCTGGGCGCCCTGATGGACATCACCCAGTGGCGCCAGGCCGAAGAAGAGATGGAAGCCGACCGCAATTTGATGCGCACGATGATAGACCTGCTCCCGGATAACATCTATGTCAAGGACCTGAGAGGGGCGGACCATTCTTGCAAACATCGCCGATGCGCGCACTCTTGGGATGGCCTCCCCGGAGGAAACTGTCGGCAAGACCATCTTCGATTATTTCCCACACGAACTGGCAGCCCAGGTTGATGCCGATGACAAGGCGGTGATCCGCTCGGGCCAAAAGATCATCAACCGGGAGGAAGTGCGACCGGATAAGGATGGAAACCAGAGATGGCTTTCGACCACCAAGGTGCCCCTGCTCGACAGCGGCGGCAAGATCATCGGCCTGGTGGGCATCGGCCACGACATCACCGGTCGTAAGCAGATCGAAAAAGCCCTGAAGGACGCCAACGAACGCCAGACCGCCTGGATCGGCGAGCTCGAGCGGCGAACGAAAGAGACCGGACTGCTCAACGAAATGAGCGACCATCTCCAGACCTGCCCGAGCTTCGAGGAAGCCTACCGTGTGATCGGAGAGCTGGCCCGCCAACTTTTCCCCGGGGAGGCAGGCGGGCTGTACATCATCAACCCCTCACGCGATCAGGCAGACCTGGTCGCTTCCTGGGGCCCGACTTTGGGTGATCCGCCCGGATTCCATCCTGACGATTGCTGGGGATTGCGCATGGGGCGGTTGCATATCCTGGATCAAGATAAAACCGGAAACAATCGGTCGGGGGAGACGCTGGGGGTGCAGTGCAACCACGTCCACTCCGATGCTCCGGAAGCTTACGCCTGTATGCCCTTGTTCGCCCAGGGAGAAGCGATCGGCCTGTTGCACATCCGCCGGTCCGGGGAGATGGCCGACGCAGTCTGGTTCACAGATGCCAAACAGGAGCTTGCCCGCAGCATGGCTTACCGGGTGGCGCTGGCGCTGGTCAACCTGCGGCTGCGCGACACCCTCCGCCAGCAGTCGATCCGCGACCCCCTGACCGGATTGTTCAACCGCCGCTACATGGAAGAATCCCTCGAACGGGAAGTACATCGCGTCATTCGCAGCCGGCATCCCCTGGGCGTCATGATGATCGACATCGACCACTTCAAGGATTTCAACGATACCTTCGGCCACGAGGCCGGGGACGCCGTGCTGCGGGAATTGGGTACCCTCTTGCGCTCGAAGATACGCATCGAAGACATTGCCTGCCGATACGGGGGGGAGGAGTTCACCATCATCCTGCCGGACGCATCTTTGGATGTCACCCGCAAGCGCGCTGAAGTGTTGTGCACGGCGGTCAGACGTTTGGCGGTCAACCACAACGGCCGGCCCTTGGGCTCGATATCGATGTCTTTCGGTGTGGCTGCATTCCCCGATCATGGGCAAACGATCGAAGCCATCCTGCATGCCGCGGACGAGGCCCTTTACCGTGCCAAAAAAGCCGGGCGGGACCGGGTCGCAGTCGCCGAGGCGGTCCCGGAAAAGCCGAAAAAACCTGCCGCGGAACAAGGACCCGCCACCCGTAAGAGGAAAAAGGCCGGCTGACCTGCCTCCCAGACAGAGAACCGATCAATTCAGCCAGCATATCCCCGTCTTCATCGAGACCGGCGATCCAATGGAAGTAAATCGCCTGCTCCGGGCAGTGCTGCTCGAAGTTGTGGTGTATTCGGGGGGGAGGTCGAGCTGAAGGGGAGGTAAAACAGCTATTCCGGGAATAAACCATAAGGAGGCCAAAATGAAATACGTAGGTTTAACAGACGATCCTGAAACCAGAAAATATGACCACGGCAATCCATCAGATTGGTGGCAACGTAAATTTGACACCGAGAAACAAGCTCGTCAATGGGAAATGGATATGCTCGATAAGCTTGGTTATCAAGGTGGAGCTGGTGGTTTAGGTTGGAAGTACGGTTATACCTACACCATCACCAGCACGACTAAACAATAATACTCTAAGGATTTTGCTGGCAGTTCGAGATGACCAAGAGAGACCTGTCCACGTGCCGCCAGGCGATTTACTATATTTGGGTTAGAGCATAACTATTGTAAATGCCGCTTATAAAGAGTTATTCCACTGCAGTAATAATCTCCATGCTTCTTACTCATCCCCGGAGCACACAAGCTTATCGGACAACGTATGGGGACACCATGTACTCTTTTTATCTTCCGATTGAGACAAAGTTATTTCTTGTCCCCAAAAAACAACTTATGTAAATGATAATTTACAAAAT
>CAVTZT010000005.1:0-1070938 GCA_963739255.1 uncultured Chloroflexia bacterium
GCGGCGAGTCGGCGACGACGCTTGGCGCCCCACAGAAGCAGCAGGCCGATCTTGATCCCGGCCGGCCAGTCAAACCATTCGAAGGAAAGACGGCGCAGCATATGGCTGATAGCAGCCAGCGCCGTGGCCGCTACCCGCTGCGCTGCCGATGCGCTGGCTCCACCAGCCGCCGAGGATGCAGCCGAGGGCGCCGATGCCGATGATGGCGAAGGCCAGCCCGGAGAGGGCGCCGTGCTGCCCGGTGGTCCGCCAGCCCACTCGGGTCGCGCCAGCGCCGGGACCAGCGTCCCAGAAGGCGTAAAGCTCCCACTGGTGGCCGAAATAGCCGAGGGCGGACGCAGGAAACTCCTGTACCAAGAAACCGTGAGAACACCCGCCCCAGAGCGCGAGTGGCGGCGCGTCGTGTCGGCGTTTCAGGTGCGGGCCGTCGCCGAGGCCGAAGATCATAGGCCGCTGCCACCAATGCCAGCGCGAAAGGAGCGGGATCTGCGTCGCCTGCCACGACCAACCGGCGCCGGCCAGACGGATGCCGTGCGGCAGGGCGGTGCCCAGCGTCAGCATGCCGACCAGTTGCGCCAGCGCCGCGCCGGCGCATTTCCGGCACCCAGCTCGCACCAGTTCCATGCCCAGCGGGTAAACGCCGGCCAGACAAAGGCCGACCGCGGAAGCGGGGCGGAAATAGGCCCAATCCCTCTCCCCTTGGGAAAGGGGCGAGGGATGAGGGCTGGTAATCAAGGCCGGGATGATGGTGTGGTAGGGCCGCTTGCCCGGCGCCAGGGCGTTGGGATGCTGCGGGTCGAGGCTGAAATTGTGACCCCGGTTCTGCAGTGCAAAGCCCCAGCCGGAGGGCACGATGCCGGTCCCGAAGCGCATGTAAAGGCTGTTGATGAACGAGCAGGCGTTACCCAATTGGTCCACGACGCAGAAATAGACGGTGTCCGAGCCAGCGAGCGGTGACCCGTGCTTTTGGTCGAGGCTTGCCCGCTGCGGGTCGATCAACTTGCGGCGCTCGGCGGCATATCCCTTGGAGAGCAGCTCTTCGACCGGTACTTTTATTTTTGCCGGGTCGGCCACGAACCAGCCCGCATCGGCGAACGCCAGGCGCAGGGCCTCGATCTCCAGATGCAGCCGATCCGCTGAAAGCGGGTCGAGAGCCGTCAGGTCGAAACCCTCGAGCAGGTTGACGGCCATCAGGGCGGTCAGGCCCTGGCCGTTGGGCGGGCATTCCCACAGGCGCAGGCCGGCATAGGTCGTGCTGATGGGCGCCTCCCAGGTCGAGGCGTGGGCTGCCAGGTCGGCGGGAGTCAGACAGCCGCCGGCCTGCTGCACCGCGGCGGCAACGGCCTCGGCGATTTCGCCTTCGTAAAAAGCCTTCTTTCCTCCCTCGGCCACGGTCTTGAGCGTCCGGGCCAGGCCGGGATTGTGAAAGAGCTCCCCCGGGCGCGGGGCGCGCCCGTCGACGGTCAGTTCGCCGCCGTTCAGCGCGGTCGCCAGGTTGTCCCCGGCAGCCTCCTGCCAGCCGAGCGAGGTGACCGGCGCCACCGGGAAACCTTCTTCGGCCAGGCGCATGGCGGGTGCCAGGACTTCAGCCAGCGGCAGCGAGCCGTGCCGCTCGATCAGGTCGCACCAGCCGGCGCAAGCACCGGGGACGGTAATGGTGTACGGATGGGTTGGAGGCAGTTCACCGAAACCCTCCCGATGCAACCGCTCCAAGGTCAGGGCGGCCGGGGCGCGGCCCGAGCCGTTGAGGGCACTCACCTGCCCGGTTCCGGCATGATAAAAAAGGCAGAACATGTCCCCGCCCAGGCCGGTCGAGGCCGGCTCGGTCACGCTGAGCGCGGCCGCGGTCGCCACAGCCGCGTCGGCGGCATTCCCGCCGCGGGCTGAGAATCTCCAGCCCGGCCGCAGTTGCCAGCGGCTGGGACGAAGCCACCATGCCGCCGCAGCCCATGACCGGGGAACGACGTGACTTGAACGCCAGTAAATTGTCCATTTCTTACATCCGCTAAATAATGAAACCCTTCATCCCGGCTGACTTCCTATTTTTCCTTTTGGGAGGCGCGTGGCGGAAGCGTGGTCACCAGGACCTTGTCCACGCGCTTATCGTCCATGTCCACGACCTCGAAGCACAGACCGTTCCACTCGAACTGGTCGGCCGCGGCCGGAACGCGGCCCAGGGTGAACATCACAAAACCGCCCAGGGTCTCGTACTGCTCCTCGTCGGGGAGCTTGCGCACGTTGAACAATTCCTTGAATTCGTCCACCGGCAGCATTCCATCCAGCAGCCAGGAGCCGTCCTGCCGCTGGGTAGCCTGGGGCTCCTCGGTATCCAGCTCGCCGACAATCTCCTCCAGGATGTCGGCCAGGGTCAGCAGACCCTGCACGACGCCGAACTCGTCGATCACGAGCATGACCTCCGCCTTGCCCTCTTTGAACAATTCCAGGGCACGCGAGCCAAAAGACGTCTCGGGGATGAAGATGGCGGGACGCACGATCTGCTTCAACTGCCGGGTTTCCTTTATCTCCGCCAGGAGCAGGTCTTTGGCCTTAACCACGCCCAACAGGTGATCCAGGCTGTCTACGGCCACCGGGTAGCGCGAGTAAGGACTTTCGGCAACCTTTTTATGGATCACGGCAACCGGGTCGTTGACGTCCAGCCAAACGATTTCATTGCGGGGGGTCATCAAGGCATTGACCCGCCGATCGCTGAGCGAGAACACCCCCTCGACCATGTCCTGTTCCGCCTCCTCGAAGACCCCGGCCTGCGTCCCCTGGTCGAGCAGGACCTGGAGCTCCTCCTCGGTGACGGGGGTCTGCTTGGCGGGCTTGACCTTCAGCAAGCGCAAGGTCAGGTCGGTACATTTTCCCAACAGCCAGACGAGCGGTGAAAAAAGTAGGGCAATGAAAGACATCGGACCGGCGATGCCGGCGGCAATTTTCTCGGCATTCTGCAAGGCCAGTCGTTTCGGAACGAGCTCGCCAATCAACATGGAAAAGAAGGTGATCAGGATGACGACGAAGGCCAGGCTGAAGCTGTGCGCGTACGGGACTAGGGCGGGGATTTTTTCGATCTCCGTAGCCATGGCATGCGCCAAGGTCACGCCGCCAAACGCGCCGGTCAGAACGCCGATCAGGGTGATGCCGATCTGGACCGTCGGTAAAAAGCGATTGGGATTTTCCGCCAGGGTCAAGGCCCGGCGCGCCTTGGCATCGCCCTCGTTGGCACGGTGCTGCAGGCGCGCCTTGTGGGAGGCGAAGACGGCCGCCTCCGACATGGCAAACAGGCCATTTAACAGGATGAGCAAAAAGATGAAGAGGATCTCTGTACCGGTACCCATACCACCTATCGATCAGACAGGTCGAATCTCCTGTCCTGCTTCTTCATACCACCTCGATGCCCTCGCCTTTGACTGTTTCCCCGATCACCCAGGCCGGCTGTCCGGTTTCGGCGGCGCGCTTCAGCAGGTTCGCCAGTTTTTCTTGCGGGACGCCCAGCAGCAGCCCGCCGCTGGTCTGCGGGTCGAAGAGCAGCATCTCCATCTCCTCGTCGATCCCCGCCGCGAAACGGACTTGCGGACCGAAATACATGCGATTGTCCGCTGCACCGCCGGGAAAAGTCCCCATCTCTGCATACTTGCGGGCGCAGGAGACGAAGGGGATTTTTTCCGCCGAGAAGCGCAGCCCGACACCCGAGGCCGCGGCCACCTCCGCGGCGTGGCCGAGCAGGCTGAAGCCGGTCACGTCCGTGCCGCCGCGCAGACCGAATTCCTGCGCCAGGGCAGCGGCTTCCCGGTTCAGGCGCTTCATCCACTGCACCACCTCCGCCACGTCCGCGGGGGCGGCTTTTTCCTGCTTCAGGGCAGTGGTGGTCACGCCAAAGCCGAGCGGTTTGGTCAGGACCAGCGCGTCGCCCGGGCGCAGGCCGCCCTTGGTCAGCATTTTCTCCAGGTGGACGAAACCGATCACCACCAGGCCGTACTTGGGCTCCTTGTCCTTGACCGTGTGCCCGCCGGCGATCACCACGCCGGCCTCGCGGGCCTTCTCCGCCCCGCCGCGCAGGATCTCGGCGTTCACCTCAATCGGAAGCTCGACCGGCAGGGCGGCCACGTTCAGCGCCAGGAAAGGCTGCCCGCCCATGGCATACACATCCGACAGGCTGTTGGCCGCGGCAATGCTGCCGTAGTCGTAGGGATCGTCCACGACCGGCGTGAAGAAATCCGTGGTCACCACCAGGCCGCGTTCGGCGTCCAGCCGCCAGACGGCGGCATCGTCCGGGTCTTTCAGGCCGACCAGGAGGTCCGGGTAATCACGCAAGTCAAAGATATCTTCAACCGGGCGCAGGACCTGCGCCAGCGTTTCCGCATCCAGCTTGGATGCTCAACCGGCGCAATTCGAGTAGCTGGTCAGGCGGATTTGGCGCCCGGTTGGGTGGACAGTTGACATGGGACCTCCGCACGCTTATGGCGTTGGGCCACTGGCTGTCGAGGGGACGGACGGCAGCAGGAGCGGCGTGCCGCTCGGCAGGTAGATCACCTGCAGATTGGGGGCAATCTTCTGGATGTACTCGTAAGTCAACATTTCAGGATTGCTCTTCAAAACCTCCGCCAGCACAGCCCAGGCCTGAGCCTGCGCCTCGGCCCTGAGCTTGATCGCCTGGGCATCGCCCTGGGCAGCGATCACGGCTGCATCCGCCGCACCCTGGGCGGTCTGGCGAACCTGCTCGGCCTCCTGCTTCTTCTGCTGGACGACGAACTGGGCCTGCAGCGCCTGCTGCTCGGCAATCTGCTTCTGCTCCACCGCGGCGGCATACTCATCGCTGAAGCGGATATTGCGCAGCAGGAAATCCTCCATGATCAGGTCGTTGGCGGCCATGCCCTGGCTGATGGTGTCGCTGATCATCTTCTCCAGATCACCGCGCTTGCTGCTGACGATTTCCTCCACGCCGAACTGGGAAACGGCATCCCGGATGGCCGCCCGCGCCACCGGCCGGACGACATTATCCTGGTAGCGATTCTGCCAGGTGATGTGTAAATCCACCAGATGGGCCGGATCGATGGCATAAATGACGGATGCATCGATGAAGACCTGCTGGCCGTCCTTCGTCCTGGCCTGGATCGAGTTGTCGCCCAGGGTCTGTCCCTCGGCGGCTGTCGAAGACATCGTATAGGTCTGTTTGGCGATCGAGTAAGTGCGTACGTTCTCGACGAAGGGGATGACCCAGTGCAAACCCGTTCCCAGCGGCTGCGGGCGATAACCTTTCGGCTCGAGCGCCGAGATCACGATGCCGTTCTCGTCGGCCTGCAGGAACACCAGCCCCGCACCGACGGAGGTGAAAAGGACAGCAAAGACGACCAGGCCGATGACGATCGAGGCGGCGCGCTTGATCGGCCTGCCGCGGCTGGCACGCACGACCGCCAGGACGATGACCCCCACGGTGACCAGCCAGACGACCGTGGCCAGTCCCTGAATAAAGTTAGCCAGATTCATTCTTCCTCCTCTAAACTGGTAATGAGATTGGGGTAATTATAACCGCTGAGACGTAAAACAAGAGTTAGGCGGTGGGATTCGCCGCCGCCTCATGGGGTCAAACCGGATCGATTCTAGTGCCAGATGCGGAAGGAGGTGGTGGTATTGGAGATCAACCCCTGGTAGGAAATGGCAACGTCCACCCGGATCAGATCCCCCGGCACTTGACCGCTGAATTTCACCTCCGGCAGCGCGGCGAGACCGTTGGCGTCGGTCAATAATGGATAAGACAGGTCCTGGCCATCGGCCAGGTGCAGCGTGGCGGTCCCGGTCGCGCCCTGGACGGGGGAGAGGGCCTGGTCCTGGACGACGACATAGATCTTCTGCACATCCACCGGTAGGGTGACCGCCTTCCAGGCGAACGCCATGGCATGCAGGCTCTCGAGCGGCAGTCGCGTCACGATGTCCGGGCTGAGCGGCTGGGTGGTGTTCAGGCGGACCGAGTCCTCGTGGATCACATTGAAATACTGCTGCCCGAGGTCGGTCAGGACCACGTTCTGGCCGGCGGGCAGCTCGGGGTGCCACTCGAAGCGGGCGCGCTCGAAGTGCTGCACCAGCCTTCCATCCGGCAGGAACTCGAACGCCGAAATGGGATTCCCAAACCGCTCGAGGCCGCCGTGCTCATCGTAGAAAAGCAGGAAATCGTAGCAAACGCCGAAGCCGGTCGAAAAGAGGCGGCAGGCGCCCGGGGTGGTCAGGCTGACCGAGGGCGCGCCGGCCTGGTAAGTCAACGAGCCGAGCGGGGTGACTTGGAGGCGGGCTCCGATGGGCAGGTCGGCATGCTGCTCAAAGCGCGACCGCTGGAAATATTGCACCGTCAGGCCGGACCCGTCGCCGGTGGTGAACTGCTCGGTGAGCGGCGCGCCGAACACGAGCGCCGCATCCGGGACACTCTGATAGAAGGTCCAGAACTCACCGACGACATTATGACCTGTTTGAGGGAAGTATTGGCCACTTTGCTGGGCTCTTGCCGGTATGCCGCCCATCCCCAGCAGTGCAACGCCAAAAATGAAGATGATAACGCTCTTTATTACCTTCACTAGACTGATTATACACAATCACGAATCGTGAAACAAGGGTTTCATGATCGATATTTTAGTAATGTCTGGACAATTCGGGCAGCCGCGTGACCGTCGCCGAAGGGGTTGACGGCGCGCGCCATGCTGGCGTACGCAGCCGGATCGTCGAGCAGGCGGCTCGCTTCCTGGACGATGAGCCGGTCGTCGGTCCCGACCAGTTTCAGCACCCCCGCCTCGACCCCCTCCGGCCGCTCGGTGACGGCCCTCAGCACCAGCACCGGGACGCCGAAAGCCGGAGCCTCCTCCTGGATCCCGCCCGAATCGGTCAGGATCAGCGCGGCGCGCTTCATCAGGTGAACCAGCGGCAGGTAGTCTTGCGGCGGCAGGAGGGTGACGTGCGCCACGCCGTCGAGCAGGCGGTGGACGGGTGCCTGGATGTTGGGGTTGAGATGCACCGGATAAACGATCTCCACGTTGCCGCGGCCGGCCAGCTCCCGCAGTGCGGCACAGATATTTTCCAGCGGCTCGCCGAAGTTTTCGCGCCGGTGGGCGGTGACCAAGATCAGCCGTTTCCCTTGCGTTCCGACCCCCAGTTTTTCCAGCAGGCGGGAAGTCTCCTCCGGCTCGGGCCGGGCGGCGACGGCCTGCAGGGCATCGATCACCGGGTTGCCGGTCACGACGATGCCAGCTTCCGGCACGCCCTCGCCCAGCAGGTTGTGCCGGGCCCATTCGGTCGGGGCAAAGTGCAGGTCGGCGATCACGCCTGTCACGCGGCGGTTGATCTCTTCGGGAAACGGCTGCCATTTGTCGTGCGTGCGCAGGCCGGCCTCCACATGTCCGACGCGGATGCGGCGGTAGTACGCCAGCAGCGAGGCGACGGCCGACGTGGTGGTGTCGCCCTGCACCAGCATCCAATCCGGCTGGACCTGCTCCAGCACCGGGTCCAGGCGGGTGAAAATCGCCGCGCTGAGCTCGGCCAGGGATTGATCTTCCTGCATCAGATCCAGGTCGAAGTCGGGCCGGATTTCAAAGAGCGTCAACACCTGGTCGAGCATCTGGCGGTGCTGGGCGGTGACGCACACACGCAGCTCGATCCCCGGCGTGCGCTTGAGCTCCTGCACGACCGGGGCCATTTTAACGGCTTCCGGACGGGTGCCAAATACGGTCAGTACGCGCATAAGATTTTTGGATCGTTGGGGCACGATAGATCGTGCCCCCTACCTGTTTACGCCGAGACGGTAGAGCTTGAAACCCGCCTTCGCCCAATCCTTGCCCGCCCAACCGTTGACGGTGTCGATCAGGACCCGGGCGGGAGTCAGCTTGGCCAGCCGGCCGGGGGTCAGGGAGCGCATCTCGGTGTGATTGACCAGCAGGAGCACGGCCTGGGCGCCTTCCAGGGCTGTTTCCAGGTCGGGGACGGACGTCACTCCGGGTAAATCGGCGTCCGGCTTGAACGGCTCGAAGGCCTTGACGATCGCTCCCTCCTCCTGCAGCAGGCGGACGGTTTCGACGGCCGGGCTTTCGCGCAGGTCGTCCACGTCGGGTTTGTAGGCCAGGCCGAGGGCCGCGATTCTTTTCCCTGAAAGACCCCCCAAGGCCTTCCTCACCAGGTCCAGGACAAATTGCGGCTGGGCGTCGTTGACGCTGCCGGGCGGTGGAGATCAGCGGGGTGATCTCCGGGGCGGCTTCGACGAAGAACCACGGGTCCACGCTGATGCAGTGCCCGCCCACGCCTGGGCCGGGGTTGAGGATCTTGACCCGCGGGTGCAGGTTGGCCAGCTGGATGGCCTCCCACACGTCGACGCCAAAACGATCGGCCAGGCGGGAGAACTCGTTGGCGATGGCGATGTTGACATCCCGGTAGGTGTTCTCCATCAGCTTGACCATCTCGGCGGTGGTGGCATCGGTCTGGAGGATCTGCCCCTTCACGAAGATGGCGTACAAGTCCCGGCCGGCATGCGGCCGACTCGGGCGTCACCCCGCCGATGACGCGGGCGTTCTCGACCAGCTCACGCAGGATCTGGCCGGGCAGGACGCGTTCGGGGGAATAGACCAGGAGAAAGTCGGCACCGGCTTTCAGGCCGGATCGCTCCAGGATGGGCGCCACCAGATCGGTGGTGGTGCGCGGCGGCGAAGTGGATTCGAGCACCACCAGGTTGCCCTTGCGCAGCACCGGGAGGATGGCCTCGGCCGCGGAAGTTACGGCGCGCATGTCGGCCAACTTGTATTTCTGGCCATGGTAGTCCCCGTAGGTGTCCTGAAAGAAAGGCGTCGGCGTCGCAATGATAAAGGCGTCGGCTTCTTCGGGTTTTTCATTGACACGCAGGTTGCCGCTGTGCAGCGCAGCCACGACCGTCTCACGCAAGCCGGGCTCATGGATGTGAATCTCCCCCTTGCGCAGGGTCGCCAGGACGTGGGGGTTGACGTCCACCCCGACCACACGGACGCCGTGGGTGGCAAAGGTGCTGGCGGTGGGCAGGCCAATATAACCCAGGCCGAGGACGCAGATTTTGTCTATTTTCACGCAGACTCTCAATCCACCGGTTACGGTATCGTGAAATCGTGAACGGGCTGTATTCTAACCCAAAATCCTCACGGCGTAAAACCGCTGCTGCCGCCCCACGTATATAAGTATGGTGAGAAGACATCGATTAGATGTATAATCATTTCGGCGTCTTCGGAAAGGGAGACCTATGGAAATCCTTCTCAATCCCAACGTGGCATACATTCTTCTGGTGGTCGGGTCGGTCCTGCTGATGATGGCCATCGTCACACCCGGGACACACGTTCTGGAAGGGGGCGCGTTGCTGCTGCTGATCCTGGCAGGCTACGGGATTTACAACCTGGGCTTCAACCTGTGGGCTCTGATCGTGCTGATTTTAAGCCTGGCGCCGTTCATTTACTCCATCCAAAAACCCAGGCGTGAACCCTTCCTGGCCTTGAGCCTGCTCGGACTCGTCATCGGATCGGTTTACCTGTTCCCATCCCAGGGTCTCATCCCAGCCGTCAACCCATTCATTGCGACCGGCGTCTCGCTGCTGATGACGGGCTTTACCTGGCTGGTTGTGCGCAAGGGCATCCAGGCGCATCACGCCCGTCCGCTCCAGGACCTGGAGAAGCTGATCGGGCAGTCCGGCCAGGCCAAGACCGAGGTGCGCGAGAGCGGCTCGGTGCAGGTGGCCAGCGAGCTTTGGAGCGCCCGCAGCATGAAACCCATCCCAGCCGGCAGCCGCGTGCGCGTCGTCGGGCGGGAGGGTTTCACCCTGGTCGTGGAACGCGACGAGGCGACGAAATAACGTCGCAGAAAACCCGGATCAACGATGGCTAGTCTCACGACGTCCCTGCTTTGCGTGTTGGCTTTCATCTTTGTGACCCTGTTGTTCCTGCTCGCCAACGCCGTGCGGGTCGTCGCCGAGTATCACCGCCTGGTCGTCTTCCGTCTTGGGCGCTGCACCGGATCGAAAGGTCCGGGCCTGGTCTTTGTCATCCCGATCATCGAGCGTGCCATCCGCGTCGACCTGCGCGAGCAGAAGCGCGAGGTCCCTCCCCAGGTCATGATCACCAAGGAAAATATCCCGGTTTCGATCAGCTATGATTGGTATTACAAGGTCACCGATCCGGCCCTGAGCATCACCCAGGTCGGAAACTTTGAACTGGCCGCGGCCGGCATGGGCGTCACCGCCCTGCGTTCCGAGGTGGTGGGGATGCGCCTGCTGGACGTGCTCGCGCAGAGAGAATCGCTCAACCAGACCCTGCGCATGAAGCTCGACGAGGTGACCGAGAAGTGGGGTGCAAAGGTGACCAATGTCGAGCTGCGTGAGATCATCCCGCCGAAGGAGCTCCAGAAAGCAGTCAACGAGCAGTTTTCCGATGAGGAAATCGTCCGCGCCCTGGGGTCATCCCTGGTCAAACTGACCGGGGAGACCCGGACCATCGTGCATCTCGATGGTAAAGTACAGGTCGCAGGACAGAACTGGGACGCGGTCAGCCCCTCCCCGATCCTGCCGGAGGTCAACATACGCGTGCGACGCGTGATCCTGGAAGTGGAAAAAGACCAAAATACGTAACCGCCAATCGTTTTATCCGGTCAAACTTGTTCAAGGAGGAACAAATGACAGGCATAACTACAACCCTACTGTGCGTGGTCGCCTTCGTCGTCGTTGTGCTGGTGGTCTTCCTGGCCAATGCCATCCGCATCGTCAATGAGTATCAGCGCCTGGTGGTCTTCCGCCTGGGACGCTGCATCGGGACGAAGGGACCGGGCCTGGTGCTGCTCATCCCGGTCATCGACCGCCCCGTGCGCGTCGACCTGCGCGAGCAGATCCGTGAAGTCCCGCACCAGGTCTCGATTACCAAGGATAACGCCCCCATCTCGATCGACTTCCTGTGGTACTACAAGGTGATGGACCCGACCATGAGCGTGGTCGGTGTCCAAAACTTCGAGCTGTCGTCGGCCGGCATGGCTACCACCACCCTGCGCTCAGTCATCGGCGGCATCCCGCTCGACGAGGTGCTGTCGCAGCGCGAGCGCATCAACCAAATCCTGCGCGCCAAGCTCGACGAGGTCACCGAGCGCTGGGGCGTCAAGGTGACCAACGTCGAAATCCGCGAGATCATCCCTCCCAAGGACGTCCAGGATGCCATGAACAAGCAGATGTCCGCCGAGCGCATCCGCCGCGCTGTGGTGACCGAATCCACGGGCACCGCGAGGCCGCGGTCAACGTGGCCGAAGGCAGCAAACAGGCCGCCATCCTGCAAGCTGAAGGCGGCAAGCAGGCCGCCATCCTGGAAGCCGAAGGGTCCAAGCAGTCCCAGGTGCTGCGCGCCGAAGGTTTCTCGGTCGCCCTCGAAAAGATCTTCGCCGCCGCCAAGACCATCGACCAGAAGACCATGACCCTGCAGTACTTTGAGACGCTTCAAGATCGCTCGGCCAGGGTGCCTCGTCCAAGTTCATCTTCCCGATGGAATTCACCAGCATGATCGAGAATTTCATGAAGGGCAAGGAAAAGTAAAAGTGACGGATTAGAAAACAGAAGGAAAGGGTAAAATAGAAGCCTCCCGGCAACTCTCGGGAGGCTTCTTCGCTCATCAGGATTACTCCTATTGTTTATGGAAATCCTTCCCGCCACTCTCCGTGACCTGGGCGGCCTGCGCCGCGTGGAACAGGCCTGTTTCCCGAAGGACGCCTGGCCGCTGCTGGACCTGATCGCCGTGCTGACCTGGCCGGAGGTGGTCCGTTTGAAGGCCATCGAAGACGGGCAGATGGTCGGCTTCATCGCTGGAGACCCGCGCCCCTCCGAGAATCTGGCCTGGATTGCCTCAGTCGGGGTGCTGCCGGCGTACCAGCGTCGCGGCATCGGCCGGGCGCTGCTGCGCGCCTGCGAGGGGCGTCTGCCACAGACACGCCTCCGTTTGTGCGTGCGGATTTCCAATGAAACTGCCATCCGATTGTACAAGCAGGAAGGATATTACGCCATCGACACCTGGCAGAAATACTACAACGACGGTGAAAATGCACTGGTCATGGAGAAGATACACGTCGAGGCGAAGCAATAGCTCGCCCTTACGAGTATAATCAGTCCAATGGCTTCCGAAAAGCTCCCTCCACCCACCTGGGTCGCTACGTCCCTGGCGTTGCAGCAAATGATCGGTGAGCTTGCCTCTCAGTCGCGTTTGGCCGTGGATACCGAATCCAACAGCCTCCACGCCTACCGCGAGCAGGTCTGCCTGATCCAATTCTCCACACTGCAGAGCGATTTCCTCGTGGACCCATTGGCGTTGGACGACGTCACCCCACTGGCGCCCCTGTTTGCCGACCCCAAAATCGAAAAGGTCTTTCATGCCGTTGAATATGACCTCGTCTGCCTGAGGCGCGATTTCGGCATCACGGTCGTCAACGTATTCGACACCATGCAGGCGGCGCGCATCCTGGGTTATAAGCAGGTCGGCCTGGATGCCATGCTCGCCTTGAAGCTGGGCGTCCGGGTGGATAAACGCTACCAGAAAGCCGACTGGGCGCGCCGTCCGCTGACCCTCGAGCAGCTGAACTATGCCCGCCTGGACACGCATTACCTGCTTCAACTGCGCGAGATCCTGCAACGCGAGCTGGAAAGCCGGGATCGCTGGGCGCTGGCGCGTGAGGAATTCGTGCGCCTGTCCCACGGGGGAGGCATGGCCAGGGTCGAGCTGCCTCCCTGGCAGCGCATCGGCGGGGCGCAGAAATTCAACGAGCAGCAGCTGGCGGTGCTCCAGGAACTGTGTGCCTGGCGCGAGGAGCAGGCGCAGCGTATGAACCGGCCGATGTTCAAGGTCATGGACGACAAACGCCTGGTGGCGGTCGCCGAGGCTGCGCCGATGACCATGGAAGAGCTGGAATCCCTCGAACTGACTTCGCGACAAATCCACTTGTTCGGCCAGGATCTGATCCGGGCGGTGACGTACGGGCGGCAGGCCAGCCCGGTCAAGCGCCCGCGCTCCCCCGGCCCAATGAAGCTTACCTGAAACGCCTGGACGCCCTGAGCGAATGGCGCAAGCGGGCGGCCGAAAAGATCGGCGTGGAA
Organism: uncultured Chloroflexia bacterium; assembly: GCA_963739255.1. Lineage (GTDB taxonomy): Bacteria > Chloroflexota > Anaerolineae > Anaerolineales > Villigracilaceae > UBA877. The sequence continues at coordinate 13,106 of CAVTZT010000005.1, forward strand.
TCGGACATCGTCCTGCCAAAGGTATTCATGCACGCCATCGCCGATAAAAATCCACGTTCGCTCGAGGAACTGGCTAAACTGATGCCGGAATCGCCGTGGCGGTTGGGTAAGTACGGCCCGGAGCTCCTCAGTCTGTTGAGTGCTGCGCCGGGCCAACGCGGGCAAGAGAAACAGCAAATCAAAAAATAAGCCAGAGGGAGTTCCATGCGCATCCACTTTAACGGTGCCGCCCGGACCGTGACCGGGTCCCAGTATCTTCTGGAGTTCAATGGCTCACGCGTGCTGATGGAATGCGGCCTGTTCCAGGGGCGCCGGGAGGAGACCTACTCCCGCAACCAGTCCTTCCAATTCGACCCGAAATCCATCGCCGCCGTCCTGCTCTCCCACGCCCACATCGATCACAGCGGCAACCTGCCCCACCTGGTCAAGAACGGCTACTCCAGGCCGATCCACGCCACGGCCGCGACCGCCGATCTGGCGGACATCATGCTGCGGGACGCCGGTCACATCCAGGAAGCCGACGCCGAGTTCGTCAATAGGAAGAACGCCGAACGCGGCAAGCCACCGGTCGAACCACTCTACACGCTCGCCGACGCCGAGCAGGTGGATCAGTACTTCCAGCCGAAAGACTATAACCAGCCGTTCGAGGTCGTACCGGGGCTGACTGCGGAATTCATCGAAGCCGGGCACATCCTCGGGTCCGCCGCCATCCGGCTCGAGGTCGATGAAAAGGGCCGGAAAACCCGTTTATGGTTCTCCGGCGACATCGGGCGGCGCGGTTTACCGATCCTGCGCGATCCGGTCCTGCCGTCCGGGGTGGATTATCTCTTGATGGAAAGCACCTACGGCGACAAACCGCACAGCGATCCGGAGGAAGCTCACCGCGAGTTCCATGAAGTCGTCCTGCGCACCCTGGGACGCGGCGGCAAAGTCATCATCCCGGCCTTCGCCGTCGGGCGCACGCAGGAGCTGGTCTACAGCCTGAACCGGCTGGTCAGCTCTGGACGGCTGAAGCACGTCCCGGTGTACGTCGACAGTCCGCTGGCCGTCCAGGCCTCGCAGATTTTCGAAAAGCACCCGGAATGTTATGACGCCGAGACCCTGCAGTTCATCCGCACGGGGAAACATCCGGCCCTGGAATTCGATGGGTTGAAGTACGTCCATTCGGTGGAGGAATCGAAAGCGCTCAACAACATGAAGGAGCCGATGATCATCATCTCGGCTTCGGGGATGGCAGAGGTAGGCCGCATCCTGCATCACCTCAAGAACAACATCGAGGACCCGCGTAACTCGATCCTGATCGTCGGCTGGCAGGCTCCGTACACCCTCGGGCGTCATCTGGCGGACCGGGAGCCGACCGTCAGGATCTTCGGCGAGGAATACCGCGTGCGCGCCGAGGTGGTCACCATCGGCGGTCTCTCTGCCCATGCCGGGCAGAACTTTCTTACCGAGTACGCCTTGGCCGTCAAAGACACGGTCAAGGAAGTCATCCTGGTCCACGGCGAGGCGGACGCCGCCTCTGCCTTTGAAGACCGTCTGCGCGCCAGCGGCATCGACCGGGTGATCTACCCCGATTTATATTCGGAACTCGAGCTGTGAAAAGATGGGACGCACCTTGAAGGCACGTGGCACATAATTCCGATTATAGGATATAATACGCCGCGCCGCCCGGAGAGGTGCCAGAGCGGTTGAATGGGACGGTCTCGAAAACCGTTGTGGCCCTTGTGGCCACCGTGGGTTCGAATCCCACCCTCTCCGCCTAATTTTTTCATAAAAGGCCTGCCTCTTCGCAGGTCCAGGACCGACGGGAAATCAGCGCTCCCGCCGGCTTTTTTATCTCAGCCCACTTCGCCAGGATAGCCCACGGGCTTATGTGAAAGATAACGCGCCAGGTTAATCCATCGGGATCGATCGCCGAAAGTTGGGGGTAGAATAAATTCATCCTCCTTTATAAAGCAAAGAGTCAGCTATGAGCCCATTTCTTCCCCTTCAAACCTCCCGTCTCATCCTGCGCCGTTTCGAAGAGCGGGACATCCAACCGTTCAGCGCTTACCGTTCTGATCCTCAGGTGGCAAAATACCAGGGCTGGGAGGCACCCTTCGGGTTGGATTCGGCCGCCCGGTTTGTGCATGAAATGATGTCACGGACGCCTGGCGAACCCGGGCAGTGGTACCAGATTGCCATGGAGTTGAAAGCCAGCGGGGAAATGATCGGCGATTGCGCCTTTCAACGTCTGGCGGAGGATCACGCCCAGGCAGAGATCGGTTTCACCCTGGCGCGTCGCTATCAGGGACAGGGCTACGCCACAGAAGCCGTCGGGCGCCTGGTCGATTACCTTTTCCAGGACCTGGGTTTGCATCGCGTCCGGGCGAACTGCGATCCCGACAACCTGGCTTCGTCAGAGCTGTTGAAGAAGGTGGGGATGAGGTACGAGGGACGTTTTGTGGAGAGCCTGTGGTTCAAGGGCGCCTGGGCGGACGAAGAGTGGTACGCCATGCTGGACCGGGAATGGGCCGCCCGGCAAAGGGGATAATGTTTGGAGACAGAATAGCCATCATGGTTGAAAAAGGTATTCATCCAGGGTTCGCCCAGCTACCAATTGGAAATTCTCTCCGAACAGCAATACAGAACGAAGCTCCCATCCCTGGTTCGATCGGCCACTCTGCGCCAAGGATTGACTCCCAAATGGATTAATAAACCGGGTCCGAAATTTCACATCTTGAACATCTCATCCTCCCAGTGCTTTCAGCAGGCTCGCCCCGACCGGCGAGCCCCAGCCCGTGCACGCGTCCCAGCCCTGGCCGGCGGAGAAGGCTCCATTGTTGCCGCTGGTCACGTCGTGGAACAGGCTCTTTCCCGCCAGCGAGCCGTAGATCAGCGGGTTTAGGAAGCCGACCGGCGTGCCGAGCTTCTGGTTGAACAGGGATATCAGACCGGCCCAGAGTGGGGCGACCGCGCTGGTCCCACCGATGACAAAACTCTGCCCATCGACACGCACCCGGTACCCGCTCGCGGGGTCGGCGTCCCCGGCGACGTCCGGAACGCCCCGGCCAGGGTTGGCTGCACCGGGAAGGTGCACCTTGTTCTGATAGGTGGGGCGTGGAAAATTCCCACTCACTCCGCCGCCGGTGGCGCTGTCCGGTCCTTCGTTCCAGACGGTCTCGGTAGAAATGGTTATCCCGGAAGCCAGCAGCTTGGTCCCGCCGCAGCCGAGCACATAGGGACTGGAGGCGGGAAAATCGACGTGTGCATGACCGTCCTTCACCCCGTCCGCCGAGCCATTGTCACCGGCAGCCACACAGACCGTGACTCCCACGGCAGCCGCGGCCTGGAACGCCTGGTCGAACTGCTCCATGGACTGGCCCGTCCAGGTCGATTCGGGTCCGCCCCAGCTGATCGAGATGACCGAGGGTTTGTTGACCGGATCATGGATTGCCCGGGTGATCGCATCCAGGAAACCGCGGTCCGTATTGGGTGCAAAGTAAACCACGATCTTGGCCTTCGGCGCGATCGAACCTGCCACCTCGATGTCCAGCATCACCTCCCCATCAGCCCCGTCGGGAGTCGAGGGTTTGTTGCCCCCGCCGTCGACACTCACCGTCTTGACCTTGGGCGCCGGCAGGCCCAATCCAGAAAAATAGGCCTTCAAATCGGCTTTGCGATATCCACCGCCAAGCTCGATGATGGCAATGGTCTGCCCCTTGCCGTCCAGGTTGGCCGGGAATTGGTACAGGCCCGCCAGCTGAAGCGCGGTGAAAGAGCCTGCCTTGGCGGCTGCCGCGTCTTGCAGCGAGGTTTGATGGACCTGATAGTGCGGTCGGGCCTGCGGACGGTCGTCCAGGCCGAATACGCCCTCGATGATCCCCTCCAGCTCGGCCGGCATTGACAGCTCGCCGGTCCGGCCTCGGAAGGTGCCTTCGTCATGCTCGTAGCGCTGCAGTTGAATCCCAAAAGCTGCGCTGAAGGCGGCCGCGCTCCCGGAAAGGGTGAGGCTTCTCCGATCGGGGTTGGACTGGACCACCTTCAGCCCGTGATCCTTGGCAAAGGCAGTCACTTTCTTGACATCCGCGGGATCGGCGCCGTGCAGCTCGGCTAGCTCCTTGCGCGATAGGTAGCGGCGCTGCTGCGGTGGAACGTCATCCGCAACCTTACTGGCCGATAGCTGCTCCAACGGATTCTTCGGGCGCAATCGGACGGTTACTTCGAATCTTTCGCTGTCCGGGATCGCTCCAACGACGCTGGCACCTTCGACGGGAGCACGTTCGCTTCCATGAATGACAATACGTTTGGATTCTGCGGTCATTTGTTTCCTCCATTTTTAAAAATAAATTGACGGCTTGCCCGTATTTCCGACAGGTTTATTATAGACCAATTTGAGCTAATATATCTTATTAAATCTTGCCTCTATCGATCACGACCCTGCTCTTCTACAATCGGTCTGGGAACCTACTTCTGTCGAATGCTCCAAGTAATTAAAGCCTCTCAAACGCCCGCCTCTTTCTTGTGGTAAGATAACCCGGAATGAAATCTAGAACCTGAAGGGAAAAAGCACAATCGAAGCCTCAAGATCGCGGCCCCATCTTGAATAGAAATCTGCCTGCATGGAAAAAATCCGCGAGGTGACAGTATACACGAACGAAGATTCCAAGCTGTTAAGCTCCTGGTCTAACGTGCCATTCTTTTTTACCGAAGCTTTAATTTCAAAGGGGATAAAAGTCAACCGGGTTGATTTAAGCCAACCCCCAATTCTGAGCCAGGCATACAATAAGTCCATCCGGAGAATCTTCAAGATCGTTAATCGTCATAATTCATACACATATTTCCGAACGCTTTTACACTTCCTCATCGTACGGTCCAGAATTAGAAGGGCAATCCGGCAATTCGAGCACTCGCAGGCGCACATTTTTCTGACGTTCAGCTTCTCGTCCGCAGGCCTGACGGAAAAACCGAGCGTCCTTTTTTGTGACTGGACTTATGACTTTTATATCAACTATTTTGAGAATAGAAAGCCTGATCTCCTCGAGCGCATGGGGATAATAAGGGAAGACAGCCAGATTGAAGCCGCGAACCTAGTATTTCCTCTTTTCCCGAACGTCGCCCAATACATGAGGAAGAGATATAAAAACAAGAACATCTTTTATTTAGGCAATGTGGTTAATTCCTATTACGAAGCACCACTGGCAAATTCACTTGTGGACAGGCCAAAAACAAATGACCTGCTTTTTGTCGGAGGAAGAAAATACATCGATGGAGCTCGGACGCTAATCCAGGCTTATGGCGAATTAATAAACGATTATCCCGATCTTCAATTGCACATCATCGGGATGAGCGAAAAAGAGTTTGGCCCCTTACCAGACGGGATCACATGTTATGGTTATCTGGATAAGGGGAAGGAAAAGGAGAGGGAGTTGTATTATTCGTTGTTTCAAAAAGCCAAAGTATTTGTCAACACCACGCCCAAATGGGGGGCTTTTTCAGCTGCCGTCGAGGCAATGTTTCATTACATCCCTGTTATCGTGACCCCGTTCAACGAATTTGTAGAGACATTCGGCGAGGAGATCGGATTCGGGTTTTATTGTGAAAATAATTCCGTCAGCTTGTTGTCCAGCACCATCAGGAAAGTACTGGATCACAAGTCATATCCTTCGTTATGCAGTCAGGCTCACGAGGCAGTCAGGGACTTTACTTGGAGTGCCTATATCGACAAAGTATTGAAAATCATGGAAGAAAAACTCTGAGGAGATATTAAATCAGGTCGTCGAAGGAGCGCCGGGTTCTTACCAATCTATCCCCACTCTCCCACGTTATTTCCAGCAGGTATTATCCAGGGTCTCCTAGTAAACCAATCCATCACTTGGGTTTACCCCGTTGGGAGGAGAGCTGCTGACCGAAGCATTCCCCGAGGTAGAACTTCCAATCCTGCAGCGTGAGCTTGAACACAGCCTGTATTCGATCACAATCCAGGGCGGAAAAAGCAGGCCTACGCGCCGGGCTTGGGAATTCATCGCTGAGCGCCGGGAGCAAATTCCTGGTCTTTTGTTCCTGTTGCGTCGGATCGAGTTTAAGAATCTCCCGCGCCCAATCATACCGGGAGGCAATGCCTCTTCCCGCCAGATGATAGATGCCTCGATAGTGATAAAAATATTCGGCTGGATTGGTGCCACTTGACGAGACCATCCGCGCCACAATATCTGCAAGCATGCCGACCCAGGTTGGGCTGCCGACCTGATCCGTGACCACACGCAAGGTTTCATCCTGGCGGGACCTTGATAACATCTTCACCAGAAAGTTGTCACCGCGCAGGTCGTAAACCCAGCTGGTTCGCAAGATCACGTGGACACAGTCTATTTGCTGGATCGCCTGTTCGCCTGCCAATTTGCTTTGGCCGTAAACGTTGATCGGAAAAGTCTTGTCGTCTTCCCGATATGGCATGCCCTTTTTTCCATCAAAAACATAGTCCGTGGAAAAGTGAAACAAAACCGCCTCGATCGAGCGCACCGCTTCAGCCATCGCTCCAGGCGCCGTGCAATTGACCTGCATGGCGAGGTCCGGTTCGCTTTCCGCCTGATCAACGGCTGTATATGCTGCGGCATTGACGACGATTTGCGGCTGTAATTTTTTTATCGTTTGAGTAAGCCTGGGAATGTCGCGCAGGTCCAGATCGTCAGGACCGAAGGCAATCACTTCCCCCAAGGGGAGAAGCTTATTGTTTAAATGCCGCCCGGCTTGCCCATCTTTGCCGAAGAGGAGGATCCTCATCGATAACTTCCCTTCATGTCGTCCGGGGAAAAACGATCCGGCTGTGGGCAGCGCCGCTCATTTATTGAACAAGTCCGCCTCGACCAGCCGCTTCCCAACGGAATCCTTCACTGAAAGCGAGGGCGCCTGTCCATCGAGCAGCGGCCAGGCAATATTCAAGTCGGTGTCATTCCACAGTAGGACACGTTCCCAGGCTGGGGCGTAAAAATCGGTCGTTTGATAGATCACCTCAGCCCACTTGCTCGTGATGTAAATCCCATGAGCAAATCCGGCAGGAATCCAAATTAGAAGGTGCTCTTGCGAGGATATCATCCTTCCCACCCACCGGCCAAAATTGGGTGAGACTGCTCTGAGGTCGACGGCGACCTCAAAGACTTCCCCAACGATTACTTGCACCAGCTTACCCTGTGTCTGTTGAATCTGGTAGTGCAGGCCGCGCAATGTGCCCTGGTGTGATCCCGAATGGTTGTATTGGACAAACTGGAAGGGCAGACCCGCCTCGGCAAACTTTTGGGCCTGGAAGGTTTCCATGAAAAAACCGCGCTCATCGGCATGCACTTCCGGCTGGATCAGGAGCACTTCCGGGATTGCTAACTGTGTAATTTTCATTAGCTGCTTTCAACCTCTCACCACTCTGAATTGCCCGGCGCAATCTTCAATCTGGCGAGCCCTCTAGCGCAGGCATAACGGTTTTATTATACTGGAATAAAGATCGAGTATGCGTCCTTAACCGCAGGAAAAACCACCTCTCGGTCGGAAGTGGCTCGCCGGGTTAGGGTGCCCTTAAGTCTAAATGGTATGGCACAAATTGCAGGGTTTAACCACGGAGATCACTGGGTTCACAAAGATTTTATTTTTCTCTCTGTGCTCTCCCAGTGCTCAGTGGTCCATTCCATCCTGTTCCGCATGATACCTGGGGCGTGATAACCACCGTACTGGCCAAGCAGGGCCGGACGAGTCGTTCTTTTTTATATGGTAAGATAGACATGGTGAAATTATGAAACTCACCCTTTCCCTGGTGCAAATCAACACCAAACTCGGCGACGTGCAGGCCAACCTGGAGAAACACCTGGCGCTGGCCAAGCAAGCCCGGCAGGACGGCATCGACCTGCTGGTCTTCCCCGAGCTCTCCCTGACCGGATACGCTTTGCAGGATCTCGTGCCCACCGTCGCCTGCCGGTCGGAACAGGACGATCCCGTCTTCCGCCCCTTGCTTAAAGCCAGCCAGAACATCGACCTGGTCATCGGCTTTGTCGATGAGGACACCCGCCACCGCTTTTACATCGCCGAGGCATACCTGTCGGGAGGCGAGGTCACCCACGTGCACCACAAGGTCTACCTGCCGACCTATGGCCTGTTCGACGAAGGCCGCTTCTTCGCCCCGGGGAATTCCGTGCGTGCCTTCGACACGCGTTTCGGCCGCTTCGGCATGCTCATCTGCGAGGATTTCTGGCACGCCTCCCCGCCCTACCTGCTCTGGCTGGACGGGGCGGACCTGCTGCTATTCTCCTCGGCCTCCCCGGGTCGCGGCCTGAACGGCGAGCCGAAGCTCGAGTCCTCCTCCTGGGTGGAACACATCAATGCCGCCTATGCCAGCCTGTTCACCACCTTTGTCGCCCACGCCAACCGGAGCGGCTTCGAAGACGGCCTCAACTTCTGGGGCGGCTCGACGATCTACGACCCGAACGGGAAGCTGGTCGCCCAGGGGCCGTATTACGAGGAAGCCCTGACCAGCGTAGAAATCGACCTGAACCAGCTGCACCGCACGCGCGCCCGCCTGCCGCTGCTGCGGGACGAGCGCCCCGAACTGGTGCAGCGCGAACTGGAAAGGATCCTGCATGGACATTAACCTTTCCATCGATACCGGCCTGGTGCGTAAAATCCTGACCGGGTTCATCCACACCGAGATCACTCGCACCGGCCTTTCGCATGCGGTGGTCAACCTCTCCGGCGGGCTGGATTCCGCCGTCTCGTGCGCGCTGTCCGTCGAGGCCCTTGGCCCGCAGAACGTCCTGGCCCTGCGCCTGCCTTACAAATCCTCCGCCTCCGATTCGCTCGAGCACGCCCAGCTGGTCATCGACCAGCTCGGCATACCGTCCGTTACCATCCCGATCACCGAGATGGTCGACCCGCTGATCGAGCGCATGCCCGATATGTCCGCCGTGCGCAAGGGCAACATCATGGCGCGCGCCCGCATGATCGTCGCCTACGACCAGTCCGAAGCATTCCAGGGACTGGTGGTCGGCACCGGCAACAAAACCGAGATCCTGCTTGGCTACACCACCCTCTACGGCGATTCGGCCTGCGCCATAAACCCGATCGGCGACCTGTACAAGACCCAGGTCCGGCAGCTGGCCCGGGCGCTCGGAATCCCGGAGGTCATCATCGCCAAACCCCCTTCCGCCGATCTGTGGGTCGGGCAGACCGACGAGGGCGAGCTCGGCTTCACCTACGAGGACGTGGACAAGCTGCTCTATCTGCTCGTCGACCAGCGCACCCGCCCCGAGGACTGTGTCGAGGCTGGCTTCGACGAGAAGTTCGTCCGCCGGGTGGTCGAGCGCGTGCGGCACAACCAGTTCAAGCGCGTCCTGCCGCCGATCGCCAAGCTCAGCAGCCGCACGGTAGGCTATGATTTTCTCTACCTGCGCGATTGGGGAACCTAAGAAGCCTTTCCTATTTACCAATATCCTCGTTGATGTCCCTCCACATTCCTCCAGCTCTGAAACACCGCCGGTTCTTTTACCTGTGGGCCGGTCTGCTCATCTCCGTCGCCGGCTCGCAGATGCAGATTTCCGCCCTGTTCTGGCACATCCGCACCCTGACCGGCACGCCCAATCCGTTGGCGCTGGGCGGCATCGGCCTGGCGCGCATCCTGCCGGTGGTCGTTTTTTCGGTCATCAGCGGGCCGGTGGCCGAACTCGTTCAACCGCCGCTGGATCCTGTTCATCACCCAGAGCGGCTTGGCCCTGATTGCGCTGACGCTGGCGATCCTGACCTTTACCGGCCACATCGCACTGTGGCAGATCTACGCCCTGACCGCCGTTCAAGCCGCAGTGGCCTCGTTTGACACACCCGCCCGGCAGGCGATGACGCCCAACCTTGTCCCGGCGAAAGACCTGGCGAACGCCTTCAGCATGCAATCGATCGCCTTCGATACTGGCGCCGTGGTAGGTCCGATGTTGGGCGGCCTGGTGATTGCGGCCCTCGGCCAGGCTTACACCTACCTGTTCAACGCCATTTCCTTCCTGGCCGTGATCGTGGCCCTGGTCTTGATCGGCAGCGTGTCCCAGGACATGACCAAAGCCACCCAGGTCGGCCTTTCGGCCGCCAGGGAAGGGGTCCGCTTCATCTTTTCCCGCCCGATCATCCTCTCCACCATGCTGCTCGACTTCGTGGCGACCTTTTTTGCCTCGGCCAACACGATGATGCCCATCGTGGCGCGCGACATCCTCAAGGTCGGGGAGGTGGGCTACGGCATCCTCTCGTCGGCCCAATCGATTGGTTCGGTGCTCGCCGCAGTGATCATCTCGCAGCTGCCTGTGCTACGCCGCCAGGGACCGGTCTTCCTGGGGGCGGTGGTCGTCTTCGGGATGGCGACGGTCGTCTTCGGCGTCGTGCACGTCTTCATCCTGGTACTACTGGCCCTGATCCTGATGGGCGCGGGCGACGCGGTCAGCACCATCATCCGCAACACCATCCGCCAGCTGCAAACCCCCGACCACCTGCGCGGGCGGATGGTCAGCATCAACCAGGTCTTTTTCAACGGCGGGCCGCAGCTGGGCGAGGTGGAGGCCGGGATCGTCGCCCAGCTCTTCGGGGTGCCCTTCTGCATTGTCAGCGGGGGGATCGGCTGCATTCTGGGGGTGGGGTTGATCGTCCTCAAGTGGCCGCAGCTGCGCGTCTACAACGGCGAGGAGCCGGCACTTGCCAGCTTGCCGGCGGATTGAAGCAATCCTACTCGAATCCGACTCTTACCCTACAATCCTGAAAACTGGCGTGAGTCTGATTGACTTTGACAGGGATTTGCACTATACTGAAAGCAGGTGATCCGCTTATGCGAATCGTCGTACCAAATACTCAACCAGTTCATTGAAAGGCACGCCTCGTCACGCGTGCCTTTCGCTATCTTCCCAAAAGGAGATGTGGCATGGACTCTGGAATGATCGGAAAGATCGAAAAGGCCAAACGTTACGCCCAGGAACGCAATCGCTTCCATTTCGAGACTTTTACGGTAAATATCGACGGCGAGAACAACTCCCATCAGGTCAAGTACAAAGACAACCAGTGGGCTTGCGATTGCGACTTCTTCCGCACCCGCGGCGTATGCACACACACGATGGCCTTGGAGGAAGTGCTCAAGGGCATGATCCCGACCCCGATCAAAGCTTGAACAAATCTAAGATGAGAATCTGCAGACCTCCGGGATCGTATCGAACCCCGGAGGTCCTTTTTTCAGGTACAATTCGGGCTGCCCTTTCCCTTCACGCCGCCTCGAGCGGCATGACCGGGCAAACACCTTCAATCGATCCGCTTTATTGAGCCGCATGAAAACACTCTCACGCCGTGATTTTCTCAAGCTGGGCGGCCTGGCCCTGGGCAGCCTGGCTTTCACCTCCTTTTTACCCGGCATCACCGAGTTCGACGATATCGACGTGGTGCGCGTGGCGACCAAGCAGGTCAGCGTGTACCGGGACCCGTCCGAAAAAAGCCCGATCGTCGCCACCTGGTACCGGAATGACCTGGTCCACGTCTACGACCAGGTGGACACACAGACACTCATCTCCCCCTACCTCAACCCGCTCTGGTACCGGGTGTGGGGCGGATACATGAACCAGGCCCGCCTGCAAAAAGTCAAAGCCCTCTACAACGAACCGCTGACCGCCGTGCCCGAGACCGGTCTGATAGGTGAGGTAACCGTCCCGTACGCCCAGGCGTACGTCAAGGATCGCTGGAACGGCTGGCAGACCACCTACCCCCTCTACTACGGCTCGGTCCACTGGTTCAACGCCGTCGAGGACGGCCCGGACGGCCAGCCCTGGTACCGCATCCTGGACGAGGCCGACCACGCCGAGTATTACATCCCGGCCGTGCAGATGCGCCCCATCCCGCCCGCCGAGCTCACCCCCCTCTCCCCGGACGTGCCTTTCGACAACCGGCGCATCGACGTGGACCTGACAGCCCAGAAGCTGGCCTGCTACGAATACGATCAGGTCGTCTTCAGGGCCGAGATCTCCTCCGGCTGGGCCGGCCTGGCGAGCAGCGAGCCCACCACCACCCCCACAGGGCATAAGAACATCGAGGTCAAGATGCCCAGCAAGCACATGGGCGAGGCGGACCTGGCGGCCGGGATCGACGATTATGTCCTCCCGGGCGTCCCCTGGGTGAGCTTCTTCACCAAAGAGGGCCACGCCTTCCACGGGACGTACTGGCACGACAACTTCGGCGCCACGATGAGCCACGGCTGCGTCAACATGCGCACCGAAGACGCCAAGTGGCTCTTCCGCTGGTCGCTCCCGCCAGCCGGCTTCGACGACATCAACAAACAGACCCACAGCAAGATCGGCTTCGGGACGCAGGTAGACATCCACTATTGATATGCCGCAGCTCACCTGGCCTTCGAAATCCCTCCCGGACCCTGAGCCGGCCGACCTGACCCTCGAGGCAATCGTCTTCCCTCATGGGCGGGGCTACCCAGATGCCCAACCGGTAAATCACCTTTTCCTGGGGGACAACCTGCGGGTCATGGCAGCCTTGCTGCCGGAGTTCGAAGGCCGCCTCGACCTGATCTACGCCGATCCCCCCTTCTTCACCAACAAACGCTATCCGGCCCGCATTGGCCGCGGCGAGGACTCGCGCCGCCCCCAGGACTGGCAGCTGGCCGACGGTTACGCCGACGCCTGGGAGGACCTGGACGCCTACCTGGACTTCCTCCACCAACGCCTGGCTCTGATGCACCGCCTGCTCTCCCCGCGCGGCAGCCTCTATCTGCACCTCGACTGGCACGCCGACGCCTACGCCCGTCTCCTGCTCGACGAGCTGTTCGGCCGCGAGCGCCTGCTGAACGAGATCGTCTGGGTGTACCACGGGCCCTCGCCCATCCGGCGCGCCTTCAACCGCAAGCACGACATGCTCATGGTTTACACCAAGGGCGACGGATACACCTTCAACACCGACGCCGTGCGTGAACCGTACAACTCCAATACCGTCAAGACATTCGCCTCATCGCCCAAAGCGGGTTTCGGTAAAGTTCCGGACCTGGCGCGCGGCAAGGTTCCCGAGGATTGGTGGTATTTTCCCGTCGTCGCCCGCCTGCACAACGAGCGCACGGGCTATCCTACCCAAAAGCCCGAGGCCTTGCTCGAGCGCATCGTGCTGGCTTCGTCGAATCCCGGCGACCTGGTGGCGGACTTCTTCTGCGGCTCCGGGACGCTGCCCCTGATCGCCGCCCGCCTGGGACGGCAATTCCTCGCCTGTGACAACACCCGGCGCGCCTTTCATATGACACGCAGCCGGCTGCTCGAACAGCCCGACCCGTTTGCCCTGCAGGTGGATCGCAAATCCAGGATCCCCACCCGCAACGCGGCGTTCAAATTCCGCCTGGACGGCTACGTCATCCGGCTTGAGGATCCTCCGGAATTGGATTATTGGGAAGCTGACCCCGCCTGGGACGGAAGGATTTTCCGCAGCGCCGTTCAGGCCCGTCGCCCGGTCCGCTCCGGGGAAATCCCGCTGGAATTGAAACTGCCCGCCGAGGCGATAAACGTCTGCGTGCGGGCAGTCAGCGTGGAGGGCGAACAAATCGTGATCGATCGGGCGGGTGTTTGACCCGCCCGGTTTTTTACACGTCCAACCTGTATCCCACCCCGCGTGCCGTTTTCAATAATTTCGGGTTATCCGGGTCCGCCTCGATCGCCCGCCGCAGCCAGGAGACGTGCACGTCCAGCGTGCGCGTGTCGTCGGTGTAATTCGTCTCCCAAACCTGGGAGAAGAGCGACTTGCGCTCGACAACCTCGCCGCGGTGATCGATCAGGATCTTGAGCAGGCGCACCATCCGGGGGGTCAGGCGGACCTGCTTCCCGGCGCACTTGACCGTCCGCCGCTCGAGGTCCAGCCGGATCGGGCCGGCGTGGATGCTGTTCTTGCCGTCGCTGGGCAGCAAATGCCGGATACGGTTGACCAGCTTCTGCGCCGTAAACGGCAGGGTCAGGACCACGTCCGCATCCACATTCTCCACATCGCGGTCGGCGTCCAGGATGAGCAGGATTGGCAGGCTGTTGGCTTTTTCCCGCAGCGCCTGGCAGATGCGCTTGCCGCTCGTCCGCAGGGTGGCGGCGTTCACCACCACCACGTCGGGGCGGAATTTTCCTCCCAGACGTTTGAGCGCCTCGCTGCCGCTGGAAACCGCTTCGACGCCGAAGCCCTTCTTGCGGAGCGCGGATACGAACGCAGGATGGTCTGCGTGCTTTCCCTCGATGACCAGAAGCTTGGCGTCGTTCATCAGAATATTCAACCGGATTGCGGGAATGATCTTATAGATTATACACCCAACTTAAAAGCTGGATACCAGTCCTTAAGTATCAATATCATTTTAATTTCCAGGCCTTCCCTTGGGGGCTGCCATCTGGTAAAATCAGCCCCCGGAGCGTTGTACCCTTCGCTCCCCCCAACCTGCGCCATGCGCAGGAAATTTTTCGCACGAAAGGGCTTGAACCATGAAAGTCTTGCTCATCAAGGACGTCTACAAACTCGGCCGCGCCGGGGACGTCAAGAAGGTCGCCGACGGCTACGGCCGCAATTTCCTGATCCCGCAGAACCTGGCCGTGCTGGCCACCGCCGGCGCCATGAAGCAGGCCGAGCGCATCCGCCAGAAGGCCGCCGAAAGCCGCGCCGTCCTCAACGAGGAAATGAGCAGCGTGGCCGAGCAGCTGTCCAAGGTGCAGCTCAGCTTCGGGGCGCGCGCCGGCGAGACCGGCAAATTGTACGGGTCGATCACCTCCCAGGATGTGGCCGAAGCCTTGCAGCAGAAGACCGGTTTTGCGCTCAAGCGCCAGCAGCTGGACATGCAGCCCCTACGCACGCTGGGCGAACACACCATCCGCGTCCGCCTGACGATGGACCTGATCCCCGAGCTTAAGATCACGGTCTACCGCGAAGGCGAGGCCGAACCCAGCCTGCCGATCGAGCCCGAGGCGCCCGCGGAGACCCAGCCTGCCGAAGCCACGCCCGCCGAAGGCAAAGCGCCTGAGGCCTCCGAGGCCGGCACCCAGGCCTAGCCTTCATAGAACACAGACGGCATCACCGGTGAACCAGCAGGGGAAACCGGTGATGTTTCATTAACTACGATGGCAGAGACAATCGGCCAGCAACTCAAAAAAGCCCGCGAAGAACGCTACCTGACGATCGCCAAGGTGGTCGAGGAGACGCGCATCCGGGCTCATTACATCGAAGCCATGGAGGCCGACAACTTCGACTTCCTGCCCTCGCCTGTGCAGGCGCGCGGTTTCCTGCGCCTGTACGCCGAGTTCCTCGGCCTCTCGATGGAGGAGCTGATCTCGCGCCAGCGCGATGGCGCTGGAGCGGAATCCGTTCCGGTGCCGGTCGCCGCCCCTGCTCCACCTGCGCCACCTCCGGCCTCGCCTGCCGCCGAGGCGGATGCCAAGGCGCAAAAACCGTCTCGGGTGCGCAAGCAAGCCCAGGTCAAGCGCGAGCCGTCCCCCGCAGCCGAGGAGCTGCCTGCAGCCTCCCCGCCCGTCGAGGCGGAACCGCTGGCAGCGGTCTCCAACTCTCAACTGATTTTCGCCGCGATCGGGAGCCAGCTGCAAGCGCGTCGGTCAAGTCTCAGCCTGACCCTGGAGGAGGTAGAGCGCCACATCCGCGTGCGCATGCATTATCTCCAGGCGATGGAAGCCGGCCAGCTTGACCAGCTGCCTTCCTCGGTCCAAGCGCGCGGCATGCTCAACAACTACGCCCACTTTCTGGACCTGGACGTGGATGCCATCTTGCTCAAGTTCGCCGAGGGGCTTCAGGCCAGGCATAAGGAACGTCTGGGCGCGCCAGCCCCGGAGGCCGAATCCCCGCAGCCGGAGGCGCCGTCCAAAGCCCCCCTCGTATTCACGTTCAAGCTGCCGGCCAATTTCCATTTTCCGCCCCGCATCCGCCTGCCTGCCGGCCTGCGGCGCTACCTGTCGGCGGACCTGATCGTCGGCGGCGGTCTGACGCTCTTCCTGATCATCTTTGCCATCTGGGGTACCTCGCGGGTCGTCAGCCTGCGCGCCGCCCCGACGCCCCAGTCAACCGCGCCCTCCATCCTGGACGTGCTGGTCGCCTCCCAGGCGTTCACCGAAACCCCTACCCCCACATCCGGTACGCAGGTCGCTCCAGTCGTGCCAACCGGTGCAGTCAGCCAGGCCGCATCCGCCCCGACCGGAGGCCAGGGACCGGTGCAAATCGTCGCCGTCGCTTCAGCCAGCACCTGGGCGCGCATCAGCGTGGACGGCAAAACCCAATTCGAAGGGCGCATGACGCCCGGGGCGGCATATTCCTATGACGGCAGCACACAGATCGAGGTCGTCACCGGCGACGGATCGGCAGTCAGCATCACCTACAATCAAAACGAGTTGGGCCCGATGGGTAACTTCGGCGAGGTTGTGGACCGCATCTACACCGCCAACGCCGTCCTGAACCCGACGCCGACCTATACGCCCACGCCGACCAAGAGCCCGATCCCCTCCGCCACCTTGCGGCCGACGGCGACCTCGCGCTTCTCTCCGCTGCCTTCCCAAACGCCGACGATCCCTTAACCTTACCGGTATTCGCCTCCGCCCGCCGGGGGCGGAGGGCAATGGATTTACTTCATGCCGTCTAAAACCTTTCATCTGACTTCCCTCGGTTGTGCCAAGAATTCGGTCAATTCCGATTCGATGGCCCAGCTGCTGGCCGGCGACGGTTACCGCCAGGTCAAAGCCCCGCAGCAGGCCAGCGTGTTGATCGTCAATACCTGCGGTTTCATCGGACCGGCGAAGGACGAGTCGTACAGCGTCCTGCGCGCCCTGGCCGAGGCCAAGCACCCCGACCAGCTGCTCATCGCCGCCGGCTGCCTGACCCAGCGCTACGGGGCGGAGGTCGCCCGCCAAGTCCCCGGCGTGGACGGCATCCTGGGCACGCGCCGCTGGATGGACATCGTCGAGGTGGTGCGGGCGCTGCGCAAGAGTCCGCATCCCGCGCCGCTCTACCACCTTCCCGAAGCCCCGACCGTCGGGACGGACGAGCATGGAACCTTGCGCGCCGCGGTCGCCGGAGGCAGCGCCTATCTTAAAATCGCCGACGGCTGCCGCCGCCCGTGCGCCTTCTGCGCCATCCCGCTGATCAAGGGGACGATGGTCAGCCGCCCGATGGAGACGATCCTGGACGAGGCCCACCGCCTGAATGGGATGGGCGTGCGCGAGCTGAACCTCATCGCCCAGGATACGACCGACTACGGTCACGACCTGGGGATGAAGGACGGCCTGGCGACGCTGCTGGAGAAAATCTGCGACCAGGTTCCCGGGCTGGACTGGCTCCGGATCATGTACGCCTACCCGGGCTACGTCACCGACCGCCTGATCGAGGTCATGGCAAGCCATCCGCAGGTGCTCCCATACCTGGACATCCCCCTCCAGCATGCCCATCCAGATACGCTCGAGCGCATGCGCCGTCCGGCCAACGTGGACTGGGTCTACCGCACCCTCGCCAAAATGCGCCAAGCGCTACCTGCATTGGCTATACGCACAACTTTCATCGTCGGCTACCCCGGCGAGACCGAGGCGGAATTCCAGACCCTGCTGGACTTTATCAAGGAGATGCGCTTCGACCGGGTCGGGACCTTCCAATTTTCCTATGAACCCGGAACCACCTCCGAGCCGCTCGGCGACCCGGTGCCGGCGGAGGTCAAGGAGGAACGCTATCAGCGCTTGATGGAGCTGCAGCAGAACATCTCGCTGCAGATCAACCAGTCCCTGGTCGGCCAGACCCTGGATGTGTTGATCGAAGGTTTCAACAAGGGGATCTCGGTCGGCAGGTCCTACCGCGACGCTCCCGAAATCGATGGGCTGGTCCTCGTCGAAGGGAAAGCCGAAATCGGCAAGATCGTCCCGGTCAGGATCACGGGTGCACTGGCTTACGACCTGACCGGCAGCCCGGCATGATAAAAAACTCCGCTTCCTGAAAAAAGCGGAGTTTTCATTTATCCGACCGTTCTTTAACATCCAATGGATCAAGGCATGGGCGTCGTCGCCTCCGGCGGCGGCTCGGTCGCCGCCGCGGGGGTCACGCCGGCCGGCGTCGGTGTAGCCTTGGGCTTGGGCGGATGGCACTTGTTATAGGCGTAGGAGGCGGTGGGCTGGGCAGTGGCATTCTCAGGGGCATCCACCCCAGCTGCGGCGGAATATTGATCCGAGGCGCCACATACATCACCGGAAGCCAGCAGCTGGTCGGCAACCTTGATCGTCGCCGCGGCCCAGCGTCGGCCGGAGGTCATGCAAGACGAGTCCATCAAATTCGGCAAAGCATCCTTCACCTGGGCGAAGTAACCCTGGGCCTGCTTCCAATCGATTTCCCAGAATGTGGATCCGGATATGTAATAGCGGGAATAAGTCCGCAGGGCATCCGCATACCCATCCAGGGGCCCGAAGTTCGACGCCAGGGTGAGGTCGTAGATGCCGCCTTCCAGGTTGGTGTCCTTGCAAGATTGGGGGAAGATTTCGGTGATGCCGCGCTGGCGCAGGGCCAGGTAGTACCAGCCGTCGACCTCGGTGGTGTGGAAGGTTGTATCGGCTTTGCGCAGGGCGTCGAGCTGGGCGAGGACGGCATCCCAATCATCGGTCGTCTTGGGACTAGCGGCAATCAGCTCAAGGACATGGTTGTAGATTGCCTGGGCGCCGCCCGGGTCGAGGGTGGGTGTCGCCGCCGGAGTTGGCGTCAGGCTCGGCGTCGGGGACATCTGCATCTTTATAAGCAGAGCCGTATAGGCATCCTTCACGCCGGGGAAGTCCGGGTTATGGTCGATGACGAACTGGAAGTGGGCGCGTGCGACCTCGTACTGGCCGGCATCCAATGCCTGCTTGCCCAGGTCGAATTGTTCCTGCAACTGCTGGGAGATCTGGGTGGACTGAGCCTGCAGGCGGCTGGACTGGCCGCTGAAGTATCCGCCCATGATGCCCAGGGCGAGCAGGGCGAGGAAACCCAGGATGCCCAACAACATCGGGGAAAACTTCGCCGGCTTAGGCGCGGCGTCCGGTTTGGGCAGGTTTGGTTGTGTGTCGCTAACGTCGGACATGGCGGCTATTATACCCCACGTTTATAGACTGGAAAGCAGGCGCAATTCCGGCCAGACCAGCGGAAGGGAAACCAGAACCCCGGCTGTCAATGCCAGCAAGGTCCCGGGGAGGACCGACAGGGGCAGGATGCGCAGGACACCGACGGCGAGGAGAGCGGCGAGCAGGCCTGCCGGGACGGCCCGCAAAGCAGTGACCCCAACCTGCAGCATCCCCGGGAAGCGCCGGTTGAGCAAGGCGAGCAGGACCAGGGCTTGCACCGTGAAAGTCAAGGCGGCAGCCAGGGGAATAGCAGCCAGTCCGATGAACGGGGTCAGCAGCAAGGACAGGACCACGAATGCCGCCGCCTGGCAAAAGGCGGCCAGCAAAGGCGTGCGTGTGTCCTGGTGAGCGTAGAACGAGCGCACCGCCACCTCCAGCCAGCAATCCCCCACCAGGCCGAACAGGAAGGCCCAGGTGCAGGCTGCCACCAGGTCGAGGCGGGCAGCGTCATAACCGAAAACGACTTGCGCCAGCGGCCGGACGCCCACGGCCAGCAGGGCTGCAGCCGGCAGACCCAGTGCCAGCATGACCCGCAGGGCTCGGTTGACCGTCCGGGTGAAATCTTCTATCCGCCCGCGGTCGAGGAACTCCGCCAGCGACGGCAGCATGGCGACCGCGATGGCCGTACCGATGATCGTCTCCGGCACCTGCTCGATGGTCCAGCCCAGGTTCATCGCCCCGACGCCTGTGGCGCTGAAATGGGAAGCCAGATTGTCCCGGGCGACGAAATAGGCCTGGATACAGGCCATGGTCAGGACGCGCGGCCCGAGCAGGATCAGCACACGCCGGACTCCGGCGGTGTTCAAGCCCAGGACCGGCTTCCAGCGGTACTGGTAGCGCACCAGGCCGGGAACCTGGATCAGCAAATGCAATCCCGCGCCCAGGATGACGCCAAACACGATCCCGCGCAGACCCAAGCCAAAGGCCGGCAGCCGGATCGGCCCGATGGAAAGCGGGGCACCGGGGCTGAACACCATCACGCCGAAGATCTGGCCCAGGTTGTACAGGATCGGGGCCAGGGCGGGCAGGAAGAAATGCTGGTTGGCCTGCAGGCCGGACATCACCAGGCCGCTGATCGAGAAGATCAGGATGGCGACCAGGTCCAGGCGCATCAGCGAAGCGGTCACGACCTGCTTGTCGGGGGGGAAGCCGGGGGCGATCACCAGCCGTACCAATGGACCAGCCAGCAGGATGATGATCACCGAGCAGGTGCCGGTGATGATGAAGGCCAGGTTGATGATGCGCGAAAACAGATCCCAGGCTTCCTCCCGCCCCCGGCGGTCCAGGATCTCGCGCAGGACGGGGATGAAAGCGATGCCCAGCGCCCCGCCGGAGAGCAGGGCGGAGAGGTAGTCGGGGATATTATTGGCCGCGCCGAAGATGCCCATCCCCTCCAGGCCGATGATTTTGTTGAAAAGGATGCTCTTGATGAAAGCCAGCCCCTTGTCCAGCGCAAAGAAGAATGCCAGCAGGAGCGAGATGCGGGTGATGAAGGAGAGTTTTTTCATTTCCTTTAGGGCGGTCTATGTGCGACGCACTTTAGAAGTGCGTCGCACATTCTTCTTTATTGGACCGGCAGCCAGGCAAGCACCTTCTGGATCATGGCATCCCAGTAGTCCCAGGTGTGCGCCCCGCGGCCTTCCCTGTAGGTCAGCTCAAAGGGAAGCCCCCTGATGAAGTCGCGGAAGCGCCGGTTGTCGAGGATAAGGCTGTCTTCAGTGCCGCAGCACAGGAAGACCTTCGGCCGGAGGGCGGCTTGAGCGGTTTGCCCCGCCAGGAAGAAGAGGTCATGCCGGCTGCCGGAAAGACGGTCCAGGTGACCAAAAATGCCTTTCATTTCGGCCTCCCAGCCCGGCTCGTCGTGGTCGTTGGCCACGGTGACGATGTCGGTCACACCCGAAAGGCTGGCGACGGCGGCGAAGCGGTCCGGGTGGGTCAGCGCCAGCTTCAGCGCCCCGTAGCCGCCCATCGACAGTCCGGCGACGAAGTTATCCCGGCGCTCGTTGGAGAGCGGGAAGAGGTCGCGGGCCAGGGTTGGAAGCTCCTCGCTGATGAAGGACCAATAGCGCCCACCGCGCGCCATGTCGGTGTAGAAGCTGCGATGGACCTCGGGCAGCACCACCGCCAGGTTCAGCTTCTCTACGTAACGTTCGATGGAGGTCCAGCGCTGCCAGGCGGTGTGGTCGTCGGACAGGCCGTGCAGTAAATAGAGTGTGGGAAGCTTCGGGCGCGATCCAGCCTGCATCTCGCGCAGTGGGCGCTGCGGCAGGATCACGTCCATCGAGGTGTTCAGGCCGAGGCTTTCGGCAAAGAAGTCGCAGTGAATGAGGGGCATGAGGATCTTCTATTCGAGCACGCCGACTTCGGCCTCGACTGCCTCCAGAATCTCGCCGGTCTTCACCAGCGCCTTCATGGCATTGTGATCCGGGTAAAGCGGCCGGTCCACGTCCAGGTGGGCGACGTGCTTGCGGATGACCTCATGCGCCTTCTTCACGCCCTTGCCGGGGGTGAACTTGCGGAAGTCGAGCGCCTGGGCGGCGGCCATGAACTCGATCCCCAGCACGCCGCAGGCGTTGTCCAGGATCTGGCCGTTCTTGAGGGCCGTGTTCATGCCCATCGAGACGAAGTCCTCCTGGTCGGCGGCGGCGGGGATGGACTGGATGCTGGCCGGCGCGGACAAGATGCGGTTCTCGACGATCAGCATATCGGCAGTGTACTGGCTGAGCATCAGACCGGAATAGAAACCGGGGTTCGGGGTGAGGAAGTCGGGCAGTCCCTGGGAGAGAGCCGGGTTGGTCAGGCGGTTCAGGCGGCGCTCCGCCAGGACGCAAACCATGGTGACCGCTGCACCGGCCATGTCCATCGGCAGGGCGACCGGCGAGCCTTGGAAATTGGCGCCGGTCAGGGTCAGCCTGTCCTCGGGGACGAAGATCGGGTTGTCGCCCACGCCGTTGAGCTCGATCTCGACCTGCGAGCGGGCGTACGCCAGGGCGTCGCGGGCCGCCCCGATGACCTGCGGCGTGGAGCGCATCGAGTAGGCGTCCTGGACCTTGGTCTTCATCTTTCCACTGGTCAGATCCGACCCCTGAATGCATTTCATGATGTTCTTCGCGCTGGCGATGGCGCCCTTGAAGCCGCGCAGCTCGTGCAGCTTGGTGTTGTAAGGTTTAAGGTTGGCCAGCAGGGCTTCCAATGACATGGCCGCGGCGATCTCGGCCTGTTTGAGCCAGCGCCCCATGTCGTAGAGCTGCAGGGCCGACATGGCGGTCAACAGGTTGGAGCCGTTGATTGCCGCCAGACCGTCGCGCGCCTGCAGGTCCGGGACCGGGATCTTGGCGCGCTGCATGGCTTCCTTTCCCGGCAGGCGCTCACCGCGGTACCAGGCTTCGCCCTCGCCCATCAGCAGCAGTGCCATCTGCGCCATCGGCGCCAAGTCCCCGCTCGCCCCCACCGAGCCCTTCTGGCAAACGACCGGGGTCACGCCCCGGTTGAGCATCTCGACGAAGGTCTGGGTGATCTCGGGGCGGCAGCCGGAGTTGCCGTGGGCGTGGACGTTGATCCGCCCGGCCAGGGCGGCGCGCACCTGCTCGACCGGCACCGGGTCGCCGATCCCGGCGGCGTGATTGTAAATGAGAAAGCGTTGGAACTGCTTGACCTGCTCGTCGTCGAGCACCTTCTCCGAGAACTCCCCGATGCCGGTGTTCGTGCCGTACATGATCTCGCGGGCGGCCAGCTTCTCCTCCAACATCGCCCGGCAGATCTGGATGCGCGCCAGTGCCTGCGGGTCGAGCTCCACCTTTTCCCCCTGGCGGGCGATGGCAACCAGCTTTTCGATCGTCAACGAGGAACCGTCGAGGACAATGGTCATGAGCAACATTCTCCTGATATTGGAATACAATGCGGGTATTTTACCCCGAAACTTCCGGCGGGCAAGCGACGATTGCCATGCACCATTCAGGCTCGAAATCTATTTAATCTCCTCCCCCCAGCGACTGAAGGAAAGCCCGTCCCCCACTCCGAGGTCAGCGGCGGCTCACTGATCGCGAAACAGCAGCCTTTTCCGCCCAGCATCTGCAGGATGGTCAGCGCCCCTTGGGACGGGAGGCTGGCGGGCGAGACGCCCAACCCGGCCCGGGAATATTCAATTTCATGACGGCAGGCTGCGGTCAAAGAACGCCAGCACCCGCCGCTGGAATTCCTGCGGGTACGCCTCGCTGACCTTGGTGTGCCCGACATCGGCGACGCGCCAGGCTTCCTTCGGCTCGCCGGCCGCGACGAACAGCTCGTCGAAATCCGGCAGGTAGGGGTCCAGCTCGCCGTGGACGAAGAAGACCGGCCGCGGGGCGATCTTCCCGACCCAGCGCACCGGCTCGTAGCGGAACAAATTCGCCCCCAGGCGCAGGGAGGTCGTGGCCACCGCCAGCCATGCCAGGAAGGCCGCGCTCCAGCCTGGAAAATGCCACTCGGCCAGCCGGCCGGAGATGGCGCGGCGCAGGCGCGCCGGGCCGCCGTCGGTGATCACCGCCCCGACCTCGGGGCAGAGTGGAGCCCCCAGCATGGCCGCCATGCCGCCGTAGGAGAAACCCATCAGCCCGATGGCGCGCATGCCGCGACCCTTGAGGAACTCCACCGCCCCCTGGACGTCCTGCCGCTCCAAATAACCAAAGGTGGCCAGGCGGCCCGGGCTGCGACCGTGGGCGCGGAAGTCGAAGAGCAGCACGTTGAAGCCGGCGGCATGAAGGAACGGCGCCCGGTGCAGGTCGTAATCCAGGCTGCCGCCGTGGCCGTGCATGATCACCACCGCACGCCGCGAACCATCCGCCGGGATCCAGACTCCGTGCAGGCGCAGGCCGTCGGGGGTAGCGAAAGTGACCTCTTCGCCCTGCAGCCCGTACTCCGCCGGGGTATGGACGAGCGATCGGCGGTAACGGCGGGTCAGGTAGAACGACTGTGCAAATCCCATAACCACGACCAACCCGGCCGGGACCAACAGCCAGAACAATATGCTCATGAATGCTTCTCCCTGACTCCCAGCAGGCTGACCGCGCTCGAGGGCGAAGAGCACGGCGTAACTGGCAAAGATGGCGAAGTAGCCCAGGCCAGGACGGTAAATATTAAGATAATCAATGACCGGCCCGCCGATCCCCTTCCCAATCATCCCCGCCCCCGCCCCGGACAGGTTCGAGATGCCAAGATAGCGTCCCGCTTCGTCGATAGGCACAAGGTCGGTGCCAAGCGCCCAGTTGGCGGTCATGAACAGGCCGGTGCCCAAGCCGATAAACATACCCGCAACATAGATAATCGCCATGTTCGGCACCCAGATCGTCCCTAGCACCAGGCCCCCACCGATGGCAGCCACCAGTCCGCTCCCAGCCACCACGCGTCGATTTCCAAAGCGATCGGATATCCAGCCACCGGCAAACGCGAACAACATGATGAACAGGCCGATGACAGTCATTAATGTGCCGTTCATGGAGGCGGCCTTTTCGGCATCCACCTTGAAGGCAAACATCAGGAAGAAGGGGAGAAATCCCTGGAAGGAAGTGGCCGCCGCCAAGAAGAGCAGGCGGTTGACCACCCACCAGGTGAAGGAGGCATGGCGATGGGCATCCTGACCCAGGGTGGCGTACGCCCCGGACCAAACGCCTGACGCTACCGCAACGACCATCGCCACCAAACCGCCGAAACCAACCATTACGGCCAGCGCGGTCGCTCTCCCAACGAACGGCCAGGCGATCAACCCAACAATGCCGCCGATCACGCCACCACCGACCAGTCCTGCCATTGCTCCGAGGGCGATTCCAACCAGCATGCCCAGCACGCGCAGCATCGGGATCTTGAACGAGGTGGTCGGCTTTTCCTCGAGCGGTTGTTCCCTGACCAGCACCATCGTCAGCAGCATGGTCAATAGCAGCGCCGCGCCGGTCACGAAGACCGCCCAGCCAAAATGCCTGCTGCCCACCAGTTGGGCGATCGTGAACCCGACCAATACGATGGGGATCAACTCCATGACCGACTTGACGGCGGAGGAACGCCCGCGCTGCTCCTCGGGTACGAGGTCCGGGATGAGACCTTGCAGCGGGCCGTGAGAGACATTGGCGGAAAACTGGATCAAGAGCGTGGCGACCAACAGCATCCAGAAATTTCCTGACCAAGCAATGGCCAACAGGAAAACCAAATCGAACAGAGTGCCGATGAAAATGTACGGCCTCCGCCTGCCGAACCGCGAAGTAGAGCGATCGCTAAGCAGGCCAGCGGCTGGTTGGACCAACATAGCGATGACCAGACCGGCGGTGCTGATGAAACCCAGCGCCGAGCCTCGCCTGCCCTCCGGCACAAAGAGCGCCACCAGGTACGGTGTGAAGACCGACCCGACGGCAGTGTTGCGGATATTGAGACCGAGCCAGAAGATGTTGATGGTGATGTGATCGTACCAACGCAATTTTTTCATCGCGCCTCCTCCGTAATACGGCTGGCGAGAAAAATGCCATCCAGGCAGTCTGTCCTTCCCATGAGATTTTATCCCAATTCATGGCATAATAACCGCATTCGCATCGAACGCGTACAGAACCCCGACAACCCAAATTTTCACGTTAGGATCACCCATGGACGAACTGACCATTCCCCAAATGCAGGAAAAGATGGCTTCGGGCGAGCTCAGCGCCCGGAGCCTTGCCGAAGGCTACCTGGAGCGCATTGCCAAGCTGGACCAGGCCGGTCCGCGGGTCAATGCCGTGATCGAGCTCAATCCGGATGCCCTCGCCATCGCCGAGGCCCTGGATGCCGAGCGGCAGGCCGGCCGGCTGCGCGGCCCGCTGCACGGCATCCCGATCCTGATCAAGGACAACATCGATACGCACGACCGCATGCAGACCACCGCCGGGTCGCTGGCGCTGGAAGGCTCGCACGCCGCGCAGGACGCCTTCCTGGTGAAGTGCCTGCGCCGCGCCGGAGCGGTGATCCTGGGCAAGACCAACCTGAGCGAGTGGGCCAACTTCCGCGGCCGGCGCTCGGTCAGCGGCTGGTCGAGCCGCGGCGGGCTGACGCGCAATCCATACGCCCTGGACCGCTCGGCGTGCGGCTCGTCCTCGGGCTCGGGCGCAGCGGTGGCAGCGGACCTGTGTGCCGCAGCGGTCGGCACCGAGACGGACGGCTCGATCATCTGCCCGGCGCAGACCAACGGCATCGTCGGGATCAAGCCGACCCTTGGCCTGGTCTCCCGCCGCGGGATCATCCCCATCGCCCACAGCCAGGACACAGCCGGGCCGATGGCACGCACGGTGGCCGAGGCGGCAGTCCTGCTCGGGGCACTGACCGGCGTCGACGCCGGCGACCCGGCCACACGTTCCAGCGCCAAGCGGGCCTGCAAAGACTACCGGCCATTCCTCGACCGGGACGGCCTGCGCGGCGCCCGCATCGGCGTGGCCCGCAACATGGCCGGCACGGATGCGCGCGTGCTCAAGATCTTCGAGTCCAGCCTGGACGTGATGAGGCAGCTCGGCGCAGTCCTGGTCGACCCGGCCGATGTGCCCAATTTCAACAAGTTCGGCAAGTCCGAGCTGGAGGTGCTGCACTACGAGTTCAAGGCTGACCTGAACAGCTATCTCGCCGGACGCGGACCAAAAACCCGTGTCCGCAACCTGGAAGAGGTGATCAGGTTCAACGAGGAAAACAGGGAGCGGGTGATGCCTTATTTTGGCCAGGACCATATGGCCACCGCCCAGGAAAAAGGGCCGCTATCCGAGAAGAAGTACCGGGAAGCGCTGGCGAAGGACCATCGCCTGGCGCGGGCAGAAGGTCTCGACGCCGTCATGCGCAAACACCGCCTGGAGGCGCTGGTCGTGCCGTCGGGCGGGCCGGCCTGGATGATCGACCTGGTCAACGGCGATGCCATCAACTGGGACATGGAGAGCACCTCCCCGCCTGCCGTGGCCGGTTACCCGCACATCACCGTCCCGGCCGGTTATATCTTCGGCCTGCCGGTAGGGATCTCCTTCATCGGCCGCGCCTGGCACGAACCGGAGCTGATCAAGTTCGCCTACGCCTTCGAGCAGGTCTCGCAGGTCCGCCGGCCGCCGCGCTACCTGGCCAGCGCAAAGCTGGATAAGCAGGGCTGAGGGTTTCCTGCCAACGAGCGAATTTGCCGGAAGACCTGTATTCACCCCCGATCGAGTAGAGCCCCCGCGGGAGGGCGCGCACCGGCAGGATGCCCCTCCAATTGAGTGCACGAGAAAATCGATGTCCATCTGCAATCTCCGCGTGCCCCGTGGTGATCTTTCTCAAACTTTGCAAGTCAACCTCAAATATATGAACACCTGTCCGGGAGATGAATTAGGGCTAGCTTAAAGTCCCGCTAGGCTACCCCACCCCCGGCCCCACACCGATGCGGGGAGGGAAGAGTTGTGCGAAAAAAAGGGTGCGGGGGATGGGGAAAAACTTCCCCCGCTTCCTTGAAAAGAAGAGCAACAACTCGATTTTAAGCAAGCCGTGGAGATGAATGATCCCTACTTGAAATTGCCTTTTAAACGTTGTAATATTAATCTGCTTTAGAACTATTGCGACGGGCTCAAGAGGTGTGGTTAGAAATCCCGAAAAGGCAAACCCATCGTGAGGTGGGGACGCAAAATCATGGGTCTGCATCAGCAGATTGCCAGACTGCCGAAGGTAAGAATATACCTTTGGCAATTTGTTTATTGAGATTTTCCCCTTCGTTGCCGGAGAGGAGGTGAATGCAATCCGTCCAATA
Source organism: uncultured Chloroflexia bacterium (assembly GCA_963739255.1). Classification (GTDB taxonomy): domain Bacteria; phylum Chloroflexota; class Anaerolineae; order Anaerolineales; family Villigracilaceae; genus UBA877. The sequence continues at coordinate 40,964 of CAVTZT010000005.1, forward strand.
AATCTATGAATCCAGTGAGAGCAGATAACTATTAAAATCCATAAAGCAGATGTAAGGAGGAGGCATATGAAACGAAAGCTTTTCTGTATTATTGCGACACTGGTAATGATCCTGGGTTTGGCCCCAACCTCGGTCCTTGCCGCTCCTGCAGCCAATACCAGCCATGACGATGGGAAAGGGGGGTTGCAGCCGGGTCAGACAGTGGTCTTCGCGCAGAAGATCCCCATCAACATCGTTTTTATCGGCTACAACAAGGGAACTGTCGATCAACATACCTTGCTGAGTGAACTGCCCGCCACCTACCTGCCGGTCGTTCGTTACCCACAATTCTACGGTCTGTCCGGTCGGGACATGGGGTTGAAATACGACTTCAAGTACAAAGTGTCCTACACCGACTCGAAATTCAATGACAAATTCTTCAAATACCTGCAAAGCATCGGCACACCGGGCGATCCCACGTTATACCAGCAATTCTACAATGACCAGGCAAATAACGTCCTCGACGTGACCGCTCCTGTGCTTTACATTGACGGTCCATCGGTTGAGAACTGGCTCTCCAAACACCTGGACGGTAGAAGCAACAATAGCTATACCATTGTCTTTGTCAACTGGTACGGCCGCCCGGACTTCAAGTTCCACGTCTACACAAAGACCGATGAACCTGATCCCGACACCGGTTACAACTTCGGCGAATTGCGGGCTTCCCGCAAGATGATCGCCTGGGGTGGCACTCACAGCCGCCTATGGTTCTACGACCTATCTGCCGGGCCCGAAGCCTGGACGAATAACTGGAACGTGGACGATGACGACGTCGATGGAGACGGTTTTCTTGACTACAGGATGCCGCCCATCTGGGAATACACATCCGGAGGGTATCGCGACCCGTCGACGTTGAGCAGTGATTTGGGATTGGTGACCCGCTACGTCGGTATCGATTTGCTCTTCACGACCTCCCCGTTGTACGATCCGATGGTGACCGCGCCCGGGTTGTACGGTAAAAAGGTGGTCCACGTCAACATGTTGGAAGACGACCCGGCCAGCCTCGGCGCGGATTGGATCAACATGCAATTCGTCAAGAAAGAACTGTCCATGTTCGAGCCATACTACCGCTGGCAGACGAATCTGGTCGACAACAACCCGATCGCCGACGATGCTCAACGCGCATTCAGAATTTGGGCGGATATACTTCCAGAAAGTGATTGTTGGGACGGCTTCGGGACCACCTTTGCCGAATTGTTCTGCTTCTTCGACGGGAACCGGGATGCGTACATCCCCGCCTATGGCGATGCCGATTATGTGGCAGGAATCTTCGCCTTCAACACAACGGCGGATAACATGGGCGATGAAACCGGTTTGCTGGGCTACTCGGACGATAACTGGGTGGACGGCACGCAAAGCTACGTGTTTACATTCGATACCGATTACTATCGCTCCATCGGCTACGGTTTCAGCACGACCACCGTACACGAATCCGGTCACCATTTCGGCATGTCTCACCCGCACGATGGCTACGACTCCGAAACGGGAGCTGACTACGGTCCGGCCGACGATTTCTATTACGCATGGTCGGGTGACGAGAGCAATACGATCATGCATTACATCGATCTGAGCGATGAGTTCGGCCAGTTCGACCAGGACAATATGTATCGTTGGGAAATGGCCGGCTATCTCAACTGGTCGAATGACCTGTTGGCCTCCATCCTTGCCGATCCGGGTGCATATAAAGTTAAGCGCTACATCTCAGATGCACAACAGGATGCCCGGCGCGCCGTCGACAGCTTTAACCGCTGGAACTATCTCTCTGCGGCTTTCAGCGCACGCCAGGCCTACGACGATCTTTCCAAAGCAGCTGCCAAACTTGGCCTCGTCACCTCCATGATGCAAGCGCTGCGCGTCGCACCTAATTTAACCGTGCCGCATGAAGGAGACCCGATCCGCTTCCCAGATAACTAAACCGCCCAATTGGGTAAATAAAAATACTTTGGCTGTGTGCTAAGACGAAATAAAAAGCACCTCATATAATTATTCTTATGGGGTGCTTTTGTTTCCATATCCAAAGCGGACGATATCAGTATCAATCCAAAAGATCCACTCGCGGATTGCTCCTATATTAACTTGCTTGGCAAGATCACCAATTTACTGAGAATTACACAAGACTACGCGGTCCACTTCGTCGGTGTGGTAGTTATATATTTTTCCGCCAGCCGCCAACGCGATACTGTATCCCGGCGTTTCTACCCGAATATAATCGATGCCCGGTTTCGGACAACCCAGGCTCGCATCCCGCCAAATGACCGGCATAACCATCACGGCCCTTATTTCCTCTGCGCTGATTTTGAGTCGCCTGCCGAGGTTTTCAATGCTCAACCTCACCATTTTTTCAGCAACCGGGGAAGTTGCATCCGCGACAGATGTGGCGCTTGGTTCAACCGGCGAAACCCGGGGCGCGGGGGTAGAGGCCGGAGGGGGTGTCGGATCAGGGAGCGGTGTTGAGGCATTGGGCGTCTGACAGGCGTTTAAGAGAAGCAATCCCCCCAAAGAGAACAAACAGATGCATTTCTTCATATCTATCTCCAACTAAAGGACGTTGGACGTGGTCCGAAGGTTCCTCCATTCCCAAGATAACCACCTGAAGTTCGAAACATGATTATCCCTTCGCCTATTATGTCAGCCAACACTTGCTTCTCCACCCATCGATCTATCTAAAGATATTTGCTCCCAGGGACAGTAATCCAATCGGCCTTCGGTCACTGTCCCCACTGCCTCGCGCGCCAGCTACCCCGCGCTTCGATTGCACTTAGACATTGCCTTCGCGTACGTCATTGTGACGATCATCGCCGACCCGGTCCATGCAGCGCCAAGCCTTCCAGCTAGCTCTGCTGAAAAACCTCCCCGCCAGTTAATATGGCCGGCCAGGAGGGCGGAAAGCCCGGAGCATAGCGGCCAGGAGAACACCCCGGCCAGCAGGAGACTGGCTGCGATCCGGGCTTCATCCTTGGGGAACAAGGGGATTTTTTCAAATCCGGGTGCCGTGCCCTGTCCGGGCGGTTTTATTTATCCTCTTCGACCACCTTGTAGATGATGTCATTTTCGTGCACAGGCTGGGCCATTTTGAGGGCGGCTTCCTGCCCAGGATCGACGGACTGGACTTTCTTGTGTTCGATCTCGATCGAATCGACCTGCTGGGTGAAGTCCGTAGTGTGCCCGTGGACATGGATATTGTCACCGACCTTTAATTGATCACTCAATGACAGCACGGCCACGCCGATGTGGTCGTAGTAATGGGTGATCGTGCCAATGCGAGCTTCCATAAGCGTACCTCTCTCTCACGCTGGCGGGCGCTCAGAAGCCATCTCTGGCGGATTTCGAGCCATTACTACATCTACAGGAGGACCAGCATCCTCCGGGTCGCCGCCCGCCGGCAGGAAAATGGCATCGGCCCAAAGGCTTCCGTGCAGCCCTCCTGAAAATACTTTAGCACATTGCCAGGCAAATATCTAGTACCTTTTCCGCCGATTATTACTTTCGCTGCAGTTGTGGCTAAAACCATTACACACACAATTGCCTGTCATTGGACGGGCAGGATGCAAGCTTGTTTGTTTTATTTTTGGACTTGTCTTTAAATAACAAACATTACTCGCCGATGATCTTGACCAGCACGCGTTTGCGCCTGCGCCCGTCAAATTCCCCATAGAAAATCTGCTCCCAGGGGCCAAAGTCCAGCCGGCCGTCGGTCACGGCCACGACCACCTCGCGGCCCATCACCTGCCTCTTCATGTGCGCATCGGCATTGTCTTCACCGGTATCGTTATGACGATACTTGCTGACCGGCTCGTGCGGCGCCAGTCCCTCCAGCCAGGCTTCATAATCCTGGTGAAGGCCGGGCTCATCGTCGTTGATGAAGACCGAAGCGGTGATGTGCATGGCATTGACCAGGCACAGACCTTCGCGCACCCCGCTCTCCCGCAGGCTTTCTTCCACCTGGGGAGTGATGTTGACAAAGCCCCGTCTCGACGGGAGGTTGAACCAGAGTTCCTTGCGGAAGGATTTCATCGCGTTAGCTCCTCGGCATTTTTCTTTTGCCAGAAGATCACTTTCTCAGGAAACCAGAGCACGACAAGCAGCAAAACCATGATCGGGTAGAGAATAAAATATTTCATGGACGGCAAAAAGAAATACGTTATGAACAGGATGAGCGACAAACCCAATGGGAGCAGGATCACGCTCTCGATCCTCATGAGGCGTTTGTCCAATAAAACTCGCATGCTCCCATAAAGCGGGAGGAGCAACAGGACCAGATCGTGGTAGTTGAAATGCGGGACAAAAAAGATCGCCACGATGACGGCCAGCCCGATCCATTTCTCCAATCGTTCCACATTTCTAGCCCAGGTCCAGCACAGGAAGAGGATGGCGATGACAAAACCCGTCCACCCGACGACCCGGATGACGGAGCTCCCCAACCAGGGCAGGTCACGGTGCAGCAGGCCGCCCAGGTCGATGTGGAAGGCGTCATTGATGAATTTAAAACCGCTCCCGCTGGCGCTGAGGGTCAGGATGTGCAGGTAGTTTTCCGTCCCGGCTTTTCCAAGCAGGACCAGGCTCAAAAGTGCCAGGCAGCCTGCTCCGAGGTAAAACCACCACCAGACCTTCCTGTGCCTGAAAATAAAAGGCAGGGCGAGGGCCAGCGCCACCTGCGGGCGGATGGTGGTCAGGGCCAAGCCCAATCCGGAGGACCGGTCGCGCCGCTGGAGCAGGCCGGTGAACCACAGCACGGCTCCAAGAAATAAAATGGCGCTATCCTGGCCGTTGATAAAGCTGAAGAAAGCCGGGAAGAAAAGTGCGCTCCCCAAAATCAAGATCCAACGGTCCATTCCCCGTGCTTCTGGGACGAGCCGGACGAGCATCAAGCAGCCGAGAATGAAAAGCCCGATCATCAAGAGCGACCAGATCACGAAAGCAGGGACATAGCCCAGGTGGGCCAGTCCAAAAAGCAGCGGCAAAATGAACGGCGGATGCGGAAAAGGGTTAACTTCGGCCATGGTCAACGCCGGTCCTAAATCCCGGGGCGGCACCTGCCCCCGGACTAGGTAAGCCTGCTGGATAGTCAAGCTGAGCACGTCGTCTTCGGCCTGCCTCTCCGACTCCAGGTCGTAAGCGCTGGCAAAGCCTTTCGTGACGGCTGCTCTCCCGGCTGCATAGAACGGCAGGAAATCCGCCGCCGTGCGCTGGCGCGGGTCGCTCAACACACGCAGCCATAAAAGCGGATAGATGAGCAGGAGGGAGGCAATCCCGCTGAAGGTCAGGATGCGGGGCAGTGAGAGTCTCGGACGCTGTTTATCCGGGCGCATAAAATATTGTCTCAATCCGAAGATGGCGATCTTGCAGGCAGGAGCTTTTCCGGACGCCATAAAGCCAGCCCCAACAGCAGCATGACCAGATAGGGCAGGTTGAACTTCAGGACGGGGAGGAAATTGCTGAACAGCAGGACCAGCGAGAACCCCAGAGGGAGCAGCACTGCGGTACGTTCTTCCAGGAATTTCTCCCTCGCCAGGACCAAAATGAGGCTCAACAGCGGGATGAGCAACAGGGTCAGGTCATGGTAATGCAGGTGTGGAACGGTGAACACAGCCAGGACCACCGCCAGTCCGGCCTGCCTGCCCTGGATCGCCCGGCTCCTGGCCCATAAAAGGCACGCGCCTGCCAACCCGAGCAAGTACGCACCCCAACCCAGGCTGCGGACGACCCCCGCCTCGAGCCCCGGTGCAAGCCGCCGCAGCAGGCCGATCAGGTTGACCATGGCTGCTTCCTTCATCCCGTACCACTCGCCCCCGGCGCTTGCCAGAAGCACGCCCAGATACGTTCGGACTCCCTCTACCCCCAGGATCCAAACGCTGACGATTGCCAGGGCGAGCGTTCCTGCACAAAACCAGAGGAATACCCGCCGGCGGCGGAACAAGAACGGTACGGCTAGAAACAAGGCGATGTTCGGCCGGATGGTCGTCAAAGCCAGTCCGAGACCGGCGAGCGGGTCGCGGTCCAGGAGCAGTCCAGCCAGCCAGAGGCTCGCCCCGAGAAAAAGGACCGCCGTATCCTGTCCATTCAGCAGGCTGACGAAGAGCGGAAAGAAGGTCAGCGCCCCTGCGATCGTCATGAGGATATTCCGGCGCTGAATGCCCTGTTCCATAAGTAGCCGCGCCATCACCCCTGCACTGGTCACATAAAAAATTATCAGCAGGATCACCCAGCGGCTGAAGGAGGCAACATAATTCCCGTCCACGATCAATCCCAAGAGCGGGATCAGATAAGGGGCATGGTTATACAGAAGCACCTGGCCAGGTGCGAGCGGAAACCCGACCTCTTCCTGTTGAATGACCTGCTGCAGGCCGGCATCATAGACTTTTCCCATCCCCGCAGTCTGCGCCACCCGCCCGGCAGCATAGAACGCGATGAAGTCTGCCCCGGTCTGCTCCGATCGGCTGGCAACCATGCGCAGCCACAGGATTGCATAGCTTATGACCAGCGCGAGCAGTCCGGCGATAAGGAACATGCGGCGGAAATCGACGGTCTTTTTCATAAAGCGCGGGCCGGATTGCAGCGGAAGAGGTTCACCCGGGCTGTCTCAAAAGAAGCGTCATCAGCTTTCGTTCTTCTCGACGATGACGGTAGCCTCGGTCAGCAGGGCGGCAATGGCGCCCACCGCCGCCAGGGTCGGGGCGAGGATCGCGCCGACCACACCGAAGGTGAGGGGGATTTCCATTACCGTCCGGCCGTCCTTATCCTTGATGATGATGCGGCGGATGTTGCCCTCGTGGACCAGCTGCTTGATCTTGGCAAGCAGTTCCTCGCCGTTGATGTGGAATTCCTCGGTTCGATAGGTTTGATCTTTCATGCCAATTTATCCTTTCATTTCCTGTGTAGATTATACAAGTGTTCCACCTCCTCGCGAAGCACTAAAGTGTTATATACTTTGGAGTGGCAACCTGCCCCAGAGAGTGAGGAAAAATGGTCACGATCGAAAAGGTGGACACCGAGAACAAATCCCAGGTCCGGCGCTTCGTCAAGTATTATTACGACCTGTACAAGGATTGCCCCTACTGGGTCCCCCCGCTGTACGGGGATTCCTACCTGCCCTTGAACCGCAAGAAGCATCCCTTCTTCGAGCATTCGGATGCCGACTTCTACCTGGCGGTGCGGGACGGGCAGGTTGTCGGGCGCATCTGCGCCGGAGAAAACAAGCTTTATAACAAATACCACCAGCGGAAGGTCGCCCAGTTCTATTTCTTCGATTGCGAGAACGACCAGGGCACGGCGGACGCCCTGTTCGAAGCAGCCTTCGCCTGGGCCAGGGGGCGCGGTCTGGACCTGATGATGGGCCCGAAAGGCCTCTCCCCCTTCGACGGCTACGGCGTCCTGGTCGAAGGCTTCGACCAGCGCCAGATGATGACCATGATGACGTACAACTACGACTATTACCCCAGGCTGGTCGAGAGATTCGGCTTCGAGAAGGAAGTGGACTTCGTCTGCTGCTACCTGCCATCCGAGTCCTTCCAGATGCCGGAGAGGGTCGAGCGCATCGCCAAACGCGTAGCCGAACGCGGCAACCTGTACGTCAAGAAGTTCAGGAACAAGCAGGAGTTGGTCAGCTGGGCGCCGCGCCTTTGCGAGACCTACAACAAAGCCTTCATCCACAACTGGGAGTACTATCCGTTCACCCAGGGAGATGTCGATTACGCCGTCCAGAACGTCTTCATGATCGCCGACCACCGCCTGATCAAAGTGATTATGCACGGCGAGGAGATGGTCGGCTTCCTGTTCGCCTTCCCGGACGTCTCGGCCGCCCTGCAGCGCGCCAAGGGGCACCTCTTCCCCTTCGGGATCATCGACCTGCTGCTCGAGATGAAGCGCACCGATACGGTCTCGGGGAACGGCATGGGCATCCTGCCCGAATTCCAGGGTACCGGCGGGAACGCCCTGCTCTATTATGAGATGGGCAGGACCATGCTGGATTTCAAGCAGTTCCAGCACGTCGAGATGACCCAGGTGGCCGAGACCACCCACCAGATGCGCGCCGACTTGAAGAACCTCAACGGGGTGGAATACAAGAACCACCGCGTCTATCGGAAGAAAATTGTCTAGGGGTCGACTTGCGTGCCGACCCGCAACCTGACGCGAAAACCCCTGCCTTTGAGGCAGGGGTTTCGTTTTTTGTCTGGTGTGTCCTAGAGGATGGTCACGTTGGCAGCCTGCAGGCCCTTGTTGCCCTGCTCGACCTCGAACTCCACCTTCTGGCCTTCCTCGAGATTGCGGAAGCCTTCCGCCTGGATGGCGGAATAGTGGACGAACACGTCCGGGCCGCTTTCGTGGGCAATGAAGCCATAGCCCTTGCCGGCATTGAACCACTTGACCGTACCGACGATACGTTCAGACATTTGATTTGCCTCCTTATGGCAAAATGAAAAGATGAGTGTGTCAGACTCGTTCCATCGGTCGGTTCATAAAATGGCCCGGGGCGAAATGCCTCGGGCCATCGTTATTCCTTCCAACGTGAACTTGCTGGCATCTTACAGGGACATCATAAAGCCAAAATTCGCATACGTCAAGGTTCAATATGTCAGAGTTTTGTCAACGCGGGGTACTCTCCAGCATGGCACGTCGACCTCCGCGATGCCAGGGGATTTCCCCGAAACGCGCATATCGGGTATCATAGGGTTATCCATGTGCCGCGCGAGCCGAGGAACAGGAGAAAAAGCCGTGCTGGAAATCATCCATCTTTCGTCTGCCCTTCGTCACCAGTTCGAATTTCACGTCTCCCGCCGTGCGAGAGAAAAGTACAAATTCGACGAGCACCTCTTCGCCCTGAACGGCAACGTCATCCTGGCCGATTTCACCGCCGCGCGGCGCTTCGCCGAAAGCATGACCAGGGTGCGCAGCCATCCCGTCCCGGCCAGCGACGTCAACGCCATGGGCCTGATCGACGAGATCCTGCATCTCCTCGTCCGCCAGTACGAGCTGCAGAACCCCGGCGTGATGGGGCGCGCCCTGGAATACCTCGACCACAGCCTGGACGCGACGGGCTTCGACGCGACTCTGCTCAGGTTCAACGCCGATTACCCGCCCCTGATCGTTCACCGCGGCGATCTCTCCCCGCGCGCCTACCTGGACGGGGCGACCGCCGGTGTGCCCCACCGCCAGTCCACGCTGGAAGAGATGCTCCTGCTCTACTTCGCCAATACCAACCCGGCCTTTACCCCTTACCGGGAGCTCTTCGACGACCTGGAACTTCGCCGTACCACGGCCTACGAAAAGACCGTGGCGGGATTGCAGACCTTCTTCGCCACGCAACCGCCTTTCGGCTCCGGCAGCGAGACGCTGATCGACATTCTCTTTGCCCCGGCCCGCAGGGCACCGCAATCGCTCCAGGCCCAGCTGGAATACCTGCTCGAGCGCTGGGGGACGCTGCTGGGGGAAAGTTTCGTGAACAGGATCCTGCGCAGCATCGATTTCGTCAAGGAGGAAATCCTGCGCCGCACAGGCCCGGGCGGGTTCGGCGGTGAGACTCCGATCCTCTCCTTCCCCGGTGGGATGCACGAGTACGAGCGTTACAGCCAGGATCGCGAGTGGATGCCCCGCCTGGTGCTGATCGCCAAGAACTCCTACGTCTGGCTGGATCAGCTCTCCAAGTGGTACGGGCACCCCATCACACGCCTCGACCAGATCCCCGACGAGGAGCTGGACGCGCTGGCCTGGCGCGGCATCACCGGCTTGTGGCTGATCGGCCTGTGGGAGCGCAGCCGCGCCTCGCAGCGCATCAAACAGATGATGGGCAACCTCGAGGCGGTAGCCTCGGCCTATTCGTTGATGGACTATCAGATCGCTGCCGACCTGGGCGGTTGGGGGGCATTGGAAAACCTAAGGGGACGCGCCTGGCAGCGCGGCATCCGCCTCTCGGCAGACATGGTGCCCAACCATATGGGCATCGACTCGTATTGGGTGGTGGAGCACCCCGGCTGGTTCCTGTCGCTGCCCTACCCTCCCTACCCAGGCTATTCCTTCAACGGCCCGGACCTGTCGAACGACAGCCGCGTGGGCCTCTTCATCGAGGACCATTACTACGACAAGACCGACGCGGCAGTGGTTTTCAAACGCCTCGACCGCCTCACCGGGGAGGTGAGCTACATTTACCATGGCAATGACGGCACCTCCATGCCCTGGAATGACACCGCCCAGCTGGACTATTCCAAGGCCGAGGTGCGCGAGGCCGTCATCCAGACCATCCTTCACGTGGCGCGCAACTTCCCCATCATTCGCTTCGACGCCGCCATGACCCTGGCCAAGAAGCACATCCAGCGTCTGTGGTTTCCCGAGCCCGGCGGGGGCGGCGCCATCCCGTCACGCGCGGAGCACGGCCTGACGCGCGCCCAGTTCGAAGCCGCCCTCCCGAACGAGTTCTGGCGCGAGGTCGTGGATCGCGTCGCCGCCGAGGTCCCGGACACGCTGCTGCTGGCGGAGGCCTTCTGGCTGATGGAGGGTTACTTCGTGCGCACGCTGGGCATGCATCGCGTCTACAACTCAGCCTTCATGCACATGCTGCGCGACGAGGACAATGCCAAGTTCCGCACGGTGATCAAGAATGTGCTGGAGTTCGATCCCCAGGTGCTCAAGCGCTTTGTCAACTTCATGAACAACCCCGACGAAAAGACCGCCATCGACCAGTTCGGCGACGGCGACAAGTATTTCGGCGTGGCGACGCTGCTGGCGACCCTGCCCGGCTTGCCGATGATCGGCCACGGTCAGATCGAAGGCTTCCACGAGAAATATGGGATGGAATACCGCCGCGCCTACTGGGACGAGCGCCCCAACGAAGGGTTAATCGCCCGCCACGCCTGGCAGATCTTCCCGCTCCTGCGCCACCGGGACCTGTTCGCCGACGTCGAGAACTTCCTGCTCTATGACCTGTTCACCCCCGGGGGCCGCGTCAACGAGGACGTGGTCGCCTTCTCGAACGGGCGCGGGTCCGAACGCGCCCTGGTGATCTATCACAACAAATACGCCGAGGCGCGCGGCTGGGTGAAGACCTCGGCTGCCTTCATGGACAAGGCCGCCGGCCGGCTGGTCCAGAAGACGCTGGCGGAAGGGCTGGGACTGAGCAGCAGCACGGATGGATATGTAATTTTCCACGACGTGGCCAGCGGGCTGGAGTATGTACGTCCCGGGCGCGAGCTGGTAGAAAAAGGTTTATATGTGGAGCTGGGCGCTTATAAATGCCACGCCTTCCTCAACTTCCGCCAGGTGGATGACCCCGAGGGCCGCTACGCGGCGGTCTGCAAAGCCCTGAGCGGCGCTGGAGTGCAGTCCGTGGAGGCGAAGCTAAAGGAAATGTTCGCCCCAGTGATGGTGGAGGCGGGAAGTGAGCAGAAAAACGTAAAACGTAAAAAGGCCGTCTCCAAGAAATCGGTTGCGGGGAAAACAGAGGTAAAAAAGGGAAAGAAGATTAAACCCGCCAAGCGGGCATCCGTGAAGAAAGCCGCGCCGGAGAAGAAACCGTCGGCGAAGAAAAAGCCAGCCTCGAAAAAGAAAGCGCTAAAAACCCGGAAGTAACCGGAAAGTGGAAGATCAGCCCCCGTTCGACCGCTCACTTCGCAGGTAAGATGAACCCTTGCGCGGAGTGAGTTTTAACTGCACCTGCCCAGCTTGCTCTCCGACTATTTCTGCGCCAGGTCGATGCTGAGATCATAGAGCATTTGCTCCGGCTCAAGCTTGCAGTCCGAGACCGGCTGGTCTGTGGGGCAGCCGGCGTCCGGAGCGGGCTGCCAGCTTACGGAAACGAGTGCCAAAACAGCACCTTGGCGGAATCCGCCCCCGATACCGGTCGTAGCGCTGGCGGCATATGCAGGATCTTCCATCCAACCGGCAGATTGCAGCACCGCCCTGATGCGGGCATAGGCATCCGCCATGCCGGAAAATACCTGCCCGCTGCCGCTGGCATGCACGCGGCAAGCCATGCCAGTCTCACGGGTTTGCGGGTCGGTAAAGGGGATTTTCTCCAGTCTCACGGGCGTATGAACGACCTGCTCGACGGCGCCTCCCAACACGGCGCACTGCTCGATAGCTAATGGCTGGTAGGTATTCGGCAACGCGCCCTCCACCGTGATTCCAAAGAGAGTCTGCACGGGCGTGGGACTTGCGAGCGGCAGCGGTGCACCGGTCGCAAGGTCCGGCATCGCGACCGGTGCGGGTGCAGTCGCCTTCTGGAGGACCGGGACAAAGCCACAGGCCAGCACAAATCCGCTGATCATGACCAGGCATGCGATTCTCTGCCGCGTTCTATTGCAAATCACCCGACCTCCTCATCGTCTGTTTATTATAAAGCCGAAAAAATCGTTTCCCCTACCGAAAAGGAGTTTATCCTGCCGCCGCCTCTCCTCCGGACGACCGTTCGCCAGTGCTGAGCCTTGATCTTTTTAAATCCCCGTCTCGAGACGGACGTCGGCCTTGACTCTCGCCTGCATCGTTGATTGTTACTGGAAATTGGTGACATTTGTACCCTTGCATTTAGCTGGTGTTTCTGACGTTATAATCGGCCTATTCGCCAATGCCGCAGGCCATTATGACCAACCAAGCAGCGAAAAAAGATAAGCGTTCCGCCGCCCTGAGCTCGGTCTTTGCCGCCGTACTGCTGACCACCTTCAAGCTCGTCGTCGGCTTGCTCACCAATTCCCTGGGAATTCTGGCCGAGGCAGCCCACTCCGGTCTGGACCTGGTCGCCGCGGCGACGACCTACTTCGCGGTACGCTACTCGGACAAGCCCGCCGACAAGGAGCATCCCTTCGGCCACGGTAAGATCGAAAACCTTTCCGCCCTGTTCGAGACCCTGCTCCTGCTGGTCACCTCGGCCTGGATCATCTACGCGGCGATCCAGCGCCTGTTCTTCATCAGCGTGAAAGTCGAGGCCTCGATCTGGTCGTTCATCGTCATGGGCACCTCGATCGTCATTGATTACACCCGCTCGCGCATCCTGTACAAGGCGGCGCGCAAGTACAACAGCCAGGCGCTCGAAGCGGACGCCCTGCATTTCAGCACTGACATCTGGTCCTCCTCGGTCGTCATCCTGGGCTTGATCGGGCTGACCGTCGGACGTTACGTCCCGGGCCTGGACTGGATGCACAAGGCTGACTCGGTCGCCGCCCTGGTCGTCGCCCTCATTGTGATCTACGTCAGCGGCGAGCTGGGCTGGCGCACGATCTCCGGCCTGTTGGACACTGCCCCGAAAGGGCTGACCGAGAAAATCGAGGAGGCCGCCAGCGCCGTCCCGGGCATCGTGGACGCCCACGCCGTGCGTATCCGCCCGTCCGGCGCCCACACCTTTATCGACATGCACATCACCATGGATGGCGACTGCACTCTCAACGAAGCCCACGCCGCAACCGAGATTATCGAGCGGGCCATCCACAAGATCATCCAACCGGCGGACATCACCGTGCATGTGGAGCCGGTCGAAGCGCCTATCCGACCGCGGAGGGAATCCCCCAGAAAGAAGAAAACCTGAGGCGCTCGTCCCAAGAGGCCAGTCACACACCTCCCGCGGAACCCACAGGACGGATCATCCAACTGGAGCGGCATACGAAGGGATCAACCAGCTTGCGAACCATCCTAAGCCGGGCCTGGCACCAGCTCAGTCCATCCTGGCGCTGGGCGTTGGGCGGTGTGGTCTTGGGTCGGCTCGTGTTCGGACTCTGGTCATTGGGGGTCATTTCCTTGTCCCCGCTGGCGGTCCAAAATCTAACCCTGAATAACGAACCGGTGGTCTCCGCATTCAACCTGGTCGACAGCCGTGCTTTTATCTACCAACGCAGCGTGCTGGGACAAGTGCTCACCTTTCGGCCAGGCGGTGCCCGCACGCTGGTCGACACGCAGACCGGAACGGGATGGGACGTCACCACGGGCAGGGCCATCGTAGGAGAGCTCGCGGGAAAGGACCTCCCGCCCTCAACCACGCGGGTGGGCGCGATCTTCCCCTACGCGGGGGTCAAACCATACCCCATCGGCTGGGTGGGGATCTGGCAGCGGTTCGACGCCAACTGGTACCTCAAAATCGCAGAAACCGGCTATGCGCCCGACGATCACAGCACGGTCTTTTACCCGTTCTATCCGCTCCTGATCCGCCTGTTTTCGCTGATCACGGGGAACGCCTACCTGTCTTCCCTGCTGGTCTCGACGCTGGTCCTGGTTCCAGCCCTGTTCCTCTTTCATAGGTTAGCGCTTGACTACGCGGACCCGGAAACCGCAAACCGCGCATTGATCTATCTGCTCCTCTTCCCGGTGGCGTTCTTCCTCTTTGCAGGCTACACCGAGTTCGACCTGCCTGGCACTTATCCTGGCCGCGTTTTACTCCGCGCGGCATCGGCGCTGGTTCATGGCTGCCTTGTTCGGCTTCCTGGCTGCGTTGACCCGGGGCGCCGGCATCGTCCTGGTCGTTCCCTTGGTCTACATGTGGTGGAGACAGGGAGTTCCCCGCCGCTGGCGCGACGCGCTTGCACTCCTGTTCATTCCATCCGGTGCCGGCGCCTTCCTGATGTTCACCAACCTGGGAGCCTTCACAAGCTACCAATCCACCTGGCACTCCCGGTTCGTTTTTCCCTGGGAGCACTTTGCGGAAATGGCCCGGTTGATCACCAACCGGCTCGCAACCTCCACAGACTATTTCAACCTGTTCGTCACCCTGCTCTTCGGTTGCCTGATCGTTTTCACCTGGTTGAAAATGCCGCCTGAGCTCGGCCTCTATTCTGCCCTCATGTTCCTGCTACCCCTTTTCAGGATCGGTGCAGGCCAGCCGTTCGTCAGCATGTCCCGTTACGTCCTGGTCCTCTTCCCGGTGTTCATCCTTCTGGGAAAGTGGGGGGCCAAATCCTGGGTCAACCGGCTGATCCTGTATCCCTCGTTCCTGGGGGCCTTGTTTTTCAGCGCCCAATTCTGGATGTGGGGTTGGGTGGCGTGAGAGAATCCTGGACGGTGTAAAATGGCATCGATCGAAAAATTGCACGGCGCAAACATGGACATCGACCTGGCGAGCCCGTCCGGGTCGATCGCCTGCTCCCGCGGCTTCAAGCCGCGGGAATGGCGCACGGGCGGCACGAAGCCGCCCGGCTGGCAGCAGGATGCCTGTCCATGGAACCGAGCGGAAGGCACGCAGGCTCATCGCTGCGCCGTCAAGAACGTGTCGATCTGCGCCTATTTCTGCGGGGTGGAATACCTGGACACTTTATTGTGTTGTTACCCGGGCGAGAACCCGTATAAAAGCCAGGGCTGAACGGCCTTGAAACGCCTGCTACTCAGAAGTGCCCGGCATCTTGATCCCTCGCTTCGCTCCCTGGCCCAGTCCGCCAGGACGGGCGGGACAGGGGTGCCAGGCACTTTTGTTATCCTGATTGCAGCGCTTCCCACTCCGCCAGGTGCTCGTCCATTTCCTTTTGCAGGGCGGCGTACTGGTTGCCCAGCTTGCGCACCAGGACGGTGTCGGCAGGAGGGTTCTCGAGCTTGAACCCGATCTCCGCCAGCTGCGTTTCCAACGCCGCGATCCTGTTCTCCAGCTCCTGCAGGCGCGCCACCCGGCGGCGCTGCTCCTTGAGTGCCGGGTCCGCTATCCGCCGGGTAGGGGCGGACAGCTGTTCGCCCCTACTTTCTTCAACGGCACGCAAGGCCGCCAGGCGCTCGTACTCCTCCTTGCGCTGGCTGTACGTACCGCGGAAGACGGTCAGCTTCGTCTCATCCGGGTCGATCTCCCAGATCTGCGTCCCCAGGGCGTCGATCAGATAGCGGTCGTGGGTCACCAGCAGGATCGTCCCGGCGTAGTCATCCAGGACCTCCTGCAGGATTTCCTGGGAGGGAATGTCCAGGTGGTTGGTGGGCTCGTCGAGCAGCAGCAAGTTGGTCTCCTGCAGGGCCAGCTTGGCCAGCGCCAGCCGGCCGCGCTCGCCGCCAGAGAGCACCTCGACTTTCTTGAACACGTCGTCACCGGAAAACAGGAACTTGCCCAGATAATCGCGCACCTGCGCCGGGAGCATTGCCGGGCGAACGATCTGGATCTCCTGCATGAGCGTGTTCTCGGGCATCAGCCCCTCGTGAGCCTGGGCAAAGTAGCCGATCTGCAGGCTGGCACCGAGGATTACTTCGCCGGCCAGCGGCTCGACCTGCCCCAGGGCGGTCTTGATGAAGGTCGTCTTGCCGGCGCCGTTGGGACCGATCAGGGCGGCACACTCCCGGCGGCGCAGCTCGATGTCGGGGGCGTCGAAAAGATGCCGGTCTGGGTAGCCGATGCTCAGGCCGCGGGTGCGCAGGACGAGCTCGCCGGAGCGCTGATCGGAGCGCAGGTGCAGGCGCAGGCGCGGCGGCCGGTGGTCGGGCAGGTGCAGGGCGCGCACGCGCCGCTCCGCTTCATCCACCCCAAAAGGCGAAGTCGACGTGGTGACAGCTTCACTCAGCTCCAGCCATGACTTCGAGAGCAGCGCCTCCACCCCGACCTGCTCGATGGCCTGGACGATGCGCGTCAGGCGGCGCAGCTTGCCCTTGGCCTGGCTGACATTCTGGCCGGAGATGTTCTTCTTGATATACTCGACGTCCTTGAGCAGCTTGGTCTTTTCACCTTCGAAGACGTCGTGGCGGCGCTGCCAGCGGTCCTGACGCTGGCCGACGTAGGCGGTGTAGTTGCCGCGGTAGGTCTCCGAGCCGGCGGCGGTCATCTCGAGGATGCCGTTGGCGACCTTGTCCAGGAAATAGCGGTCGTGTGAGACGATCACTGCCGCCCCCGCCCACTGGCTCAGGTAGCCTTCCAGCCACTCGACCGCGGCGATATCCAGGTGGTTGGTCGGCTCGTCGAGAAGCAGCAGGTCCGGATCGGAGAGCAGCAGGCGGGCCAGGAAGGCGCGCGTGCGCTGTCCGCCCGAGAGATGACCGAGCGCCAGGTGATAGTCGCCGGACGAAAAACCCAGGCCGGTCAGGACCTGTTTGATGCGCGCCGGGTAGACGTAACCGCCGCGGCGCTCGAAGTCTTCCTGGAGCGGACCGTAGCGGACCAGGGCCTGCTCGCGTTTCTCCGGGTCGGACATCTCCGCCTCGAGCTTCTCCAGATCCTCCTGCCGGCGCTGCAGGTCGCGGAAGCAACCCAGGCACACGTCCCAGACGGTCCCGCCTTCCATGTTGAACTCGGCCTCCTGCGGCAGGTAGCCGACGGCCAGGCTCTTGGCGCGCGTCACCGTCCCGGCGGAAGCCTCCTCCAGGCCGACCAGGATGCGCAGCAAGGTGGTCTTGCCAATGCCGTTCGGCCCGACGATCGCCAGGCGGGCCCCCCTGGGGACGGCAAAGCTCAACCCGGAGAAGATGTCGACCGGGCCGAAGGATTTGGCAAGGTTGGTGGCCGAGATGAGCGACATAATAAAAACAAAAAACGTAAAAGTAAACAAAAAGCGCTCGAATTATAACAAACCCGCGACACTTCGCTCGGATAAGATTTCCAGCAGCAGCATCTTGACTTCCTGCCTGAATCAATGTATACTACGTTTAGTAGATACTAAACATAGTAAACAAGGATGTTGGCATGAACGATAACCTCTCCGAAATCAAGCAGGAGTTCGTCACCGGATTGAGCCACATCAGCAGCTTCTGGGGCTTTCCCAAGGGCATGGGCGCCATCTTTGCCGTGCTCTACCTTTCCCCGGACCCGCTCTCCCTGGATGGTCTGGTGGCGCAGACCGGCCTGACCAAGGGCGCGATCAGCACGGATGTGCGCGCCCTGGCCCGCCTGGGCCTCGTCCACCCCTCCTCCCGGTTGGGCGACCGCAAGGATTACTACGCCGCCGAGACGGATTTCTACCGGGCGGTGCGCGCCATCCTGAAGGAGCGGCGGGACAGCGATTTCGACCGGGCGGTCGCCACGGTGGGCACCACGCTCGACAAACTGCAAGCCGGCTCCGGGAAGGACGGCCCTGAAGAGACTTTTTTGATCGCCCGCCTGCAAGCCTTGAAAGACTTCTTCGACGCCATCGACGCGTTGGTGAACGCGGTCGCCAGGTTGGACAGCCTGGGAGTGAACACCGTCCAGACGGTACTCAAAATCTTGAAGTGAGCGGGGGCAGGTTCTCCCTGGCCCTTTTCGCACCGGGACATCCGCCGCCGGTCTGGTTCATGTTGCTGTTTTCAAAAATAGGAGGTTGTCATGAAAATCGCCATCACGGGAGCATTCTCGTACTCCGGCAAATACATCGCCCGCCGCCTGCTGGAGCGCGGTGAGGAAGTCATCACCCTGACCGGGCACCCGGACCGCCCGGACCCGTTCGGCGGGCGGGTCAAGGTTTTCCCCCTGGACTTTTCCGACCCGGCCGGGTTGACCGCCAGCCTGCAAGGAGCGGACGTGCTGGTCAATACCTACTGGGTGCGCTTCGACCGGGGGACGAACACACAGGCAGGCGCGGTGGAAAACACCCTAAGGCTCGTGCGCTCCGCCCGGGAGGCCGGCGTAGGCCGCATCGTCCACGTCAGCATCGCCAACCCCTCGGCGGATTCGCCCCTGCCCTATTACCGCGGCAAAGCCGCCAACGAGCAGGCGGTCATCGGGTCAGGGGTGAGCTATGCCATCCTGCGCCCGACCCTGATCTACGGGCGGGAGGACATCCTGCTCAACAACATCGCCTGGCTGCTGCGCCGCTTCCCGCTCTTCGCCCAGATCGGGGACGGGCAGTACCGCGTCCAGCCGGTCTATGTGGACGACCTGGCGCAGGTCGCCACCCGGTCGGTTTACAAAGCCAAAAACTCCATCCAAGACGTCGTCGGGCCGGACGTTTTCACCTTCGACGAGCTCGTGCGCCTGATCGGGGAAAGCATCGGCCATCCACGCCCCATCCTGCACGTTCCCCCCTCCCTGGCATTGGCAGCATCCCGTCTGCTCAGCCTGTTTGTGGGCGACGTGATGCTGACCGCCGACGAGGTCAAGGGCTTGACGGCTGGTCTGCTGGTCTCAACTGAGGCACCGCTCGGGGAGACCCGGCTGGCCGACTGGCTGGAGGCCAACCGGGAGCATGTCGGAGCAAAGTACGCCTCGGAGATTACCCGGCATTATTGATCAACCACAGAAACCACAGACACCTGCACTCCCTGGCACTCGCACTGGCTGCCCATGCCACACCGTCCCGGTGTCCCAAGGGGACGCTTCGCAGTCCTTCCGGGAGGGCAAGTGTGCGGCACACCTGCCCTGGCGGGCGGTGCCAGGGGGTGCAAGTGTAAACACAGATGACAAAAAATGAAGTTGGTAAACGCCCTCTCGGAGAATAGAAAAGAAGCAGGCTGAAAAAGCGCCCGCTTCTTTAACTTCCCCGACTCCGGCATCCTTTATCGTACGCCATGCCCCTGTCCATCTTCAGGTGCGGCCCTGATTTCCGCCTGCCATTCAGCTTTACTTACCGGTGAAGTATTGCAGCGCCAGGCGCAGGCGCGCCTCCACGTCATCGGGGGCATCCTTGGGTAGGGATTGCAGCGCCGACTGGGCCTCGACCACGCTGTAGCCCAGGGCGGTCAGCGCCGCCAGGACTTCGGAATCCGCATCCGACATGCTGGCCACGGCCTGCAGGCCGCTGACCGGTTTGAGCCGGTCGTGCAGATACAGGATGATCTTCTGGGAGGTCTTCTTGCCCACCCCCGGGACGCGGCTGAGGATCTCGTCCTGCTCGTTGAACACGGCGCGCTGGACCGTGTCGATGTTCAGGGTGGAGAGCACCGAGAGGGCCACCTTCGGCCCGACCCCGTCCACGCCCAGGAGCAGGTTGAACAGGCGCCGGTCGTCGACGGTCTCGAAGCCGTACAGGGTCAGGGCGTCCTCGCGCACCACCAGGTGAGTGTGCAGCAGCACGATCTCGCCCGGGCGCAGCTTATCGCGCAGCGGCGCCGGCACGAAGACGCGCAGCCCGATCCCGCCGACCTCGACGATGAGGGCGTTGTCTTCGATCTGGGTGACTTCCCCGCGCAGGGTTGCGATCATAAGACCTCATTCCTCACCCCTCCCCCTCCCCTTGCGAAGCACCCTTTAGGGTTTCCTCTCCCAGGGGAAAGGGGGAGGGGCGCGTAGCGGGGAGGGGATAGAGGTTAATACCGTTGCGTGTTCAGGTGCGTGATGGCGATCGCCAGGGCATCGGCGGCATCGTCGGGCCGGGGCACCTCCGGGAGCGCCAGCAGGACGCGCACCATCTCCTGGACCTGCTTCTTCCCGGCATTCCCGTACCCGGCCACCGCCTGCTTGACCTCGTTGGGGGTGTACTCGGCCATCTCCAGGCCAGCCTCGGAGATGGATAACATGACCACGCCGCGCGCCTGCCCCACGGCGATGGCGGTGGAGACGTTGCGCTGGAAAAAAAGCTTCTCCACCGCGCACCCGTCGGGCCGGTGGAGAGCCAGGATTTCGTTGAGACGGTGAAACAGCTGCGACAAGCGCTGGTGGGCGGGCATCCCGGCCGGGGTCTGGATCGTGCCGTAGTCAACCGCCTCCAGGCTGCCGTCCTCCCGGTCGCGCACCAGCCCGTAGCCGGTCGTGGCCGTTCCCGGGTCGATGCCCATCACCAGCCTCATCCCATCCATCCTTAAGATACTCACCGTGGAGCCCGCAGTGTGCGCAGAGTTTTAAACAGCCTTGAGAATCTCTCCCGAAGGACACCGGGACGGTGTGCGGTCTCTGCGATCTCGCCCGGAAGGACACCGGGACAGTGCGCGGTGGACTTACTCGGCTTCGAGCGCCGCCAGGGCTTCTTCGGAGATCTTCAAATTGTGGTAGACGTTCTGGACGTCGTCCACCTCTTCCAGCGTCTCGATGGCCTTGAGCACCGACAGCGTGGCATCCTTGTCGAGCTCCATGTCCTGCTTGGCGATCATGCGCAGTCCGGCCTCGTCGGGGGAGACACCCGCCGTCTTGAGGGCGTCGCTGATCTTTTTGAACGACTCCACCGGTCCGACGATCTCGATGTTATCGCCGTCCTCGGCGACGTCCTCCGCGCCGGCATCCAGGGCCAGTTCGAAGGCCTTGTCGTAATTCAGGGCGCTCTTCGGGAAGTAGAAATACGCCGCCCGCTTGAACTGCCAGCCGACCGCGCCGGCTTCGGCCATGTTGCCGCCGGCCCGGCTGAGCAGGTGGCGGATCTCCGCCACCGCCCGGTTGCGGTTGTCGGTGACGCATTCGATCATGAAAGCCACGCCGTGCGGGCCGTAGCCTTCATAAGTGATCTCTTCGAGGACGCCGCCTTCCTTGTCCTCGCCGGTGCCGCGGTGGATGGCGCGCTCGATGTTGTCCTTCGGCATGTTCCCGGCACGGGCCTTCTCGATTGCCAGCGCCAGACGAAAATTGGAATCGGGATCGCCGCCGCCCTCGCGGGCCGCCATCACAATTTCGCGCGCCAGGCGGGTGAAGGCCTGTCCGCGCTTGGCATCGGCAGCTCCCTTCTTGCGGCGAATGGTCGCCCAATGGCTGTGTCCGGACATAGACGTTCTCCTTATATAAGACCACGAAAAGTGGTAATGATCGCTATGGCCTGCGAATTATACCATAGCCATTCCCGGGGCCTTTCAGGCCGCCACGAAGAACCCGACCGCCATCACACCCGGCCCGCCGTGGACGACGATCGCCGGGGGCAGCTCGTAGATGGGGATCTCGGCGAAACCCATCCTGGACTTCAGCTCGGCCGCCAGCGCCCGGGCCTCGTCCATGGCATCGGCCTGCATCACGCACAGATGCGCCTCGAAGGTGCGCGGGCACTGCTCTTCGACGATCTCGATCAGGCGCGCCTGGGCGCGGCGTTTGGTGCGCTGCTGCTCGTAGGGCTCGGCCTGCCCGTTGGTGAAGGTCAGGATGGGCTTGATCTGCAGCATCTCGCCCAGCAAGGCTTTGGCCCCGCCGATGCGCCCGCCTTTTTGCAGGTACTCGAGCGTGTCGACCAGGAAATACGTCCTCTGGCGCGGGATCCACTCGTTCAGCCTGGCGACGATCTGGTCGGCGTTCTGGCCTTGCTTGGCCATCTCATCCGCCAGCAGGACCAGGGTGGCGAAGTTGCCGGCGATGACCTGCGTATCCACCACGCGAATGTCGGCTTTGGGGAAGTCCTGGGCGGCGACCTCCGCCGAGCGCACCGTCCCGCTGACCTTGGCAGAAGGGGCAACGACGATCACCGCGTCACCCTGGGCGGTCAGTTTCTCGTAGATCGGGTTGTACAGGGCGGGCGGGGGCGCGGCGGTCTTGGGCAGGGTCGGGGAGGCTTTGAGCTTTTGCAGGAACGCTGCCATATCGAGTTCGGTATCATCGCGATAGGACTCCTCGCCGAAAATGACCAGCTGCGGCAGGATGGGAATGCCCAGCCGCTCGGCCAGCTCACGCGGCAGACCGGTCGTTGTATCGGAGACGATTCTGACCATAACCACTCCTTTCTCTCAGGTAATTGTCACCAAGGACGGATTGCATACGAGACTAGGCCAAGCCAAGTTCTCGTTTTCCGTTTGCCAGCTCCTCGTCGTATCGTCCTTCCAACGCAGGATTCGTACCGCGCAGGCCGGCGACCACTTCTTCCGTCCAAAGCAGGTATTCCTGCCTGCGGGCGAGCGACCAATCCGCCGGCGGGGATTGGATCAGGTCGCGCAGGTTGCAGATCTTGTCCGCCAGCTTGATCGAGCGGGCGCCCGGGGACTTGCTCGCGGCAGTCTCGACCTGCAGGCGCTTGCGCGTCTCCTTCGGCAGGCTCTTATCATCGCTCACTTCCAGGACCAGGCCGAGCACACGCTCTCCGAAACGCTGGCGGATGTCGGCGGGCTTGATCCCGGTATCCTCGACGGTGTCATGCAGCAGCACGGCGATCAGCGTGGCGGGATCCCGCACCCGACCAACCGTCCACAACAGCTCGGTCACCTGGATGGGATGGTTGATGTAAGGGGAATGCGAGACATCCTTGCGTCGTTGGTCCCGGTGGGCGTCCGCCGAAAATCGCAAGGCTTGCAGGATCAAGCCGACGTCCAGCTCCGCAGCCACGGTCGTTATAACTGCCTCCGGTAGGTGCGGTGCAGCTTGTAAAAATCCACGCCGAAGTTCTCCATCTCACGCTGCATGCGCTCATTCTCCAAGCCGATCTGCACGACCTCGGCATGCCTGTAACGGGGATTTTCATTCACGCTCTTGAACATCTCGCTGTACAAAATAGCCGTGCCACCCAGGCCGCGGTACTCCTCGAGCAGTCCCATCCCGTTGATGTTGATCCAGTCGGTGGTGTGCAGCTCCCGCAGCAGGGTCAGCCAGCCGAAGGGGAAGAGGCGGCCTTTCGTCCTTTGGAGGGCTGCCGAGACATCCGGGTAAGCGAGCAGGAAGCCGACCGGACGCTCGTCCTTCATCACGAACTTGATCAGGCTCGGGTCGGCAAACCAGAGCATCTGGTCCGCCAGGGTTTTCACCTCCGCCTTGTCGATGGGCGTGCCGCCTTCCGTTCCATGCAGTGCCCCGTTATAAAGTTCCTCCAGCTGAGACACGGCCCGGTGCAGCTCCCGGCGGGTGTGGAAGCGGGCGATGCGCAGGCCGCGCCGCTCCTGGATGCGCTGCGCCAGGGCGTGGATGCGCGGCGGCAACTCATGTTTCGGGTCGAGGGCGCCGGAGACGACCTCGTTCAGCTTTTCGAAGCCCTGTGCCTCGACCAGCGCAGCATAATGAGGTGGATTAAAGGGCAGCCCAAAAGCCGGACGGTGCTCGAAGCCTTTGACCAGCAGGCCGAGCCCATCCAGGGCCGTGAAGCCATTCGGACCGACCATCCGGTCCAGGCCGCGACCCCGGGCCCAGGCGAAGGCCGCCTCGAACAGGCCGCGCGCTACGGCGGGATCATTCTCGCACTCGAACATGTAGAAGAAAGCCGTCTTCGCGTGGTTGTACTCGTTATGACGGCGGTTGTCCAGCGCAGCCAACCGCCCGACGGCTAGTCGGTCCTGATAGGCCAGGAAAAAAGCCGCCGCGGAATGGCGATAGTACGGGTAGCGCCTGCGGTCCAGGCGCAGGCGCTCGTCGCCCTGCAGCGGCGGGACCCATTGAGGCACGTCCCGGTAGAGGCGGAACGGCAGGTCGAGGAAATCCCGCACCTGTCTGCGCTGGTCGAGGTCGACCTGAATGATTTTCATGAAGATACAAAAGGGCAGGCTTGAGACCTGCCCCAATACCTTTTAGGCTGGTTTGGCGCCCTTCTTCTGTGCCGCGCGCACCGCCAGGACGGCGCGCAGGGAGCGGATGTCGCCGTCGACGAAGAACAGCGCGCCCAGGTACAGGAAGAAGCACAGCAGCCAGGCCGAGATGCATACGGTCATGATGGCAAATTCCTTGCTGTGCGCCGCCAGGGCGATCGCCCCGGCGATGGTCGGGGCCAGGGCCGCGCCGCTGTTTTCCACGAAATACTCGACCGCCTGGGCGGAGCTGCGCACTTCCGGCAGGGCGATGTCGAAGACGGTCGAGGTGACGTTGGGCGAGGAGAAGGGCATGAACAGGGCGGTCAGGCTCATCAGGATGAAGAAGGTCGTCTTGTCGGCTACCGGAGTCTTCAGGGCGAAGAAGAGAAAGATCGCCCCGAGAAGGACGCCCACGCTGGAGACGATGATGCGGCCTTTTAACGTCCGCCTGAACAGCAAGTCGCCCAGCGCCCCGCCGACGAAGTACCCGCCCGCCAGGATCAGCACCACCGGGGCCATGGTGAACAGGACGGAGTTGTTGTCATAGCCGCGCTCGGTCATCAGGTAGCCGAAGAAGAAATAAGTGATCACATTCCAGGGAAAGACGCCGGCAAAGCCTTGCAGGAAGACGAACCACATGGTCCTCTTCTTCAGGGCATCCTTCAAGGCGCTCCAGTTGAAGCGCACCTGGCCGATCTCCGCCATGCCCTCGAACTCTGGCTCGGACTGGCCGCGCGGCACCTCGCGGATGGTGAAGTAGATGATCACTGCCATCACGATCCCCAGCGAGCCGGTCATCAGGAAGATTGTGCGCCAGCCCTCCAGGTGGAAGACCTTCCCCTCCAGCAGCGGCGCGACCATCAGTGCCAGGATCATGCCCATCAGGTATCCGATCGGCTGGGCCAGCTGCAGCAGGCCGTAAATCCTGCCGCGGATCTTGGGGCCAAAGTAATCGGCGATCAGGCTGTACATGCCGGGGTAGGACGAGTCGTCGATGCCGGTGGAGGAACGCGTCGCCAAAAAAGCCGGGTAGGTATGCACGATCGAGCTGATCCAGGTGGTCGCGCCCCAAATGAACGAAGCCAGAGCCAGCAGCTTGGCACGCGCATAGCGGTCGTAGAGGTAACCCCAAATCGGGTAGAAGATCGTGCCGACGATCAGGGCGCCGGTGTTGACAAACCCCCACTGCAGGTCGTTCAGCCCGAAGGTCGTGCTGACCGGTATCTGCAGGGAGCCGATCAGCAGCTTGTCGGTTTGATGCAGCAGGGTGAAAAGGAAGAACACGATGACGACAAAAGCGGGATAAAGGTTTCTTTTTCTCTTCATGATGCGGTCCTCGTCTGCCTCATATGGAGTTAAGGAGAGTGTACAATGAAAAAAAGAGTGAGTCAAATGGCCTATGGCACCAACAGGTGGTGACAAACCTTAAAATTTCGTTCCAAAAGTCACAAAATGGTGTTTTAAGATTGTGATTAGGTGTATGATAATAATCAGAATGAAAGCCTCTTCGATGTTCGCGAATCCCCGCCCCATCAAAACGCTGACACGCTTAAAACGTTTGCGTAGATGCATCCCTGCAGAAAGGTGATCCTCTCAGTCTGAGGCTCAGATGGACGATAGTCATTGTAAAATCGCAATTCTGTATAACGAAGATATTCAAGTAACCCGAGGTGAAGCGCAAGACCTGACAGCACTACAAGGAACGGCAACAACGGCACAAAGTGTGTACGAAGCCCTGACCAGCCTGGGGTATGCGACGGTCAAGATCGCGGTCAGGGACTCCCTCGAGGAATGCGAGGGTCTTCTCGGCTCTTTCTCCCCGAAAAACACATTCATCTTCAATAACTGTGACGGCTTCGCCGGAAACAATCACGATGCCGTGAAGGTCATCCGTTTACTCGAACGGATGGGCTTCTGCCATACCGGCGCGCCTGCCGATGCCATCGAGCTGTGCATCGACAAACCGCTCTCCAAGCAGCGCCTGATCCGGCACGGTGTGCCGACGCCGCTGTACCAGGTCTTCAAGCGCCCGAAAGGCAAGTTCAGTCTGAGCCTGCCGGTGATCGTCAAGCCGTCGGAGGAGGACGGCAGCATCGGCATCAACTTCAATTCTGTCGTCTGCACCCAGGAGAAGCTCTTCCCGCGCATCGAACACATCCTGGACTTTTACCAGGAGCCGGTGGTGGTCGAGGAGTTCATCCCCGGCCGCGAGCTGACCGTCGCCATGCTGGGTAACGAGGAGCTCGAAATCCTGCCCATCGCCGAGCAGAACTACTCGCTGATCTCCGACCCGCTCAAATGGCTGATCACCTACGAGGCCAAGTGGGACCCCGAGTCCCCCTACTACCACAACATCACCTCCATCATCCCGGCGCCGCTCACCCTGGATGAAGAGTGCACCGTCCGGCAGGCCGCCGAGACGGCATTCCGCGCCATGGGGCTGCGCGACTTCGCCCGCATCGACATGCGCTTCTACAACAACACCCCGTACGTCATCGACGTCAACGAGCTCCCTGACCTGGCTCCGGATGCGGGTTACTGGAAATCGGCCCAGGCCAGCGGACGCAGTTACCCGCAAATGTGCGAGAGCATCCTCCAGCTGGCTCTCAAGCGGGAAGGCTGGATTTAATGATCACCACCCCGTCACCGGCTGACGGTGCCCAGATCCACGCCATCAGCGCCAATACGAGCGTCTTCAACCAGGAAGAGGTGGAGTGCGTCGACGAGCTTTGGGAGGAGTACCAGGCCCAGGGTCCGGAGAAGAGTGGTTACTACTTCCAGGTCGACAAGGAAGGCGAACGCATCCTCGGCTACGTCTGCTATGGTCCGCGGGCGCTCACCGACCGGACCTTCGACCTTTATTGGATCGCGGTCGACCCGCAAGCCCGCGGCGGTGGGATCGGCAAGCGCCTACTGGCAGCTAGCGAGGAGGCCGTTCGCAGGATGGAGGGCCGCCTGCTGGTCGTCGAGACCTCGGGCCTGCCGAAGTACGAGCCCACCCGGGGCTTCTATCTCGCCACCGGCTACCTGCTCGAAGCCACGCTCAAGGACTTTTACCGCGATGGCGACGACCTGGTCATCTTTACCAAGCGCCTGTAAACCAAGAAAAAAAACATAAAACAAAAAACGGCAGCCGCAGATCGAGGGCTGCCGTTTGCATTTTTCGGCTCAGCACCTAAAAGGGACAGGGCGCCCGCCAGGACGAGGAAAATGGCCTAGAGGATATTAGGTAACCGCTTAATCATTCGATTTGCTTCCAATTTAAGATGGGACCGATGAGTTTCATCCCGGTCTGTGGGCAATAACCCGCAGCCGCGCCGGGGGTTGTGCGGGAGGATATGGTAAAATTCTCACTCGCGTTCCCGCACACGAGCCTGCCGCAGTGCCTGCGGAGGGCTTTTTTGACGACCCCTGGATCGATCATGACTTCCACGACCCTCTCCCCGGCCGAGTTCACCCTGACCCGCAAGCACACCTCCGACCGGCGCACTCCGCTGCGCTGGGTGGTCTCGCACGGGATGCGCCACTGGTGGCTGATGCTGATCATGTTCATCGGCGCGGTCGGCAATGCCGCCCTGGCTGCTTACGTCCCCGTCCTGACCGGCGATGCCTTCAACGCCATGCTCAAGACCCCGCCGGACACGAAAGTGCTACTCCCGCTGGCTTTGATCATGGGGGGATCGCAGATCGTGCGCGCCGTGCTGCAGCTCGGCCGCAATTTCGGCGCCGAGCTGGTCGCCCAAAGGATCGAACGGGACGTGCGCGACGAGCTCTACGTCTCCCTGCTGGGCAAGAGCATGACCTTCCACAGCCTGCAGCCGGTAGGCGACACGATGGCACGCGCCACCAACGATGTGCGCGAGGTCAACTACATGTTCAGCCCGGGTCTCAACCTGGTCGTCGGTTCGCTGGTCTTCCTAGTCATGCCTTTCCTGTTCGCCCCGCAGTACCACCCGTCACTGCTGCTGACCCCGGCCCTGTTCACCGTGGCCTACGTCATCGCCCTGCGCGCCTACCTGCGCACACTCGACCCGGTCACCGAACAGGTGCGCACGAACTTCGGCCTGATGAACACGCACCTCTCCGAAGCACTGGATGGGATCGAGACGGTAAAGGGTGCTGCCCAGGAAGACGCCGAGGTGCAGCGCTTCGAAGCCAACGCCCGCGCCTTGCGCAATTCCAACGTCCGCCAGGGAGACATCGAAGCCCGCTTCTTACCTTACCTGTTCTTTGGTACCGCCCTGGCGGTTGGGCTGCTGCATTCCCTGCTGCTTTACCGGCAGGGCATCCTGAACGTCGGCAACGTGGTGGCTTATTTCGGTATCTTACTCATGCTGGACTTCCCCACCTGGACCTCCATCTGGGCTTATTCGCAGATCTCCTCCGGACTGGCGGGGGCCAGGCGCATCCTGGACCTGATGAACCGCGAGAACAACCTGGACCAGAACCTGAACGGGTACACTGGCTCCCAACACGCAGACAGGAAGGCCGCCGGCGGTTACGCCATCGAGTTCCAGAACGTGACCTTTGCCTATCCCCTCACCTCTAATCCCTCCTCCCTCACCCCTGACCCCTCTCCCAACGGGAGAGGGGATGGGATGAGGGGGAAGGGAGAACCGGTGCTGCAAGACATCTCGTTCAAAGTCGCCCCCGGCCAGACGGTCGCCATCGTCGGTCAGACCGGCTCGGGCAAGACCTCGCTGGTCAAGCTGGTCAACCGCACGTACGACGCCAGCGCGGGCCGCGTCCTGGTCGACGGCGCGGACGTGCGCGACTGGAACCTGGCCGCGCTGCGCTCCCAGATTTCGATGATCGAGCAGGACATCTTCCTGTTCTCACGCTCGATCTCCGAAAACATCGCCTTCGGAAAACCCGGCGCCTCGCAGGAGGAAATTCTCGGGATGGCCTCCGCAGCCCAGGCGGACGAATTCATCCGCCAATTCGAATCCGGCTACGAGACCGTCATCGGCGAGCGCGGCGTGACCCTCTCCGGCGGCCAGCGCCAGCGCCTGGCGATCGCGCGCGCATTCCTGACCGACCCGCGCATCCTCATCCTGGACGACTCGACCTCCTCGATCGACTCGGCCACCGAGGACAAGATCCAGCGCGCCATTGCCGCCGCGGCCCGCGGCCGCACGACCTTCATCATCACCCACCGCCTGTCCCAGATCCGCTGGGCGGACCTGATCATCGTGCTGCGCAAGGGGCGCATCGCTGCCATCGGCAATCACGAAGAATTGATGAAGACGTCCGAGGCGTATTCTAGAATTTTCAGAGAGTAGAGAATCGAGATCGGAGAGCAGGAACTATTTTCCACTCTCTGCTCTCTTTTCTCTCCCGAAGGGAACCATGGGCTTCTACGAAGGCCTCAACGAAGAAAAATATGACCGCCAGTACCGCGACCGCGACCTGGTGCGGCGCATCGCCGGCCTGTTCAAGCCGCAGGTCAGGCGCATCACCACTGTGGCCGTGCTGACGGTGATCATGTCGCTGATCGCCGCCGCCCAGCCGGTGGTGGTCAGCAAGTCGTTGGACTACGTCAAGGGGAACATCACGCTGACCACCATCGCCTTGATCACGGTGGCCGTGTTCCTGATCGGCGCGGTCGACTGGGGTTTGAACTGGATCCGGCGTCTCCTGACAGTCCGGGCGGTGGGCGACATGGTGCTCGAGCTGCGCACGCGCGCCTTCCGCGCGGCTGCCGAGCACGACCTGTCGTTCTACGACCAGTTCTCGTCTGGACGCATTGTCTCGCGCATCAACTCCGACACCAACGACCTGGCCAACCTGATCGTCATCGTCACCGACGTTTCGTCCCAGATCTTCCAGGCCATCGTCCTGGGTGTCGTCATCGTGCGCACCGAATGGCACCTGGCCTTGCTGCTCTTCGCCGCCATCCCGGTCGTGCTGCTCAGCGCCCTGGGGTTCCGCAACCTGGCCCGGCGGGCCACCAAGCGCGGCATGCAGGCCATGGCCGACGTCAACGCGGCGATCAAGGAGACCGTCTCCGGCATCGCCATCGCCAAGAACTTCCGCCAGGAGCAGAGCATCTTCGGCACCTTCGATGCCGCCAACCGGACCTCCTACCGGGTCAACGTGAAGCGCGGCCTGGTCCTGACCCTGATCTGGCCGACGCTCAACGCCCTGAGCGGCATTTTCACCGCCATGCTGGTCTACGCCGGCGGGTTGAGCGCCGCGCAGGGCGGAGTGACCGTGGGTGCCTGGTACCTGTTCATCCTCAGCCTGGGCCGCTTCTTCGACCCGGTGATGAACCTCTCGGCCTTCTGGTCCAATATCCAGTCCGGGCTGTCGGCTTCTGAACGCGTTTTTGCGTTGATCGACGCCGAACCCAACGTGGTCCAAACCGAACGGCGGGACGCGCCGCGCCTGCGCGGGGAGGTCCGCTTCGAGAGGCTCTCCTTCCGCTACGCAGACAACGAACCCGTGCTGACCGACTTCAGCCTGTCCATCCGTCCGGGTGAGACCCTGGCCATCGTCGGGCACACCGGGGCGGGCAAGTCCTCCCTGGCCAAGCTCATCGCCCGCTTCTATGAGTTCCAGTCCGGCCGTCTTCTGGTAGACGGGCGGGACATCCGCACCTTCGACCTGCAGCAGTACCGCCGCCAGCTGGGCATCGTCTCGCAGGCGCCGTTCCTCTTCTCCGGGACGGTGGCCGAGAACATCCGCTACGCCTGCGTGGACCCGGTGGATGGCTCACCCTGCGTCAGCGATGTCGACATCCTGGCCATGGCGCGGCGCATCGGCGAGGGCGAGTGGCTGGAAACCCTGCCGAACGGGCTGGACACCTTGGTGGGTGAGCGCGGGGCGATGCTCTCGATGGGCCAGCGCCAGCTGGTGGCACTGCTGCGCGTGCTGATGCAGAAACCGGCCATCTTCATCCTGGACGAGGCCACCGCCAGCATCGATCCCTTCACCGAGTGGCAGATCCAGCAGGCGCTGAACATGATCCTGGAAAAGTCGACCAGCATCCTGATCGCCCACCGCCTGTCGACGGTCAAGGCCGCCGACCGCATCATCGTGATCGAGAAGGGCAGGATCATCGAGGACAGGCGACCACGACGGGCTGCTGGCCCAGGGCGGGCACTACGCCATGCTGTACAACACCTACTTCCGCCACCAGTCCCTGGCGTACGTGGAGCAGGTAAAGGAGCTGGTGAGTAAATAATCGAGATCTCCAACCTATCAGTGGCTGGGTGCTATAAGGCCAATTCTGTCTTGCGTCAATATCGTTAATGAGGAACGCGAATAACTTGTAGTTTAGACTAAATTGTCATGAAAAAGTAGGGCAGCCTGTTTGCACAAGCTGCCCGGTGGCAAAATTGAGCTATGTCTCGCAAACACAACTCAACCGCCACCGAGGACTTTAACAAACTAATCCGATTTCGTCAAGCGGCGTATGGTCATCTTGGCAAAGCTCGGGATGCGCTCTTCGAACTGAGCGATGCGGTGATCCAAATGCGGCATGTGCAATCCTTTGTCGAGCTTTCGTGTGCGCCAGCCTTTCGGCGGAAATGGCCGAGTGCGTATGAAGCCTTGCAGGATGGACGTCCGGATCGGATCAAGATGATGGAGCTGTATTTGGCGCAAATGCAGGAGAATGAGCGTCTGATCCTGGCGGGTGATCATACGGCCTGGGAACGGCTGTATGCGGAAACGTTATCCGGGCGCAGCTATCAGCACCAACCCACGCCGATCCCCGGACGGCGGCCGGTGACCATCGGATATGGCTACAGCACTCTGGCGGTCATCCCGGAAAGACACAGCAGTTGGGCATTGCCGTTGCTGCACGAGCGTATTACCGACCAAAAGCCGATCCTGAAAGCCAGCCAGCAACTGCGCACGGTGTGTCAGCGCTTGAAAACTCGTCCCTTGACGCTGTGGGACTCGGAATATGGCTGTGCGCTGTTCTTGAAAGACACCGCCGATCTTCCGGCCGACAAGATCTTTCGCTTGCGGGGCAATTTGTGTCTTGAAGGACCGACCAAACCCTATCGTGGCCGGGGTCGGTACCCGAAGCATGGGATGAAGTTCTATTTCAAAGATCCTGCCACCTGGTGGGCGCCGGATGCGCTGATTGAGATCAATGACCCCGACTTTGGCCTGGTCATTGTCCGTATCTGGAAAGGTCTGCGCTTCGGCCAGGCTCCCGATTGCCGAATGCAGGTCGCTCAAATCGAGCGTCCCCAAGCACCAGGCACCCGCCGCAAACCGCGTATCCTCTGGATGGGCGCCACCGGCGAGACCTTGCCTGAAAACTGGTGGAGTTCCTATGCCCAACGCTACCCCGCCGATCACTGGAACCGCTTTGCCAAAGGCAGATTGCATTGGACACTGCCCTCCCTGGCAACCCCTGAACAAAGCGACCGTTGGAGTGATTTGATGCCTTTGATCACCTGGGAGCTTTGGCTAGCCCGTCCGATCGTCGCTGACAAACCTCTCCCCTGGCAGAAACCCCAGGCCCGGCTCTCCCCTGGACGCGTATGCATGGGGCTGGAAGCTATTCTCGGCAGGATCGGTACACCCGCCTGTGTGCCCAAACCCCGAGGAAATTCCCCGGGCTGGCCAAAAGGCAAGCCCCGTCTGCCCCGGGAACGCTTCGACCTCATCCGTTCCGAACAATGGAAACGTATCCGTGAGCGTCAAAGAGCTAAAAAAACACACCAGGCTGCTTGAAATTGAATTGGTAAGGTTCAATTTGCTTCAACCGGTTTCGCCGGGTCTGATGTATTAGTCTAAACTAGAAGATATTCGCGTCTAAATCCTCCGGGTAAAAAAGCCCGAGCTACGTTTATCGGAAGTCCTAAAAGTGGGGATTGAATCAAAACTCATTTCCACCTATACTGATATTGAATCTTCCACCCCCCCGCACATACTCGAACCCGGGGATGGATTCATTAGGAGGAAAGAACCCCATGCCCACCCAATACTTCGTCGCATCCTGGAACCTGGAGAACCTGTTCGACGTGGAGGGCTCGCCGCGGCGCGACGAGAAGATCACACGCGCCCTGGGTAGCTCGATCCACGGCTGGACTCAGGCGCTGCTCAACCGCAAGATCGGCCAGCTGGCCTCGATCATCAGGAAGATGAACAACGCTCACGGCCCGGACCTGTTGGGCATCTACGAGGTGGAAAACCGCACCGTCGTCGACCTGCTGGTCCAGGCCCTGGCGCCGCTGGGGCGCAATTACCAGGTCGTCCATCACGACACCCCCGACCGGCGCGGCATCGACGTGGCCTTTATCTACGACGCGGCGCTGTTCACCGTCCCCGAACCGCTCGACGGGTCAGTGTTCAGCCACTTCGTCATGCGCCGCACGGCGACGCGCGACATCCTGCAGGTCAACTTCAAGACCGCCGCCCACGGGCGCATACTGGTCGTGATGGGCAACCACTGGCCGTCGCGCAGCGGGGGCCAGGCGGAATCCGCCGCCTACCGGGCCATCGCCGGCGAGACCCTGGCCTACTTCCACCAGCGCGTGCTGGAGATCTACGGCCCGGAAACACCCGTCCTGGCGATGGGTGACTTCAACGACGAGCCCTTCGACCCGTCCCTGACCGACTACGCCCTGGCACAGCGCAGCCCGCGCGTGGTCAGCTCGGGCAAAATTCCCTACTTCCTGGACCTGATGTGGCCGCTGATGGGTCAGGGTCTGGGCACGCTCTACTTCGACCTGGGTCCCAACCTACTCGACCAGTTCCTGGCGAACAAGAACCTGATCAAGGAGGGTGCCCCGCTGAAGATCCTGCCGGCCTCGGTCGACATCCTGCGTTTCCCGGAGATGGTCGCCAAGGGTGTCTTCCCCAAACCGATCCCCTTCGGCGGGATGGGCAAGCCGGTCAACCAGAACGGCTTCAGCGACCACTTCCCGATCTGCGTGACGGTTGTCGAAGCGGATTAGCCGTCCACCAAGGACACGAAGAGGCACGAATTTAAAACCACGAAGTACACGACGAAGCACAACGGAAAAAAGATGGTTTTTTCCTTCGTGCACTTCGTGTTCTTCTTGGTTGATTTTTTCCTTTGTATTCCTTCGTGCCCTTCGTGGTTAAATCCCCCCTCAATCGTGGAATTTCTTCTCTCCGGCCTCGATGCGCACGGATAAGCGGTTCGCACCCGGCGGCAGAGGACACGACCAGCGGTCGTTGTAGGCGCAGGAGGGGTTGTAGGCCCGGTTGAAGTCCAGGCGCAGGCGTCCGCCGCCCAGGTCCTCGGGCTCCAGGTAGCGGCCGGCGCCATAAGTCTCGGCCGGGGCGGTTCGATCCACGAACGGGATGAAATAATCCCCGCCGCTGGCGGAAACGTACACCTGCAGCGCCGCCCGCTCCATCCCGACCTTGAATGTCACCTGCCCGACGTGGGAGTACACCTGCTCGTCGCCGGTAGAGGTGGGCATGATCACCTGATCCGGTTTTTCGACCCGCTCGAGATCCAGGTCGAAGCGCAAGGCGGGGTCCTCGGGGAAATAGCTCAGGCCTTTGAAGCTCCGGCGCTGCTCCGCCTCGAGCGGGGACTGGGGATCGGACTTGAAGAAGGCGTCTTTCGCCTTGCGGAAATCGGTCAGTTCGGACATCGGATCTTCCTCCGGAATGTGCGGGCAGATTGGCCCGGTTTACGACTTGAAAAATGCGATCAGCTCCCGATTGACCGCCTCGGCCTCGTCGTGCTGGACCCAGTGCGAGGCGTTCTCATAGTACACCAGCTGGCCGTCGTCGCACAGCTCGAGCGAGCGCTCCGCCATCTCCGCGCTGAGCGCGATATCGCGCTCCCCCACAGCACCAGGGCGGGAACGCGGAGGCGCGGATACTCGGGCATTGGCGGCGGGTATCGTACGACGGCACGATACCAGTCGATCATCCCGGTCAGGCCGCCCGAGTTGCTCCAGGCTTGTTTGTACTCGGCGATGTCATCAGGGCTGAAGGTCCCGGGCCTTCCGCTGGAGGTCAGCAGGCGACTCGCTCCGGCAAAGTTGCCCAGCCGTAACAGCCAGTCCGCCAGGCCGGGGATCTGGAAGAAGGCGATGTACCAGGATTTCAACATCTGGCGGGGGGACCTGCGCACGAACTCCGCCATCACTGCCGGGTGCGGTACGTTCAGGACGGCCAGCTTATCCAGGCGCATAGGGAAGTTCATCGCCAGCGACCAGGCGACCGCCGCGCCCCAGTCGTGACCGGCCAGGCAGACCCGCTCGCAGCCATAATGGTCAAGCAGTCCAAGCACGTCACCGGCCAATTCCTCCAGCCGGTAGGCGCGGGCGCCTTTGGGTCTCTCCGAGAGGTTGTAGCCGCGCTGGTCCGGCACCAGCACGTGAAAGCCCGCCTCCGCCAGGGTCGGGACCTGGTGCCGCCAGCCGTACCAAAATTCCGGGAAACCGTGCAGCAGTACGACCGGCCGTCCCTTGGGGTCACCGGCTGTAACGACGTGCAGGCGCACCCTGTTGGTGGTAACGAACTCAGAGGTGCAGCCGGTCAGCATCAGCCCCCGATCCGCAGCGAGCGCATCGACAGCGATCCGCCCCACAGCTTCTCGGCGAAGAAACTCACCGGCTCGCCGGGCTCCCCGGCTCCCAGGGCATAGAGCAGGGGCTTGAAGTGCTCGGCCGAGTTGATCGCCAGCGCCGCAGCACGTCCCTGCTTGGGGTAATCGATGAGCGCGGCATGATCCTCGCCCAGGATCCAGTGCTTCACTTTAGCGTCGAACTCCACCGCCCAGTCGAAGGCGGTATCTTCCCAGACGATCATGCCCAGGTTGTGGACGATATTGCCGCTGCCGACGATCAGCACGCCCTCGTCGCGCAGAGGCTTGAGCCGCCCGCCCAGGTCGTAGTGCGCCTGGGGGCTCTTGCCCCGGTCCAGGCTGAGCTGGACGACCGGCACGTCCGCCCAAGGGAACAGGCGCGCCAGCACCGACCAGGTCCCGTGGTCCAGGCCCCAGCTCAGGTCCGGCTGGACCTTGACCGGTCGCACCAGCTCAACCACGCGCTGTGCCAGCTGCGGCGATCCGGGAGCCGGGTAGGCTTTGGCGTACAGCTCCGGCGGGAATCCGTAGAAGTCGTAGATGGTTTTGGGCTGGTCCATCGCCGTGACCTGCGAGCCGATCGTCTCCCAGTGGGCGGAGACGCACAGGATGGCCTTCGGTCGCGGCAGGGCCTTCCCCGCCTCGACCCAGGCGCGGCTGAACTCGTTGTCTTCGATGGCATTCATCGGGCTGCCGTGCCCGACGAATAAAACCGGCATGCGGTCCATGGTTTCCTCCTTGGTATGTGTCGCTGCG
The DNA here is from genome assembly GCA_963739255.1 of uncultured Chloroflexia bacterium. Lineage (GTDB taxonomy): Bacteria > Chloroflexota > Anaerolineae > Anaerolineales > Villigracilaceae > UBA877. The sequence continues at coordinate 77,469 of CAVTZT010000005.1, forward strand.
AGCCCCTTAGGGAGTGAAGAGCTTCCTCGCGAGCGAGGAGACTGCTCACCTGCACTAGCACCTGCACGAGCAGCAGGTGCTAGTGTCGGCGGGAAAACACCGCCTCGCAGCGACACGTTAATATTATTTTCCTCTTGTCTTGAGGTACTCCTGCAGGGAAAGGCGCGTATAGGCGTCGATCGGCAGGTCGAAGGCCTGCTGCGGCTCGACCCAGAGATAATCTTCGGCCTCGTCGTTCAGGCGCACCTCGCTCGAGTTCGGCCCGGCAGGCATAGTCGAAAAAGATGTAGTGGCGCGGCTTCCAGAAGGCCGGGTCGTAGACGAACTCCTGGAAGCAGATGAACTGCAGGTCACTCACCTCCAGCCCGGTCTCCTCGCGCGCCTCGCGCTTTGCCGCGGCTTCGATGCGCTCGCCCAGCTCCACATGCCCGCCGGGGATCACGTACTTTCCCGGCCATTTGTGCGATTTGAGCAGCAGCAGCTTCCCCTCTGCGTTGAAGATGAAAACGCCGGTTGTCGGCTCGGGGTAGGTCTGTTCGCCCATGTCATCCGCCTCTAATGCTGGACCTGGAAGTAGCCTTGCTGCAGGTCGGAAATGTCCGCCCCGGAGTGCTGGCGCAGGATGCGGAAGAAATCGTCGGCCGTGGCAATCTGCCCGCCCATCTGGGCGGCGTAGTCTTTCAGGAAGGCGAAGAAGGCCTCCTCGCCGACCCGCTGGCGCACGGCCTGCAGGAAGCGCGCTCCGCGCAGGTAGACGGCGTTGATGTACGGACGCAGCCCGGCCGCGCGGTAAATGTCCGTGTCCACCCAGCCGGACGGGTCGAAGGCATCCACGCGGAAAGACCACCAATCAGCTGCCGGATAGTTCGCCTCGTAAAAGATGCTCTCACTGTAAGCCGCCAGTGCCTCATCCAGCCAGGGCTCGAGCGCCTGGTCGTCCCCCACCAGTCCGAACCACCACTGGTGTGCCGTCTCGTGGACGCCGATGGCGATCAGGTAATTGAGCGGCGTGCCGTCGTAGGACGTGTAGAAATGGCGGCTCAGGAAGAACAACCCGTCGCATTCCAGGCCGTCGTCGAAGAGCGCCTCGACGATGCTCAGGCCCGGATACGGGAACGCCCCGAAGCGGTCGGCGTAGGTAGCCAGCGCCTGGGCGACTGCCTGCAGGACGGCCTCCCCGGCAGCCTGCTCGGCCTCGAAATAGTAGCTGGTCAGTATCGCCGAGCCAACGGCCAGGGACGAGGTACGGTAATCCGGGCTGGCCGAAAAGGCGAATACCCGTGCCCGCTCGAGGTGGTAGTGCCAGCCGGCGCCGGCCTGCTCACCGGGGGCGGAGGCGGCCAGCACAGCCGCCTGGTCCGCGCCGGAGAGCTGCAGCGTGACGTCGTAGTCCGCCGACGGGTAGACCAGGTGCTCCCCGAACTGGGCCGGCGGGTGCAGCAGCCAGCCCCGGCCGCTGACGTAGGGGACGACGAAAGGATACCAGTCGATCAGGTTTGCCTGCACGGCGTTGTAGCCGAAGACGTGATGGATGTCCGCCTGGGGCAGGCGCAGGGCGTAGTGAATTGACAGCTCGAGGCGCCCGCCCGGGGCGAGCGGCGCCCTCAGCGGGACCTCGAGTCGGATGCCGTTCAACCGGGCCGAGGCCGCCTGATCATTGACCGACACGGCTCCCAGGGAGAAACAGCCCAGCCAGCGGTCCGCCTCCACCGCCAGGACGAGGGCTGGCAGCGTTTCGCCAGTGTCGTTTTGATAGGCAATTTGTTCATCGACGCGCAGCGAGTGGACGGCGTAGTCGAGCCTGGCGTTCAAGGTATAGCGCGTCCGCACCTGGACCGGAGCCACAGCCGGCAGGTCGGTCGGGGCGCTGGGCGGCAGTGGGGTGGCAGTGGACGATGGCTGGAGAGTTGCGGATGGGACGGGGGTGGCGGTGTATTCGACCGGCTGGAAAGGTGTGGCCGAGGCGGGCGCATCCGCCGAAGGAACGGCCGTTGGAACGAGAGCGATCGGCAGGGCCACTCTCCCGCCGCAGGCGACCAGCGCTAAAGCGAGCAACACAGCGGCGGCCAGGCCGCGTCTCACTTGTGCGCCCAGCGCCATACCAAGCCCTGCCTGGGGTTGAACAGGAAGGCCAGCACGAAGATCCCCGTGGCGGTCAGCACAATGGCCGAGCCGGAGACGATGTTCAGGTAATAGCTCAGGTACAGCCCAAGCAGCGAGGCGAGCGCGCCGACCGCGGCCGAAACCAGCATCATCGGCAGCAGGCGGCGGGTCAGCAGGTAGGCCGTGGCCGCCGGCGTGACCAGCATGGCCGCCGAAAGTCCTACACCCACCGTCTGGAGCGAGACGACCACCGTCAGCGCCAGCAGGCCTAGCATCAGGTTGCGCAGCAGTTCCGACGGCAGGCGCAGGGTGGCGGCCAGGATCGGGTCGAAGGAGATGACCAGGAACTGCTTGAAATGCGCCGCAACCACGACCAGCACGAACAGCCCCAGCCCGCCTGTCAGCCACAGGTCGGCAGGGCTGACGCCGAGCACGTTGCCGAACAGGATGTGGGTCAGGTCCACGGCGTAGGTCTGCATCGAGCTGATCAGCGCCACGCCCAGGGCCAGCGCGGCGGCAAACAGGATGCCGATGGCGGTGTCCTCCTTGACCGCCCCGCCGCGCGAGACAAAGCCGATGCTGAGCGCCACGACCACGGCGGCCAGCAGCGCCCCGGCCAGCAGGTTGCCGTGCAGCAGGTAGGCGATGGCCACGCCCGGCAGGATGGCATGCGCCATGGCGTCACCCAGGAAAGCCATGCCGCGCAGCACGACGTAAGTGCCCATCACCGCGCACAGAACGCCGACCATCACCGAGGCGAGCAGGCCGCGCACCATGAAGGCATATTGGAGAGGTTCGAGGAGCCAGCTCATTTTGCCGCTCCTCCGTGAAATTGCTCTTCTTCCGGCGGGCAGCACTCGTCCACCAACACGCTCCCCTCGGCCAGCTTGAGCAGCTGTGGCCCGAAGGCGTGGACCAGGTTTTCGCTGGTGAACACCTGCTTCGGTTCACCAAAGGCGATCAGGCGGCGGTTGAGCAGGAGCACGTAGTGGAAGCGGCTCGAGGCCAGGTTCAGATCGTGGGTCGAGATGAGCACGGTGACGTGCTGCCTTTCCAGATGGTCGAGCAGCTTGAGCGTGGCCTCCTGAGTGGTGGCATCCACACCGGTGAAGGGCTCGTCCATCAGGAAGATGTGCGGCTCCTGGGTCAGGGCGCGCGCCAGGAAGACGCGCTGCTGCTGGCCTCCGGAAAGCTCGCTGATCGTCTTCCCGGCCAGATCGGCGATGCCCATCTGCTCCAAGGCGTGCAGGGCTGCCTGGCGATCCGCCCGCCCGGGTCGCTCCAGCCATTTCAGACGACCGTAGCGGCCCATCAGCACCACGTCCATCACCGTGACCGGGAAGCGCCAGTCGACCTCCTCGCGCTGCGGGACGTAGGCGACGCAATCCAGGTGGTGTCCGAGCGGCAGGCCGTGGATGAAGATGCGGCCCTCGCGCAGGGGCAGCAAGCCCACCAGCGTCTTGAACAGGGTGGATTTCCCCGCACCGTTCGGCCCGACCACGGCGACGCGTGCCCCGTGCGGGATCTGGAAGGTCACCCCGCGCAGCACGGGCGTGCCATTGTAGGCAACAGAGATATTCTCGACGTCCAGGCGGGCCGGGGATTCAGGAGGTTCGTTCATTCTATCTCAACGCGCTCACGATCTGGGTGACATCGTATTTCATCATCTCGAGGTAGGTTGGGGCGGGACCGTCCGGGGCAGAGAGGGTCTCCAGGTAAAGGGTGCTGACCACCTTCGTCCCGGTCTCCGCGGCGACCTGCTGCGCCAGGTTAGGGTTGGCCCCGACGTCCAGGAAGATGGCCGGCACGCCGGAGGCCTTGACCGCCTGGATCAAAGACGCCAGCTGCTGGGCGGTCGGCGAAGCCTCGCTGGACAGGCCGGGGATGACGGTGCCGACGACCCTGAAACCGTAGCTCTGCGCAAAATAGCCCAGGCTCTCGTGGTTGGTGACCAGCAGGCGTTTCTCAGCCGGGACCTGGGCCACCTGCTCCTTGATCCAGCTGTCGAGATCGTTGAGCCTGGCAATATACGCCCGGGCGTTGGCGGCGTAGACCTGCCCGCCGGCCGGATCAGCCTGGGTCAGGCCGTCACGGATGTTCTCGACGTAGCGGACGAGGCGCGTCGGGTCGAGCCACATGTGCGGGTCGCCGCCGGGATGAGTGCCGGTCGGATCGACCGTGGGGGTCAGACCGGCAGCCGCCACGACCAGCTGGCGCTGCCCGCCGACGTTCGCCAGCGTCTTCTGCAGCCACCACTCGTAGCCGAGTCCGTTGACGATCAACACCCGGCTTTGCTCCAGGCGGGCGGTATCCTGCGGCGAGGGCTGGTACTCGTGCGGGTCGACGCCCAGCGGGACGAGCGTGCCGACCTCAACCCGTTCCCCGGCGACGTTCTGGGCGATATCGGCCAGGAAGGATTCGGCCGCCAGCACGCGCGGCAAGCCGGAGGCTGGTGCCTGGGCGGTTGGGGCACAGGCGGAAAGGGACGCCAGCAGGACCAGGCCGAGGAGAAAGAAGATCGAGCGCATGCCCGAAAACCCAACGTTGGGTAGCTTTTGCTCCGTTAGAGACATCGAGTGAGGATCATGGTTCGATAAATAGTTGGCTTATACGACGCCCTCCCGGAAGGACACCGGGACGGTGTGAGCCTGTCGAAGGGCGAATTGCAGGTCATGGATATATTTTCGCATCGGGCTTTGACGATTTCAGCCCGAACTTGGAATAGAAGATTGATCCCATTAGCGGAGCAACAGGTATTTTTAATCATTATCCAGCTCGGCACTCTCGTCAGAGGCTATTTCCTTCTTCAGGAAGGCATAGGCGCCGAAAACATCGTCGTTAACGTCGAACATCAGGTGGCGCCGGGCGACCAGGTTGACCACCTCCCAGCCTTCCAGTCCGGCGTCGTCCAGGTCCGGCAGGCTGGTCCCCTCGCCGCTGTAATCCTCCTGAAGGATATCCGTGGCGGGGATGAAGACGATTTTGTAGCGAAAGACCATCTTACCTTTTTGAAGGCGCTGCTTGGCTGCCTCGACCCGGCTCCGGTACTGGCGGTCGATTTCAGCATCGATCTGCTCACGCAGGCGCTGCATGTCGGTGCTGTTCATGATCTCGCCGGCGTAATCCCGCACATCCTTGTCATCGCTCCTCGAGGCGTTCTCGAGGAACTTCAGGCCGCGCCGGTCGGCCAGCCGGACAAGCCCTTCGGCGGCGTCCAGCTGCAGGAATTCGTCGTCGGCAGCGATCATCAGCTCGTACAGCGATTCGGCCTCCCGCCTGGACACAAGATCGTCGATCTGCTTGTTCATATCCCTACCTCCTCAGGCCGGAACGGCCGCGGCGTTATTTTATCCCATATTGGATGCGCCTAGGGCGCAAAGGTTGCCAGCGGCCCTCGTGGGGAGATCAGTCTTTTCAGCTGCGCATAAGGGACGACCACGGTCTGCGGCCCGGAGGCGTAGGGCGCAACCCGGATTTCGTTGAAGGTGACCAGCAGGCCGTCCGAGGCCGGGTGCCATGTCATCCGATCAGTGACCGGTGCGCGTTTCCAGACGGTCCAGCCGGTGCTGGATCTCCTCGTTCCAATGCTCCCGCAGGTAAGCGGGCAAGGACGAATCCTGGACCAAGGCCTGGGCGGTGCGCGCCCATTTCAGCGCCTCGAGCGGGTCACGGCGGCGGTGCTCAAAGTACTTGGCCAGCTCGACGGCGGCGTAGACGTGGCCCTCGCCGGCTGCCTTCTCCCACAGGCGCACCGCCGCCTCCAGATCCCCGCGGCGGCGCTGCAGGGTCGAGAGGCGCCGGACCGCCTGCCAGAAATCATTTTCGGGAATGCCGAGCTCCAGGCCGCGCTCGTACAGACGGGCGGCGTCATCCCAGCGGCCCAGGTCCTCGAACAGCTTGGCCAGGGCGATCACGTCCAGGCCGAATTCATGCTCCCGCTCGTGCGGTTCGGCCAGCAGCCCGCTGATGTGACCAAGCAGCGCCGCCATGGCGACCACGTCCATGGCGTTGTGGTAGAAGACGCCCTTGAGCGGGGCGGCGTCGCCGCTGCGCAGGTAGTCGAAGTAAATGTACGGGATCTCGAAACCGGGCACCTCCTCGAGCGTGCGCGGCGCCTCCAGGACGTTTTCCTCCAGGTACTTCAGCGCCCGGCTGGGCAACCGGTCCCGCCACAGGCGCCGGGCCAGCGGCAGCAGGTCTAGGTGGGCATAGTCCTCGAAGGGGATGGGGGTCTGATGCAGGCGGTAGCGCGTCTTGAGCAACGGCGCGTCGAAAGCCTTGCCATTGAAGGTAACCAGCGCCTGAGATGGGGCCAGGAAATCCGCCAGCCCCTCGAGCAGGGCCGGCTCTTCGCTTGGGTCGCGCATAAAGAACTGGGCCAGGCGGAAGGCGTCGCCCTCGTAGCGTCCCACGCCGACCAGGAAGGCATACGTGCCGGTGCCGCCCGACAGCCCGCTGGTCTCGGTGTCCAGGAAGGCGTAGGCCTCGCGCGGCAGCTCGAGCAGGCGCGGGTCCCCGGCCCAGGCGGCCAGCGCGTCGAGGCGCGGAGCCAGCCCGAGCGCGGTACGACCGTGACGGTAGTCCGCCGGGTAGACCTGTTCGCAGACGAAAGTCTCGCCCAGGCGCGTGGACAGGAAGTGCCCCTCCACCACATCCTGGATGGAGGCCGCGGAGGTTTTTTCCTTTGCCGGCGGCAGGTCGGCGGTACCGACTTTAACGCCCAGCGCCTTGAGCCGGTCCGAGAGCGAAGGCATGGGACGTATTGTACTGCGCCTTGTGCGAAAATGCGAACGGGGCTGGCGGAGGCGTGCGGGGCGCAATTGCGATCCCGCATCGGCGAATCTATACCGAGACGAGGCAAAACCAACTCGGTATTGAATTTGATTGCAATCCGCCCTATACTGATGACAGGCGTTCAATCCCTGACCGCCTGTCAGCAATTTTATAGACCCTATAACCATGCACTGGGCGACGGGCTGCACCAAAGGCCGTTGCGCCGGTTCGTTTCCGGTCAGGCTCGAACAAGTCGTGGACAGACAGAGCCAAGGATCATGATCGAAACGAACAAGGTGGTCATTCTAACAAAGTCTCGTTCCAGGGAATCGAAAGGAGGAGAATATGAAAAGAACTCACAGGCTGGCCTGCCCAAGATTGCTGCTTCTATTGCTCTTGTTTTTGACTACTGCGCAACCGGTTAAAGCCGAAAGGAGCAATCAAAATGTGCCCAGCCCCGTCGTTGTCGAATTGAAGACTCTGAATTTCCCTCAAAAAATTTGCACGGGGGCAACAATCAATCTCAAATTCGGTTTCCTATGGAAAGGCGCACCCCCATTGGTCCCATCTATCACCCCATCCTACGATATAAAACCCCAGGGCGGAAGTTACACATGGGTGAATAAACCAAACGGAAAGGTTCAAACCAATAAGGAATATACCTTTAGTGTGAAGTATACAGCGAAAGAACCCGGAGACGGATCGATCTCGGTCGCCGTAACAATGGCAGGTAGAAAGAGCGTCCCCCTTAAGATATCCTTCAAGATAAACGATTGCGACGTTGGGATTCAATACAACATGACCACGACGCTTTCGTCTGGAATGATCGCGATGACCAACGACTACTTCGGAAGTGGTTCTCTCAGCGCGGACGACAACGGTCAGATTACCGGCAGCGGGACCCAGGCGATATGGAGCGACATCCTGCCCTATTCCGCGGAAGGCGCATCGTGTCAGCATACACCTCCCTGGGAGAGTAACTCGGGCCTTACGTTCAGTGGTCAGATGGGAGATGACGGCGAAACCCAGGTAACCATGGATCTGGAGGCTTTGAGCGTAAATGCCAGCGAACTGACCTGCACGGGGGAAGATTCCAGCGGCAGCATGCCCTTTCCAGGCTATACCTACAGTTCATGCCAGATCACGTTGGCCGGGTTCGACTTCGAGGCGAACACGCTGGATGTGCCGTTTAACTGCCCAGGGGAGGAGCCTTATAACGTCCCCATCACGGTCATTCCAAGGAGGAAATCATGAAACGCGCGGTGATCGTTTTTATATTCCTGCTTTTATCTGTGTTGTCATGCCAGCCTTTTCCAACCTTACCCGGCGGCGTGGGCGGGAATGATCAGCAGCCCGCGGATGTGGATCTCAGTGGCTTTTTTTTACCCGATCCAGCGGTGGCGTTAGACAATCTGCAAAGCTATGCACTGACGCTTTCCATCTCCTTCAGCGGCACGCAGGATGGGAAACAGGTCGAGTTCACGGACACCTATACCCAGGATTTGAACAGAGAGACCAACACGCAATTTACTTATTCGGTCATCACCAACGCGGAAGGAAACCAGGAAAAGATCATCGCTGGAAATGCCAGTGAAGCGTATTATTCGAAATCAGGGGACGAGAAGTGCCTCGTCTCCTGGGGAGAGCGCGCAGAAGGCGTCAAGCCGTCCTTACCGACTAATTTGCTGCCTCCCCTGCGGGACGCTCATGAAGACGGCAGCGAGGAGGTAAACGGAGTTCAGGCCAAGCGATATACGTTCGACGCTGCTTCGCTGGGATATCCCTCCGGCACAAACGTCGAAGGCCAGGTATGGTTGGCTGTGGACGGAGGATATGTCGTGAAGTACTCGATGCGCATCCAGGATGAGGGCGCGTATTTCAGTAAGGGGATGAAGGGTGAACAAGCATACGAATACGAGCTCGACCAGATCAATGCGCTAAGCGGGCCCGAACTGCCGGAAGGCTGCCTTCCGGTGCTGACCGAATTCCCGGCAACGCCGGACGCATCCGACGTCCAGCGGCTGCCGCAGGTATTGGCTTACACCAGCCCTTCCGACATCTCCCAAATCCAGAGCTTTTATGAGGAACAACTACAAGCCCTGGGCTGGACGCTGGGCAGTTCTCACCCATATCCTGAGAACGGAAACACCCTGGTTTTTCTGCACGCAGAGGACTCCAAAATAGCCCACGTCACTTTGCAGGCTGCGGGGAGCAACACCTGGGTCACGGTGAAGGTCGAAGCGATGGGAGAAACCTTGCCGGGCATGTTTCCATAATTTCGCTTCCCTGCACGGAGCGCTAAAAAGTCTGACGGTCCGAGAGCGAAGGCATGGGATGTACTGTACTGTGCCTTGTGCGAAAATGTGAATGGGGTCGGCGAGGCGTATGGTGCGCGGACGCAGACCTGGAACTGCGAAATCCCCGAGGTTACAGACAAGCTGGTGTTAATTTTGAACGGTATTTGCCCTATACTGATGACAGGCCTTCAATCCATTACCGCCGAAAATTAGATAGGATGTACATTTAACCAGATTTTGGGCGCATGTTACATGCGTAAAGGAGAATGCAATGAACAAGAACATCAGCCTCGTAATTGGTCGAGTAGCGGCTCTATCTATTGCAATCGAGACAATCGTTTTCGCTTTTTCATTAATCTGGGGGGTGATATTTCACTCGGAATTTGATCAAAACCTCGGGTACATTGCCAGCTTTTTACTCGCCGTAAGTGTGGTGATCATGATGGTATGTTTCTACGACAGTACACGAGAACGACTAAAAACATTTGGCTTGCTTGCATTAGTAGCATCAATCATTTACGCCCCTTTCTGCATCAGCAACTATTTTCTTCAATTATCCATCGTTGCATTCAATCCACTTAATCTGTCAAGCGAAGTATTGAAGGCTATTGACTTTAAACCGGGTTCCCTCACTTTTACCTTGGATATGCTGGGCTACGGTTTTCTCTGTTTGTCCACCTTGGCTGCTGGATTCGCATTGGTAGAAGCAAGAGATAAGGTATTAAGAGCATTATGCTTTTTTCATGGGGCGATTGCGGTGCCCACTTTTGCGGCACCAATCATTAGCGGAATATTTCTATCCACGAGCGGTCAGACAAATGATATTGGAAGTTATATATTGCTGTTTTGGTGTATTGTTTTTGTACCGATAGCTCTTCTATTCATGAGGTATTTCAAAGAAGGATAAGGACGGTAAGAGATTATTACTTGGCTTAATCTATTGGTGTACGCCCAACGCCGGTTTCACCCCGTTCGGGCCGAGAGACCCGGCCCGCCGGGATCAGACGACCTGACCGCCTTCCCTTCCCCTGCACTCCCTAGCCTTCGGGTAGGCTTCGCGAGCGATGCTCCACGAAGACACACCGTTGGACTGCTAAGTAAAGGACGGGTATGTCATGCAGTATAGACTGGATCTTCCCGGTTTTGAAGGTCGCTCATTGACCCTCCATGCTGGACAAATATTTTCTCCCGCGAAGCTCACGATCGACGGTAAGCCTGCTCCTACAGGCAGCATGCCCGGGACGTTGCTGCTACGTCGGAATGATGGAGTTGATATAACTGCACGCCTACGATACAGCATCGGAAATCTGGCTGGTGATCCAATCCCTGTCCTGCAAATAGGCGATCGATTTATCCTAGTGGTAGAGCCATTCAAGTGGTATGAGTGGGCATGGGCCTCGTTTGCTTTACTGATGGTCATATTCAGTGGGATACCTGGTTTTCTCATCGGCGCGATGGCCATGCAGATCAATTTATCCATTCTCCGTTGGGTCAAAAACGACCTAGCTCGAGTATTAATTAGCGGGTTCGTCTCGACCATAGCTGTTCTTTTATCAATGATGTTGAAAAATTATATAAATCGGAAATGATCTTAATCTTATGACCATATAATTTGCTTATCGAAATGAATATCAGTTTGCAGCCCAACTCCGCCTTTGCCCAGTACCGCCGTCTGCCGTTCAGAGGCATGCAAAGAAAGCCGCGCAGAAGTGACGAGCGGTCGGGCTTGATTTTCTACAAGTTTTTTCGACGGCATGGGCGTGTGAGGCCTGTTGTGCAGATATAATACGCTGCACGCGATCATTCGTCGGGTCAAGAAAGGCAGGAATCCCATGAAAAAAGAACTCTCTACTGAACGATCCTTGATCATCTCTTACATGACCCTCAGAAAGGCGATCGGCTTTTTGGGTGTCGGCCTCCCCTTCGTTGTGTCTTTGGGAGCATTGATCATCTTTCGAACCGGCCTGCAGGGCTCCATCAGCAGTTACTACTACACCGGGATGCGCAATGTGTTCGTCGGCATTCTATGGGCGATCGGGTTTTTCTTGATTTCATACAAGGGCTACGGCACAGCCGATACCGTCGCGGGTATATTGGGCTGCATCTTTTCCGTGGGCATCACCCTTTTCCCGACCGCTCCCGAGAATAATCCTTCCGCCGCAGCCCTGTTGATCGGACACATTCACCTGACCTTCGCGGCATTGTTCTTCCTCACCCTCATTTTCTTCTCCCTTTACCTGTTCACGAAAACGTCCAAGGATAAGAAAAGGAATCCCGTCACACCCAGAAAACGACAGAGGAATGTGATCTACATCGTGTGCGGGGTCACCATGGCCGTCTGCATTCTGCTGATCGGGATATATCAGTTCCTGCCCGATAGCGCCAAATCACCGCTCAAAGCATTCGATCCGATCTTCTGGCTGGAGACGATCGCCATTATCACCTTTGGCATCTCCTGGCTGGTCAAGGGAGAAACGATCCTGAAGGATGAGGTCGACCAAGGCTGACAATTAAAGAAGCCAAAAAGAGGTACGGTTGCCGCGTGCCTTTTTTCGTACAATTCTCACCTTCCCGATACGTAGAGGAGCCGGGTGTGGGGCGATTTGTACGCGTGCTGCGATACCCTATTGACATTTATCATAGAATAACTACAATGTCATGTAGCTTCATCATCGAATGGGGCGGGTTTCTTATCAACGGAGGGGACCTATGCATCCGAAAAACTGGCCGGGGGCCAAGGGATTGCGTTTTTATTTGTCGGTACTATTGATCCTTGGGATGGCATGGAGCTCCCTGCCACCGCAGGTCGCCGCGGCCGGGGGACCGGCGCGGGCACTGGCTGCCAGCCGCACGCCCACCCGCACGGCCACGCCGGACTGCGGCCAGTTCGTCTTCACTTCCGGCCCGCTCCAGACGACCCAGTATGGGCTGCCGCGCCTCAACTACACCCTGAGGAATAAAACCAGCCGAGACACTTACCTCCAGGGCGTCACCTTCTGGTGGGACGCCTACCGGCAAGCCAACCCGATGCAGAAGATCGCCGACTTCCACTACAACGGGACCCGGCTGGCGGTCTGGAACAGCCCGGCCTCCCCGGTCAGCTGGACGCTCTCCGGGCTGCCCAACTCCATTCACCGGTTAGGCGCGTACGGCTCCGGGGCATTCAACTTCGACTTTTCCAGCCGCGATACCGCCTGGCCCGGGATCATCCCTGCCAATTCCTTCGGCCTGACGGTCCGGCTGGGCAACGGCTGTACCGTCACGCTCGCCGCCAAGCCGACCACCACCCCGACCCCGACCGCCTCCTGGACACCCTCGCCCTCCGCCACGCCGACCGATACGCCAACGGACACTGCCACCCTGACCCCCTCCGCCACGCCGACCGATACGCCAACCTTTACCCCTTCGGACACCTCGACGGCCACCTCCTCGAACACGTCCTCTCAAACCTTCACGAAAACCCCCACCCGGACCTGGACCCCCTCGGCGACCCGGCCCTCGCCGAGCTTGACGAGAACCTGGACTGCGACGAGAACGAAAACAGCTACCGCCAGCGACACGCTGAGCGATACGCCCACGTTCACGCCAACTGATACAGCGACCGCCAGCGACACGCCGAGTAATACGCCCACCTTCTCGCCAACGCCTTTGCCCTCCTCGACCAGTACTCCATCTCTTACGCCAACCGCGGAGCCTGTGACACCTCCATACTTTCTGCCCTACGTCACCTATCTGCCAAGCGGCGCTCGCGAGCTGGCGATCGGTGATTTCAACACCGACGGCTTACTGGATGTGGCTGTGGCAACAGACGTTTACCCGGCACAGCTGTTGGTCTATCTGCAAACCGGTGACGGTAACCTGGCGGCGCCAGTATCGTATGACCCCGGTGCCAATTCATATTCTATGGCTGCCGGGGACCTTAACAATGACGGCCGGACTGATCTGGTTATCGCCGACGTAAGTGGAAACTCAATCGTCATCTTTCTACAGCAACCCGATGGCACCTTGGGAAACAGGGTCACCTATGCGACCGGAAGCCAGCCGGACGCGGTCGCCATCGGAGACGTGAACGGGGACAGCCTGCCGGATGTCGTGGTCTCCCATTGGAGTTCGCCATACATCGGCATCTTCACCCAAAATCAATCCGGCAGCTTGAACCCCATGGTGACCTATCCCGCTCCCCAGGCTGGATGGGATGACATTGCCGTAGGGGACGTCAACGGGGACGGGTTGAACGACGTGGTAAAAATGAACGGGCAGGGATTGAATCCCAACCTTTCGGTTTTTCTGCAACAGGGTAATGGCGTTCTGGCGCCTGCAGCTTCATATTCCTTACTGGGTTGCAAATATTCTTGCCTGGGAAGCGGAGTTGCCGTAGGGGACGTGACCGGAGACGGTCGGGCGGATGTCGTGATGAGTTATGGTGGAAACCGGCCGGGCTCGAACATCGCCGTTTTTGCGCAAGGGACCGACGGCTTATTGCAAACCCCCGTATCCTACCCGGCTTACGATATTCCGCAACCAGTAAAATTGGCGGATATTAATGGAGATGGCCGATTGGATGTGGTCACCGCTCACGGCGGTTGGGATGCGCTGAGCGTTTTCCTCCAGGGATCGAATGGAACCCTGCAAGCGTATACAACCTACAGTCTTCCTTACGCCAGTAACTACCGACCGGAGGGAATGGCGGTCGGCGACGTCAACCACGATGGAAAACTGGATGTGGCTGTTGCGGACTATAACAACGGCCTGGTGGTTCTCTACCAGTCTGTACCGCCCCCGCCCACGCCGACCCGGGCACCCACCTTCACCCCGACAGCCTCCCTGTCGCCGACCATCACCCTGACCCCGACCACCAGCCTGACGCGCACGCCCTCCCCCACGACGGTCAGCCTGGCCCTGGTCACAAATACCAACGATGGTGGACCCGGCTCGCTGCGCCAGGCGCTGCTCGACGTGGCATGGGACGGCACGGTCGCCTTCGACCCCTCCCTGGCCGGGCAGACGATCCTGGTCGGGTCCACCCTCCTAATCACCAAGGACATGACGATCGACGGGTCGGGTCTCGGGTCCCACGTGGCGGTCAGCGGTGGCGGCATTATGCGCGTGTTCAAGGTCAGTTTCGGCGCCACGGTGACGATCCAATCCATCGACGTCGTCGACGGTTTTGCCGCCGACCCGGACCGCGGCGGCGGGGGCATCGACAACGCCGGCCAGCTCACCCTCTCGGACGTCCAATTCCTGGGGAATCGCGCCCCGTACCTCGACGCGCCCACAGGCCCTTACGGCGCGCGCGGCGGTGCAATCTATAGCACGGGCAATGTGAGGATCAGCAACTCAAACTTCCATGGTAACTCCGCCGATTTCAGGCGGGGCCATCTACACAAGCGGGTTCTCCTCTTGGCTAGTTGTGGATCACGCTATCTTCGTGGATAATCAAGCGACGGATTTCTTCGACGGAATCCTGCCGGCCGACCTGCCTGCCAGGGGCAACGGCGGCGCCATCTTTGCTGAGGCCGTCAATGTTGTCGGGATCGACGCCAGCCAGTTCAGCGGAAACCAGGCCCTGAAAGGCGGGGCGTTTGCCTTTCAGGGGTCGGAGTATGGATATTCGATGGTCAGGCTTACCGAATCCAGCTTCGATGCCAACTCGGCAGCCGAATATGGTGGCGCAGTCTACAACGCCAATACTGACCTGACCATTGCCGACAGCACGTTCAGCTCCAACCATGCCCCGGGCATCTCGATCGGTGGTGCCGTCTATCATCAGGACGGCAACCTGCAAATCACGCGGGCGACGTTCACCGGAAACTCCTCCGACACCCTGGCCGGCGCCCTCTCGGTGGAGGATGACGTCCCGCTCAGCGATCGGATCATGACTGTCGAGGCAAGCACTTTCAGCGGCAACCAGGCCGTCGACGCCGGCGCGATCGCCCTGGCCTCCGGGCATTTGTCCGTCCGGCGCAGTACTTTCGCCACCAACATCGCCTCAGGCGGTGGTGCCATCCGGGTCTTTGCCGGCAGCGATACCTCCGGACACCTCGAGGTGGTCAACAGCACCTTCTACAACAACCAGGCTGGCGTGACCGAATCCGGCGGGGCCGTGTCCATCGACGCCAACGCCATCGCCGACGTCACCAACAGCACCTTCTACGCCAACAAGTCCTGGGACGGGGAAAATCCAGGCTCCCAGGGCGGCACGTTCGAGAACAACGGCCCGCTGCATCTCACCAATTCAATCCTGGCCGGCGGGACCGGCGGATATTGCAAACCGGGTGGGACGATCAATACGAACCTGTCCAACCTGGTCGAGGACGGCAGCTGCGGGGCAGCCCTGAGCGGGGACCCGCTGCTCGGACCGCTGGCCGACAACGGCGGCCCGACCCTGACCATGGCGCTGCTGTCCGGCTCCCCAGCCATCGACGCAGCAAACGACGTCGTCTGCCCGGCCATGGACCAGCGCAACGCCGCCCGACCCCAGGGGCTGCACTGCGACCTGGGCGCGTACGAGGCCGAAGGTATCCCCCTGACGGATACGCCCACCCCGACGCCCCATCTTGTCACTTTCATTGCACCGACCGAGATGCCTTGGCCAACTGACACACTCACGCCCACGCCGACGCCTTCCGCCACGCCGCTGCCGTCAGCCACGGCCACACCAAGCATGACCCCGTCGACCACCGCCACACCAACCATGACCCCGACGACCATCCCCACCCCGACAAATACACCCACCGAGACCGCCACCCCGACCAACACGCGCACGCGGACGCCCACCAAGACGCCTTCGAATACGTTCACCTTGACCTCCACCCGGACGGCGAGTCCAACGCCGGTCCCCTCCGATACCCTCACCCCATCCGATACACCCTAAATGGGAAGCTGATATCTCTCAAAAAAAATCACTCGAGCAGGAGGCGTATCCACTGCTCGAGTGATTTTTATTCATTCCCCAAGATCTTCGGAAAAAGCTGTCGGTGGGAAGGGCCGCGAAACCCGGTTGCCAGGCGGGGGGCCGTATGCTACACTACCTCCATCCCCTCGCGCCGGAGACGCAATGCCCGCAACCCAGGAAATATTTTCCAGCTCACGTCTTTCCATCTGGACCAAGCTGGTCTACGGCAGCGGTGACTGGTCCTTCGCCAGCTACGGCACCCTGCGGCAGATTTTCTACGCCATCTTCCTGACCGACGTGGTCGGGTTGGAGCCGCGCCTGGCCTCCGTCGCTGCCCTAATCGGGATCGTCTGGGACGCGGTCAACGACCCGCTGGTGGGCATCCTGACCGACCGGACGCGCACGCGCCTGGGCCGCCGGCGCCCGTTCCTGCTCTTCTTCGCCATCCCCTTCGGCCTGAGCTTCCTGCTTCTGTGGTGGGCGCCGCCCTGGCACTCGCAGCTCGCCCTGGCGGCTACGGTCACCCTGGCCTTCATGCTCAGCGACACGTTCGAGACCCTGTGCGAGGTGCCCTTCTCTGCCTTGCTGCCCGAGCTGGCCCCGGACTACAACGGGCGCACCGACCTGACCAGCTTCCGCATCTTCTTCAACCTGCTGGCCTCGCTGGTCACTGCCGTGGCTGCGCCGGCGATCGTCGACGCGGCGCTGTCCTCCGGGCTAACCCAGCAGCAGGGCTACCTGCTGGTGGCGGCCTTGTTCGGCGGGATCGCCGTCCTGCCCTTCCTGTTGATCGTCGCCGTTGTGCGTGAGCGCTACGGCTCCATCGACCGCCCGCAGGAGACCGCCTCCTTCCGCCAGACGCTGCGCACCGCCTGGGGCAACGTGCCCTTCCGCTTCGCCGCCGCCATCTACATGCTCAACTGGATCACCTTCGACCTGGTGGCGCTGCTCCTGCCGTTCTACCTGCTCTACTGGATCGCCGGCGGGAACCTGCTCGCTTCGGTCACCCTGCTGGGGATCTCCCTGCCGCTCGAGTCGGCGGTTTTCGCTCTGCTGCTGGTCACGGCAGTGGCTACCCTGCCCTTCTGGCTGTGGCTCTCCAACCGCCTGGGCAAGCACATTGCCTACATCGTCGGGATGATCTTTTGGGCGGGCGTGCAGATCGGCATCTTCCTGGTCCAGCCCGGGCAGGTGGCCATGGCACTGTGGATGTCCTTCCTGGCCGGGCTGTCGGTCTCGGCAGCGCACATCCTTCCCGACGCCATGTTCCCCGACGTGATCGAGTGGGATGAGCTGCGCACCGGCCGCCGCCAGGAGGGGATCTATTACGGGGTCAAGAACTTCGTGCGCAAGCTGACCGGCGCGCTGGCGATCTTCATCGCCCTGCAGGTGCTGGGCTGGTTCGGCTACCGCACCCCGCCCGAGGCGGCCACAACCTTCACCCAAGCCTCTGCCACGTTGACGGCCATCCGGGTATTGATCGGTCCCTTCGGGGCGCTGCTGCTCTTCTCGGCGGTGGCGACAGCCTGGTTCTACCCGCTGACCAAGCGGCGTCATGACCGCATCCGCCGGCTGCTGGAGAGGCGCAGGAAATGAAAACGGCGGGATTACACATCCCGCCGCAAGAGCAAGCGCCTCGCCTCGTCCATGCTGCTCGCCCCACCCCACATTTTCCGGGAATTAGCCAGGCGCGTTGCCCAGGCGCTTCACTTCCTCACGCAGGGGCTGTTCGGGTGCTGGTTAGGATCCCACTTGCAGCCTCTGGCAATGCAGATTTTCGAATTCGCATTGTATTGCGAGCAGCCAGACGCCAGCCCTGTGGGCGTCAGGGTCGGTTCAGGCGGCGGAGGCGGTCTTCTTTCTGGCACCCGTTCTAGATCCCCTTGCAGTTTGCCCACCCCAGCATTCATATTGCATTGTATTCCATCATCGGGTAAAAGGACGTAGAGCCAGCTGGCATCCGCATAGCGGCCCTGGACAGGCAACTTAGTCCCCGGCTCGACGACCGCAACCACATCGTATTGAGTACCGGGGCCGGAGCGGCAGAATGCACCCACGGTCACTAAAAACATCACCGGTCCTAATGTGGGTCCAAGGTCAGCAGGAACTAGGAGGGGACATTCATCCGCCGCCAGGTAAAAGCTCCAGGCTGTCGAGAAGGGGCCTTCCTCACCACTGGTGACCGTCCCCAGCCTGGGGAGAACGCGCCAGTAATACGTGTCGCAAGGAGTGATCCCCGAAGAGAGGTTGATGATCGCGTAGCGATTGGGAAGCGGCACGTCTATTTCGTAAAAATAACCGCCCTCCGGCGCGAAAGATGAATCGTTCGAGATCTGGATCTGGAACCCATTGGGTAAACAGTCACCGCCATATTCCCATTCGAAAATGAGCTCCCCACCTGAATTTTGATACACCACCCCGCCGTTGGGGGGCATGCGCAGACGGGGAGGCAGTTGGCTTTTGGAGGACACAAAGGGCCGGACTTCTCCTGCGAGGTCTCAGACCTCATAGCACCAAAGGGAACGAAAACGGCGGGGTTGCAGATATGGTTGGAAAAGAAGGCCGGAGCTATTTTTCGATCAGGATGCGCAGGATCGCCAGCGTCTCCTGCTTGCCCCCGACCCCATTCTCCCCCGCCGGCCCCACGCAGGACGGGCAGCCGTCTTCGCAGGGGCACTCCACCACCAGCTCCAAGGCGCGCTTGAGCAGCTCGGCATGGATTTCGTACAGCTTCTGGCTGAAGCCGATCCCCGCCGGGACCTCGTCGTAGAGCACCACCGCCGGCCGGCCCTCGGCAAACGGCGCCTGCGGGTCGTAATGCACGCCCAGGTCGGCGGTGTCGCACATCAGGAAGAGCGGGGCCAGCTGGCCCAGGACGGTCGCCAGCCCGGCCAGCCCGCTGCGCATGCGCACGTTGGTCTCGGTCTTCTTATGGCATTCCGGGCACAGCGTGACCAGGTTGTCGAGCTGGTTGGCGCGCTCCCGCAGGACCCGCCCGGCCTCATCCCGGAAGGAGCGGAACGGGACCTTGTGGTGGACGTCGTGCTGGCGCCCGGCTTCTTCCCGCCCGCACACCTGGCAGCGGAAACCGTCCCGGGCGCGCACACGCTCGCGGATCTTCTCCCAGTCCGGGCCGTAATCGTTGGCAGCGTTGGTCCACAGCCCCTCCTGGCTCAAGGCCTCCACCGTCGCTTCGGAAATGGTCAGCCAGTAGCCGGTGGTCTGCAATTCGGATGGCGGCAGCTCGAGCGGCTCCTCGCCGACGTTCTCGCCGCCCAACCAGGTGCGCTTGCGGAAGCCGGTCACCTGCGTGGTGATCTGCAGCTCGCCGTAGGCCTTGAACCCGCCCGGGGCGGGCGCAGCGTCCAGGGTCGAGATCAGGCTGACCTCGGTCTGGCGCTGCGGCTCGGTGTAATAGTCCAGCGAGACCGGGATGAGCGCGGCGATATTGCGCTCCAGGTCCAGCTCTTGGACGTAGTACTGCTGGCCCTCGTGCAGGTAGACGGCGCGCGGGTGCACCATCCAGGCCGCGGAGGCCAGGTCGACCTCGCCCAGGGTGCGCGGCCCGCCGCCGTCCTCCACCTGCAGCACCACGTTGTCCGGCGAGGCCGAGCGCAGCGAGATGGCCGCCGCCGGGTAGGCGTCCGCCATCCAGAAATATTTTTCTTCGGAAAGGTGCAGCTCCCGGTTGCCGACCAGGAAGTCGAGGAACTCCTTGACTTTCCCGGCTGGCAGGCGCCCGAAGTCCTCGCCCGGCTGGAAGGGCAGCTCGAAAGGCCGCGCAGCGCAGGTGGTTGAGCAGGATGAGCAGGTGGTCCGGGTCGACCAGCGCCTGCTCGGGGGAGCGGGCGAAGAAATATTCGGGATGGTGGGCCAGGAACTGGTCAAGGGGCGAGGCCGTGGCGACCAGGACGGCCGCGGCTGGTTCGTCCCCGCGCCCGGCGCGGCCCGCCTGCTGGCGCGTGCTGGCGATCGTCCCCGGGTAACCGACCAGCAAGGCAGCCCCCAACCCGCCAATGTCGATGCCCAGCTCGAGGGCGTTGGTGGCCACCACCAGCTGCACGGAACCGTCGCGCAGGCCTTTCTCGATGGCACGGCGCTGGGAGGGGAGGTAGCCGGAGCGGTAGCCGCGGACCTCACCCCTGTGCCCCTCTCCCTCCGGGAGAGGGGATGGGGGTGAAGGGGATTCCTGCAGGTATTTCAGCAATATCTCCACGGACCGGCGCGAGCGGGCGAAGACCACGCTCTGCACCTCATCCGCCAGTAAGTCCTGCGCCAGGCGCACGCTCTCCTGGATCGAGCTCTTACGCAGTCCCAGCGCCGGGTCGACAACCGGCGGATTGTAGATCAGGAAATGGCGCTCGCCGCGCCCCGAGCCGTCCTCGTCGACAAGCACCACGGGCGCCTCGATCAGCCGCTCGGCCAGCTCACCCGGGTTGCCGATGGTGGCGGAGGTCAGGATGAACTGGGGCGAGGCGCCGTGGAAACCGGCGACGCGCTTGAGCCGCCGCAGCACGTTGGCGACGTGCGAGCCGAACACCCCGCGATAGGTGTGCATTTCGTCGACGACCACGAAGCGCAGGCCCCGGAAGAACTCCTCCCAGCTGGTGTGATGCGGCAGGATGCCGGTATGAAGCATGTCTGGATTGGAAAGCACGATGCGGGCATTTCCCCGGATCGACGGGCGGTGCCCGGCGGGTGTGTCGCCGTCATAAATCGCAGATTGCAGATTGAGGATTGAGGATTTTTTATGGAGATTGGAGGTAAGCTGGTCCAGCCCCGCCAGCTGGTCCTGGGCGAGCGCCTTGGTCGGAAAAAGGTACAGGGCACGGGCCTGCGGATCTTCCATCAACGCCGCCAGGACCGGCAGGTTGAAGCCCAGCGTCTTGCCGCTGGCCGTGCCGGTGGCCAGGACGACATTTTCGCCGCGGCGGGCATGGGTCCAGGCCTCGACCTGATGGCTGTACAGCGAGGGGATGCCCCGGTCCACGAGAGTCTCAGCCAGGGCTGGCGGCAGGTCGGCCGGGAAAGGTCGCAGATCCGCGGGGCGCGCCGGCGTCGTCCGCCAGGTCGAAATGTTCAGGGCGGTCTCGGGGTCATTGCGCCAGTGCGAGAGCAGGGTCAGCAGGGACATACGCGAGGATTATACCCGCACCAGGTTAAGAATCAGGGGGAGGGTCGACTCCGGCACAGAAAGACTGCTGATCGAGCTTTCATTCAATCTTGGCAGATGCGGTCACGCTTCGGCTCTAGTCACCAAACTCGCGGTAAAAAGCGCCAGCGCACGCGGCGGGTGTAGTCTGCGTAGCCCGGAAGCTCGCCGGCCAGAACTTTTTCTTCCTGGACGGCGCGGTACATCAGCAATGCCATATGCAGGAACATCGGCACGATGGAGACCCATGAGCCGAAGACGAATCCGCTCGAAAAGCTGACCAGGAATGCCCCGGCATAGTTCGGATGGCGTATGAGCGCGTACGGTCCGGTGTCGATGACGTGCTGGCCGCGCTCCCCCTGGATGCGGATGCGCGCCGACATATATTCATTATGGACCAGCGCCCAGACGTCCAGTGAAAAACCGGCCAGCATGACCATTCCCCCAACCCCCTGCAGCCAGATGGGGAATCCGCGGCTCCAGCCGAAACGACCCAGGTCCAGTGGGGCAAGCAGGATATGCGCCACCCAGGCGATGGCCGTCCCGGTGGTATAGAGCGGTTCCGGCTTTGCCCCGGCTCCGGGTTTCAACCGCTCGCGTGCCACGTCGTCCGACATCGCCACCGCACTGGCAGCCGTGAACAGCAGGCGCAGCCCGAGGTAGACCCAAATTGACGGAAGGGCAGGCGTCCCGGCGATGAGGAACAGGATCGCGCCCATCAAAACAAGGAACGCGGTGGCAGAAAAAAAAGTAATCAAGCGATATTTCATGACCTCAATATACTGTAAAAACTGTGCGGCGGTGCGACTTGGTTGACTCCTCCTGGCGCCTTCCCACCTCTTGACAAAAAATATTAACTGGTTTATTATTTTGCGCTGAAATAAATACTAACTCGTATACTATATTATGTCTGTCCGCTTCGCCATCCTCGGTCTGCTCGCCCAGCGCCCCCGACACGGGTACGAACTTCGTTCGGCCTTTTCGGCCGTCGTCGGCGGGGATGAGAACTGGGACGTCAAGCCGGCCCAGATCTACACCACCCTCGACCGGCTGGAGGAAGCCAGACTTGTCAGGTGCAGCTCCGACCTGGGCGAGGGAGACGAACCGGCCCGGCGCATTTACGCCATCACCCCCGAAGGCGATCGGGCTTTGCGGGCCTGGTTCGACAGCGGCGTCACCCCCGAGCACCAGCGGGATGAGTTCTTCGTCAAGCTGATGACCGGGCTGGTCTCCGGTGAGGCCGACCCGGACCGCCTGATCCAGGTCCAGCGCTCGCACCTGTTCCAGGAGCTGCACGACGCCACGACGCTGCGCGACAGCTACGATCCCCACACTGAAATGGCCCAGATCCTGCTGCTGGACAAGGTCATCATGCACCTGGAGGCGGACCTGCACTGGCTGGACATCACCGAGACCCGCCTGGATGAAGTCAAACACCAGCCGCTGCCGGAACCGGAAATCCGCCCGCGCGGCCGGCCGAAGAAAAGCCAGCCCGTTCAGGCTCAACCGGACGGCACTCCTGCAGCCATGGAGACGAGGAGAAAACAATGAACGCCGAAGCACTCGAAAAACAAAAAGTAAGGCGCGGCGCGCTGCGCTGGCTGCTGCGTGAGACGCTTGGCAATCTCTTCCTGATTGCCCTGCTCTTCGGCCTCGTCGGCCGTTTGAACTGGTGGAACGGCTGGGCATTGACGGTCATCTACCTGTTGTGGTCGGTTGCCACGATCATCTTCATCCTGCCGGTGAACCCGAAAATGTTGGCCGAGCGCTCGCACCCGCAGGCGGGTGCCAAGAGATGGGACCTGGCGATGGTCTCGGCGATGGGCATCTTCGTACTGGCTGCCTATCTGATCGCCTGCCTGGACGTCCGCCTGGGCTGGTCCCGGCCGGTTCCGCTCGGCCTGCAGCTCGCCGGCCTGGTGGTGGCGTTCCTGGGAAACGATATCCTGCTGGTCTGGTCGATGGTCGCCAATGTATTCTTCACGGCCGTCCTCCGCATCCAGACCGACCGGGAGCACACCGTCGCCACAGGAGGACCGTATCGCTTCGTGCGCCACCCAGGGTACGTGGCGGCGATCCTGTTCTACCTGGCCACGCCGCTCCTGCTCGGCTCCTGGTGGGCCTTAATCCCGGCTGCCCTGTCGGCAGTCGTACTCGTCGTGCGCACCGCCCTGGAAGACAGGACGCTCCAGGACGAGCTGCCCGACTACAAGGAATATGCCGGCCGCGTCCTCTACCGCCTCGTGCCGGGGATCTGGTAGAACACAAGGAATAAGCCATGTCTCTCATCCATACCGAAAATCTGACCAAGATCTATGGCCGCGGCGAAGCTGCGGTCACTGCCCTCGACCATGTCAACCTGAAGGTCGAAGCGGGCGAATTCGTCGCCGTGATGGGCCCCAGCGGCTGCGGCAAATCCACCCTGCTGCACCTGATCGGCGGGCTGGACCGGCCGAGCGAAGGCGGGGTCAGCATCGACGGCACCGCCATCTCCGAGATGAAAGACGACGACCTGACCAAATTGCGCCGCCGCAGGATCGGATTTGTCTTCCAGTTCTACAACCTGATCCCGATGCTGACCGCAGTGGAGAACGCCTCCCTGCCGGTCACCCTGGACGGGGTCAAACCGGCCGAGGCAAGGAAGCGCGCCGCCGAAGTGGCTGCAGCGCTTCGGCCTGGGTGACCGGCTCGCCAGCCGCCCCGACCAGCTCTCCGGAGGCCAGCAGCAGCGCGTGGCGGTCGCCCGCGCCCTGGTAGCCGAACCGGCGCTCGTCCTGGCCGACGAGCCGACCGGCAACCTGGACACCCGCTCCGGTGACGAGATCGCCGCCCTGCTGCGCCAGGTCACCAAGGAATACGGCCGTACGGTGGTCATGGTGACCCACGACCCGCGCATCGCCGCCTACGCCGACCGGATCGTCTTCCTGAAGGACGGCAGGGTGGTCGACGAAACCAACCTGGAGCGCAAGGGCGCGGCTGAAAAGATCGCCGACAAGATCAAGGAGATCGGAGATTAGAGGGGAGAGAGTAGAGACTAGAGAATAGTTTCTTGTGAGGCTGTTCTCTGCTCTCCTGCTCGCTCTCCACTTTCTCCGCAGGAGAAACGAATGAAACTCCAACTGACTCTCGCCTGGCGCTATTTGATCGGGCGTAAACTGCGCACCTTTCTGACCACCCTGGCCGTCATCTTCGGGGTGCTGCTCATCTTCGGGATGAACACCATCCTGCCGGCCATGGTGGCCGCCCTGCAGGCCAACATCCAGGGCATGGAAGGGAATGTGGACTTCTCCATCACCAACATCTCCGGCGAGTCCTTCCCGGCCGAAGTTGCCACCAAGTTACAGGGCATGGATGGCGTGCGCGCCGTTTCAGCTTCGCTCCAGCGCACCGTCAATCTGCCGGCCGATTTCGTAGATGGGAACCCGGCTCGGCCCGATACCCTGACCGCAGTCAACCTGATCGGGGTCAATCCCGAGGATGCCCGCTCGATCCGGGCTTACGCGATTGTCCATGGCCGGTACCTGGAGACATCCGATTCCGCCTCGGCCGTGATCTCGCAGACCCTGGCCGATGCGTTCTCCGTAAACCTCGGCGATACCTTCCGCCTGCCCAGCGCCGAAGGGACGACGAAATTGACTGTGGTGGGCTTACTGCCTGGTCGCATGACCCCCGGCAACGAGGAAGTGCTGGTGACCCTGCCGCAGGCGCAAAATATGGTCGCTGAGCCCGGCAAAGTCAACATCATCGAATTGAACGTCGAGGCCTTCGCCGGAAAAACCCGGCGCGCCGGGATCGAGAAGAGTATCGAAGCCGCGTTGGGCGACCATTACAAGGTCGGGACGCTCATGACTGGCGACCAATTTTTTGCCACCATGCAACTGGCCCAGATCGTGTTCAGCCTGTTCGGGGTGTTGGCAGAGTTCATGGGCGGTTTCATCATTTTCAACACATTCCGCACCGTCGTTTCCGAGCGCCGCCGCGATATCGGCATGCTGCGCGCCCTGGGGGCAACACGCCGCACGGTCATCAGCATTATCCTGACTGAGGGCTTCCTGCAGGGCCTGCTCGGTTCGGGGGTCGGCATGCTGCTCGGTTACCTTTTGGGGGCCGGTGTGCTCCAGCTGGCACAAGGTCCTCTAAGCCAGTTCGTCAACCTGAAACTGGGCGCGCCTCTGGTCTCGCCCGCCCTGGTGGGCATCTCGCTGCTGCTGGGCATCGGTGTAACCGTCTTTGCGGGTTTGCTCCCCGCGCTGAATGCCAGCAAAATCACGCCGCTTGAGGCATTGCGTCCCACCCTGGCAGAAGTTGAATTTAAACGCCACACCGGCTGGGGCTTTATCGTGGGAGTCGTGCTTCTCCTGCTGACCGCAGCCGCCATCCTGTCGGGGCGCAATGCGCTGATCATCCCGGGCGGCGTCCTCTTCCTGGTTGGATTGGTGCTCGTCACCCCTGCCATGGTGCGCCCGTTTGCCGATGTTTTCGGCCGCCTCATCGCGTGGATTTACATGCGCCAGGGTATCGGCGAGCTGGCGCAAAGCAACCTGACGCGCACACCCTCGCGCGTGGCAGTGACGGTCTCGGCCAGCATGCTCGGCCTGGCGGTGATCGTGGCCGCCGGTGGGCTGGTGACGAGCATGACCGGCACACTTTTCGACATGTTTCGTCAGAGCCTGGGGAGCGATTACCTGTTGATGCCGCCCTCGCTCGGAATCTGGGGGAGTGATGTGGGAGCAGATGCCGGTTTTGCCGACCAATTACGCAACGTCGCCGGCGTGGACGAATTGAGCACTTTCCGTTTTGCGGCTTCGCAGACAAAAGGTCAGGCAGTTTCGCTGTTGGGAATCGACCCGCTGGCATTTCCGAAGGTCAGTGGATTGAATTTCATCCAAGGCGGCCCTTCCGCTTACAAGCAGATCGCCAGCGGCCGGGCACTGATCGCCAACGGTGCCTTCATGCTTGCCACGGGTGCAAAAGTGGGCGACACGGTCGTTTTGGTGACCTCCGAAGGCGAGGTCGTGTACCGGATCGCAGCGGTGGCGACCGATCTGCTGAATGCCAAGTTGACCACTGCCTTCATCTCCCAGGCCAACCTGGAGCACGATTTTGGCAGCCGGACAGATGTGTTCATCCAACTCAATTTGAAAAGGAACGCCGATCGCCAGTCCGCCGGGGCGCAGATCAAGAAACTGGCTGCCGACTACCCGCAGTTCCGGGTGATCTCGGGAGCCGATTATTACCAGTCCCTGAAAACCATGGGAAAGGCCGCATTCAGCGGGATCTACATCCTGTTTGCCATCCTGGCCTTCCCCTCGCTGATTGCCATGCTCAACACCCTGACGATCGGCGTCATCGAGCGCACGCGTGAGATCGGCATGGTCCGCGCCGTGGGCGGCACCCGCCAACAGGTCCGCAACATGGTGATCGCTGAAGCCCTGCTGCTGGCTGCCATCGGCACAGCCTTCGGTATTTTGGGCGGGCTGTATCTGGGATACGCCTTTGTCACCGGCGTCAAGGTCATGTTCCCCATGGGCTACTTCTTCCCCGTGGGCGGCATCCTGGCGGCAGTCGCCATCGGCCTGCTTTTTGGGGTGCTGGCTGCGCTCATCCCTGCCCGCCAGGCGGCGCGCTTGAACGTGGTCGAAGCACTGCGTTACGAATAACCGCAGGGATGCCGAACGTTTGTGGAGCGTTCATAATTACATCCGCTTAATTTATTGTGTTTCAAATTACTCAAACAGAGTTGGTCGAAATGACTATAATCAGAAAGAAACCATTTGAGCACGGGCCCATGAACCATTCCGGCGCGGCCAATGGACAGAGTGTGTAGGCGGCAAACTTCATCAGCGTTTTATCACTACTGCCTGCGCCGGTCTTCGGCGCCAGAGCTTAGAAAAGGAGAAACGAATGCAACTTTATCTACGTCTCGCATGGCGGAACATCTGGAGGCACCGCCGCAGGACGATCATCATCGTCCTGGCCATGTCGATGACATTGGCGTTGATGATGTGGTACGACGGTGTGATGAACGGGTTTACCGACGCGATCTACGGTAACGCCGTGAAGGTATTGGGTGGAAACATCCAGGTCCACGCCGAAGGCTATCGGGCCCAGGCGAGCTCGACCCCGCTCCTGCCGCTGGCCGATCCGCAGGCCGTGATCAAGGCCGCGGAAGCCAATCCCCTGACGCTGGGTGCCGTGCAGCGCATCAACACCGGCGGTCTGGTCACCAACCATGAGGGCGCCTTTGCAGTCGGCATTACGGGCGTCGAGCCGGAGACCGAGTTGAATTTGAATATCATCGGGCAGTACGTCAAAGCCGGACGCAATCTCACCAGTGCCGATACGGACAATATCCTGATCGGCAAAGGCTTGGCGGATGCGATGAGCGTGCAGGTCGGCGACCGCATCACGCTGGTCGGTCGTTCCCAGCATGAGCAGATGCGTCAGCGTACCATGACGGTGGTGGGTATTTTCGATCTCGGCATGGCGGACATCGAGAAGCAGACCGTCTATCTCTCGCTCGGCGAGGCCCAATCGCTCTATGACCTGAACGGGCAGTCCACCGAAGTGGCGGTCTTCCTGAAGCGGATCGGACAGGAAAGCGCGGTCATCAAAAGCATGAAACCCAGGTTGACCGGCGTTGAGATTGAATCGTTCGAAGCAAATTACCCCGACCTGGCTTCCGCCATCAACACCAAAACCGGTGTGATGAACATCTTCAGCGTAGTCATCATCGCCATTGCGGGGGTCGGCATCCTCAACCTGCTGCTGATGGCGATCTACGAGCGGACCCGGGAGATCGGCATGCTCGGCGCCATCGGCCTCAGGCCGGGCCAGATTTCGCTGCTGTTCATCCTCGAAGGAACGATGATCGGTCTGGTCGGAGTGGCAGCGGGGATCGTCTTGGGCCTGGCACTCAACGGAATCCTGATGAAAGTCGGGCTCGATTTCGGTTCCCTTTCGTCTGTCACCAGTTACATGGCGTTGATCAAGGGCAAGATCTATCCCACCTGGGGCACGGAAAAACTGGTCATGCGCGCCTCCGTGGTGGCGATCATCTCCGCGCTGGCATCGGTCATCCCCGCCATCGAAGCCGGGCGGCGCGAACCCGCCGAAGCCCTGCACTATGTATGAGGTGTGACATGCTGCAACTATTCAAAATGGCATTTCGCGATCTCGGCCGCAACCGCCGCCGCTCATTTTTCTCGGCCCTGGCGGTCAGTGTGGGGCTCGCAATCTTGATGTTGATGTCCTCCGTGGTCAATGGTGAAATGGGTAGTGCCCTTCAAGGAGCCATCATCCTTGAGACCGGTCATATCCAGGTGAGGGCGGCCAGCTACGACGAGAACAAGTCCAGCCTGAAATGGGAGGATCTGGTCCAGAATCCGGATCAGATCGCCAGCCAGATCGCTGCGCTCCCTCAGGTAAAAGCCGCCACGCCGCGTTTGTTCGCCAGCGGATTCATCTCCGCTGGAAATCAATCGGCGGGCGCCAGGATTTACGGGATCGATCCAGCCTCGGCGGCGAGCGATCCGTATCGCCTGGGGATCATCAGCGGGAGTTACCTGACCGCCGATGACAGCGGAGGCTTGCTGATCGGCAAACCCATCGCCGAGAAGCTGCATTTGAAGGCTGGCGACAATGTCGGCCTCTCGGTCAACACCGCCAACGGCGATGTGGCCGAGCAGACCTTTGTCGTCCGCGGCATCTACTCGACCAACACGTATGGTTTTGACAGCGCGACCATCTTCCTGCCGCTGGCGAAAGCCCAGGCCATCACCCAGGCCCAGAATCACGCCAGCACCGTCTTCGTGCTGCTCAAGGACACTTCATACACGGATGCTGTTGCCAGTGCCCTGAAGGGATCCAGCTTGAAGGTGCTCACGTGGAAAGAACTGAACCCGCTGATCCTGGATTGGGAGACCCAGGCGAACAGTTATATCTCTATCCTATACTTGATTATCCTGGCGATCGCCGCTTCGGTGATCATCAACACGCTGATCATGTCGGTCTACGAGCGGACGCGTGAGATCGGCATCCTCTCGGCCATCGGTATGCGGGGCGGCAGGATCATGTTTCTCTTCCTGGCTGAATCCGCACTGCTGGCAGTCGGCGGCGTGCTCATGGGAGTGGTCCTGGGCATGCTGTCAGCCTACCTTTTCAACATCCACGGATTCTATATTGGGAACATGGGCCTGACCGGCTTCATGGTAGCCGACACGATTTTTGCCAAGTTGACGTTGAACGACACGATCAGCCTGAGCATTGTGACCTTCATCGTGACCATTCTGGCCGGTCTTTATCCGGCGGTGATGGCTTCCCGCCTGCAACCGGTCGAAGCCCTGCGCGCAGAGAAGTAAGCGCGGTACTAAAAAGGAGAACAAAATGGAAGTCGTAAAAATCGATAATGCAACCCGCGTCTACAAAGTGGGCGAGGTGGAAACCCAGGCTCTGCGCGGCGTCAACCTGACCATCGACAGCGGTGAATTTACCGCCCTGGTCGGCCCTTCGGGCTCCGGCAAAACCACCCTTTTACAGCTCATCGGCTGCCTCGACCAGCCCACCAGCGGCTCGGTATGGGTGGATGGCAAGGATGTCACCCGTCTCAACCGTAACCAGCGCGCCGATATGCGCCGTGGCCACATCGGCTTCATCTTCCAGTTCTTTGCGCTGATCCCCACCCTGACCGCCTATGAAAACGTGGAAATGCCGCTCCTGCTGAATGGCCATTCCCCCAAAGAACGCCGCGAGCGGGTGCTGGAACTTCTCAAAGCCGTCGATCTGCTCGACCGCGCCAAAAACCGCCCCGACCAGCTGTCTGGCGGGCAGCAGCAGCGCGTGGCCATTGCGCGTGCCCTGGCACCCAAACCGGCGCTCATCCTGGCCGACGAACCGACCGCCAACCTCGACACCGAAAACGGAAAGCAGATCATGGAGATCATGGAAAAGCTGAACAAGGATACGGGTGTCACCTTCGTCTTTGCCACGCATGACCCGCGCGTCATTAAATACGCCCACCGGGTCGTCACGCTGCGGGATGGATCGATCGTGGAGAACAACGGCAACGAGAAAAAGTCCTAGGAGGCTGGAATGAAAGTTAAGGAATTATGGCTCCTGCTGCTAATCCCCGCCCTGGCCGCCTGTGATGCGGGGTCGTCAACCTCCCAAGCCATTCCGACGGTTGTCCTGGCGAACAACGCCTCGTCCGCCACGACAACCCCGCAGCCCGGAACAGGCACGTCGGTGATCGCCTCCGGAGTGATCGCGCCCACCCTGAAGGCGGAAATGGCTTTCACCTCGGCCGGCATGGTCAAATCGGTGAACGTGTCGGTCGGCGAGACCGTGCAGGCCGGCCAGCTGCTGATCCAGCTGGATGACACGGCCCAGCAGATCAGGCTGGATCAGGCTAAGCAAACGTTGCTCGAGCTGACCTCCGCGGCGGCCATCGCTTCCGCCCAGAAGATAGTGGCCCAGGACCAACAGGACTTGGATAATGCCCAATCCAATCTGAACAACCAGATTTACTACAGCACGAATCAGGACGCCATCCAGAATGCCAAGGCGAACCTGACCCTGGCGGACAATGCCCTGTCCAGTGCCCAAAAGGCCTACAACAACACCCCCGGCAACCCGGACAAAGATGCGCGCAAAGCCTACGCCTACCAGAATCTGTATGCCGCTCAGCAGGCTTATAATGCCGCCCTTTACAACTATAACTGGTGGACCGGAAAGCCCAACCAGGAGCAGATCGACATGAAAACCGCCCAGGTGGCACTGGCCAGGGCCAAGCTCGTGGAAGACCAGACCCTGCTGGCAGCCCTGACCGGTGGGCAGGTGCCCGACGATGCGACCGGCTCCGGTTATGCCCAGCTCCGCCAAGCGAGGCTCAATCTCCAATCGGCGCAACATGACCTGGATGCCACCCGCCTGGTGGCGCCGTTCCCGGGAGTCATTGCGACCGCCAATGCAGTCGCCGGGGACTACGTCTCGCCGGGCGAGATCATCATCGTGATCAGCGACGTTGATCATCTCTATGTCGAGACCACGGACTTGAGCGAGCGTGACATTCCCCAGGTGGCGCCAGGTCAGGCCGCCACAGTGGTGGTCAAAGCCCTGAAACAGAATGTGCCCGGCCGTGTCCGGGCGGTGTCGCCGCTGGCCGACAGCCTGGGCGGTGATGTGGTCTACAAAGTGCTCATCGACCTGGATCAACTTCCCCCCGGCTTGCGTGCCGGTATGAGCGTCGAGGTGCTGATCAACACGAATCAATAAAACAAGGTGGCCCGCCCCGATCTGGGGTGGGTCACAGCCGTCATTTCACGGATGTGTTATTGGCGACCTTCGAACTGGTCGCCATTTTTTTACGATGCCGCCGGTTTAGCTTGATTGTTCAGGATGCGGAAGGCCACCGCCCCCACCGCAAGGGGGAACCAGAAAGTGACGGCCCGGTAGGTCAGGGTGATCAAGGCCGCCGCCGCCCATTTGACCCGCAGCGTGTTGAGTGCCACGGTCAGCACGCCTTCGACCACGCCCAGGCCGGCCGGGGTCGGGCTGACGATCAGGAACAGGTAACCGATGCTGAACCCTCCCACCAGCGTCCCCACGGTGAAAGGGGTTTGATAAGCCAGGAATGTGAACATCAACACACAAATCAACAGAACAAAGTTGTTCAGAGCGAAAAGGAAGGGCCACATCAGCTCCTTGCCCTTGCCGCGTATGATCGAAAGTCCCTCAGCGACCTCCCTGGCAAAGAAATGCGCCTGCTCTTCGCTCATATACTCTCGGTGGAGAATCGGCCGCAGCAGACGGTTGACCAGGCGCGCCATCCACGCCAGCATATGACCCAACTGCGTGGCAGACTTGTAGCCCAGATACAGGATCACGGCAAAAACGATTGCCAGTCCAAGCAGGATCAGCGAGGCGGTAATCTCGCCGGCGTTCAGGTTGTTACGCCGGATCAGAACCACCCAGCCGAGGGCCAGGATGCACAGGAAGGCAAGATAGTCGAACATCAGGTACAAAACCCCCACGACCGTGACCCGCCCGCTGGAATAATTGTGCCGCTTGGCATCGTCCAGGAAGACCGCCATGCCCCCAATCCCCACGCTTGGGGCGATGACGTTCACGAAAGTGGCCGCAGTGGCGACCAGAAGAAGACGGTAATCGGTCTGCTTCAGCTCCACCAGACGATAGAGCACCCGGTAGGTCGTCGCCGAGTTAAAAATCCATATGACTTCGATCACTAATGCCGCGACCAGGAAGCGCAGATTACTGTTTTTAATAGTATCAACGATACTTTTTATTTCGGAAAATCGAATGATGACAAAACCGATCGCAAGGAATAGAACCAGGGCGACGATGATTTTCCTCATGCCGGAATTATACTGGATTTTATGCATGCAAAACCTCCCGCGGGTTCGTCACCCGCGGGAGGTCATTGAGGTTCGTTTTTCCCGTTTTTCAGGGACGGATTGTTAACTGCGCCGCCGGCCCAAGCCGCCCACCAGGGTGACGTAGTAGAGCAGCTGCAGGATGGAGGTCAGCAGCGCGGCGACATAGGTCAGCGCCGCGGCATTCAGCACGGTATTGACCCCGCGCTGCTCGTCCTCGCTTGAAATGATCCCGGTCTGCGCCAGCAGACGGCGGGCGCGGGTAGAAGCGTTGAGCTCCACCGGCAGGGTCGCCAGGGCAAACACGGCGCCGCCAGCGAAGACGGCCACACCCAGCCAGGCCAGATTGGTAAAGCCCAGCAGCAGGCCGATGATGATCAGGATCCAGCCCAGGTAGGAGCCGATGTTGACCATCGGCACCAGGGCGGCACGAAAACGCAGCGGGAGGTAGCCCTCCTGGTCCTGCATGGCATGCCCGAGCTCGTGAGCCGAGACAGCCAGCGAGGCGACGGAGGCGTTCTGCGCCACATCCTGGGAAAGGTGGAGGACCTTGTCGCGCGGGTCATAGTTGTCGGTCAATTTCCCGGCCACCCCCTCGACCCGCACGCCATACAGCCCGCCGGCGGCGATCAAGCGCTGCGCGGCCTGGAACCCGGTCATGCCGCTGCGCGCCGGAACCTGGCTCCATTTGCGGTAAGCCGAACTGACATACCAGCTGGTGATCAGCATCAGCAGGAACGCCGGAGCCATGAAAAGCATGTAGGTGGGGTCAAAGAATAACATATGACATCTCCTTTATCTCATCGCATTCTCCAAAACCAACGTCTAGGGGTTGAGAATTGCTTTCACCGCCGCATCGAGCTGCGCGTCCTTGCCGGCTGCGGCATCCGCCTGGGTGGGATCGGCCGCGGTGAGGTCCGGAGTCAAGCCCGTGCCCTGGATGAGCCGCTGCTTGGGCGTCAGCCACTGGGCTATGGTGATGCCAAGCACGCCCTGGTTGTTGTCAAGCGGGATGATGTTCTGGACCGAACCTTTCCCGAAGGTGGTCACGCCGACAAGCTTGGCACGGCCGTAATCCTGCAGCGCTCCGGCCACAATTTCCGAAGCCGATGCCGACCATTCATTGACCAGCACCACCATGGGGATGTCGGTGGCAATACCGCTGCCCAGCGACTTGTGCGGGGTCAGGCTCCCATTGCCGGATTTCTCGTAGACGACGATTTGATCGGCGGGCAGGAACTCGGAGGCCACTGCCACACCCTGGTCCAGGTAGCCGCCGGTGTTGAACCGCAGGTCCAGGATCAGGCCTTTCGGGTGCTGCGTCATCAGGTCGTTGATCGCGTTCTTCAAATCCTGGTCGGCCGTGTCGCCAAAGGTGAGCAGGTTGACGTAGGCGATGTTGTTGTCCAGCATGCGGTAGTCGACCAGGGGCGGATTGATGCTGGCGCGCGTGATCGTCACCTCGAAAGTCCGCTGTTCACTGACGCGCAGAATCTTGAGGGTGACGGTCGAGCCTGCCGGACCGAGAACCTTGGTGCGGGCCACCTCGGGTGTTACACCGGTCATGGACTGGCCGTCGATGGCAATCACCTGGTCACCGGTCTTCAACCCGGCGCTCTCGGCTGGCGAACCCTTCATCGGCCGGACGATGGTCAGGTAGTCCCCGGTGGTAGCCACCCAGGCACCGATACCGGCATAATTCTGGCCGTTGAGGCTTGCCTGGGTGTCCTGATACTCCTGGGGCGTCATGTAGTAGTTCAAGCCGGTGGTCAGGGAGGTCATCATGCCCTTGATGGCCCCTTGCATCAACTTGGTGTCATCCACCGGCTGACTGACGTAATCCTGGTGCACAAGCGTCCAGGCCTGCCAGAACGGGGCAAACAAGGTCTGCAAATCGGTCTGGCCAGCACCTGGGGTTCCGCCTGAAGACGGGTTCCCGTTTACCAGGGCCGGTTGGGCAATCGGCAGAAGCCGGGCGGTGACAAACCCGCCGCCGAACGAACACACCACCAGGACAACGGCGGTGAATGCAATCAGAACCGTACGAAGTGATTTATCCATAAAAGAATCCTCCTGCGGAGAGACCATAATGGTAGCACGTCCGCCTTAACACAGGATGAAATTGTAAGCCGGGAGTGTAAAAAGAACGTAAGAAGCAGGTCTGATGCCTGGATGACTGCTTCTTGGCTCAATCTCCGATTGCATCCGGGCAAAACGGCTTCAAATCGGGGGGTCCAATCAGGATGGTTATGCCGCACCCTGAAGCAGGGCGGGCAGTTCGATCAACCGGCTGATGCTTGCGTCGGCATCCGGCCCGGGACCGTCCTTTCCCACCAGAACGGTGTAAAAGCCCAGGTCCTGCGCGGCGCGGGTGATGCGCGCCTGGTCGTCGAGCAGGACGCAGTCGCGCGCATCCGGGCCTCCGGCGGCCTTCAACGCCAGCTGAAACGACTCGGGCATCGGCTTGCAGTATGGGGCGATGACGTGCACGTCCAGGATGCCGTCGAAGATCCCCTGGAGGCCCATGACGGCCAGCACCCGCTCGGCGTGGGCGCGGTCGGCGTTTGTGAAAATGAACTTGCGGCCCGGCAAGCCCGCCAGCGCGGCGCGCAAAGCCGGGTCGGGCTGCAGGTAGCGCTCGAGCGGTATGGCGTGCACGAATGCCAGGTAATCTTCCATGTCAATCGCATAGTTCGCCTGCAGGCCGCGCAGCGTCGTCCCGTACTCGCGAAAATACTCCTCCCGCCGGGCGTCGATCTCCTCCGGGGAAAAGCCCATGCGCTCGCGCAAGTAGGCATTGATGCGTTCGCGGATGGCGCTCCACAGCCCGCTGGAGGCGGGATAAAGCGTTTCGTCCAGGTCGAAGAACAGGGTGGAAAAACGCATGGCGCTATTATAAACGGAATATAATAGCCGCATGCCGATCCGCATTTTACCGCCCGAAGTCGCCTCGCAGATCGCCGCCGGGGAGGTGGTCGAACGACCCGCCTCGGTGGTCAAGGAGCTGGTCGAGAACGCCCTGGATGCCGGGGCGAAGTCCGTGACGGTGACGATCGCCGCTGCGGGCCGGACCCTGATCCAGGTCGCCGACGACGGAGCCGGCATCCCGGCTGGCGAGCTGCCGCTGGCCGTCGAGCGCCACGCCACCTCCAAACTGCAGCGTGCCGACGATCTGTTCCGCATCGCCACGCTGGGTTTCCGCGGCGAGGCGCTGGCCTCCATCGGCTCGGTGGCGCGCCTGACCCTGGTCTCGCGCTGCGCTGATGAACCCGTCGGGGCGCGCCTGCGCGTCGAGGGAGGGAAGGTCGGCCGGGTCGAGAAGGTCGGGGCGCCGGTCGGCACGGACGTGCGCGTCGAGGACCTGTTCTACAACGTCCCGGCCCGGCTCAAGTTCCTCAAGCAGGATGTCACCGAGCGACGCGCCATCGACGCCTTGCTGACCCGCTACGCCCTGGCCTATCCCGATGTACGCCTCAGGCTGGCTGAAGGGGAGACGCCTTCGCTGCAGACCTCCGGCGACGGCGACCGGCGCGCCATCCTGGCCTCCCTATACGGGGTCGAGACCGCCCGACAGATGCTGGATGTCACGGCCGAGGAGGACGGCTTCCGGCTGAGCGGCTTCATCAGCCCGGTCGCTCTGACGCGCTCCAACCGCCGGGAGATGACCTTCTTCATTAACGGACGCTGGATCCAGGATACGCCGTTGAACTCCGCCCTGCTGCAGGCTTACCACACCTTGCTGATGGTCGGGCGCTACCCCATGGCGGTGCTCTTCATCGAGGTCCCACCCGAGGCGGTGGACGTCAACGTGCACCCGGCCAAGGCGGAGGTGCGCTTCCGCGACCCGGACAAGGTTTTCAGCTTCGTCCAGCGCTCGGTGCGCAAGGCGCTGCTGGCCTACACGCCGGTGCCGCAGGTCGCCCCGCCGTCACTATGGGGGCGGACGGGCGTTGCACGACCGGTGGACGGCGGGTTGCAGGTGGACGCTGCCTGGACTCTCGGACATGATGAGCAAGCCGCGGCGATATCTCCACCGGCGGCCGCAAATCAATCCTCAATCCCCTCCATGCCGCTGCTGCGCCTGGTCGGGCAGATCGGCGCCACCTACCTGGTTGCCGAGGGCCCTGACGGCCTGTACCTGATCGACCAGCACGCCGCCCACGAGCGCGTGCTCTTCGAGAAACTCATGACCCTTCGACAACGCTTCGACAAGCTCAGCGCACCGGCTCAGGGCGACGCCTTTCACAATCAGAAGACGCTTTCCTCCCAGGCGCTTTTAACCCCCGTTGTGGTGCAACTGCCGCCCGCCGCTGCCCGCCTGCTCGATGAGCAGCTCCCTATCCTGTTACACTTCGGCTTCCAGGTCGAACCCTTCGGACCGGAGAGCTACCAGGTGCGCGCGGTGCCGGCCCTGTTCGCCAATGGAGATCCCGCGACCGCGCTGCGGGCGCTGGTGGAGGACTTCGAGGAGGACGAGACCCCGCTGCAGGCCGAGGTGGAGGCCCGCATTGCAGGACGGGTGTGCAAGCGCATGGCGGTCAAGGCCGGGCAGGCCCTCTCGCCCGAGGAGCAGCGCGCCCTGCTGACCGACCTGGAAGCCTGCGCCTCGCCGCGCACCTGTCCGCACGGCCGACCGACCATGATCCACATCTCGGTGGACATGCTCGAGCGGCAGTTCGGCAGAAAAGGGGCAAGGTAGGCTGAATACTACTTTGAAAAGATCGTTTTACTAACCAGGGCGGGCTGAGCTTGCCGTCTCGCACCGGCGTGCCGTCGGTGTTCGCGGCACGAACGGAGTCGAAGCCCGCTGTAAGAACGCAATTTAGACCTTCAATTTGCCCTTCGACAATGACGGTCACCACGTCGCCCTTCGTCGTGGACGAGATGACGATCATCGGCTCACGCTGCGGACCGTTCGACCCGGCCCTGCACCTGCTCGAACATGACCAGGTCGGCCCAACCGACCTGATCGCGGCGAAGGTTTCACTTGACAAAGCGCCGGAGGCTTTCAGAGAAGCCGGTAAAGCGGGGATGTTGAAAGTACTGCTGGAGCCGTAACGGCCCGGCAGATCACTTCTTTACCTTCTCGTCGGTCGATTCCCACGGCATGTGGACGGTGAAGGTCGTCCCCTTTCCCACCTGCGAGGCGACCTCGATGCTGCCCCCATGACCGGAGATGATCTGCTTGCAGATCGAAAGACCCAGCCCAGTCCCCGCCACCTTGCCTTCCGTGTTTCCCACCCGGTAGAACTTTTCGAAAAGGTGGTGCAGCGACTTCTCGGGGATGCCCAAGCCGGTGTCGCGCACCGACAGCGTCCAGCTGTCCTTCGCCAGGCCGGCAAGGACGGTCACGCTGCCGTTGGGACAGTTGTATTTGATGGCGTTGCTGAGCAGATTGAGGATCACCTGCTTCATCTTATCCCGGTCCGCCTTGACCTCGGGGAAATCTTCCGGGACCTCCAGGTCGATCGACACCCTGGCTTCCTCGGCCTTTGCCTGCATGATCTGCTTGCACTCTTCCAGGAGAGGTTTCAGGCTGAAGTCCGCCAAGTGGAACTGCACCCGCCCGGATTCGAGGCGTGCCAGATCGAGGAAGGATGAGGCCAGGGTGTTGAGGCGCAGGGTCTCCCCGTGGATGTTGTGGATCATCTGCTCGCGCTGCTCCAGCGACATTTCCGGGCGCAGCAGGAGATAGGTGGACGTGCCGATCGACGCCAGCGGCGTACGCAGTTCATGGACGAACTCGGCGATCAGGTCGGATTGTTGAAACAGGCGCGCATTTTCGATCGCCACCGCCGCCTGCGCCCCGAGCACCGAGAGCAGATCCTCGTCGGCGTCGCTGAAATCGCCGCCGCGTTTATTGATCGCCTCCAGAACGCCGACGATCTTGTCCTTGGTGATCAGGGGCACGCCCAGGAGGGACTCGGTCTTCACACTGGTTACCTGCTCAACGGTCGGGAAGTGCCGGGCGTCCTCGTGGGCGTTGGAGACGCGCACCGGCTGGCGGTGGGTGACGATCCATCCGGCAAAACTGCCGTCCAGCGGGACGACCAACCCGCGCATGGTCTGCAGGTCGAGGTTGGTCGCCACCTGGAAATGCAGCTGCCGTCCGGCGTCGTCGTAGAGCAGGATGGAGGCGGCCTCGGCGCCGGTGATGTCTGCCGCGGCATGGATGATGCGAGTAAGCAGGATGTCCAGGTCGAGAGTCGAAGCCAGATCGCGGGCGATTTCGATCAGCCGCCGATACTCTGCAAGTCGCACTTCAGTTTTAGGCATACCGTACTCATTTCATAGAGTGGAATAAGCCGTCGATTCCGAAAGCCAGCGGATCGAACGCCAGATCCTCGAGAAGGTATCGCAACAGACAATTATCCCTGCGGGCTCAATAAATCGTGCATTTCCAGATCGTCACCCAACCCCGCCCCTGGTCGGAGGGTGCGACCCTCCGGGCGGAGAAGAGGATCATGGCTGCTGTTTTTCGAGATCAAGCATCGCGGCGGCTAATTTGGTAAACTGCTGGGCGGTCAGGCTCTCGGGCTGTGAAAGCACGGCGATGGTTTTCATGCGCGTCGCCATGTAGAGCAGCTCCGGAGCAGGAGTGACGGCGACGATCGGCTCCTGTCCCAGCATCTCCTGCACCTGTGACCAGTTCAATTGAATCTCGGAACGGATGCGGTTGACCACCACGGCCTGGATGGTGCGTTTATTGAATCCCAATTCGGTCAGGTCATTGATCAACGCCCTGGAATGGATGGCCGAGTTGCTGGCAGGCTCCACAACGATGAGAACTTGATGGCAGGCGGCGACAATTTTCTGGGTCAGGGGCGGCAGGCCGTTCCCCAGGTCGAGGATCAGATAACGCGAGAGGTAGCTCAAACGGTTGACCAGCGCTTCAAAGGCATCCAAGGAGTTGAGCAGGATGCCGTCCTTGGGCTGGACGGAACCGAAAAGCAGGCGCAGGCCGGTCTCGTGGACGTGCAGCGCATCCTTGACTTTCTGGCGGTTCATATCAGCGGCATTAGCCTGCAGCAGTTCGGTCAGGATGCGTGGGCGGGGCTCACCCAGCTCGGGACCCAGGGTGCCCATTCCCGGGCGCAGTTCCGCCACAATGACTTCTTCTTTACTGGCAGCGTGCATGGCCGCCCCCAGGTTCACCGCAGTCGTGGTGACCCCCAGGCCGCCGCGCGCCGCCAGGACGCCGATGGTAAAGGCGCGTTTCTCCGATTGGACTGAAGCCGCGCCGGCCTTGCCCTTGTTCGAACGGGCCAGCAACGCCTTGACGTGGGCGTTCAGTTCAGTGGGATGGGTCGGCTTGGTCAGATAATCATCCGCCCCGGCTTCGAAGCCAGTAACCTTGTCGTCCAGCTGGGTCTTGGCGGTGAACATGAGGACGGGGATACTTCCGGTAGCGGGATTGGCACGCAGGCGCCGCGCCACCTCGTACCCGTCCATGTCAGGCATCATGATATCCAGCAGGATCAGATCGGGATTTTCGGCCTCGGCCTGGGCAATCCCCTGGGTGCCGTTGGGTGCCGCCACGATCTGATAGCCCTGCTTTTGAAGCATCAGCCCGACCAGCTTCAAAGTGTCGATGTCGTCGTCGATGATGAGGATTTTCTCTGCCATAATACTGTCCTTCTCGAGTTCAATCAAAGTCTAGCACAAAGCACCAGCCGAAGCAAGCCAACCAAAATACCAAATCAGGGCACTCTCAATGGCGGCTGGCCTGTGCAAGCAAGGAAAATCCCCCGGTGAACATGCCGAATACTCAGTGATTCCTCGACTGCACTGCCTGGGATTTCTACCCCCGCGGTATAATTGCTGTTTGCCGAATTTCGAGACCGATTAAATGAAACAAATGTGCTATAATTATTTTTAGGACACCTGTTCTATCTCGAGGGACATATGTCGTCTAACGCCATCCGTGTCGTTGGTGCACGCGCCCACAACCTGAAGAACATCACCGTCGAAATCCCGCGTGACAAGCTGGTGGTCATCACCGGCCTGTCCGGTTCGGGTAAATCCTCCCTGGCCTTCGATACCATCTTCGCCGAAGGACAGCGCCGCTACGTCGAAAGCCTTTCCGCTTATGCCCGCCAGTTCCTGGGCCAGATGGAAAAGCCGGACGTGGACTACATCGAAGGCCTCTCCCCGGCTGTTTCCATCGACCAGAAAGGCACCTCCCACAACCCGCGCTCGACTGTTGGCACGGTGACCGAGATCTACGACTACCTGCGCCTTCTATTCGCCCGCGTCGGCATCCCGCACTGCCCGGTCTGCGGGCGGGAGGTGGTCAAGCAGTCCGCCCAGGAGATCGTCGACGCCGTCGAAGCCCTGCCTGCCGGGACGCGCATCCTGGTCCTGGCGCCCGTGGTGCGCGGCCGCAAAGGCACCTACCAGGCGGTCTTCGAGGAGATCCGCAAGGCCGGCTTCGTCCGCGCCCGGGTGGATGGGACGGTCTACAGCCTGGACGAGGAGATCAGCCTCGACCGCTACAAGATCCACACCATCGAGGCGGTGGTGGACCGGCTGGTCATCTCCGGCCCGGGGTCCGAGGAGGAGCGCAAGGTGGACCTCACCCGGCTGACGGATTCGGTCGAGACCGCCCTCAAATTTGGCGACGGCTACCTGACCGTCCAGATGCTCCCTCACCCCTCGCTCCCCTCCCCCCTGGGGGAGGGGAAGGGCGGCGAGCGCGGAACGATCTGCATTTCTCCGAGCACCTGGCCTGCCCCGAGCACGGCATCAGCATCCCGGAGATCGAGCCGCGCACCTTTTCGTTCAACACCCCCCACGGCGCCTGCCCGGACTGCCAGGGCTTGGGCGGCAAGCTGGAGATCGACCCCGAGCGGGTCGTCGACCCCGACAGGTCTCTGTGCGATGGCGCCCTGATCGCCATGGAATGGAACAACCTGCGCGAGGACAGGCGGCTACTACTGGCAGCTGCTCGAGGCCGTCGCTCAGCACTATCCACATCGACATGGACACGCCCGTTCGAAGACCTGCCGCCGGAAAAACAGCAGATCTGATCCTGTACGGCACCCAGGGCGAGAAGATCCGCATCCACTACCACAACCGCGACGGGCGTCAGGCCACCTTCGACACCGCCTTCGAAGGCGTCATCGGCAACCTGGAGCGCCGCTACCGCGAGACCAACTCCGAGTACATCCGCGAGAAGATCGGCGAGTACATGACCGACCGCCCCTGCCCCACCTGCGGCGGGAAGCGCCTGCGCCCTGAAGCCACTGGCCGTGACCGTGGACGAGGCCAACATCGTCGAGGTCACCGAATGGCCGGTCACTGCGCACCCTGGAATGGGTCGCAGCAGCCTGTCCGGCGCCGCAGACCCCGCTCAACGCCCGCCAGCAGGCCATCGCCGAACGCATCCTGAAGGAGATCATCTGCCCGGCTGGGCTTCCTGGTGGATGTCGGCCTGGATTACCTGACCCTGCAGTCGCTCGGCTGGCTCGCTCTCCGGCGGCGAGGCCCAGCGCATCCGCCTGGCCACCCAGGTCGGCTCGCGCCTGGTGGGCGTGCTGTACGTGCTGGATGAGCCGTCCATCGGCCTGCACCCGCGCGACAACGACCGCCTGCTGAACACCCTGAAAGGGCTGCGCGACCTGGGCAACACCGTCCTGGTGGTCGAGCACGACGACGAGACCATCCGCACCGCCGACTGGATCATCGACCTGGGTCCGGGGGCGGGCGAGCACGGCGGGCACAGTCGTCGCCGAGGGCACGGCGGAGGAGATCATCGCGCATCCCAAGTCGCTGACCGGGGCATACCTGTCCGGGCGCAAGCACGATCCCGATCCCCAAGAAGCGCCGCACCGGCAATGGCAAAGCACCTGACCGTCGTCGGCGCACGCGCCAACAACCTGAAGAATTTGACGGTCAACATCCCGCTCGGCAAATTGGTCTGCATCACCGGCGTCTCGGGCTCGGGCAAGTCCACGCTGATGATCGAGATGCTCTACAATGCCCTGGCAGCCAGACTGCACGGCGCCCACACCCAGCCCGGCGATCATGACCGCATCGAGGGCATCGAACACCTGGACAAGATCATCAACATCGACCAGTCGCCCATCGGGCGCACACCGCGCTCCAACCCCGGCACCTACACCGGCCTGTTCGACGAGATCCGCAAGCTGTTTGCCGAACTGCCCGAGAGCAAGGTGCGCGGCTACAAGCCCGGGCGTTTCTCCTTCAATGTCCACGGCGGGCGCTGCGAGGCCTGCCAGGGCCAGGGCCAGCTGCGCATCGAGATGCAGTTCCTGCCGGATATCTACGTCCCCTGCGATGTCTGCCACGGGGCACGCTTCAACCGCGAGACCCTGCAGGTGCGCTTCAAGGGGCACAACATCGCCGACGTGCTCGACATGACCGTCGACCAGGCCCTGGCGGAGTTTTCTCGGCCTTCCCAGCCATGTTGAGCAAGCTGAAGACTGCTGCAGGAGGTCGGGCTGGGCTACATCCGGATCGGCCAGCCGGCCACCGACCCTGTCGGGCGGCGAAGCGCAGCGGGTCAAGCTGGCCAAGGAGCTTTCGCGGCGCGCCACCGGCCGCACCCTGTACGTGCTGGACGAGCCCTCGGTCGGCCTGCACGCCGCCGACGTGCACAAGCTGATCGAGGTCCTGCAGCGCCTGGTCGACGCCGGCAACACCGTGCTGATCATCGAGCACAACCTGGATATCATCAAGGTTGCCGACTGGATCATCGACCTGGGGCCGGAGGGCGGCGACCGGGGCGGGGAGCTGATCGCCGAAGGCACGCCGGAGCAGATCGTCAGGAACAAACGCTCGTACACAGGCAAGTTCCTGAAGCACCATTTAGTCAATCTCTCCTAAATCGAAAATCCGGTGCGGGTGGGTGATTCCTCATAAAACCTGCGCGCCTGGCGCTTGGCACCTAGCCGGGGCCGTCATTCCGACCCGCCAGTCTCTCTCGCAAAATCCCCGAAGTTCAGGTAGAATTATCTCCGCTACCCTGGAAATAATGCCTTCCAGCGGTTTGTCAGAGAAATGGATGGGATAAGATTATGACTATCAAAAATACCATCGAGACCTACCGCAAGCGCCGTAACCAACTCACTCCGCTCCTCATCGGGATCGTGGCAATCCTGCTGGTGGTGGTTGGAATCGTCATCGTCGTCACCTCCCTCGGCGGCAAAGCGGGCAGCTGGAACCCGTTCGCCAGCAAGACGCCCACCCCGACCACCACCTACACCCCATCGGACACCCCGACGCAGACCGACACACCGACGATCACCCCCACACCCACCATCACCGGCACGGCCACACCCTCCGCGCCCTGGG
Source organism: uncultured Chloroflexia bacterium (assembly GCA_963739255.1). Classification (GTDB taxonomy): domain Bacteria; phylum Chloroflexota; class Anaerolineae; order Anaerolineales; family Villigracilaceae; genus UBA877. The sequence goes on from CAVTZT010000005.1 coordinate 121,395, forward strand.
AATACGTCGTAAAACAGGGCGAAACGCTGACCACGATCATCAAGGACAACAACCTGGGCGACAATGCCCTGATCAACATCCTCATCCTCAACCCCGGCCTCAATCCCGACCTGATCAAGGCCGGGCAGAAGATCATCCTGCCGCCGCCCAATTACCCGATCGTCACACCCACACCGATCCCCACCGGTCTGGCAGCCGGCACCCGCATCAAATACCTGGTCATGCCCAACGACAGCCTGGGAGGCATCGCCGCCAAGTTCAACACGACCGTGGATGCCATCGTCAAGCTGACGGATAACAAGGCCGTGCTGCCGAACGGCGTTTCATCGGTCATCCACCCGGGACAGGTCCTGACGATCCCCGTCAACCTGGTCGTCCCCAGCGCCACCCCCTCGGCCACGCGCACCTCCCCTCCGCCGCAAGCCACCGCCACGGCTACAAAATAACCTCGCACTCACCTCTCCCGCCCCCGTTTTTGCCGATAACGGGGGCGTTTATCGTGCCAGGCATCCCAATTCCTTTGACATATTGAGAGGCAGCGACTAAAATGTTAAGTAGCAAGTGTTGCCTGATTGAGGAAGCTCTGTGAGCAAGTGGCCTGGGAAATACGTCATCGGTCTCACCGGAAACATCGCCACCGGAAAGAGCGTGGTGCGCAGGATGCTGGAGCATCTGGGTGCTTACGGCATTGACGCCGACGCGCTGTCACATCGCGCCATCGCCAAGGGCGCGCCGGGATATCAACCCGTGCTCGGGGCATTCGGGAAATGGATCCTGGACGATAAAGGGGAAATCGACCGGACCAAACTCGGGCGTCTCGCCTTCAGCGATCCGGACGCGCTCAAACAGTTGGAAATCATCGTCCACCCGCTGGTCGAGCATGCCGTGGATCTGATGGTCCAGCGTTCCAGCCAGCGCGTCATCGTCATCGAAGCCATAAAATTACTGGAAGGGGACCTCGCCGCCAACTGCGATACCGTCTGGGTGACCGATGCCCCGGAAAACGTCCAGCTCGCCCGTCTGCAGAACAAGCGCCAGCTGAGCGAGCCGGAGGCGCTGCAGCGCATTCGCAGCCAGCCGGCCCAGGGTAAGAAAGTCGCCGCAGCCGGCACCGTGATCCATAACACCGGATCCTTCGAGGACACCTGGATCCAGGTGGTGGCGGCGTGGAAGGTCATTTCGCCGAGCTCCGACACCGGACCGATCGTCCTGCACAAGGCGGCCAAGGGCGAGCTGGCGGTGCAACGCGGCCGCCCGCGCAATTCCGCCAACATCGCCGCCCTGATCAACCGTCTCAGCGGCGGCACCCGCCAGCCGACCGCCGATGAGATCATGGCCGCCTTCGGTGAAAAAGCCTTCCTCCTGCTCACCGCGGACAGCTCGCCGGTCGGTCTTGCCGGGTGGCAGGTGGAGAACCTCGTGGCCCGCACCACCGACCTGTATATCGACTCTGTCATTCCACTCGAACAGGCCATCAAGACCCTGATCACCGAAGTCGAACGCGCCTCGCAGGACCTGCAATGTGAGGCCTCGCTCTTGTTTCTGCTCCCCCAGCAGGCGACGCAGGAAGCCGTCTGGAAGGAATTGGGCTATTCACGCCGCACCCCCCAGACCCTTGGCGTTCAGGCCTGGCGGGATGCTGCATTGGAATCGCAACCGCCGAACACCATCCTGCTCTTCAAGCAGCTGCGCCAGGATCGTGTTTTACGCCCAATCTAGATTTCAGGCGAACGCTGAAGTTGGCTGGCTTTCTTCAGGGGCGTGAGGGGTGCGCCCCCGCCTGCAGTTTTGATTCCTGACCCTGTCACCATGGCCGAGTTGTTGAGTGATCTCCTTTTCATCTTCCAGCGCCTCGACTGGCTGAGCCTCATTGACATCCTGCTGGTCACGGTGATATTTTTTAGCATTCTTTATCTTGTCCGGGATACGCAGGCCATGGTCCTGCTGCGCGGCATCATCCTGCTGCTCGTCCTGGTTGCACTCCTGACCAGCCTGGTCAACCTGCCGGCCTTTTCCTGGCTGGTGCGCACCGCCTTGCCCGCCATGGTCCTTGCGATCCCGGTCATTTTCGCCCCGGAGATCCGGCGCGCCCTGGAGCGCATCGGCCGCGCCGGCACATTCCTGCGCAGCTCAGACAAGAACTCCGGCCGGGAAATGCAGGCGACCATCCAGGCCGTGGTCAGCGCGGCAGCCCGCCTCTCGGCCCGCCAGCACGGCGCCCTGATCATCCTGCAGCGCTTCGACAACCTGGATGATTATCTGCGCAGCGGCGTACTCATCGATGCCGGCGTAACCCCGGAGCTGCTCATCCAGATCTTCTACCCCAACACCCCGCTGCACGACGGGGCGGCCGTCGTATCGGGGAAGAAAGTGCTCGCCGCAGCCTGTGTCATGCCGCTTTCTGCCAGCGGCATCCTTGCCCGCTCGCCGGAACGCCAGATGGGTCTGCGCCATCGTGCCGCCCTGGGGATCTCGGAGGTCTCGGACGCCATTGCCGTGGTCGTTTCGGAGGAAACCGGGGCGATTTCCATCGCCCATTCCGGCCGGATGATCCGGCGGCTGGACGTCGAGCGACTGGAAAACATCCTGACCGCCTTTTACAATCCGGAAAAGGCCAGCCAGGAGAATTTCTTTCGCCGCCATTTTCCCTATCTTTTTCCCCGCAAGGACGAGTGATCCATGCTCCGCTGGATTGGCACCAACCTGCGCACGCTCCTGCTCGCCTTCGCCCTGGCCCTGGCCGTCTGGGTGTCGGCGGTGACCGCAGCCGACCCGGACGAAACGCGCACCTATCCGTCCCCGGTGCCGATCGAATTCATCGGCCAGGACCCAAACCTGGTGGCGACCGGGCAACCGCCGCAGAAAATCCAGGTCACCCTGCGGGCACCGCGCTCGGTTTGGGATAAATTCTCCGCCGGGGAGGCTGCCATCCGGGCCGTCGCCGACCTGACCGGTCTCGGCTCCGGGGAGCATGTCCTGACGGTGCAGATCCAGATCTCGGCCCGCCCCGTTAAGGTGATCTCCGTCACGCCGCGCACCCTCGACCTGTTCCTCGAACCGCTGGTGACCCGCAGCATGCCGGTCAGGTTGACTTTCATCGGCGAGGCGGCCATCGGCTACGAGGTCGGCGATCCGATCCTGGACCCGGGGACGATCGTGGTCTCCGGCCCGGAATCGGCCGTCTCCAAAGTCGATCACATCCATGCCTCGGTGGACCTGACCAATGCCCGCCAGAGCATCGAGACGAAACTGGCGGTCAACGCGGTCGATGCCCAGGGCGCCTCGGTCAGCGGCGTCACCTTGCAGCCGGCCAGCGTCAACCTCAACCTGCCGCTTGCCCAGCAGGGCGGCTATCGCGACCTGGCCGTCAAGGTGGTGACCGGCGGAAAGCCCGCCAGCGGCTATCGTTTGACCAGCGTGGCTGCATTTCCCCCGATTGTCACCGTGTACTCCTCCAACCTGGCGCTGATCGATTCGCTGCCCGGTTACGTGGAAACCGCGCCCCTCGACCTCAGCGGAGCCAGTGACAACATCGACACCAACCTGAGCATCGCCCTGCCGCCCGGCGTGACCTTGATCGGCGACCAGACCGTGGTCGTCCAGGTGGGCATTGCCCCCTTCGAGGACAGCCGTCAGCTGTCCTACCGCCCCGTCGAAGTGTTCGGGCTGGGATCCGGGCTGCAGGTGCATCTCTCGCCGGTGACCGTCGACGTGATCCTCTCCGGTCCGGCCCCGGTGCTAAACACGCTGTTGATCACGGACGTGCACGTCCAGGTGGACGTGACCGGACTGGCCCCCGGAACGTATCAGCTGACCCCGACCGTCAAAACGACCAACCAGCGGGTGACGGTTGATTCCATCCTGCCCGGCACGGTCGAGGTCACCATCGGCAGCCTGACCAAGCCGACCCCGTAAGCCCCTCCCGTATTCCCGGACAACAGTCATGAAACCTGTAGTTGCTCTGGTCGGACGCCCCAACGTGGGCAAAAGCACCCTGTTCAACCGCTTGACCGGCGAGCGGCTGGCGATCGTCGACGACACCCCCGGCACCACACGTGACCGCATCGTCGCCGAGGCAGAGTGGAACGGGGTGAAGTTCGACGTCGTGGACACTGGGGGTATCGACCCGACCCACGGCGGCAAAACCCCGCTTTCGGTCGGCTCGGCGGACTTCATCCAAGAGATCCGCGCCCAGGCGCTGATCGCGGTGCAGGACGCGGAGGCCGTCATTTTCCTGACCGATGGCGAATCCGGGATCACGCCGCCGGACCGGGAGGTGGCCGAAATCCTGCGCCGCCACCAGAAAAAGGCCAGCGGGAAAGCCTGGCCGCCGATCTTCGTGACGGTGAACAAATGCGAAAGCCCGGCGCGCCGCGCTGCGGCATCCGAATTCTACGAACTGGGCTTGGGCGATCCCTACCCCATCTCCGCCGTACACGGCATCGGAACCGGGGAGCTGCTCGACGACCTGGTGGCCGCCCTCCCGCCCGCCGGGGAGGCCGAGGAGGACGAATCGGTCAAGATCGCCATCGCCGGCAAGCCGAACGCAGGCAAATCCAGCCTGCTGAACCGGCTGGTGGGCGAGGAGCGCGCCATCGTCAGCCCCATCCCCGGCACGACGCGGGATGCCATCGACACTCGCCTCGAATATGCAGGCGTGCCCATCACCCTGATTGACACAGCCGGCATTCGCCGGCGCGGCCGGATCGAGCGCGGCGTGGAAAAATACAGCGTGCTGCGCGCCTTCAAGGCCATCGAACGCGCCGACGTCGTCCTGCTGCTGGTCGACGCCGCCGAAGGCCTCACCGCCCAGGACACCCACATCGCCGGCTTCATCCTGGACGCCTGGAAGAGCACGGTCGTGCTGGTCAACAAGTGGGACGCCATCCCCAAGGACAGCACCACCATGGACGAGTACACCCTCCACGTGCGCCAGCAGCTCAACTTCATGGATTACGTCCCGCTGCTGTTCATCTCGGCCAAGACCGGCCAGCGCGTCGACCAGGTCCTGCCCCTGGCGCTGCGCGTCCAGGAGGAACGCCTCGCCCGCCTGACCACCTCCAACGTCAACCAGATCCTGCGCGAGGCACAGGATGCCCACCCAGCCCCGACCCACGCCGGCCGCCAGCTGAAGATCTACTACGGCTCCCAGGTGCGCGTCGACCCGCCGACCTTCGTCCTGCACGTCAACGACACCCGGCTGTGCCACTTCTCGTATTTGCGCTTCCTGGAAAACCGCTTCCGCCAGGCCTACGGCTTCGTGGGGACGCCGATCAGGATCATCGCCAAGGGGCATAACGAGAAGGAATAAAAAAGGGAAAAGCCTGACAGACTTGGGGGCGATGCAATCGGGAACCGGATGCAAAAAAAGAATCGGGCTGCACAGATTACGTGCAGCCCGATCGTCATTGAACTGATCCCGGATTATGGGGATAGCGTATCGGTATCCGTGGCGTAGTTATTGGCTGCAACCGGATCATCCAATGAGCCTGGAGTTGCAATATGGGCGGTGACCGTCATCGGCCCGGTGGTGGGGTTGAGAATGGGCATGGCGATCGTATAGGTGACCTTCTTACCAGCCGGGATAATCACGGCGAGATCTGAAATCGAAGTGGTGGTCGCCAGCGGAGAACAGCCTGCTCCCAGGTCGGGTGTGCAGCTTACCGTCCATGTCGTTCCGTTCACCTGGATCGGCGTGAAAATGGTGAACTGGGCCAGAGAAACGTCGGACGGCCCGTTGTTCGTGACCACGGCGATAAAGGTGTTCGTCCCGCCGGGGGTAAAAGTGGTCGAGTGGTCGGTGAGGGTGACCATCAGATCCGCGCTGGGCGGCAGGTCGGTGTCCGAAGCCGTGTTGTTCGAGGCGACCGGGTCGGTGATGCCGGTCGGTACGGAGATGTCGGCCCGGTTGGTCAGGGCCCCGCAGGGCGAGCAGCTGCCGATGGTAGCCACGATCGTATAGGTGATCTGCTTGCCGGCCGGGATATTGACCGTATCGCCGATATTATCCGTTGGCGCCAGTGGGCCGGACGCAGTACAGAATGTACCTGGATCACCCGTACAGGTGAACGCCCAGGAAGCTATTAGCGTGGGCCGATTATCCGTAAACACTGCGCCGGTCACGTCCACCGGGCCGCCATTGGAGACCACAATAGTATAGGTCGTCGTTCCCCCGGGCGTATAGAGGGCGGCGCCGTCGGTCAAGGTGGTAATCGCCAGATCGGCATACGGAGGATTATCGTTGTCCGTGGCGGTATTGTTGGCCGGGACGGCATCCGGCACGCCGTCGGGCGGGGTGATCTGGACGGAGTTCGACAGGATGCCGGTGGACAGGCCGGAGGTCCAAGCAGTGATGGTGTAAGTGATCTTCTTCCCGGCCGGGATGTTGACCGTATCGGTGATGTTCACCCCGGTGCCGTAGGTGATCGGGCCGGTTGTGCACAGCGCGCCTGGATCGGATACACAACTCACCTGCCAGCTGCTTATTTGAGAAGGTTGGGTGTCGGTGAAGACCGCGCCGGTTACGTTCAAAGGACCGTTATTGGTCACAACCACGGTGTAAGTCAGCACATCGCCTGGGGTATACGAAGTCACGCCGTCCGTGATCGTCACTTTGAGGTCTGCGCCCGGGCCGGTGGTTGCGGTGGGGCCGGGGGTCGGGCTGAGCACCAGACGGGCGATGCGCGGGTCCCAGATGGCCCGGTCGCCGGTCGGCAGGCCGTTGGCGTCCACCCTCAGGTAAAACTTCACGCTCTGGCCGGCCAGGGAGGTCAAATCCGCGTCCCAGCGGGTATAGTCTCCGTCGTTGACTTCATGGCCGAACTTGAAGGTGGTCACCGTTCCGGAGCCGATCTGGTACTGCAGGCTGAAATTCACGTCGCAGGAAGACCCATATTCACAGCCGACGAGGGCCTGGAAATGGTCGCCGGCCTGGACCGAAAAGGCCGGGTACTGGCCCTGGATGTAGCCGTCTGTGACGTTCTGAGGGAAGACCAGCATGCCGGGCGCACCATAAGTACCGTCCTCCAGGCGGGGTGAAGCCTGGCCAAGGACGAAGCCGCGCAAATCACCGTCCGTCCCGTAGCAGGGCAGGGTGCCGGCGCCGCTGGACCAGTTGGCGTCACAAGCGCGGGCCGCAAAATCATAGGCGGTGGTGTAGGCGCCGGTGATGTTGATGTCCACCCAGAAGGTATAGGCACCGCCCGTGCCCACCCCGAAGGGCGTTCCCGTGGCGTTGCGCAGCCGCCAGTAGCCACGGTAGTGACCGGCGACGGAGGGTGCGATCATGTTGACGGAAAGGTCGATGGTGGCTCCCGGTGACACGGTGGAGGGCAGCGGGATGGTTGTCGTGGCTCCCATGGGATCGCCGCTGGCAAAAATGAGGGCGTAGGTACCCGCCACCCAGGTGCAGATGCCGTTGTTCTTCAAGCGCCAGGTCTTGACGAAGGGTGTGCTGGCGGCCAGGACGGTGCCATCCGGGATGGTCACGTCGGCAATGAAGACAGCCCGGTCACAGGCGGTGGAGGGCATGGGGGTCAGGATCGGCCCTGGGGTGCCGCTCACGCCGCCCCCGCGCACGATGCGCGGCCCGCTCCACATCGCCCGGTCGCCCGATGGTACGCCGCGACCGGCGATATCCGCCATGTAGAGGATGAACTTCACACTCTGTCCGGCCAGGGAGCTCAGGTCCAGGTTGGTGCGGAAGAACAGGCCGTCATAACGTTCCTTGAATGTCCAGAAGGTCAGGATCGGTCCGCTGCCGATCTGGTAGCGCAGCTGGAAGTTCACATAGCACGAGGCGGCGCCGTAGGCACAGTTGACGATGCTCTGGAAGCGGTCGCCGGCCTGAACGGTGAAGGCCGGGTAGGTACCCATGACATAACCGCTGGTCACGTTCTGTGGACCGACCAGCAGGCCCGGATTGGAATCGTAAGCGCCGGTTTCGAGCTGGGGCGCGGATTGTTGAATTACAAAGCCGCTGGCACTCCCGTCGGTGCCCGGGCAGGGCAGCGACCCCGCCCCGCTCGTCCATGTGGCCGAGCAGTAATTGGTGGCAAAATCATAGGCCACCGAGAAAGTGGTGCCAACGTTGATATCCACGAAGAACGTCCAGTTGTATTCGGGATGGCCTGCGGGGCCGACCCCAAAGACCAGGCTGGTATCATCGCGCAGCTTGTAATATCCCCGATAATGTCCAGCGGCGGTCGGGGCCGTCAGGTTGATCGAGAGATCGACGGTAGCTCCAGGCGCGACGCTGGACGGAAAATTGACCGTCGCTCCGCCGCCCATGGCATCGCCGCTGATGAAGATCATACTGTAGGCCGTGGTCCAGGTGCAGCTGGACACAGTTTTAATCCGCCACGTCTTGGTGAAGGTTGCGCCGGGCGAAAATGTGCTGCCGTCAGGAACGGTGACATCGGCGATGAACTGGGCCATGTCACACGACGCAATCGCCGCCGCGGACCGGGGGGCAAAGCCTGTCCCCGGTACGAATTGGACCGCCAGGGTCACAATCAGCACAACCGGGGTGAGAATGCGTCGAAGTCTCATTTCTTCCTCCTTAATAGTGCGCAGGGATGCGCGTTGATATGCGCAAGCAGGCTCCTGCGCATTCATCCTAAGACGATGGAGTCACCCACAGGGTTCCCTCATATTGGATAAGTCTCTCCTATAATAGCGCAAATATCGAAAATTGGGTAGCGCATTTTCCAGGTAGACAAAAGAGGATACCCAGGGGGCATTTTATGCCCATCCGTCACCTTTGAGCTCCTGTCCATGGGTGTAAAATGTCATTGTAGATCCATGCGCCGGAACTTGATCCTTCTCGGGGTGCTCGCCCTGGGTGTACTTTTCCAGGTTTCACCCGCCCCGCTGCGTGCCTGGGACCTGGAAGCGGGTGACCTGCGCCCGCGCCCCGTCCCCGCCCAAGCCGCCCCCCTGACCCCGTCCACGGCGGCCGACCTCAACGGGGACGGTCAGCTGGAAGCCCTGGCGGTCCACCACGGCCGGGCAGCGATCCTTTCGGCCGGCCGGACCGTCTGGCAAAGCCCCGCCGGCTGGCAGGTGCTCCAGGCAGGATTTTCCGACCTGAACCACGACGGCCGACCGGAGGTGACCCTGCTGGTCTGGCGCCCGTTCCAGCCCTGGCCGATCGACCGCTGGCTGCCATACGGCGGGCGCATCCAGGGATTCCAGGATGCCGCCGGTTGGTCCTGCCACCTGATCCTGGTCGGCTGGCGGCGGGACGGCTACGGCGAGCTGTGGGCCGGGTCCGCCCTGGCCGAGCCGGTACGTCAGTTCGCCGCTGTTGACCTGAACGGCGACGGAGCCCAGGAGCTGGTCACGCTCGAAGGGAACTACGCCCGCTCGAGGTCCGCACCTGCCCATACCCTCAAGGTCTGGAGCTGGAACGGATTCGGCTTCACCGTCGTCTCTTCTATTGATCATTCGTTCTCCCACATGGCCGTCCTCCGGCAGGCGGATGGACGGATTCTGATCCTTACCCCTTGAGGAGGAAAAATGAAAGCCACCTTTCGAAAAATGATCTGGGTCTTCCTCGCCGTCGTGCTGGTCCAGGCGGCTTGCGGCCTGCCTGTCCGCATCAATCCCACGTCGCAGCCCACGCCGCAGCCCACGCCGAGTGCGGTGTTGCCGCCCCCGTCTGGCATCTATCCCGCCTCTTTTGCCAAGTACAGTGAGAGTGCGGCAAAAATCCCGGCCTCATTCGGCGGCGGAGGCTACAGCCTGCCCGTCGACCTGAGCAAGGTGCTCGGCCTCGACCTGGTCAAGCTGACCGATGCCCAGCGGACCCTGCTGGCCCAAAACGGCTTCGCCGTCCAGAAGCCCAAGCCCGGCGAATACCGCGAGTTTTACCAGATCTACGAATCCAACCGCTACACCGAAGTGCCGGTGTTCATCACGACCGACTCGATCTACCACGTCTACCACCTGATCTTCGACAAGATGCTGCGCGACCTGGAGACCGGCTATTTCATCGCCACGCTCAAGTCCCTGACCAGCACCATGCTGGCGGCCACATACCAGCAATACCAGGCCGTCAAGGGCACCTCGCTGGAGGACCCGGCCCTGCGCAACGTGGCCTTTTTCGGCGTCGCCGCCCGGCTGCTCGGGCTGCCGGACGCCGTCCCACCGGAGGCCGCCAGCCTGGTGAGCACCGAAGTCGCCCTGATCGACGCCGCCGGCGGCCCGGCCGTCTCGCCCATCTGGGACCGCCCCGACCTGCCGGAGGACCAGAAACTGATCGAGGACTATACCCAATACATCCCGCGCGGCCATTACACGCGCAGCGATGACCTGAAGATGTATTTCAAGGCCATGATGTGGTACGGGCGCCTGACCTTCCGCATGAACGACGACTTTGAAACCCGCCGCGCCCTGCTCCTGGTCCAGACGCTGCGCGGCGCGGCCGCCGCCGACGGCACGCCGGCCGTCAAGCTGTGGGAATCGATCTACGACCCAACCGTCTTCATCGTCGGCAAAGCCGACGACTTGGGCTACCACGAGTACGGGGCGCTTTCCGACCAGGTCTTCGGGGCGAACCCCGATCCGTCGAAGTTCGCCGACGCGGCCCTCTTTGCCCAATTCAAGCAGGAAGCCCTCACCCTGCCGCCGCCCCAAATCAACTCGATGTGGGTCTGGATCTGGCAGGACAAGGAGCAGGTCACCAAGGGCTTTCGCTTCATGGGCCAACGCTTCACCCTGGACGCCTACGTCTTCGGCCAGGTGATCTGGCGCAAGGTCGGCACGCTCGACAATCCGCGCAGCCTGCCCAAGGGCCTGGACTTCTTCGCCGCCATGGGCTCACAGGAGGCCTATGACCTGCTCAAGGGCATGGGCGAAAACAAATATGCCAACTACGAGGCACAGATGAACAAGGTAAAAACCGAGGTCGCTGCCCTGGAGACCGATTCCTGGACCCAGAACCTGTACTGGTCGTGGCTGTACTCCTTCCAGCCGCTGATCGCGGTCAAGGACAAGCCCTACCCGCCCTTCATGCAGACCCAGGCCTGGACGCGCAAGGACCTGCAGACCGCCCTGGGCTCCTGGACGGAACTGAAGCACGACACCATCCTGTACGCCAAGCAGGTCATGGCCGAGATGGGCGGCGGCGGGGACGTCAGCATCCCCCACGGCTACGTCGAGCCTAATCCCGAGGCCTACGCCCGCCTGCTAGCCCTGGCGCAGATGACCGAGGACGGGCTCAAATCACGCAACCTGCTCAGCGACCTGACCAAGGCCAACCTGGAGAACTTGATCGAGGAGCTGACCTTCCTCAAGACCATCTCCGAGAAGGAGCTGGCCGGGCAGGCCTTGAGCGACGATGAATATACTCACATCATGTACTGGGGCGGCACGCTGGAGCAGTTCACCCTGGCCGCCGCCGACCGCACCGATTCCAGCGACCGCAACCTGCAGGACCAGAAAGCCGCCCTGGTGGCCGACGTGGCCACCGGCCCCGGCGCCAACGGCTTGCAGGTGCTCGAGGAAGGCGTCGGACAGCCGACGCGCATCTTCGTCGTGCTGCCCGACTCGCCCTGGCGCATCGCCGTCGGCGGAGTGTATTCTTACTACGAGTTCCCCCTCCCCGCCGGCCAGCGCATGACCGACGAGACCTGGCAGGCGGCGGTCGAAGCCGGGACCAACCCAGCCCAGCCCGACTGGACGAAGCTCTTCGTTACACCGTGAGCCCGGATCGCAAGCACTGGGCGATTGACAAACGAACCATGACCGTGGACGGTGGCAGCCCTCATCGTCCACGGTCCTTCCTTTTACTCTTTACGTTTTACTTTTTACTCTTTACTCTCTCCTCCTGTCTCTCACACCCACCCGCCGTCAGCCTTGCATTGCTGGGGGACATCATCCTCGACCGGGGCGTTTCGCCTACTTCCGCGTCCCTGGCTTATCTGGCCCCCGAGCTGCGCCGCGCCGACCTGGCGCTGGCCAACCTGGAATCGCCGTTGGGTGAGGACGACAGGACCGTCGCCGCCACAGGTGGATACGATCTGTGCACCCCGGCATCTCGCGCTCCCTTGCTGGCCGACTGGGGCCTCGACCTGATCTCCCTGGCTAACAACCATGCCCTGGACTGCGCCCCGGACGGCCTGGCACAGACCCGCGCGGCGCTGGAGAGCGCCGGGCTGGCGCCCCTGCTCCCGAACTCCGCGCCGGTCTACCGGACCGTCAGGGGTCTGCGGCTGGCTTTCCTGGCTTTCGACGACGTCTCCGCCCCGGTGAATACGCAGGCGGCGGTTGGGTTGATCCGGGCGGCGCGCGGCACCGGCGCAGTGGTGACCGTCGCCGTGCACTGGGGGAACGAGTACCAGGGCGGCGCGGACGACCGGCAGAAATCCCTGGCGCGGCAGTTTGCCGCCGCCGGCGCGGCGCTGGTCTGGGCCACGCACCCCCATGTAATACAGCCGGCGGAATGGATCCAGACCGGCGGCGAAAAAACGCTCGTCCTCTACAGCCTCGGCAACACCCTGTTCGACCAGCCCGGCCTGGCAGATACGCGCCGCTCGGCCCTGGTGCTCGTGAAGGTCAGCCGGGACGGCATACAATCCGCGCGCAGCGTGCCGTTCGTCATCGACGTGGTCCACAGCCTGATCGTTGCACCGGACGATTCCTCCGCGGCGATCATCCACGAAAGGTTACATCTTCCGTAGGGGCGACCGGCCGGTCGCCCCTACACGTAATATAATGGGATCATGCCCCGCACCATCCTGCACCTCGACCTGGACGCCTTTTTTTGCGCCGTGGAGGAATTACACGATCCGTCTCTGCGCGGCAAGGCTTTTGCTGTGGGCGGGCGTCCGGAGGAGCGCGGGGTGGTCGCCTCCTGCTCGTACGCCGCGCGCCGCTTCGGGGTCCGCTCGGCGATGCCGATGAGCCGGGCGCTGCGCCTCTGCCCGGAGCTGATCGTCCTCCACCACAGCCACGGGTCGTACGGGGAAATGTCGGACCGGGTGATGGAGCGCCTGAACAATCTCTCCCCGCTGGTGGAACAGATCTCGATCGACGAGGCTTTCGTGGACATCAGCGATTTGCACGAACCGCCGGTCGAGGTCGCCCGGCGCGTCCAGGCGCAGGTCAACACCGAGCTCGGCCTGCCCTGCTCGGTCGGTGTGGCGTCCAACAAGCTGGTCGCCAAGATCGCCACCGAGGTGGGCAAGAAATCGGCCCGCAGGAACGAGCCGCCCAACGCCATTACCGTCGTCCCGCCGGGAGAGGAGGCCGTCTTCCTGGACCCTCTGCCGGTCGACCTGCTGTGGGGGGTGGGGCCCAAGACGGCGGCCAGACTGGCTGAGCAGGGCATCCACACCATCGGGGACATCGCCCACCGCCCCGAGGCGGATTTGATCCGCTGGTTCGGCGAGAGCGGGCGCGACCTGAGGCGGCACGCCCTGGGCCGGGACGACAGCCCGGTAGCCACCGAGCACGAGGTCAAGTCGATCAGCCAGGAGACGACCTTCGCCCGCGACCTGCGCGATGACAAGGCCCTGGCCGACACGCTGCGGGAGCTCTCCGCCCAGGTCGGCCGCCGCCTGCGCCGGGCGGACCTGGGCGGGACGACGGTCAAGATCAAGCTGCGCTGGCCGGATTTCACCACCCTCACCCGACAGGTCACCCTGCCTCAGCCGACCGACCAGGATGAGGAGATTTTCACCACGGCGCTCGACCTGCTCGAGCGGGTCCGTCCATCGGGCAAGGCTGTGCGCCTGATCGGCGTGGGCGTGAGCGGGCTGGGCACGCCGGTGCGCCAGCTGGAGCTGTGGGGGCAGGAGAGCGAGAAGTCCCGCCGGCTGCAGTCCACCCTGGACCTGCTGCACGAGCGTTTCGGCGACCGGGCCATCCAACGCGGCAAGCGGCCAACCTCCAGGCGGCGCTGAGCGCTGCCTGATCATGCCAAAGGAAAACCGGGTGGCGGCGGCTGTGCTTCGACAGGCGCTTCGTCAAGCTCAGCACGCGGCTCAGCACAACCTTTTCACATGCCTGCCTTCCCTGAAAAACGCCGGAACGGCCTGGCGGGCAGTACCCTGGAAGAACGCGGCGCGCAACGACATTTTTAAACCGGTGATTGGATATACAATTAACTGCAGGACTGAAAAATCAATTGCCCTGAAAGATGATCGTACCAGACGAGGAGGAGACTATGTCCAATTCGACCCCTCATAAAAACAAGCTGGTCCTGTCCGAAGACTGGCTCTCGGTCGTGATCGCATTCGTTTTGATGATTCTGGCACTGCTGGGACTGATCGGACCAGGCTGGATGAAATTCTAGGGAGGCAGTGCCATGGCTGCTCAAAGTGAAGTGCAAAAGAAATTGAATATCTGGCCGGCCGTCGGTTTCCTGCTGGTGATCGCGCTGGCCTTTGCGGCGCGTTGGATCAAGCTGCAGGTCTCGGGGCTCAGCCTGCCGCTGGGCATCCCGGGCAAGGCGCTCGAGTACCCCTTGTGGGCGGCGCTGCTCGGCGTGCTGGCCAACCTGGCCCTGAAAGCCGTGCGGGGGTACGAGCCGCTACGCCTCGGCTTCCGCACCGAGCTGTTCCTCAAGGTCGGGCTGGTCCTGCTCGGGGCGACGATCAGCTTCAAGACCATCGTCACCGCCGCAGGCGGATCGGTCCTGCAGGCGCTGGTCATGATCACGGCCGTGTACTTCTTCTGCTGGTGGCTGGCAGGCAAATTCAAGCTGCCCGACACGCTGCGGGCGGTGATGTCGTCGGCGATTGCCATCTGCGGCGTATCCGCCGCCATCGCCGCGGCGGGCGCGGTCCAGGCCAAGAAAAAGGAGCTGACTTACATCACCACGCTGGTCATCCTGGTGGCGCTGCCGCTGATGGTCATTGCCCCGCTCCTGGCAGGCTGGATGGGGCTGTCACAGAGCGTGGCGGGAGCCTGGTTCGGGGGCAACATCGACACCACCGCGGCGGTCGTCGGAGCCGGCACGATCTACGGACCCCAGGCGCAGCAGATCGCCACGATCGTCAAATCCACCCAGAACGCCTTCATCGGCGTGGTGGCCTTCCTGCTGGCGCTGTACTTCGCCACGGCGGTCGAGCGCAAGGGGAACAAGCCCTCGGCCGGGGTCATCTGGCAACGCTTTCCGAAGTTTGTCTTGGGCTTCCTGGCCGCCTCACTGCTCTTCACCTTCGGGCTGATCCCGGCCGCCGCGACCGCCAAGGGCGCCGCCCCGAACGCCGGCAACGTCATCGCCGCGCTGAAGGATTGGGCCTTCTGCCTGGCCTTCGTCAGCATGGGCCTGGACATCTCGCTGACCGATTTGAAACAGATGGGCTGGTCGCCGGTGCTCGTTTACCTGATCGTCACCGTTTTTAATACCCTGCTGGCGCTGGGCGTGGCCTGGGTCATCTTCCAGCACCTGCTGCCGATCAAGTAATATAAGGAAAATGCCATGACCGTCAAGACAGGCTCGATCGACCTGCAAACCAGCGGGAACGTGGACACGCACGACATCACCAAGGCGGTGGCCCAGGTGGTGGCGCAGTGCGGGCTGAAGTCCGGGACTGTCACGATCTTCTGCCCCTCGTCCACCAGCGGGCTGACCACCATCGAGTATGAGCCGGGGGCGCTCAAGGATTTAAAGCGCATGTTCGAGGAGCTGGTGCCCTCAAGCCGGGATTACGCACACAATGCCACCTGGGACGACGGCAACGGCCACAGCCACATGCGCGCCTCCCTGCTGGGACCCTCACTGACCATTCCCTTCGTGGAAAAGACCCTGACCCTGGGCACCTGGCAGCAGATCATCTACGTGGATTTCGACATCCGCCCACGGCAGAGGGAGCTGGTGGTGCAGATCGTCGGTGAATAGCCGTGACCCCGGAGGCGAAACTCCTCCGGGGTTTTTTATATTTTCATCCAACTGCCGTTTTCCTCGCGCCGCGCGTGCCCACCCTTGGGGAAGGGCTCCTTGACAGAACGCGTTGGTTCCTTGACCTCGTAGAATGATTACTCGCTGCTACGGGTCGGCCCCATTGGCTCTCCCGGCGTTCACCACGGTTTTCCGCACAGGTCGATGACCCCCTCCGGCCACTCGCTTTTGCAGACCGGCAGGACCATGATCGGGGCGGAATAGGTCACCGGCCCGCTGGACTGCGCGATCAGCATCGGCCCTTCGACCACTCTCCAGCCCAGCTTCCCATAATACGGCACCAGCTGCTCGGAGCAGATCAGCAGGCCGTAGTCGACCGCCAGCCGGCGGCGTAAAAAGGAATGCGCCACCTTGAGCCCCGCCTCGGCAAAGCCGCGCCGGCGCCAGTTGGGGTGGGTCGCCACACCGCCGATCCCGCCCAGGGTCACTGGCGTGCCGCCAACCACCGCCTCGCGCTCGACGATCTCCAGCGTGCTGACCAGCTCCATGCCCTCATGGACCAGCACATACCAGTCGGCCTCCGCCCACTCATAGTCGATGTCGTCGGGGGGAAAAGCAGTGGCAAATAAATTCTCGAGCTGCTGCTTTTCCTGGGGGGTCAACTGGCTGGAAGGCTTGATTTCGATTTCCATTTGGCATGCCTCGGGAAAAGTATAGCATAGCCTTCCAGGATGACGGGTTGAATATTGAAAAGACGATCCGGGCGGAATTTCTCGCCCGGATCGTCTTTACTAAGGTCTTCTTGTTTTTTCTGCCTGTTTTTAGACAACTGTACCAAAGCCGAATAATCCCCTCGGATCATGGCTTCTTTCTTCCGCTGCGACCAGCCTTTGATCTGCCTTTCGTGCGTCAGTGCTTCGCCATATGAATCGCATTCATAGGCATAAACCAGTTCGACGGGCAAGCGGCTGGACGCATACCGGCTGCCGAATCCCTGCATATGTTGGGAAATGCGCAGCTCCAGATTCCTGGCGGTGCCGGTGTAATACGAACCATCCGAGCACTTCAGAATATAGACATAGGCCTTCATTGGCGTATGTTAGCCTCTGTTGTGCTTCGACAGGCGCTTCGTCAAGCTCAGCGCGCAGCTCAGCACAACCGTTTCAAGTAGGCCGCCCTCCCGGAAGGACACCGGGACAATGTGAGCCTGTCGAAGGGCGACTGTTCTATCCCTTCGCCAGCGACAGGAACACGTCCTCCAGTGTCGGTTCGCTGCTCTGGACGGCGCTTACCTCCAATCCCGCCTTCTGCAAGAGGGACCGCAGCCGGCCGGCCTGCAAGCCGCGCCGGGTGATCATGCGCAGATGGTCGCCCGCCAGGCCGACGCGCAGCACGCCGGAGACGCTGCCACCCACCGCCAGGGCCGACTCCAGCGGTACGGCCCACACCTCCCAGACGTCCCCGGGAAGGACACTCGCTTTGAGGTTCGCCGGCGTGTCCATCGCCAGCAGCCTCCCGTCTCGCATCATCCCGATGCGCCCGCAGTACTCGGCCTCGTCCATGTAATGCGTGGTGACCAGGATGGTCACGCCGCCGGCGGCCAATTCGTAGATCAGGTCCCAAAAGACGCGCCGCGCGGCCGGGTCGACGCCGGAGGTGGGCTCGTCCAGGAAGAGCAGCTTGGGCTGGTGAACCAGGGAGATCCCCAGCGCCAGGCGCTGGCGCCAGCCGGCGGACAGGGAACGCGCCGAGTCGCGTTCGTGGCCGCCCAATCCCACCAGCGACAGGGTTGCCTCGATCCGCTTGCGCTCGCGTATGCCGTATACCCCGCCGTAGAAGGTCAGGTTCTCCAGAACGGTCAAGTCATCGTACAGGGCAAACTTCTGCGACATGTAACCAGCCCGGGCGCGCACTTCTTCGGACTGGCGGAAGGCATCAAAGCCCAGCACCGTCGCCTGGCCATCCGACGGCTGCAGCAGGCCGAGCAGCATGCGGATGGTGGTGGTCTTTCCGGAGCCGTTCGGCCCCAAGTAACCGACCACTTCCCCCGCTTCAACGCTGAACGAGACATGGTCCACGGCGACGAAATCGCCGAAGCGGCGGGTCAGGTTTTCAGTGCGCACAACGAGGTCGGACATGGTCGGTCACCAAGGGAATTAAGACGGGGGGAGGCCAGCCAGGAAGGCGCGTATGCGGGCGGCTTTCTCGAGCCGGCCCATGGAGGCATACGCCTCGGCCTCGTCCGCCAGCGGGAAGACCGGGACGCGCTGCCCGGACCAATCCAGCCAGACCAGCCGGGAGAAGTCGGTAAACCCCGACCAGGTCCCGTCAGGCAGGAGGTGGGCGATGTCCGCCAGCAACTCGACCTGGATGCCATCGATCTCGGCCTTGCCGTCCAGTGAACGCATGCGGGCCGTCTCCCACAGGTGGATCGGGGTTTTCACGAACTCCGCCAGCCGCCTCTCGATCAGGTAAACGGACTCCCCGTCGCTTTGCAGGTCCAGATCGTGGACCGGCAGGTCCACACCTTGCAGTCGCAGACCCGCAGAGCCGGTGAGAACCCAGCAGACCTCCTCCGGCGGGACGCGTTCCAGGACGACTTTAAGGGCACGGGTGTGCGCTTCGGGTAGGTCGAGGACGGCTTTCATGGGACGGATGCCTCTTTCTGCCGGGTAACGGTCTCTGTCTGCGACAAAGCGATGAAGACATCTTCCAGCGTCGGCGGGACCGGGCGCACCGCGACGAGCTCGCCGCCGTGGGCGGGAACGGCGTCTGACAGCTTTTTGACCACGGCCTCAGCCTGGCCGGCGGCGACGCGCAGGTGAAGCCGGTCGCCAAAAGCCCGGACATCCTCCACCTCTGACAGCTTTTCCGCGGCCCGGCGCAGCCTGCCCAGCGGCCTGCCGCGCACCTCAACGATGCGCCCGGCGAGCGGAGCGCGCAGCTCGGCCGGCGGGCCCTCGGCAATCACCCGCCCCAGGCGCATGAAACCGACCCGATGACAGCGGGCAGCCTCGTCCATGTAGGGGGTGGAGAGCACCACGGCAACGCCGCCCTCACCCCCTTCCCCTCTCCCAATGGGAGAGGGAAGGGGAGGGTGTCCCGCAGGGACGGGAGGGGTTGGGTGAGGGGCAACCAGCCTGATCAGCAGCTGCCAGAAGTCCTGTCTGGTGACCGGGTCCACGCCGGTGGTCGGCTCGTCGAGCAGCAGGATGCGCGGGCGCGTCACCAGCGCCGAAGCCAGGCCGAGCTTCTGCTTCATCCCGCCGGAAAGCTGCCCCGCGCGGCGGTCTTTGAAGGCCGCCAGTCCGACGAACTCGAGAATCTCCATGCAGCGCGGCAACCATTTCCCGCGGGCGAAGCCGCGCACCTCGGCGAAGAAGCGGATGTTCTCCAGTACGGTCAGGTCCTCGTAGAGCGAAAAACGCTGCGACAGATAGCCAATGCAAGCGCGCGCCTGTTCACCCTGTTTGCGCACCGAGTAGCCGCACACCGCCACCTCGCCTTCGTCTGGCCGCAGCGCGCCGACCAGCAGGCGCAGTGTCGTGGTCTTGCCGGCGCCATCCGAGCCGACCAAACCGAAGATCTCACCCGCCTGGACGCGCAGGCTCAGGTCGTCCACGGCGACGGTCGCGCCGAAGGTCTTGCGCAGGTGGGAGGCTTCGATCAGGGCAGTCATCCTTTATCCGTCTTTCCTGCGTTCTATTTCACACCGCCTGGTTTGGTGGGCATAAAATCACCAACGCAGTGGACCGGCTCAGCTCCAGCAGCTGCGCCCGGCTGGGGCGCAGGGGCAGGTGGTGTGCGAATTTCATGATCAGACCGATCATCAGGGGATGGCGTTTAAGGCGGTAGGCGAGGAAATCCGCCACCCGCCCCGGCTCGGTCACCGGCTCGGCCAGGCAGTCGAACGCGTGACGACCAGCCTGTACGTGCACGCGCCGGTCAGCAAGGACATTTCGGAACCAGTCGGAGCGCATGCCGCGCCCCGCGCCGACGTAATACGCCCCATTGATCTTCTCGTACTGCAGAGGGGTGAGGTAGCGCTTCCCCGATTTGCGGCCGGTATGGGTCAGGAGCAGGACAAACCAGCCGATGACCCAGCCCATCCCCGCGGCATACAACCGCTGGTGCAGGCGCTGGACCGGCTTGATGCGCACCCAGAAATCGTCGGGGAGGATCATGTCAACCCTTTCTTGAAAAATATCCTGCGACCCCAGATCGGCACGCTGAAGAACAACAGGCCGATGGCAGCCAGGCTGCCGGAAAAATAGCCGCGCAAGGCAAGCGCCATCGAAAGGTGGCCCGCGGCGTTGACCGTCTCAACGGCTGCGACGACGGTTGCAATCGTCCACGCCCAGGTGCGATTCAGAAAGAGGATCGGGCTGAACCCAAGCATCAGGGTAATGAGGAGCATGTTGGCAATGATGAAGGTCATTTCGGGCATCCGGACTATGGGCAGCCAAGCGACCAGATGGTGGATGGTCCCGGAGATGACCGGCATCCAGCGCCACAGGCCGGTCAGCACCTCCTCGATGCTGTGACCCGCCTGAGACAGGCCCAAACCCAGATAGAGCCAGGGGATCCACTTTTGCATGCCATCCTCCTTGGAGAGCTCCTTAATCCAGGCGCTTGCGGAAGCGCAGCGAGGCAGCGCCCATAATGACCACACCAAAGATGATCAGGGCGATGATATCCGGCCAGATCGCCTCCGCCCCCACCCCCTTGAGCAGGATGGCGCGGATGATGACCAGGTAGTAACGCAGCGGAACGATGGTTGAGATCCACTGCAGGACCGGCGGCATGGCCTCCAGCGGGAAGAAAAAGCCCGAAAGGAAGATGCTCGGCAGGAGTGTCAGCCAGACGGTCAGCATGGCCTCCTGCTGGGTGTTGGCGATGGTCGAGGCGAACAGGCCGATGCCCAGCCCCGAGAGCAGGAGCAGGCCGGAGAGCAGCACCAGCAGGGTCAGGCTGCCGCGGATCGGCACCTCGAACCACCAATGGGCAATGGCCAGCACCTCGAAGGTGTCGACGAAAGCCAAGATGACGTACGGCAGGATCTTGCCAACCACCAGCTCCGCCGGGCGGATGGGGGTGACGATCAACTGCTCGATCGTGCCGCGCTCACGCTCGCGCACCACCGCCGTGGCGGTCAAGATGGAGGTGATGGCGTACAGGATCATCCCGACCACACCGGGGATCATGAAATAGGAGCTGACCAGGTCCGGGTTATACCAGACCGTGGTGCGCACTTCGAACGGCGGGCTGGCTGACAGGTTCAAGCCAGTGGCCACCAGGCGCTCGGTCATCAAGTCGGTGGCGTGCGACTGGCCGATCAGCGTGGCAGCGGAGAGGGCAGTGGAGGCCACGGTCGGGTCAGAGCCGTCCAGGATGAAAGCCACCTGGGCATTGCCCGCTCCCAGGGCCTGGTTGTAATCCGGCGGGATGATGATCCCGGCGCGCGCCTTGCCGTTCTCGATCAGACTGCGCAGCTCGTCTTCCGAGGTGGTGTGGTATGCGATCCGAAAATAATCCGCAGCGCGGTAGTCGTCCAGCAAGGCCCGCGATTCGGCACAGCGGCAGCGGTCGAGGACCGCCAGCGGGACGTTGCGGATGTCGTTGGTCGCCGAGTAGCCCATCAGGAACAGCTGCATGATGGGGATGATCAGGATGATGACCAGGGTGCGTCGATCGCGCGTGATCTGGATGAATTCCTTGCGGATGATGGAAGCGAGACGAAGGAACATGGTCACTCCTTGACTGCCTTGATGCCATTCAAGCGGGTCTCCACCACTTTACTTCAAAAGGGAGAGGAATGTCAAGAAATACCAGAGGAGACTTCTGGGCTTTCTCAAAGTTTAATAGGATTTCTTTTCGCCGGGTAAAATTCAGCGCTAAGGCCGCCAGGGGCGCGAAGATTCTTGATATTTCCTTACGTCTCTCGCGCTACTCGTGGTGAAGGCTACTCAAGACAGGAAAACGATCCAACGTTGAGAACCCCACGAAGGGATCTTGTCATGCAATTAATAGGTTGCGCCCTGTTCGAACTGGTAAATTCCACTCAATTGTGGCATGATTGCCGCGTGGAAAAACAAGGAGCCATCCCAATGAAGCGGTTGACCTCGTTTTTTATCCTTCTCGCCCTTTTAGGAACCGCCTGTGCGTCCCTTGCCCTCCCCCTGGCCCCGACCGCGACGGAAGCCCCCACCTCCTCCTCGACGTCCTCTCCGGAGCCCAGTGCAACGCCGACCCTGGCCCAGACGCCGACCCTGACCCAGACGCCGACCCTCGCGCCCACGGCGACGGCCCAGGTCACGCCCGAGGCGCCCAGCCCGACGAGCGTGCCGCCGGACTATAACCAATTGACCGGCCTGACGGTTGCTGATCCGGCCCTGCTCAGCCGTCGTCCGCTGGCCATCAAAGTGTCCAATTTGCCGCGCGGCATCCGCCCACAGTGGGGCCTGTCCCTGGCGGATATTATCTTCGAGTATTACACCGAGGAAGGCACGACCCGTTTCCTGGCCCTGTTCTATGGGAACGACGCTTCCATCGTCGGCCCGATCCGCTCGGCACGCTTTCTTGATCTTTACCTCGTGCGCGGCTATCAAGCCGTGTTCGCCTACGGCTTTGCCTACAAGGCGGAACGGGTGCGCCTGGAAGGGTCCCCCATCGCAAACCGTCTGGTCATCGAAGAACCTGGCACCCCGCTTTACCGCTACCACGGAGGCGATGCCCTGGTGGTCAGCACTGCCGATTTGAGCGCGTATATCACCAAAAAAGGCGTCGGCAATGGACGCCAGGACCTGCACGGCATGACCTTCGGCCCGGCGCCCTCCGGCGGACAGCCGGTCAGCCGCGTCTACGTCCGTTATTCCTCGGCCATTTACAACCGCTGGGATTACGACCCGGCGAGCGGCAGGTACCTGCGCTTTGCCGATACCGTCGACGACTACACCGGCGGATCAGCGGAGCAGTATAAACAATCCACGGACCGCCTAACCAAGCAGCCGCTCGCCGGCGATAACCTGGTCGTGCTGTACGTCGAGCACAAGCTCTTCAGTCCCGGCATATACGACATCAACCTCACCGGTTCAGGGAAGGGGATTGCATTCCGTGATGGACAGGCCTATCCGGTCACCTGGGTGCGAGGAGAATCAAACGTCGTTTTTCTCACCAACCCGGATGGGTCTCAATACGCCTTCAAGCCCGGCACGACCTGGTTCGAGGTCGTGGGGTTAAGACTTCCCTCAACCAGAAGATACAGGTCTGGCGCTTCACCCACCACATGCCCTAAGGTCTCATTCATAACAAAGCCTTCACAAGTGATGATAACCCGCAGCATGGAACCTTGCCCCGCAGTATACCAAGCCGTCATGGCAGCGGATGCCAAGCCAGGGAAAGCGAGATGGCCAGCGCGGCCAGGAGGGCGCCCAGGGCGGTAAACGCCACGCTGACCTCCGTGATGGCGTGCTTCGTGATCAGATAGGTCGGGAGATTTTGGAAAACGGTCTGGAGCTCGTCGGCGCTCGAAGCCGAGTAGTATGCTCCGCCGGTCATCTCCGCAATTTGCTTCAAGGCGGCCTCGTCGATCCCGGTGCGAAACCCGCCACCAAATCCACCCCCGAATCCGCCCGGGAATCCTCCCCCGGACCCACCTGGGAATCCGCCCCCGAACGGGTCGTTGCCCTGGGATGGGATGAAGCCATTGGCGGTGCCGAAACCAATGGTATAGATCCGGATGCCGCGATCGACGGCTTGCTGTGCGGCCGTGACCGGATCGGGACCGGTATTGCTCACCCCGTCCGTGAGCAGGACGATGATGTCGGGGGCAAAGTCACCCGGCGGCACGGGTATGACCTGTACCCCGGGATTGGCATCGCTTACGCTCGGTGGAACGCCCTTGTCCACCTGGGCGATGGCGTCGATGGATTTGAGAATACCGTTGCCGATCGCCGTCCTGCGCCCCACCGTCAGGCTTTCCACCGCGGTCTGCAGCGCCTCCTGATCGGTAGTGGGCGGCTGGATCAGTTCCGCAAAACCCGAGAAGGCGACCAGGCCGATCTGCGCGCTGGCCTTCTGGTGCTGGATGAACGACAGTGCGGCCGCCTCGGCCGCCTCCAGCCGGCTGGGTTGGATATCCCTCGAGCGCATGCTGCCGGAGACGTCGAGCGCCAGGAGGATGATGGTCTGATCGGTGGGAACGCTCAGGACGACCACCGGCCGCCCCAAGGCGAACGCCAGACTGGCCAGGGCGAGCAGGAAAAGGCCGAAGGGGAGATACCGCCGCCACCAGGATTGTCGCGGCAGCGCGGCGCGCACTAGAGCCAGACTCGAATAGCGCACGGTGTATCGCCGTCTGCGCCGCAGGATCCAGATGTATATCAATATCAGGAGGGGAATTAACCCCAGCAGGAAAAGGAACCAGGGCCAAAGGAATACCATAGGTTACCTCTAAATCATTCTTGTGCGGCGATCTCACCCGGCCTCCTGGAAGAAGTCAAGGGGCGCAGGCGGACGCCGTCTTCACGGCAGGCGGCTGAACCAGAGCAGCGAGAACAGGCCGCCGATCAACAAGATGACCAGACCGGCCCCTGCAAACAGGGAGGTCAGCTCGGTCTTCTCCGGCTTGATCACCAGCTGCGTGCTGAGATCAGCGTAGACCTTGTGCAGGTCTTTTTCATTCTGAGCATTGTAATAAACACCGCTGGTGAGTTGGGCAATTTGCTGCAGGGTGGCCTCATCGAGCTGCGTGTGGATGGAAAAACCGTTGATGTGCACGGTCGTCCCGGTCGGGCTGCCGAGACCGACGGTATAGATGCGCACACCGCGCTGCGCGGCCATTTGCGCCGCAACCAGCGGGTCCGGAGCTTCGTTGTTTTCGCCATCCGAGAGCAGGATGATGGCGGCATTGGTGTAAGTCCCCTGCGGCATCGGCGTCGGTGTGGGAGTCGGCGTCAACAGCAAGTTGCTGTAGATCTCGGACGGTGGGCCGCCGCTGTTGCCTACTGCGATGGCTTTCAGCGAGGCGAGGATGCCTTGCGCCAGAGATGTGCCGCGCTGCGGCGTCAGGCGCTGGATAGCAGCCAGCACGGCACCCTGATCGCTGGTCGGCACCTGCACCGACAGGCCGTTGTCGCTGAAAGCGACAACGCCGATTTGCACGTAAAGAGGTTGATGCTTCACGAAGTCGCTCACCGCCGCCTTGGCCGCATCCATGCGGGTCGGTTGGATGTCGTCGGCCGCCATGCTGCCGGAGACGTCGAAGGCCAGGATGACCGTGCCCTCCACCTTGGGCAGCGCGACCACCGCCTGCGGCCGTGCCAGGGCGACGAGCAGGATCGCCAGGCTGACCAGGAAAAAGACCGGGGGCAGGGTTCGCCGCAAGCCGGGTACGCCTCCAGCAGCCCCGCGCGCCAGACCCAGGCTGCCGTAGTCCGCCGCCTTGCGCCTCCGCCGCTGCTGCGCGAGGACGTAAAGCGCGACCGCGACCGGGATCAAGACCAGCAGCAAAAGCATCGTAGGCCAGAGGAAGGACATCGGAATCCCATCCTACTTTCGGTGCTGCTGCCGCAAGGAGGCAAAGCGCACGATGGCACGCACCAGGTCGTCCTCGGTCGAGAGCGGGAGCACGTCCACTCCGGCATGTTTGAACGAGCGAGCGAGCTGCTCCTCCCGCTGGCGGGCTGCCTCGGCGAAACGTCGGCGGAAACTCCCGTCACCGGTGTCCACGTAAAGCTGCTCACCCGTCTCGGCGTCTTCCATGAAGACCGGACCGATATCCGGCAGCTCGACCTCGCGCCGGTCCCACAAGCGGACGGGCAGGGCTTCGTGATGCTGGTTCAGCAGGCTCAAAGCGCGCTCCCAGCCGGGGGCGCAGATGAAGTCCGAGAGCACGAAGACCAGCGAGCGCCGCTTGATGATCCCCAGCCCGCCTTCGAGCAGGGGGGTCAGGTCCGTAAAGGGTGCGCGGGACAGCTGCGGCTGCTGGAGCAGCTCGTGGATCAGGCGCAGCACCTGGATCCGCCCGCCGCGGGCCGGGATGGTGCGCTCGATGCGGCCGCTATAAAAGATCGCCCCGACCCGGTTGCCGTGTCGCGTCAGCAGGCGCGCCAGCGTGCCAACGAAATCGATCAGCACCGTCCGCTTCAGGGTTTGCAGGCCGCCAAAGTCCACCGATGGGCTCAGATCGAGCAGGAACCAGGCGGTGATTTCACGGTCCTCGGCATACTGCCGGATGTAGGGCGTGTCCATGCGCGCCGTGACGTTCCAGTCGATATAGCGGATGTCGTCTCCCGGCTGGTACTCGCGCAGGTCAGCAAAATCGACCCCGTAGCCGTAAAAGAGGCTGCGGTAGTCGCCCTGCAGCAGCCCGTCCAGCCGGCGGATGACCTGCCAGTCGAGGCGCTGTAGGATGCGCTCAGGCGTTGTCGCCGACTTGGGCATGCTCATGCAGCGGCACCACCGGGATCGGGATGCGGTCGAGGATCTTCTTCAGCAGATCGTCGGCGCTGACGTTGTCCGAGAGCGCCTCGTACGACAGCACCAGGCGGTGGCGCATCACGTCCAGCGCCATGTCCAGGACGTCCTGCGGCAGGGCGTATTCGCGCCCGCGCACGAAGGCCAGGGCGCGCCCGGTCAGGATCAGGTTGATCGAGGCGCGCGGACTGGCGCCGAAGGTGATGTAACGCTCCAGCTCCTCCAGGCCGAAGTCTTTCGGGCTCCGGGTGGCGGTGACCATGCGCACGGCGTACTCGATCAGCGCCGGGTCCACGAAGACCTTGTCGGCCACCTTCTGCAGCCCCAGCAGGTCCTTGGTGGTCAGCACCTTCTGGACCGCCTGCAGCAGGCCGGTCATGCGCTCGACGATGACGAACTCCTCGGTGGCATCCGGGTAGCCGACCAGCACCTTGAGCATGAAACGGTCGACCTGTGCTTCCGGCAAGGGATAGGTGCCCTCGGTCTCGATCGGGTTCTGGGTGGCAAGCACCAGGAACGGGTCAGGGACCTTGAAGGTCTCCCGCCCGATGGTGACCTGGTGCTCCTGCATCACCTCCAGCAGGGCGCTCTGCACTTTCGCCGGGGCGCGGTTGATCTCGTCGGCCAGCAGCAGGTTGGTGAAGACCGGGCCGAGCGAGATGTTGAACTCGCCCGTCTTCTGATTGTAGATGCGCGTGCCGACCAGGTCGGCGGGCACCAGGTCGGGGGTGAACTGGATGCGCTTGAACTCGCCGCCGATCGCTTCCGCCAGCGTCTTGATCGCCATGGTCTTGGCCAGCCCGGGCACGCCTTCGACCAGGATGTGTCCACGTGCCAGCAGAGCGACGACCATGCGCTCGAGCAGATGGTCCTGACCGACGATCACCTTCTTGACCTCGTACAGGACGCGCTCCATCGGCATCCGGTTCTCGGGATTATTATTTTTATCCATCCATCATCTCCTTGGCGAAAGGATTAGCAGTTGTTGTGTTTCGACAAGCTCAACACAACTTTGTAAAAAATGGTCGCCCTCCCGGCAGGACACCGGGACGATGTGAGCTTGTCGAAGGGCGACGGCTGCTGTTGTGTTTCGACAAACTCAGCCCTCACCCTAGTCCAGCGGCAGGCCGGCCGCCCCACCGGCGACGTTGATCGGCACGGCGAAACCGATGCCGACGAAGAAATTCCCTCCGGCCGGGTTCACGATGCCTTCCACGATGCCGATCACCTCGCCGTTCCGGTTGAGCAGCGGTCCGCCCGAATTCCCCGGGTTCACCGCGGTGTCGATCTGGATCAGGCCTTTCAGGGGTGGGCTGTCCTTCGTCGGTTGGAAGGAACGGTTGAATCCCGAAATGACACCCGCGCTCATCGAATCGTACAGGCCGAAGGGATTGCCGACCACGTATGCCTCGTCACCCACTTGCATGCCGTTCGGGTTTCCCAGCGTGGCCGGAACGACCTGGGCCGGCAGTTGGCTGGCCTGCAGCACAGCAATGTCGGTTGAAGGATCCTTGCTGCCGACCTGGGCGGCCGACTGCGTCCCGTCGGCGAAGATGAGCTGGACCTCGTTCGCCCCGGCAACGACGTGCAGGGCGGTGAGGATGTCGCCGTTGGAGTCGATGATGACGCCCGTCCCCAGTCCGTCCTCTTCCTTCCCGTCCGTGCCTGTGGACTTAGTCTGCACCAGGACGAGTGAGGGAAGGATCGCCTGGTAGACGCGTTCCGAGAACGGCGGCGGGGGTGTCGCCGAGGCGATCTGTCGGGCTGCCAGGGTATTCACCTGCGCTACGGTCAGTGGTTGGGGCCCGGGAAAGAGGGCGTGATATAGCACGAGCGCCGCCAGTGCGGTGAGGATGCCGGCCGCAAACGGTGCGGCGCGCCTCACCCCCAGGCGGAGACGCTCCAATCTCTGCCGCCACAGCTCCGAACGGGAAGCAGTTGGCTTGTTCATTCTTTCTTCGTTTGCCGGAGGGAAATTTAATCCAAAACCAATAAGAGTTTACCTGTGAGCCGGAGTGTTAATGGAGGGTAATATCAATACTTAACAAGCCAAGCATAGACCTTTTTACTGAATCAAAAATGAGATTTCGATTAAAGGATTCTGAGAAAACGCACTCGGCGAGGCTTGCTCTGGATCGATCACCGGACGTTCTCCACTGGAATCGAACGCCACTGATAGCAAAAAGCTCGGTGGTAGAATTGCAAGCATGTCCTTCTCTCGGGTCGACCAGGAAGTCCGCCGGCACCTGCGCTTCAACGTCGTCGTCAGCATGCTCGACGGGGCTTCTTACGGGCTGGGGTGGGGTTTCGGGTCCATCGGCACGATCATCCCCCTCTTCGTCAGCCGCATGACGGACTCCGCCTTGCTCATCGGGCTGATCCCGGCGGTTCATATCGTCGGCTGGCAGCTGCCACAGCTGTTCATGGCCAACTCGGTCTCCAGGCTGCGGCGCTATAAGCGCCTTGTGATGTGGATGACGATCCACGAACGTGTTCCTTATCTGGGGCTGGCGCTGGTCGCCCTTTTCATGGCGACGCTGGGGAACACGGCCGCCCTGGTGCTCACCTTCGTCATGCTCATCTGGCAGGGGTTGGGTGCCGGGTTCACGGCCAATCCCTGGCAGAGCATGATCGCCAAGATCATCCCGCCCGAGTCGCGCGGCACCTTCTTTGGCGCGCAGGCGGGGCTGGCAAACATTATGATCAGCCTGGCCGCGGTGGTCGCCGGGTACATCCTTGTCGGTCTTAAAGACCCGGTCAATTTCGCCCTGTGCTACCTGCTGGTGATGGTGGGCATGGGGCTGTCCTATCTCTTCCTCAGCCTGACGCGCGAGCCGGTGGACGAGGAAAAGGTCATCCCCGCCGAGCAGCCTTCACCCTGGAAGGGCGGGATGGAAGTGCTGCGCCGGGATAAAAACTTCACCGCCTACCTGATCGTGCGCATCCTCTCCCAATTTTCCTTCATGGGCTCGGCTTTTTACATCGTCTATGGGCTGCGCCGCTTCGGGATGAGCGACCTGACCGCCGGCTTCCTGACTGCCGCCCTGACCATCGCTGCCACCATCGCCAACGCCCTTATGGGATGGCTCGGCGACCGGCTCGGTCATCGCTCCATGCTCATCGCTGGGGCAGTTGCAGTGACGCTCAGCTCGCTGATCGTGTGGGTCGCTCCTTCCATTTCCTGGCTATACCCGGTCTTCATCCTGATCGGCCTGGGAAACGTCGCTTACTGGACCAGCGGTATGGCCCTGACGGTCGAGTTCGGCGACGAGGTCACCCGCCCGGTCTACATCGGTCTGTCGAACACACTGGTCGCCCCGGCGACGTTCATCGCCCCGCTGATCGGCGGCTGGATCGCGGATGCAGCCAGCTTCCAGACCACCTTCGCGCTCTCCGCTGTCAGTGGGCTGGTGATTACGGTCTTGCTCTACTGGCTGGTGCGCGACCCCCGGCGCAGCAAAGAGCTGGCGAGCGTGGAAGAAAACGTCGAACCTGCGAGCCTTTGAAAGCTTCTTCCGATAGAATGTAAGGGCAGACCCATATGTCTGCCCGCAGACCCATGTGTCCGCCCGGGGGTCGAGACGCAGCTCGACCCATACGAGGAGCCTAGTGTAAGGGCGGACCGATGTGTCCGCCCGGGGGTCGAGACTCAGCTCGACCCATACGACAAGGAGTGAGATGTCCAGAAAAGATCCCCGCCTGATCGAGCTGCACGACCGGCGTGAAAAAACCCGCCAGGGGGGCGGGCCGGAACGCGTCGACAGGCAGCATGCCAAGGGTAAAGGCACCGCCCGCGAGCGCCTCGACCTGCTGCTTGATCCCGGCACGTTCAGCGAGATCGAGCCCTACGCGGCGAGTCGCAGCGACGCCCTGGCTGCCTCCGACGAGGCCTATCCCGGCGACGGCGTCGTGACCGGCTTCGGCCGGATCGACGGGCGCACCGTTTACGTCTACGCCCAGGATTTCACCGTCCTGGGCGGGACGCTGGGCGAGGTCCAGGCCCAGAAGATCTGCCGCGTCCTGGACTTGGCGGCGCAGAACGGCAAGCCGGTCATCGGGCTGCTCGACTCGGGCGGGGCGCGCATCCAGGAGGGCATCCACGCCCTCAACGGCTACGGCGAGATCTTTCGCCGCAACGCCCTGTACTCGGGTGTCATCCCCCAGGTCAGCGTGATGCTGGGTCCATGCGCGGGCGGGGCGGCCTACTCCCCCGCCCTGACCGACCTGATCGTCATGGTCGAGAAGCAGTCTTTCATGTTCCTGACCGGGCCGGAGGTGATCAAGGCGGTCACCAACGAGGCGATCGACCTGGAAGGGCTGGGAGGAGCCGAGGTGCACACGGCAGTCTCGGGGACGGCGCACCTGGCTGCCGGGTCCGAGCGGGAGGCGCTGGCCCTGGTCCGCTTGGCGCTGGGCTACCTGCCCTCCAACTACCAGGAAAAGCCGCCTTTCGTTGCCAGCGGCGACGATCCGCGGCGCATGGACCCGGCGCTGGACAGCCTCGTCCCGCTCGACCCGTCCGAGCCCTACGCCATGCATACTGCCCTGGCCGCGATCCTCGACCGCGACTCGCTGCTTGAGCTGATGCCCTCCTGGGCCAAGAACGCCGTCATCGGGCTGGCGCGCCTGGGCGGCCGCGCCGTGGGGGTCGTCGCCCAGGAACCGGCAACCATTGCCGGGGTACTGGACATCGACACCGCCGACAAGATCGCCCGCTTCGTGCGCCTGTGCGACTGTTTCAACCTGCCGCTGGTGACTTTCGTCGACTCGCCCGGCTTCCTGCCCGGGGTGGCTCAGGAGCACGGCGGCGTCATCCGCCACGGGGCCAAGGTGCTGTACGCCTACTCGGAAGCCTCGGTGCCCAAGGTCAGCGTGATCACCCGCAAGGCCTACGGTGGCTCGTACATCGTCATGTCGAGCCGGTCGCTGGGCGCGGACCTGGCCTTCGCCTGGCCGTCGGCCGAGATCGCCGTGATGGGCGCCGAGGGAGCGGTCAACATCCTGTACCGGGACGAGATCGCTGCCGCGCCGGACCCGGAGGCACGGCGCCGCACCCTGGCCGACGACTACCGCCAGCGCTTTTCCAGTCCCTACGGGGCGGCCGCGGCCGGTTTCGTCGACGACGTGATCGCCCCGTCCGAGACGCGCCCGCGCTTGATCGCCGCACTCGAAGCCCTGCAAGATAAGCAAGCTCATCGCCCGCCGCAGCGGCACGGGAATATGCCGGTATAATCTCCATCAAGAGCACGAAGGGACATGCAGTGGCGAAAAAGGACTCTCTCCAAAATCATGTCGTTGCTAGCCGACGCAGGCGGCGCAGCAATCCCATCGCCGCATCTGCAACGGGGTTGTCCCATCGCCCCCTGGCGGGGGCTCCACGCACATGGTCCCCGAAGGGGAACGACACAGCCATCCCCACCGGCCTGCCGTCGGATTACAAGTGCGACGAGCGCATCCTGGCCCCCATCCCGGGCACCGTGACGCAAGTCTTCGTCAAAGCCGGGGACCGTGTCCAACCGGGAGACCTGCTGCTGGTGATCGAGGCAATGAAGATGAAGAACACCCTGCGTGCGGGGCATGCACTGCATGTGACTGCGGTTCACGTCAAGGCAGGGGAAACGATCAAAGCGGATAAACTGCTCGTCGAGTTTGGGGATGAAAAATATAAATGAGGATATCCACACGGCGAAAGGGACAGGCATTATGGACATTCCATCAGATTACCCATTAAATTTTGGCTCATACAACTCCCTTCGCAAACGGATTATCCAAGGCCTCCGATCGGCAAAAGTGGATGATCAGATCATTGGCATGCTCCGGAATGCCTGTGATCAAGCCTTGAAAGAATCCAACCTCGTTCTTTCGCACCCAGAAAAAGAACGCCTGTCAGGGGAGGTGATGAAATCTGTGCTGACCGACATCCTCGCGAGACTCGACCGGACCGGATGACCTATGGAACAATCTAAGTCACGCATCGCGCTCATCACCGGTGCCAACCGGGGTCTGGGATTCGAGGTTTGCCGCCAGCTGGCCCGGCTGGACCATACCGTGATCCTCACCAGCCGCGATCCTGCCAAAGGACAGGCCATGGTGCAAAGATTGAAAGTGGAGGATCTTCCGGTCGTCTTTCATCCCCTGGACGTATCCGCCGAGGCATCGATCGCTGCAGCGCGCCAGTTCGTGGTCGGCGAATATGGCCGCCTGGACGTGCTGGTCAACAACGCCGGGGTCTACCTCGACGAGGACCGCAGGGTGATGGACCTCAGCCTGGACATCCTGCGACGCACATTGGAGACCAACACCTTCGGCGCCCTACGCATGTGCCAGGTCTTCATCCCCTTGATGAAGAAACATCATTACGGCCGGGTGGTCAACGTCTCTTCCACCATGGGCCAGCATGCGCGCATGAAGAACATGTCCGCCGCCTACCGCCTGTCCAAGGATGCGCTCAACGCCCTGACCCAGATGATTGCCGATTCCATCCACACGGAGGACGTGCTGGTCAACAGCTGCCATCCCGGGTGGGTGCGAACCGACATGGGCGGCACGCATGCCACCATCTCGATCGAGCAGGGCGCGGACACCATCGTTTGGCTGGCGACCCTGCCCCGGGGCGGTCCGAGCGGGAAATTCTTCGAAAATCGCCAGCAGATCGATTGGTGAACAACTGGAGGGGTGGGCAGCTGCCTACCCCTCGAGGAAATATTATCCGCTTTGAAAAATACCTTTCCCTTTCCTTCACCTGGCTTTTGATCCAGCCGAGGAATGATGACCAACGCCACCGTTACGCTTCCCCACCGGTCCACCGGCTACCTGCTCGGGATGACCATCCTGATGTTTGGCGCCAACATTGCCTGGGTCTCCTATAACTCCGTCTTGCTGCTGCCGCTGGTGCAAAAGGTCGTCCCGGCCGCAACCGCCAGCCTGACCGTAGGGGTGATCGCCTTCGTTGCCAACCTGGTCGGCATCCTGGTCAGCCTGGTCTCTGGCATCCTGAGTGATCACAGCACCAGCCGCCTGGGGAGGCGCACGCCCGGCATCCTGATCGGCGCGCTGGGCGGGTTCCCGGTCATTGCCTGCGCGGCCATCTTCCACCTTTCCCTGCCGGTGATCATTGCCAGCTACCTGGGGATGCAGATCTTCGCCAACATCGCCAACGGCGCCTGGTGGCCGCTGCTGGTGGATACCGTCCCGGAGGAGCAGCGCGGGCTGGCGTCCGGGTTACAAGGCTTCTATACCTTGCTCGCCTCGGCGGTCAGTTTCGTCGTCGCCACCTACCTGAACGAAATCCACCGCCCGGACCTGGCCCTGCTGTTCATGGCGGGTGTCTTCGCCCTGACCGGGCTGGTCTGCAGTAGGGCGATCCGGCCTTACGATCGGCCCTCCACCGCCCCTCGCAGCCTCAGCCTGCGGGCAGCCCTGGGCGGCATGTTCCGCGTGCGCACGCGCGTGGCGGTCTTCTTCTGGCTGGTCTTCAGCGCCTTCCTGGTCAACATGGGGCTCAACAGCCTGCAGTACTTCGCCCGTGATTTCCTGGGCATCTATTTCGGCCTGTCCAATCCCGACGCCGGGCTGCGCCTGGTCGGGCTGGTCAACCTGGTCGTGATCATGGCGGCGGCAGTCGGGACCGGCCTGCTCTCGGACCGCATCGGCCGGCGCAAGCTGATCGTGGCGGGCGCCCTGGTCTCCGCGGCGACAACCGTCCTGATGGCCGTGACCCGCGATTTCAACCTTTTCCTGGTCCTGACCGTAGTCCGGGCCGTGGCCACCGGACCGATCATGGCGGTCATCCCGGCCCTTGCCAGCGGACTGGCCCCGCAGGAGGAGGCCGGGCAGTACATGGCCTACAACAACCTGACCACCGCCCTGCCGAGCGCCGTGGCCCCGCTGCTCTTCGGCGCCCTGCTGAACCTGGGCGGCGCCTCCACGCCCGCCAGCTTCGTGGCACTACTACTGGTGGCGGCGGGCTTCTACCTGCTCGGCGGGATCGTCTTCGGCTGGAAAGTTTCCCAAAAAGCCCTGGGCACGCACCTCCGCTGAAGCTGTGACGGAACCTGACCCACGAGGATCGCAAAGGAGCAACTATGACATTCTCCCTGGCCAAGCTCATCGAAGAAAGGCAGGCCGATCAATACGACCTGCACATGAAGTACATCAGCCCGCACATGGCGCGCGTCCAACAGATCATCGGCTTCGACAAGCTGTACACGCGCGGGGAGGGGGCCTACCTGTGGGACGTCAACGGGGACCGCTATCTCGACCTGCTCGCCGGGTACAGCGTCTACAACCTGGGGCGCGGCCACCCGGTCATCAAGCAGGCGATGATGGAATTCCTGGCCCTCGACCGGCCCAACACGGTCAAGATGGACTGCCCGCTGCTGGCCGGCCTGCTGGCCGAGCAGCTGGTCAAACGCATGCCGCCCGGCCTGGACGCCATCTTCTTCGCCAACTCCGGCGCGGATGCGGTCGATACCGCCATCAAGTTCGCCCGCTACGCCACCAAACGGCCGCGCGTCCTTTACCTTGACCATTCTTTCCACGGCCTGACCCTCGGAACGCTTTCCATAAACGGCGGGGCGGATTTCAAGAAGGGCTTCGAGCCGCTCATCCCCGATACCACCATGGTGGCCATGAACGACCTGGACGGTTTGGAAAAGGAGCTGCGCAAAGGCGATGTGGCCGCCTTCATCGTCGAGCCGATCCAGGGCAAGGGCGTTTACATTCCGGACGAGAACTACCTGCCCGAAGCCCAGCGCCTGTGCCGCAAGCACGGAGCACAGTTCATCTGTGACGAGGTGCAGGTCGGGCTTGGGCGCGCCGGCAAGTTCCTGTGCTGCGAGCATTGGAACCTGGAGCCCGACATGGTCACGATTGCCAAGTCGCTGGGCGGCGGATACGTGCCGGTCAGCGCGGTGATCATGCGCCGGGAGATCAACAACAAGGTCTTCGGTCACCTGAAACGCGCCCAAGTGCACTCGACCACCTTCGGGCAAAACGACATGGGCATGGCCGCCGGCCTGGCGACCCTCTGCGTAATGGATGAGGAGAAGATCGTCGAGCGTTCCGCCACGGTGGGGGTGAAGCTGCTCGCCGGGCTGGCCGCTCTGAAAGAGGAGCACGAGATGATCGCCGACGTGCGCGGCAGGGGCCTGATCATCGGCATCGAGTTCCGCCCGCCCAGAGACCTGGGCCTCAGGGCCGCCTGGACAGCCATCGAAGCCGCCGAGAAGGGCCTCTTCACCCAGCTGGTGGTCATGTCGCTGATGCGCGACCACCACATCCTGACCCAGGTCGGCGGGCCGGGTGTTAACATCATCAAGCTGCTGCCCGCGCTGATCATCGGCGACGAAGAAGTCGACATGATCGTAAAAGCCTTCGATACAATCATGGCCGAGACCCGCGACCTGCGCGGCCGGGTCTGGGCCACCAGCGGCGAGCTGATCAAGCAAGCCATGGCCTCATGAGCGACCTGCTGGAAGATGTGCGCGTCCTGGCCGGGGAGATCGGTCCGCGCGGCACCGGCACACCGGCCGAAGCCGCAGCTGCCGACTATGTGATGAAACGGCTGGCGGACCTGAGACTGATCCCAGAAAAACACACCTTCCGCACCGCACCCAGTCAAAATGCCTTCCCCATCGCCATCGGCCTGCTGGCGCTGGCTGCGACCGTCTTCTACCCGTTCAATGGAGCTGGAAACCGCTGGTTCGCAGCCGCCCTGGCCTTCTTCGCCGCCTGGTCGCTCTGGCAGACCATCCGCAACGCCTTCAATCCGATCAGCGGTCTGATCCCCAAAGTCAACAGCCAGAATGTCGAAGCGCGCCTGCAGCCGAAAAACGAGGCGCAGCGCAGGGTGGTCCTGCTGGCGCACCTGGACACCAATCGCTGCCGCCTGGTCTGGCAGTCGCTTTCCGTCCGCAGCCTCAAGCCGATGACCTGGCTGACGCTCGCCGTCCCGCTTTGCATGGGCGTGCTCTACCTGGCCGGAGCGCTGTCCGGAGGTGTGCTCTGGGGATGGCTGTCGCTCCCGCTGGCGGCTTACGAGCTCGGGGCGGTGATCACCCTCATCCGGGACGACCGCACCCCGTACAGCCCGGGCGCGCACGACAACGCCGCCAGCGTGGCGGTGGCCCTGGAGGTGGCAAGGCGTCTCTCGGCCGCGCCTTTGAAAAACACCGAAGTGTGGTTCGTCTTCGACGGGGCCGAGGAGACCGACCACGCCGGGGCGCGCGACCTGCTGCGCCGCCATGGTGCGGACCTTCGACAGGCAGATTTCCTCGGCCTGGAGGGACTGGGCAGCGGGGATCTCGTCTACCTCACGCGACAGGGCGTGTGTGCGACCTACCGCCCGACTCCCGACCTGCTGGCCGTCGCGGAAGCTGTGTCCTCCGGACATCCCGAGTTCGAGTTCCAGCCGGCGCAGATGGTGGCCGAAGATGATGTGCGCACCCTGCGCCAGCGCGGCTACCGTGCCCTGGGAGTCGCCGGCCGCGACCCTCAGACCGGCATCCTGCCGCGCTGGCACCGCCCGGACGACACCCCCGACTCCGTCTCGACCGAAACCATGCAGCGGGCAGCGGATGTATTGTGTGAAATCCTGAGAGAATTGGATTGAGGACCTCACTCATCCTCTCCTGCCCTACGGGCACCCTCCCCTTCCCTCCCCTGCAGGGGAGGGAAGGGGAGGGACAGGGTGGGGATAGGTGAGGGAAGGAGCCAATATGAAAACCTTCGTCACCGGCGGTACCGGTTTCGTCGGCGGGGCGCTGGTGCGCAGGCTGCTGGCCTCCGGGCACCAGGTCCGGGCGCTGGTCCGCCCCGGCGCGAACACCCGCCAGCTGGACGGGCTGCCCGTCGAGCGGATCAGCGGCGACCTAGCCAACTCTGACGCCCTGCGCCAGGGCATGGCCGGTTGTGAGTGGGTCTTCCACGTGGCCGCCCTGTATGCCTACTGGGGCTACAGCTGGGACGATTTTTTCCGCAGCAACGTGGAGGGCACGCGCCAAGTCCTGGATACGGCCGCACAATTGGGCATGCAGCGCATTGTCCATACAAGCTCGATCGCCAGCCTGGGAATCCCAAGGGACGGCACGCCCGGGGACGAGCACACGCCGGTCACCATTAAGGATATGCTCAGCGATTACAAGCGCTCGAAATACCTGGCCGAGGAGGTGGCCCAGGAGTTCGTTGCACGCGGCCTGCCGGTCGTGATCGTCAACCCGGCTGCACCGGTCGGCGTGGGCGATCACAAGCCCACCCAGACCGGCAAGCTGATCGTGGACTTCTTGAACAGGAAGATGCCCGCCTACGTCGAGACCGGCCTGACGGTCGTGGACGTGGACGATGTCGCCGCCGGGCACCTGCTGGCGGCCGAGAAAGGTCAGATCGGCGAGCGCTACATCCTGGGCGGGGAGAACCTGACCCTCAAGCAGGTGCTCGACTTGCTGGCTGAAGTCTCCGGCCTGCCACAGGTGCGCACGCGCATCCCGCGCCTCGTCGCCCTGGCCTGGGCCTACGCGGACACCGGCCTGGCGCGCCTGGACCCGCGCCGCGTCCCGGCTGCCACGCCCGCCGCGGTGCACGTCTCGAGCAAGAAGGAATATTTTAGCTCCGCCAAGGCCGTGCGTGAGCTGGGCTACACCTTTGTCCCGGCGCGGCAGGCACTGCGCAAGGCGGTCGAGTGGTACCGGGCCAACGGGTACGCCCCGTGAAGCGAAACGGTTTGCGGATACCGAATTGAGCGTCTTGCTGTATTCTTTCACCACACCCCGTCCCAGTGTCTCTACGGGACGCTTCGCAGTCCTTCCGGGAGAGAGCCCAGAGATTCATCCTTCGTTTTTGCTCTGTGAGCTCAGTACTCCACCTGCCCCGGACGCACACCTGCACCTGCGGCGCACCGCAGGTGAGGTGCAGGTGGGTGCCGGGGTACGAGGTGAAGAACCTTACCCGCTTGTTTGGCATACCCTTCCGGGCACCTGATAGTCACTGATAGCCGCATCTGGTAAAATCCCTGTATAGACTTTTCCTGTCGGGCGCACGTCCGGTGTGCGCCTTTAACCCTGCTGAGCTAAGAGGCTTTATGCGTCAAGTCGCCATCATCGGCATTGGACAGACCGCCATCGAAGAAGCCTGGGATCGCTCGCTGCGCGAGATGGCCGGCGAGGCTTCCCTGAACGCCCTGCATGACGCCGGCCGCGAGACCGCCGACGGGCTGTTCGTCGGCAACATGATGTCGGGGATCATCAACTCGCAGAACAACCTGGGTGCCCTGATCGCCGACTGGGTCGGGCTGCGCGGGGCGGAAGCCGCCAAGGTGGAGGCCGCCTGCGGCTCGGGAGGCGCGGCGCTGCGCTCCGGGCTGATGGCGGTCGCTTCCGGCGAGCTGGACACAGCCCTGGTGGTGGGTGTCGAGAAGATGACCGACCGCCACCCGCACGAGGTCACCGCCGCCCTGGCCACCGCCGCCGACGCGGATTACGAGGTGGACATGGGCGTTTCCTTCGTCGGCCTGAACGCCATGATCATGCGCCGCTATATGCACGAATACGGCTGGAAGCATGCCGACTTCGCCCCGTTCGCGATCAACTCGCACGCCAACGCCTTGCACAATCCCTACGCCCGCCTGCACCAGAAGATCACGGTGGAGGATTTCGAGAAATCCGCCATGATCGCCACGCCGATCAACCTGCTGGACGCCTCACCCACCGGGGATGGGGCTGCGGCAGTTTACCTGGTCCCGGCCGAAAGCCTCAAACCGGGCACGCCGCGCATGCTGATCGCCGCCTCGGCCGCCGCCACCGACACCATCGCCATCCACAGCCGGCCCGAGCCGCTGTTCCTGACCGCGGCATATAAGTCCGCCCAGGACGCCTACCGGCAGGCCGGGCTGAAGCTGGAGGACATCGACGTCTTCGAGCTGCACGACGCTTTCACCATCATGTGCGCCCTGTCGCTGGAGGCCTGCGGGTTTGCCGAGCGCGGCAAAGGTGTGCAGCTGGCCCTGGACGGCGAGATCGGGCCCAAGGGGCGCGTGCCGATCTGCACGCGCGGCGGGTTGAAGGCGCGCGGCCATCCGGTCGGAGCGACGGGCGTCTACCAGGTCGTGGAGCTCGTCCAGCAGCTGCGCGGCGAGTGCGGCCCGACGCAGGTGGAGGGCGCGACGATCGGCATGGCGCAGAACATCGGCGGCAGCGGGGCAACCATCGTCACCCATATTGTGAAAAAGGAATAAGATACTCCAGGTGCGACGCACCTAATGATTGGTACAATAACGCCATGCGCAACATGCTTCGCTTCCTCGTTCGCCTGCTGATCGACCTGGTCGCCCGCGT
Organism: uncultured Chloroflexia bacterium; assembly: GCA_963739255.1. Lineage (GTDB taxonomy): Bacteria > Chloroflexota > Anaerolineae > Anaerolineales > Villigracilaceae > UBA877. The sequence goes on from CAVTZT010000005.1 coordinate 161,049, forward strand.
CGAAGTGCGCGGCTTGGAGAACGTCCCGCAGGACTCCGCCTTCGTCATCGCCTCCAACCACCTGGGATTCATCGACACTTTCATGGTGTACTACGCCCTCGATCGCTGGGACCTGTTCGTGATGATCGGGGAGAAATGGGGGCGCATCCCATTCTTCCGCTGGGTGGGAAAGTATTTCAACTTCGTCTTCATCGACCGCTTCAACCCGGACCTGAAAGCCTTGCGCGACGTGATCTTGCGCATGAGGGCCGGTCAGGTTCTGGTCATCGCCCCGGAGGGGACGCGCAGCCGCACCGGCTCCCTGATCGAGGGCAAGCCCGGGGTCAGCTATCTGGCTGCCAAGCTGGGCTACCCGATCGTCCCGGCCGCCGTGACGGGCACGCCCGACCGGATCATCCTGGCCGATCTGCGCCACCTGCGGCGTGCCCGCGTCACCGTCACCGCCGGGCCGGTTTTCCACCTCCCGCCGCTGCCGGTCAAGGAGCGTGAGCAAGCCTTGCAGGAGGATACCGACGAGATCATGTGCCGCATCGCCGCCCTGCTGCCGGAGGAATTGCGCGGGGTCTACCGCGGCCACCCGAAGCTGAAAGACCTGCTGACGGCCGGCGGCTAGGGCAGCAAGGTCCTCACCAGGCTTAAAAGCGGGTATTTTGGCTGGTGCCATCCCATCCAATGAACAAAACCGCCCATAAAATCATGCGCTTCCTCCTGCGCGGCCTGCTGCACCTGATCGCCCGCGTGGAGGTCGTCGGCAGGGAGAACCTGCCGGCGGGCGGCGGCTTCGTCATCGCCGCCAACCACATCGGCCGGTTGGACGTCTTTCTGGTCTACGACCTGCTCGAGCGCCCGGATATCATCGTCATGGTGGCGGAAAAGTACCGGAAGTACGCCCTGACGCGCTTCCTGACCCGCCTGGTCAACGGCATCTTCGTCGACCGCTACAACGCCGACTTCGGTGCGGTGCGCGAGACCCTGCGCCGGCTGCGCCAGGGCGGGGTCCTGGCGGTCACCCCGGAGGGCACCCGCTCCAGCTCCGGGAACCTGATCGAGGGGAAACCCGGTGGAATTTATCTGGCCTGGAAGGCCGGCGTGTCCATCCTGCCGGCGGCGGTCACCGGCACCGAAGATGCGGTGGTGAAGGAACGCTTGAAGCGCCTCAAACGGCTCGACATCCAGGTGGTAACCGGCAAGCCCTTTACGCTCCCGCCAATCCTGGGGGTTGGCCGTGAGGCCGCCCTGCAGCAATATACCGAAGAGGTGATGTGCCGCATCGCCGCGCTGCTGCCCGCGGAACGGCGCGGTGCATATGCCGGGCATCCCCGGTTGAAGGAACTATTGGTTTCATAGACGCGGTGTTTTTATTCAGTCCCAATCGCAGGGGGCATCTGAGGGTATAATCCCATCCGGCCCGAAAGTCTTTTTTCCAATTTGTTTACTCTTGCACAGCAAACAGGGAACATATTGGGCTGCCCGGGCGTCATGGTACCTTGGGCTGCCTGACATACACGGCGCGCCCATCAAACCGCGATCATGAAACCCGGTTTGTCAGGAAATGGAACTCATGAAAATCCACCGCTCCCGCATCCTCCCTCTCCTCGGCTTGCTCGCGTTTCTGGTGCTCGCCTGCCAGCTCTTCTCCCGGATTCCGACCCCGCTGCCTCCCGAGCTCTCCACATATGTGGCGGATACACTCACCGCGCTGGCCTCCCCGTCCGCCTCGACTTCAACCTCCTCGTCCACTGCGACACCTCTGCCCCCAACGGCAACTCCGTCCATCACCCCTACACCCCGACCCAGCCTCACGCCATCGGATACGCCCATCCCGGATGCGGGGCCCGGATTTCCGCCGGCCGCCGCAGCCATCCCGCAGCCCGCCGGCCAGACCACCTTCATCCTGCTCGGCTCGGATCAGCGTCCGGACAGGCGCGACTTCCGCACCGATACCATGGTCGTGGTCGTGGTCAAACCGGACGGCTCGGTCAGCCTGGTCTCCTTCCCACGCGACCTGTGGGTTTACCTCCCCGGCCGGTTCATGCAGCGCCTCAACACCGCCCAGGAATACGGGGGCTTCAGCCTGCTCCAGGCCACCTTTCGATACAACTTCGGCTTCAGCCCGCAATCTTACGTCCTGACCAATTTCAGCGGTTTCACCTCGATTGTGAACGGCTTGGGCGGGATCGACGTGCCTGTCAGCCGGTCCTTACATGATGCACGCGATGGCTACTTCCCCTACGGATACACCGTCAAAGCCGGGACGGTGCATATGGACGGGGAGACGGCCCTCTGGTACGTGCGCGCCCGCCAGGTCACAGGCGACCTGGACCGCCTGCGCCGTTCCCAGGAGGTGCTGATCAGCCTGGGCCAGAAATTATTGAGCCTGGACGGGATGGCGCACATTCCCGACCTGTACACGAGCTTCCGGGGTGCGGTCGTCACCGACCTGACCCTCGGGGACGTGACCGGCATGCTGCCGGCGCTCCAGAAGGTCGACCCGGCCAAGCTTCAGCGTTACGAACTGGGCCTCAACCAGCTCACCCCAGCCATCCTGCCGGAAAGCGGCGCGAACGTGCTGCTGCCCAAGGCCGACGCCCTCCGCAAGCTATTGAGTGAGGCCCTGTCAGGCCAATGAAATCACGTCATGAAAGAAAAAGACCCACCGGCGCGGAGCAAGTGAAACCCGCGCCGGTGGTTTTATCCGCTGCCCGTACCCCCTGTAATCTACAGAATCAATCCTTCTCCGCGCTTCAGGAACTGCCCACCCCCTGCCTTCCCCCGCCACTTCTCCCCCTCGACGATCAGGTTTCCACGCAGGAAGACTTTTTCTGGGTAGCCAGTCAGCTCCCAGCCCTCGAACAGGTTGTAATCGGTGCGGTGCTGGGCATGCGCGACGCCGTACTTGACTTTTTTCTGCGGGTCCCAGATGACCAGGTCGGCGTCCGAGCCGGGCAGCAAAGCCCCCTTGCGCGGGTACAGGCCGAAGATCTTGGCCGGGTTGGTGCTGGCCAGGGCGACGAACTGGTTAGCAGAGATGCGTCCCGTGCCCACGCCGTAAGTCCACAGCACCGGCAGCCGGTCGCCGACCGCCGGCAGGCCGTTGGGGATTTTGGTGAAATCGTCCTTACCCAGCTCCTTGCCGGGGATGGCAACTTTCTTGCCTTCATAGACGATCGACTTGGTCCCATCGAAGAAGAACGGGCAGTGGTCCGTGCCAATGGTCTGCAGCGTGGCGTCTTTCAACCCCTCCCACAGACGGGAGTTGTCGGCGGCGGTGCGCATGGGCGGCGAGCAGATCCACTTGGCCCCGTCCGGGCGGCGCAGGTCATCTTCAGTGAAGAATAGGTACTGGGGGCAGGTCTCGCCCATCACCTGGACGCCGCGCTCACGTGCGTAGCGCAGCATGTCCACCTCTCCGGCCGCGTTCATGTGGACGATGTAGAGCGGCGCACCGGCCTGGGACGCCAGGGCGGCAGCGCGTAAGCTGGCCTCCACCGCACCCCAAGCGGGACGCGTGCGGGCGTGCCACTCGGGTTGCCGATGACCTGCCTTGAGCGCTTCGGCGACCAGCAGGTCAATGACATCCCCATTTTCCGCATGGAGCATGACCAACATGCCATTTTCTTTCGCGATGCGCATGGCCCGGAATATCTCCCCGTCCGAGAGGCGCAGCCGTCCGTTGTAGGCCGTGAAGGTCTTCAAGGTGGTGATGCCCATTTCCGGCAGGGAGGGAATTTGGGCGGCAATGGACTCGTCAAAGCGGGTCAGGTTCATGTGGAAGGAGAAGTCGATGGCTGCCTTGCCGTCCGCTTTGGCATGCCAGGCCTCGACGCACTCCCGCAGGGTAAGGGCATCCTGGGAAACGAAGTCGATCACGGTGGTCGTCCCCCCGAAGGCCGCCGCCTTGTGACCGGTGTAGTGATCGTCCGAGGAGACGGTGCCGAACATGGGCAGGTCGAAGTGGGTGTGCGGGTCCACGCCGCCGGGAGTGATGAACCTGCCGGTTGCATCCACGACCTCGGCCTCCCCAGGGTCCAGGTTTTGCCCGATCAGGCGGATGATTTCGTCCTCAATCAAGAGGTCGGCTTTGACCATCTCGGATGATGTGATCAGCGTGCCACCTTTGATGATTTTGGTTACCATTCATACTCCTCGACGTCATAAGTTGCGGCTGCCTCTTTGATCCCCAAGATTGCGGCCAGCATTGCTGGATCAAGGTCGACCTCCGGCAGGTCGGTTTTATATTGCTGGGATCTCTCCGCTCTCTCGCGCAGCGAGCGCCACAGCACGGCGCGCTCGTCCGCCTGGACCACCAGGTCGTTCAGCGTGCGGGCGCGCGCTAGGTATTCCCCGGTGGTGTACAGGAAGGTCAGCCGCCGCCAGGTCTGCGCCTGGATCGGCTGGGGCAGTCGCTCCAGGGTCTTGATCTGGATCTTGTAATACTCCTCCCGGGCACGGGGATGTTCCGGCTCGTCGCGCAACAGTTCGAGGGCGCGTGGTCAGCTCGTGCCCGCAAACCGCGGCGGTCACTTCGATCCGTCCGCCGGCCTCACCGAAGCTGGCCGGTTGATAGAAGGCCAGGCAGTCCACCGCGACCACCTTGGGGGCGGTGCGCAGCGGGATGCGGTACCAGCCCAGGAGCCGCGCAATTTCCAGATCACGCGGGCGGGGTAAAACGCAAACCAAAACCAAATCCGTCGGGTTGACCATATTGCCTCCCAATTATAAACTCTGGCACACCTTGACAGGATTTATCTTTATGCCTGAAAATTCAAAGCATGCAATCCCTCCTGGATGTCGAAATCCGTAACCTGCCCTCCCTGCCTGTACTCTATCACGCTTGCCTGCTCGAATCAACTCCCCGGGGTGTCGATCGCAGGATCCGCCGGACTTTCCAGGGGCTGCGCGAAAGGGCGAGCGAGTACGGGCTGGATCCCGATTCCCTGCTCCACGTCGGAATTCCTGAAGTCGTGGATGGAGAGGCGGTCAGTTACACCTGCTGCATCGAGTTCCCCATCCCCGTGGAAGACGCCGGTCCGCGCGAGACCCTGCCGGGCGGGCGGTACGCCGTCCTGACCGTCGACAAGGTCCCAGCGGAAATCAAAAAGGCGATCCGCAGCCTGCGCGGGGATTACCTCCTGGAAAATGACCTGATCGTGGACGAAGACCGTCGGGTCTATGAAATTTATTTCAAGAACACCCTGGAGTATTGTGTTCCAATACGCTGACCTCTGGCATGTTGCGCAACAGGGACCAGCCGGGAGCGGCCCGGAGGATGACCAAAGGATGGGGAGGGAGACCGCACGCCATCCACCGTCTTGATCATCTAAAATTGTTAGTGCATTGATAGATTTTGAAGTGCAGGAGTTGCCGTAAATTGCTCCCAGCGCTGTGGGAACTTGCCGATGGCGTTCCACACCACGTTCCCGTGCGCCGAGCAGACGATGCGGGCGCGCAGCGCAGCCTGTCTGCTCACAGAGCGGTCAGCCTGATCCTGATCCCACGTCACTGCGCCGTGCGAGCCGACCAGCCGGTTTTTCACAGACAAGATTGAATCGCCCGTGAACAGGATGCCTGCCGAGGGCATGAAGAAGGACAGATGCCCCGGTGTGTGGCCGGAGGAATCAACCACCTGGAGTCCATCCAGGACCGGCAACACCTGGCCCGCCGTCAGAGTCTCGTCGACCTGGACGGGAGCGGTCTTCCCCAGGTTTTCCGCCAGGATGAAGAGACGCTTTAAATAAACATTGACAGCCTTCAGCGGGCGGGAAAAACGGCCGCTGGCGATTGCCCGGGCTTCGACGGCATGCGCACAGACGCGCGCCCCGCTTGCCCGTTTGAGCGCCGCCAGGCCGCCCACGTGATCATAATCCGCATGGGTGATCAAGATGCGCTTCAGGTCATGGGGCGAAAAATGACACCGGCGGAGATAGGCGAGCACTTTCCACGCGCTGCCAGGGATGCCGGCGTCGATCAACGTCAACCCGTTAGGGTCCTTCAGAAGGTAGTGGTTAACAGTTATCCCCGGGATGATATGTACATTGGGTATGATTTCCATGTCAGGCATCCCACTCCCGGGATGACATGGCCTCAACGAGGGATTCCCCCGCAACGCTCAATAAAACAGTCTTCTTCACATACTGCTCCGTAATTCATGGGATGTACAGCTCTAAAGTGCTTGCATTTTAATCAAAACCGATGGCGCGCGAACTTACAGCATCATGTCGAATCTCCGGTTGAATCCTTACTTTCCTGATAGCTCACGGCAGAGTGGCAGGTGAGATCTATCTCAAGCAAAACAGTTCCTCCCTCGAGTTCTCGAGGGAGGCGGTGACTGTAAAGACGCAGCACGGCAAAAAACTCATGCCAGTCCCACCTCGGCGTTGAACTCCTCGATCAACGCGTCGATCTCGGGGACCTGCTTCTGGACGTTCGTCCAGTAATCCGCCTCGTTCCACATGGCCTGGATTTCGGCGTAGGTCTTGCCCTGCTGCTCGACCCAGGTGAAGTACTTCAGGTTGTGGACCCGGCGGCGGTCGGTGTAGCGCAGCTCGAGCAGATTGTCGGTCGACTGGCCCTGCAGGTAGCGGGCGAAATCAGCGGCCGCGTCCTTTTCCGTCGTATGCGCCAAACTCAGCATGCATCTCCTTCAGCCGGGACTGGTAGAGCTCCATCGAGTCGGTCAGGACGGTCAGGACGACGTCGTGCTCGCCCAGCTCGTAGTACTTGGCGAACTTGATGGCGCTCAGGACGTTGGCGATGCCAGAGAAACCGAGCAAGTCGAGCTGGGCGATCAGGGATCCGGGAACGCCTCTTGAGGCAAGGTACTTCCGACCGGCGGGCTCGTTGAAGAGCCTGGAAAGATTCACCACGGCGTTGTCGTCGATGGCCACGACCATGTCGGTGTTCTTGACGTTGTGGATCCAAGGCACGTGCTTGTCGCCGATGCCCTCGATGCGGTGGGCGCCGAAGCCGTTCTCGAGCAGGGTCGGGCACTGCAGCGCCTCGCTGGCGACGATCTTGCTGTCGGGGAAGAGCTGCTTCAGGTAGTCGCCGCTGGCGATCGTCCCGGCCGAACCGGTGGCGGAGGCCATGCCGCGGTAATGATCCTTCGGTCCCATCAACTTCTTCGAGGACCTCCTCCATGGCGTGGCCGGTGATCGTCGTAGTGCCACAGGTAGTTGCCGAACTCCTCGAACTGGTTGAAGATCATCAGGTCCTGGCCGGACTTGCGCAGCTCCCAGCACTTGTCGAAGATCTCCTTGACGTTGGACTCGGTGCCGGGGGTCTTGATCGTCTCGCCGGCGATCTTCGCGAGCCACTCGAAGCGCTCCCTGGCTCATGCCTTCCGGCAGGATGGCGATGGAGTTGCAGCCCAGCAGGGCGGAGTCGTAGGCGCCGCCGCGGCAGTAGTTGCCGGTCGAGGGCCAGACGGCCTTCTGGGTCGTCGGGTCGAACTGGCCGGTGACCAGGCGGGGGACCAGGCAGCCGAAGGCCGCGCCGACCTTGTGCGCCCCGGTCGGGAACCACTTGCCGACCAGGACGATGATGCGCGCCGGGACACCGGTCAGGCTGGAGGGCAGCTCGAGGGTAGTTGACCCCGCCGAAGCCCCCGCCGCTCTCCTTCGGCTCGTTGTGCCAGGTGATGCGGAACAGGTTGCGCGGGGCCACGTCCCACAGCCCGACACCCTTGAGCTCCGCCCTGACTTTGGCGGGGATCTTGGTCGGGTCCTTCATCTGTGCGTAGGTGGGGATGATGATATTGCGTTCGCGCGCCCGCTGAACGGCGCGCTTGCGGCGGTCCTTGATGACGGATAAGTCGATCGTGGTCATGTCTCCTCCCGGGAAGTTGTCTGACAACTCGATTATATCGCAAATAGACCCGGACATCCAAGGCACCGGCAACGGATGGACGTCCCACAAGCCGACACCCATCAGCCCCGTCTTGACTTTGGCGGGGATCTTGGTCGGGTCCTTCATCTGTGCGTAGGTGGGTATGATGATATTGCGTTCGCGCGCCCGCTGAACGGCGCGCTTGCGGCGGTCCTTGATGACGGATAAGTCGATCGTGGTCATGTCTCCTCCTGGGAAGTTATCAATAAACTCGATTATTATCGTAAAAAAAAGAGCCACACGTTATGATAAAATACGGCCACAGTGCGGAAAAGATATAAGCAGAAATGTTATTGGGCAGGGTAAAAAGTCGAATTCAGCGCCTACAAGCCCAAAGTATTTGGTGTTTTCATGGAAATCGGGCTGCAGGAGGTCGAGGTCTTGGATGATAAGCAAAATCTCGAACTGGCTTGAAAACACGCACTTGTACAAGATCTACAGAAAAATATTTTTTACCTCAGACGGCACCTTGCGCACCTGGACCGTGCCGGTCGCCCTCCTGGCTGTGGTTGGTGTTTGCTATGGCCTTTATGCAAACCATATGGGGTTTTATTGGGACGATTGGACCTATGCATGGACGCGGTACTTTCTGGGTTACCAGGGATTGAGAACGACAGCACCGGATGTCCTCCGCCCGTTGCGTGCTTACATCGAAATTGCCGTTACCCCTGTCCTGGGCACGAATCTCCTGGCCTGGCAAATCTACGCAATTTTGTTGCGCTGGATAGCGGCCGTATCCATCTGGTGGTTCCTGCAGCAGGTCTGGGGTGGGCACCCCCGTTTGACCTTCACAGTAGCGCTGCTCTACGCGGTCTATCCGGGATTTAGCCAGCAATCAGAGGCTTTGACGTATCACTACTTTTGGATCTTCCAGGCAGTATTTTACATTTCGCTTGGATTGATGGTCCTGGCCATACACCGCCCCCGTTATTTCTGGCCCGCGATGATCGGCGCGCTCGCGGGCGCAGCCCTGCAGTTGTTTTCCAGTGAATACCTGATCGGCCTGGAGCTGCTGCGACCTTTTTTCATCTGGATTGCCCTTACAACCATACTTCCGGATTGGAAGCGTCGCCTGGGCAGGACAGCCGTCTATTCTGCACCTTTCCTGCTGCTGCTGGGATTCTATCTACTTTGGCGTGTATTCATTTATAAATTTCCTACTTATCAACCGGTGCTGATTGACCAAATCCGATCCGATCCTGGTCGGGGACTGCTTGGGCTGTTGGGGACAATTTGGCGCACATTCGGGGTTGTTACGGTGGGAGCATGGGAAAATACCGTTCAAATAAATTTTCAAAGATTTATCTATCGGTTTAAAACGATATATCCCCTGCTTGTCGTCGTCAGCGTAATCGGGCTGACCCTCTATCTAAATCGTCTCCAGAAGGATACGCATTCCGAGCTGCTCCAGCCCGACCACAGACGAGCCCATATTTGGCAATTCATCGGGGTCGGTTTAGTTGCAATCCTTGTGGCAGGCATCCCATATTACGTTGCCGGTGTGACCGTGGCGTCGCAGTTTGAAAGAGACCGTTGGTCACTGGCCTTTATCCTGGGCGTCGGCCTGTTGCTGACCGGTCTGATGGAGCTGCTCCCTCATCCAAGGCAGAGCATCACCCTCGCCGCCACCCTGGCGGGCATGGCGATCGGCCTCCAGTATTACAATGCCGCTCTCTTCCGGTCTGAATCGGACCTGCAAAAATTGTTCGCCTGGCAGTTGACCTGGCGGATGCCTGCATTAAAGCCCAATACGCTACTGGTCTCCGACAACCTCGCATTTCCATTTACAGACGATGAAGGTCTTACCTTCCTGGTCAACTGGATTTATGCGCCGGATAACCATACCACTCACCTGCCGGCCGTCTTTGATTCACTCACCACCAGGCTTGGAAACGAAATCCCCGCCCTCGACCCTGGTCAGGCTGTCGATCAAAATTTCTACAAGTCGGTCGATTTTCGAGGCTCCACGGACCAAATGGTCGTCATGTACTTCAACCCGCCTGGTTGTCTGAGAGTTCTGAACCCCGAATACGACCAGGACCTGATTTTTCTTCAGGTTTATAAGACTAAAAACGGGCACCCAATCCTCCTGAATTCTTATGCGGTGCCTCCACTTGTCGCAGCAGCCCTCCCGCTCTCGAACATGGACCGGATCATCCCATCGCCGGGCCACCCGGCCACCCCTCCCGCCTTCTTGTTCGGCTCGGGATCTAGTCACACTTGGTGCTATTTCTTCGAAAAAGCCGACCTCGCCCGTCAGAACGGCGACTGGCAGAAAGTTGCCAGTCTGGGGGATCAGGCTTTCGGCAGCCAGTTGTTCGCCTGGGAACTTTCGGAAAACCTCGTATTCATAGAGGCTTATGCCCAACTCGGGCGCTGGGCAGAGGCGGACAAGCTGACCCAAACGGTTTCCGCTTCCGCGCCGATCCTCGATCCAGCTCTGTGTGCGGTCTGGAAGCGAGCCGGCCAGGCCAGTCAGGTTTCGAAAGATGACCGGGCCCATATTGCCTCGGTAGCCCAGCAACTTCAGTGTGATCGCCTCCCTTGAACGTAGTTCTTCCCCGATGATATCGACAACCGGGGGAGCGAAAGGTTGTCCCAACAAAACCAGTAAATGGCTAGAGCCTGTATACAAAATCATTTTCACCTGTCATTCTGAGGAGCGAAGCGACGAAGAATCTCAGAATTCAAACCAGAGTGCCTATAAACCAGAGATTCTTCGCTCCCTACGGTCGCTCACACCGTCCCGGTGTCCCTCCGGGAGAATGACACAATACGAATTTGCATACAGATCCATATAAAATATCGAATAAGTGGACTGTATATCCGCCCAGCTTAAAAGGCGGCTACAGGGACGCTTTGGAGCAAACCAGGGTGGCGGTGTTGACCAGCAGGTGCACAGGCGATCCTCGCTTTCCTGCACCTGCGCTCAGCTCACCAGGATCAAGACCATCCAAAGACCCGCCCCGGCGAGAGCCACCAGCCCAAAAATGGCGAAGAGCAGGCGCAGGCGAGGGGAGAGCGCCTGCGCCAGGCCAAACAAGAAAAAGGCGATGGCCAGGATGGCCAGCACACTGGTATAGGAGTCGCCTTTACGGTTCCAGCGATCGTAGCTGTCAGCGGCGGCGTTCTGCCTGGCGACCAGGTCGTTGGCTGCAGCATAGGAATCATCGAGGTAGGCCTGCATGTCCGGCGATCCATCCGCGGTCTTGGGGGCGTAGCGGGGGTTGGTGTAAAAGATGGAGAACTTTCTGGCAGTGTCAGCGCGCGCCTGGGCAACACTGCCCCGCAGCAGGCTGTCCGCACCGTCTCGCGCATCGCCCTTTTGCTGCTGCTGAAGGGCAGTCAGCTGCATGACGTTGGCCTCCTGCGAGTCTTTGAGGAAACCGGAAAATACATTGGTATCGTAGGCCGCTTGCAGGCTCTGGCGATGAAGTTCCCCCGCAGCCAGGATGGCATACACCTGCGAATCGCGGTTGCTGGTGGAGGCGCGGATGTTCGCATCGGCCTGCAGGCCGGCGACCACGGCGGTGATGACCGTCGTGAAGACGGTCAGGATGACCACCAGGACCTTGTAACGATCAGCATCCGGAGACTGGGAAACCGGCCCGGGAACGGATTCGGTCACAGCACACCTCCGCGCAGGAAGAAGAAGACCGCTTCGATCACCACCAGAGCCACAAGTCCCACCCCATACACAACGGCGCCGATCACCAAGGTCGACAGGCGCAGGCGCTTCCCCCCGATCTCGGCCAGTGCCAGCCAGAACAAGCTGGTGGCCAAAAGCACAGTGGCAACGGTCAGCCAACGTTGTTCGGAGTTATAGCGACCGGCAAGCTGAAATGCCGACTGCGGGTCGAGGTCTTGCAAGTCGGGAGTGGCGGCCTCCAGGGCTTCGAAGCGTTTCTGGAGATTGTAGGTGTCGTCCGGATTTCGATACTCGTCTTCAGAGGCCAGCGGACCGGCGAGCAACTTCAGGCTGGGGAGCAAGTACTGGCGCAGGTTTACCGCCTGGGCTGCTGCGGCAGGGTCCCCGCCGGCTTCCAGGGCATTGATTTCAGCGAGATAAACGGCGTAGCCTTCTGCGTTGCCGGCCTCCTCGTAGGTCGTGCGCCAGTCTTCGTTCGTGAAGGACTGCTTCTTGATCGTCTCCAATATACCGTGGCGGCTGGCATCCCCCGCATTGGAGGAAACCATGCTGATCCGCCAGGCTGAAACCGCAAAAGTCGTCGAGACGACTGCGATCAGGAATGCGATCAAAATATCGAGACGGGAGGAATTGGTCTGGGAAGTTTCTTTCATTTCGACTCCATCAGGTTCAGGGATCGTTCTCAACCAACTCGGTTTTCAACCTTGCGCGCAAATGGGCGATCCGCCCCGGCGTGGCTTCGCCGGCTATGCCTCGAAAAGATGGACGGTGTGCCCGCCCAGCGCGAAAAACCGTTCAAGGGACTCCTTGGAAAGCACCAGCGTGGCCGTGTTAACCAGGGGATGGCACAGGAAGTTCTGGCTCGCCCACACTTCCGCGTCGACCCACAGTTCCACCCGGTGGTCCGCGTCGTTCACCAGACCCAGGACGGTCACCGCGCCGCGGCCCACGCCGAGAAGCCGCTCCAGGTCGCCTTCCGAGCCAAAGCTCAGCTTCGACACACCGACCTGCTCTGCCAGGCGGCTGAGGTCCAGGCTTTTTTCGCAGGCGGTCACCGCCAGGAAAAAGCGTCGTCCTTTCTTGTCGCGCAAAAAAAGGTTCTTGAGACTGGCAGCCGGCAAGGGCGGGCGCTCGCGTTCGGCCTCGGCGCAGGTGTAGACCGGCGCGTGCTCCACCCGCTGGTAGTGAAAACCGTGCCCGTCCAGGTAATCCAAAAACTCTTTCTCGGTTGTGATCATGGCGTGGAGGCCGGGCCTGCCTATTCGAGCCGCTCCAGCAAGGCGGGCAGCAAGCCGATGTGCTCGAGCTGAAAGAACCCCGCCTGGCCCGGGGGCGGCGCCTCGGCAGCCTCGTGCTGCCAGGTGGTCGGATAAGGGACGTACACTGCCCAGCCCCCCAACTCCAGGATCGGCAGGATGTCCGAGCGCAGCGAGTTGCCCACCATCATGAAGCGGGCCGGTTCGATGGCATGCCTCACGATCAGCTGCTCGTAATTCCGGCGGTCTTTTTCACTGACGACTTCGATGTGCTGGAAGAAGCCCTCCAAGCCGGAACGGGCGACCTTGGTCTCCTGATCGTGCAGGTCGCCCTTGGTGATGATCATCAGGTGGTGCCTGGCTGCCAGTCGGGACACCGTTTCGGCGGCATGCTCGAGCAGCTCCACCTGTGCATCGAGCATCTCCCTCGCCAGGTCGACGATCGCACGCACGTCCTCCCCGGAAATGCGCCCCTGGGTGAGCTCCACGGCGGTCTCGATCATCGAGAGGGTATAAGACTTAATCCCGTATCCGAAGTATTGGATGTTGCGGCTCTCGGTCTGGTACAGACGCGCGCCGACCGGTTCCGTCACCCGGTAGCGGGCCAGCAAACCAGCCAGCTCCTCCTGCGCACGAATGTACAGGCGCTCATTGTGCCAGAGGGTGTCGTCTGCATCGAAGGCGATCAGGTCGAAACTGGGCATGATCTATCCTCGTCGGTCAGAGTATTATATCTTGCAAGAAGATAGTCGGGCGATCCTTCCGGTCCTATATACCCTACTGTCTGGACATGACTTAACAAATATAATTACATTTTTTAATGACTTTCTAATGACTTTCTCATGATTTTCGGAGTATGATGATTTCAGACGGAGTTACGTCTGGAAGGAGGTGTCCCCCGAAAATGGAAGACATACTCAAGGGAGGGAAGACCGGGTAACCTGATCCTGGCCAACGCTTTACCGGTGGTGCCAGACGTCGTCCACAACGACAAAGTGGTTTCCCCCGCTCTTTCCTCGGTAAGCGCAAACTGGCGGATGGATGCCCTCCATCCGCCTTTTCATTTCCGCCCCAGGATGACAAACATGCCCTCCTGAAGCGAATCCAATTTCCCGGTAAGCGAAAGATGGAAGACAACCTCCCGGAAGCCGCGTTCCTCCAGCAGGGTACGGTAACCCGGTTCGGTATACGCCTGGGTGCTGGAGGCATACAGGTTCACCACGGCAGTCCGGGCATCCACGATGATATAACGTTCGGTCGCCACGCAGTGGGTCACGTCCCAGAAGCTCTCCATCAGACAGAAATGGGGTCGATCAGAGAAGAGACCGGATCTCCCGGAATACCACATCGAAGGCTGCTCGCCAATCTCCCGGATGGCCTCGAACGTGGAGACTTCCAGCAGCAGCTGCCCACCGGGTGCGAGCGCCGCATGGGCCTTCTTCAATATCAGCTTGGCATCCTTCGGGCGGAAGACATTGAATTCCCCGAAAATGAACATCACCAGGTCTAAGCCGGAGCCGAAATCAGCGCGGCGGATGTCTTCGAGCTGGTACGTACAATCCAGGGATTCTTCGCGCGCATGCTCGACCGCGTAGGCGATCGAGGCAGGTGAAAAGTCGATCCCGGTGCAGGCGTGCCCGAGCCGGGCCAGGCGGCTGGTGTACAGGCCGGGTCCGCAGCCCAGGTCGAGGACCCGCGCAGGCCGCCCCTCCAGGACCGCGGTGTGGATCCAGTCCACGTGCTTCTCGATGATCCGAGTGCGCCGGCTTGCAGCGTCGTGTTTCTGCGTCAGGTGCTCGCGCAGTATGCGGCGGCTGAAGTCCGGGTCGTTCCAGGGGATCTTCTCCCCCTCGGACCAGGGCGCGGGATTCATCTTCCGCCGCACGACGTCGTTTAAATCCACAATTCCTTCCGTTCCACGGGAATAAAACTTGCATCAAACTGCGGGAGCGATGCTCAGGATTGAACCGCAAACCCAACCTGAGCGGGCCGTATCAGGAGCATCGGCACAGGCATTTCCCCCATCTGAGGGATGTTCGGGTTGGATACCTTGGCGTCATACAGCGACAGCCAAGCAATGCGCGCATTGGAAGCGATGCTGGTACCGATGTCGACCTGCGTGGAAATCCGCAGCGCTCCGTTGAAAATGAAAGTCCCAACCTGAACCGAGATCGGCTGCATGACCCAATTCTTCTCGCCTTCCTCATAGTCCAGCGGATCCCTGGCAGGCGGAGCCATGTGGAAGGCGATCACCTGGACCAGAGGTTGGTAGATCTCCGCATAGCTGATGGCGCGCGGCGGGCTGCTGTTGAGGAAGATGATCTGCGGCTTGAGCACGTGCAGGTATTCCGGGGCGCCTTCCGTGCGCAGCCAGATGCTGACCCGGATGTTCTGCCGCGTGACCACCTCGCCGCGGATCAGCGTGTTCTGGGTATAGATCATGACCGGGGTGGCCTTCTCGTCTGGGGTCAGAGTGTACATGAGATGAAACCTCCTCCAGCTGCTCCTTGCATAAATATCTGAACTGAAGCTGCGAAAAAGCAAGGAGGAAACGATGATTTTGGTTTATTTATTTTTGCAGCCCTGTAAGACCTGCAGATGACTGGTTTCAGTGCCAGCCCGTACGCAGTATAAATTAATTATACGGCAATTATTGACGAGCGGTTGGGAACGCGCCCAGGTAGGCTGCCAGGATCGCCTCCCAGCGCCGTTCCGCCCCTTCGTCGATCGTCCGGCGCGGCGGGATCGGCTTCGAACCAGGCCAGCGACCGCCGCACCCCGTCCGCCCAGGGGACGGTGCAGACGAAATCCGGGACCAGCGCCTTGATCTTGCGGTTGTCGAAGACGGCGCTGTTGGCCTTGTCGCCGGTCAGGCTGCCGAGCATGCCCGGGTCGTGGGCGGCAAGCAGGTCCGAGGACACGTGGACCACGTCCAGCTCCACGCCCAGCGCCCGGCCGACCTCGGCGTAGATCTGGTTCCAGGTCAGGACCTCGTTGGAGGTGATGTGGTAGGCCTGTCCGATGGCCCGCTCGTTCCCAAGCAGGCCGAGGAAACCGCGGGCGAAATCCCCGTTCCAGGTCAATACCCACAGCGAGGTCCCGTCGCCGGGGACGATGATCTTGCGCCCGCTTTTTATCCGCGCGATGACGGTATAAGGATGCTCCCAGCTGCCCACGCAAAGCGGGATCTGCGACGGCCCATAGGTCAGGGACGGGCGGACGATGGTCACGGGAAATCCATCCCGGTGATAAGCCTGCATCAGGCGCTCCTCGCAGGCGATCTTGTTTCGGGAATATTCCCAATACGGGTTTTCCAGGGGCGTTTCCTCGGTGATCAGGTAATGGGCGGGTGGTTTCTGGTAGGCGCTGGCCGAGCTGATGAAGACGAATTGCCCGGTTTTGCCGCCGAACAGGCGGATGTCCCGCTCGACGTCGTCCGGAGTGTAGGCGACCCAGTCAACGACGGCATCGAAGTGCTGCCCCTCGAGCACCCGCGCCAGCGCGGCCGTATCCCCGTGGACGTCGCCGACGAGCAGCCGGGCGCCAGCCGGGACGGGGTACTTTCCCGACCGGCCGCGGTTGAGCAGGGTCAGCTCCAGGCCGCGCTCCAATGCCAGGTCCGAGCAGGCCGAGCTGATCAGGCCTGTCCCGCCGATAAATAAGACTTTCATGGCTCAACTCCTTCCAAAATCATCCCATCCGAGCGAGAGCGACCGTCATCCGCTCCAATGCTTCGGTCAGGGTCTGGCGCGGACAGCCGAAATTTAGTCGGACAAAACCCTCCCCGCCCGGGCCGAACTCGGCCCCGTCATTCAACGCCACCCTGGCCTGCTCCAGAAAAAACTTGTGCGCCGGCCCGGCCATCTTCCCATCCCGGATCAGGTCGTTGCAGTCCAGCCAGGCCAGGTACGTGGCATCCGGAGCCGTGACCCTGATCCCCGGGAAATTGGCCTCCACGTACCCGACGAGGAAATCGCGATTGGCGGTCAGGTACAGGCGCAGCTCCGCCAGCCAGTCTTCACAGTCGCCGGAGAAGGCAGCCTGCGCCGCCGCCAGGCCCAGGCTGCTGACGTGCAGGGTCATGCTCTCGACGGTCTTTTTGTAGCGCTCACACAGGTCCTTGTCGGGGATGATGGCGAAACCGCAGAACAGGCCGGGCACGTTGAAGGTCTTGCTGGGAGCGACCAGGGTGAGGCTTTCGCGCGGCGATGGCCGGGTCGAGGCTGGCGACCGGGACGTGGCGGGCGCCGCCGAGCAGCAGCTCGCTGTGGATCTCGTCCGAGCAGAGCACGATCCCGTGCTTCAGGCAGACTGCCGCCATGCGGCGCAGCTCGTCGTCTGCGTAGATCTGACCGGTCGGGTTATGCGGCGCACACAGCAGGAACATGCCGGTCCTGGCACCCCCGGAATTCACGGCCTCTTCGAATGCCTGCCAGTCGATCTCGTAATGCAGCCTGGACCCCTGATTCACCTGTTTCAGAGACGCCAGCTGGCGCACCGCCGCGACGTTCCCCGCCACGCTCAGGAAAGGCGGGTAGACCGGCGGCTGGACCAGGATGCCCTCACCCGGCGCGCAGACGAGGCGCGCCGCAGCGTTGAATGCCGAGACGATCCCCGGCGTCGCCACCACCGCCTCGGGCGAGACCTGCCAGCCGTACAGCTTCTCCATCCGCGCAGCCACCATCCCCAGCAGCTCTTTGGAAGGCATCTCGTAACCGAAGACGCCGTGGGTCACGCCCGCCTGCAGCGCGGCGAGGATCGGCTCGGGAGCGTTGAAATCCATGTCCGCTACCCACAGGGGCAGGACATCGGCAGGATATTTATTCCATTTTATTGAACCGCTGCTGCGGCGATCGATGATCCGGTCGAAGTCGTAAGTCAATGCTTGTCTCCAGCGTCCGTTTGGAAATCCCCTCCCCCGCCTGTCCAGCCTGCCATCAGGCAGGTTTGCACTTCATGTGATCCCTGGTCTCGGCGAAGATCTCCCAGCTGCCGGCTGCGGCGATCTGTGCCTTGGTCACCCGGCGCGGCTGGTGACCGTCGTCGATGACCAGAATACCGTCCGGCTTGGCGATGCGCCTGAGCTCGGCCAGGAAAGCCTTCTGGTCGTGGATACCGAAGAAGACGTCGATGGCCGTCACCACGTCGGCGATGCCGTCCGGCAAGCCGCTGGCATAGCCGTGTGCCAGGACCGGCTCCACGTTGTTCAACCCGTAGCGCTCTTTTTTCTGCTTGACGAGTTGGATGGCGATCTCGTGGATGTCGACGGCGTAAACCTTGCCCTGCGGACCGGCCAGCCGGGAATAGAAGACGGTGTACCGTCCCGGCCCGCAGGCGTAATCCACCACCGTCATCCCCGGGCGGATGCCGAATTTATCCACGCGCTTCTCGATGTGGGAAAAGAGAAAATCGACGATGTCCATCGTCGCAACCATCAGGCGGTAGGAAGTATCCGACATGCGATCCGAATTCCTCGAGAACATGCCACCTCCAACTACTGCTTGTGCCTGGCATCGAGCCAGACGCGCACCGCCGCACCCAGGATTGCGGCTGCCACCAGCGCAAGAAAAGACAAGAGCAACAATACCAGGCTGGCTTTTCCGCTCAGCCAGATTGCGGCTTCGCCCAAGACCAACAGGATGATCAAGGGCAAGATCTTCTGTCGGAGGACGGCGATGATTTTGGATGCCAAGCCGTTTGGTTCTTCCATGCCCGCGGTCCTGTCTAGCGCGCCTGTCGACCCTTCTCTTGGTCCGGGGCTTCGCGCAGGATGTACAGCGGCCGGCCCTTGACCTCATCATAGATCCGCCCCAGGTACTCGCCCAGGACGCCCAGCGAGATCAGCTGCACCCCGCCCAGGAAGAGCACGGCGAGCAGGGTGGTCGCCTGGCCGAGGAAGGCGCCGTGCCCGATCAGGCGCATGAGGATGACTACCGGGATGGCGACGATGGCCAACCCGGCTGAAACGAAGCCAAAATAGGTCGCCAGCTGCAGGGGGAAATACGAGAAACCGGTGATGGCATTCAGCGCCAGGCGGAGCATCTTCCTGAAGGGATACTTGGTCACACCGGCATGGCGCGCCGCCCGCTTGTACGGCACGCCGATCTGGCGGAAGCCGACCCAGGAGGCCATGCCGCGCAGGAAACGGTGTTTCTCGCGCATTTTACCCATCACGTCGACCACTTTGCGATCCAGCAGACGGAAATCACCGGTGTCCAGGGGAATTTTGACGTCGGTGATGCGGAAGATGAGGCGGTAGAAAAGAGCCGCGGTCATCTCTTTAAACCAGGTCTCTCCCTCGCGCTCGGCGCGTACGGCGTAGACCACCTCATAGCCTTCCCGCCATTTGGCGATCAATTCCGGAATGATCTCGGGCGGGTCCTGCAGATCAGCATCGATGATCACGGCGGCCTGGCCCCGGGCATAGTCCAGACCGGCGGTGACAGCGATCTGGTGGCCGAAGTTGCGGGCGAAGATCACCGGGCGGACATGCCCGTCTTTCGTTGCCAGCTCGCGGATGCGCCCGGTCGAGCCGTCGCTCGAGCCGTCGTCGACCAGGAGCAGCTCCCAGGTCTCGCCGGTGGCGGACATGACCTCCTTCACGCGGCGGTAGAGTTCGGGGATGTTGTCCATTTCATTAAAAATCGGAGCAATGATTGAAAAGGTTACGGCCATGATCACCTCTTCTTTCGTGAGGGCTTGGTTTTCTTGACGGCAGTTCTTAATGTCTTCCGCCCGTCTTCTAAGGCGGTACTCTTTTCAGACGCTGCTTGCAGAGTTTCCGGGGAGACGAACGGTTCCGCAGGCGGGAAAGGTGGAAGGCCCAGGATGCGGCGGCGCAGGTAGTCACCGATCACGACCGCCGAAGCCAGCAGCGGGACGACCACCAAGGCTCCCAGGATGCCCCACAGGACGGTCGCCAGGAGGATGGAAACCAGGACGACCGCCTCGTGCATGCGAACGCTGTGCCCCATGATCACCGGGCGCAGCCAGAAGTTTTTAATCCCGATCAGGACCAGATAGACCGCCAGCACGATCAAGGCATCCACAATGTGGGAGGCAGGCATCCAGCTCCAGTTCGATCCCTCGAGCAGTGCGACCCCGATTGCCAGCACGGCCGCCAGGAACGGTCCCACATCCGGGATGATGGTCATCAGACCGGCCAGGACCCCCAACACCAACGCTCCGGGGATGCCGAGGATCGTCCAGCTGATCGTGAAGCTCACCCCGACGATGATCATCAGGGTCAGCTGTCCGCGCAGATAACTAAGCCAGATCAGGCGCAGGCGCTGGTAAAGCTCGGCCAGCTCGGGTTGATAAGCCTCCGGGAACGAGCCGATGAAACCGCGGCGCATGCTCGGCCACCTGGCTAAAAAATAGTACACCGCGACCAGGATGACGAGCGTCCAGAGGGCGGTCAGCGAGGTCTTCCCCAGCAGCTGGAAAGCCTGATCGGGAAGGTTGGTAAGGAAAGTCGAGCGGAATGTAACCAGCTGACCGGCATATTGACTCAGGTCAAGCGGGAAACCCAAGAATACATGGGGCTGCATCAGCCAGACCGCGAGCTGGTTGAAAATGTTAAGTGTGTCGCTGGCCACCTGCCGGAGCTCGTCGAAAAAGAGCGGGGTCAGCGTGGCCGGCACACCGACCAGAATGGCCAGGGTGATGAAGTACACCAGGTTGACCGCCACCTTGCGCGTCATCCTGGCCCTCTGGGTGAGGTAGTTGACCACCGGATGGATCAGGTAGGCGATAAATGCGGCAATGATCAGCGGTTCGATCACCCGGCGGACGTACCACAGTCCCATCGCCAGGAGGACGAACAGGATGGCAAAGGCCAGGTAGCGGACGGTCGGCTTCCAGTGCACGTCCGGTTTCAAAGCCATGGTTTGACCGCCTCCAGCGTCGGCTCGATCACCGGGGCTTCCTTCACCGCCTGCATGGCGGCGCGCACGTCCTTCAATCCGGAGCCGGTGTTCAGCACCAGGATGGCATCCTTGGGCCGGACCACACCTTCGCCGGCAGCTTTTACCAGCCCGGCATAGGCAGCCGCCCCGGCCGGCTCGGCGAACACTCCCACCTTGCCCAGCTCGGCGATGGCCGCCAGGATGTCGGCATCCGCCACCGTGATGTACATCCCGCCGGTTTCACGCGCCGCCCGCACGGCGCGCACGCCGTCGCGCGGCAGGTCGACCGAGATGCTGTCGGCGATGGTCTGCGCCGCCACCGGGACGATCTGCTCCGTCCCGGCATGGAAGGCGCTGGCGATCGCCGCCGACCCTTCGGCCTGCACACCGATCAGCCGCGGCACCTGCTCGAGCCAGCCCAGCGACAGCAGGTCCTTGAAGCCCTTGTGCAGTCCGGAGATGATGTTGCCATCACCGACCGAGACGAAGACGGTCAGCGGGGCGCGTTTGAGAGCCCCGTCTTCCATGCGCCATGCGCCGCGCCACCACTCCCAGATCTCCAACGCGGCGGTCTTCTTACCCTCGGCGGTGAATGGGTTGTAGCCGGTGTTGCGGCAGTACCAGCCGAACGCTTCGGCGGCTTTGATCGTCAGGTCGAAGGCGTCGTCGTAGCTGCCGTCCACGAGCAGGACTTTGGCGCCGAAGACCAGCAGCTGGGCGACCTTGGCAGCCGGAGCGGTCTTGGGGGCGAAGATGACCGCCTTCTGCCCCACCGCGGCGGACATCCCCGCCAGGGCCGCGCCGGCGTTGCCGGTGGAGGCCGTCACCACGACCTCGGCTTTAACCTCACGGGCGCGCCCGACCACCACCGCGCTGGCGCGGTCTTTGAACGAGGCGGTCGGATTGCGGCTCTCGTCCTTGAGCCAGAGGTGTTCCAGCCCAAGCTTCTTCGCCAGCCCGGGCAGGGCGAAGGTAGGGGTCCAGCCGGCGGCGCGCAGCGGCGTCCCCTCCCCGCCGGGGTCCGGGATGGGCAGCAGCGGCAGGTAGCGCCAGAGCGAGGCCTCCGAGCGGGAGGTCAGGTCCTCCGGCTGGAACTTTTGGCGGATGGCATCGAAATTCAGCACCACGTCCAGATTGCCTCCGTCCATGGGGCAGGTGTAAGTCACCTGACCCGGGAGGTACTCGGCCTTGCAAAGCGAGCAGCGATAGCCGACGAATTTATCCATGAGAGACCGCCTATAAAGGTCTGTTCCCCGATCGACAAAAGGTGAGAGGACACCTACCGGCTGAATTTTATCATCAACTCCGCACCCCCTCGCGGGTCATCAAGGCCGCAGAGATCTGCTCCTGGTCCACCGGCAGGCGGTCGATACGGACGCCCACGGCGTTGTAAATGGCATTCGTGATGGCCGGGATGGTCGGGATGCTGACGATCTCGCCGATGCCCTTGGCCCCATACGGTCCTTCGCCAGTCGGCGCCTCGACCACGATCGAGGTGATCTCGGGAGTGTGCACGATCGAGGGGATGCGATAGCGCGCCAACCGGTCGGTGACCACGGTGCCGTCCTCGACGATGAAATTCTCGGTCAGGGCATTGCCCAATCCCATCATCACCCCGCCCTCGACCTGCGCCTGCAGGCCAAGGGGGTTAATGGCCCGTCCGACATCGTTGGCAGTGACCACCCGCAGGACGCGCACCTCACCGGTGAGCGTGTTGACCTCCACTTCGGCGGCCTGCGCGGCGAAGGAAAAGGCAAAATGCATGTCCCCGCCCTCGCCCAGCGGCAGGGTCTCCGGTGCGGAATACTCGTACAGGATTTTCGAGGCCTGCCCGGCAGCTTTCATCTCGGCGGCCGCCTCTGCCAGCGGGATGGACCGCTTCCCAGCCCGGACCGTGCCGTCCTTGAAGGTCACCTTTTCCGGAGGCAAGTCGTATTTCTCGGACAGCACGGAGACGATCTTGTCACGCAGCGCCCGGGCTGCCAATCGGGCGGCATTGCCCGTGACGTAGGTCTGGCGGGAGGCGGTGGTCGGCCCGCCGTCCGGGGTCAGGTCCGTGTCCATCACCAGGACGCGCACCTGCGCCAGCGGCGCGCCGAGCTCCTGCGCCACGATCATCTGCAGGACGGTCACCAGCCCCTGCCCGAGCTCGGCGGCGGAGGTGCGCACCTCGAGCCGGCCGTCCGGGTAGAGCTCGACCTCGGCGCCGGACTTGTCCGGAGCGCCGCCGCCCAGGCCGGTGTTCTTGTAAGCCACGGCGAAGCCCCAGGCGCGGCGCAGGGCTGGAGCCTCCGGGGCCGGGCGCGAGTTCGAACGGCGATCCGCCGGGGGCCTCCTCCCGGGCCAGGCGCAGCATCTCGGCCTCGGCCTTGTCGATGCAGTCGAGCAGCCCGACGCTCTCGCGCAGTACCTGGCCGGTGTTGGTCACACTGCCGGCGCGCAGGGCGTTCCTGCGGCGCAGCTCCACCCGGTCCAGGCCGAGTTTCTCCGCCAGCATGTCCATCATCGTCTCCACGGCAAATGCCGACTGCGTGACGCCGAAGCCGCGAAAGGCGCCCGCCGGGGGATTGTTGGTGTACATGGCGTAGCAATCGGCGCGCACGTGCGGGGCTTCGTACGGCCCGGCGGAGTGCGTGGTGGCGCGCGTCATCACCTTCTCGCCCAGGGAGGCATATGCCCCGGTGTCGCCGTACAGCTCGGTCTCCACCGCGGTCAGGCGGCCGTCCTTCTTGGCGCCGATCTTGACCCGGATCTGGGTGGCGTGGCGCTTGGGATGAACGAGCAGGCTCTCGTGCCGGTCGAAGAGCAGCTTGACCGGCCGGCCGGTGGCACGCGCCAGCAGGGCGGCGTGGATCTGCCCGGCGATGTCCTCCTTGCCGCCGAAGCCGCCGCCCATCAATTGCCCGATCACGCGCACTTTCTCCTCCGGCCAGCCCAGGGCGCGGGCCACCTGCTCGCGGTCCGAGTACGGGATCTGCGAGCCGACGTAGATGAGCATGCGCCCGTCAGACGAAGGCACGGCGATGCTGCACTCCGGTTCCAGGAAAGCGTGGTCCATGATGGGGGTGTGAAAGGTATGCTCCAGAACGATCTCGGCCTCGGCGAACCCCCGTTCCATGTCTCCTTTGCGAACCTTGATGTGCTTGAGCAGGTTGCCCTTTTCGTGCAAGACGGGCGCCCCCGGCTGGTGCGCCTGGACCGGGTCGCTGATCACCGTCAGCGGCTCGAGCTCAGCCTCGATCAGGTTCACGGCCTCGGTCGCGACCTGCTGGCTCTCTGCAGCGACGATCGCCAGCGCGTCACCGACGTAGCGCACCCTCTCCCCGAGGCCGACCATGATCGGCCAGTCGTAGATCACCAGGCCGTGGTTTTTCTCCGCCGTCAGGTCCTCAGCCGTGAGCACGACCTTCACGCCCGGCAGGCGGCGGGCCTTTTCGACATCCAGCCGGCGCAAGAAGGCGTGCGGCACCCCGGCGCGTTTGACCGCCGCGAAGAGCATGCCGTCGAACGCCAGGTCGTCGGTGAAGATCGCCTCGCCAGTGACCTTCTCGACCGCGTCCGGTCGGACCTGCATCCGGCCGATGACCTCGAACCCGGCCGCCGACTCCTGGACCCTGGGCCCGGGGAGCGGCCCACCGCTGCGCAGCGTACAGGCTGCCGCCTGAATGGCGTTCTCGATGGAAGGGTAGCCTGCGCAGCGGCACAGGGTGTCCTTGAGGGCGTAGCGGATCTCGCGCGGCTTGGGTCCGGGTTGCACTGCAGCAAGGCGTAGGCCGTCATGATCTGGCCCGGGATGCAGAAGCCACACTGCACGGCGCCGTGGGCGACGAAAGCTTCCTGCAGGGGGTGGAGCCGGATGCCGTCCTCCCGGCGTTCGGCCAGACCTTCGATGGTGGTGATGCTCTTGCCATGGGCGCGCTCGGCCGGATAGACGCAGGACAGCACCGGGTCACCGTCCACCACGACCGTGCAGGCACCGCATTCGGCCTCGTTGCAGCCGATCTTGGTGCCGGTCAGGCGCAGGCGATTGCGCAGCAGGTCCGCCAGGGTTTCCCCTGGAAGCGGAGGCAGCTCGTATTTTTGGCCGTTAACGGTAAGCGAGATGTTCTGATCCATGGCTGATTCTACCTATACAGATTCCGCCCGTTCCCAGGCAGTGAGAAGCGTCTCTTCCAAAAGGCCCGCCACCAGGTGCTGGCGATAGGCTGCGCTGGCGCGATAGGGGCTGGTGCGGAAATGGACCTGCCCGAGAAGCGCCTCCAGCGCACGGGTCCTGCATTCGGGTGTAGGAGCCTGGCCGCGCAAGATCTCCTCGGCAGCCGGGATGCGCCGGGGGACGGGGCCGGATGGCCCGACGGCGATGCGCACCTCGACGATCTGGTCTGCGGCGCGCTCCAGCCAGACGGCCAGGTTCAGGATCGGCAGGGCAATTCCCTGGAGGCGCATTACACGTTTAAAGGCCGAAGCCTGATGCGCATGCCGCAGGGGCAGATCGAACCCGACCAGCAGCTCCTGGCCGGGCTTCAACGCCGACTGGCCCGGGCCGACGAAGAGTTCAACCAAGGGAACCCGCCGGCACCCCTCCCGGCTGGCGACCTCCGCCTGGGCATCCAGGGCCATCAGGGCGATCGTCCCGTCGGCGGCCGGCAGGGCATGGGCGACATTGCCGCCCAGGGTGGCCATGTTGCGCACCTGCGGCCCGCCGATCAGGTGGCAGGCTTCGACCAGGGCCTGGGCATGGTCGATGACCAGCGGCGAAGCGGCGATGCGGCGGAGGGGCACCGCCGCGCCGATGAACAGCTCCGGCCCACGGATTTCCAGGGCAGCCAGCTCCGGGATGGCGGTCAGGTCCACCAGAGTGTGAAGGGGTGGATGGTTGCCCTGCTGCAAATCCAGCATCAGGTCGGTCCCGCCGGCGATCGGGCTTGCCGGGCCGGGGGCCGAGGCGAGGGCTTGCAAAGCTGCGTTGACGTTCGTGGGGCGGAGATACTCTTGCCAAAGGTTCATGGGATCGGTCAATATGGAACACTGGTCTGGGATTGAATCGGCGGCACTTTTCGACAGATGCGTGACCCGACGCCGAGGCAGGCAGGAAAACCGCCCGCCCCGACCACCGAACCAATGGAACCTCATGTCATGTGGCGCTCGAGCGGATTCAGGCGAATGCTCGCGCGGCATAAAAAGAAAGCACAGGGATGCCTCTGGCGAAAACCTACAGGCCGCGCTCCCCTCGAATGTAGGGGGTGCCCAGTGCGGCCGGGGCTCCAAGGCGTTTGCGCATGGCCTCACGCGACCCAATCACCAGCACGATGATCGTGAAGGCATAGGGGAGCATCTGCAGGAAGAAGCCCCAGTACGGGTTGTAATAGAAAGGATTGCGCAGTCCCAGGAGGGTGGTCGGTCCCTGGATGTCCAGGATCAGGCGGCGCAAGGCACCGAAGGTGTACGACCCAAAGGCGGCCCGCAGCGGGTTCCACTGGGCAAAGATCACCAGGCCGACGGCGATCCAGCCCTGGCCGCCCGTGGTCAGCTCGCTGAACCAGCCCGGCGAAACCGCCAGGCTGATCGTGGCGCCGGCCAGTCCGGCCAGCACGCCGCCGACAAAGACGTAGAAATAGCGCAGGCTGAAAACGTTGATCCCCAGGGCGTCCGCGGCAGCCGGGTACTCGCCCACCGCACGCAGGTGCATGCCCGGGCGGGTGCGGTTGATGTAGTACCACGCCAGGGGAATGAACAGGTAACCGATATACACCAGCACGCTCTGGTTGGCAAAGAAGATCGGTCCCAGGAATGGGATCTTGGCGAGCAAGGGGATCGAGAAGCTGGACAGGAGCGGGACCGTCCCGGCCTTGCTCAACCCTTCGCCCAGGACCAGGCTGATGCCCGTGCCGAGAAAGGTCAGAGCCAGTCCGCTGACCACCTGGTCGGCCTGCAGGGTGATGGTGATGAAGGCATGGATCTGGCTGAGCAGCCCGGCGGCGAGCATCGCCACCAGCACCCCCAGCCAGGGATTGCCGGTGGCGACGGCCACGCTGAAGGCGCTCATCGCCCCGATCAGCATCATGCCCTCCACGCCCAGGTTCATGACGCCGGAGCGCTCCGCAAAAAGCTCCCCAACGGTGGCAAACAAGCAGCACTGTGCCATTGGCAACACCCGCCTGTAAGATATAATGATCGCATCCATGCCTCAGGCCTCCTCCGCGGTGCGCTCAATGCGAACCCGATAGCGCAGCAAGAAGTCGCTGGCGATCAGGCAGACGAGGATGATGCCCTGGATCATCTTGGGGACACCTGAGGGCTGGATTTCGCGCCCGGCCAGCATCAGCGCGCCGAACAAAATCGAAACCAGGATGGCGACCAGCGGGTTGAGTTTCGCCAGCCAGGCCACGATGATCCCGGTAAAGCCGTACCCGGCGGCGATTGGCGAGGTCTGCAGGCGGTGGACTACGCCGGTGACCTCCGACATGCCGCCCAGGCCGGCCAGGGCGCCCGAGAGCATCATGACCAGCACGATGTTGCGGGTGATGTTGATGCCGGCATATTTGGCCGCCTGGGGGTTGTCGCCGATCAGGCGGATTTCATATCCCCAGCGGCTGCGGTAAACGATCAGCCAGAGGACGACCGCGGCCACGATGCCGAAGAGCAGACCCAGGTGCGTGGTCAGGCCGCTGAAAATGGGAATTTTATCGGCGTAATTGAGCAGTCTGGGCAGCCAGGCGTTTTCCGGGAACTGGCGGGTCATCTGGAAGCCGCCCTCCGTCCAGACGGCGAAGACCCAGAAGTTTACCCAGGCAACGGCGATGTAGTTCATCATCAACGAGCTGATGATCTCATTGACGTTGAAGCGAGCCTTCAAAAAACCCGGGATGAACCCCCACACCGCCCCGGCCAGCATGCCCGCCAGGATCATGACAGGGATGAATATCCAGGGAGATGTATTCGCCGGCAGTACAGGGGTCAATACGATGGCACTGGCCCCGAACGCCCCCATGATGAACTGGCCCTCAGCGCCGATATTCCAGAGCTTCATCCGAAAGGCGATCGCGCAAGCCAGGCTGGTCAGCAGGATGGGCGTGGCTTTGACGATCGTGTCCGAAAGCACACCGATATTGCCAAACGAAGCCTCGGCAATGTGGGCGTAGGAGGCGAATGGATCGCCGCCGGCAAGGGCGATGAGGATGCCGCCGATCACCAGCGCGACGAGGATGGCCCCCAGGGAAACCGCCAGGGGATACCAGCGCGGCGGCTCCTTGAGACGGGGTTCCACGTGCAGGCGGATCGGGAAACGCCTGGGCCGCAAAACGGGCTGGGAGGAGTTGACTGCAGGCATAGCTACTTCGCCTCCTTGTGGATCTTTTCGAGCGGCGTCCCGGTCATCATCAAGCCGATCTTTTCGATCAGCTCGGGGGAGGCTTCCTGGGTGCTAACCTTCACCTCGCCCATGATCTGGCCTTCATAGATCACGAAGACGCGGTCACTGAGCGACAACAGCTCTTCCAGCTCTTCCGAAATAAGGAGGATGGCGGCACCGGCCTCGCGCTGGGCCAGGAGCAGGCGTTGGACGCCCTCGATCGCCCCCACGTCCAGGCCGCGCGTGGGCTGCACGGCCACGAGCAAAGAGGGCTGTCCGGAAATCTCACGCGCCAGGATGACGCGTTGGAGGTTTCCGCCGGAAAGCAAGCGCACGGGCGTCTCCACATTCGGCGCGATGATATCGTAGTCGGTTTTCAGCTGGTTGGCAAATTTCGTCGCCACCGGCATGCTCAACATGCCATATCGGGCGATGGGCGGACGGCGGTACTGCTTCATGATGACATTATCGGTCACGCTCAGGTTGGGGGCCGTGCCGACGTGGGTGCGGTCCTCCGGGACGTGCGAAATCCCGCGGGCGATCCCGAACAGGGGCGAATGATTGGTAATGGCTTCATCATGCAGGAAAATCTTCCCGCCCGTGCAATTGCGCAGCCCGGTGATGACCTGGGCCAGTTCGCGCTGACCGTTGCCCGCCACGCCGGCCAACCCGACGATCTCGCCGGCGCGCACGTTTAACGAAACGCCGTTCAAAGCATGCAGACCTTTGTCATTTTCAGCGTGAATATCCTTCACCTCGAGAATGACTTCGCCAGGGGTCTTGGCCTTTTTGTCCAGGTGGAAGATCACATCCCGCCCGACCATCTGCCTGGCCAGCTCCTGGAGTGTGCATTTTTTGGCATCCAGGCCGGCCGCCGTGACCTTGCCTTTGCGCAACACCGTGATGCGGTCGGCGATCGCCATGACCTCGTGCAATTTATGGCTGATGAAGATGATGGATTTCCCCTCGGCAACCATCGCCCGCAGGGTCTTGAACAAATCCTCGATTTCCTGCGGCGCCAGGACGGCGGTGGGTTCATCCATGATCAGGATGTCGGTGCCCCGGTAAAGCATCTTGAGAATCTCGACCCGCTGCTGCTCACCCACGGAAAGCTGCCAGACCTTGGCCCGTGGATCGACCTTCAATCCAAAGCGCTCACCCAACTCGTTGATCTCGCGATCGTACTCGCGCAGGTTGAGTCGAAAGCGCGGTTTGTCCAATCCAAGAAGGATGTTCTCCGTCACCGTTTGGGAGGGTACCAGCATGAAGTGCTGGTGGACCATCCCGATGCCGGTCCGGATCGCATCCCGCGGGGAGGAAAAATTGACGGCTCTTCCCTTGACCATGATCGTACCGGCTTCCGGCTGGTACAAACCGGCAAGGACGTTCATCAGCGTACTCTTTCCCGCCCCGTTCTCTCCCAACAAGGCATGGATTTCCCCGTAGCGCAGATCAAAATCCACTCGATCGTTTGCCAGCACGCCAGGAAAGCGCTTGACGACCCCTTCCATCTTTACGTAGAGTTGGGTCTTCTCCCCGGTAGATGAATGGCCTGCCTTTTGCTGTATCGCATTCACATCGTCACTCCTGTAATGATGAACAAGCTTTCGGCCATCTCACTTGTTAAGGTTTTACTAGGAACAAGAGAAAGCGTGCTTAAAGATGGGAGAGGGGCCAGAACCCCGTAGAGCCCTGGCCCCTAAATCATGCTGAAGCTTACTGGCTCAACTTGGGCAACTCGGCAGTGATGCCATCCGCCCACCAGTACATGCAGTACTTGCAGGCCAAACCAGGAGCACCAGGCGGGAATTGATCGATGTCGGCTTGCTCGAATTTCTGACCGGCCGGGACGATGACGTTACCCTTGTTGTCCTTGATCTCGCCGGAGAAGACGTCGAAGCGGGTGAACTTGCCCGCCAGCATCTGGGCCAGGGTGTCCTTGACCATCTGGATGTCGGCTCCAGGCAGCTCGGACTCGCCCTTGGTCATCGTCTGGCCTTCCATGAAGCCAAACAGGCCCAGCGATCCGGAATCGGCATCGAAGTAATCGAAGCCCGGCTTGTAGGTCTTGTCGATCACGCCCTGGGCGATCTTGGCGTAGATGGGACCCCAGTTCCAGTAGATCGTGGTCAGGCAGCGCTCGACCTTGCACGAGCCGATGTAGTCATAGGTGATGCCCCACTTGCCTTTGGCCTGAGCGACATCCGCGTTGGAAGGGGTATCGGCACCGGTCAGGACCACATCCGCGCCGCCATCGAACAGGGAGGCTGCACCGTCTTTCTCGGCCACCGGGTCGTGCCAGGTGTTGATCCAGCGCACGTCCATGGTGCATTCCGGGCAGGTTTTCTTGGCGCCCAGCATGAAGGCGTTGCCCAGACGGAGCTCTTCCGGGATCGGGAAGGTGGCCATATAGCCCAGCTTCGGGTTGCCATCGAGCTTGGCGCGCGACCCGGCCAGCATGCCAGCCAGGTACTTCATGTCTTCCATGGCGCCGAACAGGTTGCCGAAGTTCTTCATGTTGGACTTGTAGCCGCTGATGTGGATGAAGGTGATGTTCGGGAATTCTTCAGCCACGGTGGCCATCGGGTCCATGTAACCGAAGGATGTTCCGAGGATCAGGTTGAATCCCTTGCGGGCCAGACTGCGGAAGACCTGCTCAGAATCAGCCCCTTCGGGCACGTTTTCAATGTATGCAACATGGGAATTGGCTACATTCTTCTCGACATAGACCAGTCCCTCGTAATGGGCCTGGGACCAGCCGCCATCGTCGTGCGGGCCGATCAGGACAGCCGCGATGTTGAACTTGCCCTTGACGATATCGGGGATCTGGAAGCCGCCGACGGTTTCGGGTTTCTTGGCGCCGCAGGCAGTCACGACCATTACGAAGACGATCGCAAGGACGATGATGCGCAAAGCATTTTTCCGATACATGCAGTAATCCTCCTTACAGTATAGTGAAACGAAAAGTGTGTCACATGGGTTTAAATTCTACTACACTCAGTGCCGGCCGCTCACCTCCTTCCCAACAAAGTGAGTAAATATGGTTGTCTAAACATCTTCGATTCTATCACGCCTACTGACCTTAAAAGACTACGGCACGATGGACGTGCCGGTCTCACCTTTTAATGCCCGGCCGATGTTCTCCGGGTTGGTGATGATCGCTTGCTTGCCGCCGGCTTCCAGGTACCAGAGGATCGCCTGGATCTTGGGGGCCATGGAGCCTTTGGCAAAGTGCGTGCCTTCGGCCAGGTACTTCTTGGCTTCCGCCAGGGTCATGCGATCCAGCCATTTCTGGTCGGGCTTGCCGAAGTTGATCGCCACCTTTTCGACCGCGGTGGAGATCAGGAACAGGTCGGCCTTGATGAGACGGGCGAGCAGGCTGGAGGCAAAGTCCTTGTCGATCACGGCCGCCACGCCCTTATACTCGCCCTCCCCGGCGTCGACCACCGGGATGCCGCCGCCGCCGACGGTGATGACCACCGTTCCGGCATCGATCAGGGCCTGGACCGATTCGAGCTCGACGACCTCCTTCGGGAGCGGAGAGGCCACCACCCGCCGCCAGCCGCGCCCGGCATCCTCGACCACGCTCCAGCCCATCTCCTTCTGGCGGCGCTTGGCCTCGGCTTCGTCCATGAAGCTGCCGATCGGCTTGGACGGATTCTTGAAGGCCGGATCGTCTTGATCCACCAGGACCTGGGTGACGACGGTGGCGACGGGTTTTTTGATCTTGCGGCGGTAGAGCTCGTTCTGCAGGGTTTGCTGGAGGGCGTAGCCGATGGCGCCCTGACTGTCCGCCCCGCACACATCCAGCGGGACCTCGTGCATGCCCTCGACCTTGGCGGCGATTTCCGACCGGCGCAGGATGAACCCGACCTGCGGTCCGTTGCCGTGACCGATGGCCACGTCCCAGCCGGCCTCGATCATGTCGGCGATGTGGTAGGTGGTCTCCTTGGCGGCCAGATACTGGTCCTCGACCGTCTTGTGTTTCTCGTCCTTGATCAGGGAGTTGCCGCCGATGGCGACGACCGCGACTTTCTTGCTCATGGCTTATTTCTCCTAACCCATGGTCAAGGCCATGACGGCCTTCTGGGCGTGCAGGCGGTTTTCGGCCTCGTCGTAGACGACCGACTGGGACCGTCCATGACGCCGTCGGTGACTTCGATGTTGCGGTCGGCGGGCAGCGGGTGCATGTAGATGGCATCCGGCTTGGCCAGGCCCATCTTCGTCTCGTCGGTGATCCAATGCTCGTACTTCTTGATGATCTTGGCGCCTTCATCCGGGTCCGGGGTATGCACCATGGCGCCCCAGGACTTGGCGTAGACGATGTCGGCGTCCTTGAAGGCCTTCTCCATGCCGTCCTGTCGGATGACCTCAAAGCCGGCGCCGAACTTCTTGGCCTGCTCCTTGGCCTGGTCCATGATCTCGGGCATCAGCTTGAACTCCGGCGGGTGCGCCAGGACCACGTCCATGCCGAAGCGCGGCATCTGCAGGATCAGCGACTGCGGCACCGACATCGGCTTCTGGTACGATGCCGCATAGGCCCAGGAGACCACCATCTTCTTCGGCGCAGGTCGCGGCCTTTCTTCTCCATGATGGTCATCAGGTCGGCCAGGCACTGGAAGGGGTGGTAGATGTCGCACTGCATGTTGAGCACCGGGACGCGCGAGTGCCTTGGCCACCTCGTTCAGGTAACTGTTGCCGATGCCCCAGTCCACGTGGCGGATGGCGATGCCGTCGAAATAGCGGCCGAAGATCTCGCCGATCTCCTTGGGCGTGTCGCCGTGGGCGATCTGGGTGGTCTTGCTTTCGATGAAGGCGGCGTGCCCGCCCAGCTGGGCCATGCCGGCTTCGAACGAGCCGCGCGTGCGCGTGCTGACGAGAAGAAGAACAGCATCGCCAGCACCTTGTCGCGCAGGTAGGCGATGCGGCTCGTTCAGGGCGCGCTTGCGTTTCAGGTCGAAGGCCACATCCAGGACGGTTTCGACTTCCTCTTTGCTGAAATCCAGGTCGCCGATCAGATCGCGGCCATGAAGAAAGGTTTGCATAATCGAATCTCCGATATGTAGGGGCGACGTGACGTCGCCCCTACTCCATCGCGCCCAGGACCAGCGCCAGCAGCGCCATGCGCATGACCACGCCGTTGAAGGCCTCCTGCCAGTAGCGCGACCAGCGGGTGATGTCCACATCGGTCGGGATCTCGTCCATGCGCGGCAGCGAGTGCAGCAGGATGGCGTCCGACTTGGCCTTCTTCTCGAGCAGCTCGCGGGTGATCTTGTAGTTGGCGGGGGTCAGGTCGACGTCGCCCTTGCGCTCGTCGCGGCTCTTGGTGTAATCGGGCTGGACCACCGGCTCGACCAGGATCACATCGGCATCGGCGATGGCCTGCTCGACGTGCTCGGCCTCCTTGAAGTTCACGCTGAGTACTGCTTCAGCTCCTTTTTGAACTCCGGCGTCAGCGACATGTCCGGCGGGGCGACGAAGGTGATCGGGCAGTCGAACTGGGTGAGGGCGTAGCCCAGCGAGTGCATGGTGCGCATGCGCATGTCGCCCACCGCCAGCCACTTCAGCCCGTCGATGCGGCCCTTTTCCTTCAGAACGGTGTACAGGTCGGTCAGGATCTGGGTGGGATGCTCGCCCCAGCCGTCGCCGCCGTTGATGATCGGGATGGAGGCCCACTTGGCGGCTTCGTGCGGCGCGCCCTGCTGGAAGTGGCGCATGACGATCACATCGCCGTAGAACTCCAGCATCTTGACCGTGTCCTTGATCGACTCCTGGTAGAAGTCGCCGGCGCGCGTCATCTTGGCATCCGCAAAACCGGTCACGTGCCCGCCCAGGCGGTGCATGGCGGCCTCGTGCGCCAGGCGCGTGCGGGTCGACGGCTGGTAGAACGCCGTCACCAGGGTCTTTTCCTTGAGCAGGTCGCTGTTCCGGCGGCTGCGCGCGATCGGCTCCAGCTCCGCGGCCACGTCGAAGACGTGGAAGAATTCCTGGCGCTCGAAATCTTTGAGGGACAGGATGTCCCGACCAGCAAAACTACGCATATTTACCTCCGAGATTGGAAAATAGAGATTAGAAATTAGAGATCAGAGATTAGAGAGTAGAGAGTAGTAAGCAGGGATTAGCCAGCACCGAAGGAGACGGCGAGAAAAGAGACTGATCTCTACTCTCTAATCTCCACTCCCTGTCATCAACCCACCCGTCTGACCACATGGAAACGGAAATAACCGGGCAGGAAATAGCTGAAAGAATGATCCACCACGCGGCCGCTGTCCGTATAAAGATGGGCCACGAAGTGAAGCAGCACGTCGTCGCGCTGGATCTGCAGGGCGCGCGCCACCTCGGACGTCGCCACGATGGCCTTGATGTCCGTGCGGGACTGGGTCAGCTTGGGATTGCCGCGATGCAGCAACAGGTCCAGGACAGAACCGGTGAAGCCTTTTTCCAAGTCCGCGGCGGAAAGCACGTCCTCCGGCAGGGTATCCACCAGGTAGGCGATCGGACGGCTGTCGGCGTAAATCACGCGTGTCACGCGGGTCAGGTTCGTGCCCGCCGGGACGTTCAAGACTGCTGCCTCCTCCCCGTCCGCCGGGAGCTGCTCCACCTGCAGGGCGCCCATCTTGACCTCCAGGCCGATGCGCTGGGCCAGCGTTTCGATGCTCTCCAGGACCTCCAGGCCAGAGTCGATGATCGGCACCTTCCCGATGACAAAGGTCCCCACCCCCTGGCGGCGGCGGATCAGCCCCTGACCTTCGAAGGAACGCATCGCCTCGCGCAGCGTGGCGCGTGACACTCCCATGCGGCGTGCCAGCTCCGGCTCGGACGGCAGGCGGCTCTCCGCGGGTAGCGATTCGATCAGGCTCGCCAGCTCAGTTTGCAGACGTCGGAATGGATATTGTCCCATGCCCTTCTCCTAATCTGCCGGCCCCTGGATGACCGGCAGGAACTTGAATCGAGTGACATCCACCAGCCCCTTGTCCGAGATGCGCAGCTCCGGGATGACGACCAGCGCCAGCAGGCTCAGCTGCATATTCGGGTTATTGAGGGTGCAGCCGCAGAGACGGAATCCTTCGAGAATGGTGGCAGCCTTCTTCGCCACGATTTGCACATTCTCCGCCGACATCACCCCGGCGATCTTCAACTCGACCAGACCGATGACCTTGCCATCCTGTACCACCACCTGCCCCCCGCCGACCTCCGCCAGCTTGTTCGCCGCGATGGCCATGTCCGTGTCATCTGTACCGACGACGATCATGTGATGGCTGTCATGCACCACCGTGGAAGCGATGGCGCACGGGACGGAGAAACCGAACCCGCCCACCAGACCGACCTGCACCGTGCCGGTAGCGCGATGACGCTCGATGTGGGCAACCTTGGCCACATCCCCGGCCAGCTGGACCTTGCCGTCCTTGACCGGCAGGGTCACCTGCAGATGTTTGGTCGGAGCCTGGTTCTCGACGATGCCGATGACATTGACGCTGACTTTGCGAGCCCCGGCCAGCTTATCGTCGACCAGCAGGCGGAATTCATCCGCTTTCAGGGGATGCTTCAGGTGAACAGATTGGACGGCCCACTCCGGATAGGTCGGCCGGGACAGCTTCACCAGCAGTTTTCCACCTTCGGCCACGACCGCGCCGGCGGCGAGGACCAGGCGGGGACGGAAATCCTTCAGGTCGTCGACGAGCAGGATGTCGGCCGAGCGGCCCGGGGCGATCATCCCGACCTGGCGGCTGACGCCAAAGTGCTCGGCGGTGTTGAGGGTGGCCATCTGGATGGCGGTCATCGGATCCAGGCCCAGGCCGATGGCGTGGCGCAGGACGCGGTCCATGTGGCCCTCTGTCACCAGGGTGACGGCGTGGGAGTCGTCGGTGCACAGGATGAAGCGGTGCGAGTCGAGGCCCAGCTCGGTCACGGCGGCCACCTGCCTGGCCACGTCCTGCCAGGCCGAGCCGTAGCGCAGCATGGGCTTCATACCCTGGCGCAGACGGGCGACGGCGTCTTCCAAGATCGTGCCTTCGTGGTCGTCTTCCGCCCCGCCGGCGACGTAGGCGGCGAACCCCCGGCCCAGGTCCGGCGAGGCATAATGCCCGCCGATGACCTTCCCCGCCCGCCGTGTGGCGTCCATCTCTGCCAGCATCTTGGCATCCCCGGCAGCCACGCCCGGGTAGTTCATCATCTCACCCAGGCCGATGATGTTATCCCAGGTCATGGCCTCTCTGACGTCCTCAGGCCCCAGCTCCGCGCCGGGTGTCTCGAATCCGGGGGCGGAGGGGACGCAGGAGGGCATCTGCACCCAGACGTGGATCGGCTGCTGCCGGGCTTCGTCCGCCATCAATCGCACGCCTTTCAGACCGAAGATGTTGGCGATCTCGTGCGGGTCGATGAACATGCCGGTCGTACCGTGCAGAACGACGGCGCGCACGAACTCGGTGACGGTCAGCATGCCCGATTCGACATGCATGTGCCCGTCGAGCAGGCCGGGGACCAGGTAGCTGCCGCCCGCTTCGATCAGACGCGTCTTCTTGCCGACCGTGTAGGCTGCATCGGGCCCGACGTAGGCGATGTGCCCGTCCTTGACGGCGACGTCTGTATCGGGGATGAACTCGCCGGACTGCACGCAAGCCCAGGTGCCCTTGCGCAGCACCAGGTCGGCGGGCGTGCGGCCCATGGCGACGTCGATCAGGCTGGGGATCAGTTTTTCGGAGGACGGCATACCACTCCCTTTTAACATCGATGCAAGGCACGGATCGCACGGATGTCGTCGACGTGCTGGTCCATGTGACCGATGTGCATCAGCAGGATATCGCGCACCGTGTACCGTCTTTCCTCATTGGCGCCGGGCCAGGTGACGCGGCCGGAATGCTCCCAGGCTTCGGGCGGGACGTGGCGCAGCAACTCGGCCAGGCTGCGCGTGCTGCCGTGGAACAGGTCCAGGGTAGGCTGGATGGCGCGCCGGTCGGAGGCCCAGCAGTCCGCCCAATTATCCTGGCTCTGGCAGAAATACCACTGGATGGGAATCTCCATCCCGTCGTTGCCCAGGATCGCCCGCAGGAACAGCTGCCACATCAGCTCACCTTCAACGGTATGGTGGACGTACTGGCGTATGGACCAGCCCTCGCCTTTCAGATCCAGGCTGGCTTCGTCCAGCCCGGCGATGGCGGCTTCCAGCCGCCCGGGCAGCTGCAGGTACCTCTTCAAGAGGACATCGTGCGATCTGGTCACGCGGCCCCCAATAACCGTTTCGCCGCCCGGTTGTGCTGCTCGACCAGCCGGCCTTCGTCGACGGTGACCAGCTGCCCTTCCCGGACCACGCAGCGCCCGCCGACGAAGGTGTAATCGACGCGCACGGGCTGGCAGAAGACCGCCGCCGAGACCGGGTCGTGGAGCGCGCCGGCGTAGTCCAGGCGCGTCGAGATTAATGGCGAAGAAATCGGCACACTTGCCCGGCTCGAGCGAGCCGATATCGCTCCGGCCGAGCACGTCCGCCCCGCCGCGCGTCGCCAGGCGCAGAGCCTCGCGGGCGGTCATCAGCTTGCGACTGGGATCGTTGGAGAGGGAAAAGCCGGTCAGTCCTTCGCGCACGCGCGCCACCAGCATCGCCTGGCGAGCCTCGGCCAGGAGGGACGAGCCGTCGTTGCTGGCCGAGCCGTCCACGCCCAGACCGACCTTCACGCCGGCCGCCAGGTACTCGCGCACCGGGGCGATGCCGGAGGCCAGGCGCATGTTGGAGGTCGGGCAGTGGGCCACCCCGCAGCCGTGTTCGGCAAAAATCTTGACCTCCTCGCCGTCCACGTAGACGGCGTGGGCGAACCAGACGTCCTGCCCGACCCAGTCCACGGACTGCATGTAGGGCACCGGCCGGTAGCCGAATTTCTGCAGGCAGAAGGCCTGCTCGTCCTCGGTTTCGGCCAGGTGGGTGTGCAGGTGGACGCCGTACTGGCGCGCCAGGGCGGCGGACTGCTTCATCAGCTCGCCGGTCACGGAAAACGGCGAGCAGGGCGCCAGGACGACCTGGACGAAGGCACCCGGTTTGGGGTCGTGGTACTGTTGGATCAGGCGCTGGCTGTCCTTGAGGATGTTCTCCTCCGTGTCGACCACCGAGTTGGGAGGCAGGCCGCCCTGCGACTCGCCCAGCGACATCGAGCCGCGCGAGGCCTGCAGGCGCACGCCGATCTCCTTCGCCGCGGCGATCTCGTCGTCCAGGCGCGAGCCGTTGGGGAACAGGTACAGGTGGTCCGAGGCGGTGGTGCAGCCCGAGAGGGCCAGCTCCGCCAGGGCGGTCTGGGTCGAGACGAAGATGTCGTCGGGGGTCAGGCGCGCCCAGATCGGGTAGAGCGTCTTGAGCCAGTTGAACAGGTTGGCATCCTGGGCGGCCGGGACGGCGCGTGTCAGGGTCTGGTAGAAATGGTGGTGGGTGTTGACCAGCCCGGGCAGGACCAGGTGGCCGCGCAGGTCGAGCACCTCATCCGCGGTGGAGGGCAACTCTTCTGTGGAGCCTACTTCCGAGAGAAAGCCGTCACGAATGAAAAGACCACCCCCGGGAATCTCCCGCTGGTGGTCGTCCATGGTGACCAGGATCGTGGCATTCCGGATGAGAAGAGTAGCCATGGATTGGAAAAAGTCGGGAATGGGTTGTCTGACAACTGCACCCCTAGTGTAGCAAAAAAATTCACAAATGTCAATTATCGGACAAATCTTTAAGACCAAACTTGAAGTCAGATCTCGATTTTCAAGGGTTGGTCACCTACATTTGTGCTAAAATGATTTTAGCAAATTCTAAAGGGAGAAATATAATGCGCGTACATTTGTTCTTGGCAGCGGATTATGCAAACGTGACCAGCGATGGAAAGTTAAATGTGATGGGGATATTCAACGAGATAAACTCTTATAACTTTCCCGCCAGACATGCAACAATGCATCTGATCGCAAAATTGGCTGCTGAATTGGGCGAGTATGGTCAAACCCGTACTTTTACGGTCAAGCTCTTAGACGCAGATGGTAGACAAAACATGGAATTATCAGGTCAATTCGATATACCAAAAGGGGAAGGAGGGAAGAAGCCAGAAATAAATGTGATCTTAGAGCTAAAGGATATAATTTTTCCGACTCCAGGTCCTTACCAGTTCGTCTTTTTACTTGATAGGGATCAAAAAGACGATCTAACCCTTTACGTAAATAAACTTGATACTCCAACCCCTGCGAAGGAATAGTTTCTATGACCTCCAAAGGGGAAAAACTATTGGATAAAATGCGGAGGTCGAAATCCAATTGGACTAGGGAGGACCTCAATAAACTTTATGAGGGTTTTGGGTTTATTATTACTCATGGTGGAAGTCATGATATTGTGAGGCATCCCGATTTTCTAGATCTTCGTACCACTCTTCCGAGACATAACTTTCTAGCCAAGGGTTATGTCGAATTTGCGGTAAAATTAATTGACAGGTTATTGGTGCGAAAGAAAGAAGGCAAAAAATGAGTACGTATGAAAGAGACCAAGCAATAAAACTAGCTAGCAGGCCATACTTTATTAAAGTTGGTCTGGAAAGCACAACTGAAGAAAAGCCGGTGTACCTTGCGCATGTTATCGAGTTAGAAGGATGTTTCGGGCAAGGAGAAACCCTTGAACAAGCAGTAGCAAATTTGCGTGAGGCAATGGTCGATTATATTGAAAGTTTACTGGAAGATGGGTTGTCTGTTCCTTCTCCAGCTGATTTAATCGGGACGACAAGTTCGTCAATTAGTACAACATTTATTTCCAGCAATGATAATATCGAAAGGCATTTGAAAAAGGAAGAACCTTCTCATCATTATTCAAACATCTATATATCTTCTTAGTATAGTTGAATAAGATTATTTGAGATTACCCCGCCTCCCGGCGGGGTTTATTTTGTCTCCTGCTATGAAGGATCTGAGTTTGGGCGTATCTTTATCTTCCAATCCGGCCTCCTCCTTGGATATAATAGTCCTATGTTGAATCAACTCAACAAAATCTACCACGAGTTCCCCCCCAAATTCTGGGTGGTGGTGCTGGCGTCTTTCATCAGCGGCATCGGTTCCACCCTGCTGTTTCCTTTCTTCTCGCTTTACATCACGCAGAAGTTCCACGTTGGCATGACCACGGCGGGCGTCCTGCTGGGCATCTCCTCGTTTTTCGGCCTGCTGGGCAGCATGATCGGCGGCGCGCTGACCGACAAGTTCGGCCGGCGGCGGCTGGTCATCATTGGTCTGGTGTTCGGAGCGTTGAGCGACGTGACCCTGAGCCTGGTGAACCGACTGGCCCTGCTCTACCCGCTGGTAATGGTGATCGGCTTGCTCGGTAGTATCGGCGGCCCGGCGCAGAACGCCATCATTGCCGACCTGCTGCCGGAGAAGCAGCGCCCGGAGGGGTTCGGCGTGATGCGCGTGGCCGGCAACCTGGCCTGGATCATCGGCCCCACCATCGGCGGTTTCGTGGCCAACCGCTCCTTCCTCCTGCTCTTCCTCATCGATGCCGTGCTGAGCTGCGTCGTGGCGGGGATCTTCTATAAGATGGTTCCCGAAACCAAGCCCGAAACGCCAGCCGAAAAGAAACCCGAATCTGTGTGGCAGACTGCCGTCGGTTACCGCCTGGTGCTGCGCGACCTGGTTTTCATGGCCTTCCTGCTGGCCTCGATGTTAATGATGGTCGTCTACATACAAATGTACAATTCCATGCCCGTTTACCTGCGCGACTACCACAATATCAACCCGCAGGGCTACGGCTTCCTGCTGACCAGCAGCGCCATCACCGTGGTACTCTTCCAGTTCTGGCTGATGCGCGTGATCAAGGGACGCGCCCCCTTCCTGATGATGGCCCTGGGCACCCTCTTTTACACCCTTGGGTTTACCATGATCGGCTTCATCTCGGCCTATGCCCTGTTTGTGCTGTCCATCGTGGTCATCACCGTCGGCGAGATGATCGTCGTCCCGACCAGCCAGGCGCTGGTGGCCAACTTCGCCCCGGCGGAGATGCGCGGCCGCTACATGGCCGTCTTCGGCCTGTCCTGGGCCATCCCCGCGACCATCGGACCGGGTGCAGCCGGCTACATCCTGGACCATTTCAATCCCAATCTGCTCTGGTATGGCGGCGGCCTGCTGTGCGCTGTCGCCGCGCTAGGGTATTACGCCCTGCATCTCCGGCTGGGTAAACAGATCCGCTTTGCGCCCGAGCCGGAGGAGAAACTCGCTGAGACCGTGCCCACGGCCTAATCCCACGCTCCTGGAATCAACCCCGCCCGGCAGCTGGAAGCCAGGCGGGATTTTATTTTTGACCTTCCTGCCAAGTGTATAATGATCCCATGTTCACCCGCCTGAACAAGATTTATCACGAGTTCCCGGGCAAGTTCTGGGTGGTGGTGCTGGCCTCCTTCATCGACGGTCTCGGCGGGACATTGCTCTTTCCGTTTTTCGCCCTCTACATCACGCAAAAATTCCATGTCGGCATGACCACGGCCGGTATCCTGCTCGGCATCTCGTCCTTATTTGGCCTGGTGGGCAGCATGATCGGAGGAGCTCTGACCGACAAGTTCGGCCGGCGGCGGCTGGTCATCTTCGGGCTGGTGTTCAGCGCCTGCAGCACCCTTTCGCTGGGGCTGGCGGACAGGCTGGTCATCCTGTATCCCTTAATCGTCGTCATTGGCCTGCTCTCCAATATCGCCGGGCCGGCGCATAACGCCATGGTGGCAGACATCCTGTCCGAGAGGCAGCGCAATGAAGGCTTTGCCATTCTGCGCGTGGTGGGGAACCTGGCCTGGATCATCGGCCCAAGCCTCGGCGGGCTGGTCGCAGCCCGGTCATTCTTCGTACTATTCGTCATGGATTCCGTGCTGAGCTGCATCGTAGCGGCCATCGTCTACAAACTCATCCCCGAGACCAAACCAGAAGCGCCCTCCGAGAAGAAATCGGAATCCGTCTGGCAGACCGCAGCCGGATACCGACTGGTACTGCGCGACCTGGCCTTCATGGCCTTCCTAGTCGCCTCGATGCTGATGTTGATTGTCTACCAGCAGGTGTACAACTCACTTTCCGTTTACCTGCGCGACAATCACGGCATCAATGCGCAGGGGTATGGCTTCCTTTTGACCTGCGGCGGCTTGACCGTGGTGCTGTTCCAGTTCTGGCTGACGCGCATCACCAAGCGCCGGCCGCCGTTCCAAATGATGGCTTTGGGGGCGATGTTCTACGCCGTCGGGTTTGCCATGTTCGGATTCGTGTCCGCTTACACCCTGTTCGTCCTGGCGGTGGTCATCACTGCCGTCGGGGAAATGATCGTTGTCCCGACCAGCCAGGCCCTGACAGCCAACTTCGCCCCGGCCGACATGCGCGGCCGCTACATGGCCGTCTACGGCCTGTCATGGGCCATTCCCGCGACCATCGGACCCGGCGCGGCCGGTTACATCCTGGATCACTACAACCCCAACCTGCTCTGGTATCTGGGAGGCATCCTCTGCCTTGTTTCAGCATTAGGCTACTACGCCCTGCATCTCCGGCTGGGAAAACAGATCCGCTTTGCACCCGAGCCGGAGGAGAAATTCGCTGAGGCCGTACCCACAGCCTAATCCCACGCTCCTGGAATCGGCCTCGCCCGGCAGCCGCCTGTCCGGCGGGGCTTTTTATTTGATATTCGATCATAAGATCGGACTAGCGGGCTTCGGGCGGGTTTTTTACCGCTGAGCCCGCCGAGGGCGCGGAGATTCCTTTTGGTTTCTCTGCGTTCCCCCCGCAGGGGGCCTACTCGGTCCGCGCTCTCTCCCGGAGGGATACCGGGACGGTGTGCGGTGCATGTCCGAATTCCTGTCTGAACTTGAGTTTTTATTCGTTGACTCCCCCCGCCCTCAATCCTATAATGGGATGGATGAGGCGTTACGACCTGTGCCTGGCCTGGAACTGGGAGTACGACCGCGACTTCGTCCGTTTACTCGAAGCCGCATGTGCGGGATACGGTCTAGCGCTCCTGCAGGCCAGCGAAGAAAACCTGGCCGGGATCGTTTCCGGAATGGAAAGCGGGGACATTTTTTTCAACGCCTACCTCGACCGCGCCTCGGAAGCCGACGAGCGTTTCCTGCCGCTCGAAACCTGGGCGGTTTCGCACACGGTTTTGCGCATCAACCCGCGCGAATGTTCCCAGCGGTCGATCGACAAAGCCGGCATGCAGCTGGAATTGTCCGCCCACGGCATTCACACCCCTCCGACCCTGCTCCTGCCGCCGTACTCCGAGCAGCCGGACCTGCCCCCGCCGGACCTGGGCCTGCTGGGAGGCCCGTTTGCAATCAAACCGGCACGCCGCGGCGGCGGTGAAGGGGTGGTGCTGGAGGCGGGATCGCTGGACCAGGTCCTGGCAACCCGCCAGCAGTATCCGGATGAAAAATACCTGCTCCAGGCACATGTCACGCCGCGCTCCCTGGATGGACGCCCGGCCTGGTTCCGCATCCTGGTGTGTGACGGCGCCTACTACCCCTGCTGGTGGGATCCGCACAGCCATGTCTACACGCGCGTCACGGCGGAGGAAAAAGCCCGCTTCGGTCTGCGCAGCCTGCACGAGATCCCGGCCCGCATCACCCAAATCTGCCAATTGCACCTATTCTCCACCGAGATCGCCCTGACGCAGGACGGCCGCTTCCTGGTCGTGGACCACGTCAACGACCCGGTGGACCTGCGCCTGCAGTCGAAGGCTGCCGACGGGGTCCCGGACGCCTTCGTGGAAAACATCGCCCGC
Organism: uncultured Chloroflexia bacterium; assembly: GCA_963739255.1. GTDB lineage: Bacteria > Chloroflexota > Anaerolineae > Anaerolineales > Villigracilaceae > UBA877. The sequence continues at coordinate 204,829 of CAVTZT010000005.1, forward strand.
CGGCTGGCTCGGCTGGCGGCACGCCGCATTGGAAAACGGCTTTAGCTAACTTAACCCCAATTATGGATAAGCAAAAAAACAGATTCGTGTCGTTGCGAGCCGCGTTCTGCCCTGGCACCGACCGCCAGGACGGTGTGCGGCGACACCTGCACTCCCTGGCACTCGCCCTGGCTGCTCGTGCCACACCGTCCCGGTGTCCTTCCGGGAGGGCAAGCGTGCAGCAGGTGCAAGTGTCGCCCTCCTCGCAACGACACAAAAAACTTATCCATAACTCACGTTAACTTACCAACGCAGCGATGGTCTTATTACCTGAGATGTTCGACAGGACACGCCGGGAAGCGAAAATATCAGGGCAGCTCCCCCGAGCCGACCGGCTCGTCGGCCACGACGAACAAACCCGTTTTCGGCTCGACCCAGATCGGGCTCTCGTTGCGTAAAAGGTCAACCAGGTGGTGGGCCGTCTCGGGCGCCAGGTTCTCGTAGGTATGCGAGGCGCCGCCCTCCAGCACTACGATGATGTCGGTCTTCCCGGCTTTGGCACCGGCCGGGAAATAGGCCACACGATAGCGCGTGGCGAGTTTATAGGTGGACATCCTTTTCCTCCTTCGAGCAAAGTCTTTCAAAAACTATATCACAATGCCAGGCTGACAGCTGCGGCAAATTAAGGCGATAACACGAAAACAGCCCCACGGACGGGGCTGTTATCTTTCAATCGGATATTTACGGATTTTGGATCTGGGAAGCGTGCAGGGTGGCCTTCATCAACATGGCGATGGTCATCGGGCCCACGCCGCCGGGGACGGGGGTGATGAAACCAGCCACCTCCACGGCCTCGTCGTACTTCACGTCGCCGACCAGGCGATGGCCGCTCTTCTTGGTGGCGTCCGGCACCGAGTTGATGCCCACGTCGATGACCGCCGCGCCGGGCTTGATCCAGTCGCCGCGCACCATCTCGGTCTTGCCGATGGCGGCAATCAGGATGTCGGCCTGGCGGACGGTGCCGGGCAGATCGCGGGTGCGTGAGTGGCAGATGGTCACGGTGGCATTCTTGCTGACCAGCAGCAGCGCCACCGGCATGCCGACGATGTTCGAGCGCCCCAGGACCACTGCGTTGGCGCCCTCGATCTTGACCCCGGCCTGCTCCAGCAGGTAAACGCAGCCGGCCGGCGTGCACGGCACGAAGAGTGGATTGCGCCCCTTCTGGGCCAACCGGCCGATGTTGACCGGCGAGAACCCGTCCACGTCCTTCTCGATTCCGATCAGGCTCAACACGCGCTCCTCATCCAGGTGCGCCGGCATGGGCAGCTGGACCAGGATGCCGTTGACCTTCGGATCGGCGTTCAGCTTCTTCACCAGCGACTCGACCTGTTCCTGGGTGGCATCGGCCGGCAGGTGCTCGCTGATGGAACCCATGCCCAGCTCCTGGCAGGCTTTCCCTTTGGAAGCCACGTAGGCTGCCGAGTCCGGGCGTTCCCCCACCAGCACGGTGGCCAGCACCGGTTGGGGCTTTCCGGCCGCCGTGCGTTTGGCGACCTCCGCGGCGACCTGCTCACGGATCTTCTGGGCGATTGCTTTTCCGTCGATGATTTGAGCGCTCATTCTGACCTCCGGTTCCACCATCATTCTACCCGTCCCGGCAAAAGAGCGAAAGTGACACTGGTCACAAAAACGGGCTAGACTTGTTCCTCGATTTTTCCCTGCAAGCCTTCCCGGGTCAACCCCGTCAGGATCACCGCATCGATCTGATTCCACCTGGGTTGGGCTGCCAGGGCCGTGACACGCATGTAGTTGTCGGTCAGGCCCTCCAGCCGCCATCCGGCTTCGCTGTACTCGTCGGTCGCCTCCCACAGCACGGGCAGCCTCCACCCAAGGAAGCGGTGCCGGTAGGCCTCCGCCGCTTCGATCAACGCGCCCCGCAGGATCGCGTTGCGCTGCTTGCGCAGCTCGTGCGGCACCTGAGCTGGCATGCGCGCCGCGACCGTCCCGGGGCGCTCGGAATAGGTGAACACATGCCCGCCGGCAAAATCCATCTGCCTCACGAAGTCCAGCGTCTCGGCGAACTCTGCCTCGGTCTCCCCAGGAAAGCCGACGATGACGTCGGTGGTGACGGCCACATCGGGGATGGCGGCCCGGGCGGACGCGACCAGGGCGGAGAATTTTTGCGGCGTGATCTTGCGGGCCATGCGGCGCAGCACCGTGGGACTGCCCGACTGCAGCGGCAGGTGCAGGTGCCGGCACAGGCGCAGGTCGGACCACAGGGCGAAGAAGTCCGCCTGCAGATCCCACGGCTCGAGCGAGGACAGGCGCAGGCGCGGTACGCCTGTTTGGGAAAGCAGCGCCGCCACCAGGTCCGACAGGTGCCGGGGAGGGTCGAAATCCCGGCCCCAGGAGCCCAGGTGAACGCCGGTCAGCACGACCTCCTGCGTCCCGCCATCCAGCGCAGCCTGGATGTCGGCGATCACTTCGTCGACGGGACGTGAGCGACCCGCGCCGCGGGCAACGGTGGTGATGCAGAAGGTGCAGCGGTTGTCGCAGCCGTCCTGGACCTTGATGAACGCCCGGGTGCGGCCGTGCAGGCCGGGCAGCGGCTGGCGGGCCAGCGGCTCGAGGTCGATGAAATCCTGCGGCAGGCAGAGCAGGTCGGCGACCAGGCTGTCCTTTTGCGGGTTGGGGACGATCTTGCGCACGCCGGGCAGCTCGCCGGCTTTCTGCGGCTCGAGGGTGGCCCAGCAGCCAGTGACGACCACTTCGCCGGCGCCCAGGCGCTTCGCCCGGCGGACGGCGGCGCGCGAGTCGGATGCCGCCTCACCGGTCACCGTGCAGGTGTTGACCACTGCCAGGTCGGCACCCTCCGCCGAAGCGACGATCTCATGCCCGGCAGCGCGGAACTGGCGCGCCATGCTTTCGATTTCAGACTGGTTCAAACGACAACCGACGGTATCGAGGTAGATTCTCATACGCTTCACGGGCGGACACGTGGATCCGCCGCCCCGGGCGGACACGTGGGTCCGCTGCCCCGGGCGGACACGTGGGTCCGCCCTTACGGTTTGATGACGACGAAATGGTCGAAGGCCACGTCCACGCCGGGCTCGTTGAAGGTCCCGGCCAAGAGGCCAACGTCACCGTCGGGGAAATCGGCATCCCCGGTGGCGGCGATAATCTGGTCGTTGACATAGGCTGTGAGCGACAGACCGACACAGTCGAAGCGCAGGTGGTTGGGTCCGTTGTCAAGGGCGATGGCCGGATTGGACGCCATCATCGCTTGGCCGAGCAGCGTGCGCGTTCCGTCCCTGACCTTGCCGATGGCATAGTAGCCGTCGCTGCTGATAATGAAAAAGTAAAAGTTGCGGCTGTCCCTGAAGCGGCAGACGAGGCCGAAACGATTCTCCAGCGGGCCCTTGATGCGGGTCGCGCCGGCCTCGACGCGCACGTCTTTGAAGGCGTGACCGGTAACGGACCACAGGTCGTAATTGGTTTTCAGGATGAGCATGCGGTAGGTGCCGGCGTCGTAATCCATGGCACCGTTCCGGCTCACCGTCCGGGCCCAGCCGCTGGACGGATCGGAGAAATCATCCTTGAAAAGGGTGCCGCCGGGCGGGGTGACCAGGTCGGCGATCAGGGAGGTCTGGCAGGCAAGCAGCAGGACCAGGAGGAGAAGCAGGAACCAGCGGATGGATCTCATGGCGAGTGCGATTGTATCAGAATCCGGGCTGATCTCCGCCTCACGGCGAGGAGGGGAAATACTGCTCCAGCAGCCGGTCGGCCTGCTGGCCTTCGGCGCCGTCCGGATCGAGGGACGCCGCTTTCTCAAGGAAGGTGCGGGCGGAGGCGCCGTCGCCGGTGGTCAAATAAAGCAGGCCAAGATGCAGGGCCGGGGCCGCCTGACGCGGGGCCATGGCGAGGGCCTGCTTGAGAAGCGGCTCCGCACCGGCAAAGTCTCCCACCGCCAAGGTGAGCTGCCCGACGAGATCCACCGCCCGCCAGTCATCCTTGTCCAGTTCGAGCAGGCGCCGGGCAGCGGGCAGACCGACGCCGGCCGGGTCCACACTGTTGCGCAGGCTGAACTCGGCCAGCGACCGCCAGACCGAGGCGTCGTTGGGGGCAAGCTGGACGGCGCGGTTGTAATCGTCGAGGGCCTTGATCAGGTCCCCGCCCTGCTCGTGGGCGCTGCCCATGGCTGCCAGCCAGGCAGCATTTGCCGGCTCGAGGTCCGCCGCCCGCTGATAGGCAGCCAGCGCCTGAGCCGGCTGTGCCTTGCGCTGCCAGTAGATGCCGTAAAGCGACTGCACCATGGCAGACTGCGGGGCAAGGGCGACCGCCTTTTCGAGCTCGACCGAGCCATCCTGACCGAGGTGCTGCCTGGCCTCCCCGAGCCAGGCCCAGGCGTCGGCGTAGTCGGGATGCAGGGCGGCGGCACGGCGGAAGGCCTCGGCGGCCAGGTCCCATTCACCCAGGGCACCCAGGCCGCGGCCGGAGGCGAGCAGCTGGTAGGCCGGGTCATCAGAGAGCAGGGCCGTGTTCAGGCTGGTACGCAGGCCCTGGACATAGGTATCCAGGTACGGGTTGAGGGCAGCTGACTTCATCAGCTCGGGCAGGGCTTCTCCGGGGGAAGTCGCGGCGAGCAGCAGGCCGAGCTGGTAGTGCGCTGCGGCGTTCTCCGATTCCCGCGCAATGCTTGCCCGCCAGTCATCCATGGCGGCGGAAAAATCGCCCGCCTGTCGTTCCGCCTGCGCCAGCAAGCCGTAAGCCTCGGCCAGCGGCAGGGCTCGCTTCCAGGCCGCGACGGCGGAGGGTATGTCGCCCTGCTTTTGATAGGACAGACCCAGGTAGGTCCGGCCCCAGGGCGAAAGTCCGGCAAGGGCCTCAGCGTTTTTAAAATAGAGGATCGCGTTTCCGGGATCGCCGGCGAGGAAGGCTGCCTCCCCGGCCTGCTCCCACAGGGAGGGCTGCCAGGGGAGGCGTTCTGCCGCGGAGCGGTAAGCTGCCGCGGCCGCGTCGAATTGGTCCGCACCCATCGCCTGATCGGCGCGCCCGCGCTCGCGTAGGCCGGTCAACACGGGCGGGAGGAGGATCAACCCCGCCAGGACCGCCAGGATCAAAGCCATGCGCAAGCCGTTACGTAGAAGGGATCCTCTTTCCATGTACTGGATTATACGCGGGTCTGCGGCTGGCGGCAGGCCGGATTCCGGCCTGGGAGTTGAAAAATACCCCATCCCGCGCAAATCACGGGCGCCGCAGCCGATTCGGGACTGGTCAAAAATGCTCCATGCAAGGATTACAAAAATGATATATGCCCTGGCAATAAAATGGGTTAAACTATAATGAGCCGTAAAGCCGCACAGGCGGTCATCATGAGTTTGATCCTCGGTCAGGTTTTCACATTGCTTACCACCCCGCCAGGGAATTCTGATATATCACCTGGTGCTGGCCTTTTCCATTGCAGGAGCACTGCAAGGTGCCATCCACTTGTGGCGCTTCAGCGGCTTTCCACAGGCCCGCCGGACGCTGATCGGCCTGGCCATCTTGCTGGGCCTGCAGCTGATCCTGTTCCTGGCCAGCGGTCTGGCTTGGCAGGGCTACATCGACGCCCAGACCGTCCTGCCGCCGCTGGACCGGGCGGTCACGCTGGTCAGCCTGGCCTGGATTGCCTGGCTGTGGTCGTTCCCCGAACCGGTCCGACTGGCCGACGCCGGGACCCTCATCCTCAACGCGCTGGCTCTCATCACCTTTGTGCTGACCCTCCTTTTCTGGACGCAGAGGAGCACTCACGTCAATTTCAACGCCTCGATCTTTGAAAAGCTCTGGCAGGTGCTCAGCATTGGGGTGGTCGTGCTGGGTGGGGTCGTGCTCGTGATCCGTAAACCCAACGGATGGGCAAACGGCCTCTCGATTCTCATTGTCAGCCTGATCGGACACCTGGCCAGCCTGATCTGGCCCCTGGAAGGCAATTTCCCGGGTGTCGTCAGACTGGCACAGTTGGCGACGTTCCCCATCCTGCTGACCCTCCCGCAGCGCTTCCCGGTGCCGGCATTACTGACCTCCATGGAGGAACTGGAGCGTCCCACCCAGGAACGCCGCCGCTACAGTACGGACCCGAAGACGTTCCATACCATGATGTCCCTGGCGGCCGAGGCCGACCCGACCAAGCTCGGTCACGAGATCACGCGCAGCATCGCCCATGCGATGCTGACCGATCTGTGCTTCCTGATCACCCTGGCCGAGGACAAGAGCCTGATCATCGCCTGCGGGTACGATCTGATCCGCGAGGAAAACCTGGACGGGATGACCGTCGACAAGGAGACGATCCCGCTGCTCTCCAGCGCGATCCAGCGCGGGCGTGCGCTGCGCCTGCCGGCCAGCAGTACCTCCACCGACCTCAAGGGCTTGGGGCAGCTGCTCGGCCTGACCACTCCCGGGCACCTGCTCAACGTCCCGATCAACTCCCATGATCACGGGCCCATCGGGTCGATCCTCATCCTCTCCCCGTACTCGAATTGTCTGTGGAGCCTCGAAGACCAGAATTACCTGGCCAATGTGTCAAGCATGTTCGTGGACATCCTGGGGCGCGCACAACAAAAGGGCCAGGAGCAGCAGGAGCTTGAAAAAGCCCGCCAGGACGTCCAGTCGGCGCGCGAATTCGCCGCCGAAACCTACAGCAAGTACGAGGAGGCTTCCAAAGAGCTCCAGGGCCTGCGCGAACAGTCCACCCAGGCGCAATCCCAAGCCGAGAACCTGGCTGCCTTGATCGCCAGCCAGGAAGAGGCCCAAAAAACCATCGAGAAGCTCACCGCCGAGAACGAACGACTGCACAAATCCGGCGGGACGTCCGGTTCGGGCGAGACGGCCGATCAGCTGGAGGGCGAGCTGCGCCACGCGCTCAAGGAAGTGGCGCGGATGCAAAACGCGCTGGCCCAGACCAACATGAAAATCCTCGAACTGGAAAACCGGCCGTCCTCACCGATCACGAATGACCAGGTGGATGTCATCGCCTCCATCTCCCAGGAGCTGCGCCAGCCGATGTCCTCCATCGTGGGCTACACGGACCTGCTGCTGGGTGAATCGGTCGGCATCCTGGGCGCCCTGCAGCGCAAATTCGTGGAACGCATCAAGTCCTCCACCGAGCGGATCGGCGGGTTGGTCGACGACCTGATCCAGATCACGACCCTGGAAACCGGCATCCGGGAATTCAATCCGGAAATGATCGACCTCAACATGATCATCGACAATGCTATGGCCTATACGGGCACACAGATTCGCGAGAAGAACATCACCCTGCGGTTGGACATCCTCGAGACGCTGCCGAAGATACGCACCGACCGTGATGCCCTGCAGCAAATCCTGATCCACCTGCTGCAGAACGCCAGCACCGCCACCCCCACCGAAGGGACGATCACGCTGCGGGTGCAGATGCAGACCGAGGAAGACAACCACTTCCTGCTCTTCCAGGTGGCCGACACCGGCGGGGGCATCGCCGCGGACGACATCCCGCGCGTGTTTGCCCGCCGCTACCGCGCCGACAACTCCCTGATCCAGGGCCTGGGGGACACCGGCGTCGGCCTCTCGATCGCCAAGACGCTGGTCGAGGCCCAGAATGGGCGCATCTGGGTCGAGACCGACATGGGAACCGGTTCGACCTTCAGCGTCCTGCTGCCGGTCACATTTGAAGGCGAGGAAGGGAAGCAGGAGCAATGAAAAACGCGCGCCAGGTCTTGTGGGGGATCATCATTGCCTTGGTCTCGATCATCTTCATCCTGGGCGGGGTAACATTATCCCTGGCGGAGGGGAACGCCCTCGCCCGGACGCCGACCCTGACACCGACCGCTTCGCCGACGTTGTGGATTCCAGTGATCCAACCTATCACCCCGACCGAACCTCCTTCACTGCCTACCTTTACCTCCACGATCCCCACCGTCATCGTTCCCCCATCCCTGACCCCGCTGCCGCCGACCGCGACGATCACCATCACCCCGCTGCCCAACACGCCCACCCCGACGGTGACGCGGACCGCCTCCAAGTCGGTCACCTCGCCTCCGCCTGCCACGCCAACCATGACCGCGACCACCTGCGGGGCCCCCGCCAATTGGGGAACCTACGTCGTCAAACCTGGAGATACGCTCTACGGCTTGAGCTTCAAATTCGGCGCCACCGTTTCCGCGCTGCAGCGGGCCAATTGCCTGGGTGAATCGACCCTGCTCAAGGTCGGCCAAAAGCTGCGCGTCCCACCCGCACCGTCCGTGCCGCCCACGGTGCCCGTCCCGACCTCCATCCCGAGCAGCCCGACCCAGACGCCTTTCACGCCCTTGCCGACCAGTCTGCCTTAGCATTGCTTCCCCTTTCGACGGCAGCAAGCACGTCCCCTCAAGGACTGCCGGCCTGCTCTTCGGCGATGGAAACCACCTTGGGATGGCAGAAAGCATCTTGATCGAACCATTCACTCGCCAAAGCCCAGTCTATGCGATTACGAAACCTTGTTGGTCTTTGCTCGATCTTGATCGTCTTGACCGCCTGCCAGCTTCCGAAACTGCGCAGGTCTTCTCCAACTGCGACCTCCACGCCAAGCATTCAGGTCACGCTGACTCCTTACCAACCCGAGTCAAGTGAAACGGCGATATCCATCCCCGCCAACCAGACGGTAACACTCACACCGGGAGCCACGTCCAGCCAGACGGCACTCACCCCATCGCCCACGCCCACCCCGGCGAGGCTCTTTCCCACCCCTCAAATCACTCCCGCTTCGACCCGCATCCCCTCACCGGCCGACATTCTTCCCCAACCTGCGGGACAGGTCAATATCCTTTTCATGGGCTCGGACAAGCGCCAGAATAAGGATTTCCGCACGGACATCATCATCCTCGTCACCTTGCGGCCGGGCGGTGCCGTCAGCCTGACCTCCTTCCCGCGCAACCTATATGTGTACCTGCCAGGAAAACAAATGCAGCGCATCAACGCTACGATGGCGACCGGGGGCTTCGATCTCGCTAAGATGACCTTCGATTACAACTTCGGCTTTCGCCCGGATTATTACATCTTGACCGATATTGGCGGCTACCAGGACATCATCGATACCATGGCAGGCATTGACGTTAAAGTTGCAAAAACCTTCCACGCCGCCCGCAGCGGCTATTCCGGAGGCTTTACCGTCAATGCAGGCACCGTCCACATGAACGGCGCCACTGCCTTATGGTATGTGCGCGCCGGAAGCACCCTCGACGACATGGACCGCATGCGCCGCTCCCAGGAGGTCCTGACCGCCATGGGCGAGCGCCTGTTCAGCCTGAACGCCCTTGCTCACATTCCCCAGATTTACAACCTCTTCCGGAATAATGTGGATACTAACCTGACCGTGGGGGGGACCTTCGCGGTCCTGCCGCGTATGCTGGCAGTGGATCGAAAAAAGGTAAATCGCTATTCGATCGGCCTTGACCAGGCGATCCCCTGGACGGACCCGATCACCAGGGAACAATATCTCCTCCCCAAACCAGAGGCAATCCGACGACTTCTGCAACAGGCCATTGGAACTCCATGAAGCGTGCCTGCCTGACACTCCTGCTGCTCCTCGTCCTGGCTGCCTGTGGATCCTCCCTGGATGCCAGCCCTGCACCAGAAGCAGCCACCTTGATGCTCGTTACCGTCCCGCCGGACGCCACGGCGACCGCCACCCCCTTTCAACCTGCGGAGGCAGAGGACACTCAGACTCCTCCGCAACCCACCGACACCCCGCTTCCCCAACCGTCCCCGCCAACCCCAACCCAGGTCATCGCCTCTCCCACCCCAACGGTGACGATTCCGACCGGCAGCCTCGATCCAAATTTGCTCCTGGTAGGCACCTGGACCCCACCGACGATCTACACCGCGCCGGACGCTCCCACGCCCTTTCCCGTTCTGACAGACACCGACACGGTCACCTTCCTCCTGCTCGGATCGGACACGCGCGGCGGGATATCCTTCCGCACCGATACCATCGTCCTGGCCGCCGTCCGGCCGAAGACCGGCCAGGTCTCGCTGGTTTCCATCCCGCGCGACCTGTGGGTTTATATTCCGACCCACGGCTACGACCGCATCAACACGGCCTATGAATACGGGGAGCTGGGCAACTATCCGGGCCGCGGCCCGGGTTTGCTCAAGGACACGGTCCTGTACAACCTGGGGGTGCGCGTCGACCACCTGGCGATGATCGATTTCAACGGCTTCATCCGGGCGGTCAATACCCTGGGCGGGGTGGACGTGCCAGTCTTCTGCCCATATACCGACTGGCACCTGAACGCCCCCGGTCTTGATCAAAACAACGAGAACAACTGGTCGCTTTACACGGTCGGCCCGGGCATCGTCCACATGGACGGCGACCTGGCGCTGTGGTACGCCCGCGCGCGCAAGAAATCCAGCGACTTCGACCGCGGCCGCCGCTCGCAGGAAGTGCTGCGCGCCCTCTATGCCCGCGGCCTGCAGACCAACGTGGTCGGCAAGATCCCCGAGCTCTACGCGGATTTGAGCTCCACCGTAACCACCGACCTGAACCTGACCGACCTCTTGAAGCTGGCCCCTCTCTCCCTGCATTTGACCAACGCCGATATCCGCAGCTATTACATCGGCCGTGAGGACGTCACACCCTGGGTCACGCCCGCCGGCGCAGACGTCCTGCTTCCCAACGGGCCGGCAATCCTGTCCACGCTCCAGCAGGCCCTGTCCCCGTCCGACCGGCTCCCGCAGAACGCCGCCCTGACGGTCGAGATCCGCAACGGGACGGGCAACCCGGGCTGGGACGCCCTGGCCGCCCAGCGCCTGAACTACGCGGGTTACAACACCCGCAGCTCTCCCGCCGACCGCACGGACTACTCCGGTTCGCTGCTCTACGACCTGACGTCAAACCCGGATGCCAACCGCGACTCATCCCTGCTGGCCATTCTGGGACTGCCGCAGTCGGCCCTGGTGCTGGCGCCCATGCAGAGCGACGTGCCCTACGTCCTGATCCTGGGTGTGGACTACCAGCCGTGCTTCAACCCGGCCAACATGGCACCGTAATAAACGACACAGCACTCTAAATCAGTTATAATCCCGGGGAAATTTATTTCAGGGATGGACCCCGACACGTCTATTACCGCAAAACCCTCGATCAACATTCCGGTGGAAGTTTTCGCAAAGGGAAATTATGAACCTTAATCGACGGACAGAAATAATCCTGCTCGTTCTTTCGAGCGTGTTCTTCGGCCTGCTTTACCTTTGGTTAGTAAGTGTGGGCACTTGGGTCCATCTCTCGCAAACATCCACTTATTTTTATCGGATGCAGGCGGATGGCTTTCTGGCAGGAACTCCCGCTTTACTAGAAAAACCGGATCCGAGGCTGGCAAAGCTAGCAAATCCATACCTTAGGGAGGCGCGCCAGGATATTCCATTTTTATTGGACGCCTCATACTATAAAGGGAAATATTACTTCTATTACGGACCGATCCCGGCAGTTATCTTAGCAGGATTTATGCTCATATTCAAACACGGGTTAAGCGATGGATATTTCACGCTGATCGGGGGTTTAATTACATTCTTCTTTTCAGCGACGATCATCCTCAAAATCCGGCGCTACCATTTCAGGAAAATTCCCCTTTGGCTCCTGGTCATATCTTTGGCGATTATCGGCTTTTCGCCCACAATCCTTTGGGTGATGAATGCAGCAAGGATTTATGAAGCAGCCATATCGATGGGAATTGCTTTTTTAGTTGCGGGGTTGTTTTTTGCGCTGGATACCCTCGAAGGAGAACGATCCAGAGTTGGGTATTTGCTGCTTGCCAGTTTTCTTTGGGGATTGGCGATCGGTACCCGCTTGTTCTTAGGAGGCGCGGCCGCAATTCTTTGTGCCGCCACGCTTTATCGCGTCTTATCCATCCAGGGCAAGATGGCAATAAATAAAAAATCGGTTATCACTGCCCTCGTATTCCTGACCCCTGTTTTAATCAGCCTCATGCTTCTGGGATGGTACAACTATATCCGCTTCGACAATCCGTTCGAGCCCGGTTGGAGATACGCTTTTACCGGTACGAGCGTTCCATATCTTTCATCCACCTTGCAGGTATTCAACATACGTTACCTCCCTTTCAACCTGTATAACTATTTACTGAACCCTTACATCGTCACCGGCAAATTTCCCTTTTTACTTACCGGGCGTGCCAATGCATCCTTATATACCTCGTTCTTTCACACAAGTTCAGGCTATAACCCGGAATTCATTACAGGGTTGTTCCTGACCTCTCCGTTCATCCTTTTCATCGGGTATTTCGCTTGGTATGCTTTAAAGAACCGATCAAAAATCCCGGACCATCAAGAGGCAAATCCGCGTGCTGATGCCATTTCCAGGTCGAACAGTCTAATCATCACCCTAGCAACGATTGGGATCGCCCAGATGGTCTCCTTCATAGCAATCTTGCTTTATCCCGTTATTTCAAATCGCTTCTTCTTGGATTTCCTTCCCCTCTTGAATGTTGTCGCGATTGTGTCCATTTGGTTGGCTTATAATCGGGTTCAGGTCGGGACCTGCCAGCGCAGGATAGTTTCATCCCTTGTTATCGTAATGGGAGTTTACAGCTTTCTAGCTAGTTTCTTGCTCGCCTTAATTGGAGAGCTGAACCGTTTTCACATCTAAATCGTGATCAATAACCAGATCCACATTATTTACCAAATCTACAAGACCAGCGCGCAAGCCCGGTAATCACCCAACCAAGATGGCATCGGGGGAGAGCCGTACCGCAACTGCCCGCGGTTACCGTTTGACAGCCCCGCTTTTTTAATCTAAACTATACGCAGTAGGATACGCGAACATGCGTAATGCACGCCAGCCCGCCTTCGAAGGAAGGTCTATGACCGACTCGCCCACGACTGCCCACCTGACCGCCCAGACTGGCCTCATCCCGGCCATCAACGCCTGGGAGATCTTCCTGTACGACCAGGGGCGCTCACGGAACACGGTCAAGGCATTCCTTTCCGACGTACGTCTGCTGACCGACTTCCTGCCTCCCGACCGGACGCTGGGGGCGATCACGACCAACGATCTGAATGCCTTCCTGGGCTGGCTGGAGAAGGAGCGCGGTGTCCCCTGCTCGCCCAAGACCCTCGCCCGGCGCATCACCGCCCTCAAGTCCTTCTTCCGCTGGCTGACCCGCGGCGGGGCGCTGCTGGTCGACCCGGCCGAGAAGGTTGTCCAGCGCTCGGTGCTCAGTCCCGTGCCCGAGGTCCTGAGCGAGGCGGAGATCGAGGCGGTGCTGCTCGCCGCCGACCGCTACCGCCGCCAGACCCGACCTGATGCCCGGCCGTACACCCTGCTGGCCCTGCTGCTCGCCACCGGGATCAAGAAGTCCGAGTGCCTGGGCATCCATCTCAACCACGTCGACCTGGAAGACGCCGCCGGCCCGATCGTCTTCATCCGCTACGCCAGCCCGACCAACCGCTACAAGGAGCGCCGGCTGACCCTGCCGGACGAATGGATCCCGGCTTACGAGGAATACCTGGCTCAGTACAATCCCACCGACCGCCTGTTCCCCTGGTCGCCGCGCCGGCTGGAGTACCTGCTGGAGGACATCGGCAAGGCTGCCGGACTGGGCAAGCACCTGTCCTTTGACATGTGCCGCTGGACCTGCGCCCTGCAGGACTACCTCAGCAACGTCGAACCGGAGAAAATCCGCCAGAAGCTGGGCATCTCGAAGATCCAGTGGCGTGAGATCCACATGAAATTGAGACAGCTGGCGGGAAAATCCGAATAAACGGACGGGCGAACCTACGTGTCCGCCCGCTTTTTTACCAACGACAACCTCACCACCCGATTCGTCCTTTCCGTGATCCGGAACGGATCGGCAATGCGATAACCGGGCACCCACAGGGGGATATCCCCGGCGTACACGACCGGCCAGTGACGGCGGGCCCGTCTGGGTAATTTTACGTTTACGAAAAGGTCCGAGAGTTTGAGGGACTGGCCATTCATGCCCAAGGGCTGGAAGCGCGCTCCGGGCGGTGCGTTCCGGACCGTGAGCCTGCTGCCCGTTAAATCGGCATCCATCCAGGCCTGGAACGGATCACTGTTGGCGTGGGCGCGCTCCAACGCTTGCGCGGCCTCCGCCTCTTCGACCGAGAGCAGCCAGCCGCCTTCCAGCTCCAGCCCCCCCGGGATGATCAGCGGCAACTCTTCCACAACTTGCGGCCAGCCTGCCGAGGGCAGGTCCGCCTCGTAAGCTGCCAGGTAGAGCCGGTCGCCTTCGCGGAACAGGTACAGCCCGTTGACCAGGTCGACCGGGCCGCCAGCGGGCGAACCGGCAAAGGCCGCCCCGCGTTCGAGGGCATCGAAGCCGAAGTCACGGTTCCCGGGCCGCAGCGACTCGGCTGCCCGGCGGATCAGGTTCCGGCACAGGCCGTTGGAAAGCTGCGCCAGTCGCGAGGCATCGAAGGCGACCCAGCCGGGGCCGCTGCCACTCACCGCCTCGCTCCAGGCCTGATCGAGCACCTCCTGCAGCACGGCGAAGTCGCCCTGCAATGCCTGAGCAGTCCGCAGCAGGGATTCCTTGAAACGCGGGGCATACTTTTCCAGCTCGGGGATCAGGGCGTGCCGCAGGCGGTTGCGGAAGTAGGCTTGATCGGTGTTGCTGAGGTCGTAGTGGGGCTGCAGGTCGTGCTCGCGGCAGTAGATCTCGGTATCGATGCGCCACAACCCGAGCAGCGGGCGGACGAGGGAGATGCCAGGGTCGAAGACCGGCAGGAAGGTGCGGGCCGGCATGCCCTTCAAACCGGCCAGGCCGGCGCCGCGCAGGAAGTGCATCAGCACCGTCTCGACCTGGTCGTCGGCGGTGTGGCCGACAGCCACGGCCTGGGCGGCGTGTTTGCGCGCGGCGGAAAACAGGAAACGGTAGCGCAGTGTGCGGGCGGCTTCCTCGATCGAAAGCCCATCCGCCTCGGCACACAGGCGCACGTCGGCAGAGTCGATCTCGAAGGGCAGGCCGAGGCGGCGAGCCAGCCCGGAAACGGCCTCCGCCTCCCGGTCCGCCTCGAGGCGCAGCCGGTGGTTGAAGTGCGCCACGACGACGGGATACCCGGCGTGGCACAGGACGTCCAGCAGGCACAGGCTGTCGGGTCCACCGGAAACCCCGGCAACGACCGGCCGGTCGGGGACCAAGCCGCACTCATCGCGCAGCACGGAAAGGAGGCGCTCGGACATCGTAATCCAAGTCTAACAGAAAAATCCCCGGCTGGCGGGGATCTTCATCTGCTCTCGTCGATGCGCACGTAGTCTGTGTGCTTGCCACCGAAGAGGCCGGCAATCAAGTGGTACATGGCGTACAGCTCGAGCGAGAACGGCAGGTAACCGCCATAGCCAAGCAGCGGCATTTCGAATATGTGCAACCAGCCGCCCCAGGGGACGTGGTAAACCCACTTGGGATACGAGAGATAGTTCCACATCTCCCAAAAGAAGGCGGTCAGCAGGACTCCGCACCACAGGGCGATCACCGGACGCCAGTCACCGTCCTTCGTCCAATCGACCAGGGAGCGGTGCCCAAGCCAGATGTTAACCGGCTCCAAGATGAAATAGAGGGACAGCCAGACGAAAGGAAAGAAGAGCTTCGGCCAGGCGACCATCATCGCCAGCATGACCCAACCGGCTAAGAAGAAGGCCACGGTGGTGGCCCTGGTCGGGTGGATCAGCGGGCCGCGCAGCGGCGTTTTCAGGAAGCTGCGTATCAGCTCGGCCGCCCCGAAGACCGCCGGGACGACGGTGGTGAAATTAAGCGTCGCCCAGAAGGCGAACCAGAAGGGGGAGAAAACCTCCGCCCCGAGGTACTGCCAGTTGTGCAGCCGGCTGTTGGCCAGCTCGAACAGCCACCAGACCGGCGCGGAGGCCAGGAACAGGCCGGCGTACCTGCCTCGGCTGCGGGTCAAGAGCGAGGTACCGGTGCGAACCACGACCAGCCCGTCGATCGTCAGGCAGTAGCCCAGCCAGAGAGGGAAGAAGGCCCACTGGGTGCGCAGCCCGCTCAGGCTCCAATCAAGCGTCCAGAAGACTGCGACCAGCCCCAGGCCGATCCAGCCGTGCAGGGGGAATCTTCTTTTCATTCCTCGGACAACTCCAGCAAGACCCCGCCAGTGGAATCGGGATGGATGAAGACGTATTTTTTTCCGGCGGCGTTGACCAGCGGTGTCTCATTGATCAGCCGCACGCCCCCGGCTATCAGCCGGACGAGCAGGGATTCCAGGTCGTCGACCTCCAGCGAAAGGTGATGCATGCCGGGTCCGCGCTTGGCCAGGAATCTGGCCACCCCTGAATCACCCGTCGTTGGTTTGACCAGCTCGACCTCGGTGCCGCCCGTCGACAGGAAGGCTACGCGTGTCTGCTGGACCGGCACATCGCGGACCTCGCTCAGGGGCAGCCCGAGCAGATCACGCCAGAATGACAAAGCGCTCTCGATGTCTTCCACCACGACGGCGACGTGATGGACTCTGTTAATCTTCGGCATCTTCATGAGGTTTGGGATTGCTTTCCCCCGCCAAGGCCAGGATGCGCTGGCGGTTCTCTTCAGACAGCAGCAGGCTGGAACGCGCCAGCTTGTCGACGTGAGGTGCGATCGCCTCGGTCAGGCCGCGGGCCTTGGCCTCCAGGAGGATTTTGATCGTCCCCCAATATTGGATGCCGACGTTCCTGGCAGCCCGCCGGGCAAGCGGGTCGTCCAGCAGGACGATGCAGTCGCGGTTTTCGAAGGCCAGGGACATGGCGGCAACTTCTCCGGAGCTCAGGTCCAGGGACATCCAGGCAGATGGGACGGTCAGCTCTGGGTCTTCGTACTGCACCCAGGGAAGGTCGAAGGGACTGGGGACATCATAGCCGATGAAACGGGCTTCCAGCAGGTCCTCGAGCACCACGGTCGGCATCCAAACTTCATTGAACAGCTTGGGCAGCCAGTCCAAGGCGTTGACGCGATACAAATAGATTATCGGGGAGACGCTGCAGGTGGCCTTATTCATGCCTGTTTTCCAACTCGTTCAACTCGGCCTGCAGGGGAAAAACCTTGTAAAACCCCAGGCTCAAAAGGAATTCGACATGGTTCATCCCGGCCAGCTTGGCAGCGCGCTCCGAGGAAAGACGCTCCGAGGCATAGAGCTTGGCCGCCACGAGGATGCGCACTTCCCGCCAGAGAGGCGTCTCCTCCTTGGCGAGAGGTTCCCGGGCCAGCGATTCCTGAGTGTCCTTCGCGGCGAGCCCCCGCGCCGAGGGATCCAGTATGCAGTGAGCCGGTATGGAGCGAACCTGTTGCCTTCGGGTTTCTGTATCGGGTCATGCCAGTGCTCTAGCAGAAATTATCCGGAGTCGGATGCCAAGCACATTTATTTTACTCCCGCTTGACGGAGGATGGAACATTTTTTCCCATAGCATTACTATTATAAGCGCTTGACCGGATGGTGGGATGGAATTGATGCACAGGCTGGGACAATCACCCGAATTTGAAACACCTAAGGCGGCTGGTGTTCAAGCTCATTGAACGGGGTGAAATTGGATAATAGGGTCGGAGGAATCCGCCATGCAACTATCATTTTTATTAACTCTGGGAGTTTTTGTTGTAATGAGTTTAGAAGGGAGCAATCATATTTCTGCAATGCCATTTTTTAAAAAAACCTTTATACTCTTGGTGATAATTCTCACAAAGAAAGTCAAGGAGACCGGTATGTTTTTCAAACGAGTCATTAAAGTGTTTCTCATCGGCATGGCGGCTTTCACCCTGGCGACGATCACCTATGCCTATGCCGCTTCGAACACCGTCCCTGCCGGCAAGGCCGGATCCGGCTCCGGAGCCATCACCGGGTACACGGTCTCCAACGTGACGTACACACTCGATTCAAACAACCCGGTGAACATCACCGCAGTTGCATTCACACTGGATGCGGGTGCCGTGACAGTCAAAGTCCGGCTGGTCAATGGCGGCACCCTGTTCCCCTGCACCGGCGGACCCATGAATTGGACCTGCACGATCAGCGGAGTGAACGCATCCGCCGCCAACAACCTGGAGGTGGACGCGGCCCAATAAGGCCGATACCAACTTAGCCATCATTCTTCATTTCTCATTAACATAGAAAAAAGGAGATCCAATGTTCATGAAACGTGCACTTAAATTCTTCGTCCTCGGCCTGATCGTCCTCTCCCTGGCCACCATCGCCTTCGCCTATGCAGCCACGAATAACGTGCCATCGGGCTATTACGGGGATGGTTCCGGGGCAATCAGCGGCTACACAGTATCCAACATAGTATATACGCCGGATGCGAACGATCCGGTCAACATCGCCACGGTTGCCTTTAGCCTGAATGCCGCTGCCACGACTGTCCAAGTCCGGCTGACCACCGGCGGCGCGCTATTCGCCTGCACCAACACTGCCGGCAATAACTGGTCATCCGCGATCGGCACCGTGACCGTGCAGGGAGCCACCAAGCTGGAAGTGATTGCTTCAAACTAGGGTCCCTCTTCCCTTTCCGGAGATGGGGTGCTACCCTTCCCCATCTCACTCATCTGAAGCTGGCCTGCTCAACGAACCGTTCGCCTGGACGAGCGGAGAACATCGGAGAAAGCAGGCCAGCTTCTTAAGAGCATGATAAACAATGAATTCGGTCCGACGCTGGTGGCAAGCCTTCCTAGCAGCCGCTCTCCTGGTAGCGGTCCTTGCCCTCTGGGTCGCGTTCATACCTCTCCAGTTGGGGGGCCAGACGAGCTATGTGATCGTCAACGGCAACAGCATGGAGCCCAATTTCCATTACGGTGACTTGGTCATCCTCCACCGGGCTTCCGACTACCAAGTGGGAGACGTCGTCGCCTACCACGAGGCGGTCCTGGGAAAATACATACTCCATCGCATCATCGGCAAAGACCTGGACCATTTTATTTTGAAGGGAGACAATAACTCCTGGACCAATTCCTTCGAACCGGTGCGTTCAGAGGTAGTCGGAAAATTGTGGCTTTCCCTTCCCGGGGTCGGGGAGTGGGTCCGCTGGCTGCGGATACCAATATACATGGCGGCGATCGTTGGAATAACTACGCTCATGCTTTTGGCAGTTCTCGTTAATGGAAAACCCAGAAATGGAAAAAAGATGGATAAAAAACCTCGTCATGATCTGTGGCAGAGTGTAAAGAAATGGCTTTTAGAGGTTTTCATCGCAAAACCAAGGCAAAACCGGCAGCGGAGAATAATCGAGAAGGATGAAGGGAAGGCGGTCGCCCTAGGGCGACCTGTTATCGACAAACCTCCCGCGCCGGGGCCGGTTGTGCGCTTCAAGAGTCTGATTGAACTTATCGAGGTTTTGGCTTTCGTCCTGGGCTTTATCGCAATCGCCTCGCTCGTCTTGGGGATTTTTGCCTTTACCCATCCGGTCCGCCATGACGTGCCGGTCGATCTCAAGTACCAGCAGACCGGGGCATTTTCGTACACTGGCACCGCACCCCTCGGAGTTTACGACACGGGCAGGATAACTTCGGGTGAACCGATCTTCCCGGACCTGACGTGCTCCTTCAACCTGCAGTTCATCTACACCATCACCGGGGAAGGGCTTGCGGAGTTAAGCGGGTCTCACCAGCTGGATGCGACAGTCGAGGAAAATACAAGCCACTGGACTCGCACCTTCCCCCTGGAGGCAAAAACCGGTTTCAGCGGGAACACCTTCGGTGCGGATGTCCCCGTGAACCTGTGTTTCATTCAAACCATCGTCAACTCGATGGAGGAAAAGACAACCCTGCACCCCATTTTCTATACCCTGACGATCAATCCGAACGTTACGGTTGCCGGAAAAATATCCGGGCAGGATTTCCAAGACACCCTCCGGACTCCACTGGTCATGCAATTCGATCAAGTCCACACCTACATCTTCAATACCGACCCGACGGTCGAACCCCTCAACGCGAAGCAGGACGGAGTGGTCACGAGCACCCGTGAGGAGGTGAACACCCTGTCCCTGTTCGGGATCGAGGCGACCGTCTCAAAGCTGCGCACGATTTCCGTAATCGGTTTGAGTGCTTCCGTCCTCGGTCTTTTGATCCTGGGTGTCACCCTCTCCACCTCAGCCGGCCGCAGCCGGCAGTCCTATATCCAATTAAAATCATGGTTCCATCATGGTCGACGTGCAGAGCCCACCCCTAGACGCAGCCACATCGGTCGCGGACGTGGTCGCATTGGATGAATTGGCCAGGCTGGCAGAGCACTACAACGCCATAATCCTCCATGAAACCAACGGCTCCATCCATCATTATTACGTCCAGGGTGACCGGATCACTTATCGGTGCACAGTGAATGAAGCCGGGAGCGATTCCGCGGAGGGCACACGATGATAGCCAAATGGTTGTACCGGCTGGCTTTGTTCGGGCTGGCGATCCTGATCCTGGCCAGCATGCTTACAGCCTTCGCGGTCTCCAACAGTGTTCCTCACACACATGCCGGCAGGTGGACTCAAGCGATCAATGCCAACGCCCTTAAACCCGCGGCTTGCGCGACGCTGAATTTAACCATTATCGTCGCCTGCCCGGCAGCTGGCGGAACCTGCCGAGGTACTGCTGCAAATGAATTAATCCTGGGCAGTGCAAATATTGACGTCATCACCGGCCGCGGCGGCACCGATTGCATCCTGGGCGGCGCAGGAAACGACAACATCACCGGGGGTGCCGGAACGGACGTGTGCATCGGCGGCCCCGGCAACGACACCTTTACCACTTGCGAGACCGCGATCCAGTAGGCGCAGCCTCGGACAATCCATTTTCCCTTAAACAATTCAGCCAGCCAAAAAAGGGGCTGGCTGAAGTCTTTTTCTGAACGACGGCGGAACGATTTGCCGGCTGCCGGGCCGGGCGGAAGCGGGCCTTAAAAAACCGGAGGCCGGTACTCGCCCCAGACAGTGCGTAAGACACCGCAGATCTCTCCCAGGGTGACGTCGCTCTCGACCGCCTCGACGAACAGGGGGATGAGATTCTCCGTCCCGCGCGCCGCGGCCTCGAGACGGGTCAGCAGCTCGGAGGTCCGGACGGGGTCGCGCTGCAGGCGAAGGGATGCCAGGCGGTCGCGCTGGGTGCTCTCCACGGCAGGATCCACCTTCAAGCTCTCCAGGCTGATTTTCTCGTCCGTGCGGAACTTGTTCACACCCACCACCACCTGCCGGCCGGAGTCGACCGCCTGCTGAGCGGTGTAGGCTGCCTGCTCGACCTGGTCCTGCAGGTAGCCGCGCTCGATGGCGGCCAGCGCCCCACCCATGCCGTCGATCTCTTCCAGGTACTTCATCACGCGGGTTTCGATCTCGTCGGTGAGCTGCTCGACCAGGTAAGAGCCGGCCAGCGGGTCGATCGAGTCGGCGACCCCGGATTCATAGGCGATGACCTGCTGGGTGCGCAGCGCCACCCGAACCGAGGTCTCGGTCGGCAGCCAGAGCGCCTCGTCCATGCTGTTGGTGTGCAGCGACTGCGTCCCGCCCAGGACGGCGGCTAGCGCCTGGAGCGTCACGCGCATCACGTTGTTCTCCGGCTGCTGGGCGGTGAGGGTCGAACCGGCGGTCTGGGTGTGGAAGCGCAGCATGAGCGAGGCCGGGTTCTTCGCCCCGAAACGCTCGCGCATGAGGCGCGCCCACAGGCGGCGGGCGGCGCGGAACTTGGCCACCTCCTCGAACAGGTTATTGTGGGCGGCAAAGAAGAAGGAGAGCTGCGGGGCGAAATCGTCCACGTCCAGGCCGGCGTCCTGCGCCGCCCGGACGTAGGCAATCGCATCCGCCAGGGTGAAAGCCAGCTCCTGGACCGCGGTGGCACCGGCCTCGCGGATGTGGTAGCCGGAGATGCTGATCGTGTTCCAGGCCGGCATCTGGTCAGCACAAAAGCGAATGGTGTCGGTGATCAGACGCATCGACGGGGCGGGCGGGAAAATGTATGTGCCGCGCGCCACGTATTCCTTGAGGATGTCGTTCTGGATCGTGCCGCGCAGGGCGGTGATTTGGGCGCCCTGACGCTTCGCCACGGCGACGTACATTGCCAACAGGATGGCAGCCGGTGCGTTGATGGTCATGGAAGTGGAAACCTGTTCGAGCGGTATTCCATCGAAGAGGCGCTGCAGGTCGCCGAGCGAGGAAATCGAAACGCCCACCCGCCCCACCTCACCGGATGCCAGCGGGTCATCTGCGTCGTAGCCGATCTGCGTGGGCAGGTCGAAGGCCACCGACAGCCCGGTCTGGCCGTGTTCGAGCAGGTAGCGGAAACGCCGGTTGGATTCCTCCGCGGTGGCGTAGCCGGCATACTGGCGCATGGTCCAGAGGCGGCCATGATACATGGTGGCGTGGATGCCGCGCGTGTAAGGATACTCACCGGGGTAGCCCAGTTTCTGGTCGTAATCCGGCCCGGGCCGGGCCGGCAGGGCCAGGCGCGGGAATGGAATCCCGGAGGGAGGTTCGAAGGCTGTCTCCCGCTCCGGAAGGTCTTCCACGAAAGGGTCGATTTTCTCGTTATCCAAAATCCTGAGACCGGTTCGAAGTACCATAAGATCCTCTGTATGTGAATATGGTCACAATTTAAAGCGCGTGAGACTCTCATTGTCTATCAGACCTGGGTTATTACCAAACCGTAAGGCTTATGGTACACTTTTTTCGCCATGTCGCCTTTCCTGCAACTCGCCTTCGAACTGGTCGTCATCCTGCTGGCCGCCAAGGCTGCCGGGTATTTGAGCATGCGCCTGGGCCAGCCGTCGGTGCTGGGGGAGCTGGTGGCGGGCGTGCTGCTCGGACCCTCACTCGTGAACATTCTCGGCCTACCCTTTATCCACAGCCCGTCGCTGGGCGACACGCTCAACGAGTTGAGCGAGCTGGGGGTGCTGCTGCTGATGTTCCTGGCCGGGCTGGAGCTGCACCTGAGCGAACTGGCCGGCAACCGCAAGGTCTCCCTGCTGGCCAGTTTCGGGGGTCTTTGTGTTTCCATCGGACTGGGCTGGGCCGTCGGGCGCCTGTTCGGCATGGGCCAGGTGCCTGCCCTGCTGCTGGGGATCGGCCTGGGCGCCACCAGCGTCAGCATCTCCGCCCGGACGCTGATGGAGCTGGGCATCCTGCGCAGCCGCGTCGGCCTGAGCCTGCTGGGCGCGGCAGTTGTGGATGACGTCCTGTCCATCCTGGTTTTTTCGATATTTCTGGCCGTCACCTCCGGAGCGTCCGGGGTCGGCGGGCTGGTCTGGATCGCGCTGCGCATGCTCCTCTTCCTGAGTGCGGCAACGGCCTTTGGCTGGTGGGTCTTGCCGCGCCTGAGCCGCTGGGTTGTCGGCCTTCATCTCAGCCAGGGGCCGCTGGCCTTCGCGGTGGTGATGCTGCTGGTCTACGGCCTGGCGGCCGAGCTGGTCGGGAACATGGCGGCGCTGATCGGGACGTTCCTGGCCGGGTTGATGTTCGCCCGCACACCCGAGAAGGGTCTCATCGAGCAGGGGCTCAACGCGCTGGCCCACGGCCTTTTCATCCCGATCTTCTTTATCAACATCGGCCTTTCGGTCGACTTACGCAGCCTGCAGTTGGGCGCCGTCTGGCTGATCCTGGCGGTCGCCGCAGCCGCCATCGCCAGCAAACTGCTCGGGGCGGCGGGCGGGGCGCGCCTGGGCGGTCTCAACCGGACGGAAGCGCTGCAGCTGGGGGCTGGGATGGTGGCGCGCGGTGAGGTGAGCTTGATCATAGCCGCCAAGGGCAGCCAGGCGGGGCAGATCGACGGGCAGGCCTTTTCGGCCATCGTCGTCGCCGTGCTGCTCAGCACCCTGGTCACACCGCCACTGCTGAGGGCGTTCGTCAAGCGCAAGGAAATTCCCGAGAAGGAAAAAACCGGTCAAGACAAAATACCAAAACGTAGTTGAGGCCCCAAGATATCAAGAGGCAAAATTTCGGCGCATGGAGCCCCGAGGAGAAGAGTTAATGAAGATCATCCTTTTCGTTCTGCACGACCCCGAAAAACTGGACGAGCTGCTCACCGCCTGGGAAGAAGCCGGGGTTAGCGGGGCAACGGTACTGTTCAGCACAGGGCTAGGTAGGATCCGCCAGGACCAGAGTCTCCGGGATGACATCCCGCTGATGCCTTCCCTAGAGGATTTCTTCCCCAGAGTCGAACAACTCAGCCGCACAGTTTTCACCATTGTCGAGGAGGATACCATCGTCAACTCAGTGATCGCAGCCACCGAACGCGTCGTCGGTGATTTGACCCAACCGGACAGGGGCCTATTGGCGGTATTGCCAGTGACCCAAATTCGCGGGCTGCGCAGGCACACCCAAAAATCAAAACGCAGCCCAGCGTGAGCCGCGGAAGATGATCCGGGCTTTGTCCTGCCGGTCGAGCAGGTCGAGGGTCTGGTGAAAAAGCACAAATAATCTCCAAAAACCGACTTTTGTCAATTGTCCGGTTCAATAGATGGTGCTACACTTACCGTATACTATTTGCGTCTGCAAGCGTATATTGATTAGACTTTCATGGAGGTCGGGATGAAATCCACAACCTGGTTGTATATCGGCGCAGTTGTTCTGCTTCTGCTGGCAGCCTCCGGCATTTGCGTTGGAGGGTTTATCCTGCTCGGTGCTTCAGGTGGAGCGCAGGGTGTCACGGGGATCGGCAGTGCAGGCGTGCTGATCGGTGTCATCGCGCTGGTCGGCGGCATTGTCATGGTCGTTCTTGCCGCCCGCAAAACCAAACAGGAGACGGCTCAGAACGTCACCGTGAAGGTGGACCTGCCCGGCGAGACCAAGATCGAGCAGATGAAGTGCCGCTCCTGCGGCGGAACGCTGACCGCCGACAACATCAAGCTGGTCAACGGCGCGCCGATGGTCACCTGCCCGTACTGCAACTCGGTCTACCAGTTGACCGAAGAGCCCAAGTGGTAATGAATAAAACGTAAAGAATAAAACGTAAAAGATAAAACGTAAAACAATAAAGAAAAACAAAAAACATAAAATATAAAATAAAAATGCGTGTGGAAGAGGAGGCCCCATGAAACTCCGCCTGATCAGCCTGCTCCTGCTTATGGGCATGATTTTTGCCATGTCCTCCAGCGCGGCAGCCCAATCGGATTACTCCTTCAGCCTGGACCGGGAAGTCGTCCAGGTCTACTGGAATGCGGATGGAACACTGGCACTGGACTATACCCTGGCCTTCAACAATGACCCCGGCGCGCACCCCATCGACTACGTCGACATGGGCATGCCGAACGGCAATTTCGACCTGGGCACGGTCGGCGCCGACGTCAACGGGAATCAGGTGAGTGTCTCCACGTCGGATTACCAGGGCAGCGGGTCGGGTTTCGCCGTTGTGATGGGCGCCTCCACCATCCAGCCGGGCGCAAACGGCCTCGTCCACGTCACGGTGGGACGGATCACGGGTGTACTTTACAAGGATACCACCCAGCCCGATACAGATGCCAGCGCCGACTTTGCTCCGCTTTACTTCGGCTCGCAGTACGTCCACGGCAGCACCGACCTGACGGTCACCTTCCACCTCCCGCCCGGCGTCCAGCCCAACGAGCCGCGCTACCACACGCCTTCGAGCAACTGGCCCGGCAACCAGGCACCGGAGGCCGATCACGATCCCCAGGGGCGCATCACATACACCTGGCACAGCACCAGCGCCAGCGGGTCCGAGCAGTACACGTTCGGCGCTTCCTTCCCGAAGCAGTACATCCCGGCGGATGCCATCGTCGTGCCGCCGGCCTTCAATTTCAGCGGCCTGCTGGCGGGCATCGGCGGCAGCCTGCAGACCATTTGCTGCATCGGCTTCTTCCTGCTCATCTTCGTCGGCTCACCGATCTGGGGGGCGATCAACGCCAACCGCCGCAAGCTGCAGTACCTGCCGCCCAAGATCTCCATCGAGGGTCACGGGATCAAGCGCGGTCTGACCGCGGTCGAGGCGGCCATCCTCATGGAGGAGCCGCTCGACAAGGTCATGACCATGGTCCTGTTCGGCCTGGTCAAGAAGAACGCCACCACTGTCGTCACCAAGGATCCATTGAAACTGCAGAACACAGACCCCCTACCAGCAGACCTGCACGACTATGAAAAAGAATTCCTGACGGCATTTGCCACGGATGACCTGACCGCCCGCCGCAAGGATCTGCAGACCATGACGATCAACCTGGTCAAGAACGTTTCCGACAAGATGAAAGGCTTCAGCCGCAAGGAGACAGTGGACTATTACAAGAGCATCATGGAACGCGCCTGGCAGCAGATCGAAGCCGCCGGCACGCCCGAGGTCAAGAGCCAGATGTACGACGAGGCACTGGAATGGACCATGCTCGACAAAAACTACGACGAACGCACCCGCCGCGTCTTCACCGGCCCGATCTTCGTCCCGATGTGGTGGGGCCGCTATGACCCGACCTTCCGACCGTCGGCGGCACCGATCTCGACCGGCTCGGCGGGCGGCGCACGGGCCAGCTCCGGAGGGCGGGTCTCCCTGCCGGGTTCAGCCATGGCCGCCTCCGTGGTCACCGGCGTGCAGGGCTTCTCCAGCAAGGTCATCGGTGACCTGCAGAGCTTCACTTCGGGCGTCACCAACAAGACCAACCCCGTCCCGGTCTCTTCCGGCCGAGGCGGCAGCTGGTCGGGCGGTGGCGGACATTCCTGTGCCTGCGCCTGTGCCTGTGCCGGTTGTGCCTGCGCCTGCGCCGGGGGAGGACGGTAATCTACGATTGTAGATTTACGATTCTGGATTGCGGATTGAGGACTGTCGATTGAGCATGGATGGCTTTATAGGTGATGAAAGGATCATAAAATGAGCTGGTTTAACCGTAAATCGAAAATCGCCAATCCCAAGCCCGGCGTCTACCATTACCGGCGTGAGAGCGGCGACGAGAAAAGCCGCCTGCACCTGCGCCTCGACCCGGATGGGCACGGCACGTTGATCGTCAATGCCAGCCGCATCCTGCACCTCAATCCGACCGCAGCCCTGATGGCTTTCCTGCTCCTGGAAGGCGCCGGCCCGGATGAGGCCGTGCGCAGTATCCGCGCCCAGTACCGCGTCGGGGCGGCTCAGGCACGTTCGGACCTTAACAATATAAATTCCCAGCTGGAGGAGCTCGCCCGCCCGGACGGAGCCTGCCCGATCCACGAGCTGGGTCTGGAGACGGTCATGCCGTTCTCCGCCCGCCCGACCGCCCCCTACCGTCTGGACCTGGCGCTCACCTACCGCTGCAACAACGACTGCGCCCACTGCTACAACGTCGAGGGACGCGCCGGCCGGGAGCTTACCACCGAAGCCTGGATGCGCATCCTCGACCGGGCCTGGGAGCTGGGCATCCCGCACATCATCTTCACCGGCGGCGAGCCGACCCTGCGTGCCGATCTGCCCGACCTCGTGGCGCATGCTGAATCAAACGGCCAGATCACCGGCCTGAACACCAACGCCCGCCGCCTCGCCAACCGGAACTACGTGGAAAGCCTGGTCGCCGCCGGCCTGGATCACGTACAGATCACGCTCGAATCCTGCGACGGCGAAATCCACGACCGCATGGTGGGCGCCCGGGGTGCCTTCCCGCAGACGGTCAAGGGCCTGCAAAACGCCCTGGCCAGCCCCCTGTACGTCATGACCAACACCACCATGCTGCGCACCAACCTTGCTTCCATCCCGGACACGCTGGACTTCCTGGCCGAAAACGGCGTCCGCACGGTCGGGCTCAACGCCCTGATCCACTCCGGGCGCGGCTCCACGGTCGGGACGGGGCTGCCCGAGTCCGACCTGGGCCCGCTGCTGGAGGTCGCCCGCCGCAAGACCGAAGCTTGCGGCCAGCGTCTCATCTGGTATACGCCCACCCAGTATTGTAACTTCGACCCGATGAGCCTCGACCTGGGCGTCAAGGGCTGCACGGCGGCTCTGTATAACATGTGCATCGAGCCGGACGGCGGCGTGCTGCCCTGCCAGTCGTACTATCGTCCGTTGGGCAATATGTTGGACGACGAATGGGATGCCATCTGGAATCATGAGCTGGCCGTCAGGCTGCGCGAACGCCAGGGGCTGCCGGAAAAATGCATCGACTGCGCCCTGCTGGCGGAATGCGGCGGCGGCTGCCCGCTCCAGTTCGAGACCGCAGCCCAGGAGCCCGCCGGCGTTTCAGCCGGGGCGTGAGCCGACGAAGGTTTGAAGCCACTTCGCCCGCCCCTGGTAGGCTGGCACTGAGACCCATAAGAGAGGCAAGTAAATTTGGCGTCGCACGATTGGGTCAAGGAGCTCCCCGCCGAGATCACCGTGTGTGATGCCGCCGGGCTGCTCATCGAGATGAATGAGGCCGCCGAGCAGCTCTTCGCCTCCGACGGCGGCCGCGGCCTGCTCGGGTCGGACGTGCTGGACTGTCACTCCGGCACCGACCGCGGCAAGCTGGAAAGGATGATCAAGGAACGCCGGTCGAACGCCTATGTCAACGAAGAAAATGGAAGCCTGACTTTTTTCTTTCAATCGCCCTGGTACCAGGACGGACGGTACGCCGGATTCGTCGAAATTTCCTTTAAAGTGCCGGGCGAAATCCCTCACCACCTGCGAGAGTGAACCATGAAGCCTGAAAAGAATGCCTGGATCAAGGAATTTCCCGGAGCGATCACCGTCTGCGATCCGGAGGGGATCATCCTGGAAATGAACGACAAGGCCGCCAAATCCCACGAGAAGGACGGCGGCTACGCCCTGATCGGCAAGAATCTGTACGACTGCCATCCCGACCCGGCGCGCGGCAAGCTTGAGCGCCTCCTGGCGGCGCGCAAGGCGAACGTCTACACCATCGAGAAAAACGGCGTCAAGAAGCTGGTCTACCAGTCCCCCTGGACCACAAAAGGCAAGTACGCCGGATTCGTCGAGCTTGTGGTCGAGATCCCGTTTGAAATACCGCATTTCGTGCGCGACTGACAGGAGGAGAGTATGTCGAATCAATTTGCACTGGAACTCTTGAGAATTTGGACGCACTTTGTGCTTCCGGTCGTTAAAATCGTGCTGACCGTCCTGGTCGGTCTCTCCGGTTTGTCTGCAATTATTATTGGTAAAGTCACAATTTCCCAGCATAAGCTGAAAGGCCCGCTGGTTCGAATCCTGGGAGGCATCCTCATCCTGGCAGCCGCCGCCATCTTCATCCCGACCTACGGGTTGATCATCGAAGTCCTGCTGGCGGCCGCGGCCGTGGCCGTCGGGGTCATCCTGGCTGAGAAACCCGCCCAGGTAGCCTCGCTGGAAGCGGAGACACACCACTACCAGTCCGGGCCGGACGAGCCCGCCTACCGCCTGCACCTGCGCCTGGAGAAGGACGGCTCGGGCCTGCTGATCGTCAACGCTGCCACAGTCCTGCACCTGAACCCGACCGCGGCGGAATTTGCCTACCACATGATGAAAGGTACCCCGCCCGAGGAGGCCGCCAGGGAAGTCGCCAAACGCTACCGCATCAACCGTGCGGCGGCGTTGAAGGATTACGTGGACTTCCGCGACCGGGTCCAGACCATGATCCACACCCCGGACCTGGACCCGACAACCTACCTCGACTTCGAGCGCGTCGCGCCGCACTCCCAGGACCTCACCGCCCCACTGCGCCTCGACTGCGCCCTGACCTACCGCCTGCCCGCCGGGACCCAGGTCGAGTACGCCCCGACCAAGCGCGTCGACCGCGAGCTGACGACCGGGGAGTGGCAGGCGATCATGGACAAGGCCTGGGCGGCCGGCGTCCCGCACGTCACATTCACCGGCGGCGAGCCGACCCTGCGCGACGACCTGCCCGCCCTGATCGCCCACGGCGAGAAGATCGGCCAGGTCACCGGCCTGCTCTCGGACGGGTTGAAGCTGGCAGACCGGGAATACCTCAAGACGCTGCTCCAGACCGGCCTGGACCACCTGCTCTTCATCCTGCAGCCGGAGAATGAGGCCTCCTGGAAAGCCCTGGGGACGATCCTGCCCGAGGACCTGTTCACCACCGTGCATTGGACGGTCACCCCGCAAAACGTGCCGCAGGCGGCCGTGATCCTCGAGCGGCTGGCGAAGCTGGGTGTCAAGTCGCTCTCGCTGAGCACCTCCGACGCCTCGCTGCACGAGGCGCTGCACGGCATGCACGACAAGGTCGCCAGCCTGGGCATGACCCTGCGCTGGGACCTGCCCGTGCCCTATTCCGCCAAGAACCCGGTCGCCCACGAGACCCTGGAGGACGAGGTGCCCTCCGGCGCGGGCAAGGCCTGGCTGTACGTCGAGCCGGACGGCGACGTGCTGCCGACCCAGGGCGAGGCGGACAAGATCCTTGGAAACATGCTGCGAGATCCGTGGGAGAAGATTTATTCCAAGTCATGAAGAACGGCGTTTCATTTACCCCTATCTACTCGGACAAGGAGATTAAGATGAATAAGAATTTCGTCCTGGTACTGAAAGCCGTGGCCCTGGCCATGGGCGTGGCCGTCATCGTACTGAGCATCCTGAACGCGGCGACGCTGGAAACGACAGTCTCGCTGCTCGGCTTCGGCCTGTTCGCGCTGGCCCTGGCCTCTTTTTACAAATAAATTCGCCCGCGCGGTTTCGATTTCAAGGATCGATGGAGCTCCAATGATCGCTCCAACTGATCTTGCCCTGGCCCGTTTCAATGGCGATTTCAACTGCGCCCAATCCGTCTTCGGCGCGTTTGCCCCGCGCTTCGGAATTCCGGAGGAGACCGCCTTGAAACTGGCCTCCGCCTTCGGCGGCGGGTTCGCCCGCCGCGGGGAGGTGTGCGGGGCAGTGACCGGCGCGCTGCTGGTCCTGGGCCTGGCAAGCGGTGCGGCTACGAAAGCCGGCAAGCTGGAAGCCTACCGATTGGCACAGGAGTTCATGCAGCGCTTCGAGGCAAAGCACGCCACCGTGATTTGCCGCCAGCTGATCGCATGCGATCTCACCACCGAAGAGGGCCGGCAGCAGGCGGCTGAGAAGGACGTCTTTACCGGCGTGTGCACGCCCCTGGTGTGCGATGCCGTGGAAATAGCTCATGCGCTGTTGAAAGCCTGAACCGACCGGCCGCCTGCCGAGGCGGACCCGGAACCAGTGCTCCCCGGTCGAGGTCAAACTGTGAAACTGATGCTGGAAAAAAAGCTGCCGAAGAGGCTGCTCCTGGCGATCATCGGTCTGCTGGTCCTGGTCGTGACCGGCATCCTCGCCCCGCGCGCCTACCTGTATCTCTGGCCGCCTCCCGCCCGGAACATCCGGCTGCCTCCCAGCCCCACAGCGTCCCCCACCCGTCTGCCGTCCCGTACCCCCCAAGCAACCGAAACCCCGACTCCCGCGGGAGGCATGTCTGCGTGTAACGCCAGCCTGAGCGAGATGTTGAAGCAGACGGCAACCGCCAGCCCCCCGGAGGCTGGTACCCCGGCCGTTCAGGATCACGTTCTGGTCACCTATGCCGTCGACGGCGACACTCTCAAGGATCGTTCTTTGGGAATCGTCCCCGAAGACCTACAGGCTCTCCAAGAGGATGTGACCCGACAGGCAGCAATCTGGCATTTCGTCACCGACGTCCTGCCAGCCGACCAGCGGACGCGGATCACGAAATTCGAGCTGTTCACCGACGGCCGCGGCAATTCCTTGGGCTCCGTGATGCGCACCGCCAATCCGCACAACTGGATGCTGCGCCTGGACATCGTCGACGCGGCGGATTTCACCAGCCTGTCGACAACCCTGATCCATGAATTCGGGCACCTGTTGACGCTGAACGACTCCCAGGTCGACATCAGCTATCAACCCGCCGGCCCGTTGGCGACCCCCTGTCCAAACTACTCCATGCCCGAAGGCTGCAGCCGGTCGGAGGCATACATCAATCACTTCTTCCAGCGATTCTGGCAAGGGATCTACCTGGAATGGGAGGTCATCAACACCGAAAAGGACCCACAGGTCCTGCACCAAAAACTTCGCGCCTTTTACAATGAGTACTCCGACCAGTTCGTCGATCCATATGCCGTCACGGATCCCGGCGAGGATATCGCCGAGTCGTGGATGGTCTTCATCTTCACCTCCCGTCCGGCAGGGAACACCGTGGCCGAAGAGAAAATCCTGTTCTTTTACGAGTATCCCGAGCTGGTGGCGCTGCGCACCTCCATCCTTGATCACCTGTGCAGTTACGTGAAGTAACCGCTTCCCATGAACAAGCCCGACAAACCCATCCCCGAAACCTACTGGGTGCTGGCGGATAGATTCCTGGCCGGCGGATACCCCGGTTCCCACGACGATGTTCAAACCAGGCGGCGCCTGGCCGCCTTCCTCACCGCAGGTTTCGACACCTTCGTCGACCTGACCAACCCGGGGGAGCGGCCGGACTATCTCCCCCTCCTGCGCGCCGAGGCAAAGCGTTTGAATCGCCCGGCCTCCCACCAGCGGTTCGCCTTTCCCGACTTCTCCGTCCCCTCCCTCCAGTCGATGACCGCCGTCCTGGACGCCCTCGACGAGGCGCTCTCCCAGGATCATAAAATCTACCTGCACTGCGTGGGCGGCATCGGACGCACCGGGATGGCAGTGGGCTGCTATCTCGTCCGCCACGGGCGCAGCGGCCAGGAGGCGCTGGACGAGCTGGCCCGGCTGTACCGCAGCGCGGGCCAAAGTGCCTTCTATGCGGTCTCGCCGGAGAATGGCCGCCAGGTGACCTTTATCCGGGATTGGCAGGGATGATGGACTGGCATGCCCGCTTCCTGCAGCAGGCCGCCTGGACGCGCCCTCTGCAGGAGTATTTATTTAAACGCACCCGCCTGAATAAGGCGCGCCGGGTTCTGGAGGTCGGTTGTGGGACGGGGGCAATCTTGATGGAATTGGCTACGCGCAGGGCATGCGTCCACGGGCTGGACCTGGAGCCAGCTCGCCTGGCCGAGGCGCGGCACCACGCCCCGGCCGCCGCCCTGACCTGCGGCGACGCCTTGTCCCTGCCCTACCCCGCCGCAGCCTTCGACCTCACCTTCTGCCATTTTCTGCTCCTGTGGGTGCATGACCCGCTGCAGGCTCTGCGGGAGATGAAGCGCGTCACCCGGCGGGGCGGCTTCGTCCTGGCGCTGGCCGAGCCGGACTACGACCATCGTGTGGATAAGCCAGAAGCCCTCGCCCCGCTGGGACGCTGGCAGGCCGAATCACTTCACCGACAGGGCGCCGACCCAGGTCTCGGGAACCGGCTGGCGGAGCTGTTCGCCCAGGCGGAGATCCCGCTCATCGAAAACGGAACCCTGCAGCCGCGCGGGGAGCATCCGCCGACCGCCCGGGAGCGGGAGCTGGAATGGGCGGTGCTGGAGGCAGACCTGGCGGGGAGCGTACCGGCGGAGGACCTCCAAAAAATGAAAATCCTGGATGAGCAGGCCTGGGCAGCAGGCGAGCGTGTGCTGTACGTCCCGACCCATTTCGCCTTGGGGCAGGTCGAGAAAACCTGAGCAACGGACCTCGCACCCGCACGAGGATCGGGCGGCTGGGATTTCAGCCGCCCGTTTTGCACTCCTCTGCCCGGCCTCTGCGTCACAGGCTGGTTGTATCTACTGATGGGAATCTGTCAAGGACCGGGGTTGCCCATCCCCTGCACGTCGACCAGGGGCAGGTCGAATTCCCAGGGACCGTCCTTGCTGATCGGATAGGCGTACGGCATGCCCACCTGGATCCCGTCGGCATAAATGGCGGCCGTCAGCGTGCCCGTTCCATGGTACCAGAGATACGACCACTCGTTGGCCCATTTCCAAGTGTTCCCGGCATACTTCTTATGATCCTTATACCACCATACCGTAGGGATCAGCACCAGGGTGATTTGCTTGCTCTCCCCCGGGGCGAGGTTAGGGATGGGAATGCTCATGGCGGTGAAAAGTTGGCCGGTCAGGGGTCCGGTGACCGGATCGTTTAGATAATCATCCGGCCAACAACTGGCATCGTTACAGGAGATCGCCGTCGCCACGGGGATGGTCTGTCCGACCATCCAGTCGTTGCGACCTTCGATATTGACGACAACGTGGTAATTGTATTTGTCCCTGAGTTCATCACTGGAGTATTGGCCGCTAGCGGCGTGGCGGGTGATAGTAACCGTGGTGGTGGCCATCTGCCAGGTCGCCGCCCGGGCCGGCACGACCGTCAAGGCATCCGCCGGCGGCAGCGGCAATGGATTGACGCCGTGGTTGTGGGCCTCGGCCGCATCGCTGTAGCTGGCTACCTGCTGATGCAGCATCTGATCCTTGAGATCGTGCAATTGCTGTGAGAGCACATCTTTACAGGTGGAATCGCAGGGAAATCCCATCGCGTTTGCCCCCTCTTCCACCAGGGCGGCGATGCCTTCGTCGGTCAGCTTATTCAAATCCGGAAATTCAGGCGGGATGCCCAGCGCCGCCAGCCCGGCTTCCAGGCCCTCCTTCAACCATTTTTGGCACGAATCGCCGCACATACCACCCGGTGGAATCTGATTAAGCGCAAACGCAGCAACCGACACAACGGTGTCCTTGATACTCTCATAGGCTTTCGCAAGCCAGGTGAACACATCGGTGATCGCATCCCACATCTGCTCATACCAGGGTTTTTCACCGATCCCCTTCCAGGCACTGGGACAATAGGCCCAGTTTTTATTCATCGCCTCAATAAATTGCGCTTTCGTGGGATAAACGACAGGCATTTTCCACCACCACAGAATCAGGATTCACGCTGACGATATCCACGCAGCCCCACCACAAGGTAGGCGGAATGGGCGGCGAGAAATTTTGATCAATATGGAGATCGTAGATCTGAGGCGGCACGTCGTTGATCATCTGGATGGTCGAGGCCGGGCCGAGTGGCAGGTAGTCGACCGTCACCATGTTGGAGACCGGTCCGGAGGGCTGGCTCCCGTTCATCGGGATGATCCTCCCGTAGTATCGCATCGGGAAATTCTTGATCTGGTTTTGCAGGGCGGTATTCGACAACTCCGAATAGGTCCATGCCGCGTTGGATGGATTGACCCAGCCCAGGTTCGCCGTCAGAAAGTTGTTTTTGTCCAGACCATACGGCTGGTTGATGACCAATGGCGCGTCCGTCTGCAGCGCCGCGTGGAGCCCTTTTTTGAACATGGCAAAATCCACCTGGAAGGATCCGCTGCCGCCGCCTTTGCCGCCGCTGCCCGCCACCAGCTGCGAGTACACCAGGCCGATCGGATTGGCGTCGTAACCGGCCGGGAAGGGGGCAAGCGAGAGCTGGAACAAGGCCGTCGAGGTATTGGGGATGCTGCTCGTCCAGGTGAATTCCCGGACCTGGTTCGAGCTGTCCGAGCCGACCTGGATGGAGGTCAAATTGTGAGTGCTGCCGACATCCCCCGTGCAGCTGCCGATCAGGTTGCAGACCACCAGGGTCGAGGCATCCAGCCGGGCGCTCACCTTGCCCAGATAGGTCAGATCGCCATAACTCCAACCCCATACTTCCGCCTGCACGTCGAAAGGGTAGTTGGTGTAGGTGTTTGGGTTGACCAGTGAGTTGGTCAGGGCATGCAGATCGATTGTGCCGTTCTCAGGGGCCAAAAACTCGCCTTGCTTCTCGGGCCAGCGGTTGTACTCCCCCTGGTTGACCGACGCATAAAGATAAAACTTGTCGACATCCATCGGAAGATGCAGGATGCCGTCGTCTACGGCCAGGTCCGTAGGATTCTGACATTGGGGATCGGTCAGGTTAATCCCTTGCAGCGGGCTGAGCGTTTCCCCCTTGTCGTTGTAAGCCGAAACGTAGTATTCCGGATTCCCGTAGGCGGCCTGATCTTGGATGCTGATCGGTCCATTCTGGCCGGACGTCGGGATGTCTGTCACCTTGACGAACTGCGCCTTGTCCGGGTCGAGGCGGTAGAGGGTGTAGCCGGTGGCCTTGTCCGAGGTATTCCCGACGCTGATGCTGACATCGCAGCCTGCCACCTGCGTGGAAACCGTCGGTGGTTCCGGCAGCCCGGGCGAAATTGCAACAGCATGAAGCTCGCCAGCCGGCTTCTCCGGCTCGGGCGGGGACGGCGGGCTGAGCGGAACCACAACTCGAAGCCCTGCCGGCAAAGTCTCGCTGCCGGTGGAAATGCGCCTGGTCAATACAAGTTGTTGGTTTCCACCCATGACCTGGGAAAGGTCCTGGCCGAAATGGGCGGCAAGTGACTGCAGGCTTTCGCCGCCTTGGGTTGTGATGACGAATGCCGCCGGGACGGGCGGGATGCCTTTAACCCTGACCACATTGGCGGGGGCGCTGCGCCCGTCCGCATCCACCACGGTGACTACCAGGGTGTGCAGCTGCTCCCCCTGCAGGACGGAGGCCGGCAGGTCCAGGCTGGCAACCTTGGCGCCGGCCGGCGGGACGCTGTCGGTCAGCAGTTCGCCGTCCAGCCAGACCTGCACCAGCTGGATGGGCTTCTGGCTATTGAGAGCGACGGATACCGGCAGGCTACCGCTGGTGGGGTAACTGCCTCCATTTTCCGGCAGCTGGACATTCGCAATGATCGGATTGCGGTTGGCGGTCGGCGCAGGCAGGGTTGCGCTCGCTACCGGTGTGTTCGTGCCTGTCCCGGGCTTTTGTAAATTGCACCCCGCGACGACCATCGCCAGGATAACCCACCCGATGAAGAATCGATATATTCTTATCTTCATATGCACTCCAATTCCCAAAACCAATCCCCGGGCTGACCTGCCGGTCATGGCAGGCAGTTCCTCAATGTGGCGGCGGTATACACCTGGCTGCGGACGGTCGTCCCGGAATTGGTCTGCATGGCGAACTGCATCTTCACCCAGGCGGCAAAGCTATCACCCTGCGCCTCGATGTGCATCGACACGAAATGATGCAGATCTCCGCCCACCGGAGCCGGTTGAAAGACAAGCCTGTAATTGTCCCCACCCATCGGCTGCATGGCCGTGCTGGCCCAATCGGAGGTGTCACCGGTTGCTTTGTCCACCAAACGGTAGAAAGCCACCATCACTTTAACGCCGGCCGGGTCGGTCGCGCCGATGGTCGCCGTCAACTGCTTCGGCTCGCAACTGCTGTTCTGGACGATCACGTCCGGTGAAAAGACCGGCTCGGTGAATCCCGCCTGCAGGATCTGGGTGCTGGTGGGTGTGGCCGTCTGCGTCGGCGTGGGAGTTGGCGTGGTTGTGTCGACGACCTCCACCGTAACGACGGCCGTCTGGCTCCATTGGTCCTTGGTATCTTTCGTCCTGGCCTGCAGCACGTACCTTCCCGCCTTCGGGGGCGTCCAGGTGTGTTTGATCGTTACCAACGTCTCACCCGGAGCCGGGTTATCGATAGTCAACGGCTCCTCACCGGTGATCCTTAATTCGATCGCCGTGATACCCTGGTAGGCGGAACCGTGCAGCACGACCTCATAAGGCTGCCGGGAGAGTTTGAAGCCCTCCAGGGGTTTGTCAAACCAGGTATAAGGGTCCGCTGGATTGACCACGGGGATGGGGCTGCCCGCTGAACGGACGACGGTCGTCGTACCCTCCGGACCTGTGGAACAGGCGAAAGGGCTGAGCGTGAGGATGGCAATGAGGATCGCAAGGTTGATCCAGCACTTTTTCATAAACACCTCCCCGAACTTGACCGAACCAATCTTCATCGATAATCATTATAGGTCTTGTGATATAAATTACAATCCCCCAAATGGAAAAGCCGAAGGAGGGTCTAGGAATGCTTTCCAGAAACTGCATCCACCGGATCCGGCCTTCGGGATGCAGAGCTTTTCCGAGTCTTTTTTGTATGTGCGATAAAACCACGATAAAATCACACAAGCATACAGCAAAACCATACGATATGGATGCAATCCGGGGGGAGCATACGCATTTAATCAAGAAGCGTTATAATGACAGAGGAGGATTTTTTGACCCGGCTATCATCCGAACCGACGCTACCCCCCGAAGAGGAAGCGCCCCAAAGCTCGCTGAGACACTTCCTGCTCGACATGCTGGAAACCTTCGGTCTGGCGGTCGTCCTGTTCATTGCAATCAACATGGTTTCGGCGCGCGTGCGCGTGGACGGCTTCTCGATGTTACCCTCGCTGCAAAACAATCAGTACGTGCTGGTCAATCGCATGGTCAGCCATTACCAGCGCGGCGATATCATCGTCTTCCGGCCGCCGATGTACCCGCGCGAGGATTTCCTGAGGCGGCTGATCGGCCAGCCCACACTTTATGAGGATTACATCAAACGGGTGATCGGCCTGCCGGGCGAGACGGTCGAGGTGACAGGCGGGAAAGTCCTGATCAACGGGATCCCGCTGGACGAGCCGTACATCGCCCAGGAACTTACTTATACCGGCACGTGGGAAGTGCCCCAGGATTATCTCTTCGTATTGGGGGATAACCGCAACAACTCGTCGGATTCACACAGCTGGGGTTTCCTCCCGATCGAGAACGTGCTCGGCAAGGCGGTGCTTGTCTACTGGCCGTTCACGGACTGGATGATCCTGCGCACTCCGGCAGCCCTGGCCGCTCACTAGCGCATCAACCACATTTATCGGGTAACCCTTCAGGTGCATGGATGAACATCGGCGAAGACAACCACGCTTTTCCTTGTAACGAATGTCAGGCGGGCGTTATGCGCTTGCAGCACATGACCTACTTCACCTGGCTCGGTGAGGAGTTGGTAACCGTGCCGAACTTCCCGGCCTGGGTGTGCGACGTTTGCGGCCGGCGCGAGTACGACACACGCGCCATCGCCTGGCTCACCACTTTATTGAATCCGGACACCGGCAAGCCTTCCGCTTCACCGCGACGGGTGCGCCCGCTCATGGAAAAGCGCAACCAGCCTCGCCCACTGACCAAATAGTTCCCCAATCGCTCGCAGGAGATCTGGAGATGCCCGAACCGAGTGTCACCCATCGAATGCTGGCCGCGGATTTTCTCACCCCCAGTTACAGAGTGGTGGGGAAACTGATGGTGCCCAATACCGGCATGGTTGGGATGATGAACGACACGACCACCTCGTTCATGGAAGTGCTGGACGCCAAGATGGCGCGCACGCACATGCCGACCAAACTGGCCGGGGAATACGAAGTGATCGATGTGGTCAAGAACAATATCTTTGCCGTCTGCATGACCCGGCGAGAGGACGTCGGCCCACAGGCCCTGGCGCGCGGCGGATACCAGAAATTGATCGAGTACAAAATCCGGGTGACGACGCAGGTCTACGAACTGGAGGGGATATTGGAATGGTCCGGGCGCTTCGATTTTGCCACGATCATGGTGGAGGGCATCCGTGACTTCGTGCCGCTCTACGATGCCATGCTGACCGCCATCCTGATCCCGCAGCTGCGCATCGATAGTCCGGCGATCCTGTTCAACCGCAAGCAAGTCGACACCCTGGCTCTCCTGACTGAAAAAAAGGAATCCTAGCCAATTGCTTGACCGGCTTGGGAGGGGATGGTAAAATCCTGCCGCTCTCGCTTCGGCGAGCTCAGCACAAGGCCCCCATCGTCTAGTGGACCAGGACGTGGCCCTTTCAAGGCTAAAACTGGGGTTCGAATCCCCACGGGGGCATGTCTAAAATTGAGGTAAGTTGGAAGCGTACGCCCCAAGGTGCAGTGCACTACCGGGGCGTTTGTCATTCTGGGGAATCGTCCAAGTCTGTCACTTAAGCGGTGGGTTTTGAAAAAATGACGGGCTTCTTGTAAAATGGTGTTTGCTGAGAACGCCACAAACAAGGAGCTCGTCATGTCGATTCTTGTGCTAAAACTGCCAGATGTCAAGAGAGGAACGGAAGAACGTCCGAAGGAGTGTCCATATTGTGAAGGAGAGACCTTCCAACGCTGGGGGCAAGAGAAGAAGCCGGTGCGGGATACCCGCTGCCGGAATGTACAGGTGTATCGCTATCGCTGCTGCCGGTGCAGGCGGACGTTCCGACATTATCCGGAGGGGACGACGCATGCGGACCAAACCGAACGACTGCGCGTGTTTGCGGTGATCTGCTGGAGACTGGGTTTGAGCTTTCGCGGGGTGAGTACGATCCTGAGTGGACTGGGGATCAGTGTGTGCCATATGACGGTATGGCGGGATGCGCAAGGAGAGGCGGAGAAGCTTGGGAAACAGAACCAGTGGAAGCCGGTACACGTGTTAGGGTTGGATGGGGTCTATGTGCTGGGCTGGGGAGACAAGCGCCCGGTGACACTTGCACCTGCGCTGCAAGTGCAGGTGTGGTGGCTGTGGACCTTGGCGAAGGACAGCCGGTGGCGGTTGGGTATGTGGACGAACATGATCCGCAGGCGGTACAGCGCTGGCTGGAACCCCTGGTGCAAAGAATGGGAGTGAGTGTGATCGTGACGGATGACCTGGTGATGTACAAGGTAGTGGCCGAGAAGTTGAACCTGGAGCACCAGATCTGCCAGTTCCATGTGCGCCGCTGGGTGGGCAGAACGCTCAAGGAGCTGCAGAGCACACTCTCCAAGGAGTGGCTCTGGGTGCTGGAGGAGATGAAGGAACTGATGGATGAATTACCGCCGGAAGGCGACAAGCGCTTGTATGCTCTGTGGAAACAAGTCATTGTCCCCGGGGGGAGACGTACCGGCCAATACACTCCTGTCGACCAACTGCGGGACTTGCTCATCCGGCTGAGTGAAACCTGGGCAAACTTCTGTGCTTTCTATGCCGATCCAGCCATCCCTTGGACCAATAATGGCAGCGAACAAGTCATCGGGCGGATGAAGATGCGCGCTCGCACCGTACGGGGTTACAAGACTTGGTCGGGGATGCAGACTGGCTTGATGTTAGCTGGAACCAAATCCGATTGAGAATGAGCTTGGTATCAAGTATTTCTTTGTCCCACCAATTTCTCAAATTCGCCTACCGCTGATGTTACAGACTCAATCGTCCTTACTTGTTGATTCTCGGGGGAATGCGCTTTATACTGAATATAATAGATTTGAGGATTCTGCAATTCTGCAAAGGTTGCTGAACGCTTGATCTCGGGTTTAATTTCAGGAGAGGCAAGAGCCGGGAATCAAAAAAATATTAAAATAGTTCCAAGCGCGATTCCTGCACGATCTATCCCACTATATAATGCAGGTTACAGAAGCGAGGAGAAACTGATGATAGATAAGGTGATTAAAGTCACAGAGGGGTGGACTGGACCCGGCAGGTGTGATGCGCGGATTGAACGGTTGAAGCCAGAAGATGACGGGCTACATATGGACATGAACAAGAAAGGTATGTATGAGTGGTGGTATTTTGACGCCCATCTGGAAACCGGTCATACGATCGTGGTTTTTTTCCATGCGTCAAACCCCAATCCGGGCTTGGAGGGCAAAATTGGCATTGAAATAGTCCTGCTCAGGCCGGACGGCAGAAGAAACCAGAAATTCTTCGCATACGGCAAATCGGATTTTTCCGCTGCCCGTGATAAACCCGATGTCAGGATTGGCGGGAATACGGTCAGGGTTAATCAAAGGGATAGCGAACTGCCGGTATACGAAATTGATGTCAAAGAGAAGGGCATCGGATGCCATCTTACATACAAAGCGGAGGTCAATGGCTGGAAACCCGGATCGGGCCTCTCTCACTTTGGCGACTTGGGTTTCTTTGGATGGGTCATTCCCTTTGCGCGGGCTTCCGTGGAAGGGACGATCACGGACGACAACAAGACCATACAAGTCGAGGGTATCGGCTACCATGACCATAACTGGTTGAATTTTCCGTTCCAGCAAATCATAGATTACTGGATGTGGGGGCGGATCTATTCAAAGACCTTTACCGCAGCCTATGCATACATCCAGTGCAATGACAAAGTCGATCACCATGCGGTGAAAGTCCTGATGCTGGCGGAGGGAAAGGAAGTGGTCCTCAGCACAGGGGAGTTTGAATTCCTTAAAGAGGACTTTGAATATAACGCAAAGGCGAAATATCGATTTCCCAAGAAAATTATCATCCGTGCCCCGCATGAGCTTGAAGCTATGCTCAGGGTGAATAAGATCCTTGAAGCACAGGACATGCTTGAAAATTACAATCCAGTTCTGAGGTTCATCGCAGCGAATATCCTGCGGTTAAAACCGGGATATTTCAGGCTGCTCTCCGATTTCGAGCTGGCAGTGATGCATGGGGGCAAGACCACTCAGGAAGCGGGGACGACACTCCATGAGATCGTCCTGTTCAAGTCCGCGGAATAGGAATTCCGTTTGAGAGGAGATTGCATGAGCCTGGAAAGATTGGAAAGCTTGCGGCATGAAATGAAGAAGTGTGTGCGCTGCAGTTTATGCAAACTCGTCCCCATGCCGACGATTCAGGATACCCGCTTTACCAGCGCCTGCCCGCCAGTCAACGAATACCATTTTCATGCCTATTCCGGCGGCGGAATGCAGGTGATGGCGCTGTCCCTGCTCGATAAGCGGATTGAACTGGATCAGGACCTGGCTCAGACGGTTGCGGCATGTACCACTTGCGGACTGTGTGATGTGGCCTGCAAATTCATCATGGCAGCCGAGCGGCAGGATGTGCTCATGGCGCTCAAAGAGCACCTGGTGGAGGGTGGTCTGGCCCTTCCGGGGCAGCGCCTGCGCAGCGACAATCTGGAGCGGTACGGCTTTACAGCCGGAAAGCCTGTGCTGGCTCCCGGTCAATGGGCGCAGGGGCTGGGGATAAAGAAACTGTCCGGCGAAAGAGCGAAGGTGCTGCTCTACGCCGGAGCAGGAGCCTGCCAGGATGCGCGGCATGCAGACAGCGCACGCAAGCTGGCGCAATTACTGCAGAAGGCCGGGGTTGATTTCGGTATCCTGGTGGAAAACGAGCCAGACAGCGGGATCGAAGCGTACTGGACAGGTCACCGGCAAACCTTTGAGAAACAAGTCGAGCATGTCGTCGATCTGTTGGATCGAACGGGTGCAAAAATCATTGTCACTTTATGCGGCGAAGATCTGGGAATGTTGCGCGGGAAATACCCGACTTACGGTCGCGCACCACAGGCCAGGGTGCTGCATGCCAGCGAGTTTCTCCTGCCCCTCATCCAGAAGGGAAGACTACGGCTGTCCCGACCGGTACACAGGAAAGTAACCTACCACGACCCGTGTTATCTCGGCCGGCAAAGCGAGCTGGCCCAGGCATGGCAGGGTGAAGAACGGCGCACCCACGGGGTAATGACCTATTTTGTGCCACCCAAACCGATCAACTATGGTGTTAACGGCGTTTATGATGCCCCACGCAAGATTCTGCGTTTGATCCCGGGTCTTCTTTTTATTGAAATGCAACGTATCCGGGAATATGCCTTTTGCTGCGGCGGAGGCGGCGGCGTACCAGATACCCACCCCAACGTCGCCCGCTCGGCAGCCTTGCACCGAATAGAGGAGGCCAGATCGTCGGGTGCTGGAACCTTGATCACGGCCTGCCAGCACTGCCGGCAAAACCTGACCCGCTGGCAGGAAGACGGGTCGATGCCCGTTGTGGACCTGGTTGATATTATCTATGAAGCGGCTGGTTTGTATCCTGAACGGGAGGGTGCCGCATGACGACGGGAACAGGCTTACATCTCGATGTTGCTTCCCACCTGCAGAAACGGGTACCAGCCGGAAGGATCAGTACAGAGCCCGCCGGGCTTACAGCAGCTTCCGGCTCCGGCTCCGTGCTGCCGCCCGGCCGGTCCCCAATCTGCATTGTGCATCCGGCCAGCCCGGACGAATTGCAAGCCGTGATTGGTTTCGCCAACGAAGCAGGTTTAAACCTGACGGTCACATCATCCACTGGAGTCCACCGGAATGGAGGCGTTGCCAATCCGGATGAACATGTGTTGGTCGACCTTTCGCACTGGCGGAAAATCGATCTGATCGACCGGCGCAACCGGGTCTGCCGCGTCGAACCGGGTGTCACCTACGGTCAATTGATTGAAGCCCTGGCCGAACACGGCATGACCCTGCCAGTCCCTTTAGCACCACGCAGCGGTAAAAGCGTGCTGGCATCTGTCATGGATCGAACACCCACCACCTGGCCCAACAAACAGTGGGATAGCAGCGACCCGGCCGGCAGCACGGAATTCTTCTTTGGAAACGGTGAGCGTTTTCGCAGCGGAGCAGGTGGTGGGCCGGGCACAATCGAGCAGCAGCGACAGTCCGGGGGGGCACAGAAATTTTCCTCCGGCCCCTCCCAGACTGACTTCCACCGGGTTTTACAGGGTGCGCAAGGCACTATGGGCATCTTGACCTGGATCACGCTGCGCACCGAGTTGAAACCCACGCTGCAGAAGACCCTGCTCATGAGCAGTACGCAGTTGGAGGATCTCCTGCCTTTTATCTATGCCATCCAGCGCGGGTTGTTGGGCGAACATACCTTTATCCTGGATCGAACGGCGGTTTCCATGCTGCTGGCGAACGGCGACACGAATACATTCGAGACATTCCGTTCCGCATTGCCTGCCTTCATTTGCCTGCAGAATATCGCCGGCTTTGAGCGGCTGCCCCGGGAACGCCTGGTATCCCATTTTCAGGATATTGGTCGATTTGCCCTAAAGTTCGATTTGCGTCTTGAAGAGCAGATCGGGCCTGTCTCCGCCAGCGATCTATTCGCCATGGCCACCCAGCCCAGCGGTGAAATAGATTGGCGTGACACACTGCGAGGCAACAGCCTCTCCATTTTCTTTCTCTCCACTCTGGACCGGGTGCCCCCATTACGCAAAATCTTCATGGATACGGCTCTGGAATCTGGGATCTCTGATGAGGAGACTGGAACTTACATTCAGCCCATCATCCAAAATCATGCCTGCCATGTGGAATTCATGGTTCCATTCGACCCCGGCTCTAAAACAGAAATAGCTCGCATGCAACAGTTCGAGAGGCAGGCTGTCACCCGGCTGATGGAGGCAGGCGCCTTCTTCAGCCGTCCTTATGGTTCCGCGGCGGAGCTGGTCTGGGCACAGAACCCGGCGAATTACCAGCTGGTGAAAACCGTCAAAGGGATTTTTGATCCCAAACGGGTGCTCCAGCGCGGGAAATGGGGCCTTTAGGCTGATGTCAAGAGGATAACGGCATGCAGAAAATCTCAGATAAAGATCGGGCCATCCTAGAGGGTATCGTCGGTAAGCAGTGGGTATCCACTGCACC
This sequence comes from uncultured Chloroflexia bacterium, assembly GCA_963739255.1. GTDB lineage: Bacteria > Chloroflexota > Anaerolineae > Anaerolineales > Villigracilaceae > UBA877. The sequence goes on from CAVTZT010000005.1 coordinate 249,784, forward strand.
TTGCATACTGGACACCTATGCCTACTACCAGAATCCGGAAACGATGAACAAGGATGGCTCGCAATGGCTGCCGCGGCCCGTCGCAGTCGTGCTCCCCCAAACCACTGCAGAAGTCCAGGAGATTATGCGATTTTGCTGCCGCAGCGATTATATGGTCAAACCGATTTCAACCGGCTTTCACACTGCCGCGGCGGCATCCCAGGAGAACGTAATCGTCCTCGATCTGAAACGCATGAATCGGATCATTGAGATCGATGCAAAAAATCAGATCGCGGTCATCGAACCGTATGTGCGTGCTATCGATTTGCAAACCGAGATCGTCAGGCTGGGATTGAACTGTCACATTGTTTCCTGCGGAGCCAATCATTCCTTGCTGGCATCACATGCCGCCGCATGGGGTTATGGTGTTTCGGGTGCCGCCACCAGTTTCTCGGGCAGGAACCTGCTGGGGGTGGAATGGGTACTGCCCACCGGAGAAGTCGTCACGCTGGGCAGTGCGGGGGCGGGCTGCGGCTGGTTTTCACCAGATGGTCCGGGGCCCTCGCTGCGCGGGATCGTGCGCGGCTTCCAGGGCACTTTTGGCGGGTTGGGCGTTTTTACCAAGTGCGCCATCAAGCTTTATAAATGGGATGGCCCGCGTGAGTGGGAGTTTGAAGGAAAATCCCCCAAATATGTTTTGAAGAAAATTCCGCCGCGCAGTGCCATGAATGCCATCGCCTTTCCTTCCCGGCAAGCGGAGAAGGATGCCGGTTACAAAATGGGAGAAGCTGAATTGAACCATGGCGAATTCCGGACGCCGATGTTCTTTGCCGCGCTTGGACTGACGGAAAACAATGAAGAGCTGAAGATCGCGTTGGAGAGCGGGATATTCCAGAAGATTGGCAAAAACATCATCAGCACGGCTGTCTTCGCGGCTTCCGAGGCTGAATACGCCTGGAAGATGAAGGCCTTGAAGCAGATCTTGAAAGAGACCGGCGGTGTGATCATTCCAATGAACATACCGATGCGCCCGGCACTCTTGCGCATCGCGGGCAGGCTGACCCGGCGAATTCACGATCCGCTAGCACTGCTGCGGCGTTTCCCAATTCTGCAAGATTGGATCCAACGACTGCCGTTCGGGCAGGAGCTGAAAAGGGAAAAACAATCCACGCTCTTCTGGCTGCTATTTCGCAATGCAAACAACACACAGGCAGCCTTCCGACCTTCGCAGGGAATGGCGACCATGCTGGGAGCATTTGACACCTGGGATCTGGCTCACACGCAGGCGGAATATGTGGCGGAGGTCAAGCAAAAATATATCCAACAAGGATTGATCTTAGATGATGGCGGTGACCTGGGCACAGGCGGCACCTTTGAGAGTGGTCACCTGGGATATCTGGAAGGCATTATTTTGTATGACCCCAGCAATCCGCAATCCGCCATGGCAGCCCGCGATTTGGTTCAAACCGGGGTCAAGGATGCCATCGAACGGGCATTAGGCCTCCCGATCGCCGGGTTCGGCAGCGAAGCGAATGAACTTTTTGGACCAGCCTGCAGCAATTATCACACCTGGTTGAAGCGGATCAAAACCGCTCTGGATCCCCAGATGTCCTGTGATCCGTTTTTCTATGTGGAAGGAACTCAGCCTGAGCGAAAAGAAAATGCCTGACATGTTCTACATGTCAGGCCAAGTCTTCCATGTACTTCATCCAGCGAACAAAAGCAAATCCGGAGCCGCCGCGGCGCATTTTGCAAGAAAGAATATAAAATGGGAAAGAGACTCGTCAATCCCATCGCTATCGCTGAACCATATCGTAAGATTCAAGTCCCAGGAACGAATTCACCCCTCTACAGTGTACCCCCACGGGGGCATCCCTAAAATTGAGGTTCACTGGAAGCTAACGCCCCAAGTGAGGGGAGTTTGCCATTCTGTGAAGGTCATCCTTGCTTGATGATTCCACAGGAAATCCGCTTTTTATTGAATGCGGAATACTTGAGGATATTGCAATTCACCTGCGGGCTGTTAACCGCTGGGTTCTAGGTTCAAATCCTCGGCGAGGAGCTTTTTACCCTTCCTCCATGCGCAGATTAATAATCTACACATCTTTTTATATATATTTTGTATTGATAACAACAATTTCCTGTATCCACTTCCACATATGTTACAATCATATTTGATTGGATTGATGATCCGGGATTTTCAATAATTGTTTCCAACAATTTCCGGGAGGAATAAATGATCACTTCAACCCTTATGGACGCCATCCGCGTCGCAAAGGAAAATGAAAGGATTGCATCCGAAAGCTACGCGGGCGCCGCGGAAAACCTGAGCAACCCTTTAGCCAGGGAGTTATTCATGCAATTGAGCGAGTTCGAGAAATATCACCTGGAAAAGCTGACCGCCCTGGAGAAATCCCTCCAGGAAAGCGGTGAATTCATCCAATATGAAGGTAAAGAGTTTCCGCTTCCGCCAGTCTTCGAAATAAAGGCTGCCAAAGAACCGGACAAAAAGAGCGCCATGCATGTCATCACTGAAGCCAGGGAGCTCGAGACGCAGATGCAGAAGGCGTATGCATCCTTGGCAGCTCAAGCCCCGGACGGACGGGGAAAAGACATGTTTAATAAACTGGCCGAGGAAGAACACAAACATTATTTTATCCTTAATGAAGCATGGTGGTCTATGAACGATACGGGCGAATGGAAGTGGACCCGTCCATGATCAAATGAGGCCTGAACCCTCCTGGACTTGTGTTCACAATAGAAAAACCATATTTTGAAAATGTGAATACCGAGACATCCCCGCACATCAAAACAATGAAACAACCTCTAGCACCTCAGCTAGAGGTTGTTTCATCATACATTCTGAGGCGGAAAATGGGATGATTGTTTTGAAGGGAATTTAGTTATATACTAGACCTCTTGCATAAGTGTTAATTGTGCCATAATAGGCGCATGCGATACGAAACAGTCAAAACGCTCAAGGATGAAGATTTCAAACGGTCAACCGGTGTCAGCCGGGAAATGTTTGAAAAGATGCTGGTGGTCTTGCAGAAAGAGATGCGTGATTTTGGAAGACCGCCGAAGTTGGGTCGAGCTGATCAATTGCTGATGACGCTGATGTACTGGCGTGAATATCGTACAGAGTTTCATATCGGGATCACCTATGGTGTCAGCGAAGGAACGGTGTGCCGGACGATCCAAAAAGTTGAGAATGTACTGATCAAGTCGGGCGAATTTCGCCTGCCAGGTAGAAAGGCACTGCAACCGAGTGACACATTGATCGAAGTAGTGCTGATCGATGCGACTGAGCAGCCGATCGAACGGCCGAAAAAAAGCAACGCCAGCACTACAGCGGCAAAAAGAAGCGTCACACCCAGAAAACGCAGTTGATTGTCGACCAAAAGACACGAGCGATCATTGCCACAGCCTTTGCCAATGGGAGCCAGCATGATTTTGATTTGTTCAAAGAAAGCCGATGTCTGTTCTCCAAACAGATCCGTATCCTGGCAGATTCCGGGTATCTGGGCTTGAGCAATCTTCATGCGAACAACCAAATTCCGGCTAAGAAATCAAAGCTTCATCCATTGACGAAGGAACAGAAGGCAAGCAATCGACAACTTTCTCATGAACGCGTTTTGGTCGAGAATGTCATCCGCAAGTTGAAGATTTTCCGGATCTTGAGTGAACGATACAGAAACCGGCGCAAACGATTTTCACTCAGATTCAATCTTATTGCTGCTATCTACAACCTGGAACTCGAGTGCGCCAAATGATTTACTTTCGCAAGAGGTCTACTGCATTTATATATCATGCAAAATTGCATGTTATGTAAATGTTCTTGTTGTATCATAGTTGGGCGGCTACTGGACACACTAAATATTCGTTCATTGAGGGCAGAGGAGATTGATTATGGACCTATCACAGGTATCGCGAACAGCAATTCTTTTATTGATTTGTCGTGCCATTGAGGCAGAGAAGAATAAATCTGTATTCGATGACCCGATGGCAGTTCTCTGTTTAGAAAGACTGATATCCATAACTTCAGAAGAAGACAAGCGTTGGATCATCAGGAAGAAGCGAAATTATGAAGGCATACAAGCGCGAGATGCAAAAGCAGGCGTGCGGAGAGTGAAGGCTTTCGACAATGCTGCTAATCGTTTCATCGCCGACAATCCAAAATGCACTGTAATCAACCTCGCCTGCGGATTTGATACAAGATTCTGGCGAATTGAAAATGAAAAGTGTAAATATATTGAATTAGACCTTCCAGGAGTAATCAAACTGAAAAAAGAGATCCTAAAAGATCATCTCGGATACGAAGTGATAGGTGGTTCGGTTTTGGATACTTCATGGATTGATAAAGTAACCATAAATGGGAACACCGGTTTCCTCCTGATTGCCGAAGGATTATTCCCGTGGATACCTCAACAAGATGCGACAAGGCTTTTAAAGGAAATTGGAGAAAGGTTTTATCGATCACAACTTGTCCTGGATATGGTCCCTGAGAAATACACGAAGGGGATATGGAAAAAACTTGTTCGCCTGCACTCCAGAATTGATTGGGGCCTTGATGTGTCATGGGTTTTTGGTATCAAGAATCCACATGATATTGAAGCTTATGGAAATGGTCTCAAGGTTATTGGTGAAGAAAAAGGATCAGCAGGTCCAATAATTACAGTTTCAATCAATGCTGTCCACTGATCGTATGCATTCTGCTCAACCCGATATCGTCCAGATACTGCCTGAACGCCCTTTTCCCCTTGGGGAGACGCAGAACGAAAGGCGCGAGGATGAAGCCCGTCAGGATGTGGAACGATATCTGCTGGGCGAACTGGACTGCAGGCGAGTCGTCCGGTAATCCGATCAAACCAAAGATCACAGTACCCGATAGATACATTGAAAATACTGAGGTCACCATGACAGCCAGAAGGGACAGCCAGGGATGCTCGCAAAGCCGGAATTTTCTCTTTTCCGTCTGGATTTTGTTGTTTAGGAGTTCCATTATTTTTTCCTCTTTCTCACCTGTGACTGTCCTTCACTGAACACACGTCGATCTCCACTACTGCTACAGGAACCAGGCAGGATTCAATGCCACGAGAATCCCCGTCAAGCCCACACCCAACCCGATCGCAAGCCAGACTGCGCCCGCCGAAGGCAACACAGGTTCTGTATGGGTAAACCGATCCGCCAGCTTGTAAAACAGTTGGCAGCCTATCTTATTTATTAACTCATGGTTATGCATTTTCTATGGGATTATCCCTATAATAATCATAAGTAAAAATCGGTCTTTGTAGACCTCTCGCCCGGATAGACGAATTTTCCCCTTTTGCGAGGTGCTCATGACCACCATCCATGTCAAGTATCAAACGAAAATGCCTGTGGTCGACCTGGACCTGCAGGCTGAACAACCGGACTTGGTCAACACATTCCACGGGCTGGAGCAATCGGTCAGGCAGCTCAAGCAGGAGGAAGACGAACTCCTATCGATTGCCATGCGCCTGTCCCAGGCGATCGTTCGCGTTGGGAGTGCTGAGATTGGCTACGATTCGTTCCGCCAGCGCAACGACACTTTACACGATGCACAAAAATGCCGGGACGACCTGCAGCAATGGCTGGCCAGGCACATGGGCCATGCCTAATGGACGGTATCTTGGCGATCTGAAATCTGTCAATCCCTGAATCAAAGCGCAACTTAAGAGTACGGGCCTCTCATCCGAGAGGCCCTTTTGAATCGAGCAGCTGAAGGATCGATCCCACCACCGCTTGAATTGAAACTGGAGACGCCGAGGCCATACTAAGGCTTTCCGGGCAGCCTCACGATCTCTGGGGTTATCTCCTTTAGTGATAGAACGAACGCCAGCTTTGCCATCCTTGAGACCTTGAATGGGTCGTATAGTAGATATTTCCCTGTCGGTCGGTCGCAAAGAGGACCGGCACGCGATCCACGCCGGTCGGCTCCTGCCATTGACCGGCGGCCAAAGTGACGAGGTCATTGAGCATGGGCGGTTTGGTGGCCACCGGCGCGTATAATGGCACTGCCCATTTTTCCCAGTCCTTCCATCCACCGCTGCTGGAATAAGATTTCATCGTCCGCGTCCATAACCCTCCCTGGGGATCAATCCCAAAGATTTCCACCAGGGAATCTTCGGTCAGACCCGCGGCCAGTGCCACAATGGCTGCTGGGTCCCCGGCGGTCGTGAACACGGTCGGCGGTGACCAGTTTGAATCTGGAGTGGTGGAGGTCTGAGCAAATTCATAGACCATGTGCGTTGTGCTGATGAGAAAAACTTGTTGCCTTCCATCGTTGCGCCGGATGGCGGTAATGCGTTCGAAGACACCATTCCCGGGCGGGACCAGCGGCCGCCAGTTGTCCCAGACCGCATGTGGATCTTTACCTGAAAGATGGCGCACGTACGGCTGATGATCGCTTGCAATGGTAAATAACTGAGGCACACCGTTTGGATCATACGCCGAGGCAACGTCCAGGAATCCACTCGTGTTGCCAGGCTTATCCATCTGGTTCCACGCTTGCCACTGATTTGTACTATCTACATACGTTGTGTACAAGTTACCGTCTGTACTCACAACCGCCAATGCAGGCCTGTTGTCCGCGCGCTTGAAAGCGGTCAGCCGCAGGGGGGAAGGGACATCTGCACCCGCCGGGACAAATGGGAAAAAACGGCTCGAACTGCTGGCAGCCTCCCGGGTGCGGCTGACGACCCGATTGAAATCGGTATCGCCGGCGAAGACCTGGGTGCGCGCGCTGCCATCGTTCGCGGTTGTTAATGCCACACTGGATGCAAAGCGGGGCGCGTATAAAATCGCTCTGCAGCAGGCCCGATCGTTCCGCCGTGGATCACACCGGTAACGCGGTAGATCGGACCGTCCTGACCGGCAATGTTCCAGAGGATCGGCGAGCCGGAATTCCCACCCATGACCGGGCAGCTCGCGAGATCTAACCGGAGGATATGATTAAAATCGGCGATGAGACGACAGCTGGGCTCAACGAGGGCGGGAATCCACCAACAATTCCCACCAAAATACTTGCAGTAATTACCTGGGGATGGTTGTGGATAGCGGAAGGGAAAGATACTGTCATCCCGGGCATAACCGGCATAGGCAACGGTCAGGGGATACTTGTCGGACGGGACAGGTCGAATCTGAATTGCCGGATAATCGTCAATGGGTTCGGACAGGTGCGCAATGCCCCAATCCGACCCGAGATATTCACCGCCCGTTTCCACGCGTGTCCCAACGACCACGCGGTCAATGGCCACGCGCTTCGGGTCGACAAGGGTGGGATTGTAGTTTGGAAAGAAGACCAGCCCCGCTTGCCAATCGCCTTGCTGGAAGGGGTTATTGTAATCAAAGATGAAGCAATGCGCGGCAGCCAGCACATGCTGGCGGTCGATCAGGGTCCCCGTACAACCGTTGTCGATAAAACCGACGGCGCCCCATGGCAAGGTGCTTTGAACCGGCATTACGTAACGATTATCGTTGGGTACAAAGGATGGTCCCAGCGCAACATTCGGCGGCATCACCGACAGGGCGTCGAGGCCGAATTTGAAACCCGAGGAGGCGTTGTTCTTACCGACCACTGAAAAAGACAGAATGTGAATTCCTGAGGCAAGTTCAACCTCCCCAAGGGTGATGGGACCCGTGGGCAACACCTCCGGAGTATACAAGTCGATCGGATTACCCATTGGTTTGTCGTCGAGAAAAACCTGGATCTGGCAAAAGTCCGGCGCAGACGTCGCAAAGAGGCGCAAGGTGTACGCAGCCGATTTATCCAGGTTCAAAACAAATTTGATCGTCGCACCCAGGCGGGCGGCAACAAATAGATGTTTTCCGCAGCTCCATCGCCGGGCGTCCCACGGGGACATGTCCTGGACGACGGCGTCGAGGTTGTCTCTTTCCTTGAGGGATAATGTTTCAAATTCGATGGCACCGGGCACTCCGCTGTTCGATGGACCTGCGTAGGTGGGAGTCAACGTTGGACCGGGCTGCGGAGACGTGGGGCTGGATACGACCGGTGCGGATGGGGCTACAGGCGTCATCCTGCCTGGCAGCGAACAGGAAAGCAGGAGAACGAAAATCACGATCAGAAATATGGTTTTCTTCAGCACCTTTCACCTCCAAAGGGGAGGCAGGTCGCCCCCGGATCTTGTTCGGCCCGACCTTTTCTCCTTCGACAGAGCGCATTCTTGTGCATTATGGCAGTACGATGGATCAAAATAAGAGATGGCAGAAATAATTGTTCGATCATCCGCACCGGGCCACCCATATCATTTCTGAACTCTTATCATGCAAACCGTTCCGATAAAAGTCTCCATATAGCGCCACGACCACGTATCCGACCCGCCCTAACAGGTGTTCCATCTCAAACCGGAAGACACAATGCAACCGAATCGGATCGGTTTGCCAGTGATCGAGGACCTGTCCCTTTTCATCGATTTCCTCCCAAACTGTCTGGCAAATTGCGGTTTGAGAAGCAGGTTCATAAGACCATGCTCGGGAAGTGTGGATCTGCCGCCCTGTCTTCGGGTGACGGAATTGTTCCGCTGGTTCGAAGCGGCCTCCTTTTTCTCTCACCAGATCCCCCAGCCAGCTTAAGTCCTGGTGGTCGAGGTGGATCACGAGGGTTCCTGTGGGGCTGAGATGGCGCTTGATGGACTTAAGGCATGCAACCTGATCCTCAGGGGTGTTGAGATTTTGGAACGCATGTCCGGGGATGATCACGAGCCAAAATTTCTCGCCCAACTCGAACGAGCGCATATCGCCCTGGACCCAGCGAATGCTCCCCAGCTCCGTACTTTTTTGCCGAGCCACTGCCAACATTTTCGGCGAGAGGTCGAGTCCAACGACATTGACTCCCTGTTGCGCCAAGCGAATGGCGACCCGACCCGTGCCACACGCGAGCTCCAACAGGGTTGCTCCATTTACTTGTACTTCTGAAGCCATCTCGCGATAGAAGTCGAGCTCGCCGGGCCAGTCTGGCACAGAGGCATCGTAGGTTTGTGCATAAAATTCGATATCGCGTTTGTTCGAAGGCTGGGGCATGGGTAGCAGACTCCCTTCCGAACATAAAACCAAATTTCAAAATCGTTGAGGCAGTGACTGTTTCAATCATCGAAACGCTCCTTGGCGGAGCGTCTCGATTTAAAAGAGATGGCAGGTCGAATATCTGTTACTCGTTAAAGATAATCCTGCCGGTGTTTTTTCCAGGTCTCTATGAATTTGTTCGTGTTCTTCCAGGCATTAGGCGTATCCTCCCTGACGTTGTCCACCGGTGAGAGGATGAAACCGCCGCCCTTTCCCAGCGTTCGCAGGGCTTGCAGAACCGCCTCTTCCGTCTCCTGCTCGCTGCCCTGCTCCACGGTCACGGCCCCGCTCACGCCGCCCCAGATGCATTTGTTTTTCGCCGCGAATTTCCCCTTTACCGCCTGCAGATCGGTCCCCTTGCCTTCCTTGGGATCCAGCCCGATCAGGACATCGATGCCGGTTTCCAGCATGTCGTCGAGGATGGGCATGAAGGCGCTGGTGATGATATAGCCATACTTCTTTCCTGCCTGGTGGACGAGTTCCGCTTCTCTTTTCAGGGTCGGCGCGATGATCGTCCGGAAGGCTTTCGGCGTCCAAAACTCGGTCGTCTCGTACCAACCGCGGCGGATGATGAGATCCGCCGCGGTGACGTCAAGATAGATTTCGATCTGCTTCATGTTCCAGGCGTGGATGATTGCCGCATATTCCTTGATCAGATCCGGCTGGATGAGTGAGAGCTCCATGATCTTTTCGTACCCGGAAAGCCAGGCCATGGCGTCGCAGCCCATCACACCCGGATCGACCTGCAAGCTGGGGTCGACGTTGCCTTTCCAGCCTCCCACCAGGGCCAGGTTATATTTGTCGGCGAGGGATTTAGCCGCCCGGGCTTCCTGCCTCAGTTTCTCGATATCTGCGTCCTTGAACGGGCCGAAGAGGTATTCCACCTTTTCGAGGTCCTGCTCCGGCTTGACCAGAAACTCCTTGGAACGCGGTGTGATCCAGTCCTTGAAAATGGGGAAATCATCTTCCGTCGGCCAGCCGTCCCATTGTTTTACCCGGCTGGTGAGAGGTCCTTTCGGCGTCTCGATCCTTCTGCAAAAATATTTCACCCCGTCTTCCACCTCGGTCCATTCGCGGTATTTCGCCTGCGGGTGCAATGTCCCGGTCAAGTGCATGGTGTGATTCAGATGCCCCACGTGGACATGGGCGTCGAGACCCAGCTCGACCTCCCTGGTGATGTATTCCAGTTCCGATTGGCACTGATTGTACAAATTGAAAAAGAGCATGAAGGAACAAGGGATATAATCGACGGGCTTGTTTTCCAGCACGGACAGGAAACGTTCTCTCGAGTTCATCCACTTTTCTCCGGCTTCGGTTTTACGGTATGAGAGGCAATCGATCGCCTCTTCCCTCGCTCCAATATACAGTCCATTTTAACCCCCGTCAAGGCATAGTTCGAATGGGACAGGTTTCCCAGTAAATTGAGTTTGCATTTTACTTCAGCAAGGTAAACATATTTTAGGAGACACTTCCGCCAGGGTTGACGCTTTTCACCCGGCCAGACAACATGAACAAAGGAAGCGACCTGCTTATTTCGATTTCCCCCGGACGTCCGGAAAGTCAAAGAAGACCGGCCGGCCGCGTAGTTGCAGCGAGACCACATTGACAGGATATTTTATCTGGGAGAAAAAAGCACCTTCGAATCTCCTCCCGGAGGTCGCCACCACCAGGCTTTCATCGACCCGGACCTTCCCCACCTGCCTTAGCTTCATCGTCATCCAATAATCCAAACTCAGATTAATATCCTCGCGTATGCCTCCCATCCGTCCCAGGGCGGACCTGCGGATGGCCATATTCCCCCCGGGCAGGGTGGCAGTGAACGATAGGATCAATTGCGTTACTTTGCCGAGGGCTAAATCGACATCGTAGAAGGCCAGTTTTCCTCCCACCGCAACAACCTCGGGTAAGCCTTCGAAATCAGCCAGAAGCCTTGAAATCCAATTCCGAGGCACTCGACAGTCAGCATCCGTAAAGGCAAGGATTTCCCCCGTGCTGGTTTCGATCCCCCTCCGGATGGCATGCACGTAACCTTTCATGGGCTCGTATGCCACCCTGACTCCCTTCGAACATGCAATCGCGGCGGTACAATCCGTGGAATGATTGTCGACGACAATCACCTCGTACGAACCCGACCCGACTGACTGGTCAAGAACCAAATCGAGGCAGCCGGAGATGAAATTCTCTTCGTTGTATGCCGGGATGATGATCGAAACGCTCTCACCCATAATTTCCCTCTATGGATATATAACCCTGATCGCTTCGGGCGGTTGTTGGTTTCCACTTTTTGTCCAATGTGTTCTTATAGCCCATGCTCATGAAGCTTGACAATCTCATTAATTTATAATATATTTCTGATAAATATAAATAATACTTTCCCCCTGACCTCTCCAAAAATGCGGATAAAAAGAGAAAATATGAACAGCTATAAATACTTGATCATTGGTACGGGCATGACGGCCGACGCCGCAGTGCGCGGCATCCGTGAACTGGATGCTACCGGCTCCATTGGGTTGATCGGCGTCGAGACCGATCCGCCCTACAACCGGCCTCCGCTCAGCAAAGGGTTGTGGAAGGGCAAGTCGCTTTACAGCATCTGGCGCAAAACGGATAAACTGCAGGTCACGCTCCAGCTCGGGAGAAAAGTCGTCTCGCTCAACGCAGAGGAACACAGCGTCCAGGATGAAAGGGGCGAGAGCTACTCCGGTGAACAGATCCTCCTGGCAACCGGTGGGAGCCCGCGGCGCCTGCCCTTCGGCGGTGAGGACATCCTCTACTACCGGTCTGTTGCAGACTACAAGCGCCTTTTCCAGACGGTCACCCGAAGCACCACTTTTGCCGTCATCGGTGGAAGCTTCATCGGCTCGGAGATCGCGGCTGCCCTGGCCATGAATGGTAAGAAGGTCACGCTGCTTTTTCCCGAAGCCGGGATTTGTGCGCGCGCCTTTCCCATGGACCTTTCCCTTTTTCTGAATGAGTACTACGCGAAGAAGGGGGTCGAAGTGCTGCCTGGAGAATACCTGCGTGACATCCAGCGCCGCGAAGGACGCCTACTCCTGAATACCCAGGGCGGGCGTGAAATCGCCTGCGAGGGCGTGGTCGCCGGCATCGGCATCCAGCCCAACGTCGAGCTGGCGAAATCGGCCGGGTTGAAGATCGGCAACGGGATCAGCGTGGATGAGCATCTGGTCACCAGCCATGCGGATATCTACGCAGCCGGGGATGTGGCCGAATTCTACAACCCCGCCTTGGACCAGCGCATGCGCGTCGAGCACGAGGATAACGCCAACGCCATGGGCCGCCAGGCTGGCCGGAACATGGCGGGAGCCGGGGAACCGTACCAGCACCTGCCATTCTTCTACTCCGACCTGTTTGACTTGGGTTACGAAGCCGTGGGCAATCTGGATTCCCGCCTGACGATCGAAGCCGATTGGCAGGATCGTTTCAATAAAGGGGTGATCTATTATCTCGACAAAAAGCGCCTCAACGGGGTGCTGTTATGGAACGTTTGGGATAAAGTCCCTGACGCCCGTGACCTGATTACCAAGCCAAAATTGTTCAACTTGAAAACCCGCAAGAACTTGATTGGCGGCTGACAGCTGCGCGCTCACCCAGGCATTCCCAAAACTGCTGTCGCCGGCCGATGAATACTGACCGGCGAAAGGAGATCCACAATGGATCATGAACACGATCTTCTTCATGAGGATGATGATCTTAGCACACTGGTTGACTTGGAACACCGCCCTCTTTCCGACGAACAAATCCACAAATTCGAGTCTTATGCCGCCGAAATCCTTGCCGCACTGGGGATGGACCTGAACACGCCCGCAACCCGTGATACCCCCCGGCGTTACATCCGGGCATTGATCGATGCAACCGAAGGCTATGACGGCGATCCCAAGCTGCTCAAGACCTTCCAAACCGAGTGCCGCGGCGAGCCGGACTGCCGCCTGAGTCAGGTCATCGAAGGGCCGATCCGGTTCTTCTCCTTTTGCGAGCACCACGTCTTCCCGTTTTATGGGGAGGCATACATCGGTTATATTGCCCACGAGAACATCATCGGGATTTCCAAGCTGACCCGCCTGGTGCGCCTGTTCGCAAAGCGTTTCTCGGTCCAGGAGAGGATCGGACAGCAGGTGGCCGATTCGCTCGAAGCCATGCTCCATCCTCACGGCGTGGCGGTATACTTGGAGGCGCACCACTTGTGCGTCGAGATGCGCGGCGTCAGGGAAATGGCTCCCCTGACCCGTACCACGGTGTGGCGCGGCTATTACGCCGACGACCCATCCTTGCGATCCGAGTTCTTCACCGCCTGCAAGGAACACAGATGAACAGGGGCAAAGGAAAATGTCGCTCGAGGGGAAGACGATCCTGATCACCGGAGGGGCCCAGCGGATCGGCCGCTCATTGGCCCTAACGGTCGCGCGAGCCGGCGCGGACGTGGTGGTCCACTACCGGACGTCGTCCCGGGAGGCGGAGACCGTCCGGGCAGCAATCCAGGCCTCCGGGCGGAAAGCCTTCCTCCTGCAGGCAGACCTGGCCGATGCGGCCCAGGTGAACAATCTGATCTCCCGCGCCCTCGAGCAAGGTCCCTTGTTCGCCCTGGTCAACAACGCAGCCATCTTCGAGCCGTTGACCTGGGAGAATACCGACCTGGATGGCTGGAACCGCCACCTGGCCGTCAACCTGACCGCGCCCTTTCTGCTCAGCCAGGCCTTCGCCCGAACCCTCGGCCCGGGCCAGACCGGCCGGATCGTCAACCTGCTGGACTGGCGCGCCTTGCGTCCCGGACCCGATCACCTGCCCTATACGGTCAGCAAAGCCGCCCTGGCAGCCCTGACCCGCTCCCTGGCAGTCGCCCTGGCGCCGCAGGTGACGGTCAACGGCCTGGCCCTGGGGGCCGTCCTGCCCCCGCGCGACGGCGCCGCCTCGGAGGCGATCCTCGACCCGGTCCCGGCGCGCCGCTGGGCGGACCTGGAAGAGGTCGGTCAATCGCTGCTCTTCCTGCTGGACGGGCCGGCCTATGTCACCGGTGAGATCCTGCACGTCGACGGCGGCCGGCATTTGACCTAGAAAGGAGCAAGGATGGATCAGGTTTTCATCAAGGACCTGGTTGCGCGCGGCATCATCGGGATCAACGACTGGGAGCGCGAAACCCCCCAGGAGATCCTGATCAACATCGTCCTGTTTTGCGATCTGCAAAAAGTCGGGGAGAGTGACGACCTCGGGCAGGGGGTCAACTACCGCACGGTGGCAAAGAAGGTGCTCGCCCACGCCGAGAGCGCCCAACGCTTCACGGTCGAAGCCCTGGCCGCTGACCTGGCACGGCTGTGTCTGGAAGAGCCGGGCGTGGAGCGGGTTCGCGTACGGGTGGAGAAACCGGGCGCGGTGCGCTTTTCCGGCTCGGTAGGTGCCGAGATCGAACGGGAGAATGAGAAGCACCCATGACCGGCGAGCAGCATCAGGTCTGTCTCCTCTTGGGCTCAAACATCCGGGCAGAGCAAAATCTGCCCCTGGCGGTAGACCTGCTGCAGCAGGAAGTGACCATCCTGCAAATCTCCTCGATCTGGGAAACGCCGTCGGTAGGAGCTTCCGGCCCGAATTTTCTCAACGCCGCCCTGCTGGCTTCCACCCCCCTGGAGGCGGAACAGCTCAAGCTCCGGGTGCTCCGCCCGCTGGAGGCACGCATGGGCCGCGTGCGCAGCGGGGACAAGAACGCGGCACGCGCCATCGACCTCGACATCATCCTCTTCGACGACCGGCTGGTGGACGCAAGTCTCTGGCAGCATGCCCATCGCGCCGTCCCGGTGGCCGAAATCTTCCCGGACCTTGAATCTGCCCGGGGGGAAAAGTTGAAGGAAGCAGCTGCCCGTCTGAGTCTCGCCGCGCCCATCCGGCTGAGGTCGGATGTCCCCCTTCAACCTCATCAACAGGGGCGGTGAGCTCCTGAGCGCGTTGGCAAGCAGGCGATCTTCTCCTCACCGCGTCGCACCGGGAAAGCTCAGGGTGCGTGGAAGGTGAATCTCCACGCCTGGGGGGTCTGTTTGAGGTTGGAATTCATCCCGATGATTTCGAAACAGGTGGTCCCGGGCTTGAAGGCATAGTGCCCATCCGTCTCCCGGCAGGGTCAGGTAGACCACGCCCGTGTCGTCGCGCACCCAGTTGACCTTATACGCCTGCCCATCACGGAAGGCATAGCCGGTGCCAAGGCCGTTGAACTGGATGTCGAGCACTTCGTTCGAACCTTCGTGGGCGTGTCTGTAATACTTGTTGGAAACGTACAGAACGACCAGGTTGTCAAAGGCCACCGGCTGACCGGTCAGCTGGTCGGTCAGCTGTGCGTAGTGTTCGGCATTCCCGTTCGATGGATCGTCGACGGTATCCTCGAAACGCAAGTACCTGCCGCTGGCCGGATCGTAGTCGAAACGATTATACGTTGCGGAGGCAAAACGGACGTAGACGCGCTTGACGGACTGCCCGCCCGGTGGAGGCTGAAGCTGGAAAAACATTCCGTTCAGGTTCTGGCGGACGTTATCGATGCCTTTTTGCGTGGCGTAGGCGCTCAGGTCGGCCGTGTTCACCACGAGATCATTTACTCCATTCGGGTCGTAGCGGAAAAGCGGCGTTCCCGACCCCTCGACGACCAGCCGGTTGGCGAACTCAGACATATATAAACGATTCAGCACGTCGATCCAGGCACTTCCAAAAGCAAAGACCGCCTTGTAACCGCGCACGATATGGGCATCGAAGAAACGCGCCGAACGAATCGGGCCGGCCATCTTGGCATCCTGCCCCAGGTAGATGGCGATGAAGCGCGTCCCACCCGCCTCGGTGTAATAGTCAAAAACGATGTCGGCCAGGGAGAGTCCCCATTGGGGCCGGATCTCGCGAGGCAGGTTGGAGATCTTGATCGCCAGCGGGCGCCGGTTCAGCAGCGCCGGGTCGGCAACCGGCAGCCCGGTCAATGGATCGACATCCGCCGGGAAGTCCGACGGCCCATACCCGGCAGAGGGATAATTGACCAAGGCGGTCGGCGCGGAGGGAGGTGTTGGCGTCGGGGAGACGCTGGGCGGCGGGGTCAGGGTGAGGGTCGCAGTCGGCTGAGAGACTGCTGTCGCAGGGACCGGCGTCGCAACCGGTGTGGCGGATCCACAACCCGTCGCAACCAGCAGCAGGAGCAGAAAGGCGGATATTCTTTTTTCCATGGCACCATCCAGTTGTTCAACAAGCGGGTGGGATTACAGCTTGCATTTTACCGGGAAGACCTTAATTTAACCTGAGTTATGGATAAGATAAAACGCCACTATCAGACATGATCGAACCTTTTATAGGCCGCCCTGAGTTTGCCGTCTCGCACCGGCGTGCCGGCGATGTTCGCCTGTCCTGGCCGGTCAGGCCAGGGCGGCACGAACGGTGTCGAAGGGCAGTTGGAATCAAAATTCAGGCCATCAGGTTGGGTTTCGACGGGCTCAGCCCAACCAAACCAGTTTTCCAACCTTGACGTTAATTTAGCGCGAGACCGGTCGAAATTCATCGCCGGAGAAAAAACCGACCCACCCTTGAAGAGCAACCCCGGGATCGGGTCAGCCGGCCGGTTATCAAAACGCCCCGGGTGGGGCGTCCTGGACTATGGACGGTGTTTTAACCTGCGGAAGGGGATCAAGAGCACGAACCCCACGGCGATCAATACCTCTCCGGCCATCACTCCGAGGGCCTGCCAGGGGCCGAAATACGGGATGAACGGCAAGGGCTGAGTGCCGAAACCGAAGATGTCCGCCATCCCGGCGAAGACGGCAACCACGTAGCCCGTCGCCACCAGGCGGGAGCCGATGTCGGCCGCGATGGTGCGTTCTCCATTCTTCCAGAACGCCAGCAGGCCGACATAACCTCCCACACAGATGATCGCCAGCCCAATCAGGAAGACCGAGATTTGCACGAAACCGACCACCGGGCTGCGGTCAAGGCCGAATAGGGACGGCTTGGCGCCCATCAGGAAGACTAAAAATCCGAACAAAACCATGATGAGGCCGAAGCGGATGCGCAGGCGGGATGGCACGGCTTCCGGCGAGGTCGCTTGGGAGATGGATGGGGCGTCAGGTGTATTCATGCGGGCAGACGGGATTCGAGATAGCGCAGCCAGTTGCCACCAAGGACAGCGGCAATGTCGGCATCATTATATCCTCTAGCGGCCAGGATGGGAGCCAGCTTTTGCAGGTCGGCGATGGTGTCCACGTCCGCCGGGACGGAGGCCAGTCCGAAACCGCCGTCGAAATCGCAGCCCAGGCCGACGTGACGGGCGTCTCCAGCCAGCTGGCTGATGTGGTCGACATGGTCGGCCAGTGTCTCCAGGGTGATCGGGTCACGCCGGTCACCTTTTTTCCAACGGTAATCCAGGAACAGGCAGTACGGCACCACACCGATCACGCCGTCGCGTCCGATCAGGCCGCGGATGACGGCATCCGACAGCTGGCGGTTGCCTGTGTATTCCGGGATGATCGCCGCGGCGTTGGCATGACTGGCAATGACCGCACCCGGGTAAAGGTCGAGAGCCTGGCGCGCCGCCAGCTCGTCCATGTGGCTCAGGTCGAGCATGAACCCGATGTCGGCCATCCCGCGCAGCAAGGCGCGGCCGTCGTCGGTCAGCGGACCGGGCTCGCGCGTCCCGCCGCAGAAACGGGTGCCGGCCCAGGCGGGACCGATGATGCGCAGACCCAGTTGCCACCACTCGTCCAGCTCGGCCGGCGTGCGCACGCCTTCCGCTCCTTCCATCAATGGGACCAGCCCTACCGGATGGGTCTCGCCCGGACCGTCCCAATCGGCCAGGACGGCTTCGAGGTCCGGGCGCGCCCCGACCAGGCGGAATTGATCGGGATGGCGGTCGACCAGCTCGTGATAGACCTCCAGCTCGGCCCGGTAGAGGCGGTGCGCCTGGTCGAAATTGGCATAACTGACCTTGTCCCAATCCCCCACCTTGCGGCGCGCCGGCGTGACGAACAGGGTGCTGAAGACCACCGCCACGCGCCCGCGCTGGTAATCCGGCCAGCCGAGCAGTGTGTCGCCGTTGTGCTCGGGCGCCACGGAAGCGGAGGCTTGCTCGATGCGGCGCGTCTCGGCAGCCGAACGGGTGTAATCCCGACCGAAATTCAGGACGTTGTAGGCCAGGTCCTCGTGGGAGTCGACGATCAGGGGCTGCGGCATCGGAGGTCTACAAACCCGGTTTCTCGAAGAAACCGGGTTTGTGCTGATCACTCTTTCTGCTCGGAGTCTGCCTCGCCGGGAGGTGCCTCGTCCGCAGGAGGTTCCTCGGGTGCAAGCATGTCCGCGGGGGGCTCCTCGGGCGCAACTTCTTCCATGGGAGGTTCCTCTATGGGAGGCTCCTCGGGTGCAGGCACCTCTTCCTTCTTGGCCGGCTTCGGCTTCCGGGCCGTTTTCTTGGCCGGCTTTTCTGCTTCGACCGGAGGCTCCTCGACCAGCTCCAGGTTGACGCCTTCCAGGTCGATCTGCTTGAGGTCGAGGTCCTTGTAGGCTCCCGAGTCGACCTTGCGCAGGCTCAGACCGATGCGGCGCTGGTCGGGGTCGATGCGGATCACGCGCAAGGTCACCACGTCGCCTTCGTGCAGCTTTTCCTTAGGATGCTCGATGCGCGTCTCGCTGATCTCGGAGATGTGGATCAGGCCTTCAAGGTCGCCCTCCAGGCGGGCGAAAGCGCCGAACTTGGTCAGGCGGGTGATGACGCCCTCGACCAGCTGCCCGACCTTGAATTTCTCGACCTTCCGCCGCCAGGGGTCGTCGGCCAGGGCGCGGATGGACAGGCCAATGCGCTTCTTCTCGTGGTCGATGCTGATGACCTTGACCTTCACTTCCTGGCCGACTTCGAGCACCTCGGAGGGGTGCTGGACGCGTTCCCAGGAAATTTCGGACAGGTGCACCAGGCCGTCGGCACCGTTGATATTGACAAAAGCACCGAAATCCGCCAGGCTGGTGACACGACCGGAGTAGGTTTCGCCTTCCTTGAGCGATTCGATCACGCGCTCCTTGATCGACTGGCGCGTCTCGCTCGAGGCGGCGCGCTCGGACAGGATCAGTCGGCGGCGCTTGCGGTCCACTTCGATGACCCGCACGGTGATCGGCTCGCCGACCATCTTGCCGTAGCGCTGGTCGGGGGTTTCGCCGCTGACCTGCATACGGCGTGTGATGCCCAATTGCGAGGCGGGAACGAAACCGCGCAGCCCGTGCACCGGGACGATCAAACCACCTTTGTTGAAGCCTTCCACCTTGCCATCGTAAGACTTGCCCTCTTCGAGCATCTTTTCGACCTCAGCCCAGCCCTTTTGTTCCTGGGCGCGGGTGTATGACAGCACGACATTCCCGCTGGTATCTTCCGAGGCCAGCACGTAGACCAGGATCTCCTGGCCGACCTGCAGTGCAGCGCGCTCCTCGGCCGGGATCGATTCCAGCTCGCGGCCGGTGATGACGCCTTCCGATTTCGCCCCGACGCTGACCAGGATCTGCGTCGGGCTGATGCTGGCGATCACGCCGGAACGGATTTCCCCGGCCTGGGGAAAGTCCAGGGCCAGTCCCTCCTGCTTGAGCAGGCTCTCCATGTTCGTAGTGTTATTGTTCGTTCCTTCGGCTGGGGTGTTACTCTCAGGCATGGCCCCCTGCCCGAGGTGGGCTTCATTTTGTTCCATATATGGGTAACTCCGGATTTTAAGATGCAGGGATTATAAAGGCGAATGGGGAACTTGGCAACCCTTGCATTCTTGTTAACCGATTTTTTAAATGCCCTTTTCCATCATGCTTGGGGAAGGATCGCACCATGTAGTTTACCGATTGGGGCAAGAAGCAGTATAATCCCTCCACGGAGTCGATTCATGCCCACGATTTATCCCTTTACTGCCATCGTCGGACAGGAGCGCATGCGGCGGGCCTTGATCTTGAACGCCGTGGACCCGCGCATCGGTGGCGTTCTGATCCGTGGGGAGCGCGGCACGGCCAAATCCACGGCGGCGCGCGGCCTGGCTGCCCTGCTGCCCAAGGTGAAGGCGGTGCGCAACTGCCGCTTCGGCTGCGACCCGGACCAGCCGGCCAGCTGGTGCACCGAATGCCGTGAGCGTGCCAAATCCAGCCAGGAGCTCCCCTACGACCTCAAGCCGATCCCATTCATAAATTTGCCCGTTTCTGCGACCGAGGACCGCGTGGTCGGCACGCTGGATATCGAACAGGCCATCCAGAAGGGCGAGCGGCACTTCGAACCGGGTGTGCTGGCCGCCGCCAACCGCGGTTTGCTGTACATCGACGAAGTCAACCTGCTCGACGATCACGTGGTCGACGTCCTGCTCGACTCGGCCGCCATGGGCATGAACATCGTCGAGCGCGAAGGCATTTCCTTCACCCACCCCGCCCGCTTCATCCTGGTCGGTACAATGAACCCGGAGGAGGGTGACCTGCGGCCCCAATTGCTCGACCGCTTTGCCCTGTCGGTCGAGATCACCGGCATCCGCGACGCACGTGACCGGGTGCTGATCATCGAACACAATCTGGCCTTCGAGCAAGACCCGGTAGCCTTCCGCAAGACCTGGCAGCCCCACGAGGAGAAGCTCAGCCGGCTGATCGAGCGTGCCCGCACCCTGGTGGACAAGGTGGCCTATACCCGTCGTGACCTGCTCTCCATCGCCGCCCTGACGGCTTCGCTGAACGTGGACGGCCACCGCGCCGACCTGGTCATCCTGAAGGCCGCCCGCGCCCACGCCGCCTTCGAAGGCCGCGAGGCCATCACCGACCGGGACATCGCCTTGGCCGCCGAACTGGCCCTGCCGCATCGCATCAAGCGCGGCCCGTTCCACCAGGCTGAGATCACACCCGAGCAGTTGCAGGAGCGCATCGAGCAGCTGCAGGGCGCCTCCAGCGAAGGCGAGCCCTCCGAACCGGCCGAGAAAGAACCCGACGCCGAGTCGGTAAAAAAAAAGTCATAAGCGAGACTGAAGAGCAGGAAGCGCCCGACCAGAAGCCGGACGCCGAACCCTCGCCCCAGCAGACGGTCTTCGACGCCGGCGACGCGCACTGGTGGGATGGCGGCAAGAAGGTCAAGATCGGCGAGACCTTTGCCCCACGCAAACTGGATACCCCCCTCGACAAACTCACCCGGCGGCATGCCGGCCGCCGTTCACGCACCCATACCGAGCGCAAGCATGGGCGCTATATCCAATCCCGCCCGGCGGGCGGCAAGACCGACGACGTGGCCTTCGACGCCACCATCCGGGCAGCCGCGCCTTTCCAAAAACGGCGCACCGAGCAGCGCAAGAAGGTCGCCTTCGCCATCCAGAAGACCGACCTGCAGCGCAAGGTGCGCGTCAAACGCACCGCCAATCTGGTCCTGTTCCTGGTGGACGCCTCCTGGTCCATGGCGGTAGCCGAACGCATGTCCGCCACCAAGGGCGCTATCCTGTCCCTGCTGACGGACGCCTACCAGCGCCGTGACCGGGTCGGGCTGGTCGTCTTCCAGAAGGACCGCGCCACCCTGATCCTGCCCCCCACCAACTCCACCATCCTGGCCCAGCGCGCCCTGGCCGACATCCCCGTAGGCGGCAAGACGCCGCTCTCGGCCGGGCTGCTCATGGCCTATGAAGTCCTCTCCCAGGAACAGATCATTCACCCGGATGTAGAGCCGCTGCTGATCATCCTGACCGACGGTGCCGGGAATGTCTCCCTGGGCACCCTGCCCCCGCAGGAGGAGGCCTTCGGGATCGCCGAGCAGATTGCCACGCGCAGCTACCGGACCGTGGTCATCAACATGGAGCATGCCTCCTTCGACCAGGGCCTGGCTCAGTCGCTGGCCGACCATCTCAAGGCGCCCTGCTACACCCTGAACGAGCTCAAAGCCGAAAACCTGCTGATGACCGTCCGCCAGGAGATGGCCGAGCCAAAGAAAAATTAGATTATCCGCCCAATCGGGAAGGGCAACATGACACATCCCAAATTTAATATTGGGATGATCTAAACAGAAAATGATGCTCGCCCATCCCCCCGACCCCCTTACCCTACGGGTACGCTTCGCAATCCCCAGAACGGGAAGGGGGTAGGGGTAGGGGTGTGGGTGGGGGTTCTTATTCAAGGAATCACCCCAAATTTATTAAATTCAGGGTGATTTATGTTACTAATCTCAGGGGAGAAGAAGGATAAGGTTACAGCTTTTTCCCGCAGTAGGGGCAGTTGCGCCAGTCGGCCTGGACCGGCTTACCGCAGTTGCCGCAGGGGTGCATTTCCACGACCTGCTTCGGGGTGCGCAGGCTCCTGACCAGCCAGATGATTCCCAGCACCAGCAAGGCCAGCAGACCGAGCGAGAACAGCCCGCCGAGGATTCCGCCGAAAGGCATCATGCCCCAGCCCATCATGCCGAAACCGTGGCCTCCGAACTCACGCATGCCGAATCCGGGCATCCCAAATTGGCGCATGCCGAATCCAGGCATACGATACGTACGATTTCCGAAGGGGGGCATTTGCTGCCCGGGCTGTAGTTTCTGCACTTGGACGGTAACATGACGGAAGGGCAGGTAATTCTTGAGCAGGATCGCGCCCCCCACCAGGGCCGCCACGACGATCAAGCCGATCACAATTCCGATGACCCATTTCCAAACTGGTTTCATAAGAAACACTCCTTTTCAAATCTAACAATATTATATCGATGAATGATTAACGTCACATGAACTACCTTTGGGATTTTCCCCGCGCCCTCGCCAATCCCGCCCGCCCTCCCAGGTCTGTCAGAAAAGCGAGGGCTGTTTTCGATTATACTTTAAGCATGGCTGGACTGATTGGCATTTTCGGTGGGACATTCGACCCGCCTCATATCGGCCACCTGATCCTGGCGACCGAGTCGCGTTCCCAGCTCGCCCTCGATCGTTTGCTCTGGGTGCTGACCCCCGACCCGCCTCACAAACAGGGCCAGCCGCTCACGCCCAGCGAACATCGTCTGGCCATGGTCGAGCTCGCCATCGCCGACAACCCTACCTTCGAGCTCTCACGCGTGGATATGGACCGTCCCGGTCCACAGTTTGCCCTGGACACGGTCAAGATCCTGGCCGCGCAGAATCCGGAGGCCGGGCTGGTTTATTTGATGGGGGGTGACTTGCTGCGCGATCTGCCTGGCTGGCACCTGCCCGCGGACCTGGTGGCGGCATGCCTGTTCCTGGGCGTGCTGCGCCGCCCGGGCGATTCCATCGACCTCCCTGCCCTGGAAAAAACCATCCCAGGGGTGACCGGCAAGGTCCGTTTCGTCGATGCGCCGCTGGTCGACATCGCTTCGTCGGAGATCCGGGAGCGCGTGGCTGCCGGCCGTCCATATCGTTATTACCTGCCGCGGGCGGTGTACAAGTACATCGAAACCCACGGCCTCTACCGCAAACCGTAAATCCGCGATCGTAAATCCGGCGATGCTCTCAAGCCGGGCTTATCGTTTCCGAACAAATGGGGAAAATCAAATGTCGGTCACGTTCTTGAGATTGATCCACAGCTCCTCCCCCACTTTGCCCCAGCCGTCCTGGAGGGCGGTTACCTCATAGACGTCCCCTGCGCGCGCCGTGCCCGCAACCGGAGCGGCTTCGGCCGGCTCTTTATGGATCTTGAGCGTGGCACCGGTGACGCACACCCTGCGTAGCAGAGGCTGGCGCGGGACCAGGGCGGCGCGCTCGAAATCCGGCGCCTGGGTCCAGGCCTGATAGAGCACCAGCCAGGGAATGCCCTGGCCCTGCCCGCTGGTGTCGTAGCGGAACGGGTCGTGGATGTAGACCTCCCGAACGTCCATCCCCACGGCGATCAGGTAATGGGCGCCGTTGTACGTCTCGGGTGCCAGCCCCGCTTGCTGCAGAACGGAGTATTTCACCAGCAGCAGGGCCGGGCGCCCGGTTGCCAGGATCAACGCCAGTTCGGCCAATTTCAGCTTACTGCGCTGGTCCACCGCCACACCGTGGGAGGTCAGGACCGTGGAAATCTGCTGCAGGGTGAGGGGCAGGTCGGACTTCTGGCCGCTTTGCTGAAAGAAGTCGTTGGGTGTGATCAGCTTCCCGGTATAGGCCTGCACCAGCATGGCACCTGCCGCGGCGCCGGTGTCGTTATTCGTCTGCTCAGCCCCCTCGCCTACCTGGGAAATGTATGGCACAGGCAGCAAAGGGACTTTTCTGCCCTGGTCGTCCCCCGCTGGAAGATGAGAGGATTCCGGCGCCCCGAGTACGGAGTCGACCACCTGGCGGATATGTTCGAGAGCGGCGCGTTCGGGTTCGGTCATCTCAATCTCCTTTATCCAAAGCATCTACATTGTATAAAAAGTTCGGCCTTCTTGCAATACAGACAGGCGGGGTCGCACGGCAGCCTGAAAATGTACTGGGAGTATTTTCACCGCCAAGATGCGAAGTTCGCGAAGATTTAATGGGGTTCTTTGCGTTCTTCGTATCTTCGCGGTTCAATCCGAGGTTTGAAGTGCCGCATGGCAACTTCAGAATACTGTAGAAGGAGCAACCGGTCAGAGCGTGCTCTCCCCGTGCGTCAGGACGTAAAAACTGCGCCCGGCGTCATGGATGAAATCGGTCACCAGATAACCAGCGCCGAAAGCCTGTTCAAAGACCTCACGGCTGTAGAACCGCCAGTCGCGCGCCAGGCTTAGGTCGGCCCGTTTTAGCCCGAGGAAATCGGGCGGGATTTCGACCAGCAGCAACGAACCGGTCAAGGGGGGGATGTCCTCGAGCGGGCGCGGACCGCCGCCGGGATCCGGGTGGGCGGCAAGCAGCAGGACCTCCGCGGTCAGGTAGTGGTCCAGGGTCAGTTCCGGGCGGGACCGGCGGCCGAGCCGGCGCTCGACCCGTTTGGTATTGACCCACCAGTCCACCTGGAAGCGGTCGGAAGGCAGGCCGACGTTCAGCCCATCACGCATCTCGCCGTACTCGGCACGCAGGTAGGTATTGCAGACCGCGCCCAGCCGGGAGACGTTGAGGCGGGCGTTCGTGCTCAGCAGCGGATCGTAGGTCCAGGTCACCCGGTCGACACCCTGATGGCGCACCATCTGCCACTGTGCCCGCTTTAGCGCGAATCCGAGACCCCGGTTGCGCCAGTCCGGATGGACTCCCAGGATATGCGAGTGGTGCTTCAAACGCGGGCCGTCCGGGGTGGTGTAAATGCCCGGGAAGCCGAAGGAGACACCGACGATTTCCCCAGCGGCAAAGGCGCCGATCACCAGGCCGCCGTTGTGGGCGACGGCCAGCAGCATGTGTGCCGGGACCACGTCGGTCTCGGAGTCGGGCCAGACCAGGCGCTGCAAGGCTTCTACGGCAGCCATTTCCTCGGGGTTTTCCAGGAGGCGGATGATCCATTCAGGCATGGCGAATAAAGAGCCTGCGCAGGGCCTCCCGACCCCAATGGACCCCGCGCAGGTAGTCCAGACGGGAGGCGAACCGGGCGGGCATCAGCCCAAAGACGCGCGGGACGGTATCCACCGGGCAGGTGCGGTTGACAGCCATATAGTCCAGCCAGAAGACCGAGATCGGAAAGCGCGGGAAAACGGATTCGAGCATCACGGTCAGGGCGCGCATCAGGGGGGTGGGCCAGGAGACCAGCAGGCGCCGACGGCCGGATACCTGCATGACCAATTCCATGACCTGACGCAGGGTGAAGTATTCGCCTCCACCCACCTCATAGGTCTGGTTGATCGTGCTCGGCTCTTCCAACGCCCAGGCCAGACAGGTGCTCAGGTCCTCGACCCACAGGGGCTGCAGCACGGTGTCGCCTTTTCCGGGCAGAGGGAAAAATCCAGGTGCGATGGCCAGCATCATGGCCAGCCCGCTGGTGAACGTATCCTGCGGACCAAAGAGGATCGAGCCGCGCACAATCGTATAAGGAATGCCGGATTTGCGCAGATACTCCTCGGCGATCCCCTTGGCCTTGAACACGGGGAAGGCAGAGGCACGGTCCGCACCCAGGTGGCTGATGTAAAAGATGCGCTGGACGGCTGCGTCCACGGCGGCTTCAGCCAGGTTGCGCGTCCCGTCGATGTCCACCGCCTGCAGGTTGGCACGGCCGCCCTCGCCTTCCCCTCCCGCCAGGTGGAAGACCACATCGACGCCGTGCATGGCGGCGCGCAGCCCCCGCACGTCGTCCAGGCTGGTCACGGCCACTTCGACCGGCACGCCGGTGGGAAGCCTGGGGGTGTAGGGCGAGGGGCGCAAAAGGATGCGGACGCGGTGTCCCAATTCGACCAGCTGGCGGGTCAATGCCCGGCCGATGAATCCGGTGGCGCCGGTAACTAGGATCATCGGGGTGATTATAGCAGATAGCTCCCATAATCTTAAAATATGCTCCCGCCGGTTGACAGAGGGGGAAAAACAACCTATACTGTGAAAGCGCTTTCATCAGTCCCTGATATTTGAGATTGCAGCATGTCTTCTCCCCGCCCCACCATTGCCGATGTCGCCCGCCGGGCCGCGGTTTCCATCGCCACGGTCAGCCGGGTGCTCAACGGCACTGCCCCTGTGGAGGCACAGACCGCCGAACGTGTGCGCTCCGCCATCACCGAGTTGAATTACGTTCCGCACGCCGCGGCGCGCACCCTGGCCAGCCGCAGGACGTACACCATCGGCCTGCTCCTGCCGGAGATCAGCGGGGATTTCTTCCAGCCCATGCTGCGCGGGGTGGAAGCCGGCGCCAGCGAAGCCGGTTTCGATTTGTTGATCCACGCCACGCGCACGCCGCGGTCAGAAAACGCTCCACGGCGTCCGTTGGGCGAACACAACACGGATGGACTGCTGATCTTCACCGACAGCGTGGATTTGCATGAACTGATCCGCCTGAATCGGATCGGCTTTCCCGTCGTCCTGCTGCACCAGACCCCGCCCAAAACATTGAAAATTCCGGTGATCACGGTGGAAAACCAATCCGGCGCGAAAAAAATCGTAGATCATTTGATCGAGACTCACCACTGCCGGCGGATCGTCTTTTTGCAGGGGCCGGAGGGTCACGAAGACTCGAAATGGCGCGAAAAAGGATACCGGGAGGCGCTTCAATCCCATGGCCTGACCTTCGATGCTTCGCTGGTGGCGGGCGGCGGGTTCAACCGCGACGAAGCGCGCCAGACCGTGGAACAGATCCTGCTGGACGGCCTCAAATTCGACGCCATCTTTGCCGGCGATGACGACTCAGCGGTAGGCGTCTATCAGGCGCTGCGCCAGGCGGGACGCAAGATCCCGGAGGAGATTGCCGTGACCGGGTTCGATGACCAGGGTTTTGCCAGCACCCTGACCCCGGCACTGACTACTGTGCGCGTCCCCATCGAACAAGTTGGCCGTAAGGCGGTCCACCATTTGACGCGCATCATTCGCGGCGAGAGCGTGGAGGCGCGCATCGTGTTGCCGACCGAGCTGGTCGTCCGTCAATCTTGCGGATGCCGGGCTTAGAAGGAGGTGCATGAGATAAGACGACCTTGTGCAACCCCACCCTTTTCTGACTATTTTTTCGGAGGAGTATGAGATGAAACGCAAACAGTTGTGGCTGTTTTTCAGCCTGATAGCAATCGCCAGCATGCTGCTGGCCTCCTGCGGCGGGAAGCCGGCCGGTTCAGCTGCCCAGCCCAAGCAACTCAACGTCTGGATCCAATGGGGCGACAACCCTGCCCAGCTACAGACCTTGTTCGATAAATACACCGCGCAGAGTGGTATCAAGGTCGTGGTGTCGGCACCTCTTGCGGAGGATAAAATCCTTCCGGCCCTGACCGGCTCAGAACCGCCGGATGTCCTGGTCTTGAGCGGCGGCGACTTGGTTAAATCCTACGCAAAAGAAAACCTTGTGACCGAGCTCTCCGACATCATCAAGACCGGAGGCATAGACCTCCAGGACATCTTCCCCGCCCCGCTGGATCAGTGCAAAACAGGCGAGAAGATCTTTTGCCTGCCATGGGGCACGGACATGTATGCCTTGTTCTGGAACAAGGATATGTTCGAGGCTGCCGGCCTGGATCCCAACACCCCGCCGGCGACAATGGAACAACTGGCGGAGTTTGCCGGAAAATTAACCAAAGTCGCGGGTGACGGAACCATCGAACAACTCGGCTTCCTTCCCGACCAGGCCTGGGGCCATAACGATCTGTACGTGCGCATGTCCGGCGGCTTCTGGTACAGCGAGGACGGCACAAAATTGACTGCCAACAGCCAGCCGATGATCGACTCGCTGCTCTGGCAGCAGCAGTTCTACACCAAATACGGTGCGGATAAGGTGCTGGCTTTCTCCTCGGGCTGGGCGGATGCTTACATGTCAGCCGACTATCCCTTCTATACTGGCAAACTGGCGATGTACGTGGACGGCGAGTGGATGACCGGCCCGAACTTCATCAGCAAATTCAAGCCGGAAGCCAGCTACGGCGTGGCGCCCTTCCCACCGCCGGCGGCTCATCCTGAGCGCGCCAATACTGCCGTCGTTGGGGGCACGGTGGCTGTCATCCCGATGGGTGCGAAGGACAAGGACGCCTCCGCCAAACTGCTGGCCTGGATGATGTCGCCCGCAATTGTGGCGGAAGAGTTCTGCTTCAACGCCAATCTCCCCACCAGCAAGAAGGCTGCCACTGATCCCTGCTTCACCAGCAACCCCAAGTTCAAAATCTTCATGGACTTGATGGCCAGCCCGAATGCAAAGTATGTGATCACCACTCCAATCTCGTTGGAATTTAACACCGCTTACGGTACGGTAGAGGAACAGGTGCTGCACACCGGCGCGGACCCGAAACCACTGCTGGATGCCCTGCAGGCGGAATTCGAACCGAAACTGGCCGAGGCGCTCAAGTAGCGTACCGCCATGCAAATCAGGGGGCGGTGGCAACGCCGCCCCCTTTTCCCAATCTCCGAAAGGAGTCGATATGGATGAACTGCGTGTGAGCGGACGGAAATTCGCGTGGCCCCCCAGGTTACCAAAATGGGGATACCGCGAACGCATCAATTTCAAGATCGGGATGCTGTTCCTGCTCCCGTGGACGATCGGCTTCCTGGCTTTCACCCTTTATCCGATGGTGGCTTCGCTGATCTACAGTTTCAGCATCTATCACTCCAAACAACCCCTCGAATGGGCGGGGTTGCAAAACTACGCCCAATTGCTGACGGATGGCCTGTTCTGGAAATCGCTTTCCAACACGGTCTATATGGTCGCCATTGGGGTTCCGGTGACGCTGCTGGCGTCTTTCTTTTGCGCCGTGCTCCTGAACCTGAAGGTGCGTGGGCAATCCATTTATCGCGTGATCTACTTCCTGCCCTCCATCGTTCCCACCGTCGCCAGCACCATCCTCTGGCTGTGGATCCTCAATCCAAACACGGGTATCCTGAACACACTGCTGGGCTACGTCGGGATCACCGGCCCGAACTGGATGAGCAATCCGAATTGGTCCAAACCCGGACTGATCCTGCTTGGGATGTGGGGGATGGGCAGCACGATCGTCATCTATCTCTCCGGACTGCAGGATGTACCGGTCAGCCTGCTGGAGGCTGCCGAACTGGATGGCGCCGGCTGGTGGCAGCGACTCTGGAACGTCACGATCCCGATGGTTTCGCCCATCACCCTCTTCAACCTGATCACCGGCGTGATCTGGATGTTCCAGTACTTCGCTCAAGCCTATGTCTTCCGCGGCAGCCATGCCTTGGGCTTTCCGCTGAATTCGACTCTTTTCTACAGTGTTTATCTCTACCAGAACGGCTTTCTCTGGTTCAAGATGGGATACGCCTCGGCCATGGCGTGGGTCCTGTTTATCATTATCCTGGTTTGCACACTCCTGCTCCTGAAGGTCAGTGAGCGGTTCACATACTATGCAGGGTAAAGCCATGACAACCAATTCTTCCGCTCAATTCCTCAACCGCCGCACTACCACCGAAACGGACGAACAACGCCGCAGACGATTGCAGGCCCGAAAAATCCGCGGTTTTTTCAAATCCCTGTTCAGCCACACAGTGATCAACTTCATCGGCCTGTTCTTCCTCCTGCCGTTTCTCTGGATGCTGGCGACAGCATTTAAATCCGACCAGGATGTATTCCACACACCGCCGCGCTGGCTGCCATACGATAACGTACGGGTGAACGTCAACGGCCAGCAACTACCCCTTTACAACGTCAAAACACCCGAGGGCGAAAAACAACTGGCAGCTGTCAAGATCTTGGAGGGGGTCGGTACGTTCGTGGATCCGGCCAATCCCGGTCAGACCGTCCAGTATGATATCCAGCAGGGCACCACCACAATTGCCGAGCCGATCATGCACATTTCGTTTCGCTGGCAGAACTTTCCGGAAGCCATGCAGCGCGGCAGCCGGCCCGGGGTTGGAGCCAGTTTCTGGATCTATTTCCAGAATAGCCTGATTATTGCCTTCTTTTCCATCGTGGGCACCCTGCTCTCCAACACTCCGGTTGCGTATGCCTTTGCCCGCCTCAAATTCCCCGGGCGCGACATCCTCTTTGTGCTCATTTTATCGACCATGATGCTTCCGTTCCAGGTCACGATGATCCCGATTTACTTGTTCTTCAACGATTTCCTGCATTGGGGAAATACCTTCCTGCCGCTCATCATCCCAACCTTCTTCGCCAACGCCTATGATGTATTCCTGCTGCGGCAGTTCTTCCGCACCATCCCCGAGGAAATGTGCGACGCGGCCCGCGTGGATGGGGCTTCCGAGTGGCAGATTTTCTCCCGCATCGTCCTGCCGCTCTCCGTACCGGTCCTGGCGACGGTAACAGTCTTTACCTTCCTTTGGGCGTGGAATGATTTCACCGCACCGCTGCTTTTCCTCAACGATCCGAGCAAGTTCACCATGGCCCTCGGCCTGCAGGATTTCCAGAGCCAGCGCACGATGATCTGGAACCAGCTGATGGCCGCCTCGGTGGTCTTCACCGTTCCCATTGTCATCGCCTTCTTCTTTGCCCAGAAGACCTTCATCCAGGGGATTAAACTCACCGGCTTGAAGGAATAGGACTTCCCCCGCAGTCCTGGACGTTCCCAAGGAACATTGGAACGCATGATGCCAAAAACCATTCCCAGGCTTCCCGAAGTCGACCTCCTGCCCTTCTCAAGCCTCGAAGAGGTCAGGCGGGTATTGCTGGTCACCTCCCGCCTCGCCTGGAAGGCTGTAAAGGGGAAATTGCACTTGAACATCACAGCACAGGTTGAAATCACTGCAGCCACGACCGCTCACTGGGACGAAAAACTGGCCGGCGTGCGGGCCTCACTCGCACAGGTGGTCTACGCCGTCGGCGGCGGCCTGACCGCGGACGCAGCCAAATACCTGGCCGTCAGGCTCGGCCTGCCCCTGGTCTGCCTGCCCACGGCCCTGTCGGTGGACGCCTTCCTCACCGCGGCCTCCGGTGTCCGCAAGGACGGCTGCGTCGTTTATATCGAGACCAAGCCGCCCGAACGACTCGTCCTCGACCTGGACGTCATCGCCGAGGCGCCCGCTTCGCTGCGCGCGGCCGGCATCACGGACGTTTTATCCATCGCCACCGGCTGCTGGGACTGGCGTTTCGCCCACGAACGGAGCCGGAACCCGGCCGGGATGGAGTTCATTCCCTGGGCCTACGACAACGCCCAGTCCATCCTTGCCGGCGTGACCGACTGTGCCGCAGCCGCCGGGCGCGGCGACAAGGGTGGATTGAAAACGCTATACGATTGTCTCGCCATGGAAGTCCAGCTGTGCAACCAGGTCGGGCATGCCCGGCCGGAAGAGGGCAGCGAACATTACTTCGCCTACTGCGTCGAGCAGTTCACGGGTCCCGGGCGCTCCCACGGGGAGCTGGTTGGGCCGGGTATCCTGCTGATGGCCGGGAGACAGGGCCAGGCGGCCGACCCGCTGCGGGCAGCGATGGAGGCCTGCCACATCCCCCTGGAGCGCATCCCGCCCGAAGTCGTCCAGCAAACCCTGGACCTGCTGCCCGCTTACTGCCGCAAGCACGAACTTCCCTTCGGAATTGCCCAGACTCTTAAGGAGGCCCCATGAAAGTTGCCATCGCAGGCGCCGGGTACATTGCCGCCATCCACGCCAAAGCCGTCCTGGCCAACGGCGGGCAGGTGGTTGCGGTGGTGGAGAAATTCCCTGCCAAGGGCGGGCCGTTCTCCGCCCACCTGGGTGCAAGGCACTATACGACGATGGCAGAGATGCTCAAAAAACGAGAGGCGGTGGACGCCCTGATCATCGGCACGCCCAACTTCCTGCACGCTTCCCAGGCGGTCGCCGCCCTCAAGGCCGGCCTGCACGTGCTGGTCGAAAAACCCATGGCGATGAACGCCGTCGAGGCGGAAAAAATGCTGTCCGCCAGCCAGAAATCCGGCCCGACCCTGATGGTGGCGCACTGCTGGCGCTTCGACGAAGACGTGCTGTGGCTGAAGAAGCAGTCGTCCAGGCTGGGCACGATCCTGCGCACCAAGGGCTACGGCGTCCACGTCCAGTGGGGGCCGGCGGGCTGGTTCACGCGCCGGTCCACCGCCGGGGGCGGGGCACTGGCTGACATGGGCATCCACGCCCTGGACACGGCCCGCTTCCTGCTCGGCGACCCGCAGCCGCTCTCGGTCTACGCCCGCATCGGGACGTATTACAAGGACTTCGACGTGGACGACACCGGCCTGCTGATCGTGAACTGGGATAGCGGTGTGGTCTCTTACATCGAGTCCGGTTGGTGGCAGCCGCACGCCGACGGTCCGGAGGCGGCCACGCAGCTCTACGGGACGAAAGGATTCGGGCAGCTCTTCCCCACCCGGCTCGAGCTCGGGAGGAAGGTCGTCGACCCGGGCTTCCGCTTCCCGCGCCAGGAGCACTGCCCGCAGAGCATGTACGACGCCCAGATGGCCTATTTCTTCCGCTGCGTCCGCACGGGCCGGACACCCGTCCCGGGCGGCGCCGAGGGAGTGATGAACATGAAAATCGTCGAGGCGGCCTACCAGAGCGCCCGCACCGGCAAAGTGGTATCCATCCGACCCTGACCGATCGAAACAGAGGAGCTGATATGAGCACCGCCGTCTCGAAATTCAAGACCGCCTTCAAGACCCGCATGCTGTACTCGCTGACCAGCCTGGGAGTGGCCACGCCGGTCGAGACCATCTCAGCCTTTGCCCTGTATTACATCGTGGATGTGAAGAACCTGCCGGCTACCTGGTTCGCCTCCTTCTGGTTCTTCTATACGATCTATAATGCCCTGAACAACCCGGCCCTGGGCTACGCCTCCGACCGGACGCGTTCGCGCTGGGGGCGCCGGCGGCCCTACATCCTGTTCGTCGGGCTGCCCTACGTTATTACCTTCACCCTGATCTTCACCTCACCTTTCGACGGGAGATTCAATCCGCTGGCGCTGTTGATCTACTTCGGGGCCTTCATCGTCCTCTGGGAAGGGCTCTACACCGCCCTGGCCACCGGCTACTACGGCCTGCTGCCCGAGATGTTTGGCACATATAAAGAGCGGACCGACGTAGCCGCCAAGATGAACATTTTCCAGACCATTGCCCTGGTGCTGGCCTCGGTCCTGCCGCCCCTGCTGTGGAACCTGATCGGCTGGGCGGGCATGGCCGTCGTCCTGGCCGTCATCGCGGTCGTTGCCATCTATGTCGGTTACCCGGCCCTCTTCGAGCGCGGGGATTTAAAAACCGACACCAGCTTCCCGTTTGGGCAGGCGCTGAAAACCACCTTCGTGAATCGCAGCTACCTGACCGCCACCGGCGCCCAGGCGATGCGCTTCGTCGCCACCGGCACCCTGCAGATGGGCATGCCCTTTTATCTGAAATACAGCCTCAAGGTCAGCGATAGCATGTTCAGCGTCATCTTCGGCATCGCCTTCCTGGTCGCTATGCTCTCCCTTTACCCCTGGCGCAATTGGGTGGCCAATAAGCTCGATTCGCGCCGCACCCTGATGCTGGCCAACGCAGTCATGATCCTGGGCATCGTCCCGATCGGCTTCAGCCCGTCGCTGCCCTTCACCATTGCCGCGGCGGTGGTGATCGGCATCGGCCTGGGTGGGCTGGTCCTGATCGGGGACGTGATCATCACCGAGGTGATCGACGAGGACGAGGTCAAGACCGGCCACCAGCGCGCCGGCATGTACTTCGGGATGAGCGGCTTCTGGATCACCCTGAGCGGCCTGCTGGTCTCAAGCGTCTTTGGCTTGATGATGCCCGCCTTCGGCTACGACACCCTCCTGGAGGTCCAGCCGGCCTCGGTCGACCTGGGCTTTCGCCTGTTCCTGACCATCCCGACCACTCTCGGCTTCCTGCTGGCTATCACCTTGCTCTGGCTCTACCCGCTCCACGGCCAGCGCCTGAAGGACATCCGGGCCACCCTGGCCGCCAAGAAGGGCGAGGAAGTGAGCTAAAAGTTACTCAGCCGCAAGCTCTTGTCTGCGGTAGGACGCAGTGCAGCTTGAAGCTGCCTGCGCGTAGGAGGCATTCATGTTCATCGGCTACGCCCAGAACGTCATCACCCCCTCCCTTGACCGGCCGGTCTTCCTGGCCGGCTTCGACCAGAACCGCCGGGCGACCGCGATCCACGACGACCTGTACGTGCGCGCCCTGGCGCTGCGGGCACCCGAACGGACCCTGGTCCTCGTCGCCCTTGACCTGATCGGCTTCTTCCGCTTCGACGTGCAGGAGGTGATCCGGCGCGTTCACAGCCGGTCGACCGGAGAGAAAAAGCCTGAAATCCTGATCGCCTCACTCCACCCGCACGACGGCCCGGATACGATGGGCCTGTGGGGCCCGGATACCCGCACCAGCGGGGTCGACCGGCTCTACCTGGCCGAGGTCAAGGACAAGATCGTCTCCACGATCCTCTCCGCCCTGGACGCCGCCGTCAAGGAATCGCCGGCCATGAAGGCAGCCAGCCTGCACGTCCCCGGGCTGGCCAAGAACGCCCGGGATCCCGAGGTCCTGGATGACGAGCTGACCGTCCTGCAGTTCCTGGACGAGGGCGGCAAGCCGCTGGTAAGCCTGTTCGAATTCGCCTGCCACCCGGAGGTAATGTGGGAGCACAATACCCAGGTCAGCGCCGACTACCTTGGCTATCTGCGCCAGGCGGTGGAGGCGGCCACGGGCGCACCTTGCATTTTCTTCTCGGGCGACCTGGGCGGGATGATGACCCCCGACGTCAAAGATCATTCCTTTGCAGAGGCCGAGTCCATCGGCCGGGCCTTGGCCAAAGCCGGCCTGGAAGCCCTGGCGAAAACCGGCGGCCTCTCGTCCGGGGAGATCGGCCTGCAGAAAAAGGAGATCAGGGTCAAACTGACCAACATACTTTATAAGCTGGCCTTCCGGCGCAAGCTTCTGCCGGATGTGCGCGACCGCAAAGGCATGATCCAGACCGAGGTCAACCTGATCAAGATCGGCCCGGCCTGGTTTGCCACGATTCCTGGAGAGCTGCTGCCCAGGCTGGGGCTGAGGCTCAAGGAGCGGATGCGCGCCACCGGGGCGGGGACGGCCGGGATCATCTGCCTGGCGAACGACGAGCTGGGCTACATCCTTCCGGTTGAGGACTTCAAGTTTCCGCTCAACCCCTTCAAGCCCGGCAGGCACTACGAAGAGACCAATTCCATCGGCAAGCGCATCGGTCCGATCGTCATGGAGGCGGTCGAAGCCCTGCTATGACCAAGATCGCCATCATCGGCGCCGGTTCCTACTCCTGGGGCCCGACTTTTCTGCGGGATATCTTCGTCAGCCCGGCCCTCAAAGGCTCGACCGTCTGCCTGCACGACATCGACGCCGGGCGCCTGGATCTGAATTTCCGCCTGGCGCAGAAGATGCTGGCCGATTTCAAACTGGATTTCCAGGTCGAGCAGACTCTCTCACTCGACGAGGCCCTGACCGGCGCCGATTTCATCCTCCTGACCATCACCACCGGCGGCCTGGAGACCATGCGCCCCGACCTGGAGATCCCCTGGAAATACGGCCTCCGCCAGTCAGTCGGGGACACGGTCGGACCGGGAGGCATCTCACGGGCGCTGCGCAACATCCCGGTGGTGGCCGACATGGCACGCCGCGTGGAGGCGTTCTGCCCGCAGGCCTGGTTCCTGAACTACACCAACCCGCTGAGCACCCTGACGCGCGCCATCGACATGCAGCGCTCGGTCAGGAACCGTACGGTCGGTTTGTGCCACGAGTGGATCGGCGTGCGCGCCAAGCTGGCCGCCATCCTCGGGGTCGAGCCGGAGCAGGTGACCGGTCCGGTGGCGGGCATCAACCACTTCATCTGGGTCACTGACCTGTACGCCGCCGGGCGAAGGGTCTGGGGCGAGCTGCCCGGCATCGCCGGCAGGATCCTCTCCGGCGAGATCGACACCGACCCGGACGAGGTCACCCCCTTCGTCGACAAGGCCAGGGTGAAGGCGCGCCTGTTCCAGCTCTACGAGGCGCTGCCGGCTGCCGGGGACCGGCACATCGCCGAGTTCCTGCCGTCCTTCCTGTGCGCCGAGACGAACTGGGGTGCCGACTTTGGCGTCAAGCTGACCAGCGCCGACGACCGGGCGGCTATCATGGACTTCGAGCGGACATGGATCGAGTCCGCCTTGGCGGGCGAGATCCCGCTGGAGCCTTTCATGCAGGAGCTCTCTGGCGAGGCCGCCAGCCCGATCTTGACGGCGATCGTCGGCGGCGGGCGTTACGAGGGCATCCTGAACCTGCCCAACCAGGGACAGGTTTCCAACCTGCCCTCCGGCGCCGTCGTGGAAACCTATGGCAGCCTCGACTCGGGCGGCGCCCACGCCTTCAGCTTCGGTGAGCTGCCTCCCGGCGTCCAGAACCTGGTCGAGCGCCACGCCCGCAACCAGGAACTGACCGTCCAGGCCGCCCTGCGCGGGGACCGCTCCCTGGCGCTGCAGGCCATGCTCAACGACCCGCTCACCGGGCGCCTTCCAGTCGACCAGACCGGAAGGATGCTCGACGAGCTGCTGGAAGCTAACAAAGCCTATCTACCGCAGTTCGCGTAAGGTCGGACCCGTGTGTCCGACCGGACCCGTGTGTCCGACCAAATCCGAGTGCCCGACCGGACAGGAGCCTGCCCCCGTAGGGGGTGTCTCATCGGACTCGCATCACCATTCTCTCTTCTTATTGGAGGTACCCATGTCTGAGCTTGCCATCCTGGGCGGACCAAAAACCCGCACCGAATCCTACCCCGCCTGGCCGGTCTGGGACCAGCGCGACCTGGATGCCGTGACCGAGGTGGTCAAGTCCGGTCACTGGGGCGGCTACCCCTACCCCGGCCCGAAGACGGCCGAATTTGCCCGCAAGTTCGCCGAACTGCAAGGCGGGGGGTTCGCCGTCGCCATGGCCAATGGGACGGTCACCATGGAGGTGGCCCTGCGCGCCGCCGGCATCGGCTGGGGCGACGAGGTGCTCGTCCCAGCCTACACCTTCCAGGCTACCGCCGCCGCACCCATGTCCGCCGGGGCCATCCCGGTCATCGTGGACGTCGACCCGGGAAATTACTGCCTGGACCCGAAAGCGGCCGAAAAGGCCGTCACGCCCAAAACCCGGGCGATCATTCCCGTCCACCTGGGAAGCCAGATGGCCGACATGGATGCTATCATGGTCCTGGCCGAGAAGCATGACCTGATCGTGGTCGAGGACTGCGCCCACGCCCACGGCGCCAGGTGGAACGGGCGCGGCGCCGGGACGATCGGCCACTTCGGCTCCTTCTCGCTGCAGTCCTCCAAGATCCTGACCTCCGGCGAGGGCGGCGTCCTGCTCTGTCGCACCGAGGAGCTGGCCCGCAATGTGATGGCGGTCATCGACTGCGGCCGCGGCCACCAGGGCGAAGGCGGGAGCGAGAGCGGACCCTCCCCGCTCATGGGCGGCAAC
The DNA here is from genome assembly GCA_963739255.1 of uncultured Chloroflexia bacterium. Lineage (GTDB taxonomy): Bacteria > Chloroflexota > Anaerolineae > Anaerolineales > Villigracilaceae > UBA877. The sequence goes on from CAVTZT010000005.1 coordinate 287,693, forward strand.
TTCCGCATGACCGAGCTCCAGTCTGCGCTGGCGCTGGTCGGCCTCCAGCGCTTCCCCGAGCAGGCCAGGGAGCGCGAGCAGATGGCCGCCTACATGGACGAAGCCCTGTCCGAGGTCCCGGGGGTGCGTGTCCTGCGACGCGACCCGCGTCACACCACGCGCTCGTTCTACCGCTACATGTTCGCCATCGATCCGAAAACCTTCGGCGTGGAGCATGACGTGCTGTGTGCCGCGTTGGAGGCCGAGGGGGTGGAATGCGAGCCGGGTTACGAGCCCATGCACCGCTACGAGCTGTTCCAACCGCGTAACTCCAGGCTGGCCGTCCCCAACGCCTTCCCCGAGCGCTTCGACTTCGACAAGATGCACTTCCCGGTTGCCGAGCAGGCTTGCGGGCACGAGGCCGTCTGGCTGGACGAGTCGGTTTTCCGCGCCGGCCGCCAGGGTGTGGACGACGCCGTCGCCGCCCTCAAGAAGATCCAGAAGAACGCCGGGGAACTCGACCAGGCCGCCCAGGCCTGGAAAGCCGGACACAAGTGAGGTGAATATGCACACTGCTATGGTCATTAGTCCGCATGCCGACGATGCAGCCGCCTTCTGTGGGGCGACGCTCGCCAAGTTCGCCGACCAGGGTTGGAAGGTGATCCTGGTGCGGGTCACCGACGACCGCAAGGATTTACTCGGGCTTACGATCAAAGAGACCATTCAAAAAAATGCGGACGAGCTGCGTGAAGCTGCCCGCATCCTGGGCATCCAAGAGATCATCGAGCTGGGCTACGAAACGGACATGCTGGCCGACATCCCCCTGGGGAAATTGCGCGAGCGCATCGTCTACCTCATCCGCAAGTACCGGCCGTACGCGGTCTTCAGCTTCGATCCGGACGGCCTGTACGAAAACAATCAGGATCATGTGCGCGTGGCCCAGGCGGTGGACGAGGCCTTCTGGGTGGCCTGTTTCGACAAGCACTACCCCGAGCATTTCAAAGAGGGACTGGAGCCGTTCTCGGTCTGCGAGCGCTGGTACTTCGCCCGCCAGCTGCCCAGCGTGACCCACGTCGAGGAGGTCTCCAAGAGCATCGAACGCAAGATCCTGGCCGTCTGCGCCCACCGTGAGATGATGCGCAACACCATCAACCAATCGCGCCTGCAGCTCGAGACCTGGGGCAAACAGGTGACCTGGCTGGAGGAATCGATGGAAGGCGATCTGCGGCCGCTGCTGGGGATGTTCATGCAGGAACAGGCCAAGGCTGTGGCAATTCAGGCCGGTTGGGACGGCGAGACGTGCCTGGGGGAGGCCTTCCGCCTGGTGCGCTTCGGCGATATGGAGCCGCTCTTCCAGATGATGGCGGAGCCACTCGCCGGCGCGGAACAGGCCGCTCCTGAGCGTCCGGAACTCGAACCGGCGCAAGCCTCTCCTTGGGATGCTGAGCAGCTCGAGCAGATCATCCCGGTCGATTTCCAGACCCACATCCGCCTGATGGGCCACCATCACCTGTGCGCGGGTGCCTTCGATGCGTTGATGTCCCAACCCACCTTCCGACTGGGCTATGCCAACTTGGTCGAGAAGTTCCGCCCCGACCCGGACCTGAAAGTGCAGAGCATCTACGGTTACGACGTCTTCTGCTACCAGTGCGGTTACTGGTCGGAGGAAGAGGGCCGCTGCTCGACCGGCTGGAAGAACAAGATCACCAAGGACGCGGCTGTGCTCAAGCAGCTGGGCCTTCGGCCCGGCGACGTAACCCGCCTGGAGGATCTGCAGCGCCTGCTGGCCGAGAAGGTGCCCTACGAAAAGCTGGAATATTTCTGCGGTCCGGGCCAGTGGAAGTGCGAGTTCTATGCCCTGGGCGTCTGCCAGAAATCTTATGCCGCCCTGCGCGACAAGTTCGAGATCAAATCAGGATAGTGCTGGGAAAAGGAGGAGGTTATGGCTGAACGTGCACAGGTTCTCCAAAAGGTCAGAAGTCCCTCCAGGGGCTGGCGGGCGCGCGTCCTGACCGCCCTGGGCTTCGGTTTCTTCATCAACTCGGCCGAGGACGTGGCCTTGCCGATGCTCTGGCCGGCGGTGCGCACCGCTTTGGGGCTATCCTATGCCCAGTTGGGTTATATCGACAGCATCCGTGTCATCTTCCAGACCTTCAGCGGACCCTTCTGGGGCATGCTGGCCGACCGCTACAACCGTAAACGGATCCTGGTAATCGGGACCGGCCTGTGGGGTTTGTGGACCTCGATCTGCGGTCTGGCGACGAACTACTGGCAGTTGCTGGCGGTGAGGGTGATCGCCTGTATCGGGCTGGGCTGCCTGTATCCGGCTGCCTTCAGCCTGCTGGCCGATTCCTTCGGGCCGAAGCAGCGCGGCCGCGCCATGGGCACGATCAGTGCCATCGGCATGTTCGGCATCGTCGCCGGCGCCCTGGCATTCGGCGAGGTGATCGGGATCTCCGAGAACGGCTGGCGGATCGGCTTCATCGGCCTGGGGCTGATGAGCGCCCTGAGCGGTCTGGTGATTGCCCTGCTGGTCAAGGAGCCCGTGCGCGGCGCGGCCGAGCCCGAGCTGGAGGCGGTCATCACCGAGGAAAGCGCCGCCCGCTTCCGTTTCCAGCTGGTCGGCCTCAAGGAGCTGCTGAGCGTGAAAACGGTGCTGGTGAACTTCCTGCAGGGCATCTTCATGCTGACCACGATCAACGCCCTGGCAACTTTCTACGTCACCTGGCTGGTGGACGACCGCGGCTTTTCCGAGGCGGACGCCCCGCTGTTCTTCGGAGGCGTGGTCATCTCCTTGGCGGTTGGCAACCTGGTCGGCGGCATGGTCGGGGACTGGGCTTACCGCCGCTGGCCCAAATACGGCCGCGCCGCCGTCTCCCAGGTCTCCATCGCCGTTGCGCTGCCGGCCATGTGGTACTTGTTCACCCGGGCGACCACCACCCCGGCTATCGTGGTCTGTTCGATTATCGCCGGCTTCTTCCTGGACTGGACCCGGCGCGGTGCCATGCAGCCGATGGTGCAGAGTGCCGTGCGGCCCGAGCTGCGCAGCACCGCCATGGCCTTGACCGAGTTCGTCAACGGCGCGTTCGCCTCGCTGGTCATCATCCTCTTCGGGAAATATGCCGACCAATTCGGCCTCTCCCGCACCCTGCTGCTCCTGACTTGCGGATTCTGGGCGATCGCCTTCCTGGTGACGCCGCTCTACTACCTGGTGTTCCCCAAGGATTCCGGGCGGCTGCATGAACAGATGCAGGCGCGTCACGACCTGATCACCGGCCAGAGCGATTCCTGATCCGGCCTGCTTCCCGGAACAGCTCCGAGACCGGAGGTGTAGGATGGAGAAAAAAGTCATTCTCAGTATTGCAGCGCACGGCGACGACGCCGAGTTCATGGCTGGCGGCACGCTGGCGCGCATGGTCGATGAAGGCCACGACGTCTACCTGCTGATCGCCACCGACAACGACCGCGGCTCCTATCGCCTGCCGGCGCAGGAGCTGAAAGCCATCGCCCGCCCGGAGGCCGAGGCAGCCGCCAGGGTCCTGGGCGCCAAGGGCGTCTTCCTGTTGGGCTACCGCGACGGCGACCTGTGCGACGTGCCCGCCACGCTGCTGCGCGGGCAGTTGATGTACTACATCCGCAAGCTGCGGGCGGATGTGGTCTTCAGCTGGGACCCGTTCGCCCCCTTCGAGAACCATCCCGACCACCGCAGCCTGGCGCTGGGCGCCTCGAACGCCTCGTCCTTTTCGTCCCTGCCGCTCTTCCACCCCGAACAATTTGCCGAGGGTCTGCAGCCGCAGCGCGTCAGCGAGTGGTACTGGTATTCCAAGTCTCATTGGGAGACCAACAAGCGCGTCGACATCTCCGCCACCATCGAGCGCAAGGTCCAGGCCCTGTACGCCTACAACTGCCAGATGGTGCTGACGGTCGACGACCTGCTGGGCGAGGCGCGCGCCCTGGGCGTGGACGAGAACCGCCTGGCCGGGATCGACGCGACCCGCTTCGAGCCGCTGATCGACCTGGGCGTGCGCGCCAACGACGCCAAGATCGGCGCCGAGCTGGGCTGCGACTACGCCGAAGCCTTCCGCTACCAGACCCTCGAGCTGCCGGAAGTCTTTCAGACCTAAGGAGAGCCCATGACCACTCCCGCCCCCCGGAAACTCACTTTCGGCCGTATCGCCCTGTACTCGATGGCCTCGGCCGGCCTGAACATCCTGGCCATCACCATCGACACCTGGCTGCTTTACTTCTACGCCCCACCGCCCGACTCGGGCCGCCCGCAGTACCTGCCGCTGGCCTTGATCGGCGTGCTGCTGACGATCGCCAGCCTGTGGGACGCGGCCATCGACCCATTCATCGGCCACTATTCCGACACCCTGCGCACCCGCTGGGGCCGCCGCCGCCCCTTCCTGGTCCTGGCCGCGCCTTTCGTCCTGCTTGGGGCGATCCTGCTCTGGACCCCGCCGGGCAAGACGATCCTGCTCACCGCCATCTACTTCATGTTCATCAACTTAATATACCGCAGCGCCTACAGCCTGGTCGGCATCCCTTATGACGGCACGCTGCCCGAGATGGCGCCCGATTCCAAGGCCCGCGTCGGACTGAGCTACTGGAAGAACGTCTTCGGTATCGCCGGGGTGCTGATCGGATCGCTGGTCGCCGCGCCGTTGTTCCAGAGCATCGGGGCGGTGTATATGGGGGTGGTGGTCGGGGTCGTCGGGGTGGTGACCATCTACCTGACCCTGCTCGGATTGCGCGAGACCGACCGTCCGCTGGGGGAACCGATGAAGGCCATCGACGGCCTCAAGGCCACCTTCAGCAACCAGCAGTTCCTGATCGTCTTCGTCTCGACCCTGTTCGTGCACGTCTGCTATCAGATGCTGCTGATCAACTTTCCCTACTTCGTCACCCTTGTGCTCGGCAAGAGCGAAGCCGACGTGGGCATCTTCCAGGGCGTGCTGATCCTGATGATGGCCCTGACCGGTCCTATCTGGATGCTGTGGAACAAGCGCCGCAGCCAGCGCTGGCTGTTGAACTTCACCATGCTCGGGCTGGCGGTCGTCGTGGCGCTGGGTTTCCTGGTGGGCGGGACGACTGCCCTGCCGTTGGATGTACAAGCCTTCCTGCTCGTGATCCTGATCGGGGTCATGCTGGGCGGCTACCTGATCGTCATCTACGCCATGATGGGCAACGTGGTGGACTACGACGAGATGCGGACCGGCCGGCGGCGGGAGGCGATCTACTACGGGACCTTTTCGTTCGCCATCGGGCTGGGCAGCTCGCTGGGCGCGCTGGTCCTGCCCATGCTGCTCAAGACCTTCGGTTACACCCACGAGAACCCGCTGGGCGTGCGCGCCGCCTTCCTGGTCATGTCGCTGTTCGTCGTGGTCGGCTACTTCATTTTCCAGAAGTACCGCCTGGGCGACACACCCGAAGAGACACGGAAGAATATGGCGATGGATTGATTGTTACACATTACGGTTTACGAATTATTTTTTAGACCCCTTGGCACTGCCGAATAAAACGTAAAACGTAAGGAGTTTATGTAACTCAAGAACAGGTTTTGCATGCTGGCGTCGCCCGCCGGACGATCACCCCACCGCCGGGCATCTTCCTGATCGGCTACGGCGACCGCGCCAAGGGCAACACCGGCGTACATGACGACCTGACCGCTACCGCCCTGGTCCTGCAAGCCGATACGGTCCGCCTGGCGATCGTCGCCCTGGACATGCTGGCGATCAACGAGTTCATCGTCGACCGCGTCCGCGCCCGCCTGGACCCGATCGAGGTGCTGCTGTGCTGCTCCCACACCCATTCCGGCCCGATCGCCTACGCAGGGAAAGGCTCGCCGCGCAAGAACCGGGCTTACATCGACGCGCTGGTGGAAGCCATCGTCGCCGCGGTGCGGCAGGCCGGGTCGCAGACCGTCCCGGTCCGGCTGGAGTACGCCTGCGGGCAGGCGGGCATCGCAATCAACCGGCGCGAGCGCATGCCGGACGGCCACTTCGAGATCGGCCGCAACCCGCAGGGCGTGGTTGACCGTTCAGTCCAGGTCGTGAGTGTAATTCCCCTCACCCCTAACCCCTCTCCCTGTGGGGGAGGGGAAGGGGTGAGGGAGGGGTTAGGGGAGAGGGAACGGCTTGCAGCCTTGGTCAATTTCGCCAGCCACGGCACGGTGCTCGGACCGGACAACCTGCTGGTCTCGGCCGACTGGATCGGCGCCATGCGGGAACAAGTGGAAGACGGGCTTGGCGGCCTGGCGCTCTTCCTGCAGGGCGCGGCAGCCAACCTCAACCCGGATATGTACTGGGACGACGCCCGTGCCTTCGAAATGGTCGCCGAAGAGGGCCGCAGCGTGGCGGAGGCGGTTTTGACGGCGGCACACCTCGGGTCCGAAGAGCTGCGTGGCCTGCCGCTGGGCATCGAGCGGAGCGAGGCCTGGCTGCCGACCGAATCGCAGGTTACCTCGCCCCATCCGCCAAAGAACTACGCCAAACCCCTGCTGGCGCTGGCCAGGCTGCCCGGCTGGATGGCCTGCCTGGCCGACCCGCTGCTTAACCAGCGCTACCCATGGAAATCACGCATCGAGGCCCGCGGCGGATATTGGTCGGTGCCGATGCGGGTCAGTGCGGTGCGCATCGGCGAGCTGGCCCTGGCGGCCTTCGCCGCCGAGACCTTCACCGAGATCGGGCTGGCGGTCAAAGCCAACTCCCCCGCCAGGCACACCCTGTTCGCCAGCCTGACGGACGGCTGCGTCAGCTACCTGCACACCGAGTCCGCCCACGCCGAAGGCGGCTACGAAGTGGACGTGGCCCCGCTCGCCTATCGTTTCCCGGGAAGGTTGTCCGCCGTGTGCGAGCGCAATGCCCGGGATGCTTTACACGCGGTACTGAAGAAACTCTGGGAGAATGAATGAAGCCATTGATATGCTGCGGAAGTGGAAGAGAGAATATAATCAATCCACTGTCTCAAAGGACACTGCCATGACCTTTTCCCTTTCCGGCAACTGGCGCTACCGCGCCGACAACTCCCCGGAGTTCAGCCAACCTGACTACGACGGTTCTGCCTGGGAGAGCATGCCCATCCCCCAAAACTGGTTCCTGGGCGGGCTGGACCATCACGGCGTGGTCTGGTTCCGCCATGAGTTCCGCCGCCGTCCGCAGCCTGGGACTTTCGCCACGCTGCGCTTCGACGGCGTGGACTACTTCGCCGACGTCTACTTGAATGGGACCCTCCTCGGGCATCACACCGGCTACTTCGACCCGTTCGCCTTCGATGTCACCAAGGTATTGCGGTCTGGTAAGAACCTGCTCGCCGTGCGCGTGGAGAGCCCTTACGAGACGCCCGGCCTGGACGGCTGGCACCTGCGCAAGAAACTGATCAAGGGCGTGCTCAACCACCACGACTGCCGTCCCGGCGGAGGCTGGGAGCCCGCCGGGCAGGCGTACAATACGGGCGGGATCTGGAACCGGGTCGGCCTGGAGGAGCACGGCGCGGTGACGATCGAACAGCTGCTGCTGCACGCCGACCTGAACGCCAAAAATCCGCTCCTGCATATCGACGTCTCGGTGCGCAACCGGGCCGCGAAGCTGCGCCGCCGGCTCGAGGTCCGCTGCGCCCCGGAAAACTTCAAGGGCCAGGCGTACCAGCTCGCCATCCCTCTCGAGCTGCCCAAAGGCGACAGCCGCCATCGCCTCAAGCTCCCGGTTCCGGACGTGGCACGCTGGAACCCCTGGGACCGCGGTGACCCCAATCTCTATTCCGTCTCCGTCGCACTGGAAAAGGCCGCGGCCGGCGCCACCTTCGGCTTTCGGACGGTGAGCGTCGACGAGGGCTTCAACTGGACGGTCAACGGCGAGCGCTATTTCCCGCGCGGCTCGAACTACCTTGCCTCGCAGTGGCTGGCGGAAACCCTTTTCGAAACCGCCGCCGGCTCAAAGACCCACCCCTTCGGCGGCGGGGCTGGCGCCGGGTTGTTCGAGCGCGACGTCGCCCTGGCGAGAGGGGCCAACCTGAACTTGCTGCGCGTGCACGCCCACGTCCTGCCGCCGGAGTTCCACACTGCCTGCGACCGGGCCGGCATGCTGGTCTGGCAGGACTTCCCCCTGCAGTGGGGTTACTCGGACGAGCCGGAGTTCCTCGCCGAGGCCGAGCGGCAGATGCAGGCCATGGTGACGCTGCTCTACAACCACCCCTCCATCGTTGCCTGGTGCTGTCACAACGAGAGTCCATCCGATTCCCCCTGGATGGCGGGCGAGGCCGGCGGTCTCTACGATCCGGCCCACAATCGTGATCTGGACGCCCGCCTGGAGGCGCTCGCCAGGGAACTCGACCCGGGCCGCTACGTCCACCGCAATTCCGGCACAGGCGACGGGCACGCCTACCCCGGCTGGTACTTCGGCCGCCCGCGGGACTTCATCGATGTGCCGGGCGCGCCCTTCGTCACCGAGTACGGTGCCCAAGGCCTGCCCGTCCGGGAAAACCTGCTGCGCACCTTCGCCTCCCTCGGCCCGGACGGCGGCTACGCCGACCTGGTGCGCTTCAAAACCTGGCTCGAGTCCTTCAAGAAAATCAGCTCCACCACCCGCACCCTCCTCCGCCTGGGCACGGCCTTTTACACCTGGACCGAAAAGCATCCCGCCCTCAAGCCCGTCCAGGAATGGATGCGGGGCTGGGGGATCAAGGTCGAGCGCTCCGTTTACAAGAAGGTCCCTTCGCTCGAAGAAACTCCACCGGAGCTCCACGCCGCCCGCCAGGTCTGGGAAAAGTGGCGCTTCCACGACTTCCAGCCGGCGGAGACCTTTGACAACGGCATCTCGCCAGGCGCTTCGCTGGACGAGTTCATCGACAACAGCCAGGCCTACCAGGCAACCCTGGTCCAGGTCGCCACCGAGGCCTACCGCCGTAACAAGTTCGAGCGGGTGACCGGCATCATGCAGTTCGACCTCACCGACCCCTGGCCGGCGGTCACCTGGTCGGTGCTGGATTACTGGCGCCTCCCCAAGCCCGCCTACGACGCCCTGCGGCGCGCCATGCAGCCGGTGTTGCCGAGCTTCCAGCTGCCGGATAAGATCGAAGCCGGACGGGCCAACCCGTCGGTCTGTTGCGTCGTCAACGACACCCTGAGCGCCTACCCGCGCACGAAGTGCGAGTGGCGGCTGGAGGACGTCAACGGCTACATCGCCTCAGCCACCTTCCCGGTCGACATACCGGCGAACGGCGTCTCAGCGAAGATCAACGTCACCCTGCCCTCGGTGGTGCCGGGCCGCTCCCAGCTGATCGTGACCCTGACCACGCCGCAGGGAAAAATCCTTGCCGAAAACCTGTATGAGTTCCGCGTGGAGAAGCACGCCGCAGCGCAGGCAAGCATCAACCCACCCGTGGAGATCAAGTGAAGTAATATGACCCTTCCAACCAAAATCGTCGTCATCGGTGCAGGCAGCGCCTCCTTCGGGGAAAACACGCTCTCCGCCCTGGTCCGCTCCGGCCGGGGTAATCCACAGGAACGCCCGTCCCTGCGCGGCAGCCACCTGGCCCTGGTCGACCGCAACGCCGGCAACCTGGAGATCGTCAGGCGCCTGGCCGAACGCCTCAACCGCGAGTGGGACGCCGGGCTGACCATCACCGCCCACGCCCACCACACCCAGGCGCTGGAGGGTGCTGGTTTCGTCGTCTCGGCCATCGAGGTCGGGGCGCGCGAGGGTCTGTGGAGGAAGGATTTCGAGATCCCGCTCAAGTACGGCGTGCGACAGCCGTACGCCGAAAATGGCGGCCCGGGCGGCTTTGCCCACGCGGCGCGCAACCTCGGCCCGGTGATGGAAATCGCGCGCGACATGGAGCAGGCCTGCCCGGACGCCTGGTTCATCAACTTCACCAATCCGATGATCCGCATCTGCGACGCGGTCAACCGCCACAGCGGCATCCGAGCGGTCGGGCTGTGCCACCAGATTTATGCCGGCTATGTGATGGTCGGCGTGGCACTGGCCAAGGACCTGGGCCTGACCGTCCCGGCCGAGCTGACCGGCCTGCAGGCCGCCGCCGACCAGGCCGCCGCCCAGGAGGAGGTCAAGCGCCAAATCGTCCCCCGGGTGGATATCCGCGCCGCCGGGTTGAACCACTTCACCTGGATCCTCTCCATCCGCGACCGGCGCACGGGCGAGGACCTGTACCCGCTCTTCCGCCAGCGCTGGGCCGGTCTGGACCCCAAGTTCGAGCCCCTCACCCGGCGCGTCTTCGATGCTTTCGGCATCTTCCCCGTCCCCGGCGACACGCACCTGTGCGAGTACCTGCCCTGGGTCAGCAACCCGGTCACCAAGCCATGGGAGAAGTACGACATCAAGCTCTACGACTGGGACCTGTTCGCCAACCTGCGCGATTTCGAGCACGAGCGCCTGAAGAGCATGGCCGACGGCGAGGTGACGATCGACGGTCTGCTGGAGAACAGATTCCGAGGGCGCCCTGGAGATGATCGAGAACGTGGCCGGAAACGGGACACACTACCACCTGGCGGCCAACCTGCCCAACCAGGGGCAGATCGCCAACCTGCCGCCCGGCGCGACCGTCGAGACCCCGGTGCTGGTCGACGGCGCCGGCATCCATCCGGTCCACGTCGGCGCTCTGCCCGAGCCCGTCGCCGAGCTGTGCCGCCGGGAGACGACCGTGGCGCAGCTGTGCGTCGACGCGGCCGTGGAAGGCGACCGGCAGAAGGCGCTGCAGTGCATCCTGCTCGACCCGGTGGTGGACGACATCGAGCAGGCCCAGGCCATCCTGGACGACTACCTGACCTCCTACAAGGAGTACCTGCCGCAGTTCTGGAAATGAAATAGTTCAACCCCAGACACTTGCACCTGCTGCACACTTGCCCCGGCACGAGCCGCCAGGGCGAGTGCCAGGGAGTGCAGGTGTGAATACGGATAAACACCGATTTTTGATGAACAACGATCGAATGCCGCTTATCGCCAAGCTTATCTTTTTTTATCCTTCCTCTGTGTCCATCTGTGTTCATCTGTGGTTAAAACATCTATTAATAATAAGGAAAGGTACGAAATCATGAAAATCACCGTCATCGGCGGCGGCTCGACCTACACCCCGGAGCTGGTCAACGGCTTCCTGGCACGCACGGCGAGCCTGCCCCTGGAAGAGCTCTGCCTGATGGACATCGACGCCGCCCGCCTGGAGATCGTCGGCGGTTTCGCCCAACGCATGGGGACGGCCAGGGGCAACCCCTTTAAAGTGACCCTCTCGACCAACCAGCGGGAGGCCATCCAGGGCGCCTCCTACGTCATCACCCAGCTGCGCGTCGGGCAGATGCCGGCGCGCGTAGCCGACGAGTACCTGGGCCGGCGCCACGGCCTGGTCGGTCAGGAGACCACCGGCGTGGGCGGCATGGCCAAAGCCCTGCGCACCATCCCGATAATCCTGGGCATCGCCCGGGACATGCGTGCGGCCGCTCCCGACGCCCTGCTGTGCAACTTCACCAATCCATCCGGGCTGGTCACCGAGGCCCTGACACGCCACGCCGCCGACGTCCCTGCCGTAGGCGTGTGCAACGTGGGCATCACCACCAAGATGGAATTCGCCGGGCGCCTCGAGCAGCTGCTCGGCGCCCCGGTCGAAGCGGAGCGCACCGCCCTGCAAACCCTCGGCCTGAACCACCTGACCTGGCATCGCGGCCTCACCCTGGACGGCGAGGAGATGTGGCCGCGCCTCTTCCCGGCTTACGTGGAGGAGCTGCGCAAGGAAGAGCAGCCCGAGTGGGACGTGCACACGCTGGAAAGCCTGGGCATGATCCCCAACTATTACTTGCAATACTTCTACTACACCGGCCATAAGCTGGCCGACCAGGAAAAATGGCCGCCGTCGCGCGGCGAGGAAGTGATCGAGATCGAGAAAGGCCTGCTCCGGCAGTACGCCGATCCGGATTTGAAAGAGCCGCCGGCCGACCTGATGCTGCGCGGCGGGGCCTACTACTCCACGCTGGCGACCCAACTGATCGAGGCGCACCACAACGACCTGGGTCAGGTCCACGTAGTCAACCTCCGCCAGAACGGGGCGGTCCCCGGCTGGCCGACCGACTGGGTGCTGGAGATGCCCGCCAAAGTCGACCGGTCAGGCGTCCATCCGCTGCCGGCCGAACCACTGCCGCCGGCCTGCTTCGGCTTGCTGGCCCAGGTCAAAGCCTATGAGCTGCTCACCGTCGAAGCCGCAGTCCACGGCGATCGGCGCGCCGCCTACCAGGCCCTGCTCGCCCATCCGCTCGGCCCGGAGGCCGACCAGGTCCAGGTAGTGCTCGACGACATGCTCGAGACGAACAGGAAATACCTGCCGCAATTCTTCGACTAGATCCATGCTGTGGATCCGGATCAAGGAGAGGTCATGAAATATTTTCTCGGCGTTGACGTCGGCGGGTCCAAGACCCACGCCCTGATCGCCGACGAGACCGGCCAGGGGATCGGGTTCGGCTCGGCCGGCCCTGGGAACTGGGAGGCGGTGGGTTACGACGGCCTGACCGAGGTCCTGCAGGCCATCACTTCCCAGGCGCTCAAGATGGCCGGCGTGTCCATGACGCAGATCGCCGGGGCAGGCCTGGGCCTGGCAGGCTTTGATTGGCCGTCCCAGCGCCAGGCGCATCTGGATGCCATCCGGCCTCTGCAGCTGAAGACCGACCCGCAGATCGTCAACGACGCCACCCTGGGCATCCTGGCAGGCGCCGAGGCGGGCTGGGGCGTGTCGGTCGTCTCCGGGACGGGCTGCAACTGCCGCGGCTGGAGCAAGGATCACAAGCGCGAAGGCCGCGGCGTAGGCGGGGCGAATCACTGGTCCGGGGAAGCCGCCGGCGGCTGGGATATCGCCGCCCGGGCCATGCGCGCCGTCTCCTTCGAATGGACCCGGCGCGGGCCCGCCACCGCCCTCACTCCCGCCTTCTTGAAGCTGACCGGGGCCAAAGACTTGGACGACCTGGTCGAGGGCATGTACCTGGGACGCTACGACTTCGATCAATCCGCCGCCATGCTGGTCTTCGAGACCGCCGCCCAGGGCGATCCCCGGGCGCTGGACGTGGTCCGCTGGGCCGGGGACGAGCTGGGCCAGATGGCCTGCGGGGTGATCAAACAGCTCGACATCCAGGAAGATGCCTTCGATGTGGTCCTGATCGGCAGCCTCTTCGACGGCCATCCCCCGCTGGCCGAGAGCCTGGGGGCGACCGTCCACCGGGTGGCGCCACGGGCGCGCCTGGTGCGGCTCAACGTACCGCCGGTGGTGGGCGGCGTGCTGTTGGGAATGGAAGCCGCCGGGATCGATTTCCACAGCCGGCGCGCACGCCTGATCCGCTCCACCAACCAGCTGCTCAATCGAGCTCTTGCGTAGGGAATGCCATGGGATCCTCTCAACTGTATTCAGAAATCCTGGAGCAGCCCGCCGCCTTGCAGCGCCTCCTGGACGCCCAGGACAGGAACGTCGCCAAGGTTGCCGCGGCCATCCGCAACCGCCCGCCGCGCTTCGTCATGCTGGCAGCGCGGGGCACCTCGGATAACGCCGCCCGCTACGGTCAGTATCTTTTCGGGGCGCACAATCACCTGCCGGTGGCCCTCGCCACGCCCTCGCTTTTCACCCTTTACCAGTCCCCGCCGCAGCTGGCTGAGGCGCTGGTGCTGGGCATTTCGCAGTCCGGGCAGTCACCGGATATCTGTGCCGTGGTGGAGGAGGGGCGCAAGCAGGGCGCGCTGACCATTGCCCTGACCAACGACCCGGCCTCCCCGCTGGCGAAGCTGGCGGAGTACGGCATCGACCTGTCCGCCGGGCCGGAGCGCGCCGTGGCAGCTACCAAGACCTACACGACCTCCTTGCTTGCCCTGGCGATGCTCTCCGTGGCCCTCTCGGGAGACAAGCAGGCGGCGCGCCTGCTGGACCGGGTGCCGGCGTTCGTCGCCGAAGCCCTGCAGCAGTCCGAGGCGGTCGTCTCCGCGGCTGCCGACTACCGCAAGGACGACGCCTGTGTGGTGCTCGGGCGAGGCTACAACTATGCCACGGCCTTCGAGATCGCCCTCAAGCTCAAGGAGCTGACCTACGTCCTGGCTGAGCCGTACTCCTCCGCCGACTTCCAGCATGGGCCGGTGGCGTTGGTGCAGAACGGTTTCCTCGTCCTGGCAGTCGTCCCGGAGGGCAAACCCGCCGCGGAACTGACCGCTTTCCTTTCGAGCTTGCGCCAGAACAACCCGGAACTGGTGGTCATCTCCCCGCACAAGAAGGCCCTGGCCCTGGCCCGTACGGCGATCCCCCTGCCGGCCGGCATCCCCGAGTGGCTCTCCCCGATCGTCGCCGTGACCCCCGGGCAGCTGTTTGCCTTCGGGCTGGCGCAGGCGCGCGGCCTCGACCCGGACAAACCCCGCGGCCTGCACAAGGTGACCCTCACCCGCTAAAACATCGCAGGGGCGACCGGCCCCCTTCGGGGATCTTCGACTGGTCGCCCCTACTCATTTTCATATTCCGGCTCTTTGGCGATTTGTCGGCCAGCCTCCTGGTCATTTCGATTTGCAAAAACCAGGACCTGCCGCAGTCAGTGCCCAGGTGCAGGCCGGGTCCGCGCTGCAGCTTCCTATGTCCTTGTGCGCGGAACAGACGGGGACCGGCGTATCGGTTGGGAGAGGCGGGCCGTAAAACACCCTCAGGGTAGATGTGTCTCCGCGGGTGGTACCGAGGCTGCCCGCGAACCAGCAGCGCGCGTTCTCCCTCAACTGGACAAAGTACCAAAAACCATCCTCGCTCCTGCCGACGATCGGAAAGGTTTTCCCGGCCGGTTCCGAGGTCGCGACATCGTATCTCTTATCCGGTCCGACCCGGCAGTTGCCGTTGATCGTCAGGCTGAACTCGGGAGAAATGAAGGCCTGAGTCGGCTCCGGAGTCGGTGCCGCAGGCAGGTTGTCGAAATCCCATCCGAAATTCTGGCCGGATAAAGTGCTCCCGGAGGTCAACGTGATGGTCCGGTAGGTCTCACCATTTGGGATGCCAGCGACAACGGTCCAGCGGCCGGGCAGCAGGATTGCATCATTGGGTGGCTCATCCTGCGTTTCGATCCTGAGGCAGTACGTACCGGGCGTCAGATTGCTAAAATAAAAATAACCGCTGGCATCGGTATACGCAACTGCCAACCCTGAAGAGGGGCAGGCATGCGCCCCAAGTTTGACGTACACCCCCGGGATGCCGGGCTCGTCCGGCGCACGAAGTCCGTCGGCGTGCACGTCGCTGCCATCCAGGATGCAACCCTTGGGCAACGGATTGGGGATCGGATCGCCGGGTGTGTACGCGCACAGGTCGTGCCAGACGTTCCCAACGACGGTGGCGTTCTCAGATCCCCAGGCGGTGCCGTACTTGTACCACCAGCCGAAATTCACATTCTTCACATCCTGCCCCGCGCCGACCGTAACGGTCTGCCTGGCGATAAGATGATCCACGGCGTCGAGGGGAAATGTCCAGTTACCTGGGATCAGGATGGAATAGTTGGTCGGATGATTGGCCTCGATGCTGACACAATACGTCCCGGCCGGAAGCATGTAGAAATTGAACATCCCGTCCGGTTCGGTTGACACTGCACGATAGACGGGGGAGGAGGGACAGGCGCCCTGCCCGAGATAGACGACCAGACCCGGGATGCCGGGTTCGCCGGGATCATAGCTCTGATTGGTGAAGAGCTGATCCCCGTTCAAGAAAACGCACCCCAGCGGGGGCGGATCCGGAACGGGCGTTCCCGGTCCGGGACCCACACACTGGTCCTGCCAGACCGTCCCCTGGATCATGCCGGTTGTCTCCGGAGGGCAGCTGCCCGAGAGGTCCACCCGGAAAGTGTAGACCTGCGAATACGGTCCCTCCAGGTTCTCCCTGATCCCCCGCACCCGCCAGAAATAGCGCGTGCAGTCGTTCAAGTCCGGGAGCGGACCCCAGAGCGTGGAGGGGTTGCCCATGCTGCCGTTCAAGGGACTGCCCGCGAAGACCAGGTTGGTCGATATCTCCACTTCGTACCCATCCGGCAGGCAGGCGCCCGGGTACCACCAGATGAGAGCTAAATCCCCCAGGTTATTGACGATCCAATGGTTGATCGGGGAGAGGAGCGTCGGGGCGACCAGGGTACCCGGATCGCACCTAGGGCCGGTAAAGAAATAGCGCACCTCGCTGACCGGCCCCTCCACGCCCTGGCTGACCGGCCGGATCATCCATTTGTACATGTGTCCGGGCTGCAGGGGCGTGGCGGGCATCCAGGTGCGCGTATAAAGGGTGTCAAAGCCGGGCACGCCGCTCACCGAAGCGCCCAGCTCGTCCTGGAAATAAGGTCCGCTGGACAAATAGATATTGAAGCCTGCCGTGTAGCAGCGAAACTGGCCCTGTTGTTGGGGTCCATTTGCGATGTAATATCCCGGGTAAGCCCATTCGAACAAAGGTTGCAAGGAATTAACGATCGATCCCGCATGCGGGGAAATTAGGGACGGCTGCACCATATAGTTTGGGTCACAAGGTGGATAGGTGGGTTCACCCCCCCTGGTCGTGTTATTACTGCTGGAGGGGCCGCAGCCCACCAGCCAAACCATCAACACCAAAGACAAAAGACATATCATCCAACTGAGTTTCATGGTCCCTCCATTCTCCGAAGAAAGAAGACGTCGAAGTCAGTTCCCTGCGCGAGTGTGTCCCTTATCTATCATTCTACAGGTTTGTGAAAAGTATATCAATAGGATAAAAGGGGGCATGTCCGCCCGAGGACCAGGACGTACACCCGGAGACCAGCGTCCCCCACAGGGATGCTCCGCGATTTCCGCTCTGGCATGTCGCAAGGGCGGACCAACGTGTCCGCCCGCGCGTTATAATGTCCATGTGAACGATCCCCGTCAGATCGAGCTGCTGCGCCTGCTGGCCGCCCGTCTGGAACGCCTCTCGGCCGATTCGCGCTGGGCGCGGCGGGCCAGCGGACTGCGCGGCAACCTGCTGAAGGTGCTCGAAGAGGCTGATTCCGGGCAGCTGGTCGCCCAGGACCGTCTGGACCTGCTGACCGGGCGCGCCTTCGAGATCCTGCGCCTGGCCGCCCATGAGATCCCCGACCTGGACATACCGGAGAAGAAGGGTTGACGTGCTGACCAGCCTGCGCAGGGGGCTCATCTTGCTCCCGGGACTGCTGTTGGCCGCCTGTGCCCTGGCCCCCTCCGCCGTTCCTTCCTCGCTGCCTCCGCCTCCGACGGCCACCCCTCCCACCCCCTCGCCCGGGCTGCCAACCCTCACCCCCAGCCCCACCCCCTCCGCCACCCCAACCTCGAGCGACACGCCGACAGTCACCCCCACCTTTACGGCGACGCGCATTCCCTTCGTATACGTCTTTCCCGTCCAGCCGCAGCGCGACACCAGCTTCTCCAGGGGCGGGCATCCCTATCCGGCCACGGACATTTTCGCCGAGCCAGGGTCACACTTCGTGGCGGTGACCGACGGCGTGGTGGACTTCGTCTCCTACGTCGACCTGTGGGATCCGAATACGGACAATCCCGCCGACCGCGGCGGGCTGTCGGTGGCGATCATCGGCGACGATGGTGTACGCTACTACGGCTCGCACCTCTCGGAGGTCGCCGCGGGGATCGAGCCGGGTGTTCGGGTGAAGGCCGGCCAGCTGCTCGGCCTGGTGGGCAACACCGGCGACGCCGCCAGCACGGAAACCCATCTCCACTTCGGCATCTCGCCGCCCACCTTCCCCACGGACTGGCACTCGCGTCGCGGCTTGGTGGACCCGTATCCCTACCTGCTCGCATGGAAGGCTGGCGCCAGCGTCACGCCGGTCCTGGCAAACCTGGATCTCACTCTCACCCCGACGCCGTAAAACCAACCTTGTCCGCGCGGAAACAACGCCTAGCCATTTACCTTGCGCCTTCCAGCTGAGAAGATTGCCACCCTTCAGGCATCATTAAAAAAACTCTGTGCTCTCTGTGTTCTCCGTGGTAAATTCTATAGGGAAAATCAAGGAGATGCCCATGGACTTTCCTGAAACCATGCGTGCCATGCTGATGGAAGCGCCCGGCAAACCTCTCCGCCTCGCCGAGCTTCCCGTACCCCGTCCGGGACCGGGACAGGTGTTGCTCAAGGTGCATGCCTGCGGCGTGTGCCACACCGACCTGCACATCCTGGACGGGGAGCTGACCGATCCCAAATTGCCGCTCGTCCTCGGCCACCAGATCGTCGGGTTGGTCGAGGAGGTCGGCGAAAACGTCACCCGCTTCGAGATCGGCGAGCGCCTGGGTGTGCCCTGGCTGGGCTCCACGGACGGCACCTGCCATTACTGCCGCCGTGACCAGGAGAACCTGTGCGAACACCCGCAGTTCACGGGCTACGACCTGGATGGCGGCTTTGCCGAGTACACCCTGGCGGACGAGCGCTACTGCTTTCCTCTCCCTGCCGATTATAACGATATCGAAGCTGCCCCGCTGCTGTGTGCCGGTCTGATCGGCTACCGCACCTACCGCATGGCCGGCGAGTACGCCGAGCGGCTGGGCATCTACGGCTTCGGTGCCGCCGCCCACATCATTGCCCAGGTGGCGAAGTATGAGGCCCGCAAGGTCTATGCCTTCACCCGCCCTGGCGACACGGCCGCCCAGCAGTTCGCCCTGCGCCTGGGAGCCGCCTGGGCGGGCGACTCGACCCAGTCCCCACCCGAGCCGCTCGACGCGGCCCTGATCTTCGCACCGGTCGGGGCGCTGGTTGTGGCGGCGCTGAAAGCCACCGCCCGGGGCGGCATCGTGGTCTGCGGCGGCATCCATATGAGCGACATCCCATCCTTCCCGTATGAGCTGTTGTGGGAGGAGCGCACCATCCGCTCGGTGGCCAACCTGACCCGCCGCGACGGCGAGGAATTCCTGGCACTGGCACCCCAGGTGCCGGTCAAGACCGACGTGACGACCTTTCCACTGGAGCAGGCCGGGCAGGCGCTGGAACAGCTGCGGGACGGCAAGTTCGTCGGCGCGGCGGTGGTGACGGTATAAACCGGCCACCTCAGGCAAGCCTGCTCCACTTATAAGTAAGGGCTTTAAGCCGGCAGCGATATCCAGTAGAGGTGGAAAAATCGCCCGGAATTGTTCCCGGGCGATTTCAATGGGCGGCTGACCGGCAGTGTTTCTGCTGACCAGCTAACCACCCAGGAGCTTCCTAATTTTCTCGAAATCCTCGGAACTCATCTGCCCGGCCGCCACCCGCTGCCGGGCGATTTCCAGCGGATCCTCGGGCGACTTGACCTGCGCCGGCTGCGTTGGCTGCGCCAAGGAGGCGGCTGGAGCTGCCGTCTTTGGCGGCTGGACCGGCGGCTGCACCGCTTCCGCAGCCGCTTCCTTTTTTACTGCCGACGCTTGCTTGGCCTCCTGCCTCAGGACCGCCAGGGTCCCATAGGTGGAGGCGAGCATCTCCGCCTTTCCGACAACTCCCTTGTAGTTGAGACTGGCCACCGCCTGCCGAACTGCGCTTGCCATTTCGTAGAATTTTGGGAAACCAAAGGTGTCGTCAGCCATGAAACCAAAGGGAGCCGGATATTTCAGCACGAATAAAGACCTGTCGATGTCGAACGGTACTAACTGCATGGTCCAGGCAAACTTGATCTTTCCGCTGCCGAACGTCTGGTCCCACTTGACGCCGAAAATCAGGATTTGCTGCGTACCGTTTCGGTCCGGCCGCTTATACTTCACGTCGTCCATGTACTCGCAAAACGGGTCATACTCATGGCCCTGACCGGTCTTGTTCGTCCAGGATCCGGGTCCCAGCATAACGCGCGGGACGTAGACCGGGTACGGGATGCGGCCCGGGAAGACGTGGAAGAACTCGCTGGGCATCAAGCTCCCGCCGCAATAGAAAAGCACGGCGTGGATCATGCCAAGCTGGGTGGGGATGTCGTGCACCACCATCGTGTCCGTGCGCAGGTTGCCGTGCATCAGGGGGATTTTGGCCTTGAACATCTCATTGTATTTCTCGTCGAACGACACTTCTTCGCCGAGCTGCTTCTTCCAGATGTCTGGCTGTCCGGTCGTGTAGGGTTTGGCGGCTTCCAGCAGCTTCACCGTGAAGGCTTGATAGATTTTTTCATTATCCATGGTTCCCTCGCGTGGTCAAACCAGGCCAAATGCAAGTGGAAATGCTTTGAATACTATACAGCCAATACTTCTCGGGCGCAATAACTTTACCTGAACTTGATATCGCAGTTTTATGCGCGCACATCAAGAGGATCCGCTTCGTCGGCGGGCACTTGTCGAGGTCGGCGGGAGGTGATGTCCACCCCTGCGCGACACCCCAAATTCCGGGATGAGAACTGCAAAGCGGCGTCTGTTTCCACTACTCAAATCTCAATGTGGGTGCTGTGCGTTTTTCCCTCATCCCCGGAAAAACGGGCGCGCCCTGAACCCGGGTAAACAAGACACCCAAACAAGAAGCATGGTAGACTTAATCATTCCCGACCATTCCCGTCGATCAAGTGGAGGTCAGCATGAAACGTTCAATCCATTCCGGTCTGCTCATCTTGGGGTTGACACTGCTCCTGGCCTTCGGGGTCACATCCCCGGCCGCTGCCCAGGGGTTCATCTACGGCAGCGACATTCCGGCCGGGACGACCGTGGAGCAGGATGTGTTCCTGGTCGGGCAGAGCGTGAGCATTGACGGCACGGTGGATGGCAATGTCTTCGTCCTGGGCGACCAGGTGGAAATCAACGGGACGGTGAACGGCAGCCTGGTGCTGGTCGGGCAGAACGCCGCCGTGGGCGGGACGGTCGGCGGCGCGGCGTATGCCGCCGCCCTGACCCTTGACCTCGGCCCGCAGGCCCAGCTGCAGCACGACCTGTACGTCGCCGCGGTCAGCCTGACCAGCGGGAAGGGCTCGCTGATCGGCCGCGACCTGTTCGCCGTCGGCCTGGACTCGGGCCTCGACGGCCGCGTCGGCCGGAACCTGCATGCCGCCATCGGCCCCCTCCAGCTCTATAACGGGCTAATGCGCCTGCTGGGCTTCGACGAGCTGACCATCAAGCTCCACTTTGCCGTCCCGGCGCCGCAGCCCACACCCACCGGCCTGCTCCCCGGCGCAGGCCGCGCCCTGCTGCGCCCGGTCGAAAAAACGGCCCGTCCCTTCGACTGGGCTGCCTGGGGGTTGAATCTGCTGCGCAACTGGGCGGTCCTGTTCCTGCTCGGCCTGCTGGCTGCCTGGCTGCTGCGCCGCACGCTGCAGCACGCCCATACGCAGGCCCGCGCTCATCCGCTCCAGGCAGCCGGGATCGGCCTGCTTGTCCTGGTCTTCGCCATCGCCAGCATCGGAGCGGCGCTCCTGCTGGTCGTGTTGATCTTCGTCTTGGGGTTGGGGTTGAATTCGCTCGGCCTTTGGCAGTTCTCATTGGGTCTGTGGGTGCTGGCCTATTCCGCCCTGGCACTCGTCCTGACCAGCCTGTGGTTCCTGATCGTCTACGGGACGAAAATCATCGTGGCTTATGCGGCCGCTGCCTGGCTTTTCGAACGGCTCTTCCACCGGCGGGCGTTTTGGATGGACGTCCTGGCCCTGCTGGCCGGGACCCTGGTCTACACCCTGCTGCGGGCTATTCCCTACGCTGGTTGGATCTTCGGCGTTCTGGTCACCGCGGCAGGGGCCGGGGCAGCCTGGCTGGCCTATCGGGCCAGGCGGCAGAAGCCCGCCCCGGCCGCAGCTGCCTCGCCTGCAGCCTCCTTACCGGGTAAGCGAGGTGCGGGCGTGCTCCCGCCGGGGAAAAAACAGCCTCGAAAATAACATAGACCCATCCGTGCTGACCCCTGGCCGACGCTGCCGGGTTCGCGCGGGTTTAAAACCGGCTCGAAAAAAAGCCCGGCATGAGGTGAAAATCATGAAAAAGGTACTGGTGGCATATGCGACGAACTCCGGCTCGACAGCCGATGTCGCCCGGACCGTGGCCGATGAGCTGGGCAAGGACGGTGCGCAGGTGGACGTGCTGCGCGTGGAGCAGGTGACCGATCTGGAGGCCTATGATGCCGTGGTTCTGGGCGCCCCGATGATCATGGGTTGGCACCGGGCGGCGGTTAAGTTTTTGAAGAAACGCCAGGCAGACCTAGGGCGCGTCCCGCTGGCGTATTTCATCACTGCCCGCAGCCTGACCCGGACGGAAGAGGCCAGCGTGGACGGCATCCCCATTCGAGTTGATCCGGACCTGGCAAAAGCGCCTGCCAACCTGCAGCACCTGTCGTTGCGCGAGCGTTATGCCCGGGTGGATAATTATCTGCATCCCGCGCTCAAAGCCGCGCCGCGCCTGCGGCCGGTCAGTGTGGCGTTCTTCAACGGCCGCCTGGACCTGTACGGCATGAAATGGTGGCAAATGCTCTTTGTCCTTCTGGTCATTCAGGCCAAACCCGGCGGCAGTCACAACCTGCCGTTCATCCGGGAGTGGGCCGCCAGCCTCCTGCCCGCCCTTTCGGACGGCCGGACTGCCTCAACCCTGAGTGGGTGACATGCGTGCCTCCAACCCCGATCCGACCGTCAACCTGCGTGCTAACATCCGCCCGGGTCTGCGTGTGCGCATCGTGCTTAAAAAGGACCAGCCCACAGGCAGGCTGACCGAGGGACTGGTCAAGGACATCCTGACCAACTCCCCGAGCCACCCGCACGGGATCAAGGTGCGTCTGGTGAGCGGGGAGGTCGGCAGGGTGAAGGAGATCCTGGGCTGAGAGAGTCCAGGACTTGGATCAGCCTGCGCGGATTAATGCAAGCCCGATGAGTTGGGGATATAATTCCCGTAATTCATTTGCCCATCGTTTTTCTTCTTAACGGTAGAGGGACGGACCAGCTGATCGCCGATTTCTTTGTCCGCGAGCGTCTGCCTGCCCGCGGGCGTACTTTTTACGAGGTGCTTTAATGTTGCTGCGCATCCCCCTGCACGTTCGAGTAGCCTTATTTTATGCCTTGTTTGGGGGTTTGTGGATACTCTTCTCCGACCGCCTGCTGATGGCCCTGGTAAGCGACCCTGAGCTGCTCACCCGCATCCAGACCTATAAAGGCTGGGCATTCGTAGCGGGAAGTGCACTGCTCATCTATTTGCTCTTGCGCAACGACCCTTACCTGCGCCGGCAGGCGGAGGCCGCCTTGCGCGAAAGCGAGGACCGCTACCGTTTGCTGTTCGACACCAGCACGGATGCCATCCTGCGCACCACCCCCGACGGCAGCATCCTGGGCGCCAACCCGGCCGCCTGCCGCATCTTTGGCATGCGCGAAGAGCAGCTCAAACAGGCCGGTCGCGGCGCCATCGTCGACCCGACCGACTCGCGCCTGGCGCGGGCTTTGGAGCAGCGCGAGCGCACCGGCAGCTTTACCGGCGAGGTCACCATGGTGCGTGGGGATGGCTCAAAATTTCCCGCCGAAATTTCCACAGCCCGCTACCAGGATCGCGACGGGAATGCACGCACCAGCATGATCATCCGTGACGTCAGCGAGCGTAAACAGGCTGAACAGGCCCTGCGCGCCAGCGAGGCGCGCTTCGCCACCGTCTTCCGGGCCAGCCCCATCGGCATCAGCATCACCCGCAGGGTCGATGGCGAGCTGATCGATGCCAACGACGAATTCCTGAACCTGTACGGCTACACGCGTGAGGAGGTGATCGGCAGCACCACCCTGGGGCTGGGTATGTGGGCCGATCCCGGCGAGCGGGACAAAATGGTCAGGGCTTTGACCAAGCACGGCAGCCTGCGCGACCTCGAGATCCGCTTCCGCAGGAAGACCGGGGAGGTGCGCAGCGGGATCCTGTCCGCCGAGCTGATCGATGTGGGCGGCGAACATCTCATCCTCAACCTCACCCGCGACATCACCGAGAGCAAGCACGCCGACGAGCAGATCGAACGCCAGTACCAACGCCTCGCCTCCCTCAGCCTCATCGACACAGTGATCACTTCCAGCTTCGACTTGCGCGTCACCCTGGAAGTGTTCCTGGAGCGCGTCCTGGCCCAGCTCCAGGTGGACGCCGCCCTGGTGCTGCTGTTCCGGCGGGGGCTGAACACGTTGGAGTACGCCGCCGGGCGCGGTTTCCACAAGAGCGACATCACCCGCTTGAGCCTGCACTTGGGCGAGGACTACGCCGGCCGGGCCGTCCTCGAGCGCCGCATGGTCGGCTTTCCGGACCTGTCCCAGGTCGAGCGCCCCCTTTCCCGGTCGGAGTTCGTCGAAGGGGAGGATTTCGTCGCCTCGTACGCCATGCCGCTGATCGCCAAGGGGGAAGTCGTGGGCGTCTTGCAGGTCTTCCACCGTGCGCCGCTCGACCCGGACCAGGACTGGCTGGATTTCTTCACCGTGCTCGCCCGGCAGGCAGCCATCGCCATCGACAACACCGAGCTGTTCAACCGCCTGCAGCGCTCGAACGACGACCTGGTCATCGCCTATGACGAGACCATCGAGGGCTGGTCGCGCGCCCTGGACCTGCGCGACCGGGAGACCGAGGGCCATACCCGGCGCGTGGCGGAGATGACCCTGGAGCTGGCGCGCCTGGCGGGATTCAACGAAAGAGAGCTGGTCCACCTGCGTCGCGGCGCGCTGCTGCACGACATCGGCAAGATGGGCGTCCCGGACGCCATCCTGTTCAAGAACGAGTCGCTGAGCGAAGAAGAGGAAAATGCCATGCGCATGCACTCGGTCTATGCCTACGAGCTGCTCGCGCCGATCGAGTACCTGCGCCCGGCAGTGGACATCCCCCACTTCCATCATGAGAAGTGGGACGGCAGCGGCTACCCGGAGGGCCTGAAGGGCACGCAGATCCCGCTGGCGGCGCGCCTGTTCGCCGTGGTGGACGTGTGGGACGCCCTCAGCTCGAATAGGCCATACCGCCCGCGCTGGGCCGCGGAAAAAGTGCGCCGTTATCTGGAGGCCGAGGCCGGTAAACAATTCGACCCGGCAATGGTAAAAATCTTCCTGGGAATGATGAAGAGCAGGAATTGATCATCAAACACGAGCCCTAAGAACCGGGGGCAAGCGGGCATGAAGGATGACGAAATAAAGCGGAAAGCGCAAAGGAGGGGATACTGCCCGGGGAAATTACGCCATGCAGCGGGGTGAGTTCGGGTCAGGCAGGTGGACCCAGCCGGTGGGTGAAATGACCTTGCGAGGAGGTTCTCCGGGTCTTTCCGCGAACCCACCGGATCTGTTACCAGCTTAGGCGATTGAGTCAAAGCTCTGTCCGGTTTCACCAGAAAACTTGCTGGATGAGTGTTTCCTGCCCATGGAGACACCTGTTGACTTTTGGCCTCTATTAATCGATAATCAATCTGGTTTTTCCCGTGGGGAGAAAGTCTTGACTGCAGGAGGCCGCCATGTCCCGCCTCAGCGGCTCCAGGTCGGACTGCCGCGCGGCGGACCGTCGCAGTACGAGATGGTTGGCGGGGCGCGCAAAAGCGGGCGTAAGCCGCGGACCCGCAGAAAGAAGGCGGAATGAGGATCGATGGGGCCTGTTGGATGGACCGTCTAAATACGGTTATGCAGTCCGTATAATCAGGTGTTGGGCGCAGGAATTTTTATAAGATGGAAAAGCAATTACTCTTTCGTTATGAATTACAAGACTTTGTAGACGTACAAAGTTTAGTCAAAGATACAAAACTCATTTCAACACGAAAATTATTATTTATATTTGGCACGTTCATTTTAGTGCTACTAGCTCTTTACTTAGGCATATATCTCTACTTCAACCTGCTTTCCCTAGTAAATCCCCGTTATTTTCCTGGACTACCCTTCAATAGATTTATGAAAAATATTTTCGACTTGAAAGATAGTTTTCTCTGTCTATTGTTTCTCATTGCGCCGACATTATTGACATTTTTATCCGTTCCAATTATGAAATTTCGTTTGTGGTTAACGATGCGGAAAAATCCAGAGTTGATTAAAGAAGATCGTAAATTGACATTTAGCGAACAAGGTATCGATTACTCAACTAATTCAATAAATTTATATGTCAAATGGAATTATTTTAGCCATGCAGTGGAAGGACGCAAACATTTCATTTTGGTGAAGGCTAAAGATAATATAGTTATTATTCCAAAAAGAGCGTTTTCTAAAGTCACTGACGAAGAGCTGTTCCGCAACCTACTAACAAGCAATCTTGAATCGATACAAAGACGCATTTAGGAATTAATAATTTTCTGCGCCTAACACCGGCTCGTGTGTCCTGAAAAGCTGTCGTCTGCTTGCTGGTGAAAGTCCAGTCCTGGTAACGAACAGGCGGCCAGGTAGCAGGCAACCAGTGCATCTGGGCGACCGGGTGTGCTGAAACGTTGTAACCTCCTGAGAAGGGAGAGCAAAGCAACAGCCCGTAACATAAAGTGAATCTTGCAGCACCGAAATGTTAGCCCGAAAGGGAAAAGAGGGAGCCGAGCTTGTGAGCCAATAGCGAAGGCCATGGAAGCGGCGAAGAACCTGGAAATGCAGCCGTGAAGGACCCTCCGGTGTAGGGAGAACGGGATGTTGTGAAAGTAGGCGACGGAACAGGAGAGGTCTCATCCGGTCGGTGGCCCACAGCCAGCGTAACGAATGGTATAAGCCGAAAAGGTGAAATCCAGGAGGAAGCCGGGTGAGAAGTCGGAGGAGACCATAGTACCGTTGATAGACAAGACAACAAAACTTGTCAGGAGGGAAGGGTCTCTACTTCAACCAAGTTCAGCGAGGACGTAAGTGACGGTGCATGCCGTAAGGCCAACCACACCACAAGACAAATCACGAGAAATCCAGCGCAAACTATACTTGAGAGCCAAAAGAGAGATAGCATTCTGGTCTGACCTGATGTGGCAGGTTATCAAAAATAATCGGGATGGTCAATCACTTGAAAGCTCCAAGAAGAAGGTTGTCGGAGAGCCGGATGAGGGAAAACCTCATGTCCGGTTCGATGTGGCAGGGGATGGAAACCAGACAAGGTGATGGTACTGAGGCACTCTCGCAGGAAACTGAGAGTAACGGGTCTGCCACACCTAAATTATGGCGCCATCCCCTGACCCTACCACCAGACGCTTCGCCCGCGGCCCCGCGCCGGTAAGCCCGTCCGTTAGAAGGCAGCCAATCGGCTTCCTACTGCAAGGAAGTGTTATCTACATGAGTCCCACCCGTATGTCACGTATAGAATCAGCGATCCGAGTTGTCCTTGAATTCAATGAAGCCTTCAACCGTCAGGATGTCGCAGGGATGATGCAACTGATGAGCGATGATTGTGTCTTCGAAAACACTGAGCCAGCCCCCGACGGCGCTGTCTACTCGGGGAAGGAAGCCGTTACCCGGTTTTGGCATGACTTCTTCCGCCAATCGCCCCATGCCCATATCGAAATCGAGGAGATTTTTAGCATCAGTCTTCGGTGCATTATGCGTTGGAAATACGAGTGGATCGATGGAGCAGGAAAAAAGGGACACGTCCGAGGAGTTGATATATTCCAGGTGAGGAACGGCTCCATCTGCGAAAAGTTGTCCTACGTCAAGGGATAAACTGGAGAAGAATAAATGGGATTAACTCTCAAGGCGTCCAACGTTAACTACAATGCGGGTATCGTATGAAAAAAACAAGTGCGATTCAAGATCAGCGCCTCGAATACCTTTTCGATCTCGAACTCCAGTTCCAATGGGAGATGCCTCCCGTCACCTCTCGCGAAGCAGGAGAAGGCGAATACATTGGCAGTGGAGAAGGCGCGGCGAAAGGCTCGAGGATCAACGGCACCGCCCGCTGGGATCTCTTCGAAAAGCGGGAAGAGATTTTATGCCGCTCCAATCTGATCGGGGTAATCGAGACAAATGACGGAGCCCAAATCCAATTTGACAGCAGGGGTTTCTTCATCAAGCCAGATGAGGCTAATCCGAACAAATGGATCACGTCCGCATCCGTGTATTTCGACTCGGCAGACAGGCGCTATGAATGGCTCAATGCTCACCTCGCAGTTTGGGAAGGCGAGTTCGATATGACAACGTTCCACCATCACTATCGTGCCTCCCTCCTGGTCGGGAAATAGCCGGACCACAAGAAACCGTCCAATACCGGCCCCAGCTCCCCTCGCTCACCTTTACAGCCCCAAACGCAGTGCGGTGCGAGTGCGGCTCCGGGGAAACCCTTCGGGTACGATGTGCCTCTCGACGGACCCTGAAAGGGCCGTGGCAGGCAGCGGCTGCGCACTGAAGGGGTGCGGCAGCCTCACCCACAATCAAACTGGCCGGCGAAGGAGTCTTCCATATCCCTCACTGTCGCTAAGCCATACCGATAACTGCCATATCCAGGAGGTTCATGCGTAGCGAACAGGAAATGTTCGATCTCATTTTGGATACCGCAAAGACTGATGATCGCATTCGGGCGGTGATCATGAACGGTTCACGTGCAAACCCCAACGCACCACGGGATATCTTCCAGGATTTTGACATCGTTTACATGGTCACGGACATCAATCCCTTCAAGAATAATTTCGAGTGGATCAAACGCTTCGGCGAGATCATGATTATGCAAATGCCCGAAGACATGCAAGATCCGCCCCCAAGCAACGATGGCGGTTTCGTCTATCTCATGCAGTTTACAGACGGCAACCGGATCGACCTGGGTATTTACCCCCTCGCAAAACTCAATGAAGTTGTCAAAGATAGTTCAAGTCTGTTACTTCTGGATAAAGATGGGATCATTGAACCGTTTGGACCTGCGAGCGAGAGAGACTATCTTCCCCAGCCGCCCACCGCCAAAGCGTTCTTCGATTGCTGCAATGAATTCTGGTGGGTATGCCCCTATGTTGCGAAAGGTCTGTGGAGGGAAGAAATAATCTATGCCCGAACCATGTTTGATCAGGTTTTACGGGAAGAGCTCATGAAAATGCTGACATGGCATAGTGGAATAAAAACCCGGTTTTCACGAAATCCGGGAAAATTCGGCAAGTACCTCCAGCAATTTCTTGAACCGGAGCTGTGGGAAATGCTTCAAAAAACGTACGCGGATGCCAGCTACGATAATACATGGGAAGCATTGTTCATGTTGGGTAATCTTTTCAGAATAGCGGCCATTCGCGTTGCAGACCATTTCGGCTTTAGCTACCCTTACGGCGATGACAAGAATGTGACTGCTCATCTGCAACATGTGCAAGCACTCCCCAAGAATGCGAAGGAGATGTATTAACCAAACGAGCCTTCCATCAACAAATCCAAAGGCGGCTTACACCTTACCCAATGTATGTTCACCTGAACTCGCCACAGGGAGCGGCCGCTTTGCTGAGGGTATGCACCAGCATGCAAAAGGTGCGCGATAATTACTGTGCTATTCCATAGACCAGTGTTATTCATGAATGAAACGCTCGTAAAAGAGAAGGTGATTGTGAAGGCCAAGAAAAAGTCCATGAATAGCCTTTCGCGGAGGAACCACGCCATTGTCATGGAGAGAAGACCCCCGGTTTCCCCTGATCATTCATCCCGATCTGGAAGAACCTGTAAGTCTAGTTGCTAAGGAGAAACTTCATGAAGCTCAGACATTCCACCCCCAGTACCACTGTTCCACTTCTCCTAGTTGCCAGTCTTTTGCTCCTGTCGTGCGGCCTCTTCACGACGCCCTCTACCGGCCTCTCTGCAACTAATAATGCGTCCGGCGCAGGACGGACCTCGCTTGCGCCGCCAAGCTCTGGGACGGTCCAGGCCATCGGGACACCGGCCGAATCGGCAACCACTCCCCAGCCGGGTGGCGACTTCGATATCTCCCAAGCCGGCTTGCCGCCGGACTTCCCTGTCTTTCCCGGCGCACATGACTTTTCCGGGGTCCCGGAAGCCATGGTTAAATACACCGCGGATGTGGACGTGCGCACGGCATCAGAGTTCTACGATAAAGCGATGAAAGCCAACGGCTGGACAGGCTTCTCCACCGGGGGCGTGAGCGAGGGTTCATGCGGGGGTGACTGCGGTCCTGTACCGACCAGGACTCCCGGGCCGACACAGACTGCGACACCTCCCGGTTGGATGCAAGAAAACACCCAAATGTGGACGAGCGGCACGAGCCAGATCATGATCATGTACACGGCGAACCCTGGTGGAGGCACGGACATCATAATCACAATGACAGCAAAATAGCCCTCGCGTTTCTTCCTTGCTCGAGTGGTTTCCCTCGGTATTTTCCTCTTAAGTCCCCTGCACTTCGAAAGTGCCGGGGACTTTGAATTGCCGTCCCTTCCCGGACGTGATTAAAGTCAGATCCGCGCAATTTCTGAACAAAATCCAAACATGCGTTTGATATTCTGGGGCAAAGATGAGAACAAAGGAGACGACCATGAAAAAATTGATCCATGCCACACTTGCGCTCACGCTTATCCTGGCCCTGACCGCCTGCGGAAGCGCGGCGGCTGCAAGCCGCGCGACGGATGGCGCGACCAGCCTGTCACTGGAAGGCCAGCTGCTGGTCGGCACCCTCAAGCTGGAGGACACCGATCTGGCCGTGACCTCAACTCAGGCTGCCGAGCTGCTGCCGCTGTGGGAAGCCTTGCGGTCCCTGGCCGCCAGCAACATCGCTGCCAGCCAGGAGGTCGACGCCGTGATCGACCAGATCAAAAGCACCATGAGTCCGGAGCAAATTGCCGGCATCACCGCCATGAACCTGACTCGGGACGACTTGGCCGCAGCCCAGGCCCAGACGGACAGCACCTCGACCCCTTCGAGTTCAACCGGCACGGCCAACGCAAGCTCTGTCCAGCCCCAGGCCGGCGGCGCCCCGGGTGGTGGGAATCCTCCCGCCGACATTGGAGGTGGTGATCCGGCCGCCTTGGTCGGTGCTGGATCCGGCAGCCTGACCCAGGCCAGCACCACCCAGACAGTCACCAGCCAGTCCATCGGAACCTCGAACCAGATTCCCACGGCGCTGATCAGCTCACTGATTGACCTGCTGCAGAGAAAAACCGGCTGACCCTCCGGCAGCCGGTTTCACCGAAAGTGCCCCGCAACTGAATGAGGCTAGGTAGTTAATCTTAAGTCCCCGGCACCTTGAAGGTGTCGGGGACTTGATCTACTGCTCACACCACACTCCCCTGCATATTTAGCGGGTACCCGCTGCGACCGTCCTGGGTGATCAAGGTCGCGGCGGCATCCACCAGCAAGAGGGCTATGGAAACGGCCACGGCGATGGACAGCAGCCGGTAAGCGAAACCTTTATTCCGTTGCATCATCGCTCCTCAATTGTCCGAACTATCGCTCAAGAGACGATCTTGAATCTCGCTCGTTATCCTAGGTAAACAGATGTTGTTTGAGCTTGGGATTGGTTTGGTCAGTGACCGGCGTGGCACATGCCCCGGAAACAGAGTTCCGAACATCGCCTCTTGATATTATTCCAGATTTTACTACATTAGTCCCATTAATGGGCTCCCCTTGTTTGCAAGGTAGAGGATTGTTACCTCTCGGGGCAAGAGCAGGCGGGTCTGCTGGCCTGATTCAGACAAATTGCGCTAAAATCAACCCGGATCGTCGAATGCCAATCCTGAGCAGGTTTGCTAAGGAGAGAAAGGAATCACGGTGCCTGACAGGAAAGCCACTGCCCTCGCCCATCCCAACATCGCTTTCATCAAGTACTGGGGCAACCGCGACGTACGCCTGCGCCTGCCGGCCAACGGTTCGATCTCCATGAACTTGGACGGCCTGGAGACGCGCACGCAGGTGACCTTTGAAGCGCGCCTGCGCCGGGACAGCCTCAGCCTGAATGGGAAACCGGTCAGCGGCGCGGGGCTGGAGCGGGTCGCCGGCTTCCTGGACGAGGTGCGCCGCCTGGGCGGGTTGGCGCTCCGCGCCAGGGTCGAGAGCGAGAACAACTTCCCCGCCGGGGCCGGGATCGCCTCCTCCGCGGCGGCCTTCGCCGCCCTGGCCCTGGCCGCCTGCGCGGCCGCCAGCCTGGACCTGGACGAAGCCGGGCTCTCGCGCCTGGCACGGCGCGGCTCCGGCTCCGCCTGCCGCTCGGTTCCCGGCGGATTCACGGAATGGCGCATGGGCACAGGGGATCTCAACTCCTACGCCGTCTGCCTCGCCCCTCCCGAATACTGGGACCTGGTCGACTGCCTGGCCATGCTCGACTCCTCCCACAAGCCCACCGGTTCGACCGAGGGCCACGCCCTGGCCGGGACCAGCCCACTGCAGGCTGCCAGGGTGGCGGATGCCCCCCGCCGTCTCGATCTGTGCCGGAACGCCATCCGGCAGCGCGATTTCGAAGCCCTGGCCGAGATCGTGGAGCTGGATTCCAACCTGATGCACGCCGTGATGATGACCTCCACCCCGCCGCTGTTCTACTGGCAGCCGGCCACGCTGGCCGTGCTGCAAGCCGTGCGCGCAGCCCGTCGCGGCGGGCTGGCCGTTTGCGCCACCCTGGACGCCGGGCCGAACGTCCACGTGATCAGCACCGGCGGCGACGCACCGCGCGCCCGTACACTGCTGGAAAGCATCCCGGGCGTGGACGAGGTGCGCCTCGCCCGCGCCGGCGGTCCGGCCAGGCTGGTTTCCTGATCGGGATGTTCTGCTAATAAATATTTGATAAGGATATAATATTTCCTTGGCAAAAACTGGATATAATCAACCCGACCGCCTCGCACGAGGCGCATCTTTATCGTTGCATGAGGTTACCCGATGAGTACCGCTCTTCTTGGTGGGCTGATCTTCGTCGTCGTCTTCGCCGGCAGCATCCTGCTCCATGAGCTGGGGCACTTTTTCGCCGCCCGTCTGCTGCGCATCGAGGTGGACGAGTTCGGGATCGGCTTCCCGCCCAGACTGGTCAAGCTCTTCCGCTGGCAGGGGACCGACTTTACGCTGAACTGGATCCCGCTGGGCGGCTTCAACCGCCTCCACGGCGAGGACGATCCGAACCTCCCCGGCGGGATGGCTGCGGCCGGGCCGTGGAAGCGCATCGTCGTGCTGCTGGCCGGCGCCGGCATGAACCTGCTGACCGCCGTCTTTGCCGTCAGCCTGCTGATCAGCCAGACCGGCATTCCCGACAAAGTCATCATCAAGGACGTCTCCGCCGATACGCCCGCCAGCCAGGCCGGCATCCTGCCCGGCGACGTGGTCACCCAGGTCGGCGGGCGCACCATCCACGCCTTCAGCGATCTGCAGGCCTATACCTCCAGCCACCTGGGTCAGGTGGTCGAATTAACCATCCAGCGCGGGGACCAGGTGCTCAAGGTCTCGCTCGTGCCGCGCAAGAATCCACCCCCCGGCCAGGGGGCCATGGGCGTGCTGATCGAATCCGATCCGGCCAAGGTCTACCGTCCGGTGAAATCCTGGTTCGAAACGATCCCCTTGTCCTTCCAGGCCACCGGGCAGGCCATCGGGGAGCTGCTCTCGCTGCCCGGCCGTATCATCGCCGGGAGCATCCCGGCCCAGGACGCGCAGATCGCCGGCCCGCGCAGCATTTGGAACCTGTTCCAGCAAGCGGTTTCGCGCGACGTCCAGAGCCGTGAGACGTCCGGCGGCAGCCAACCCATCCAGCCGACCAACTATACCCTGGTCGTGATCATCAATTTGACCATTTCCCTGGCGGTCATCAACCTGCTGCCGATCCCGGCCCTCGACGGTGGGCGCATCTTCATGACCCTGCCGGAGCTGATCCTGCGCCGATCCATCCCGGCCAAATACCAGGCCATGATCAACGGGATCGGTTTCATCCTGCTGGTCACCCTGCTCGGCTTCTTCTACATCAAAGACCTCATCAATCCCCTGACCATTAACCTGCCTTAAACTATTAGGATTGTTTTTCGCATGGCACAGAATGTCCCATTTAAAACCGTTCTTGAAGCACTGCTTGACAACTCCCGAACCTTCCCGGCGCGTTACCTGAACCAGTTCTCGGATCTCAACCCAACCGACCTGAAGGCCTTGCTCAAGACCTGGCCGCAGGTTGCCCCCCGGCGCAAGCTTGCCCTGCTCGAAGACCTGGAAGACCTGGCCGAGGTGGATACCCTGACGTCCTTCGACGACCTGGCCCGCCCGCTGCTCCTGGATCCGGACCCCCAGGTGCGCGTGCTGGCGGTCCGCCTGTTGTGGGAATGCGAAGATGCCAAGCTGGTGCCGGTCTACCTCGAGATGCTCAACCAGGACGAGGACCCGGCTGCCCGCGCCGCGGCTGCCAACGCCCTGGGATTGTTCGTCTCCCTGGGCGAGCTGGAGAAGATCCCCGCCGACCTGTACCACCAGGTGGAGGACGACCTGCTGGAGG
Source organism: uncultured Chloroflexia bacterium (assembly GCA_963739255.1). Classification (GTDB taxonomy): domain Bacteria; phylum Chloroflexota; class Anaerolineae; order Anaerolineales; family Villigracilaceae; genus UBA877. Next base: position 321,847 of record CAVTZT010000005.1, read on the forward strand.
CGGCGGCTTCCGCCCCAGAGGTTCTCATCCGGCGGCGCGCCCTGGAGTCACTTGGGGCTTGCTCGCGGGACGAAGTCCCGCCGTTGATCGAGGCCGCGTACCATGAAAAGAACCCCGACTGGGTGGTGAGCGCCATCCACGCCATGGGGCGTTCGGCCGATGAGCGCTGGGAGAAGCAGGTCCTTTCCAATCTTCGCAACCCGATCGAGGAGATCCGCTTCGAAGCCGTCCACGCCGCCGGGGAGCTCGAGCTGAAGTCCGCCCGGACGGTCCTGCTGGATGCCCTCGAAGACGAGGAAGACCTGGAGGGGCGCCGCGAGCTGATCTGGGCGCTCTCCAAGATCGGCGGCGAAGGCGTACGTAACCGCCTGGAGGAACTGCTGGATGTAGAGCCCGATGACGAGGAAGCCGAATTCATCGAGGAGGCCCTCGACAACCTGGCGTTCAATGAAGACACAGGCATGTTCGAACTGTTCGATTTCGAGCCGGACGACGAGGAAAAATAACCTGCCAAAACGGCCGGCAGCACTCTCCCATCCCAATCTCCCAACGCCTTCATCCCTGCCCTTTCATGACCCTGCTCAACATCTTTGCCAACAACCTGCTGCCCATCCTGCTCCTCGGCGGAACCGGTTTCGCCTTGGGCAGATTCCTATCCATCGAGGCGCGGCCGCTGGGGCGGGTGGTCTTTTTCATCCTTTCGCCGATGCTGATCTTCAACCAGCTGACCCAGAACCAGCTGTCGTTCGGCAGCATCGCCAAAATGATGGCCTACGCGGCGGCCGTCATGCTGGTCGACGCCGGGCTGGCTTATCTGGTCGGGCGCCTGCTGCACCTGGGGCGCACGGTCCTGAGCGCGGTGGTGCTGACCACCCTGATCGCCAACAACGGGAACTACGGCTTGCCGCTGATCGGCTTCGCCTTCGGTCAGGAGGCCCTGGCCTACGCCAGCGTTTACTACGTCACCTGCGCCCTGATGATGTACACCGTGGGGGTGCTGATCGCCTCCCTGGGCCGCCTGCGCCTCAAAGATGCCCTGCGCGGCCTGCTCGGCGTTCCGGCTATTTATGCCATCCTGGCGGCGATGCTTTTCATCTACACCGGCTGGCAGCTGCCCGACCCGCTCCAGCGAACGGTCTCGCTGGCCGCCGGCGCGACCATCCCGGTCATGTTGATCGTGCTTGGCCTGGAAATGACCCGGGTGGAATGGGGCCACAACCTGCGCGCCGTGAGCATACCGGTCGTGTTCCGTTTGATCGTCGGCCCGCTGGTCGGCCTGGGCACGGCCGCCCTGCTCGGGGTGACCGGGGTGGCGCGCCAGGATGGGATCACGGACGCCGGAATGCCCTCGGCGGTCATGACCACCGTGCTGGCGTCTGAATACCAGCTCGAGCCGTCGCTGGTGAGCACCATTGTCTTCGTCAGCACCATCCTCAGCCCGCTCACCCTGACCCCGCTGCTCTTCTTCCTGGGGAAGTAACGTGCGTCGCTTATTCGTTTTTTTCGCCTCGGCGTTGATACTGCTCGGGCTGGCGCGGCCGGCCCGGGCGCAGTCCGCCGTCGAAGTGACGGACGTGCAGGTGAATTACACCTTCGGGGAAGAAATCACCTTCAAAGCCCGCCCTCCATTCCCAATCCGCCATCCGGGAGGCTTCCCTGCAGGTCCTGGTCGAGGGGGAAGAGCAGGTGCGCTCTTTTCCCTTGACGGTCGCCTCAGACGGGAGCGCCCAATATCGCTACATGCTCCAGCCAGACACGATCCGCCCCTACGCCCGGGTGACCTTCTGGTTCGAGTGCAGCCTGGCCACCGGCGGGAAGGTCAATTCGGCGCGCTATTTCTTCAAGTACGACGACAACCGCTACACCTGGCAGACCTTACAGGATGAAGACCTGCGCGTCCACTGGTACAGCGGCGAGGCAGCCTTCGGCCAGGCTGCGCTGGAGGCCGCCCGCACCGGGCTGCAGACCATCCGCGGGCTGATACCGGTCGCAGCCGGCGAACCGATCGACGTGTACATTTACGCCAGCGCCGCGGACGTCCAACAAGCCCTCGGCCTGAACGGCCTGACGTGGGTCAGCGGCCATGCCAGCCCGGACCTGGGTGTCGTGCTGGTCTCGATCGCGCCGGGAGAGGGCCAGGCCGCCGAGCTGCAGCGCCAGATCCCCCACGAGCTGGCCCACGTGCTGCTTTTTCGTCAGGCCGGTGCGGCGTATAACAGCCTGCCGGCCTGGCTGCGGGAGGGCCTGGCCTCACTTGCCGAGCAAACCCCGAACGAGGGCGATTCCCAGATGCTGAAGACGGCCAGCCGCAACAAAGCCCTGCTGCCCATCAGCGACCTGTGCGGCCTGTTCCCGCAGGATGCATCAGGGGCTGGTCTGGCGTACGCCGAATCGGCCTCGTTCACCCGCTACCTGCACGCCACCTACGGGACCTCGGGCCTGCAGACGCTCATCCGGGCCTACGCCGACGGCCTCGACTGCACTTCCGGGGCCAGCCGCGCTTACGGCTTATCGCTCTCCCAGCTGGACCTGCGCTGGCAACAATCTGTGCTGGGCAAGAACGAGACCGGGATCGCCCTGGAAAACATGCTGCCGTACCTGGCCATATTGATCGCCATCCTGGTCGCCCCCACGTGGTATATTGTCCTGACGTTACGGAGCAGGAGGGAAGCGCATGGCAAACACGAATCCGATTGAGGTGGTGCGGGTCCACATCTGGGTGACCGGCCGGGTGCAGAACGTCGGGTTCCGTGCCTTCGTCCAGCAAAGCGGGGCGCTGCTTGACCTGACCGGCTGGGTGCGCAACGTCGGCGATGACCAGGTCGAGGCGGTGGCCGAGGGGTCGCGGCCGGCAGTGGAGAAGTTCATCGCAGCTTTGCGGACCGGTCCGCGCGCCGCCCGGGTCGATGAGGCACGCCTGGAATGGGAAAACCCAACGGGGGAATTCCCGGATTTCGGCGTCAAATACAGCGTTTATTGACTTTCAGGATCGACGGGTCACGCTCCTGCCGCCATCTTTCGCCGGGACTTAAAGAGGAAATGCAACGGCATGCAAGTGGTGGGAGTTTGCGTAGCCGCCCGATTATGAGAGCATGCTAAGTGAGGGGAGGCCTATTGTGGGAACTGCGGTATCATAGGCCATCCAGAACAAACCGATAAGAGGAAAAATGCTCAAACGTACCGTTTCATCGCTGGGCATCCTGCTCACGATCATTTTGGCTGCCGCGTTCCTGGCTGGCTGTGGAGGGGCATCGGTGGCGGCAGCTTCCGCCGCGCCGACGGGCGTTCCCGTCGCACAGGGCACCCCTCCATCCAACAATCAATCCGCCGCCGCGCTCGACGGCCGGACGCTCATGCAGCAGCGCTGCAGCGTCTGTCATGGCTTGTCCCGCATCACCAATGCCTACGGCACGGCGGATGAATGGAAAGCCGCCGTCGACCAGATGATCGCCTTTGGCGCCCAGCTCACCCCGGCGGAGGAACAGGTGCTGGTCGACTACCTGGCAAAGACCTACCACCCCTAGTCTTCTTGGGAGGCAATCCACGTGACGACCCGCCCGGGTCGTTTTTTGTTTCTAATCCACAAGAATATGTGCTGCGCTCACCGGCGTGGATTAGGGCATATAATTGGGTGCATGGCCCATTCCTTCCCCAAAAAATTGTACAAGTACCAGCCGTACAGCGTGCAAACCCTGGACAACCTGAAGAACCGGGTCTTGTGGTTCTCCAGGCCGGCCCAGTTTAACGACCCGTTCGACAGCAAGATTGTTCCCTCCGAGATCGAGCCGCTGGGCGAAAAGGATTGGCAGGTTCTGTTCAAACAGGTCCAGCAGACGGCTGCACAGGCAAAGAAGACCCTGCCCTACCACGGCCCAGAGGACTCCTTCAAGGAGCGTGTAAAGGAAGGCATCGAAAAGTCCTTCGAGAACAATGTCTCCGATTTTCAGCAGCGCGGGGTGGCCTGCTTCTCGGCCAAGATGGACGACATCCTGATGTGGTCGCATTATGCCGACGGGCACCGCGGCTTCTGTCTTGAATTCGACACGACTTACGAACCGTTTTCAAAAGCCCGGCCGGTCATCTACGCAAAGACCTTCCCGACCCTGGACGCCGAGGAAGTTGCGGAGGTCTTCATCAGGCGGAATCCGGAACCGCAGATGAAGTTCCTGTTCACCAAGTCCGGCTGTTGGGAGTACGAGCAGGAGTGGCGGGTGCTGCATCGGGAAGGCGGGACAACCTACACCTACGCCGCCGAGGCGTTGACCGGCATCTACCTGGGCTGCGAAATGACAGACGTCCATGAAGAAATCGTCGTGCGGTTGTTGGCCGGATCCCCCACCCATCTCTACGAAATGAAACCGGCCGGGACAAAATTCGAGGTGGAATGGGTGCAGATAAAATGACGATCGCCATCCATTAAATTACTGCAGTTGAAAGCCATCGCGATTATTGAATTCTCTTCTATAATTCGAATATGGTGCTCGAAACGATTTCCACGCTCTTTTCGACCCTGGGCAGTGCGGCCAGCACGACCAAGGTCTTCAAGGAACTCCTGGTCAGCAACAAGGGGGAGGCGCGCCTGCTGCTGGAGGAGTTGAAGAAAAACGCCACCCTCTCCTGGCTGGTGGTGGAACGCCAGGTCGAGCCGCAAAAGATCATCCCCCAGTTGGAGACCAAAGCCTACGATCGCCTGCTGGAAAAGAACTTCAACTTCAACGACTTGAGCCCCTCGAAGAAGAAAGTCCAGGGAACCGCCAGCCTGAAGAACAGCGACCTGGCGCCCTTCCTCGGCAGGGACGTCGCGTTGCTGGTCGAGAGCATCTACGACCGCATCAAGGAAATGCAGACCATCTTCAAGGTCGATCCGGGCAATACCCGCATCGATTGGGACCGGCGGGTGATCAACCTGCACAAGCGTATCCTGCTGCTGATGCTTCACCTGCGCCGGGTTTCACGCTAGGTAAAGCCCAATCCCCGTTCCTTCAACGAGACAAATTTACCCTGCCCGATCACCAGGTGATCGAGCACTTCGACGTCCAGCAGCTTGCCTGCCTGGACCAGGGCGCGCGTCACCGCCACGTCGTCCGGGCTGGGTGCCGGGTTCCCGCTGGGATGGTTGTGGATCACGATGACCGCCGTCGCTCCGCGCCGAATGGCGGGTTTGAAAACCTCGCCGATGTGGATCTGGGACGAGTTCACCGAGCCGCGGTAGATCTCGGCGATCTCCAGCACGCGATTGCGGGCGTCGAGCAGGAGGGCGCGCAGGTGTTCCTGTTCCAGCCCGGCCATCTCATACTGCACCAGGGCTGCCGCATCCGCCGGGCTGTTGACCGACGGGCGCTCCTCCGGGGATTCCAGGGTCAGCCGCCGGCCCAGCTCGATGGCAGCCTTGATCTGGGCTGCCTTGGCCTCCCCCAGGCCGCGCTGGTCGCACAGTTCGGCAAAGGGGACGCGCTGCAGTCCGCCCAAACCGCCCAGGTCGTGCAGCAGGCGCTGTCCCACCTGGACGGCGTTTTCGCCGCTCACCCCGACGCGCAGCAGGATCGCCAGCAGCTCGGCGCTGCTGAGCGCTTGGGGGCCGAGGCTGGCCAGGCGCTCGCGCGGTCGCTCGTCGGCGGCCAGATCGGTGATGCGATACACGGATTTGCCTGATTCGCCCATCCAATCCTCCCAGGGCGGCACCCCTGCGGTCGAGGCTGAAAAATCCCCACGGAGCCGCCTCTTAATGATTCCTATCTAGAAATATACACCCGGGGACGGGAATCTTTAAGCGATATGATATACTCAGCCGGGCAGGTTTCCTTGACAGGCAACCTGCCCTCAGGTAGAATACCGTTCGCCATATCCCGGGCCTGTAGCGCAGTTGGGAGCGCGCCTCAATCGCACTGAGGAGGTCAGGGGTTCGAATCCCCTCAGGTCCACCAGCAGTCGAAAATCGAGTCTGGGCCCATAGCGCAGTTGGGAGCGCGTCTCAATGGCATTGAGAAGGTCGCGAGTTCGAATCTCGCTGGGTCCACTGCCAATCGCGATTAGAGCTTAATCGCGATTGTGCTATAATTCGAAAAATATTCACAGTCAGGACAGGAGTAGTAGGTCATCCCGCCAGCGAGAAGGGAAAGTGAGGTGGAAGCCCTTCACGGCGCACCCGGGAGCGCCCCGAGACCGAACTCGCCTGCCTCCCGAGCGAAGGCGAGGGAAGACTGCGCTGGTGAAAATTCACCGCCAAGTGCGCAATGAACGCAGAGCATTTCTCTCTAAAGAAAATGAATCTCTGCGATCCCAGCGGTGAAAGGTAGTCAGCGCCGGGCCAGCCCGTTACAGCGCACTGAGTGATCCTGGACAGGTCGCCAGACCTGTGGCAGGATAACCAGGGTGGTACCGCGGAGATCTGGCCTGAGCTCGTTACAGGCACCCTTCGTCCCTGACCGGATGAAGGGATTTTTATTTCTTTACGTTTTACGTTTTTTGTTTTTCATCTCTCAACCGGAAAGGAAGGCTCCTATGCAATCGACATTTCCCTCATTTTCATCACCTCATCCTCCCTTCCTTCTCGCCCGCCCCCGCAGGGAGCTATACGCCTGAGAGTTGAACCGCGCAGGAGCGAAGTACACGAAGGCTGCCTTCCTTCGAAATGAATGACTTGGCGATCTTAGCGCTCTTCGCGGTGAATCGATTTCATGGACGGACTCTACTAAAGGATAAGCAATGAGCGACTATACCCCCAAGCAAATCGAACCGAAATGGCAGGCCAAATGGGAAGCCGACGGCCTGTACCATTCGGATATCGACCCAAAGCGACCCAAGCATTACGCCCTGACCATGCTGCCCTATCCCTCCGGCGACCTGCACATCGGCCACTGGTATGCCATGACGCCCTCCGACGCCCGCGCCCGCTACATGCGCATGAACGGCTACAACGTGCTGTTCCCGATCGGCTTCGACGCCTTCGGCCTGCCGGCCGAGAACGCCGCCATCAAGCGCGGCATCCATCCCAAGGAATGGACGTACGGGAACATCGAGAAGATGCGCCGGCAGATGCGCACGATGGGCGCGATGTTCGACTGGCGGCGCGAGGCGGTCTCCGCCGACCCCGAATACTACAAGTGGACCGAGTGGTTCTTCATCCAGCTCTACAAGCACGGCCTGGCCTACCGCAAGATGTCGCCGGTGGACTTGTGCCCGCACTGCAACACCACCCTGGCGCGCGAGCAGGTCTGGGGCGACGACCGTCACTGCGAGCGCTGCGGCACGCCGGTCATCAAGAAGGACCTGGAGCAGTGGTTCTTCCGCATCACCAGCTACGCCGACGAGCTGCTGGATTACGACGGCATCGATTGGCCGGAGCGCGTGCGCGTGCTGCAGACCAACTGGATCGGACGCAGCGAGGGCGCCGCGGTGATCTTCAAGACCGTGCCACCCTCTCCCGCTGGGAGAGAGGCCGGTGAGGGCGATCCGATCGAGATCTTCACCACCCGGCCCGACACGCTGTGGGGCGCGACCTTCATGGTGCTGGCCCCCGAGCACCCGCTGGTGGCGAAGCTCACCACGCCCGAACAGAAGAAGTCCGTGGAGGCCTATAAGAAGCAGGCCGCCCGCCAGTCGGACATCGAGCGCGAGGCGACGGACAAGGAAAAGACCGGCGTCTTCACCGGCGGCTACGCCATCAACCCGGTCAACGGCGAGAAGATCCCGATCTGGATCGCCGACTACGTGCTGATGACCTACGGCACGGGCGCGATCATGGCCGTGCCGGCGCACGACGAGCGCGACTTCGCCTTCGCCCGCAAGTACGGCCTGCCGATCGTCCCGGTCATCCAGCCGGACGGCACCCCCGACCTGGATGGCGAGACGATGGAAGACGCTTACGTCGGCGCGGGCACGATGATCAACTCGGCACGCTTCAACGGGACGAAGGTCAACGACGAAAAGGGCCGCAAGAATCCCGGCATCCGCGCCGTCATCGACTGGTTGGAAAAGGAGGGCATCGGCAAGGAGGCCGTCACCTACAAGCTGCGCGACTGGCTGATCTCCCGCCAGCGCTATTGGGGCGCGCCGATCCCGATGATCTACTGCCCGAAGCACGGCTGGAACCCGTGCCCGATGATCAACTGCCCGTGCTGCTGCCCGATGACGTCGAGTGGAAGCCGACCGGCGAAATCTCCGCTGAAGCTGCACCCGACCTGGAAGAACACGACCTGCCCGGTCTGCGGCGAGCCGGCCGAGCGCGAGACCGACACGATGGACACGTTCATGTGCTCGTCGTGGTACCACCTGCGCTACCTGAGCCCGAAGTACGACCAGGGTCCGTTCGACGAGGCCGAGTACAACTACTGGATGCCGGTCGACACCTACACCGGCGGCATCGAGCACGCCACCATGCACCTGATGTACACGCGCTTCTTCCACAAGGCGCTGCGCGACATGGGCATCACCGAAGGCCCCGAGCCGATGATGCAGCTGCGCAACCAGGGCATGGTCCTGGGCGAGGACCGCGAGAAGATGTCCAAGAGCCGCGGCAACGTCATCGCCCCGGACGAGCTGGTGGAGCGCTACGGCGCCGACACGGTGCGCGCCTACCTGATGTTCTTCGCCCGCTGGGACATGGGCGCGCCGTGGAACTCGACCGGCATCGAAGGCACCGTCCGCTGGCTGCGGCGCGTCTGGACGCTGGTCACGGAGCCGGGCGGAGCTGCGACCGCGTCCGCTGAGACAAAGAAAAATCTGCGCCGCAAGGTCCACCAGACCCTCAAGCAGGTGACGCGCGACTTCGAGCAGTTCGAGTTCAACACCATTGTCTCCAGTCTGATGGAGCTGCTGAACGAGATGGCCAAAGCTAAGGAAACTGGCGCGTGCGGGACCCCCGAATGGACGGAAGCCCTGGACCTGTACCTGCGCATGCTGGCTCCCGTCTGCCCGCACATCGCCGAGGAGCTGTGGACCGAAGTGTTGAAGAAGCCCTATTCCATCCACCAGCAGTCCTGGCCGAAGGTGGACGAGGCCGCCGCCAGGGAGGACGAGATCACCATCCCGGTGCAGGTCAACGGCAAGCTGCGCGACCGGGTGACCGTCCCGGCGGACGCCAGCGAGGAGCAGATCAGGTCCGCCGCCCTGGCCAGCGAGACGGTGAAGAAATACCTGGGGGGGAAAAAGCCGAAGAAGGTCATCGTGGCACAGAAGAAGCTGGTCAGCATCGTAATATAGCCAATTCCCCGGCACTTTAGAAGCGCCGGGGAATTTTCGTTGCCCGCTTGAGCGATAGATAATCTGACTGCCCACCATTCCTGTCACTGAAAAAGCTGGTCAACACCATGATGCAAGGAAGATTAGCTGTGACTCACCTTTTGCATCCGGATCCTGGAATGAAAATACCCGCCGCCGAGAAGCATGATCACTATCCAGCGTAGAGGTTACAACTTCAACGAACTGACGATCCGGAATTAACTAGGGGGTTGCCGAGATACTTCCGACATCATAATAAGTGGCCATGCAAATGTTCACCCAACTGTGCAGGTCCACCCGAAGATCTGACATGTCACCCGGAGGATTCAAACTCATTACATCAATATGGTCCTGCCCATTGCTTTTAGCCGCCAGGATGGTAGCGTTACGCTCATCCCAGGCGATTGCCATGGCCCGATACTCGGGGACAAGACGATAGGACTTGGCCGCATCATATAACGGATAACAGAAAAATGATATTGCGAGAAAAGCAGACAAAACACGCAGACGAGCAGGCATTCCTTCATCGGCCAACAGATGCAGCTGACTAAGGATCAGGCCTAACAGACCGCCCTCAATCACCAGCAGAAGTCCCAATAAAAAACTGGCAATGATAAGGACGCGTCCGTCCGGATAGGAAGATTGCACATATGCAGCAGGTGCCATGACCACGCCCACCGCCAGGAACCCAACGATCGGTGCGACCAAAAGGCCAAAGATAAGTGATGATGGACGCCAGGTTCTCGAAATCCCGGAATCCGTGAAATACAAATAGAATGCCAACATCGGGGCGATCAAAGCAAGCAGCGCCTGAAAAGCATTGCTCTTGAACGAGATGTACAGAAACAGGAAAGCATTGACGACATCCATTTTAATAAATTCGATAAGGCTGGGGGTAGGAGGCATGAATCCCTGACGAACAGCATTGCCGGGTGCGAGGAGCACAACTACCAGAGAGACCAGCGACCCGATGAGAGCGACGCTCACACACCAACCTGAAGCACGGCGCCAGTCCCTGTCGAATCTTTTCACGAAGACCATCAAGAGCATCGAGACTAGATAGCAGGTTTGCAGTGCCAGGTAAGTTTCCGAAAAACCACCTGCGAAGAATGCCAACAGGCCTGCACCTGCCAACCAGCCCCAGGACTTGTGCCCGGTTTGCCTTTCCAATGTACCCTTAGCGATCATCCCATGTAATAAGGCCATGAAGGCAAGGGGTAAGGTATAGGTAATTGCTCCCACGCGCCAGAACAAACTTTGGTATAGCTCGGGGGCAAAAAGAATCGAGAATAATATTATCCATTCGGTCAGGAGGAAGATCATCCATTTCGGCGCAGAAAGATGCAAGAGCCTGTCAGTCTGTAAGAATGCCCAATATAAGCCCAGCACCCAAACCAAAAGTATCAACATGGGCCAGATCCGAATGAACCAGGTGCCGATTAAATCCGAGGCCGTAAGTAAAAACATCCCGGCAAAACGGTTTGACCAGGTGACATATTGCAACCACTGCGCAGACCAGAAGCCATTTCGCACGGCCAACCCACTCACGCAAAAATCATCAGCATACATTCGGGAAAAGATGCCCAAATATGCATACATGGCCAAAGCCAGACCAGCTGTGGCGGTACCAAACCAGCCCAGAAACGTGGGGATCCTTTTAGTCAAGACTACTCCGCTTGATTTGACCACAAGCCGTTATCCTCCTCTCAGGGATTGCACGGTAGGTGGAATTTTCCTCATCAAGAGAATCGAATTAACATCTATTGAGGACAATTGTTAACTACCACGTGAAAATTATAAGGCAAGGTGTAATTAGAGAAAAAGCTGACGTCTGGCAATAAGGGAAGTGTCTGCCCGAAATACTCGTCCAAAATCACGCGAAAGGTGTTGACGTTGGTCATGGTTGGGTAGAGCAAACCTTCATGGCCGGGAAGATATAAGGCACTCAAGTTCGCCATGTGATCTGCCCCCCCTGCCGCTCCGGTGCCATGATCACTCTGAATAATGATGATGGGAGGATTTGAGGAATTCGCAATGATCGTTGGAACAATATCTTCCAGCTGCTTGTCAATGAAAATCGTTTGGTCAACATATCCCTGTCCGGCCAATCCAGTGGTCACACCTGATCCAGACGATACCTCTTCACCATTAGGGCCAAACACAAAGGGGGGATGTGGAATGATCAGATGGGCAAAGACGAACTTCGGTCCGCCGATAGAAGGCAGCACCCGCAATTTCTCCAATGCGAACTCCGTTCGCTGACGGAATAGAGCGTCCGGATTCCCCAGCATTTTCAGCGCCTCTTCATCAAGTAATACCCGCCCGATTGTGGTTTGAAGCCACATATATTGAAATTCGTTTATTTGCCATTTAATTAATTGAGGCGCGAGATAAATATCAGCATCTGTCAGCTCGGTCCAGCTGAAGCCTGTCTTGAATGCGACGACTTTGTAGCCAAGTCCTTTCAAATACTGCATGACAGCGCTGTCTTTTATTAATGGCCACAACGGAGCCCGATCAAGACTGGTAGGAGTGAACGAATCTCCCAATTTGCTCAGGTAGTTGAAATTAAGTGAAGAGGCCAAGGAAAGTTCAGTCTGCCCATAATTGGACTGGCTGCAATCCACAACATAAAAGCCCATCCCCTCCAGTGAAGTGAGGAATTCAGTGTTGTCGTAACCGTAAATTTTCTTGAGGATATCAGTCCTTGAGTAAGCGTCCAAAATGATGTAATAAATATCTGGGAGTACTTTCTCGGTCTTGCCTTCTCCCGGCGCAGTCTCTACAGCAGTCACGCCCTTCGTCGGCCTCTCCCACGCCTTCCACTGCTTCCACAGGGATGAACTCATTTGAATCAGGGGGAGCACAAGAAGAATAGCGCATACAATGTTCAAGATGCGAGTGTAATTCTGGACATTGAGTTTCTTTCCTCGCGCCCACCAGATCCCCAGTCCCGCCATAATAAGCCAAAAGGGCGCCAGGGTGCGATGCCGAAAAATATAGGTTCCAAAAACTGTTATACCTTTCAAATAAGAGTAGACATGTCCATACGACAAAGACAGCACGAGAAGGATAAACGTCGCAAAGGAAGCTCGCTCCACATCACGCCATAAAATCCAAAAGAACAGCAATAGGATGCCTGCCCCTGCAATCGAGACGGCAAGAGGTAAAACGGCCGCTGAAGGAAGAACCTGGTCTATGTTATTGGCCAGGAGTGCTAGAACAGGATAAATTGAAAATAGAACGACATATACGGGTATGGGCTTCGAATACCTTGATCCAACCTCTTTCAACCTTGGCATATTAAACTCCTGATCCGGGATATAAACAGCTCACCGCGTTCATTTCATCCTCTTTCCCGGAAATCAAACCAGTAATGGAATGTGAGCTTCAAGAACATCGTTGCCCTTCATTACATAAGATCGATAATTGGTAGAATCCACGTCCGGTAAATGATGAGGCCATCTGGCTATTTTACCAGCTTAAGGATCGTGGCAAATTACGCTCTTCACAACCCAACCAGACATTCTTTATTTACCGCCAACATACGACCATTCATTCTACCGAACCTTTCATCACTGCCACCCTGGCAGTCCAGCAGCAAGGTAAGGAAATCGCCTGCATCCCGGCGGCATCCCTCCAGGCCGTCGAGCCGGCCAAAGCTGCCCAACGATGTTTCCAGCAGATTAGAATCAACGGGGACTCGTCGATAGAATTACGACGTATTTCTGATGTGCTTCGCAGTTAATTTTTCAGGATACCACCACCCATCTTCTCGGATAATGATTCTTTACTATCCCCTGGACGCGCTTGCCCCAGCCGGGCGGGAACCCGTCCGTGCAGACCAGCACCCAGCCAGGCCGTCCCTCGGACGGCAGGCTCTCCCCGCGTAGACACGCGGCGATCTCCTGGCCATCAGCGGGCAAATCCAGCACTTCATGTAAGGCAAACCGTCCAAGAAGGTCATCGTGACACAGAAGGGACTGGTCAGCAACGTGGTGTAACAAAAGCAATACTGCGCATTTCGGAAGTGCGTCGTAGTTTTGGATTTCACTGTACAATCAATTTGGTGGCTAGCGACATCCGGTCGCCCCACCATTGGGAGGGGTTATGAAACTGCTCAAGCGTTTGCCGCTCTTCCTGCTCGCCATTGCCATCCTGATCCCGCTCAGCCCGGCGTACGCGGACGCCGCGCCGCCTCCTGCTCCTGGTTACGGCGGGATCGGACCGATTGGTTATCAATCCACCCAGGTGGAGATGGCTTATGAGCGGGTCGAGATGAGCCTCCAACGCCTCCCCTCCAGCGACCCTGACAACCCGCTGACAGACCAGGTCTCCGTGACCGCATGGTTCGTCATGCACAACACCGGGAGCGTCGACGAAAAAATGCAGGTGGTTTTTCCCCTCGAAAGTCTCAACGACTGCCTGGGCAGCAATTACGAGGTAGGTGGGCCCGATACGGCCTATTACGACATCGCGCCCGATTCGTTCTCCGTCAGTGTGGATGGTATCCCTACCGCCACCGTTCCCGTCATTACCTCGAACCCGAGAGGTACGGAAAATTGTATCAATGCCACGACGAATTGGGCCGGTTTCGACGTCAAATTCCCGGTGGGCAAAGACGTGCTGATCCAGGTCAATTACCTGATGACCTCCCCCGGTTATGATACGCTCCAGACGATCGAATACATCCTGGAGACCGGCGCCGGCTGGAAGGGGCCGATCGGGAAAGCCTACATCGTCATGCATTTACCTTACGTTGCCAGTCCGGACAACATCGGGCCAGGAACAACCCACGGTTACCAATTCCTATATGATGAAATCTACTGGTCATTCGAGAACCTCGAGCCCACGCAAAAGGACAATATCTTCGTCGAGTTCGTGCGTCCGCAGATCTGGCAGGACATGCAGCAAGCTCAGGCGGACATCCAATCCAACCCCCAGAATGTCGAAGCCTGGTGCACTCTGGCTAATATCTATTTCGATCTCGCTTGGGGGGGACCAGTGGAAGTGACCCCGACCGGAGACTCCACTTGGTCTTATAAATCACAAGTCCAATTCGATGCTTATCGGGAAAAAACCCTTCAAATTTGGGACCAAGCGATGGCTGCCAATCCGTACAATGCCGATTTACCCGCCAGGCTGGCTTATATCAACCTACTTGGGGATCCCCTTTTCCCAGAACATCCCGACATGATCGCAAAATATGTCTTCCCGGATTTGAACCGGGCCCTGGCGTTGGATCCCCAAAACAAGATCGCCAATTCACTCCTGGATACGCTCAAGACGAACGTCCCAGGCTTCACCTTCACCCCTCCGCCCACCGTCCCGCCAACGATCACCCCCACCCCGTCCCAGACCTTTACACCTTCGATCACCCCGACGCCGTCGATCACACCTATAGCGACAATCACTCCCTTCTACACCTGGACACCCATCGCCTCCCCAAATCGCCGTCTCCACAAGCCTCCCACCCCAACGCCGACCCTCACCCCGGCGCCATGGTTTTCGCAGTTTACGCAGGGAAACGGTCAGGACCCGCTCGTGCTGGCCCTGCTGGCCCTGATCCTGCTCGCCGGTGCAGGCTACCTCAACTGGCGCTCCGTGCATGGGAAAAAAGGCTGATCCCCAAACCATGTCCCCGCCACTAAAGACCCCGGCACTTTGGAAGTGCCGGAGACCTTTTATATCAGGGGGAATCACGGGGGATTGAATTGGGCAGATGGAATCTCTTATAATGAAAACATGGAACGAACAGGGGATGGTGAGAAAGATCGAGTCTGTTGTTCTGTTATGAGAGGAGGAGGAGATGAGTATCAAAAACATTCTTTCTAGACTGTGGCTCTTGTTGCCTGCGTTCCTGCTCGCCCTGCCGGCCTGCAACTTCCCGACACCGAGATGCACGGCGGAACAACTCCAGGTGCCGGGAAACCTGCATCCACATGAAGAGTTCGTGGCATCCGATGGGTCCCTGATTCTATCTGGAACGTATCCAGCGACGACCTGCAACCCGGATTACATTGAGGCCTACGTCTGGAGAGGCGTCGAACCCACCACGCCGGGCATGACCGCACGAATTCCTTTTTCCAGCGTAAACTCGTCCGGGAACTGGCACATGCCCTGGCCGACCGTCTTACAGCCCGGAACCAATTATTTCTGGCGCGCTTACGCAGGTCTGGAGACCGGCCCCGGACCTGACGTAGATGGCCCCAACACGTTCTCCTATTTCTACACCGAGCCGGAATGCGCCTATGGCGCAGCCATGGAACCGGTCGATCTGATCAACCCCCCGGACAATACGACCATCGATCCGAACGCAGATCTTACTTTCGCCTGGGATGACCCTGCGACCTGCATGGTGGATGGTGGCTACGAAATTCAAATCTCTTTGCAGGCGAATTTCTCGGATTACCTGCACAGGATCCCGATCCGGCATACCGCCTACACCGTCCCCAACTGGGAGTTTGACCCGGATTTTCAAAACTGCACCCGCTACTATTGGCGGATCAAAACCGATCCCACCGGTCCACAGGAAGGACCCTACACGGAGGCCTGGTCTTTCTTTACCCAGACGCCTGGAATCTTTTGTCCGATTACACACTTACCAGGTCCGCTCGTGGTCGCAAGACAGACCCTCAACTGCCGGGGTGGCCCGAGCCCACTTTACGATACGAAAGATACGTTTAACCAGGGTGAATCCGCGCCGATCCAGGGACGCAACCAGGATGGGACCTGGTGGCAGATCATCAGCCCCCATCTGCAAATCCCTTGCTGGGTGTGGGGGGAACAGACCGACGTTCAGGGCGATACCAGCGATGTGCCGTTGATTGCCGTCGCACCACCCGTCATCCTGCCAACTCCCACCGATACCGTTCCACCACAACACCGGGTCGACTGTGCCCAATATAAGGACCCGCAAACTTGCAGTGCTAATTCTGCTTGTTATTGGTACAAACCGGTGGTCGGCGGCGCCGGCTCTTGTAAGAACAAATGAAAACCAATATGACCTTACAAGGTCAACGGTGCGTCGAAGAAACGAATTGGAAAAGCAAGTCCCCGGCACTTCTAGAGTGCCGGGGACTTGCTTATTCCACCATGGCCAGGGACCTCACATCAAGCTTCTTTTCGCTGGTAGATAAAGTTCATCCTGAAGTTCGAGGAGAGCCACACGCTCAGGTTTCGGAAGGGAAGTTTCCGTGCCAGCCATGCAAATCCTCCCCCGCTCCGCTCAATATAAAAATCCATCAACGAGCCGTAATTGCCGAAGATCTTCATCGATAATTGGCGATATCGTTTATTGGGCACATAAATGATGCCCGTATCGCAAAAATCGATGTATTGTTGAAGGATGTTTTTTCGATAGGGCACTATCTTGGGGCTGTAGACCGCCCAAATCAACAACCACAGGTCGATCCACCATTTGGGGTGACGCGGCCAGAAGTAATTAAGCAAAGGAATGTGGATGTGAGGCTCGGAAGGAAGATACCATTTTCCGGGATAGAGGTGCATCGAAACCCCGCCCGGTTTAAGAACCCGATGGATCTCCAAAAAAAATTCTTCCTGATTCCTGGCATGTTCCAGGACGGAAGTGCTGAAAACGATATCGAAGGTACTGCTTTCATAAGGAAGTCGATACGGCTCCATGGAGATGAGTGCAAGTCTGTCAACGGGAGAATCCGGAAACTTTTCCCAACCCCCCGAAATGTCACAACCGTAGGCATCATAGCCAAGGGAGTGCAGGTAATTGACCATGACGCCTCGGCCGCACCCAAAATCCAGCACCTTATGATTGGGACCGGGCTCGAGCGAAAATCGGTCCCGGATCGTCTCGAAGATAAAAACCATCTCCCGGTTGGTTATCTCGTTAAACAGCCTTTCCCTTTCCTGTACCCGCTGTTCCAAATCCATTTTATACATGTACATACTTGTCCTCGATATAAGCCGCGAAATTATTAAAAGATGACCCGAATGGCGCCAGTATACTATAATAAATTTTCAGGAGAGATCAATCTGGGTCGTACCTGTCATATTTCAAATCAGCTCCCGACCGCTCCCACAAATGATGGGATATGGCAGGTGGCGGCCGGATTTCGAAAGTCAAATTGATCGATGTTCCTTAACTTCGTCAACTGGTAGGATCGCCCCGTTTCAAGAATTCACCACCCACCCTTTCGGATAATGATTCTTCACTACCCCCCGGACGCGCTTGCCCCAACCCAGCGGGAAGCCGCCGGCACAAACCAGCACCCAGCCGGGCCGCCCCTCCGACGGCAGGCTCTCCCCGCGCAAATAGGCGGCGATTTCCCGGCCATTGGCGGGCAGGTCCAGCATGTTGCGAGCCTGGTCCCGGCGCAGGTGCAGTGCCAGCGGGTGGGCCGGCTCGAAGCGATCCTTCTTGAACGTCCCCAGCCAGATGCCCGGTAAGACCACACGCAGGCCTCTCATCACCGGCACCCCTTCCGGGACCAGATACAGCTGCTCGCCCTGCAGGCGCAGGCGCTCGGCGGGGAAATCCGCCGCCAGGCATTCCTCCCGGAAGGCTCGCCAAGTCTCGGCCAACTCACCCGGCAGCGGGACCGGATCCCACGGGGAGCTGCGCGCCTCCATTGGCCCATCCCTGCGCCGCAGCAGGCAGACGAAGTGTCCGTCCCCCTTGACCCGGTGAGGGAAGATCCGTACCGCCCCACAGAGGGATTTATTCACCGCTGAGCTCGCAGAGACCGCAGAGATTTTTTAATCCCCTCCGCGTTCTCCGCGCTCTCGGCAATGAACCCCAACCACTCCGGCTGGCCCGGCATGAAACCGGGTAACTGCGGTAGGGGTACGGCCTCGAACCCCGCGTGCTCCTGTAGAAAACGAATTACTGTCCCCTCATCTTCCTCAGCGGCGAAAGTGCAAGTGGAATAGAGCAGGTGTCCGCCCGGGCGCACCAGGTGGGCGGCCACGCGCAGGATGGCAACCTGCTTGGCAGCATAATTCGCCACAGCCTGCAGCGACCAGTCGCGCCGCGCCGCCAGGTCCCGGCGGAAGGTGCCCTCGCCTGAGCAGGGCGCGTCGACCAGGACCCTGTCGAAAGCTGCGCCGAAATGGTCCGCCAGCCGCTCGGGGGTCTCGTTGGTCACGACGACGTCCGCCGCGCCCCAGCGCTCGAGGTTGACGACCAGGGGAGCGAGCCGGCTGGTTTTAATCTCATTAGCCACCAGCAGGCCGCGGCCTTGCATCAGGTTCGCCAGGTGGGTCGTCTTGCCGCCTGGGGAGGCTGCCAGGTCCAGGATGCGCTCACCAGGCCGGGGGCCGAGCAGCTCCGCCGCTGACATGGCCGAAGGGTCCTGCAAATAGTACAGCCCGGCCAGGTGGTAGGGATGCTTACCGGGTTCCCTCACCCCTTCCCCTCTCCCAATGGGAGAGAGGGTAGGGGTGAGGGTATACCCTTCCGGGCACCAGGGTACTTTTTCATCCAGCAGGAACGGCGAAATGTGCCGGAATTGCTCGACGCTGATCTTGAGTGTGTTGACCCGCAGCCCATGGACTGGCGGCTCTGCCAATGCAGCGGCAAAGGCGGGATATTCTTCGCCCAGCAGGCGGGACATGCGCTCCAGGAATAGGGGCGGGATCGGGACGGCAGATGCGGGCATGCGCGTTGATTATAAAGGGTAAAATTGGATTGAAGGAGTTTTCCTTATGGATGTCCGTCTCGACCCGGAAGAAAACGAGACCCATGCCCTGCTCACCCTTGCCGGTCCGCTGGCCGGTAAGCGCGTGCTGGAGGTCGGCTGTGGAGACGGCCGCCTGACCTGGCGCTACGCCTCAGGAGCCGGCCGCGTCACGGGCATCGACCCGGATGCCGCCAAGCTGGAGCGCGCCCGGCACGACTGTCCGGCTGCGCTGCGCAAACGGGTTGAATTTCACCAGCTCGGACTGGAGGAATTTGCCGCCGGGATTCACTCGGCCCGCTTCGACCTGGTCCTCCTGGCCTGGTCACTTTGATGAATGGACCCGGT
This sequence comes from uncultured Chloroflexia bacterium, assembly GCA_963739255.1. GTDB lineage: Bacteria > Chloroflexota > Anaerolineae > Anaerolineales > Villigracilaceae > UBA877. The sequence goes on from CAVTZT010000005.1 coordinate 341,067, forward strand.
GGGCATGGTCCATGCCCTTTACACAATCAAGAAATTATTGAAATCGGGGGGAACCCTGATCGACATCCACCCCAGTTCTGACCGGCCCGAGATCCACGTCCGCACACCGGCCGGGGCGCAGTTTGCCGGTACTCTCGAGGAAAGCGACGATTTCATCGAATACGGCCAGGCACAAGCGGCATTGGATCAGGCTATCTCGGACGGGATTTTCAATCTCGAGCACCAGGGCCAGTTCGCCTTTGCCCTGCACGCCAAGTCCCTGGTCCCCCTGCAAAACTTCCTCGCCGAGAGCTGGAAGGACGCCATCCTGTCCCCCGGCGTGATCCGCAAGATCGAAGCCTTGTTCGCCGGACCGCCGCCCGGGCAGGAGGTCGTCGTGACCGAGCAGATCGTGATTTCCCGGCTGCGACGCAAATAGCAGACGGCGGTGGAAGCTTCCACCGCCGTCTGGTTTTAATGCTGGGGGGAACCAAAGTCGACCGTGAAGTAGCCGCCCAACGTGCTGCTGGCCACGTCGGCATAGCCGGCGCCAAATTCCGTACCCTGGTCGGTCAGGAGGATGACGCGGTGGGGCGGATCGTTCAGCCACCAGTCGACGGCCGCCTGGGCGTCACCCCCGTACTGGGGCGGTTGGGCATAGATGGCTTCATTCCAGTAGTCGTACTTGTACCCCTGGGAGGCGATGCGGGACTTTATGGTGGAGTTGTCCGACCCGCTGTGGCTGAGCAGGCTGTGGCAGGCCATGTCAATGCTGTGAGCGCGGGCGGAAGCGGCCAGTTTCGGGTTGACCGTCAAGGCCGGCAGGCCGTTCTCGGCCCGGGCGTTGTTGATCAGCGTGTACAGCTGGCTCACCAGGCCGGGGTTATCAGTATAGGTACACGTCCCGCTGGTGGCGCTTGCGCCGGTGGGAACGGCGGCCGCAGCGACAGCCGTCGTCGCGGTCGGCTGTGCCGTTACGGAACCAACGACGATCTTCACCCACATGGTTTTATAGTTGTCGACCAGGAAGGTTTGCCCGGAGGCATCGTGCAACTCGTAGTCGCCGGTGTAAGTTCCGTCCGCGGTCGGTGCAACCAGGTCCACCGACAGGTCAAGCGTCTGCCCGGGTCCCGTCGTCTGGAAGGGCGTGGTGAGCGGGCTGCCCATCTGCGAGCCGGCGGAATAGACCAAGGTATAATTTGCATTCCAGGTGCAGGTACCCGTGTTGCGGATGCGCCAGGGCTTGATGAAGGCCTGGCCCGGGTCCTCCCAGGTATTGTCCGGGATGGTCACGTCCGCCACCAGGGAGGCGCTGTCCTCACAGGCCGGCTGCGCCCCGGAGGTTGACGGCGCCGCCGGCATCAGCGTCGGGCTGGGAGTGATGGTCGGCACGCTTGTACCAGTAGGGGTTGCAGGAATCGGGGTCAGGGTCGGTTGAGGCGCTACGGTTGCGGGAGCCGGAGCCGTGCAGGCGGAGATGGTCAAAAGGATAATGACGGTAAAGAAGAATCTGTTGACAAACATGCATACCCCCCAAACAAAGGATACTTATTAGACAATAATAGTCACATTATGCCTGAGTTAGTCCGACTTTTAGAGTGGAGGAGCCATGCGCCTCGAAGACATGAACTGGATGGACGTAGAAGAATATCTCAAACGTGAAGACCGGCTGATGCTGGTGATGGGTGCCTGCGAGCAGCACGGTTACCTGTCGCTGCTCACGGACGTGAAGATCCCGCTCGCCCTGGCGGACGCCGCCTCGCAGCAGACCGGCGTGCTGGTCGCGCCGCCGCTCAACTTCGGCTGCTCACCCTATTTCCTGGCGTATCCTGGCACGCTCAGCCTGAGGGTCGGCACACTGATCGCATTGGTGGAGGACCTGGTCCGCTCGGCGCACGGCCACGGTTTCCGCCGCATCCTGGTGATCAACGGCCACGGCGGGAACAGTCCGGGACGCGCCCAGCTGCGCGAGCTTGCCAATGCGCTCCCCGACTTGCAGCTGGCCTGGTACGACTGGTGGGACTCACACAGCGTGGAGGCGATTGCCCTGAAACACACCCTAAAACCGGATCACGCCAACTGGCTGGAAGCTTTCCCCTTCACCATGGTTGCCGAACTGCCGCGGGAGGATAAGGTCCCGCCGCGCGTCCCTTCCGGGATCATGGAAGCCAAAACGGCGCGGCAGGTTTACGGCGACGGGTCGTTTGGCGGCCGCTACCAGGTTGAGGAAAGCATCATGCAGGAGCTGTTCGACGCCTGCCTGCAGGACGTCCTGCAGCTGCTGAAATTCGAGTAAACGGCGTACGAATCGCCCAAGGTGTTTGCAAAGTCGATATTGTCTTGCACAATTTTCGCCAGAGCAGGAGCGCAAAAGGCACGAATAGGCAAATAACACGAATATGACCAGGTTTTCTTTAAGAGGGCCGGAGTTCTATCATTTATTCGCGTCATTACCCTTCGGGTACGATGTCGCCCTTTCGCGACATTCGCGTTGAGAATCCCCAAGGTGAAGAGGCTCGCCAATCGACCTTAACAACACCCTGACGAATCGCCCAGTGTATCTTGACTTATTCAGACCGGAACGGTATAATTTGCCTCCGTTGACTATAGAGAAAATCTGCGATTGCCGCGCGAGCGCTTGAGATTAAAAGGTCTCAAAGCGCTTGCTTTTGCTGTCTCTGAAGCAGGCAGCCGGCCGGACAGGTCGCGGAAGCCAGTTCGGAAGATGATGAGGAGATAGGCCTGTGGAAACCAAGGGACTCGTATCGTTACGCATCAGTCTTGCTTCCCCGGAAACCATTCTTACCTGGTCTTACGGCGAGGTGCTCAAGCCCGAAACCATCAACTATCGCCGCCTGCGGCCGGAAAAAGACGGCCTGTTCTGCGAAGCCATCTTCGGCCCGACGCGCGACTGGCAGTGCTACTGCGGCAAGTACAAGAACATCCCCGTTACAAAGGCATCACCTGCGACAAGTGCGGCGTGGAAGTCACCCGCTCGTCCGTGCGCCGCGAGCGCATGGGCCACATCGGGCTGGCGGCGCCGGTCGCCCACATCTGGTACACCCGGCGTATCCCCTCCTACCTGGGCCTGCTGCTCGACATCTCGCGCCGCAACCTGGACCGCGTGCTGTACTTTGCCCAATACATCGTCACCTACGTGGACGAGGACGCCCGCCAGAAGGCGCTCAAGCGCCTGGAGGACGAGATCGTCCGTCTCCGAGCGCGAACAGGCGGCCGCGATCAACGCCAAGATCGCCGAGATCAAGACCGCCCGTGACAAGACGCTTATCCGAGCTCCAGTCGCAAGAAGTCGCACGCTGGAGCGCGAGTATCGACGAGGAGATCGCCGCCCGCCTGGAGCCGCTGATCAAGGAAGGCCAGCGCGCTCGAGCGCTCGCTGCAGGAGAACAGGGCAAGGCGCATCCGGAAGCCGATCGTCTTCGGCAACGACGTGACCTGATTGCCGACAAGGGCACACGGTCGGCGCCGACGCACATCACCAAGCTGCAGAAGGTCGTCAAGGAGCGTCTGGAGGGTCTGGAGGCCGAGCTGAAAGACGAGAAGTCGACCGCGCCCTGGAAGAGGTCAAGATGGAAGCCGCCACGACCAAGGCCGAGGCGGACGAGCAGATGAACGCCCTGCGCAGCCAGCTGGAGGACCAGTCGGCCAGCTGCCCACGACCAGAACGCCCACCAGCGCGACGAGCTGCTGGAGCTGCGCCCATTCACTTTCCTGGGCGAGACCCGCTACCGCGAGCTGAAGCAGCGCTGGGGCCAGGTCTTCCGCGCCGACATGGGCGCCGAGGCTTTCTACGACATCCTGCGCCGTCTCGACCTGGACAAGCTGTCTGACGAGCTGTGGCACGAGGTGCGCACGACCAAGTCCAAGCAGAAGCAAGAAGAAGGCCACCAAGCGGCTGAAGGTGGTGGAGGCCTTCCGCCGCTCGGGCAACCGCCCCGAGTGGATGATCCTGACCGTCCTGCCGGTCATCCCGCCCGACCTGCGCCCGATGGTCCAGCTGGACGGCGGCCGCTTCGCCACCTCCGACCTGAACGACCTGTACCGCCGGGTGATCAACCGCAACAACCGCCTCAAGCGGCTGCTCGAGCTGGGCGCGCCGGACGTGATCGTGCGCAACGAGAAGCGCATGCTTCAGGAGGCGGTCGACTCGCTGATCGACAACTCGCCAGCGCGGCAAGGCGCTCTCGCCGCCGCGGCCGGCGCGAGCTGCAAGCTCCCTGAGCGACATGCTCAAGGGCAAGAAGGGCCGCTTCCGCCGCAACCTGCTCGGCAAGCGCGTCGACTATTCCGGCCGCTCGGTCATCGTGGTCGGCCCGCAAGCTCAAGCTCTTCCAGTGCGGCCTGCCCAAGAGCGATGGCGCTGGAGCTCTACCGCCCGTTCGTCATCGCCAAGCTGGTGGCCTACAACTACGCCGCCAACGTCAAGGGCGCGCGGCGCTTCATCGAGCGCAACCGGCCCGAGGTCTGGGAGGTGCTGGAGGAGGTCATCAAGGACCGGCCCGTGCTGCTCAACCGCGCCCCCACGCTGCACCGCCTGGGCATCCAGGCCTTCGAGCCGGTGCTGATCGAAGGCTCGGCCATCCAGCTGCACCCGCTGGTCTGCACCGCCTTCAACGCCGACTTCGACGGCGACCAGATGGCCGTTCACGTGCCGCTCTCGGACAAGGCCGTCGAGGAAGCCCGCCGGCTGATGCTGTCCTCCAAGAACCTGCTCAAGCCCGCCGACGGCGAGCCGATCATCGGCCCGTCCAAGGACATGGTGCTGGGCGTGTACTACCTGACCATGATGCACAGCAAGGTTCACAAAGGGCGACGGGCGCGCCTTCGCCGACATGGACGAGGTGGAATGGCCTACCAGCTGGGCCAGGTGGACATCCACTCCAAGATCAAGGTGCAGCGTCAAGACCTGGTACGCCGACGACGAGACCCGCCTGCCCGCGCATGGAGGAGCGCCTGATCGACACGACCGTCGGCCGGGTGCTCTTCAACCAGATCCTGCCCGAAGTCGTGCAGTTCGTCAACGAGCAACTGGAAAAGGGCGGCGTCAAGGACCTGATCGCCGACGTCTACGAGCTCGCCGGCCAGGATATGACCACCGAGACCGCCGACGCCATCAAGGACATCGGCTTCGAGTACGCCATGCGCTCCGGCACGACCATCGCCGTCTCCGACATCACCGTGCCGCCTGAGAAGCAGGAGATCATCCAACAAGGCGCTGCAGGCCGTGGAGATGGTGCAGCGCGACTTCCGCCGCGGCCTGCTGACCGAGCAGGAGCAGAACGAACGCGTCATCGAGACTCTGGCAGCAGACGACCAATGATGTCGCCAAGGCGGTGCGCGGCGCCATGGACCCGGACGGCAACCTGTCCACCATGGCCAACTCCGGCGCGACCAAGGGCGGTTTCGGCCCGATCTCGCCAGCTGGCCGGTATGCGCGGCCTGATGGCCGACCCGTCCGGGCGCATCATCCCGCTGCCCATCCGCTCCAACTTCCGCGAGGGCCTGACCGCTCTCGAATACTTCATCTCGACCCACGGCGCCCGCAAGGGCCTGGCCGACACCGCCCTGCGCACCGCCGACGCCGGGTACCTGACCCGCCGCCTGGTGGATATTGCCCAGGACGTGATCATCAACGAGTACGACTGCGGCACGCGAGGATGGCATCTGGATCCGCCGCCAGCGACGACGTGGCCGGGCAGTCGATGGCCTCCCGCCTGTACGGGCGACTGGCCGCCGAGCGCGTGCTCGACCCGAAGACCGGCGAGGTGCTGGCCGAGCGCGACGACATCATCGACCACGAGCTGGCCCGCAAGATCTCCGATGCCGAGCGTGCCGAGAAGTCAAGGTCCGCTCCGCCGCTGACCTGCGAGCTGACCCACGGCATCTGCGCCAAGTGCTACGGCCTGGACCTGGGGCGCGGCACGATGGTCGAGCTGGGTGCGGCCGTCGGGATCGTGGCCGCCCAGTCCATCGGCGAGCCGGGCACGCAGCTGACCCTGCGCACCTTCCACACCGGCGGTGTGGCTGCCGGCGGCGACATCACCACCGGCCTGCCACGCGTGGAGGAGCTCTTCGAGGCCCGCAAGCAGCCGAAGGGCGAAGCCGTCGTCTCGGAGATCAAGGGCACCGTGCGCGTGGTCCAGTCGGACAAGTACGCCGACATGCGCCTGGTGCGCGTCGAGTCACAGCGAGATGATCCACGACGAGTACGACGTACCCAAGGAATGGAAGATCGCCGTCAAGGAAGAGAACGAGGTCAAGGCCGGCGAGGTGATCGCCACCCTGGGCGAGGCGACCATCACCGCCCCGCACGGCGGCAAGGTGCGCGTTGAGAAGCGCAAGGTCTTCGTCTCCTACGAGCAGCGCGAAGAGGTCGAGTACGAGATCCCGACCACGCTGCGCCTGCTGGTCAAGGACGGCGAGCACGTCGAGGCCGGCCAGCCGCTGACCGAAGGCTCGCTCAACCCGCACCGCATCCTGCGCATCCAGGGCCGCGAGGCCTGCCAGATGTACCTGCTGACCGAGATCCAGAAGGTGTACCGCTCCCAGGGCCAGAACATCCACGACAAGCACTTCGAGGTCATCATCCGCAAGATGATGAGCAAGGTGCAGGTCCAGCGCCCGGGCGACACCCTTTACCTGCCCGGGGACGCCGTCGACCGCCTGGACATCAAGCGCTTCAACGAGCAGCTGCTGGCCGAAGGCAAGCAACCGGCCAAGTACTTCGAAATCCTGCTGGGCGTGACCAAGGCCTCGCTGAGCACGGACTCGTTCCTCTCGGCCTCCTCCTTCCAGCACACCATCAAGGTGCTGGCGGGGGCGGCCATCGCCGCCACCACCGACCCGCTCTACGGGCTGAAGGAGAACGTCATCATCGGCAAGCTGATCCCAGCCGGGACCGGCTTCGTCCACGGACGTTTCGTGGCAACCGAGAAGGCGCTCGAGCAGGCCGGCTCCTCCCAATGGACCGAGATCCAGGACAGCGGCGCAGCCGACTAGACACCCAAGATTTCACCGGGGCGGTTCGACGAACCGCCCCGGTAGTATTTAAGAGGGGGTTGAATTTTCGGACCTAACCCGTATGATGTAGATGATCATTGTTTTCCCAGGGAGAGGAGAGACCATGAAACACCGAATGATCATCGCAGTTTTCATCATACCCATCCTGCTTCTCACATCCACCTGCAACCTGCCTCTTGCGGTCCCGCAGACCGGCATGCCGCCCAGCGACAAGCTCAACCCACTCGTGGCACCCGCCTCAACAGCGACTGACACCGCCACGCCTCCCCCGTCGCCCTCGCCTTCGTTGACATTGACGCCCACCCCAGCCAGACCGGTTCTCTGGGTGGCGACGGACACCAACTGCCGCTCCAGTCCCGGGAAAGTCTATGACTGGGTCGGTGGACTTCAAGTGGGCGAGAAGGCCGAGATCTTCGCACGCGACCCCAGAAACGAATACTTCTACATCAGTAACCCTGATAATATCGGCACCTTCTGCTGGGTGTGGGGCTTTTATGCCACTCCCTCCGGCGATACCGGAGGACTGCCGGTGTTCACACCCCCACCCACCCCAACCCCTCCACCGACCGATACGCCCACAGCGATCATATTCAGGGTCACCTCTGTCACGGCCAGCGCGGATCGAACTTCGTACAGCGGTACATGCCCCTTCACGTTGACCTGGAGCGGGAAGATCACCACCAACGGCGCGGGGACGGTAAAGTACGAATGGGAACATGCCGATGTAGGCGGATTCAGACCAGCCTCGGTTGAAACGCTCGTCTTTACCAGCGCCGGGACGAAAAATACCGTCGACCAGGTGTTGCAACCTCTAGTATCCCTTACGTTCAAGGCACGCATCCATGTCATCGAACCAAACGAGGTGTACTCGAGCGTGGTTCCGGTCAGTGTCACCTGCACTCCATAACCACCAGCATCAGATCGAACCAGCCGGGAAGGCTGGAGAAGGGAAATCCATATCAGGCCTGCCTTCCCCGACGGATGATAATAGGGAATTCAGAACAATGCGCGTCTGATGAAGATCGAGAACTCCCAATGGGGCGGTCAGGCAAACCGTCCCGTTGGTATTTTAATTTAGTATTGATGGGGGGATTGTAATTGGGGAGGGGAATCTTGTAGGATGTACTTGATCATTGTTTTCCCAGGGAGGGGAAAGACCATGAAACACCGAATGATCGTCGCAGTTTTCATCATACCCATCCTGCTGCTCACATCCGCCTGCAACCTGCCTTATGCGGTCCCGCAAACCGGCATGCCGCCCAGCGACAAGATCAACCCACCCGTGGCACCCGCCTCAACCGCGACGGACACCGCCACGCTTCCTCCGCTGCCTACGCCTTCCGTCACGTTGACGCCCACCCCGCCCAAGCCAAGCCTGAGGGTGGCGACGGACACCAACTGCCGCACCGGACCCGGGAAAGTCTACGACTGGGTCGGCGGGATCCAGGTGGGCGAGACGGCGGACATTTTCGGGCGCGATCCCGGGGGACAATACTATTACATCCGCAACCCGGACAAGGTCAATGACTTTTGCTGGATCTGGGGGGCCTACGCTACTCCCTCGGGAGACCTCTCCGGCCTGCCGGTCTTCACCCCGCCGCCCACACCGACCCCTCCACCGACGGCTGTGCCCACCGCCACACCCACCGCCACTCGGGCTATCATCTTCGTAGCTCCTTCCCACGAACCATTGCACCTCTCGTTCAGGGTTAGCGCTGTTACCGTCAGCGTGGATCGGGCTTCGTACTCCGGGCCCTGCCCACACCGGGCGAACTGGAGCGGGACGATCACCACCAATGGCGCCGGTACGGTCGCATATCTATGGGAGGAGAGTGATTCACCGGGCGTATTCTCACCTACCTTACAGGGAGGAGTACCCGTCTTTGACAGTGCCAGTACGAAGGCTACCGTTCCTTTCTGGATCGAAACATCAGGTTCCACCGTTAGGACGATGCGCATCCATGTCTCAGAGCCGAATGACATTTACTCGAACGAAGTTTCGGTCAGCATCACCTGCACTCCATGATCGCTGTCTTCAAATCTGCTGTCCTATCACAGAGATTCGAGTGCAGTTTTTTGTCTGGGAGAGGAGCACCTATGAAACAAGGAAAGTTCACTGTGATCGCCGTCCTGCTTGGACTGGCGCTGATATCCGCTTGCAACCTGCAGATCGCCGGACCGACGACGGAGGACGCCGTCGGCACCGCTGTAGCCAAGACGATGGGTGCCCAGACGGACCTGGCCAACATCGTGGCGGGCACTCTGGCTGCCATGGTGACCGACACGCCCAGCGTCACCCCGACATCCCCGTTCACCCTGACGCCCTCCCTCACGCCCTCGCCAACCCTCACACCGACCCCGCCCATGCCGATGGTCAGCGTATCGATTGACACCAACTGCCGCACCGGTCCCGGCAAGGTCTATGATATGACCGGAGCCCTACTCGTCGGCCAGACGGCTGAGGTGGTTGGCCGCGCTGCGGACAACCAGTATTGGGTGATCCGCGACCCCAAGAATCCGACCAACATCTGCTGGCTGTGGGGCTACTACGCCACGGTGACAGGCAACACCGCCGCCCTGCCCGTCTTCACCCCACCGCCCACGCCGACCCCTGTACCTTCCTTCAACTTCTCATACAATTTTTGGGGCCAAGGTCCGGGATATTTGTGCTTTAAGTTCGACGTGAAAAACACCGGTTCGGTGACCTGGGAGTCATATGCGATCACGTTACACAACGGCGCGCATGCGACCACGGCGACGGCTTCAAGCAATGAGTTCATCGGCTATGACAACTGGTGCATCAGCACCGGGTCCCAATTGGATCTCACGCCCGGTGAGACGGGCACTGCCAGCGTCAAAACTTCCATCGCCTACAACCCCGCTGGGGAGACCTTTGATGTCACCCTCAAGCTCTGTTCCGAGAACGGTCTGGTCGGGACGTGTCTCTCGCAGACGATCAACTTCACGCCTTAGGCAGCATGCGGGGCGGTTCGTTGAACCGCCCCGTTAGTATTTAAGAAGGAGTTGTAATTTGCTGGCATAACCCGTATGATGTAGATGAATATTATTACCCCGGGGAAAGGAGCACCTATGAAAGGCACACGGATTACCTCGATCGCTATCCTGCTTGGACTGGCGCTGATTTCCGCCTGTAACCTGCAGGTCGCCGGGCCTCCATCGGGAAATGCCGTCGCTTCCGCGATCGCCCAGACGATGAGCGAACAGACGAGCATTGCCTATGCGCTGGCAGGCACCCTCACCGCTATAGTTCCCGCTGTACCCACCTCTACCCCAATTCCCTCCGATACAACCACGCCCTCCGCCCTGATGGTCAGCGTCTCGCTCGCCACCAACTGCCGCACCGGACCAGGGAATGCCTACGACATGATCGGCGCGCTGCCCGTCGGCAAGAGCGCCGAGGTCGTCGGGAAGGACGCCTACGGCCAGTACTGGATCATCAAGAATCCCAACAACCCCGGCACCTGCTGGCTGTGGGGCAAGTATGCCACGGTCACGGGCGATACCAGCCAGCTGCCGGTGATCGCCGCGCCGCCCACACCCACCCTTCCGCCGCCCATGCCGACGCCGACCAAGACCCATCCACCGAGTATGGTAACTGCTGTATCCATAACGATGCCCCATTCAATTTATCACGTCGGTAATAACAATCCAGATTGTTCTTTTAACTCCCATTTTACGTACTCTATTACAGCGGATGGTCCGGTCACCGTCACTTATCATTTTATAACTTATATGAATGGATCCATCCAATATACAGGTTACTCCATATACTCTATGGTTTTCAACTCGGCTGGGACGCAATATAACACAAAAGAGGTGCCTCATAATTGGGGCTGCGGAAATTGGGTATTCACTATTGAAACCATATCTCCCAACAAAAAAACCGCCCAGACAAGTTTCAAAGTGGTTTCCCCATGAGGCGATCGTCCATTCGCCAAGGGTTTTGTCGGCGGGTCTGAACCCGCATTCGGAAATCCCTCCCCAATTCTTCGAGGAGGGGATTCATTTCGCTGGGCACGTTTTCGTCCGCGGAGAGTTCGGGTCGGCCGCTCGGTCAATACCTGTTTCTCCTTGACGCTTCGCCCCTTTCCCCGTAAGATAGAACATATTAGCGAACCTCACCCAACCCCTCCCGCCTTTGGCGCCCTCCCCTTCCCTCTCCTGCAGGAGAGGGAAGGGGAGGGTTGGGGTAAGGAAAGGTGAGGTCAAGGAGAACTCATGGAACTTGGCCTTGTCCGTAAAATCGACATCGACCACGAGATGCAGCAGGCGTATCTCGACTACGCCATGAGCGTGATCGTGGCGCGCGCCCTGCCCGATGCCCGCGACGGCCTGAAGCCGGTCCAGCGCCGCATCCTGTACGCCATGTACGACATGGGCATCCGCGCCGACAGCCCCTACAGCAAGTCGGCCCGCATCGTCGGCGAGGTGCTGGGCAAGTACCACCCGCATGGCGACGCCGCGGTTTACGAGGCCATGGCGCGCATGGCCCAGGATTTCTCCATGCGCACGCTGCTGGTGGACGGGCAGGGCAACTTCGGCTCGGTGGACGGCGACCCGCCGGCTGCCATGCGCTACACCGAAGCCCGCCTGGCCGCCCCCGCCCTGGACCTGCTGGCCGACATCGGCAAGGACACGGTCGACTTCAGCGACAACTTCGACGGCACGCTCCAGGAGCCGGTCGTCCTGCCGGCCGCCCTGCCCAACCTGCTGGTCAACGGGGCCACCGGCATCGCCGTGGGCATGGCCACCAACATCCCGCCCCACAACCTGGGCGAGATCGCCGACGCCTGCGTCTACATGCTCGAGAAATGGGAGAAGCTGGACGACATCAACGTCGACGATCTGATGGAGTTCGTCCAGGGCCCCGACTTCCCCACCGGCGGGGTGATCATCGAGCAGAAGGGCGAGGAGGGCATCGAGGCCGCCTACGGCAAGGGCCGCGGCCGGGTCACGATCCAGGCACGGGCGCACATCGAAGAGATGGAGCGCGGCAAGTCGCGCATCATCGTCACCGAGCTGCCCTACCAGGTCAACAAATCCAGCCTGATCGAGCGCATCGCCGACCTGGTGCGCGAAGGGCACCTGGAGGGCATCACCGACCTGCGCGACGAATCCGACCGCCAGGGAATGCGCATCGTCATCGAGCTGACCAAGAACGTCGAGCCGGAGAAGGTGCTGGCCGAGCTGTACAAGCGCACCCCGATGCAGTCCACCTTCAGCATCATCCTGCTGGCCCTGGTCGATGGCGAGCCGCGCATGCTGACCCTCAAGCAGGCGCTGCGCGTCTACCTGGAGCACCGCCTGACGGTGATCAAGCGCCGCGCCGAGTTTGACCTGGAGCGGGCGCGCCAGCGGGCGCACATCCTCGAAGGCCTGCTGGTGGCGCTCAAGCACCTGGACGAGATCATCGCCCTGATCAAAGGCTCGCCCGACGTGGAGACCGCCCGGGCGCGCCTGCGCAAGCGCTACAAGCTGAGCGAGATCCAGGCGGACGCCATCCTGGAGATGCAGCTGCGCCGCCTGGCCGCCCTGGAGCGCAAGAAGATCGAGACCGAATATAAAGAGAGCCTGGGTCTGATCAAGGACCTGGAGGGCCTGCTCAAGTCCCCCAAGAAGATGCGCGGCCTGGCAGCCGAGGAGCTGCTCAAGGTCAAGGCGGCCTACGGCGACCGCCGGCGCACGCAAATCGTCAGCCTGCGCAGCCGCAGGCATAAGGCACCCCTGACTGCCGCCGAGCTGCTCCCCGACCAGACCGTGTGGGTCGGGATGACCGCCGGCGGCAACCTGGCGCGCACCCGCGAGGACAAGCCGCCGCGCCTCTCGGGCTCCGAAGCGCCCCGCCTGCTGGTCAAGGTCCAGGCCACCGACACGCTGGTGCTCGTATCCGGACGGGGGCTGGCTGCGGCCGTGGCCGTCCACACCCTGCCGGAGGCCGAGAAGCTGGCCGACGGTGCCCCATTCAACAAGCTCTCACCGCTCCCCGAGGACGAGATCCCCGCGGCAGCTTTTGTCTTGCCGGTGAAGCGCAGCGAGCTGCCCGGGGAGGCCTGCGTGCTGACCATCACGCGGGGCGGGATGGTCAAGAAAAGCCTGGCCGGCGACCTGCCCGGCCCCTCGGCGCAAACTTTTACGCTGGTACGTGTCAATGACGGCGATTCCCTCGGCTGGGTCGCCCTGACCGACGGAAAGAAGGAGATCCTGCTGGTCACCGCGGCCGGCATGGCCATTCGCTTCAAGGAGGACGACGTGCGGGCGATGGGCCTGGTTGCCGCCGGGGTCAACGGGATCAAGCTGGGAGTCGGGGACGAGGTGGTCGGCATGGAGGTCCTGCCGCAGACCGGGAATCTGTTCCTGGCGGCCTCGGACGGCAAGGGCAAGCGTCTCGATGCCAAGGATTTCCCCGTGCAGGGGCGCTACGGCAAGGGCGTGATCGCCTGGGAGCTGCCTGCGGGCGTGCGCCTGGCCGGGCTGGCGATTGGCAAGCCCAACGCTGTCGTCACCCTGCACCTGCTCAAGGCCGCCGCCAAACAGTCCCGCCTGGACGAGGCCCCACTGCGTAAGCGCTCGGCGGTGCGCGGCGACGTCGTGGTGGAGGTCAAGCCCGGGGACGCGCTGGTCGGGTTGACCGAGACCTGGGCGGTGGAGAGGTTTGTGCAGAAGGTGGAGGAAAAGAAAAAGAAATAAACAATGTGCGACGCACCTCGAAGGTGCGTCGCACATATGGTTTTATAATATCCTCATGCCTGTCAAAATTAACTCGGGCCTCAAAACCTTCGTGATCGTGCTCTGGCTGCTGGTCGGCCTGGCTGCCGTGGGGGTCGGGGCGCTGCTCGTAACCCAGGGCGTGATCCCGCTCGGCGGTGCCACCGCGCTGGACAGCATCCCTACCGGCGCGACACTTCCCCCGCCGACAGTCCCGCCGCCGTCCTCCCCGACGCTGACCCCACTGGCGCCGGCCGCGGACACGCCCGCCGCTCCAGTCACCCCCACAGTCGAAGCGACCGAACTGCCCGGCCCGACGGCAGAGCCCCCCACCCCCAGCCCATCCGCGACCGAGACCATCCCCCGCCAAGCACTGATCCGCTTCGTCAGCGCGGACGGCTGCCACGTGCAGGAAATCGTGCCCGAGACCGGTGCCACGAGCCCTCTCACGGGTCAGGCCCCTGCGTATGTATGTTATCAACCTGAACTCTCCCCCGACGGGACCCGGCTGGCCTTCCTGATGCCCGGGACCAACTCAACGCTGTATGATATGAACGTCGACGGCTCGGGCTTGAGGCGCATTTCCCTGGGCCACATCTACGACTTCGCCTGGTCACCCGATGGGAGTCGCCTAGCCTATGCCAGCCTGCTCCCGGACCAAGGCAGGCTGGGGCTGGTCTTCATCAACGCCGACGGCAGCGGGAGGACATATTCCAACTACGCCGGGATTGCCATCACCCCGGACTTTATCCACATCGCCTGGTCGCCGGATGGGCAGTGGGTTTATGCCCCGGTTAACGATCCCACCGGGGCCGACCAGTCACTGCCCTTCGCGTTGAACGCCAATGGCGCCGACACCGTGCAGCTGAGCGAAAGGGCGATCGACCCGACGGCCCGCGTCTCCTGGTCGCCGGACAGCCGCAGCCTCAGCTTCTTGATCAACGGCTACGATTACGGCTACGCCGTCACCCTGTTGAACTTCCTGGGCCTGGACGGCTCCCCGATCCCCTCGCTCTACTACGACGACCCCACCGTCCAAGGCCCGACCCTGGCCCCGGAAGGCAAATTCACCTCGATACCGGTCTGGTCGGCAGACGGCCGGTGGGCGGCGCTGCCTGGCATCTCCAGCCTGGTGGCCGGGGAATACCAGCTGCTGGCCATGGACGCGAATACGCGCAACCTCCAGCTCGTGGCAGATTTGAGCCAGCGCGCCGACTATGCCGCCTGGTCGCCCACCGCGGACCGCATCGCCTTCCTGGCGCTCGCCAACTCTGAGGCGGGAGGGGCGGCGTTGAACGTCGTCAACCTGGACGGCTCCGGCCTGCAGACCCTGGCCGGTGATATTTCCGCTTCGCCACCGGTCTGGATTTTGCGATGAATTAAAATGACCGGCAACATCCCCTGCAGCCCTGTCCCGCCCTGGCGGAGTGGGCCAGGGAGCGGAACGAGGGATCAAGTCGCCGGGGACTTCCGGGATTCTCCTGCGGAGGGCATATATGATGGACCTGACGGACAAACGCATCGTCCTGACTGGGGCTGCCTCGGGCATCGGCCTGGCCCTGCTTGAGCAGCTCGCCGGGTTCCCCGCCCAGGTCCTGGCCGTAGACGTGAATGGAGGTGCGCTAGAGGCAGCCTGTGTAAATGTGCGACGCACTTCGGAAGTACGTCGCACATCCGGTAACGTCCGGATCATCCCCTACACCTGCGACCTGTCGTCTGCGGAAAACGTGGACCGGCTGTTCGAGAAGGCTGCGGCCGTGCTGGGCGGCATCGACGTCTTCATCGCCAACGCCGGCTTTGCCTACTACGAACAGGTCGAGGCGCCGGATTGGGCCCACCTGGAAAATATCTTCCGGGTCAACGTGTTCAACAGCCTGTACACGCTCGAGAAGATGCAGGCCCTGTACGGCAACCGGCCGTACAAAGTGGTCATCACGGCCTCTGCCATGGCGCATATCGCCGTGCCGGGCTATGCCATCTATTCGGCCACCAAGGCCGCCCTGGACCGCTTCGCCGATGGCTACCGCTGGCAGATGCCGGATCCCTCCCGGCTGATGCTGGTCTACCCCATCGGCACCCACACCGGATTCTTCCGGGCGGCGGGACAGGATGTCCCCATCCCCTGGCCTACCCAGACGCCGCAAACCGTGGCGCGCGCCGTGCTGGACGGCATCCGCCATGACCGGCGCACGGTCTACCCTTCGGGCACGTTCCGTCTGGTGCTCTTCCTGGACCATTTCCTGCCGATGCACTGGCTGGTCCAGAAGATCGAACAGGGGCGGATGAAGAAGTGGCTTGGAATGAAGAAATAGGAGATAAACATGAATCAGGTGACTCTCTGAACCCCCTCACCCCTACCCCGAATCGGGGGAGGGGAATTTTATCGAAGAAATTTACACCCCCTTCCCAGCATTGGGAAGGGGGCTAGGGGGATGGATGAGGATCATTTTCGGTATTTTTCACCCCAGTATTAAATATGGAGTGAGTCATGATTCTTTCTATTCAAGCAAGGTGTAATCCTGGACGATCCTGCCGTCCTGCACCACCAGGGTGGTCAGGCCGTTGACCGGGCCTGCCTGCCAGGTCAGGTAACGCACCACCCCCTGGATGCCCACGCGCAGGAGGGCAATGTCGGCATCCTCCGGCAGGGAGGCAAAGAAAGCCCGGTAATCCGCCTGGATGGCAGCCGTCCCCTCCAGGATGCGGTCGGCACGCACGCGCGTGGCCTCGACGGCATACAGGGCTGTTACCCGGTCGGGCTGTCGGCTGTTCAGGGCGGTTAGGAATTTGATCGCAAACGCATCCGGCTCGGAGGGCGCGAGCGGCTGGAGAGCTGCAGGCAACGAACCACCGGCCGGAACGGCGGACCGGCTCGAGGTCCGGGCGGCAGCGGACTTCCCGGCTGCGGCTTTCTTCCCGGAAGCCCCCTTCTTCTCCCGGATGTTCTCCCAGCGAAAGGCGGCGATGCTCTCCCACAGCGCGGGCAGGTTCGCCCGGCAACTCTCCCAAGCGTAGAAATTTACCGCCGGCAACTCGAGTTCCCGCACGGCACCCAGGAAATCAGCCAGGTCAGCCTGGTCCGGCGCCCATGCCCCCAGCGGACCGTACGCCGCGCCGGTCGGGATGAAAGGTTTGGCGTTCGGCAGGACGTCGCACTGGCGCTTCAACTCGCGCAGCTGCGCGCCGGCATCGTGGGCGAGCTCCCAAAAGACCTGCGGCATATGCAGATCACACAGCTCGAGGAAAGCGGCCCAGGGGAACCTGGGATGAAATATGGGGAATCGATAGGAACTCAGGGCAACCGGAAGGTCCACCTCCCGGCGCAGGGCATCCAGGAAGCACCAGGCGGACGACTCCCGCCCGGGTTTTTCGAACCCGCCTCCGGCCCGGACGACAAAGCCATCCAGGCCGAGGTCCTGGAGACGAGCGACGGCGACCGCCGCCTCCCGCTGCGGGTCCTCCCCGTAGGCCGTCCCCCAGCCCCAGACGGCAATCCCGGCGGCGTGCAGTGTCTGGACGACCGAAGCCAGTGCGTCCACCCCGTCCGCGTCAATTCCCACCGCTTCCAACCCGTCAGCAATCCTGACGATAACGTGGCTGAGGCCGGCGAGGCGGGCCGCCGCCTGAATGGCTGCGGGATTCCCCGCCTCGCAAGCGGAAAGGTCGCGGATGAAAAATCCCTTACCCTGGAGTGTCATACACGCCTCGAGGCGATCACCACAACCTCAAGTATATCCCTGGTGGGGGTTTCATGGCATCGGATGGGAGCGGAAAAATTCCCACATTACATCGGTGGCGTTGACGGCCTGGGAGGTGATCGCCGCCGGCATGACCGTCGACCCCGGCCAGGAATGGCCGTGGTTTGCCAGTGTGTACAGGATCACTTGGGAATTTCCCTGGCAGCCCGACCAGGTGCGGATCGACACCCCGGCAACCGGGTTGGTCTCGACGGGAGTGAGGGCACACCCGTCGCGCTGCGCCCAGGCGGCGGCCCAATCCGGGATGGATGGCAGCAACAACCCGGGCGTACCGCCGAGATAGGGCACGATCTGGTCGTCCAGGCCGTGGAAGGCGAGCACCGGCACAGGCCGGGAGGGATGGCAGTTCTGCCAGAAGTTGTAGGCGCCCGAATCCGGTGCGATAGCCGCGATGACGTCTGCCAGGTAACAGCCTAAGCGATCGGTCATGCCGCCGCCGTTGGAGATGCCGGTGGCGTACACACGTTGGGGGTCAATGCTGTACTGGCTTTCGAGGGAGGCGAGCAGGTCGCGCACGAACTGGCGGTCGCGCTGTCCATCCGCCCCGGGACCGGTGGCCCACTCGGCATTGATCCCGTCGGGATAGACAACGAAGAAACCCTCCCGGTCGGCCTTGGCCGACATGCCGGTCAGGGCCTGTTCCTGGTTCGAATTGGAGCCCAGCCCGTGGAAGTTAATCACCAGCGGGACAGGGACGCCTGATTGGTAACTTGCCGGGACATGCAGGAGGTAATGGCGGCTCACTCCGCCGGAGGCGATCCGAACCCTCGATCGAACCCGTGCGCGTCCCCGACCATCGCCCCTGGAACGGGCGGGTGCAGGCGGTCAGAAAGAGCAGGATCAGAATTATGAAAGCGGGGGTTTTCATGCAGGAGCCTTGAATGAAAACGGCGCGCAGCAGGCGGGCTTTAAATCACGACACGCTGCCGACCAATCCCAGCTCAGGAGCGATGCGTCGCATGGCCAGGATGACATTGCCGACATGCTCCCAGAGCTCGATGCCGAACTCGGCAGCCGCCTTCTCGATCTCCTGGCGGTCTGCCCCGGCGGCGAAGGTCTTGTCCTTCCATTTTTTCTTGACCGAGGCGGCTTCCAGGTCGAGCAGGGAGCGCGACGGTCGCACCAGGGCGACGGCGGTGATCAGACCGGTGACCTCGTCGCAGGCGTAGAGGGCCTTCTCCATGCGGGAGAGGCGCGGCACGCCGGTGTGCTCGGCGTGGCTCAGGATGGCACGGATGACCTCCTCGGGCACGCCGCGCTGGCGCAGGATGGGCTCGCCTGCCTGGGGGTGCCCTTCCAGGGTGGGATGGATCTCCCAGTCGAAATCGTGCAGCAGCCCGACCAAGCCCCAGGTCTCGCGATCCTCGCCGAACTTCTCGGCATAGAAGCGCATGGCGGCTTCCACCGACAGCATGTGCTTGACCAGGTTTTCGTTCTTGACGTACTCACGCACCAGGGAAAGGGCTTCGTCGCGGGTCATATTATCCTCAAGAATATCCACGACCCCCAATACCCGAAGAACGGGTACACGAGAGCGGGGGCAGGCGGACACGAAGAACACATAGAGGGAAAGAAATAACTTCGTGGGTGTTTGTCATGGAAAGATCGGCTCTTTGTTCCCGAGCACGGGGACAGGATGGGCGATGTGCACGTCCCACAGGGCGGCCGTCGTGGCGAACAGCTCGCGCAGGTCCCAGTATAGCATGAGGATGCGCCGGTAGCGGGTGAGGTCGGAGGCGACGCCGACGACGCTGAGGCCCAGGTGGTTGCATGTGTAGAGGGCGCGCGGCAGGTGGAAGGACTGCGTCACCAGGATGGCCTCGCTCACGCCGAAGATGGCCGCGGCGCGGTAGCAGGTGTCGTAGGTGCGCCGCCCGGCATAGTCCAGGACGATGTCGCCGGCGGGGACGCCCAGGGAGAGGGCCACCTCGCGCATCGCCCCCGGCTCGTTGTAATCCAGGAAGCGGTTGTCGCCGCTGAGCAGCAGCTTCTCGACCTTGCCGGCGAAGTACAGCCGGGCTGCCACCGTGACGCGGTCCTGCAGGACGGAGGTGGCCGTGCCGTTGCGGCGCAGCCCGGCGCCAAAGACGATGGCAACCCGCCGGGCCGGGACGTCGGCGGCGGTGTAGGTCCGCCCACGGGCATACAAGCCGGTCACCAGGCGGGAGACCAGCAAGACGAGCAGGCCCAGGGAGAAGAGGATCAGCAGGAGGATCAGGCTCACCTTTACAAACCGCTTGAACATTGGCGGATTGTACCACGGCAAAAAGAAACCCGTTTCCGGGCGGGAAACGGGTTGGATTTGGATTTAGATGAATACCTGCCGCAATTTTGCGCTGGCGAAATCCATCAGGGCAACGACGATCACAATAAACGCCACCACCGTCCCGGCCTTATGGTACTGTAAGGAGCCGAAGAAGGTGGTCAGGGTCAACCCGATCCCGCCGCCGCCGGCAAAGCCGATGATCGTGGCCATGCGGATGTTGATGTCCCACTGGTAGATCAGGTAGGAGACGAACGGAGGCGTGATTTGAGGCAGAATGGCGTAGACGATCATCTGCAAACGGTTGGCGCCGGTCGCATTGACGGCTTCGATCGGCCCGGTCTCGATGTTCTCGATGGCTTCCGAGAACAATTTGCCGATCAGCGCGAAGGAAGTCACAGCCAGGGCCAACATGCCGGCAAACGGGCCGATACCGACCCAGAAGATGAATATCACCACGTAGAGCAAGGCTTCGATCGAGCGCAGGATATTTAGTATCCCCCTGGCCAGGTAGTAAATCCAGACCGAGAGCCAGCTGCGCCCAGTCAGGTTCTTGGCCGCCAGGAAGCTGAAAGGCAGGGCAATGACCGCCCCCAGGCTGGTCGCCAGCATGGCCTGGAAGATGGTGACGAGCATCTGCTGGGTAACGACCTGCAGCACTTTCCTCGTTAAATCTATACTTACGAAATCCAGGATGAGCCGGCCGAAATTTTTACCGGGGTCGAACAAGCCTTTGATACTGATCCCGGTGATATTCCAACTGTAGGTGAAAGCAGCCAGTCCCAGGACGATGTAGAAGGCCAGGCGCAGGCCGTTGAGCGTCGAACGTTTCCTGCTGGGCTCCTGCGGCGGAGGCTGATCCTTGAGGATGTTTTCGCGCCACTTGGCGCTGATATAGTCAACCAGGATGATCACGACCGCCACCGCCCACAAGGCAGTCGCATATTGCTGGTAGGCACCCATGCGGGTGGTTTCGACCACGAAGAAGCCGATCCCGCCGCCGGCGACAAAGCCGACGATAGTCGCCGAGCGCATGTTGATGTCCCAGCGCAACAGGGAATAGGCCAGGAAGGACGGCACAATTTGCGGGATGACGGCGTAGCGGATGGTCTGGACCAGGTTGGCACCCGTGGCCGTGACCGCCTCAACCGGACCGGGATCGATGTGCTCGATCTCTTCAGAAAACAGTTTCCCTAGGGCGGCGATGCCATGGATGGTCAGGGCAATCACCCCGGCGAAACTCCCCAAACCCACCCACACGATGACGATCAAGCCCCATACGATCGTATCGATGGCACGAACGATGTTCAATATGGCACGCACCACGTAGTACACCACTGTCCCGCCGGGAACGCGCGCCATGATGTTGTGCGCGGCCAGGAAGCTGACCGGGATGGCCAGGATGGTCGAGAAAAGGGTCGCCATGAGGCCCATGGCGATCGTCTCGATCAATGAGCCGGCGACGAAGGTGTTGATCTTGCCGCCCGGGGCCGCCAGGCCCAGGTTGACCTGCCATGGACGGGCGAGCACGAGCTTCATCCGGCCAAAGATATCCAGCAGGTTATCGCTGAGCCGGATCAGACCCGCGACCGGACGTCCCGCCAGCTTGTCGCCGATGTAGGTGGCCATGCAGCTCCAGGCGCAGATCTGGTCTTGACCGTTGACCGATATGGTGATCATGTCGGGGTTGAGCAGGTTGGCTGCCACAGTGCGCGCGTCGTTGAAACGCTCGACCAGGCGGTTGAGCTTGACGTCAGTGACATTCCAGGCGATCACATACACCACGATGGCAATGCACAGGACGGCGGGCAGGAGGTCGAATTTCTTGTTGGCACTCAGGGCGCGTGCATCCAGGACATTCCAGATCCAGAACAAGGCCAGTGGAAGCCATAACCAGCTTGTTGTCCACCCGCCGAGGGTGACCCCGCCGACTTTCTGGCTCACCAGGGACCACTGAATAAGAAAAACCGAGATGATAGCCGCCAGGAAGATCAACAATCCGCGCCAGCGTTTCTTAAGGAAATATTGCCCAAGCCCGGGAATGATCAAAGTAGATAAGACTACCAAGACAGGCCGGAGCGGGTATTTACGAGTGCTGTCTGAAATGGGCATGAAAGGTTAGAGTGAATGGGGAAATTCGGTTTAATCACCGGTAATTAATCCGGGGGAAGGGTCAAATGATCGAGACCCTTTCAGCTTCCTGGCCGTAGATAGCTTTGAATTGGGCGTCGTCGATTTGCTTGGGCAGCCCCTCGAAGACCAACTCGCCGTCTTTGAGGGCGATGGCCCGGGTGGCATAACGATGCACCAGGTCGAGGAAATGCAGGCTGCACAGCACCGTGATCCCGCGTTCCTTGTTGAGCTGCTCGAGATATTTCAGGATGGAGTGCGCCAGGACGGGGTCCAGGGAAGCGACCGGCTCATCGGCCAAGATCAGCTTGGGCTCCTGCATCAGGGCGCGGGCGATGCCGACCCGCTGCTGCTGGCCGCCGGAGAGCGAATCGGCGCGCACGTGGGCCTTGTCCACCAGGCCGACCTGGTCCAGGCAGGCCAGCGCCCGCTGGTGGTCCTCGCTCGAGAAGATGCCCAGCGAACTCGAAAGCGCATTGACATATCCCAGGCGGCCGGACATGACATTGGTAAACACGGAGGAACGCTTTACAAGATTAAATTGTTGGAAGACCATGCCGATCTGACGGCGGATCATGCGCATCCCTGCGCTCGACACCGCGGTGACATCCTGGTCGTTCCAATAGATCTTCCCGGATGTCGGCTCGATCAGCCGGTTGATGCAGCGCAGCAGGGTGGATTTGCCCGACCCGCTCAGCCCGATAACGGCCAGGAATTCGCCGTCCTTGACTTCGAAGCTGACGTCTTTCAAAGCCTGGGTGCCGTTGGGATAGACCTTGGTGAGATGCTCGACTTTTAACATAGGGGTATATCGCTGCCTGATTGGAAAGATGGAATACAAAGAAAAGCCTGGCAGGCTTTCAGAACCTGCCAGGCTTGAAAATCAATTACTTGACCAGCGAAGCGGGATCGACGCCGGCCTTCTTCAGCACGGCGAGGAAGTCGTTATAGTAGGTTGGCTCCACCTTCTGGAATGAATCGTAGTTGTACAGGCTCTTGAGGACGGCTTTACCGCCCGGGTCCTTCACCATGGCCAGCATGCCTTCGACGATGACGGCCTGCAGCTTGGGATCCAGCGTCTTGATGAATTGCATGCCGTCGTTCGGGATGCGGTCGCTGACGGCGAAGATCGTCACCTTGTCGGCGATGTCGGGATAGGTCTCATAGAGCTTGTAGGAGGTATCGGTCAGGGTGTTGATAAAGGTCACACCCGCATCGCAGTCGCCCTTGTAGAGGGCAATTGCTACTTTATCGTGACCGCCGGCGTTCACGGTGGCCTTGAAGTCGGTATCGGGATCGATGCCGTTGGCCTTGAGGATAATGCGCGGGACGATGTAGCCCGAGGTCGAGTTGGGGTCGACGAAGCAGAAGGTTTTACCCTTCAGATCAGCAAAACCCTTGATCCCCGAGGCAGTCGTGGCCATGAACTGGGCTTTATAGAATGGCTCCGGCTGGCCCTTGAGCGCCTTATCGGGATCGACATCGTTGGTGTTGTAATTGCGGATGGCGATCAGGACAGGGAAGATGCCGTATTTCGCATTCCCCAGCAGGGCGGAGAAGGTGTTGAGGAAACCAACCTGGGCCTTCTCGGCACCCATGGCCTCGATCGAGGCGGCAAAGGTGGTTCCCACTTCCATCTTGAAGGTGAGACCGGTCATCTGGGTCAAGCAGTCGGCAATTGCCGTGCCAGCCTTGGTGATCTTGCCGGTGTCACCGGAGGGGACGAAGGTGATCGTGATCGGATTATCGGCGGCTCCGAGCTTGCCAGCTGCCGGGGCGGCGGGCGCATCCGCCAGCTTGGTGCAGACGGGAGGCGGAGGCGGCGTGGCGGTCGGCGGCGCAGGGGTGGGCGGGACGGCAGTCGGAGCCTCGGTCGGCGGGACGGCGGTCGGCGGGACGGCGGTCGGCGGAACGGGTGCGGGTGTGGGGGTGGCCGCGGTACCGCAGGCGGTCAGGAACATGGTCGCTACCAGGAGTAGCGAAAGGGTGATATAGATCTTCTTCATACGGTCTTCTCCTCTCATGAATTTTGTCCGGGGGATGATCCCCCGTCGACATCCTAGATGATAGCTCGAATCGGCCTGATGAGCAAGAGAAAAGTCTTAAAATATCGTTATAATCAGGGTATGGACAATCATCCCAACCCGCCAATTTCCCGGAAATCGATCCTGTGGTTTGTCGTCATTCTGCTGGTCATCGCCACGGTCTGGTTCCTGATCGCCTCGATCAACAACAGCGTCAACCAGGCGCTCTCCCCGCTGCGCCAGGCCAACAGCCTGCTGGGGACGCAGGTGTCCGAGCTGCTCCACCCCACTCCCACGATCCTGCCCGACCCGGTGACGATCATCCACGAGGTGCGCGCCCTGGCCCGCCTGGAGACGATCCAGTATTCGGTCGAAAAGGTCATCACGGCGGAAGAGAACCAGGGGCTGTTCGGGCCGCTGTTCGGCGACCGGCTGCTGTTCGTCGCCCATGGAATGGTCATCGCCGGCATCGACATGGAAAAAATGTCCCCGACCGGCTTGAGCCTGCAAAACGAGGTGCTGAACGTCAGCCTACCGCCCGCCGAGGTGTTCGTCGCCACGCTGGACAACCAGAAATCCTACGTCTACGACCGGCAGACCGGCCTGCTCACGCACGGCGACGTGAACCTGGAGACGGCTGCCCGCCAGGCGGCGGAAGACCAGATCCGCCAGGCCGCCCTGGACGACGGCATCCTGGCCCTGGCCCAGCAGAACGCCGAGACCTACCTTACCCGCTTCTTCCTGAGCCTGGGTTACCCGGATGTCATCTTTGTCGCGCCGGCGGCACAATAAATGCCTTAATTGACATGATCAATCGGGCGACCTTACGGTCGCCCGATTGTTTTATCCATCTTGGTCATCTCCCCATCTCCGGATGGGCATATTTCGTTTCTTCCAGCTCCCGGGCGCGCTCCCGCTCAATAGAGGTGACCTCCCCGGCTCGCAAATCCAGCTGGAGCGTTTCCTGGAATGCAGCCATATACGATTCAGCAGCCTGGTCCCAGGTCACGAGGTGGCCCAGGGCAGACTCGACCGTGACGGCGCGCCTCAGCAGGCGTTCGGCCGCAGCCTGGCGCGCGTCTTCATCCGGGAAGACCAGCACCTGGACGATGCGCGCCAGGTTGCCGGTCAGGGGCAGGGTGCCGTGCTGCAGGACGCCCTCCTTGCGACGCGCCTGCGCCGACCCGACCAGCTTCTTCCCACCGACCGTGATCTCGTAAGTCGAAGGGACTTCGAAGCAGACCGGGTTCGTGTTCTGACCGTTGGGGGCGGCGCTGTGCTCCTGCACTTCAACCGGCAAGCCAAGCCGGCGCAAGGCCACCACCAAGGCCTGGGCCAGGCGGTTATAGGTTTCGAGCAGGGTGCCGGCCACGCGCGGCTCGTCCAGCGGAGCGGTTACCGAATAGGTCAGCTCGTCGGTGTGCAGGATGGCGCGGCCGCCGGTCGGGCGGCGTACCAGGTCCCAGCCGCGCGCCCGCAGACGGGCCAGATCCACATCGCTGACCGGCTGGGCGTAACCGAGGGAGAGGCAGGGCGGCTCCCAGGCGTACAGGCGCAGGGTCGGGGGCGAGTTGCCGTGCCCGACCGCCTCCAGGATGGCTTCATCGAGCGCCATGTTCCAGGTCCCGCGGGCCGGCGGGGTGAGCAGCAGACGCCAGAGATCAGAAGCCATATCCTGCCAGTTCACGCGCCAGTTGTTCGGTCCTTTCCACGTCCAGCTCGACCAGCGGCGGGCGGACGGGCCAGTGGGGAAAGACACCCTGGCGGGCGAAGAGCGCCTTCAGTGTCGGCGGGAAAGGCGGATATCTCTCCAGCACGTGGCGCAGATCGGTGATGCGCGCCTGGACCTGGCTGGAATCCTCACCCGCCTGACGGGCATCCCAGACGCGGCGCAGGTCGGGGGAGATCAGGTTCGCCGGGGCGGTGATGCAGCCGGCGGCGTGCAACTCCAGGGCAGCCTGGAAAAAGGAGTCCACACCGGTGAAGATGACCAACTCTTCCCCAAAACCTTCACTCAGCTGGCGGCCGAAATCGGCGTCGTGGGAGGAATCCTTGAGGCCGGCGAACTGGCGCGGGAAGGCCGCCTGGAGGCGCTTCAACCAAGCGACCGAGAGAGGAACACCGGTCAACTGGGGGATGTGGTAAATGAAGAGCGATCCATCCTCCGGAACAGCCTGACGAATCAGTGCGGAGAAATAGGCCAGCAACCCTTCTTCGTTTGCCTGGCGGTAATAATAGGGCGGCAGGACCACCACACCATCGTAACCCAGCTCGAAAGCCCGGCGGGTCAGGAGAGCGGTCTCCGACAGGCTGGGCGTCCCGGTGCCGGCGAGCAGGTGAAAGGCCGGGTGCGCCGTGCAGACCTGCAGGCCGGCGTGCAAAATCTGTTCGCGCTCCTCCGGCGAGAAGGACGGCCCCTCGCCGGTGGTCCCGAGCAGCAAGGCGCCATGGCAGCCGCGCCGGGCAAGATAATCGAGCAGGAGCGGAATGGAGTCCAGGTCCGGTGAAAAGTCGGCTTTCAGCGGGGTAACGGCTGCGGCGTAGACTCCGGAGAGAGGGTGCATGCTCAAACCTCGTCAACGAATTGTTCGGCGGCTTTTTGGGGAGGCAACAGATCACGGCCTTCCTGGCTGAGATAACGCTGCCGGTCGAGCACCCACAGGTACAGGTCGCCTTCGGTCCGGCCCCAGAACTCGCGCAGGATCCTGCTCTTGCGGATGACGCACACGATGGGCAGGTAGACCTTGTCGTACCAGTCCGCCACGGCTTCCTCATCGCTGATGTCCCGCTTGAGGTCGAGGCCCATAAAATACTTGTGCCCGGCGATGTGTTCGAGCATGCGCTCGAAACCGTCCAGGACCGTGAGCTTGATGCGGGCCTTCGGGCGGATGCGGTCGAGGCCAGTGCGCTCGAGGAAATCCACTTTCTGGCCGACGATCTCCAGGTCCTCCGGCCGGAGGTCGGGGGTGATGTTGACCTTGGTGGTGCATTCGCGCACTTCCGCATCGATGAACTGCTGCCCTTGCTCGCGCGCCACCGAGACACGATGGTGCCCGTCCACCACGAAGTACACCTCGCCGACTTTGTAGAGCAGGACCGGCGGCAGGATGACATCCTGGTAAAAAGCCCGGGCGATGTTCTCCCAGCGGGCGGCCGTCTGATCCTTCAAGGGCAGGAAGGCCCGGTCGAACTCCTGGTAACGGTCGAGGCTGCCAACAATTTTATCCACCGGCACGGTTTTGACGCCGCGGTAGACCGGGCCACCGATGTGGAGCTTCTCCTTGATCTCGTCGTAGGAGAGCAGCGTATCGGGCTGGCCGCCCAGGGCACTGCGAACGCGATTGAGAAACGCCTTGAAGCGGGCGCGGGCAAAATCGCTCTTAGCCTGGTCAGTAAAATCATTTCCCATCGGGTTCCACCTCGATCAAACGGTACGGATAAACATTGATGACGGTCGTCGTCCCGACCTGTGTCACTGGAGGGACGAGGTTGCCTTTATACACCATCGTGTGGCCGTGCAAAAAATAGCGCGGTTTGAAAACGCGGATCAGGTCCACGAAGGCCAAGAAACCGATGTGGGCGCGGTCATCGTCGTCATGGATGCCGCGCGGCGGGGAGTGCGCGATCACAATATCCAGAACATTGCCGTGGCTCCAGCGCTGCCAGTAAAGCGCCGGGGAAAAGGCCAACATACGCAGGTACATCTCGACCTGGGAATACTGGTTGGCTTCAGCAGGGCGATAGGAGATGCTGCCGCCCATCCCGGCGATATTCAGCCCCTTCACCCGTACCACCCGGCGATCGATGCACTCGCAGCCATCCGCCTGGGAGGACGGGTTTCTGGGGTTATAACCCGGGTCGTGATTGCCCGGAACGTATAACAAGGGTACATTCAGCGCCGTGACCAGAAATTCAAGGTATTCGTAGGGCAGGTCCCCGCAGCCCAGCAAGAGATCCACACCCGTGAAATTGTCCTGGACTCTGGCTGAGTACAAGCGGTCCAACACCACATCACTGACTGCCAGAATTTTCACACCAGTCTCCGGATGTATTTTGCCCCAAAGTTAAATTCTTTGCAAGGTCAGACATGTTGCCTATCCTCTAAAGGATAGCTTATAATCTAATGTACACTGCAAATCGGAGGAGGCCTTTCTGGAGACCCAGAAGATATCAGGACCGATCGGGGAAACCCCTGAAGAGGAGCCCCGTGGAGTCCAGCTTGCTTCGGGGGTCACGCTGGTAGACCGTTACGTGGTCCAGGACGTCATCGGCGTGGGTGGCATGGGATCCGTTTACCGCGCTCGTGACCTGCACTTCCCCAACGTGGTCAAGCTGGTAGCGGTCAAGGAAATGATCAACCGTGCCCCCGACCCGCTGGTTCGCAAGACGATCATCCAAAACTTCGAGCGTGAAGCTAACATCCTGGCGACTCTCAACCACACCTCCATCCCGCGCATTTATGATTACTTTTCGGAGCAAAATCGTTCTTACCTTGTCCTGGAGTTCATCAACGGCAAGGATCTTGAAGCCATCATCAGCGAGACCCCGGGATTTTTATCAGAAGAACTGGTGCTTTCATGGGCCATTGAGCTGTGCGACGTGCTCAGCTTCCTGCACAACCACAAGCCCGACCCGATCATCTTCCGTGACATGAAGCCCTCCAACGTGATGGTCAACCTGAGCCAGCATGTCATTCTGGTTGACTTTGGCATCGCCAAACCGTTCATGGCCGGGCAAAAAGGGACGATGATCGGCACCGAGGGATACTCCCCTCCCGAACAATATCGCGGCGAGGCGACCCCGTTGGCGGACATCTATGCCCTGGGGGCGACCATCCACCACGCCCTGACCAAACGCGACCCCCGGCTGGAGCCGCCATTCTCCTTCGCCGAGCGGCCGATGCGCAAGATCAATCCGGGCATTTCGGCCGAGCTGGAAGCGGTCGTCAACACCGCCCTGCAGTACAACCCGGCAGACCGGTTCCCCAGCGCCGATGCGATGAAAGAGGCCTTGATTTCTGCGGGGCGCAAGACCGGGATTCTCTCACGCATCGGCGGAGCAACGGCTGCCATCCAGGGCGCCAGCACGATCAAACCGCTCTGGACGTTCAAATGCGAAGACGAGGTGCGCGGTGCACCCATCTTCTACAGCGGTGCCATCTACATCGGCTCTTATGACCACAACCTCTACTCGCTGAACGTGGCGGACGGCAAATTGAATTGGAAATACGCCACGGAGGGGGGGATCGTCACCCGTCCGGCGGCTTTCGAAGGCGATATCTACCTCGGGTCGGAGGACCAACGCCTGCACGTGGTCAGTGCTCGCACCGGCAAGGTGGTCTGGACGTATTTCACCGATGGGCGCGTGCGTTCCTCGCCGCGCATCGCCGAAGGCCATGTCTTTTTTGGTTCGGATGACCAGCACCTGCATGCAGTCAATATCATGGGCCAGCGTGCTTCCTGGCGTTTCGAGACGACCGCACCGGTCCGCTCCACGCCCTTCGTCGCCAACGACATGGTCTTCGTGGGCTGCGAAAGCGGCGACTTCTATAGCATCGATTTCCGCGGGGAAATGAAATGGCATTTCAAGGCCAAAATGGCCGTCACTTCCTCGCCCTGGGTGGCGGATGGCATGGTCTATTTTGGTTCGCTGGACAGCAGTCTGTATGCGCTCGATATGCGTGCCGGTTTTGTCATCTGGCGTTTTCGCATGGGCAAGGGCTCGATCGTCTCCCCCTGTCTTTCAGATGGCATGCTCTTCACCGGCTCGGCCGACGGCCACATCTACGCCGTGGATGCCCACTCCGCCAAGGAGCTCTGGCGTTTCAAGACGGATCATCAGGTCAGCAGCTCGCCGGTCATTTATAAAGATTCGCTTTACTGCGGCTCGGCGGACGGGAACCTCTACTGCCTGGAATACAAGACGGGCCGGATACGCTGGAAGTTCACCACCAAAGGCCCCATCACCGGTGCACCGCTGGTTTACGATGACATCGTCTATATCGGCTCAGCGGACCACATCCTATACGCCCTTCTCGCCTGAGCGGATTAACTCAAGGAGAATTCCGTGAAATCCTTCTTCGGCCGGCTTGTCAAAAAGAAAACACAACCTTTGTTAAAACAAGCGGACGTCAACACTGTTCCCTTGTCGGATCAGCAAATTCAAGATGTCGTGACCCAAGAGCCGCGCATCGAACCGTCGCAATTGCTCACCGGGTCGAGTCAATCCATCGGAAAACAGCGTGATCACAACGAAGATTGTCTGCTGACTTTTACGATGACGGTCGGGGGTGATAAACACAACTACCCCTTGGGACTTTTCATCGTGGCCGACGGCATGGGCGGTCACCAATTTGGCGAAGTCGCCAGTTCCACTGCGGTGCGGACCATCGCCGGGTACATGCTCAAGCATTTCCATCCCTATATTACTAATTCCGCCGAGACTTTGGACGAACCGCTCCAGGATTTGATGCGCGCCGCAATCAACGAGGCGCATCGGGCGGTTACGCAGGCTGCGTCCGGAAGCGGCACCACCGTGACCGTGGCTTTGATCCTGGGCCAGCAGGTGACGATCGGCCACGTCGGTGACAGTCGCGCTTATGCCCTGCGGTCGGGCGGTCGCATCGACGCCCTCACGCGCGACCACTCGCTCGTCAAGCGTCTGGAGGAATTGGGCCAGATCTCTTCCGAAGAAGCCGCGGCCCACCCGCAGCGGAACGTGCTGTACCGCGCCCTGGGCCAGGGCGATGTGCTCGAGCCGGATATATTCACCTCCCCCTTCCCCCAACCGGGATACCTGTTCCTGTGCAGTGACGGATTGTGGAGTGTGGTCTCCGACGACGATATCTGTCACATCGTAAATGAAGCACCCAGCCTCCAAGCCGCATGCCAGAACCTGGTGGCCGCCGCCAATCAGGCCGGCGGACCGGATAATATCAGCGCCATTCTGGTGCAACTGATCAGTTGATGCCGAAGAATCAGGATTACTACTCTCTTCTCGGATTGCCACGCAATGCCTCGCAGGAAGAAATCCGCAAGGCATATTTCGAAGCCGCGCGGCGCCTTCATCCGGATCGGAATACCGCACCCGGCGAAACGGAATTTTTCCTGGATACCCAGGAAGCCTACGAGGTGCTTTCCAATCCCCAGAAACGCGCCAAGTACGATGCCGCCCTAGCCCCCGAAAAATCCACCGCTCACCTGTTCAAGCAAAAAATCCTTTTCAGCCGGAAAAGCCTGCTCGATATCCCGGACCCGCAGCTGATTTACGTCCTGCTGGAATACACCCCGAACGTCGAAAGTGATGCCCCTCCCGCGCCGCCTTTGAATCTCTGCCTGATCCTCGACCGCTCCACGTCCATGCGGGGTCTGAACATGGACATGTTGAAAGCCACCGCCATCCAAGTCATGCGCCGGCTGCGCTCCCAAGACACGTTCTCCCTGATCGTCTTCAGCGACCGGCCGGAAACGATCATCCCCGCCACGCGCAGCCTCGACTTCAGCAAGCTCGAAGCCCGCATCCAAATGCTCCAACCCTCCGGCGGGACGGAGATCTTCCCCGCCCTCGAAAGCGGCTTTGCCGAGGTCTCCCGCAGCGCCGATAGCGCCCAGGTCAATCACATTATCCTGATTACGGACGGGCGCACCTATGGGGACGAAGAAAAATGCCTCAGCCTCGCCCAGAAGGCTGCCGGGCAGGGCATCGGCATCAGCGGGTTGGGCATCGGTCACGAGTGGAATGACGCCTTCCTGGACGAACTGGCCTCTCGGACAGGGGGCAGCAGCATGTACGTTGCCTCGCCGCAGGATATCCAGCGCGTGCTGCTGGATAAGTTCAGCCGCCTCGGAAAGGCTTATGCCGAGGAGACCAAGCTGGAGTTCGCGCTCCAGGAAGGCGTCGAGCTCCGTTATGCCTTCCGCCTGCAGCCTGAAGCAGGTCTGCTCCCCGTCGTGAGTCCCATCCCGTTTGGGCCGATCCTGTGCGACGGCAACCTCAAAATTCTCATGGAACTGGGCATAAAACTCAAATCGGCAAACGCAGAAAGTGTTATACTAATAGAGGGCAAGTTGTATACAACCGTCCATAATCGTCCAACTCCGCTCAAGCCGATCACGGTCAATTTGGTTCGACCCATCACCAAGGAGGCGGGCGCGGCACCTCCGCCGGCCCAAATCATGGACGCACTCTCGAAATTGACGCTCTACCGCCTCCAGGAGCAAGCCAGGCTGGAAGTCAAAGCAGGTGAATTTAACCGGGCTTCCGAGCACCTACAACAACTGGCGACCCATCTACTCGCTCAAGGAGAACGCGGCTTGGCCCGAACGGTCCTTCTGGAGGCTGAAAGGATCCATCAGCAAAAAAGCCTCTCCGAAGAAGGCAACAAAGAAATCAAGTACGGTACCCGGGCCTTACTGATGGCCGGGGAGGAGAAAGATATCCAATGATCGTCTGCCCTAACTGTCAGCATAAAGAGATGACCGGAGCGGTATTTTGCAGTGAATGCGGCGCCCAGCTGGTGGATATGAATCTGGCCACGCACAAAATACACACTGCGGAGACCCGTAGAGAAATCGAAAGTGGCACTTCCCCCATCAGCCCGCCTCCGGCCGTTTTGCAATCCTGGATTTCTTTGCACATCATGGAGAGCGGGCAGATCCTGCCCCTCGCCGACCGTACTGAATTCACCCTCGGCCGGGTGGCGGAGAGCCAGCCCATCGTCCCGGACGTTGACTTGACCCCGTTTAACGCGTATGCCAATGGCGTCTCGCGCCTGCATGCCGCCCTCAAGCTGGTAAAAGGCAAGATCGTGCTTGTCGACTTGGGCTCCTCCAACGGCACTTACCTGAACGGCACCCGCCTATCCCCGTATGTCGAGACGCCCGTCGCCCACGGAGACGTCATCTATTTGGGAAAGCTCAAACTCCAAGTTCTCATCGGCCAGCAATAAAAGGTCACACGGTCATGGCCTACACAGTCGTCGTCCATATTTCCAACGAAGACCCAATTGTCGGGGAATTAGACGAACTCCCTGAAAAAACCGACACGATACTCACTGTCCATAATCCTCGCCGGCGTGACGGCAAGGATGTCCACTATCTGTCGAATGATGTCGTGACCGTCATCTGGCCTGTCAGCCAGGTCGCCTTTATCGAAGTAATCCCCAGCGAAGGTGAAGAAAAGATCATCGGCTTCGTGAGAGAGTAAGCATGAGCGATGAATCCCTGAAACGGCGTAAAATCCTCGTCATCGATGACGAGGAGCGCATGGTGCGTTTTATCCGTCTCAACCTGGAGCATGACGGCTTCGTCGTCGTGGATGCCTTCAATGGAAAGCAAGCCCTCCAACGCCTGCGCGATTCGACCCCCGACCTGATCCTGCTCGATGTGATGATGCCCGACCTGGACGGGTTCGAGGTCCTGCAGATGGTGCGCGAGATCAGCAACGTCCCGGTCATCATGCTGACCGCCAAGGGCGAGGAGGACGACCGGGTGCGCGGCTTGGAGTTGGGCGCCGACGATTACATCCCCAAACCCTTCAGCCCGCGCGAACTGGTCAGCCGCATCAAGGCCGTGATGCGCCGCACGGAGGGCGCCAGCGGCGGGATGCACGGGCTGATCCAGATCGACGACCGCTTGAAGATCGACTTCGACCGGCGCGAGATCTGGCTGGAAGGCAAGCTGGTCAAGCTGCGCCCCACCGAGTACCGTCTGCTCTACCACCTGGTGCAAAATGCCGGCTGGGTCATCTCCCACGACCAGCTGCTGTCCAAAGTCTGGGGCTACGAATACCGCGACGAGCCGCACTATGTCCGCCTATACATAAACTACTTGCGTCAGAAGCTCGAGAAGGATCCAGCGGACCCCAAGTACATCCTGACCGAGCGCGGCGTCGGCTATCGCTTCATCGATTTCCGCCGGGAGAACAAGGAAAAATCCCCGGACGCCAAAATCTGAGACGCTTCGGGAAGAATCTAACGATTTTTTTATACAGGGCTTGCGTTCTTCTTACGCAGGCCCTGTATGTTTAAGGCTGAGAATTTCTAGAACTTTGCTTAGAATGGAGATACGACGATGTCCAATCTAATCCGTTGGGAACCCATGCGCGACATGATGACGCTGCGCGAAGCCATGGATCACCTCTTCGACGAAGCCTTCACCCGTCCCTTCAGCATGAGCGGCGGCCTGGGGATGCCCACCGTCGACATGTACCAGACGGATGAGGAAGTGGTCATCCGCGCCGCCTTGCCGGGCATACAAGCCGGAGACGTGCAAATCTCCGTGACCGGCGATGTGGTGACCATCAAAGGCGAGATGAAGGAGAAGACCGACTCCAAGGAAAAGTCCTACCACATCCGCGAGCAGCGCTACGGGTCCTTCGAGCGCATCCTCAGCCTTCCGACCACAGTCATCTCCGACAAGGCCAAGGCCGAGTTCGAGAATGGCGTCCTGATCATCAGCCTGCCGAAGGCGGAAGAAGTCAAGCCCAAGACCATCACGGTCAAAGCCAAATAACTTAGCAGAGGGGCACAGCCTCACCGTGCCCCTCACTTTACGAGGATCCGATGCCTCTCTATGAATTTGCCTGCCCGACCTGCGGACAGACTTTCGAAAGGGAGTTGACTGTTCGCTCGAACCAGACCGAGGTCCGCTGCCCGTCCGGACACCGGGGCGTGCGGCGCGTTTATTCCGTCCCGTCGGTGGTATTCAAAGGCAGCGGATTTTACAAAACCGATCATCGCTCCGGTGCCCCCGCCTCGGACGAGCACTGACTCCCGAGCCAGGTCTGAGCCTGGCAGCCGGACGGCCTTGAAAGGCCGTCTTTTCATCCTTGTCAGACAATCCACTCTCGAATATACTACCTCCCCAAAGGACCTGAAGGAATGGCCAAACAACGCATTCTGCTGGTAGACGATCACGAAGTCGTCCGTCTGGGGCTGAAGTCGCTCCTGGACCATCACCCGCAATTCGACGTGGTGGGCGAAGCTTCCACGGCTCGCGAGGCGATCGAGATGGTGGGCACCACCCATCCGGACGTGGTGGTGATGGATATCCGCCTGCCGGGCACCTCCGGGATCGAGGCCTGCGAGGAGATCACCAGCCGCTACCCGGAGACCAAGGTCATCATGCTGACCTCCTACGCCGAGGACGAGATGCTCTTCTCGGCCATCCGCGCCGGCGCCTCCGGCTACGTCCTGAAGCAGATCGGCGGCGAGGACCTGGTGCGGGCGCTCGAGGCGGTCGGACGGGGCGAAGCCATGCTCGACCCGACGGTGACCCAGCGCGTCTTCCAGGAAGTGCGCCGGGCGGTAAAAGAGGAGGAGGCCTCCGCCTTCGCCCACCTCAGCCAGCAGGAGAAACACGTCCTGCTCCTGGTTTCGGAGGGGAAGACCAACCGGGAGATCGCCAAGGCCCTGTTCCTGGGCGAGGGGACGGTGCGCAACTACGTCAGCAGCATCCTCTCGAAACTGGGCGTCAGCAACCGGGCCGAGGCCGCCGCCTACGCCGTGGAGCACAATCTCAGGGAATACATCTCGATGTAACCAGCAGACTTCCGAAGCCGGCGGCTTCGGAAGTTTTGTTTTAATCGCCTGATTAAGACCCCCCAAGGAAAACAGGAGAGCCCCATGTTCCAGAAAATCAACGCCTTCCTCGACCGCAACATCCTGCCCTGGCCGGTGCGCTTTCTCACCCATCGCTTCGTCATCCTGGCGACGATGGCGCTGCTGATCCCATTGATCGTCTTCGCCGATAAAACCATCCTGGTCCTGGGCTTGAACAGTTACCTCAATACCATGAGCGTGGCGGTCAGCTCGATCGTCCTGCTGTATGCCACCCTGGCGGAGGCGAGCCAGAAACAGATCGCCGAGATGCAGGAACGGCGTACCCAGGAGGATCACACCCACGTCACCGCCATGCACACCCTGATGCTGGAAGCTCTGCGGGACCAGCACACCGAGATCGAGGAGCTCAAGCAGATGCTGGCAGCCATGCAGGATAAACCCTATACACCCAAACCTCTCCCGGCAATTGCCGACCTGCGCGACCTGCACCCGCGCGGCGATGACCGCTTCGCCGAGGACGACACTGCCGATCGCATCGGCCGCTTACGCCGGCACACCCTGACCGAAAGTCTGCGCGAGACCGGTTTCAATCCCGAAGACCAGTAAACTTCCCCCCATACCGATGTGCGACGCACTTTATCGGCAGTAGAAAAAATGCCTGGCTCGTCGGAAAAGTCACCCGGGTACATATGTCGCCGCAGCCAAAAGTGCGTCGCACATAAGCTATGATGATAGAATGAAGCCGTGCCCGATTACGATGGTTACCTCTCCCCTTTCACCTGGCGCTACGGCACCCCGGCCATGCGCCAGATCTGGAGCGAGCAGCACAAGCGCCAGCTCTGGCGCCGGCTGTGGGTGACCCTGGCCGAAGTGCAGTCCGGATTCGGCCTGGTCACACCCGAGCAGGTCGCCGACCTGCGCCGGCACCAGGACGAGGTGGACATCCCGCGCGCCCTGGAGATCGAAGCCGAGATCCAGCACGATCTGATGGCCGAGCTGAAGGTCTTCGCCGAACAGGCCCCGCAAGGGGGAGGCATTCTCCACCTCGGCGCAACCTCCACGGACATCGAAGACAATGCCGATGCGCTGCGCCTGCGTCAGGCGCTTGACCTCATCCTGGAAAGCCTGGCCGCGCGGCTGCGGACCTTCGGCCGGCTCATCCCGCAATGGGCCGAGACCCCCCTGATCGCCTTCACCCACCTCCAGCCGGCCGAGCCGTCCACGCTGGGCTACCGCCTGGCGCTATACGGGCAGGATCTGCTCGAAGATTACCGGGCGCTTCAAGCGATTCGGGCGGGGATCAAGGGCAAGGGATTCAAGGGTGCGGTGGGGACCGGGGCCAGCTACGCCGACCTGCTTGGCGTCGAAAAGCTGCCGGAGTTCGAGAAACGCCTCTCGGAGAAGCTGGAGCTGCCGTTCTACCCGGTCACGGCGCAGGTCTACCCTCGCAAACAGGACTTCGTCGTGGTCAGCACCCTGGCCTGCCTGGGCGCCTCGCTCTACAAATTCGCCTTCGACCTGCGCCTGCTGCAGTCGCCGCCCCTGGGAGAGCTGTCCGAACCGTTCGGCGAGAAACAGGTGGGCTCGTCGGCCATGCCGTTCAAGCGCAACCCGATCCGGTCCGAGAAGATCAACTCGCTGGCGCGCTACCTGGCCGGACTGCCGCGCCTGGCCTGGGACAACGCCGCCCACTCACTGCTCGAACGGACCCTGGACGACTCCGCCAACCGGCGCATCCTGCTGCCCGAAGCCTGCCTGGCGGCCGACGAGATGCTGCGCACTGCCGGCAGCATCCTGAACGATCTGCGCGTGGACGAGGCCGCCATGGCCCACAACCTGGCTGTCTACGCGCCGTTCGCAGCCTCCGAGCGCCTGCTGATGGCACTGGTCAAGGCCGGCGCGGACCGCCAGGCAATGCACGAAATCCTGCGCGGTCACTGCTTGGCCGCCTGGCAGGCGATCCAGGCAGGTGAGGAAAATCCCCTGGTCGAGGGGCTGTGCCGCGAACCGGCCTTCACCCAGCTCCTGCCCGAGACGGAGATCCGCTCTTTGCTGGCCGCCCAGGCTCAGGTCGGGGACGCTCCGGGGAGGGCCAGGGAACTGGCAAGAACGATCCTGAGCGAGCTGGGATAAAATAAAATCCAGCGGGCAATCAAGGCCGCGGGAAATCGACCAGAAAGGGATGGCTTGGGGGCGCCTTATTCAGCCCGCTTTATTTTCACGAATTACCAGATCACCTTCGGCTCCGCCTGAGTCGCGGGGTCGGGCGCATCGGTATCCATCAGGCTGATCAGGATCGGAGCCAGGCTCAGTAAAAGAAACAAACCGGTCAACACCAGGACGGCGACGATCACATACGGGGACATGGCTGTCTCCTTTCTTTCAAACCTATATACGCCGAACGACCGAAATTAGTTCCCGTTTGCATGATAAAACCCCCGGGGTTGCTGGCCGGTGCTTACAAGGGATTTACAAAAAAGTGCGCCGTCCGCATGGACCGGCGCACTTTGAGCGTCTCCACCACCCCGCCGGGGTGGCTTCCGCTCAATCTCACATCCCCATGGCGGTGAACATCTCATCGTTGTTGGCGAACTTGAATTCCGCCTGGTTGGCTTTTTGCGCCTCCGCCTTTTCGGCAGCCTCGAGCTTCTCCAGGTGGCGCTTGTCGACTACGCGCTGGTGGGTCTCCTGCAGGCGTGCTTCGAACTTGTCGATCACGTTGTCCAGGTCCGGCATCGGCGGCTGGGTCTGCAGGAATTGAAGCATAGCCTGCGCGGCGTTCTCTCCATCGCGGCGCGCCACGCCGACCAGGCCGGTGCTGGCCTGGCGCGCCCAGCCCCCCAGGAAGACGCGCTGCATCGGTTTTTGGCCGTCCGGGTCGAACGCCTCGTAAGAGACGCCGCCGACCGGGAAGCACGGCTGCGGGGAGGCCACGTAGGCGTCATTATAGGTCGGAATGCAGAAATCCCGGTCCACGGTGTCGCCGATGGCAAAGATGATCGTATCGGCTTCGATCTGACGCGTGGTCCCCAGGCCGCGCGCCTTGACCGTCCCGTCCGCCGAGACGAGGCTGTTTTCCTCCACCTTCAGGCCGGTGACGCCGGTCATCCAATCGCCCATGATGCGCACCGGCGAGGCCAGGAACTCGAAGCGCAACCGCGTCGCCGAGACCGGTTCGAGCGACTTGGGAAGGACATCCACGATGACGTGCTTGGCCGCCTGCGGGTCCTGGCCGGCGGCCTGCATGATCGGCGCCACGCGGGCAAACTCGGCATCCAGCGCCGCCAGGTCCAGGTTCTTGCCCACGGCCTCCATCTCATTGTGGGTGAACTTCACCTCCGCCGGCCCGCGCCGCACCACAACAATGACCTCATCCACTTTTAGACCGCGGACCAGGTAATGAGCCACATCCATCATCACGTTGCCTGCCCCGACCACGGCCACGCGCTTTCCGATCAGATATTTCTTCTGGCTGAACGGGGGCAGGAGGTTGTATTGAAAGACGATATTCTTGGCGTGATACACACCGGGCAGGTTCTCGCCAGGCAGGCGCAGCCACTTCGTGCCCTGTGCGCCGGTGGCCACCAGCACGGCCTGAAATCCGGACTCGAGCAGATCCTCGAGCACGATGTTGCCGCCGCAGCAGACGGTGACATTGCCAAAATAATCGATGCGCGGCAAGGCCAGGATTTGCTTGAACTGGTTGCGCAGCCCCTGCTTCATCTTCAGTTTATCGGGATAAATGCCGTACTCGGCCAATCCGCCCGGCTTGATATCGCGATTGAAAACCAATACCCGCGCCCCGTTTTCGGACAGTTTCCGGGCTGCGAAAAGACCTGCGGGTCCGGCTCCGATGACGGCAACCATGTATTTCGGATCTTCCATTTTGGGTGATGGCCTCTCCAGGATTTTCTTGCAGCTTGAATTATAGCCGCAGGCGGGATGCTGGACAAGGAAGAATGGGGCCGGTCAAATAAATTTCATATTTTAGCCCGTTTTTCACTACTCTATGCTATATTTACAGTGTAGGGTAGCCGTCTGAACCATACCCCTCATGATCCCGGTAAAACAGGAGGCAGGGTGCGCGTGACAAGGCACGAAGCCATGGATGATGGAAACGGAGGCAAGTGATGAAACTCCTCAACTCGGACGAACCGATCCCCAAAGAGCCTTCGGAGGCGGAATCTAAACCCCCGGCCGACGAGCCGTTCGGCCTGACGACCAAACACGTCGCCCGTCGCCCGCGGCCGCTGCCCCCATCCACTGTAACCGTCGAGCCGCCCGATGTGCCGGCGTCAGAATCGACCTCCGCGCCGCCAGCCGGGCGCCGTACCCGGCCCCCGGTCCGGTCCTCGGGCCAGGGCATACCGCTCCGCTCGCGCCTTTCGGGCAGCACCGCAAGCCCCGGCGAGCGCCTGCGCGCCGCCGAGGAGGCCGGGAAGAATGCCAAGCCGCCCAAGCTGCCCCTGCGCTACCGCCTGCGCCCCGATAAACAGAAGGCCCGCTACGCCTATTGGGACATTGCCGCAGCGCTCTCGTTGGGCGTCAACGCCGTGCTGATCGGCATCCTGGTGGTCATGGCCTCGCAAATCAACTCTTTGAAAAAGGTGGTGAGCACCGGCCTGCTCGGCGGCCTCTACTCGAGCTTTGTGGACATGGATAACGCCAGCATCACCACCACGATCACCGTCAACGCCCAAATCCCGTTGAATTTCAGCCTGCCGGTGCAGCAAAACACCAACGTCGTCCTGACCCAGAAGACCAACATCCCCGGGGCGTACATCGGCATCAACATCCTGGGCGCCCCGGTCAGCGGTCCGGCCAACGTGACCCTGCCCGCCGGTACAAACCTGCCCATCGCCTTGAACATGGACATTCCCGTCCAGACGACCATCCCCGTCTCCCTGCAGATCCCGGTGAACATCCCCCTCTCCAACACCGGCTTGCATGGCCCGTTTGTAGGCTTGCAGCAGGCGATCCGCCCCTACTATTGCATGCTCGAGCCGGATGCACAAAATCCACAGGGCACCTTCATCTGCCAGCCAAGCACTGAAGTGACCCCCAACCCCGGAGCTCCATGACAAGCCCCTTCAGCCAACACACTCTCTCCAACGGTTTGAAAATACTCTTGAAGGAAATCCACACCGCGCCCATCATCAGCGCATGGATCTGGTACCGCGTCGGCTCGAAGGATGAGCCCACCGGT
Source organism: uncultured Chloroflexia bacterium (assembly GCA_963739255.1). Classification (GTDB taxonomy): domain Bacteria; phylum Chloroflexota; class Anaerolineae; order Anaerolineales; family Villigracilaceae; genus UBA877. The sequence continues at coordinate 381,754 of CAVTZT010000005.1, forward strand.
CACACCGGCCTCTCCCACTGGGTCGAGCACATGCAGTTCAAAGGCACGCCGCAGTTCCCGGCCAGCATGTTGGACAAGGCCATCTCCCGCGACGGCGGGGTGTGGAACGCCTTCACCTATCTGGACTGGACGACCTACTTCGAGACCATGCCCGCCGACAAGATCGACATGGCCCTGCGCCTGGAAGCCGACCGCATGGTCAACAGCCTTTTCGATCCCAAGGAGACGGCCTCCGAACGCACCGTGGTCATTTCAGAGCGTGAAGGCAACGAAAACGAGCCGCTCTTCCAGCTCGGCGAAGCCATCCAGCAGGCCGCCTTCCGGGTCCATCCCTATCATCACGAGATCATCGGCGACCTGGCCGATCTGAGGTCGATGAGCCGCGAGGACTTGTACGAGCATTACCAAACCCATTACCGGCCGAACAATGCCGTGATGTCCGTGGCCGGCGATTTCGAGAGCAAGGCCATGTTCAGGCGCATCCGTGACCTGTTCGAGGCGATCCCCGCCGGGCCAACCCCGCCGCGCCTAGACCGGCCCGAGCCGCCGTCCAGCGGCGAGCACCGCCTGACGGTTGAGGGTCCGGGCGAGACGACCTATGTGCAAATCTGTTACCACGCCCCGGCCGGGAACGAGCCGGACTTCTTCCCAATGACCGTCCTGGACAGTCTGCTGGCCGGCCCGAGCAGCCTGAACATGTTCGGCGGCGGCGGCATCTCCAACAAGACCTCGCGCCTGTACCGGGCTCTGGTCGAGAAGGAGTTGGCCGTGGCGGTTAACGGGAACCTGAGCGTTACCGCCGATCCTTTCCTTTACACCCTGACCCTGACCGTCCACCCCAAGCGCAAGGCGGAGGAGGTCCTGGCTGCCTGCGATGACGAGATCAGGCGCATCCAGGACAAACCGGCCAGCACAAAAGAGATCGCCCGGGCGATCAAACAGGCGCGCGCCCTTTTCGCCTACGGCAGCGAGAACATCACCAACCAGGCTTTCTGGCTGGGGCACGCGGAAATGTTTACCAGCTACGACTGGTTCCTGACTTATTTGGACAAACTGGCTACGGTCACCCCTGCCGCCCTCCAGAAAGCTGCACAGACCTATCTGAGACCGCATAACCGGGTCGTCGGCACCTATCTCCCACACGGTAATGGAGGGTCCGCATGAAGCGACCATCAACGCAGGTCCGTTCCCGTCGGCCGGCCGCTGGAACGAGCCGCCCTCGCAAAGTGTCAAACCTGGATCACAAATCGGCACTTCCGGGACCCGACGACATCACCCGGACTGTCCTGCCGAACGGCATCACCGTCCTGGCGCGGGCCAACTTCAACAGCCCGTCGGTCGTCATCGGCGGGTACCTGCAGTGCGGCGGCCTCTTCGACCCGGACGAGAAGCTGGGCCTGGCCGATTTCACCGCCGTGGCGCTGATGCGCGGCACCGCCCGTCATAATACCCAGCAAATCTTCGACGCCCTGGAATCGGTCGGAGCCAACTTGTCTCTCAGCGCAGGGGTGCACACCGCCGGGTTCACCGGCCGCTCGCTCTCTGAGGATCTTCCGCTGCTGCTAGGCATCCTGGCGGAGATCCTGCGCCGGCCGACTTTCCCCTCGAGCAGGTCGAGAAGCTGCGCGCCCAGCTGTTGACCGGCCTGGCCATCCGCGCCCAGGACACGGCCGACATGGCTTCCCTGACCTTCGACCAGATCATCTACGCCAAACATCCCTATGCCCGTCCGGAGGACGGCTGGCCTGAAACCATCCGGGCGATCAGCCGGGACGACCTGGAGGCTTACCACCGCCGCTTTTACGGTCCGCGCGGCATGATCCTTGCCGTGGCCGGTGCGGTCGAGCCTCAGGCCGCGGTGTCGCAGGTCGAGAAAGCCCTGGGCGACTGGCAGAACACTTCCCAGCCGGAGCCTCCGCCCCTGCCGCCGATCACGCCGCTCAAGGGCACTGTCACCCGCAAGGTCAAGATTCCCGGAAAGTCCCAGTCCGACATCGTCATCGGGAGCGTCGGACCGACGCGTAAGGACGCCGAGTTCATGGCCGCCTCGCTGGGCAACTCGGTGCTGGGCCAGTTCGGCCTGGCGGGTCGCATCGGCGACGTGGTGCGTGAGAAGTCCGGCCTGGCTTACTACGCCTATTCTTCCCTGAACGCCGGGATCGGCCCCGGCTCCTGGGAGGTCAGTGCGGGGGTCAACCCGGGGAACGTGGCCAAGACGACCGACCTCATTCACAAGGAAATCGACCGTTTCATCAAGAAAGGTATTTCGGCGGACGAGCTGGCGGACAGCCAGTCGAATTTCATCGGCCGCCTGCCGCTTTCCCTTGAATCGAACGCCGGGATCGTCATCGCCCTGCTCAACATCGAGCGCTTCGACCTGGGTCTGGATTACTACCGCCGCTATGCCGACCTGGTGCGGGCGGTCTCGCCGCAAGAGGTGCTGGCGACCGCGCGCAAGTTCCTGAACCCCGACCGGCTGGCCGTTGCGGTGGCCGGACCGGCATAAACGTTCCTCCCATGATATTGAAAACCGGCGTCGACCTGATCGAAATCCCGCGCATCCAATCCGCGCTGGACCGTTTCGGTGACCAATTCCTGGAGCGGGTCTTCACCCCGGGCGAGATCGCCGAATGCAAGGGCAAGGCGGATGCGCTGGCGGTCAGGTTTGCGGCCAAGGAGGCGACGACCAAGGCGCTGGGTACGGGCATCGGCCCGGTCACCTGGCGGGAGATCGAAACGCTGTCCAAGTGGAGCGGAGAACCTTACCTGGTCCTGCATGACCGGGCGGAGGCGATCGCCAAATTCCTGGGTCTTTCCACCTGGGCCGTCAGCCTGAGTCACAGCCGGGAGAATGCCATCGCGGTGGTGATTGCCACGGGAGAAAAATAACCGAAAGCCTCCACGGATGAGCCGTGGAGGCTTTCTGATTCGGGCCGAAGACCCCCGGGTAGCCCGAATGTAAACTAGTTTTGGTCTTCTTCGCCGATCCAAAGATGGCCGGGAAGAATCGAACGGTTGGAGCGAATGGCGACCTTGTCGGCTTCCACCAGCGGTTCGGACAGCATGCAGGGGTTGACCAGACAGAGATTCGGGAGATGTCCGTACTTCTGACGATAGTAATCGGCGGCGCGTCTCACCTTGACCTTTAATGCCGTGCGGGGATCGTTGTCGAACCAGAGCATACCGACGTTCATAGCAAACTCCTTATGCGGTCGAAATGCGGAACTTCAACCAGCCGTCCGACAGCCTGAGCATGAACTGGCTGCCAGGGGTCAATGCAGCCAAGTCCGAACAACGATCGCCGGCGAGGATCTGGGAGGAACGGGTCTGTGCCGTGCAGCCAAGGATGTAGGTGCGGAAGTAGTCGATCCAGGACATGTTCTCATCGATCCGCCTGGCAAGCATGCTCACCACCGGCCAGATGTGTTTTCCGGGTCCGTGGCGCAGCAGCCAGCGCAGGTCATGCCGGCTCTTCGAATTGAGGCCCGTCATCAGGTCGAGATCGTCGACGAGCAGGAGCAACTCCTGACGGCTTGTGGCGAGCGCGTCCGCCCAGCCGACCATTTGGGCCAGGAAGTCACCGGCAAACGGGTGAAAGGCCGGCCAGATGCCCAGCGAGTTAGGCAGGCTTTCCAAGGCACGCCACTCTTCGGGGAAATTGGTCAGGACGGCGAACTGTACATCCCCCGGGCCGGCCAGCAGGTCCAGGTTGCGCGCCAAGGCCTGCAGAAAGGCCGTCTTGCCGGAGCCTCCATCACCCGCCACCAGGAGCGGACCCGGAGCCGGGTCGCGGAGGTCGAGCACGAGCGGCAGCCCGTCCTCGGCCATGCCGAGCAGGAGCGAACCCTCCGGCAGCGGTCCAGGCCCGGAGAGGGCGGCCTCGGGTCGGCGCGTGCCATCGGGGAGAGCCGCATCCACTGGTGTCGGATGAGACTCGGCCTGGATTTCCTGATAGGCCTGGAGTGCCAGAAGGAACTGATCGGAAGTGGACATGAGAGCCTTGTAATACCCTCGATTTACTGCTTCTTGCATAAATATCTAAACTGCAACCGCAGGAAAGTAAGGATGAAATGACGATTTAAGTCCAGATATTTACGCAGTACTCTGTAGAACATCTGTTTCGTGCCAATAATAGATCATCTGTTCTATTTTGTCAAGGGTAAATCCTAAAGTTCGGACATGAATTCAGCACTCACCGCGCACCGTCCCGGTGTCCCTACAGGACGCTACGCAATCCCAAGGGGACGCTTCACGGTCCTTCCGGGAGAGCCCGTTGTGACTGCCGAGAAACCTTATAAAATCTCCATGAACTCTGCCTTCCACCTGCCCCGGACGCACACCGGGACGGTGTGGCACGAAGCGCCAGCGCGAGTGCCAGGGGGTGCCGGGGTCGGAGATAAAAATCCGTGCAATACCCGTTTATCCGATCTTATGTCCGAATATCAATAAATCCCATTAATTCGTTCTTTGCCTCTTGCACCCCTCCGGCGAGTGCGCTATAATCTCACGCCGACCGATGAATTGAATTGAGGACCGAATGCCCGTTTATATGTACCGCTGTGAAAATTGCGGGGTGCAGTTAGAAAAACATCAGAAATTTAGCGACCAGCCGCTCACCACTTGTCCGGAGTGCGGTAAAAAGGCGTTGAAAAAAGTCTACCAGCCCATCGGGATCGTGTTCAAAGGGTCGGGCTTTTATGCCACGGATCATCACTCGCCATCCGGCCAGCAAAACAAAAAAAGTGAGGAAAAGAAGGATGGCGGTGAGAGCAAGGAACCTTCTTCCCAGGCAACCACGCCCAAGGACTCCAAACCGGAAGTGACGTCCAGGAAGTGAGAATCATTTACCTGACGCTCAGACCGGCACATCCAACGATGTGCCGTTTTTTATTAGCCGGGCAGAAGAGCATATACCCGGTATAATATATGCGCGAATGTCCTCCCGGTATTTATTTCATGACCGGTAACCTCGTCATGAAAATGAAACAGCAATTTCCCCGGTTGCGGCGTAATATATCGATGCAGTGTGACCCTTCCGGTTCTGACCTGTAATGTTGCGATGGGTACCATGTCCGAAGAATATTGCCCCGTTTGCAAGTACAAGAACGAACCTGGCGTGCAGAATTGCATCCTGTGTGGGACCCCGCTTGGGGCGGGTAGCGGGCGTCCAACCCCTCTCGAGACGACGAACATCATCGCAACCCCAGAGACGGCCTTTCCCCAGGCCGTTCCGCCGATTGCACAGAAGCACCCGATTCCTTCACAGGGGATCGCCCTGTACTCGGTTCAATCCGACAACCCGATCGCGCTCCAGGAAGAGAAGGAATTCATTCTCGGCCGGATGACGGAAAGTGAAATAGAGAAGCGCTTCGTCGACCTCAGCAAGTTTGACGGGTACAACCATGGGGTTTCCCGGCATCACTGCCTGATCCGGCGGACCGAAGGCGGGTACGAAATCATCGACCTCGGCAGCACCAACGGCACCTGGCTGGAAAAGCAGCGCCTGGTTCCCAACCGTCCGTACTCGTTGGAGAACGGATCCAGGATTACCCTAGGCCGGCTGCCGCTGATCATTTATTATCAAAAAGCGCCCGTCAAGAAATAGCCATTTGAAAATAATGGCGTGTTCCGGGGGTAACGCTGACCGGCGGATGCGTGGTCATCGACCGCAACCAGGCATGCATGCGATCGGCCCCGATCCTCGATTCCAGATTGAACTTACAACACCATGCAGCCGGCAGTTGGGATGTGAACCGGAGACTCAGGAACAAAAACGATCCGGGCGTCGTCCGATAAATAAATGAACCGGAGGAGTCGGACATGTTCAAGATTCAAAAATGGATTATCCCTTTGCTCATCATCCCGCTCATCCTGGCCGCCTGCCAGCCGGTCAGTGTCGGCAAGGTGGCACAATCGGACAAGCCGCGCGACCCCCAGCCGCAGGTCAGCAACACCGACCTGGGCTCGCTGGTGGGCGACGACAACGCCTTCGCACTTGACCTTTTCCATCAAATCAGCAGCCAGCCGGGCAACCTGTTCTTCTCGCCGCACAGCATCTCCGTCGCCCTGGCGATGACGTATGCCGGCGCCCGCGGGGACACCGCCGCGCAGATGGCTCAGAGCATGCACTTCACATTGCCGCAGGCCCAGCTCCATCCCGCTTTCAATAAATTGGCGCTGGATCTCGATCAGCGCGCCAAAGCCGAGGGCATTCCCGAGGACAAGGCCTTCAAGCTCCACGTGGTCAATGCCATCTGGGGCCAGGACGGGTTTCACTTCCTGCCGGCCTACCTGGACCTGCTGGCCGGGAACTATGGCGCCGGCATGCACCTGCTGAATTTCATTAATGACCCGGAGGGGTCGCGTAAGGTGATCAACGAATGGGTCAGCCAGCAGACCGAAAAGCGCATCAATGACATCATCCCGCCGGGCGCCATCGATCCACTCACCCGTCTGGTGCTGAGCAATGCGATCTACTTCAAAGCGGATTGGGCCAGCGAGTTCAACAAAGACGCGACCAGCGGCGGCGCTTTTAACCTCCCGGACAGCAGCCAGGTCACCGTTCCAATGATGTACCAGCACCGCCAGTTCCGCTACGCTGAAGGCGACGGCCTGCAGGCCCTGGAGCTGCCCTATGCCGGCGTTCAGCTGTCCATGCTCATCCTGCTGCCGGAGGCAGGCAAGTTCGACGACATACAGACCTCGCTCAGCACTGACCAACTGGACGCGCTGGTCGCCGGCCTGCAATACCAGGACGTCCAGCTTTGGCTGCCAAAGTTCAAATATGAGTATTCGCTTTCGCTGAACGACAGTTTGCTGCAGATGGGCATGACGGACGCCTTCGACGAGAACAGGGCGGACTTCTCCGGGATGGATGGCGCCCGCGATCTTTACATCGGCGCAGTGCTGCACAAAGCCTTCGTGGCGGTGGATGAGGCCGGCACCGAGGCCGCTGCGGCCACCGTGGTCATCATGCAGGCCGCCTCCATGCCGCAGGGCAGCCCGATCGAGTTCAGGGTGGACCGGCCGTTCTTCTTCCTGATCCGGGATAACCCCAGCGGGGCGATCCTCTTCCTCGGACGGGTGATGAACCCGGCCCAGTGAAACCGGACCGGATTCGAGGTGCGTCAGCAGGCCAGCAGGTCATCGCTGGCCTGATCTTTGTCTCGTCAAGTCGATGGGGAACGAAGGGAAATCCCGGGAGATGACAATTGATGGACAGACTACCCGGGTATGAGACTGCCCTCGATCAATTCCTGCAGCAAACCCTTCCCAACCCCGATTGGATTGCCGGATCCGTCGTATGGGCCGTAGAGCGCATTCATGGAACCAACGGCGTTATAGGAGAGCGTGGAGATCACATAAAAGCGCCCTTGATATTCCATGATCCCGGCGTCCGCGAAGACTAAGCCGGAATAGCCGTTCTTGCTCATGACTTCAGCATTCATCTTCCTCGCCATATTTTTCAAGTAGCCCCTGGCAATGCTCGGCGCGTCGATTTCGAGAATGCCCATGGCGGCAGACCTAACCGTTTCATCGTCCAGATTGAATAACGAATCGTAGAATTTAAAAAGGTCTCTGGCTGTCCACGCGTTCCGTGCCGAGGAACCACTCGCACAATCCAGGAATACATCCGGGTTGACGCAATCGTCGACCAGGCCGTAAGTCGGCATCCTTGCATCGCTGCGATTGCCATTCTCGTCGACGGTCGTAACGATATCGAAACTGTATAACCCCCTGCGCGGTTCACTGTTTTCATACTTGATCTGCGAGAATTCATTGAACCAGTGGTTGAACTCCGTGATGGCATTGGAACCCCCACATTGCTGCTCAATGGGACCGATCGATTGATCGGCCAGGCAATTCTCATAGACGAAATTCAACACAAGACCGGCTGCATAACTGCTGCTCTGCGTCACCATGTTATAGACTTGTGCGAGAATGAAATATCTTCGGTCCAACGGGCCGGCGTTCCCGTTCGTAGATGCCCGGCTCGAGACAGAAAAGTTTTCAATCGTTCCCCAGTCGGATACTTGAGAGAGATAGGCAACCAGTTTATTCCTGTATTCCTCGCTCGCATACCATCCAATATCATTGGTAGCCTTCACATCCTGAAAGTAACTGTTCCATTCCGGGCTGGAAGTATCCCAATATTTTCGGCAGTTTGCCAAGAAATAGACGAGCACAGGTCCTTTGAAGGCGGAAGCAAAAAGGAATGGGACATCCGCATTAATGGATACGAGTTCCTGATGGTTGTCGAGATCGTAAACGTAAAGGCCGATCCCCTCCCCGGTCTTGTCGGGCAGGCAGCTGGTCTTGTTCGTGCCCAGGGCTTTTAGGAAAATACCGTTGTAGTCAGGTACACTCGTGCAGGTCGGGGTGGGTGGATTCGTCGGCGCAGAAATGGATGTCGATGAGACAGCTGGAAGGTCCGTCGGCGTTGCATTGGCGGGCAGCGCAGGTTCCGGGGGCACCGTCGGGGTGCAGGCGGCAGGTAACACCGCCAACATAAAGGCGAGCAAGCCCATTATTATTTTCATAATATTGATCTTCCGAAATTTAATACCGAACCTCAGGACGATCAATCTCAAATAAACAGGCTATTCAGGCATCCGTTCTGGCTCCGGCAATATTTAATGTAACGCCAATTATGGATAGGCAAAAAAACAGATTCGTGTCGTTGCGAGCCGCGTTCTGCGCGGCGAAGCAATCTCCAAGCCGGCCAGGAGATTGCTTTGTCGGGCTCACCTGCACTTGCAGCAGGTGCAAGGGTCGCCCTACTCGCAATGACACAAAAAACCTTATCCATAACTCACGTTAGTGTAACTGTTATACATCAACAAAGTATAACCAATTTCCCCGAAAAGCAAATTACACCTTTTTAAGTATTTCTAAAACTTTTTCACTGGTCTTACTTCCGCATTGTATTGGGGGAAAGAGAAAAATAAAAGGCGCACCCTATCAGTGCGCTTTGAGAAAAACCTGAAAGCTCCTCGCCGAGGATTTGAATACCATCCCCGGAGGGGACCTCGAACCCAGCAGTTATAGGTTCAATTCCTATTGACATACATTTTGTAGTATGAATTATATTTTGATAACATTTTAGCCCAGCGGTAGCGGCAGGAAGGCGAGACTCCTCTCATTTTCGCGACATCTCTGGCAAATCGTGCCGATTGCGAACAACGGAGTTGATGTTCGCCGGAGCCGGTATTGAGCCGCAACGCATTTAGATTTTTAGTTTATCTAGTTATGGCAGCATTACGCCCGAATTGTTGCGCACTGGAAAAAACGTGTGCATAGAACTGCATATGGTGCTTCAAGTCCATGGAGCTTTGCACCTGGAAGTTGGCAATCAATTGTCACGTCTTGTATGACCAATCGCAAGTATTTTTTCAATAATTTTAATCCCGAATCGGGTTTATCAGGATTCCATACCTTTCCACGAATAAGGTATGATCCGATATACATATCCAATGTAATCAGACTTTTATATTTGTTCTGCTTTACTAGATATGTTGTACTGGCTTCATCTCGTGGTATGAAAACAATAGAATTATGGACATTAATGACCCAGTCGGTCCCTAAGTCATCGGTTGATACTAAATTACCTGTGTGTTGAAATTGTGTCTCAGTGAGAAATACTAAATCAACGCTAAAATCATAAATATAGTTATGTTCATAGGCTTTTAAAATATAAGGATCCGTCCAAGTAACATCCGTAATCGGATTTGTTAAAATTCTCCCTTCAAGTAGAAAATCCAGGGTAAGGACTTGAATTGTCCAAAGGTCTGCCATTTTATTTCCTTTCTTCTAAATTGCACAAGGCTTTTGTATGAAAGGTGGGCCCGGCAGGATTCGGACCTGCGACCAAGCGTATTCGGGCTCTATTCCAATTCGGCTACAATTTTACGTTTTTTGGAGAGCAACTCTTAACCTAGCGGTTCTAGGTTCAAGTCCTATACGAGTACGTCTTTATCGTGACATTATCACCAACGGTCGAACTCAGCGGGAGCAACGGGATAGTCAAGAACTCCTTACCAATATTGTGCTCCTTCTGGCAAAACGCAACAGTTATTCGCAGCAGAGCTGCTGTCCGATGCTCGCCGGGTTGGGCGGCTCATAATTGTGGATACACCCTTATCTTGCTCCAAAAAGGTAGATGAGCATATCACCCCACACCCGCGTATATCGCAGCACCCATCGACCCCAACAGAAGAACTGAAGTCGCTACGGTGACAAGCCACAGCCGTCGATCTATGTGAAACATCGGCAAGCCCATCAGCAGGATCGCGCCGAAGAAAAGCAGAAGGTAGGGCACGAGGATGCTATAGCGCATCGGAGACCGAAACTCGACCGGCCAGACATAGTCCACGACCACTAAAAGTGCAACAAATGCGAGGTAGACCGCCGGGCCGCCCCATTGCCGCCAGCCAGCTCGCGCGCGCCCGAAAGCGACGAGGGCAAGAGTTGTTGGGACAGCAAGCGCGATCATCACGTAGCCAAGGATATGATTGATCGCCATGCTGTTGGTGTACACCCGCGAAAGGAACCCCGCCGCCTGCAGTACATTGACAGCATTCACCACGCCCCACACGGTAAGTGCTGCCCACCAAGGATTGACATGTATTTGAACTTTCATGTTATACCTCCCAGCGTATAAACCCAAGGTTACTTTATTTTGATTGCGGCTTGAGGATGCGTGACTATATTTGCAATGATTTGGACAACAAAAAGACCAAGCAAGATAATCCCACCGATCAAGGAATAATATTTCCAAACCATTACCACAAATCCATAATTCATCGATATGTAGAGCGCGACATATGGCACCAATTGTTTCCAATCCATTTTCTCTCGGAACGGAATCTTCAATATCCAGTCATACAGAGCTTCGATCGCCAGAAATGCCAAAAAGATGCCCAGAAAGATAGTGTATCGCGGTGTCTTCTGTTCCTGTTGGACGAGGAAAATCGCATAGATGGCTGGAATCGCTAATAAGAGATATACCCAACCAATTCTTTGTAGAAGAGCAAAATGATTCTTGCGAATAAGAAAGATGAAAATAAGAAATCCATTGTTCACAAGACCTAGCGCGAAAAAGATAGGTTCAAGCATTTTGAAGCTCCTTCTGTTTTTATTGCGCGCTTAATGTTCCAGCTTCTAGTTTTAGCGGCTCAACTATGATTCAATAAGAGTATTTGCATAACATACGAATTGGGATGATATATATTTCCAGTATAGCAAATTTCCCTTGGTAAAACACCCCCATTTTCAGTAAGGGGAGTGCTGTTACCCAGAGGTTTGAGGTTCAAGTCCTACAGACATACATTTTTCCAATAAAAAAGCGATGTACTGTTTTATAGTACATCGCGGAAGGGGAAGAAGCTCCTCGCCGAGGATTTGAACCTCGAACCTAGCGGTTAACAGCCGCCCGCTCTGCCGTTGAGCTAGCGAGGAAGGCCCCGGTAGAACCGGGACAAGCAGGCGGGATTATAGTGTCAAGCCGGACGGCTGTCAAGTCGCGGGCGATTTTGAGAGTGAATAATCCTGCGGGCTATTGATGATTTTTCGCCACAGAGATCAAAGAGCAAAAAATACAATTAAATCTCTGTGCTCCACCTGCCCCGGATGCAGGTGCCGGGGTCCGCGGGCTCTGTGGTGAATTATACGATTCATAGCGCAGCATTGCGGACAAAAAACACGCCGTGCTCCCTACTAGTAATCGATGGCGCTCAGCTTCTTGAGCTTGTCCCAGCGGTGGGTGGCGACGATCTGGCGCACGGTGCCGGTCAGGCCGCGCACCACCAGGCTGTCGGTGCGCGCCCCACTGCCGAAGTACTGAACGCCGTGCAGCAGCTCCCCGTCCGTCACCCCGGTGGCGGCGAAGAAGACGTCGTCCGAGGCGACCAGGTCGCCCATGGTCAGGACCTTGGCGAAGTCGTAGCCCACCTTCCGGCCGCGGCGCAGCTCGTCCTGGCTGCGGGCAAACAGCCGGCCCTGGATCTCGCCGCCCATGGCGCGCAAGCCGCAGGCCGCAATGACCCCCTCCGGGGTGCCGCCGATGCCCAGCAGGGCGTCGATGCCGGAATCCGGCCAGGCGGCCATCAGCGCGCCGGCGACGTCCCCATCGGGGATCAGGCGGATGCGCGCCCCTGCCTTCCGCACCTCCGCGATCAGCTCGGCATGGCGCGGCCGGTCGAGGATGACCACGGTCAGGTCCTCGATCGCCTCGCCCTTGGCCCGGGCGATCGCCTGCAGGTTGTGCTTGACAGGCGCATTGACATCCACCTTGCCCTTGGCCTGCGGACCCACGGCGATCTTATTCATATACAGGAACGGTCCGGGGTCGAACATTGTGCCGCGCGGCGCCAGGGCCACGGTGGCGATGGCGTTCCAGGTGCCGTTCGACAGCGGGCGGGTACCGTCGATCGGGTCGACGGCGATATCCATCTCGGGACCCTGGCCGCTGCCAACGCGCTCGCCGTTGGCCAGCATGGGGGCCTGGTCCTTTTCCCCCTCGCCAATGACGATCACCGCGTTCATGTTGATCGAGTTCAACACCAGGCGCATCGCCTCGACCGCGGCGCGGTCGGCGGCGTTCTTGTCCCCGCGTCCCATGAAACGGCCGGCGGCCAGCGCGGCCGCCTCGGTCACACGCACCAGCTCCAGGGCCAGGTTGCGCGTCGGTTCCGTATTCATCCAGGACCTCCCGAAGCGATCAATCCATCAGCGCATGAACCAGGTAATCAGGAAATAGCCGATCACGGCACCCCACAGCCAGGCGTCCATACGGTCGAAGAAACCCCCGTGGCCGGGGATGATGTCGCTCGAGTCCTTCAGGCCGGCCTGGCGCTTGATCATGCTTTCCCCGAGGTCACCCAGCGTGGTGACGACGGAGAGGACCAGGCCGAGCAGGCCGCCCTGCCACCAGCTGACGTCCGGTCCGCCCAGGCGGTGCCAGAGCACGGCCAGGCCGGCGGTGCCCAGCGTCCCGGCGACGACCCCGGCCCAGTAGCCCTCCCAGGATTTCTTCGGGCTGAGGCGGGGGGTCATCTTGTGCTTCCCATAGGCCGAGCCGACGAAGTAGGCCGTGGCGTCGGCCAGCCACATGGTGCCCAGGACCAGCAGCACGTACCAGGCGCCGTCGGTGCCGGTGCCCAGGGAGTGCAGGTCTACCAGGTAGGCGCCGATCCAGCCCACGTACACCAGCCCGGCGACCGTGGCGGCAAAGTCCGTGGCGGCGTGGTCGGCGCCGCGCTCGTAATCGACCAGGTGGACCGGTCATCGCCAGCAGGACGACCAGGGCCAGCGCGGCCGGCGCCAGGGAGGGGAAGAAACCGCGCACGACCAGGAGCAGCAGCACGCCGCCGACCGTCAGTCCCATCGACGGCGAGAGCTTCATCACCCGGAAGAGGTTGACGTATTCCCAGGCGGTGATGCACAAAAAGACGGTAATGAGCACAAAATAGGGGATTTTTCCAAGGAAAATCGCCGGGATGCCGACGGCAGCCAGGATGAATGCAGCCAGAAAGCGTTTTACCATTTAGGAACGATCCTCATCCACCTGGGATAGACCGCCGTAGCGGCGGTCGCGCATCGCGAAGGCGTCCAACGCTTTGCGGAATTCCTCCTTGTCGAAATCGGGCCAGTAGGTGGGGGTTACGTACCATTCAGAGTAGGCGGACTGCCAGATCAGGAAGTTCGAGACGCGCAACTCGCCGGAGGTGCGGATGATCAGGTCCGGGTCCGGCACGCCGGCGGTGAACAGGTAGCGGTTGATCAGGTCGACGTTGATCTCTTCCGCCTTGACCTGATCCTGGATGATCTTCTGCACGGCGCAGACGAGCTCATCGCGGCCGCCGTAGTTGAAGGCCACGTTCAGGACCAGGCGGCTGTTGTTCTTGGTGAGGTCGATGGCTTCCAAGACCTTTTCCTGGAGCTTCGGATCCAGGCGCTCCAGCCGTCCGATGTGGCGCAGCTGCACCCCCTCTTTGTTCAATTCGGCCAGCTCCCGGTCGATGACGTCCTCGAGGATGTGCATCAGGCCTTCCACCTCCTCGCGCGGCCGTCCCCAATTTTCGGTCGAGAAGGCGTAGATGGTCAGGTACCTGACGCCGAACTCCACGCAGGCAGTGATGATGCGGCGTAGATTTTCGGTGCCGGCGCGATGGCCGGCCAGGCGGGGCAGGCCGCGTGAGAGCGCCCAGCGCCCGTTCCCGTCCATGATGATGGCAACATGCGTGGGGACTTTCGGCCTGGATGTCGCAGACTTTTTTGCCATATCCCTGGCCTAGACTTCCAGGATCTCCTCTTCCTTGTGCTGGCCGTGCTTGTTGACATCTTCGATGAAACGGTCGGTGATCTTCTGCAGCTCTTCTTCGCCGCGCGTCAGGTCGTCTTCCGAGATCAGCTTCTCCTTCTCGAAGTCGCGCATGTCGTTGTGCAGGTCGCGGCGGATGTTGCGCACGGCCACGCGGCACTCTTCCAGGCGGGCATGGACGACCTTGACGAGCTCGCGCCGGCGTTCCTCGGTCAAGGGCGGCAGGTTAAGGCGGATCTGTTTGCCGTCGTTGGACGGGGTCAGACCCAGGTCGGAAGCCTGGATCGTCCGCTCGATGGTCTTGAGCGTGGTGGGGTCGAAGGGTTTGATCAACAGGCTGCGTGGTTCCGGCACGGAGATGGAAGCCAACTGGATCAACGGGGTTTGGGTGTCGTAGTAGTCGATTTGGAGACGCTCGACCAGTGCCGGGCTGGCCCGACCGGTGCGGATGCCGGCCAGATCCTCCTCCAGATTTTGAACTGCGGCCCGCATGCGTGTTTCAGCCTCTTTAAGGATGTCTTTGATCACGTCGGCCTCCTAGATTGGATGGAAGAGTCCCGCCCTAAGGATACCCTAAAACCAGAAAAAATGCTACTTAAAGGTTCAGGGTCGCCGGAAAGTATCCCCTGACGGCCCTGTCAAAAGGTGTCAGATGACGTTCAGACTCTCCCCGCCCGAGCCTGGGTGCCGGTCCTAGGCCGGCCTTACGCCGAGACCAGCGTGCCCACCTTCTGCCCGCCCAGGGCCTTTGCGAGCGCCTGGGCATCCCACAGGTTGAGCACCAGGATGGGCAGGTTGTTGTCCATGCACAGGGAGATGGCCGTGCTGTCCATCACCTCCAGGCGCATGTTCAGGAAGTCGATGTAGGACAGGTGGTCGAACTTCTTTGCCCCGGGGTTCTTCTTGGGGTCGGCATCGTAGATGCCGTCCACCTTGGTGGCCTTGATCAGCACGTCGGCGTCGATCTCAATGGCGCGCAAGGCGGCCGCCGTGTCGGTCGAGAAGAAGGGGTTGCCCGTCCCGGCACCGAAGATGACCACGCGCTGCTTCTCCAGGTGGCGGATGGCCCGCCGGCGGATGTACGGCTCGGCCACGGCGCGCATCTCGATGGCGGACTGGACGCGCGTGTATACATTCATGCGCTCCATGGCATCCATCAGGGCCAAGGCGTTCATGACCGTCGCCAGCATGCCCATGTAATCCGCGGTGGCGCGGTCCATGCCGCGGTCCAGACCCTGCTTGCCACGCCACAGGTTGCCGGCCCCGATGACGATGGCCACCTCGACGCCCATTTCATGGACGTCCTTGACGCGTTGGGCGATCGCCTCGGCCTGCAGCGGGTCGATCCCGAAGCCGTCCGGGCCGGCCAGCGACTCGCCGCTCAGCTTGAGCAGGATGCGTCGGTACTTAAGATCGGTCATTTTCACTCCCTTTTCGTCTGGGGCGGCCCTGGGCACTGCCGATGGCAGGGCCGTGGCGCAAAAAAAGGCCAACCGGAGGGTTGGCCTTTACGATTATTCGCTGACCTCGCCGAGCTCCCAGCGGGCGAAGCGGCGCACGACGATGTTCTCGCCCATCGAGGCGACCAGGTCGAGCAGCAGCTTTTCGATCGTCACCTGCTCGTCGCGGATGTAGGCCTGCCTGAGCAGCACGACCTCATCCTTGAACTTCTCCAACCGGCCTTCGGCAATCTTGTCCAGCATTTTCTCGGGTTTGCCTTCTTCCCGGGCTCGCGCCTTGGCGATCTCGATCTCGTGTTCCAACTCCCCGGCGGGGATCTCCTCGGCCTTGATGTATCTCGGTCCGGTGGCAGCCACCTGCAGGGCGACTTCGTGGGCGAAGTTGCGGAACTGCTCCGAGCGGGCGACGAAATCCGTCTCGCAGTTGACCTCGACCATCACGCCGACCCGTCCGGAGCCGTGGGAGTAGAGCTCCACCACGCCCTGGGAGGCGACGCGATCGGCGCGCTTGGCCGCGGTGGCCAAGCCCTTTTCCCGCAGGTAGTCGACGGCTTTCTGGAAGTCGCCGCCTGAGGACTCGAGCGCCTTGCGGCAGTCGAGCACGCCCGCATTGGTCGCGGCGCGCAGTTCTTTGATCATTTCGGTCGTGATTTCCATGTTGTCCCTCAACCTATTTTTCTTCCTTGTCCTTCTTGACTTCCTTATCCTTCTCGACTTCCTTGTCCTTCTCGACTTCCTCGCCCTTCTTGACCGCCTCGCCCTCTCCCTTGACTTCCTCGGCTGCCGGGGCGATTTTCTCTTCTTCCTCGGGCTTGGCAGCCGGGGCGAGCTTGGCTAAGGTCGCTTTTCCAAGCAGTTTCTCGTCCTCGAGCTCCTCATCCATCTCGACGGTGCGCATGGCCGCCTCGGCCATTTCAGGTTGAGCCTCCGCGGCGCGTTGCGCCTCGGCTTCGGCTTCTAATTCCTCGTCCTTGCGCATGGCCTTGCCTTCCAGGACCGCATCGGCCATCTTTCCCACCAGGAGCTTGATGGCGCGAATGGCATCGTCGTTGGACGGAATGACATAGTCGATATTGGAGGGATCGCAGTTGGTGTCCACCAGGGCGACGACCGGGATCCCCAGCAGGTTGGCCTCGTGCACGCTGGCGTCCTCGCGGCTTACATCCACCACGAAGAGCATGTCCGGGCGGCGGGTCATGGCGCGCACGCCCGACAGGCGGATGTTCAGGCGGGTGATCTCCCGCTGGATGAGCAAGCCCTCCTTTTTCGTCAGCCGCTCGACCTCGCCGGTGGCAACCAACTTCTCGAGCCGGTCGAGCTCCTGGATGCGCAGGTACATGGTCGACCAGTTGGTCAGCATGCCGCCCAGCCAGCGCTCGGTGACGTAAGGCATCCCGCAGCGGATCGCCTCGTCATGCACGGTCTCCTGGGCCTGGCGCTTGGTGCCGACGAACAGCACCACGCCGCCGTTGGCGACCGCGTCCCGGATGACGTTATAGGCGGTGTTGATCGCCTTCACCGTCTGCTGCAGGTCGATGATATGAATCCCGTTGCGTTCGGTGAAGATGTAGGGCCGCATGGCCGGATGCCACTTGTTGGTGCGGTGACCGAAATGCACGCCGCTCTCCAGCAACGCCTTCATGGATACGACTGCCATTTTTTCTCCTTGCTTCCCCTATTCCGACACGCGGGTGAGAAACCAGGTGCGAAAGGGGGTGAGTTTAGCGGGGATGAAAACCCGCTCAGGGACGCTTGATGCCCGTCCCGGGCAAGATGGGCCCCGTCGCAGGACGGGAGCGGCGGTTAGTATACCATAAATTTCCTCGCGGGTTGGGTGATTTTACAAGCGTGCTATACTTAATGGGTAATCCCCTAAAATCCTGTCTATTTTCCCGACCCTCAACAGGGGTAACGCGCCGCTCCCGGATCGAATCGTGCGGGAAGCAAACTCCTGAGGGTCACCCAAGGAATGAACCATGAGCCTGTTTAAAGATTTCTTCCGCGCCCTCTCCTCCCCCTCCCAACCGCGGGGAACCTTCTACACCTATTCGGTCAAATGCAAGCGCTGCGGCGAGATCATCCAGGGCCAGGTCAACGTCAACAACGATCCCAGCCTGGAGTATGACGAAAACGATAAACCCTTCTACCTGTGCCGCAAGGTGCTGATCGGCAGCCGCGGGATGTGCTTCCAGAACATCGAAGTGGTCTTCAAGTTCGACGAGAACCGCCGCGTGCTCAGTCGCGAGATTACCGGTGGGGAATTCGTAGACGAGCAAGTGCCATAGATTCCATCTGAAAGGTGATCAAGCCGTCCCCCGGGGATGTCGCCCATGTCCGATCCCCGCGGTCATTCGCAGCGGCGGTCGCACAACCGCCCGGTTTTGAGACCCTCGCCCCGCCGCATGATGATCTCAGGGCAACCCGGAGATACACCCTTGGTAAAAAATTGACTCGTCCTCGACGGGTCAATTTTCATTATAATGAAAACTATGGAACTCAAGCTTCGCCTGGCAGGCGAAAAAGATCCGGCCAGGATCGTCCAACTGATCAACGCCATGGCCTCAGACGCGGGCGGGCAGAGCCCGATCACGGAAGGGTATGTGGCAAAGTACCTGGCCGCTCCGGCGAGCAAGGTCCTGCTGGCCGAATCGGATGGGCAGATCCTTGGCCTGCTCAGCTACTCCGTCCGCCCGGACCTGTACCACGCCGGGGACGCCTGCCTGGTCGAGGAGCTGGTCGTGGACGGACGATTTCGCAGCCAGGGGGTGGGGAGCGCATTGCTCACCGAGGTGCTTTCCCGCATGGAGGCGGCGGGCTGCGCCGAAATTTCCCTGGCCGTGATGCCGGATAATGCCCGGGCGATCGCACTCTATCGCCGCCACGGGTTGACGGAGGAAGCCCTCTTCCTCGAGAAGCACTTCGGCAATTTATAGCCGTGGGGCCGGCGGGAACAATCGCTTCGACTGGAGCGTCTACCACGCTGTGACTGCTCCCTCAGGCTTCAGTCGATCTCTTTTTCTCTTTTGTTGAGCGGGAGGAAAACATCATGAACAGGCTCATCCGTGTGGGCATTATGCTGATCCTTGTTCCCCTGGCTGTCGGCGCATGTCCGGCCCCCGCTTTCGCCTGCACTCCCCCGCCGGGCGGCAACCCGCATTTCACCATCACCGAACATGTCAAAGCCTCGGCCCTGGTGGTCGAGGGTGTGGTCACCGACCTGGAATGGGAAACCTACACCGAAACAGCCACGATCCAGGTCATCCAGTATATCAAGGGCCGCGGTCCGGCATTTCTCGCCGTCAGAGGCTATGGACCGGGATCGGTCTGTCTGACCGAAGTATACGCAGGCATGCACGCCCTCTTTTACATTACGATCGACCAGACGAGCCAGCTGTACGCCTTGCAGCTCAGCCAGTTTGACGCCGCGGACTCCGCCGACCCCCAAAACATCGCCGAGGCGGTCGCCGCCTCGGGGCAGGCTCCCAGCGTCATCGTGCCCGAAGCCGACATCGACGCCACCTTGACCCAGGCCGCGGCGATCACCCGCACGATCACGCCCTCGCTGACCCCTTCTTCGACGCCGACACCTTATCTTGAAATGCCTGCCCCGGGGGAAAAGGAACTTGCCGTCACGCAGGCCTGGGCCACACTTTTTGCAGCCGCCACGGTCTATCCCGACGATCCGGTGGGACAATCGAAGATCATGACCCAGGCTGCCGCCACAATCCAGGCCGGTTATCTTCCAGCCTCGGACACCCCAACCCCGCTGCCCGTCTCCCATCCTCCCCGACCCGTATCGGACGCTTCCGCAGTGAGTTTGGTCGGGATCGGCATTGTCATCGGGTTGATCGTCGGCGCAATCGGAGGCCTGCTGATCGGTCTTCTCATCGGCCGGCGGCACGATTAGCCTCCTGACCCTGCGACAAAGCGCTGCCCGGAATCTCTACAAACCCATGGAGAAAATAAAATAACGTCCCGGCACATGACCGGGACGTTATAGGATGGTTTCGGGATCTGACTTCCCGCCCTTCCTAAATTGCAGCCTGCTGGCCGTAGAGCTGCTGGCGAATCTGCACCACCTGACGGCGGAGCTTGTCATCCCGCTCGAGCAGGTCGGCGACCTTCTCGCAGGCATACATGACCGTGGTGTGGTCGCGACCGCCCATGGCCAGTCCGATCTGAGGCAGCGAGACGTTGGTCTCGCGCATCAGGAACATGGCGATCTGGCGGGGCAGGGCAACGTCGCGCGACCGGTCCGGGCTGAGCAGGCGCTCGACGGACAGGTTGAATGTCCGTGCCACCACGTCCACCACCGCGTCCGGTTTGACGTCCCCGCGCTGGGGCAGGAGGTCTGCCAGAGCCACCTCGGCCAGCTGCAGCGTCAGGGCCGTGCCGCTTAGATCGGCAAAGGCGATGATGCGATTCAATGCTCCTTCCAGCTCGCGGATGTTGGACTGGACACGGCGCGCGATCAGCTCCATGATCTCGGCCGGCACCGTGCGTCCGAGTCGATCGGACTTGGAGCGCAGGATGGCCAGGCGAGTCTCCAGGTCGGGGGGCTGGATGTCGGCGGTCAGGCCCCATTCGAAGCGCGAGCGCAGGCGCTCCTCCAGCGTGACCAGGGACTTGGGCGGCCGGTCGGAGGAAACGATGACCTGCTTGTTCTGTCCGTGCAGGGTGTTGAAGGTGTGAAAGAATTCCTCCTGCGTGGATTCCTTCCCGGCAATGAACTGGATGTCGTCGACCAGCAGCACGTCCGCCGAGCGGTACTTTTCGCGGAAGGCTTGGGTGGTGTGCGAACGGATGGCATTGATCAGGTCGTTGGTGAACTCTTCGGAAGAAACGTAAAGCACGTTCTGGCCGTGCTCCTGACAATAATTGCCGATGGCGTGCAATAAATGGGTCTTGCCCATGCCGACGCCCCCATACAGGAATAAGGGATTATACGCCGTGGCCGGGTGTTCGGCGACCGCCAGGGAGGCGGCATGGGCCAGCCGGTTGTTGGGGCCGACGACGAAATTGTCGAACGTATAGCGGGGATTCAGCGAGACATTGTGCGGATGCGGCACCAACCGGTCGACACTTTCCGTGCGAAAACCCACCTCGGCGTTCGAGACGGGCACCTCGTCTGCCGCGGCAGGCGAGGGGGCCGAAACCGGTGTCGTGCTTTCGGAACTGTGCACCACGAAGCGCACCTCCACCTCGCGGTTCATAATCCCCATCAGCAAGCGCGTGGCCGTGCTGGATAAGCGGCTCTCCAACCAGTCACGGGCGTATGCATTATTAACCGCAACGGTAAACACTCCACCTTCATACGTCACGATGCGCGTATCGCGCACCCAGGTGTCGAAGGATGCTTTTGGCATCTCCATCTGGAGCTGCCCCAATGCTGATTGCCAGGCCAACTCGGCGTCCATTGATTCTCCTCCACACAGTTCGGCAATGAGGTATGGGTACAGAAGCCCACTGCTGGCGCAGTGGGAAAAATTTAACAATAAGATTTCTTGTTCCAAAAGCTGGGGAGGGTAGTCCTCACTACCCCAATCAACAAGACCTATTCTAGCAGATAAATGCCGTTATTCCAATACGTAAAGCCTACGCTTGCTTAAAAACATCTGAATTTTTAAGACGCCGATACCTTAAAGCGAGTCGGTGCAAATTCCCGCCTCCCATAACCCGGAATTTCGGCGATTCCCCCCACAGCCGGAGGGATGACCCCGACTCGCCGCCACATATGGGTAGGCGCCAAAAGCACTTGCCGGGCTACTGGCAAAAAGCCCTCCGACCTTAAAAAGTGCGGTTTTGAACAGCAGCCGGAGTCGGAGACGTGAAACTCAGTTTATGGCGCTTCGTTTGTGGAAAAAAGCCGCGCGAGCGGATTATGAGGCTTCCGCCCGCGGAACCCAGGCGAGTATCGTCGTCCCCTCGCCCGGCGTGGAGGAGATATCCAGGTCGCCGCCCACATTGGCAACGCGGGTCTGCATGTTGGCCAGACCGTGGCCGAGCGTTTTGCTGGTTTGATCCAGCTCGAACCCGCGGCCATCGTCCTGGACCTCGAGCAGGACCCGGTCGGCAGTGCCCCACAGTTCGATCAAGACCTTCTTGGCATTGGCGTGCTTGGCGATGTTCGCCAGGGCTTCCTGGCAGATGTGGAACAATGCCATGGCATGCGGCTGCGGCAGGTCGGCCAGGTGGTCGCCTTTCAAGCCGGACAGGACCACCTCGACCTTGGAGTTCTGACGAAACTCGGCGATCAGGCGCTGCACGCCATCGACCAGGCTCTCCCCCTTCAACTGACGTGGCCTCAGATCGAGAATATAACTGCGGATGTCGCGGATGGTCCGATTGAGATCATCGATTGCTTTTTGAAGCCTGTCCTCCACGGCTTTGGGATCCTGTTTCAATAGCAGGCGGGCATTCTCCAAAGTCAGGCCTACGCCGTAGATGGACTGGATGACACCGTCATGCAGGTCCATGCCGATGCGTTCGCGCTCCTCCAGGACCGCCAGCCGGCGGGCATTGGCGTGCAGTCGGGCGTTCTCGATGGCTATCCCCGCACCGGCGCTGATCGCGATCAGCAACTGCAGGTCGCTCTGGGAAAGCGCCCTGCGACTGCGTGTGGCGATGGTCAGCACTCCAACCACCTCCCCGTGCGCCGTCAACGGGAGGCAGACGATCTGTTTGAAGCCGGCCTTGACCACCGCAGTGCGAATGACGCGATCATCCTTGTCGAGGCGGGTGCTGACCACGGGCTGCATGCTCTGCGCAGCGAGGCCCACCATCCCTTCGCCGAACTTGAACCGGCTGCGGGTCCAGAACGCCTCGGCCGCCTGGCCGCGGTGCAGCCTCAGGCGCAGCACGTCACTGTCCTCCTCCCGCAGGAATATCTCCCCGGCCTCGACCTTGAAATGGGTCATCAGCAGGGCCAGGGTCTTATTGAGAATCTCTTCCATGTCCAGCGACGAAGACAGGGCGAGTTCGGCCTGGTTGATCAATGCCAGATCCTTGTTCCGGGAGGTGAGCTGTTGCTCACGCTCCTGGATACCCTGGTAAAGGCGGGCGTTCTCGATGGCCGCCCCGGCATAAGCCGCCAGCATTTCGATGATGGTTTCGTCATCGGCGGTGAACTCGGGCGCGTCGACCTTTTCGGTCAGATAAATCTGGCCCAGCTGCCGCTCGCCCAGGCGGATGGGCACGCCCAGGAACGAGTGCATCTCGGCATGTCCGGTCGGGAAACCCACGCTGCGCGGGTCGTCTTTGATCTCCGCCAGGCGGATGTTCTCCTTGCTGTCCATCAACACGCCGATCAGACCCAGCCCGCGCGGCGGATGCGGGATGCGCTTGATCTCCTCGGAGGTCATGCCGACCGTGATAAACTTCTTCAGTTTCCCCCGGTCATCCAGGACGCCGAGGGCTGCATAGCGTGCCCCAGACTGTTCACAAGCCACCCCGGCGATCCGCTCCAATAGCGTCTCGAGCGAGACATCCTTGACCAATTCCAGGCTCGCCCGGTGTAGTGCAAACAACCTCTCTTGTAGCTCTTCGCGCGTCAGGAGCATTTAGGACACCTAAAACCCATATAATTCTACTCTACTTGTCCACTTTCGCCAAGTTTGATAGGTTTTGCCAGACGTGGAACGTAAAATAACCACAGAAAACCCTCACCGCAGAGGGCAAAAAGGATGAGATGAGCACCTCCCGCATTCCCGGATTTTATAATCTCCCCCTCAACGAACGCCTGAAACGGCTGGCGGAAGCCTCGGGCCTGAGCGTGGAAGAGCTTACCACGCACTTGTCTGCCGAGCAGGCTGACCACATGGTCGAGAACGCCGTCGGGACCTACGCCTTGCCGCTCGGCATCGGTCTGAACTTCGTCGTCAACGGGCTCGAAGTGTTGGTGCCGATGGCCATCGAGGAGCCGTCGGTGGTGGCCGGGGCATCCTTCATGGCCAAGCTGGCTCGCGCCGGGGGCGGCTTTATCGCCACCATGTCCCCGCCGGAGATGATCGGCCAGATGCAGGTGCTGGACGTCCCGGACCTGATGGCGGCCAGCCTGGAGATTCTACGCCCACAAGGACGAACTCCTCGACGAGGCGGACCGCATCGATCCGGTGTTGAAGAAGCTCGGCGGCGGGGCGCGCGACCTGGAGGTCCGCATCATCGAGGAATCGCCCATCGGGCCGTTCCTGGTCCTGCACCTGATCTACGACGTGCGGGACGCCATGGGCGCCAACGCGGTCAACACGGCCTGCGAACGCCTGGCCCCACGGGTCGAAGCCATCACCGGCGGGCGCGTCCACCTGCGCATCCTCTCCAACCTGGCCGACCGGCGGCTGGCGCACGTCGAATGCAAGATCCCGCTCAACGAGCTGGAATTCAAGGACGCGGATGGCCGCCCGTTCAGCGGCGAGCAGGTCCGGGACGGGATCATCGCCGCCTGGGCTTTCGCCGCCGCCGATCCCTACCGGGCGGCGACGCACAACAAGGGCATCATGAACGGCGTGGACGCGGTGGTCATCGCCACCGGCAACGACTGGCGCGCCATCGAGGCCGGGGCGCACGCCTACGCCGCGCGCGACGGGCGCTACACCAGCCTGTCGGCATGGGGCAAGGACGCGGCCGGCGACCTGGTCGGCTCGCTGGAGATGCCCATGGCGGTCGGGATCGTGGGCGGAGCCACCAAGGTCCATCCGGGCGCCCGGGCGGCGCTGAAGATGATGGGCGTGCAGACCGCCGCCGAGCTGGCCGAGATCGTCGTCTCGGTCGGGCTGGCGCAGAACCTGGCTGCCCTGCGCGCCCTGGCAACCGAAGGCATCCAGCGCGGGCACATGTCCCTGCACGCCCGCCAGGTGGCCATCGCCGCCGGGGCGACCGGCGACATGATCGAACAGGTCGCTGCCCGGATGGTGAGCGAGAAGACCGTGCGCATCGACCGCGCCGAGGAAATCTTGAAGGAAAGGAAAAATAACACGTAAGGGCAGACCTGTGTGTCTGCCCGGGCGATCACACGGGATCGCCCATACGGAGGAACAAGCATGGCTGAAAACAAAACATTACTGAAACCTTCCCGTCCTGTCGGCATCGTCGGCTACGGGGCATACGTGCCGCGCTACCGCCTGCCGGCCAAGGAGGTGGCCCGCATCTGGAGCGGCGGCCGTAACGCCGGTCTGCCGATCAAGGAGAAAGCCGTCCCCGGCCTGGACGAGGACGTGGTCACCATGTCCATCGAGGCGGCGCGCAATGCCATGGCACGCGCCGGGATCGACCCGGCCGAGATCCGCGCCGTGTGGGTCGGGTCCGAGTCGCACCCCTATGCGGTCAAGCCCACTCTCGACCATCGTGGCCGAGGCCATCGGCGCGGTGCCCCACGTCCAGGCCGCCGACATGGGAGTTCGCCTGCAAGGCCGGGACGGAGGCCATGGTCACGGCGATGGGCTTGGTCGGCTCGGGCATGGCCCGCTATGCCCTGGCCATCGGCATGGACACCGCCCAGGGCAAGCCCGGCGACGCGCTGGAGTACACCGCCGCGGCCGGCGGTGCAGCCTTCATCGTCGGCCCGGCCGAGGAGTCACTGGCGGTCATCGACGCCTCGTACTCCTACGTCACCGACACGCCCGACTTCTGGCGCCGCGAGAACCAGAAATACCCCGAGCACGGCCAGCGCTTCACCGGCGAGCCGGCCTACTTCAAGCACATCACCGAGGCCGGCAAGGCCTTGATGGAGGCCAACGGCACCAGCGCCAAGGATTACAAATGGGCCGTCTTCCACCAGCCCAACGCCAAGTTCCCGCAAAAGGTGGCCTCGATGCTCGGCTTCAGCGCCGAGCAGATCAAGCCCGGGCTGCTCGCTCCGGTCATCGGCAACACCTACGCCGGCGCGGCCATCATCGGCCTGACCGCCATCCTGGACATGGCCCAGCCCGGCGACCGCATCCTGATGGTCTCCTTCGGCTCCGGGGCCGGGTCGGACGCCTTCGACCTGCGCGTCACCGAGCGGCTGCCGGAACGGCGCGACCTGGCGCTCAAGACCCAGGATTACATCGCCCGGCGCACGGAGATCGACTACGCCGTCTACGCCCGCCAGCGCGGAAAAATCACTATGAAATGATGCCGTTGGTCGAGTAGCCCCGCAGGGGCGTACCGAGACCAACAGGCGCACCCGGAATGTGGTCTCGGTACGTGTCTCGCTCCGCTCGACACTACTCGACCACCGAGGTCGGGATATGCCCTGGATGTATATCCTCGAATGTTCGGATGGCTCCTATTACGTCGGTTCCACCAAGGATTTGGAACACCGTCTTTGGCAACATCAACAAGGAATAGGGGCCAAATATACCTCACGGCGCTTGCCGGTCAAATTGGTGTACGCCGAGGAATACGAACGTGTCGCTGAAGCGTATGCCCGCGAAAAACAGGTCCAAAATTGGAGCAGGGCAAAACGCGAAGCCTTGATCCAAGGGAAACAGGAGCTGTTACCTGCCCTGGCAAAAAAGGATTTTGGCAAGAGAAAGGTAGTTTCATGACTGACGTCGTCATTGCCGGTATCGGACAGACCCCCGTCGGCGAGCATTGGGAGATTTCCCTGCGCTCACTGGCGATCCAGGCCATGCAGGCAGCCATTGAAGACTCCGGCGGCCTGCGTCCCCAGGCGCTCTTCGTGGGCAACATGCTGGCTCCCGGCCTCTCGCGCCAGGCCCATCTGGGTGTGCTGCTGGCGGATTTTGCCGGGATGACCGGCATCGAGGCCGCGGCGGTGGAGGCCTCCGGCGCCTCGGGCGGAGCCGCCCTGCGCCAGGGATTCATCGCTCTGGCCAGCGGCCTGGTCGAAGCGGCCCTGGTGGTGGGCGTGGAGAAATTCACCGACCTGATCGGCGCGGACATCGAGGCAGCCCTGGCGACCGCAGCCGACAGCGACTACGAGACCGTCCAGGGCCTGACCCCCACCTCCCAGGCCGCCCTGCTGACCCGGCGCTACCTGCACGAGTTCAAGCTCCCGGCCGACGGGCTGGCCGGCTTTGCCCTGAACGACCACGCCAACGGGGCGGGAAATCCCAACGCCATGTACCGGAAGGCCATCCAGCTGGAAACCTACCGGAAGGCGGAGATGGTCAGCGAGCCGTTGAACATGTTCGACATCGCCCCCAACGCCGACGGCGCGGCAGCCGTCCTGCTGACCCGCGGCGAGCTGCTCCCGAAGAAGTTCCCCCACCCGCGGGTGCGCATCGCCGCCTCCTCCGCCGCCTCCGACACGCTCGCCCTGCACGACCGCGCCGACCTGCTGTGGTTTGCCGCGGCACAGCTCTCGGTCGAGCAGGCCTTCAAGAAAGCCGGCATCCGCCGCGAGCAGGTGGGTCTGTTCGAATATCACGACGCCTTCACCATTTATGCCGCCCTGTCGCTGGAGGCGGCCGGCTTCGCCCCGCGCGGCTCCGGCTGGAAGCTGGCCCAGGATGGCGCCATAAGCCTGAAGGGGAAAATCCCCTGTGGGACGATGGGAGGGCTGAAGGCGCGCGGCAACCCCGGAGGCGCGACCGGCGTGTACCAGGCCGTCGAAGCGGCGACCCAGCTCCGGGGTCAGGCCGGGGCGAACCAGATTGCGGGGGCAAAGTACGCCCTGCTCCAATCGCTCGGCGGGCCGGCTGCCACTGCCGTCACCCACATCCTGGAGCGGCTGGATTGAGCCTTGCAAACCCGCAAGGAAGTCTGATAGTTCCTGAGAGTCGCCCAAAATTACAGTTAAACCGAAATTAGCTATAAGGAGCAAACCATCCTATGGAAATTCCACGCCACTGGCGCCTGAAAGCACAACGCTACGGACTGGTCGGTGAGGTCTGTCCGCACTGCGAAGCCAAGATCTTCCCGCCCCGCGATGTCTGCCCCAACTGCGGCGGCGAAGCCAAGACCAGCTACGCCTTCAGCGGCAAGGGGGAGGTGTATTCCTACACCACCATCTACGAAGCCCCCGCGGGTTACGACGAGACCGCCCCGTATACCGTGGCCCTGGTCAAGCTGGAGGAAGGTCCGCTGGTGACCGCCCAACTGACCGACCTGGGCAACCAGCCGGTCGAGATCGGCATGCCGGTCGAGATGGTCACCCGCCGCCTGCGCTCGGACGGCGACGAGCGCGGCATCCTGATCTACGGATACAAGTTCCGGCCGCTGGTGCGCGCCTAGCTGCGCCCGCAACCCGGCATCGAAAACGCTCTCCATCGAGGGCGTTTTTTGATACCTTTGGATATCCCGCCCAATCCACCTGCAGCAAACCGGGCAGGATGATCCTGCTCTCCCCGCGGGCGGAAACTCGCCTCGCGCAGATCAGGCAATTGTTGTAAACTATGGGAGCCTGGACGGACGATCCTTTATCGGTAATTACCGGTCTACTGCCGAGAAGGCAATCCATGGATTTCGATTCTCCCTATCTGTCCCTCCTCCAAAATCGCATCAACCTGCAACGCATCCCCTTCAGCGAGCGCGGCTCGCGGCTGCTGCTTTTCCATGACGGTCGCCAGTTTGCCATCCGCATGGCCGAGCGCTGGTTCAAACGCGACCCGCGCTTATCCGCCTACCGGGAGCGCCCACCAATCATCGATGGCTGGGTCTTTACGGATGCAGAGGGGGAGGCTTTGGAGCTGGAGCTCACCACCTACCCGCATTGCATCGAGTGCCGCACCCGCCTGGGCATGTTCACCATCACTTTCTTGGACGCCGAGACGTTATTGGTAATGCTGCCGTCGGCACGCTGCGGTCTGCGCTTCGGCGCCAACCTGGACTACGCCTCCACCGACCGGCGCGGCGGCATCCTGCGCCTGAGCGGGGACATCCGCCGCAACATCGCCTATACCACCAACGCCACCATCCTGAGCGACGAGAAGGAATCTCCGACCGCCGCCAGCCAGGTCGTGCGCCTGCGCGTCGACGCCACCCAGGGCGGCCAGGCCTTCCTGCTCAACATCACCCCGCGCCTGGGCTTCAACCGTTACCTTCCCTCCCCGGAGGTGGCCCTGGAAAACGCCGCCCGCCGCTGGCACGACTGGTTTGCCGCCGCCCCGCCTGTCGAGGAAAAGTACCGGCCGCAGTACTATTATGCCTGGTGGGTGATGCGTGCCGGCCTGATCTCCACCCGCTTCTACACCACGCGCGAAGCCATGACCCCCTCGAAAGTCCATTACGTCGGCATCTGGCAGTGGGACGCTTGCTTCCACGCCCTGGCCTACCGGCATGTCGACCGCCGCCTGGCCCAGGACCAGCTTCGCATCTTGCTGGACCACCAGCGCGAGGACGGCATGCTCCCCGACGCGGTCCACGATGAGGGCCTGATCACCCACCTGTCCTCCCCGGTGGATGCCGATGTCACCAAGCCGCCGCTGCTCGCCTGGGCTGCCTGGAAGCTGTACGAAACAGACGGGGACCGCGAGTTCCTGCAGGAAATCTACGAGCCCGTCGTGCGCTGGAACAACTGGTGGTTCGAGAACAACAGCCCATCCGGCAACGGCCTGTGCGCGTACCGCCACCCATTCACCTCCGGCCTGGACGACAGCCCGCTGTGGGACGAAGGCATGCCGGTCGAGTCCCCCGATCTCAACACCTACCTTTGCCTGCAGCAGGAAGCCCTCTCCCGCATTGCCGCCGCGATCGGTCAGTCCGGCGAGGCGGCCTGCTGGAAGGAGCGGGCGGATGACCTCGCCGCGCGCATGCTCGAGTGGATGTGGGATGCGCAGACCGGCCTTTTCTGGGCATACAAACGCGACGCCGTCCCGCCCAGGCGCATCCCAGCACGCACTCCTTTCAATCTTTTTCCCCTGCTCACCGCCCGGATGCCCGAGCAGGTCGTCGCGCGCCTGCTCTCGCACCTGACGGACGTCCGGGAGTTCTGGCCGCGTTATCCCGTCCCGACGGTGGCGTTGGACGACCCTCATTTCGACCCGCAACAGATGTGGCGCGGCCCGACCTGGATCAACATCAACTACCTCCTGATTGAAGGCCTGCAGCGCACCGGGCACCACGACCTGGCGGTCGAGCTGCGCCGCCGCACGCTGGAGCTGGTCTGCAACCGGGACGACATCTACGAATACTATCACCCCGAAAGCGGAACCAATCCACCCAAAGCCGCCCCCATCTTCGGATGGTCTGCGGCGGCCTTCATCGACCTGGCCATCCAGGCGGCAGCTTCCGACAGCCTTGCATCGGCCCGTGAATGACTGACCTGCCATGAAGATCATCCTGCTGCATTACTCGGCGCCGCCGGTCGTCGGAGGCGTGGAGAGCGTCCTCGGGCAGCACGCCCGACTGATGTCGGATGCCGGCCATGCGGTCGCCGTGGTCGCCGGGCGCGGATCCCAGGTCGACAGCCGCATCCCGTTCCTGCCCCTGCCGTTAGCCAACTCACTCCACCCTGAGGTCTTGAAAGTCAAGGCCGGGCTGGACCGCGGGGTCGTGCCCCCGGAATTCGAACCGCTCGCTGCGCAGCTGACCACCGCCCTGGACCACCTCATCGGGGACGCTGACGTGGTCATTGCCCACAACGTCTGCTCGCTGCACAAGAACCTGGCCCTGACTGCAGCCATCAAGAACCTTTTCGAATCGCCGCGCCGGGCGCGCCTTATCCTGTGGCACCACGACCTGGCCTGGGCCGCGCCACGCTACCGCCCCGAACTGCACCCCGGTCCGCCCTGGGACCTGCTGCGCAAACCCCCGGCGAAGGCAACCCACGTGGCCGTGTCCGAGCTGCGTCGGGACGAGCTGGCGGACCTGCTGGGCATACCGGCCAACACGATCGCGGTCATTCCGAACGGCCTGGACCTCTCCCGTTTCTTCAAGCTGGAAGGCCGCACACGCCAGCTGCTCGGGCAGCTGGACCTGCTCCATGCCGCGCCCATCCTGCTCCTGCCCGTGCGCATCACCCCGCGCAAGAACATCGAGCTGGCCTTGCGCGTGCTGCATGAGCTGCGCAAGGATTACCCGTCCGCAGTCCTGATCGTCACCGGGCCGCCCGGCCCCCACAACCCGGACAACCGGCACTATCTCGAGCGCCTGCTCCACCTGCGCCGGGAGCTGGGGCTGTCCGAGGCGGCCCATTTCCTGACCGAACTGAGCGACGACCCTTCGACAGGCTCAGGGCAAGGCCTGCCCGACGCGGTCATTGCCGATTTCTACCGGCTAGCCGACCTGCTCTTCCTTCCCAGCCGGGAGGAGGGTTTCGGCATCCCCATCCTGGAGGCCGGGCTGTCGGGCCTGCCCATCTTCTGTGCCGACATACCACCTCTGCGCGCCCTGGCAGACGGCCGGGCCGAGTTCTTCGCCCCGGAGGCCGACCCGGCGGAGCTGGCCGGGAGGATTGCCCGGCGCTTGGAGGCGGACAGCGGCTACCGTCTGCGCGCCCGCGTCCGCCAGGAGTACAACTGGGAGCGAATTTTCGCCGGGCAGATTGCCCCGCTTCTGGAAGCAAAGTGAGACGTGCATGAAAAAGCGCTGGCCGAGTTCGCTCTTCCGCAAGGTCCTCGTCCCGATCATCGATGGCCATGATTATCGCCCGGCGTTGAGGGCAGCGCGCGCCATTGCGGGCGACGGCCCGGTTATCCTGGCCGGGATCATCCCGATGCCTGAGGGTGCCTCACTGAGCGAGGCTGCGGTGTCCGCCCGCCGGCTGCGCAAGACCATCCGCAGACTGACCAGCGAGGTTCTCTCTTATAAAGGTGCCCAGGTGCGCGTCTCCCACAAACCCTGGGACGAACTGAGCCAAGTGATCAAGGAGGAACGCCCCAGCCTGCTGATCCTGGGCTGGCCGGAGCAGTTCGAAGCCCTGGGGCTGACGCCGGCGGAGGTCTTCGCCCACCCGCCCTGCAACATCGCCCTGGTCGCCGGGAGCATTCCCGAAAGACCGCAAAAGGTGTTGACGCTGATGCGCGGCGGACCCTACGCCGAACTGGCCCTGCGCCTTTCCCTGTCGATCGCCCGCACGTGCAAGGCGGTGGTGACGTCACTGCATATGTCCGCGTCGGGCTCGAATGGGTCACAGGATGCCCCGTTTCGCGGCCTCGACCGGGTGCTGAAAAGCCTGCCCGAGATCGTGCGCCAGGACCTGACGATCGACGACCCTGCCGGTACCGTCCTGACCGTCTCGCACCAGTTCGACCTGACCGTGATGGGCGCCTCCGGCGAGGCCACCCGTGGACGCAGCTCCATCGGCCCGCTGGCGGACCGCATCCTGCGCGAGAAGGCCAGCGGCGTGATC
Source organism: uncultured Chloroflexia bacterium (assembly GCA_963739255.1). Lineage (GTDB taxonomy): Bacteria > Chloroflexota > Anaerolineae > Anaerolineales > Villigracilaceae > UBA877. The sequence goes on from CAVTZT010000005.1 coordinate 413,765, forward strand.
GTGGTGAAAACCCGCGACCCGATGCCGGCCGGCTTCACCGGCGAGGAGATCGGCCAGCGGGCGATCTCCGTGCTGGTCGACAAGTGGTTCGCCGAGAACACCTTCTATGCCGACGAATTCGACCAGCTGGAGGAGCTACTGGCCCAGAAGCAAAAACAAAACCTGACCATCAGCCTGGCGCTACCGGCGCTCAACGAGGAGGAGACGGTCGGTTCCGTGATCCGGACGGTCAAAAGCGCCTTGATGGACCGCCTGCCCCTGCTCGACGAGATCGTGCTCGTCAACTCGCACTCCAGCGACGATACGCGCGAGATCGCCGCCAGCCTGGGAATCCCGGTCTTCATCCACCAGGAGACGCTCCCGGCTTATGGCCCCAGGCACGGCAAGGGGGAGGCGCTGTGGAAGAGCCTCTTCCTCACCCGCGGGGACCTGGTCCTGTGGATCGACACGGACATCCTCAACATCCACCCGCGCTTCGTCTATGGGCTGGTCGGGCCGCTCCTGCTGCGCTCGGACATCCAATTGGTCAAGGGTTTCTACCGCCGTCCGCTAAAGGTGGGCGACGGGATGCAGCTGGAGGGCGGCGGGCGGGTGACCGAGCTGACCGCCCGGCCGCTGCTCAACCTCTTCTACCCGGAGCTGTCGGGTCTGGTGCAGCCGCTCTCGGGGGAATACGGCGGCCGGCGGGCGGCACTCGAAAGGCTACCCTTCTCCTCCGGCTACGGGGTCGAGATCGGCCTGCTGATCGATACCTTCGAGAAATTCGGCCTGGGTGCCATAGCTCAGGTGGACCTGCAGGAGCGCGTCCATCGCAACCAGCCGCTCGAAGCGCTGAGCAAGATGTCGTTCGCCATTATCCAGTCTGTTGTCCGCAAGCTCGAAAAGCGCTTCGGCCGGGACATGCTGGAGGAGGTCAACAAGACCATGAAGCTGATCCGCTACGAGCCGGGGCGGCTCTTCCTGGAGGTGGAGGAGATCGCCGAGAGGGAGCGGCCACCAATGGCCGAGCTGCCCGAGTACCGGGAGCGGTTGGCGTCGAAGGCCGCAAGGGTTGATCAGAAACCCGCGGCAGGAAAATAGTCCCTTTTCCCGACAAAATTGGAACATTATAGTTAAATTGCGCCAGTAATGGAAAAATAAGAAAATCAGGGCTGGGTTCCTGCCGCCCTTCAAATCTTGTGTAAATGCTTGATACCTGGTTCTACAATTTCCAATCTTTCCCCGCTTTGTCCTCACCCTGGCGGGGGTATTGTACCTTGCCGGAATTCAACTTATACTGGCGAGGATGCCCAACTCCAAGCGCCTGCCGGACGATAGAGGACGGGCCGGTCCGGCTCCATCCCACCGGACCGCCCTGACCGTCGTCATCCTGGTCCTGCTTGCCGGATTGTTCCTGGCCTGCCTGGCGTTGGCCGAATGGGGACCTCTCGCCGGTACATCCGGCCTCGCCCCGACCCACACCCCCATCCGCATCCCTTCCTCGGCGGCCCCGGCGGACCCGGCGGCGATGCTGGTCCCCGACACGGGCTGGCAGAGTCTGCACCTCGGGCTGGAGCGGCGCCTGATTAACCTGTTCGACGCCTCGGGTGGGCGGGACGAGTACCTCTACATCCTGCGCTTGGACCCCCGGGAATACCCCCTGGAGGTCGCCTACAGTCCCCGCCCCCGCTCACTGGCAAGCTGGCAGGCCGGGAGCGGGGCGCTGGTCGTGGTCAACGCGGGCTACTTCCGCGTGGATAATGGGACGTACCTTCCGGACGGCCTGATCGTGGTGGATGGAAAGGCCATCGGGGAAGGCTACGGGGATTATGCCGGCATGCTGGCGGTCACCCGACGCGGCGCTGAGATCCGCTGGCTGGCGCAGAAGCCCTACGACCCGGGCGAAGCTCTGCTGGCCGCGGTGCAGTCCTTCCCCCTGCTGGTCAAGCCGGGCGGCGTGTTGGGCTTCCCATCGCAGTACGAGGACAGCCGCCGTGCCCGGCGGACCGTCGTCGCCCAGGACCGTCAGGGCCGGATCCTGTTCATCCTAGCCCCCCTGGGCACCTTCACCCTGCACCAGCTGAGTGTCACCCTGACCGGTTCCGACCTGGACTTGGACGTGGCCCTGAACCTGGACGGGGGTCCCTCTACCGGGCTGCTGCTGGCTGACCCGTACGAGGAAATCCAGCCCTCACCCGTGCTGCCGATCGTGATTCTGGTGCGCTGAACAGTACCTACTACCCCGTTGACCTCATGCCGGATTTGCCATCAAAATGTGATAGGATCGAAAGGCTGATCTCATGTTCGAACACCGCAACCAACCGCTCGTCCCCCGTTCTGTATTTCTCCGCCGCCAGGCACGCTATGCCGGCATTGCCCTGGCGATCGTAGCCGGCTCACTGGTCCTCGGCATTCTGGGTTACCATTTCTTTGAAGGCTTGTCGTGGATCGACGCGCTGGTCAACGCCGCCATGATCCTGGGCGGTATGGGCCCGGTCGATGCGCTGCACACGGAGGCGGGCAAACTCTTCGCCGCCTTCTACGCCCTTTATGCGGGCATCGTCTTCCTGGTGGTGGCGGGGCTGCTGGTCGCACCGGTCTTCCACCGCTTCCTGCATCATTTCCACGTCGAGGTGGAGGAGGCGTCCGAGGAGAAATAAAAAGCCGGTTTATCGCGGACGAGAAGAAAAGACTGCCTGATGCCGGCATGGTCTACCACGCGTGAGCCGTTAGTGGGCGGGAAGGCCATCGCATAACAGAAGTGGGGGACCCAGCAGGGTCTACGAGATTTCCAAGCAATTGTCAAAGTTGCGATTTAACTGATGCCATCCTAAGAATGGCAATCCATAAGCAGTCGGTGGCTTCGTACGTTCGGAAATCATTCCGTTCCCATCTTGACAGAACAGAATATATGTTCTATGATCGGGGCAATTCCTTACCAATGGATTATCTGTTAACTTCAACCAGGAGGCTTTAGAGTTATGGGCAAAAATCAAGGGATCAAACAATTCAACTATCCCGTCAAAGACATCGCAAAAGCGAAGATGCTTTTCAGCAAGCTTTTGGGTGTCGAACCTTATATGGATGAGGCATATTATGTTGGCTTCAGGGTCGGAGACCAGGAAATAGGCCTGGACCCCAATGCCCGCGAACAGGGCTTGACGGGGCCCATCGGCTATTACGAGGTTGCTGACATCAAGAGCACCCTGCAAGCCTTGTCCGACGCGGGTGCGCAGGTGCAGCAAGCGGTCAGGGATGTCGGCGGAGGCAAGCTGATCGCAACTGCCAAGGACGCGGATGGCAACCTCATCGGGCTGATCCAGTTACCATAATTGCATAAGGGACAAATGCACGCCAGCCAATTTGGGGGGACTAACCTCCCCAGTGCCGGGAGATCCGGAAAGATTTCAGAATATTACGGAGTAAAAGTGATGCCTACAGCGCCTAAAAATATCGACGGATACATCGCAGGTTTCCCCAAGGACGTTCAAGCCACCCTGGAAAAGATCAGGCTGACGATCAGGGCCGCGGCGCCGGATGCGGAGGAGAAAATCAGCTATCAAATCCCGACCTTTTACCTGAAAGGCAATCTGGTGCACTTTGCCGGTTTTACAAACCATATCAGCTTTTTCCCAACATCATCCGGGATCGAGAAGTTCAAGCGCGAGCTGTCAGCATATAAAGGCTCGAAAGGAACAGTACGATTTCCTCTGGATCAACCCATTCCTTTCGACTTGATCACTAAAATTGTGAAATTCAGGGTAAAGGAAAATCTGGAGAGGGCGGAAGCAAAAAGAAAAAAGAAAGCATGATCATTTGGGCGGCTGGAGACATTCACGAAACCCGGGAGGAGAGAGAACGAAAAAGGAAGATCAGGCACGGTCGCCTGAAAGCGAGTCGAGGCCCTTCGGGGAGATGCCTGCGTTGTAGCTCCAGATCGGCACCACGACGAAGGCTTTCTTTCAACCCAAGCTTCCCCACGTCAGCACCGTTGCCCACGCGCCATAATGCGCGCAGTTCCGGCCCCCATGGCTGAGCATCCATGCCATCCGGGACAACTTGTCGTCCTACGTCCAGGTTTCACGGAAGAGCAGAACGGACGCATTCTGGCCTTCCTCAAAAACGGCCCGCAGCCCGCCCAGGGAAGAAACATCGCGCAGTTTCGAGGGACAGGTGCAGCAGGCCGGGATCGTGGAGATCCCGAGTGGGGACCCTCATTGTTTCACCAAGCAGGGGCAGCTCGTTCTAGAGACGCAGGGGGGCTTCCTGCCGGAAGCGTGAACAGCCGGCGAGACGGGGATCGTCACCCCAAATATCATCTATAATAATCACGTCATCGGTTTTGGAACGGCAGCACTCCGCCATCGGGAGGCAAGCATGGACTCCAATCGTGTTCAAGAGGCGATCCAGCTCTGCAAGGCAGGGAAAAAGCTGGAAGCCGAGCAAATCCTGGAACCGCTCGTGCAGTCCGACCCGCACAATATCCTCGCCTGGATGTGGCTGGTGGAGGCCCGACCGACGGTCGCCGAGAAACTGCGCAATCTTGAGACGTGCGCCCGGCTCAATCCGGGCGACGAGACGGTACGGCGGGCGCTGGCTGCCTTTCAAGCGCGTCTGCCATCCACGCCAGCGGGGAGCCCGGTCCCGGCATCCGCTCCCGTGCCGGTGCAGGCAGCACCCTCCCACCCGCCGGAGGAAGCCCGGTCAGACGATCTGGTCCGCTTCGTCGTCGGGCAGCTCGGGAGGCACACCGGACGGAGCAACCTGGTCCAGGCTTTGTGTGAACGGAGCGGGATGACCTGGCAGGAAGCCGAGTCTTTCGTCCGGAAAGTCGAGGCGGAACACAGAGTCCGGATCGCCGGCCGCCAGGCGCCGCTCCTGCTGGTGCTCGCGGGCGCCGTCCTCTTGAGCGGGATCAGCCTGCTGATCGACGTCATCACCTCAGTGCTCGCCCTCCCGGATCCCTCGAATCTCGTCGACCTGGCGCTCTACCTGCGCAGCAACTACTACCACATCATCGAGATCCCGACCGGAATTGCCATGGTCGTGGGGGGAATCATCGGCCTGACCAGGATCGGGAAGGCTTTCGTCACGCCGCGTCCCGAGGCGAATTAGGCCGGCCTCTCCGGGACCTGCGAACAATGTTGGCCAGCAGGACTGCCCCCTTGTCAACCGGCCCATTTTCCTCAAAACTCTTGACAGTTGCGCGGCACGGTGATATAAACCGGCCCAATATGTCTTTCCTAAGTTTAGAGCTCAAGTCCCCGCCGCGCTCGTCGTCCGCAGTCCCTTCACCGGGAAGGATGGCGTTTTGTGTTCGCCTGAGCGCGCGTAAAAGAACACGAACCTGTTTGGCAAACCAGACCCTCCTCCCCGGGAGGGTATTTTGTTGCCTATTCCGTTTAGGAATTATTTTTCAACCACAGGTAAACACAGATAAAAGTGATTCAACCTGGTGAAAAGGCAGAGTTTAGTCATGTTGATTGACCATCATCCAAGCGCCTCTTTTCATCTCCCATCCGTGTTCATCAGTGTTTATCTGTGGTGAATATTGATACACCTAGATACCGGCCAAAGAAAGAGAATCGTATGCCTAAATCCAAATCCATCAAAAAAGTCGTCCTGGCCTACTCGGGCGGGCTGGACACCTCGGTCATCGTGCCCTGGCTAAAGGAAAACTACGGCTGCGAGGTGGTCTGCTTCGCCGCCAATGTCGGGCCAGGGCGAGGAGCTGGACGGGCTGGAGGCCAAGGCCATCGCCAGCGGCGCCAGCCAGCTCATCATCCACGACCTGCGCGAAGAGCTGGCCGGAGATTACATCTTCCGCATGCTGCGCGCCGGGGCGGTCTACGAGCGCAAGTACCTGCTCGGCACCTCCATCGCCCGCCCGCTGATCGCCAAGCACCAGGTCGAGGTGGCTCACGAGGTCGGGGCGGACGCCGTGGCCCACGGCGCGACCGGCAAGGGCAACGATCAGGTGCGCTTCGAGCTGACCTATACCGCCCTCGACCCGCGGCTGAAGGTCATCGCCCCCTGGCGCGAGTGGGACATCCGCTCGCGCGAAGACGCCATCGCCTATGCCAAGGCGCACAACGTGCCGGTCAAGGCCACGCTGAAATCCATCTACAGCCGGGACGGCAACCTGTGGCACCTTTCGCACGAGGGCGGCCCGCTGGAAGACCCCTGGCAGGAGCCGGAAGAGGACATGTACCAGATCTCCGCCTGCGCCCGAGAATGCCCCGGACGAGCCGGCCTACGTCGAGATCGAGTTCGAGCACGGCACGCCCGTGGCGGTCAACGGGAAGAAGCTCTCCCCGGCCAAGCTGATCGAGCGCCTGAACGCCCTGGGCGGCACACACGGCGTCGGCCGCGTCGACATGGTCGAGAGCCGGCTGGTGGGGATGAAATCCCACGGCGTCTACGAAACCCCCGGCGGCACGATCCTGCTGGCCGCGCACCGCGAGCTGGAGTCGCTGGTCCTGGACCGCGACACGCTGCACTACAAGGACATGGTGGCGCTCAAATACGCCGAGCTGGTCTACAACGGCCATGTGGTTCACCCCGCTGCGCGAGGCCCTGGACGCCTTCGTCGACAGCGACCCAGGGTCCGGTGACCGGCGTCGTGCGCCTGAAGCTGTACAAGGGCAACGTCATCCCGGCCGGGCGCAAGAGCCCCTTCAGCCTGTACCGCGAGGACTTCGCCACCTTCGGCCAGGAGAACGTCTACGACCAGTCGGATGCCGAGGGCTTCATCCACCTGTACGGCCTGCCGCTCAAGGTGCGCGCCCTCAACGGCCTGCCAATCTCCGGGCTGAACATGCCCAAGCCGGATTATTCCCGGTTTAAGAGAGATTAGAGATCAGAGGTAGTATGCAGAAAAGGGAAGAGAAGCTGAATGACACTTTGGGGCGGACGCTTCTACCGGACAAGATGGACCCGGCGCCTGGGCGCTGAACGCCTCGCTCGGCCTTCGACCGCCGCCTGGCACCGCAGGACGTGCGCGCGAGTCTGGCCTGGGCGCAGCGCCCTCGAGCAGGCCGGCGTGATTACGCTGCCGAATGCAGGCAGATCTGCACCGGCCTGGAAGCAATCCGCAACGAATTCGAATCCGGGGGTTTCAACTTTCAAGAAAGTGACGAGGACATCCACACTGCCGTGGAACGTCGCCTAGGCGAACTGATCGGGCCTGCAGCCGGCAAGCCTCCATACCGGGCGAAGCCGGAACGACCAGGTGGCCACCGACCTGCGCCTGTGGTTGCTCGATCAAATCCCGGCGCTGTCCGCCGGGCTTACCGGTTTGCAATCCGCTTTAGTGGAACGGGCCGAGGCCGATCTTGGCATGCTGCTGCCCGGCTACACCCACCTGCAGCGCGCCCAGCCCGTCCTGCTGAGCCACTGGTGGCTCTCGCACTTCTGGCCGCTGCAGCGGGACGGCGAGCGGCTGTCCGGACTGGCCGGGCGCACGGCGATCCTGCCGCTCGGCTCGGGCGCGTTGGCGGGAACGCCTTTCCCGATCGACCGCCAGGCCCTGGCCGCCGGCCTGGGTTTCTCCCAATCCTCCCCCAACAGCCTGGATGCGGTCTCGGACCGGGATTTCGCCGCCGAGTTCCTGTTCTTCGCCGCCCTGACCGGCGTCCACCTGAGTCGGCTGGCCGAGGCGGTGGTGCTGTATTCGTCGGCCGAGTTCGGTTTCCTCGAGCTTGCCGACGCCTTCGCCACCGGCTCCAGCCTGATGCCGCAGAAGAAGAACCCGGACGTGTTCGAGCTGGCGCGCGGCAAGGCCGGGACGCTGCTCGGTTACCTGACCGGCTTGCTGGCGGCGCTCAAGGGCCTGCCCTCGGCCTATGACAAGGATCTGCAGGAGGACAAGCTGCCGGTCTTCGCCGCCTGCGACACGCTAACCGCCATCCTGCCCGTCCTGTCCGACGCGGTCAGGACCCTGACCGTCCACCCCGAATCGATGCGCCGGGCCGTCGACCCCGGCATGCTGGCCACCGACCTGGCCGATTACCTGGTTGAAAAAGGCCTCCCCTTCCGCCAGGCGCACACCCTGACCGGCAGGGCCGTGAGGCTGGCGGGCGAGCAGGGCAAGGCTCTCGACGCGCTGAGTTTGGGCGAACTCCAATCCCTCGATCCGGCCTTCGGTCAGGACGTGGTTCAGGTTTTCAAGCCGGAGCGAAGCATCGCCCGCAGGAAAGTATTCGGGGGGACTGCGCCACAAGCCGTCAAGGCGCAAATCCGTCAGGCAAGATCCATTCTAAAGAAAACTCAAAAACACGGTCTAACCTTACCCCTTCCGGGAGAGCGAAATGCTCGCGGAGCAAAGATCAAAAAGACTCCGCATTCTCCGCGCTCTCGGCGGTGAGTATATTTTCTCGAAAACAACCAACCAAAGGAGTACTCTCATGAACGCTGTCAACTGTCCCGAATGTGGTGCCGAAACGACCCTGGACGCCTCGGTCGAGGTGGGCGAGATCCTGGTCTGCCCGGAATGCGGCGTGGACCTGGAGGTCACTTCGCTCAACCCCGCCGCGGTCCAGCTGGCACCGATGGAAAAAGAAGACTGGGGTGAGTAAGGCGATGTCAAAAAGATTGCATATCGGTGTGCTTTACTCGCGCGTGCGCGTCGAGGAGAAGTGGATCTTCTCCTCCCTGGAGCGGCGTGGCCTGGACTACGAGCGCCTGGACGACCGCTGCGTGCACTTCGACCTGGCGGACCCCGAGCCCTGGCGCCAGTATGACGCCGTGCTGGAGCGCAGCCTCAGCTACACCAACGGCCTGTACGCCCTGCGCATCCTCAACTCCTGGGGCATCCCTACCGTCAACACGGCGGAGGTGGCCGAGGCCTGCGGCGACAAGCTGATCACCACCGCCCTGCTGGCCAGGGCCGGCGTGCCCCAGCCCGACAGCCGGGTGGCTTTCACCCCCGAAGTCGGCCCTGGAGACGATCGAAGCCATGGGTTACCCGGTGGTGCTCAAGCCGGTCATCGGCTCGTGGGGTCGCCTGCTGGCCAAAGTCAACGACCGCGATACGGCTGAGGCCATCGTTGAGCACAAGGCCACCCTGGGCTCGGTACAGCACTCGGTGTTCTACATTCAGGAGTACATCGAAAAACCCGGTCGCGACATCCGCGCCGTGGTCGCCGGGGACCGGGTCGTCACCGCCATCTACCGCAAGTCACCGCATTGGATCACCAACACGGCGCGCGGCGGCGAGGGCGAGCTTTGCCCGGTCACGCCCGAGCTGGAGGCGCTGTGCCTCAAGGCCGCCGCGGCCATCGGCGGCGGCGTGCTGGCCATCGACGTGATCGAGGATCCCGAACGCGGCTTGCTGGTCAACGAGATCAACCACACGATGGAGTTCCACACCGTCCAGCCGTTGAGTGGGATCGACATCGCCGACCTGATCGTCGGCTACACCGTCCAGGCAGCACTGGGCAGGGTCGGGGTGGCTGCGTGACCAGGGTCTCCGTCATCGGCGCCTCCGGCTACACGGGAGGGGAATTGCTGCGCCTGCTGCTCGCCCACCCGCAGGTTGAGCTGGTCCAGGCGACCTCGCGCAGCCATCTCGGGGAATACCTCTACCAGGTCCATCCCAACCTGCGCAAGCGCACGATGCTCAAGCTCAGCGACCCGGCGACGCTCGAGCCGGTCGACGTGCTCTTCCTGGCCCTGCCTCACGGACAGGCGCAGCAGGATATCGACCGGTTCGCCAGCGCCGCACCGCTGGTCATCGACCTTTCGGCAGACTTCCGTTTGCACGACCCGCAGGACTACGAGCACTGGTACGGCGCAGCGCACGCTGCCCCCGCCTGGCTGGAGAAATTCGTCTATGGCCTGCCCGAGCTGCACCGCGACCAGCTGCGCACGGCGCACTACGCCAGCGGGGTCGGCTGCAACGCCACCGCCGCCAACCTGGCGCTGCTGCCTGCCGTGCAAGCCGAGCTGATCGAGGCGGAGAAACCGGTCGTAGTCGAGATCAAGGTCGGCTCGTCGGAGGGCGGCGCGGAGGGCAACCCCGGCACGCACCATCCCGAGCGCTCCGGCGTGATCCGCACCTTCTCGCCCTTCGGCCACCGCCACACCGGCGAAGTGATCCAGGAGCTGGGCCTGGCGGACGTCAGCCTGACGATGACCTCGGTTGACCTGGTGCGCGGCGCACTGGCGACTGCGCATGCTTCAGTCAGGCCCGGCGTGACGACGAAAGACTTGTGGAAGGCGTACCGCGAGCTGGCGGCGGAGAACCCGTTCGTGCGCGTGGTCAAGGAGACAGCGCGGTGTCTACCGCGTCCCCGAGCCCAAGGTCCTGGCCGGCTCGAACTACGCCGACCTGGGCTTCGACCTGGACGAAGGCCGGGGACACCTGGTCGCCATCTGCGCCATCGACAACCTGATGAAGGGCGCCTCCGGCTCGGCGTTGCAATGCATGAACCTGATGCTCGGCTTCGAGGAGACGCTCGGGCTGGAATTCCCAGGCCTGCACCCGATTTAAAACCACTTGGAGATATACATGGCGGTACCCTCGACAATCGTCAATCTTCAATCCCCATCGCTACACTCCGGGGACGCTTCGCAGTCGTCAATTCTCAATCCTCAATCCACCATCGTCGTAAAGTTAGGTGGAACCGAAGGCGTGGATTTCTCGGCCATCTGTACAGATGCGGCCGCGCTGCTGGTTCAGGGACAAAAGCTCGTCCTGGTGCACGGGGGCTCGTCGGAGGCCAATCTCCTGGGCGAGGCCCTCGGCCATCCGCCGCGCTTCATCACCTCGCCCTCCGGCTTCAGCTCGCGCTACACCGACCGGCGCACGCTGGAGATTTTCGCCATGGCTGTCAACGGCAAGGTCAATACCCTGTTGGTCGAGCAGCTCCAGGCGTTGGGCGCGAACGCCCTGGGGTTGAGCGGCGTGGACGGGCGGCTGCTGCTGGCCAGGCGCAAGGACACCGTCTTGGGCGTCGAGAATGGAAAGCGCAAGGTCATCCACGACGATTACACCGGTAAGATCGAGCAGGTCAATTCCTCCCTGCTGAAGAGCCTGCTTCAAGCCGGTTACACTCCGGTGGTTGCCCCGCTGGCGGTCAGCCCGTCGGGCGAGGCGCTCAACGTGGACGCCGACCGGGCCGCGGCGATGATCGCTGCCGCGCTGCAAGCCGGGACGCTGCTGCTGCTGACCGCCGTCCCCGGGTTGCTGCGCGATTTCCCTGACGAAGGCTCCCTGATCCGCGACCTGCCGCGGTCGAAGTTGGAAGAGGCGCTGGGCTTCGCCGAAGGCCGCATGAAGAAGAAGGTGCTCGGGGCGCAGGAAGCCCTGGCAGGCGGCGCTGGCCGGGTAATCATTGCCGACGGGCGCGTGGCAAACCCCATCACGTATGCGCTGGCCGGTCACGGCACCCTGATTACCTGATAGGAAGCGAAGATGAACGAATTCGATGCCAAAGCCAAGGATTGGGACGACCAGCCTTTGCGTCGCGAGCGGGCGGAAGCCGTAGCCGCCGCCATACGCCGGGAGGTGACCCTTACGAAACAGATGACGGCCCTCGAATACGGCTGTGGGACGGGCCTGCTCAGCTTCTGCCTGCAGCCGTACCTGGGAAGGATCACCCTGGCGGACAGCTCAGACGGCATGCTGGCCGTGCTGGCCGGCAAGATCGCCGCCTCCGGCCTGAATAACCTGAACCCCCTTAAGCTGGACCTGGCGGCGAATCCCCTACCGGACGAGCGCTTCTCCCTGATCTACACGCTGATGACGCTGCACCACATCCGGGACACCGAGCGGATCTTGCGCAGCTTCTTCGCCTTGCTCGAGCGCCCCGGCACGCTGTGCATCGCCGACCTGGAGAAGGAAGACGGCAGCTTTCACGACCCCGGCTTCGACGGCCATCACGGCTTCGACCGCTCCGAGCTGGCAGTCCAGCTGGAGCATGCGGGCTTCACGTCCGTGCGCTTCAGCGCCTGTTACGAGGTGCCCAAGCGCGGCCGGCATTACCCGCTGTTCCTGGCCGTGGCCGAAAAAGCGACGAACTCCCATTTTCCCGAAAGCCAGGGACATGGCCTTCCCGACCACGCAAATCACGCGTAGGTTCCCTTTGGTAAAATGGACTATACTGGGAACCTATTAATCACTATGATTAACCGGACAGCTTCGATGTGGAACAGGAAGAGGTCGTGGATTTTGATCCTGGGCGGGATTTTTCTCTTGACGCTCGTGGACCATGCCTACTGGGCGACTGTGGCTCAATGGCGGGAGGACCAGGCGACCAATCTATGGATGGGGTTCACCCATAATCTCTTCGCCATGCCGGTCGGATTGATCAGCTCGGCTAATGCCATGCCCAATCCTAACGGCATGTTCGTGTTAGGTGCTTTGTTCAGCCGGTTGCCGAATTTATGGGTCGTCAGCACACTTCTCGGAGCATTCCAAGCCGTACTGATCCTCTGGCTTTGCTGGGAGTTGGCCGGTCCTGCCCCCCTCTTTCTCGTGATCAGCCTCCCGATCCTGGCATCAGTCGTTTTATGTTCTACATCGGTTGAATTCTGGAATCAGTGGATGCTGACCAGCATCAACCTGTTATTCTTCGGCCTTTGGTTCACCTATCTGCAAAAACCAACCGCCTGGAAAATCGTCTTGCTGATCCTGCCCATGCTGATTGCTCCGGCCATATACCTGGCCGGGCTGGTCAATGCAATCCTGTATTTCCTAATGACTGCGGTCGCGGTTTTTATCCGTCCTCCCCGGCTCAACCGGACGTCGTGGATTGCTCTGGTCTTGATCGCGCTGTTGATCATCGGGCTGGCGCTGAGGATCACCTGGATTCCCTATGCAAGCGTCATGGTCGGCAACCCCCTCCCGGGCATCAACCTGAATTACGGGAGCTTGGAAACGCGCTTCCTTAGCTCACTCGCTGCAGGCTTGAATTTTCCCATTTGGAATCTCATGTTATGGTCCCAAGCCTCCACAGGAACTCCTTTCAGTCAAACCAGCACGCAAATCATCTCGGATCTTGGCACGAAACTGCTCCATCTCTCAAGTCAACTGCTCCACTTGCAATCAGCCATATTTCTCGCCGCCCTGGTGTGCGCACTTGTGATCTGGATTCGCAAGCAACGGCCATTTGAGAGCTTTTACCAGGATGGGAAAAAACTCCCGGGGATGGTGATCTTGTCCGGAGTGGCATTTGTCATCCTGGCTTATGTACTCTCGCTCTTGCTTGGAGGGCCCAACTGGTCGGCTGGAGAGCGGATGGACCAGCAGGTTCAATTTCTGCCCATGCTTCTCCTGGGCTGGTTCTCGTTACCCTTCGTCGTAAATCTTCCACGCTGGGCCGGGGTTTCGTCCCGCTGGCTGACCTTGGCAACCGCAGCCGCCTTTACTCTCATCAGCCTAGTTAGCGGGATCCAGATCATTCAATCCCACCTCAATTATCGCGGCAGCTACCTCTCCGAGGGAGATGTGCCACTGACACAAAAAATGCAGGTCGTGGACTTCATCGCTCACGATTGGATGAAAATATCCAACGAGAAACAGATCCCTGTCAGCTATGATCTGGGCGGTGGCAGGTGGAATGGGGTAACCAACACCGGTGGCATCTACGAGAAATGGTACCCGGCACCTTTTACGATTGGAAGGGCATTCGACTTCGAGCTGCTCCGCGTATATGGGCTAAAAAACAGCCAGGAAGGCATCCAGGTTCGTTCGATGGACCACGCCCGGTATATTGTGTCTTACGCCTTTCTTGATCCGCCTGTTCTTCCGGGAGTAAAAATGACACAACTGATCTTCGGTCGCTTGAGGGTATCTGTCGTTGGGCCATGAAGAGGACTGCTAGCGCGACGGGCCGAATCAGCTACGTCACGAAGATCCCTTCGAAGACGATACATTTTATCTGTGGATTACTCTATCCAAAAAGGGACATCTTATGACTGACATCTTTAGCTCCGAAAATGAACACGGCTCGGGCGTGTACGCCAAGCGCGAGTTCGTCTTCGTGCGCGGCCAGGGAGCGCTGCTCTACAACTCCCTGGGCCGCGAGTACATCGACTGCGTCGGCGGGCAGGGCTCGGCCAACCTGGGCCATTCGCACCCCGCCATCGTCGCCGCAGTAACGGAGCAGGCCCGTACGCTCATCTCCTGCACGGAGATGTTCTACAACGACCGCCGCGCAGAGCTGGTCGAGCGCCTGACGGCGCTGGTCGGCATGCCGCGCGTCTTCCTGTGCAACTCGGGGACCGAGGCGGTCGAGGCGGCATTAAAGTTCGCCCGCCTCGCCACGGGTCGCGCCGAGATCGTCGCCGCCATGCGCGGCTTCCACGGCCGCACCATGGGAGCACTTTCCGCCACCTGGAACAAGAAATACCGCGAAGGCTTCGAGCCGCTGGTGCCTGGTTTTACCCATGTGCCCTTCAACGACCTGGCTAAACTGGAGGCAGCGGTCAGCGACCAGACCGCGGCCGTGATCCTCGAAACCGTCCAGGGGGAGGGCGGTGTCTACCCCGCCAGTGCCGAGTTCCTGCAAGGCGCCCAAGCGGTGTGCCGGGAACACGGGGCGCTGCTGATCATGGACGAGGTGCAGACCGGCTTCGGCCGCACCGGCAGGATGTTCGCCTACCAGCACTATGGACTGCAGCCCGACCTGGTCTGTGTGGCCAAATCCATCGCCGGTGGGCTGCCCATGGGTGCCACGCTGATCGGCGAGCGCCTCGGCCAGCTCCCGGTCGGCAGCCACGGCTCGACTTTCGGCGGCAACCCGGTCCTGTGTGCCGCCTCGCTGGCAGCCCTGGACGTGCTGGAGGAGGAAAAGCTTCCCGAACGGGCCGCCCAATCCGGAGAATACCTGATGTCACGGCTGAAGGAAAACCCATCGGCCCCGGTCCGGGAGGTGCGCGGCCTGGGGTTGATCGTCGGCATCGAGCTCAAGGAAAAAGTGGCTCCTTACCTGGCGGATCTGGCAGAACGCGGCGTCCTGGCCTTGGCCGCCGGCATGACCGTCATCCGTCTGCTGCCGCCGCTGGTCATCACCCGCGAGCAGCTGGACCGGGTGATCCTGGCCTTGAACGAAGTTTTACGATGAGCATCCTCCGGAAAGCCGGTGAGGGCAGCGTAAAATCCGACCGCCGCGCCAATCCTCATGAGTGACGTTCCCAGGACCCTGCTCAGCCTGGTCCAGGCGTATAGCCCCACCGGCGGCGAGGCGGCAGCCGTGCAGACGCTGGTCCGCCGTATGCAAGCGCTGCGATTCACGCAGGCCTTCGCCGATCCGGCCGGGAACGCCGTCGGCGTGATGGGCGACGGGCCGCGTCAGGTCGTCCTTCTCGGGCACATCGACACCGTCCCGGGGGAGATCCCTGTCCGCGTGGAGCCTTCAGCCGCGATCCCTCTCCCAGGGGGAGAGGGGCTAATTTTGTACGGCCGCGGGTCGGTGGATGCCAAGGGCGCGCTGGCGGCCTTCACCGACGCGGTCGCGGCGGTCGGGCCGCTCGAAGGCTGGCAGCTGGTCGTGATCGGAGCGGTGGGCGAGGAGGGCGACTCACCCGGTGCCCGATACGTCATCCCCGTCTACCATCCGGAATTTGCCATCATCGGGGAGCCGAGCGGCTGGGAGCGGGTCACGCTCGGCTACAAGGGCAGCGCCTGGTCGGAAATCACGGTGCGGCGCTCGCTGGCGCACACTGCCAGCCAGAGAGAAAGCGCCAGCGAGGCGGCGGTCAGGGCCTGGGAGGCACTGCGCGAGTGGGCCGCGGCCTTCAACATCGACCGGAAGCGGGCGTTCGACCAGCTCCAGCTGACCCTGCGCGGGATGGACTCCGCGGACAACGGCTTCGAGGAGCGAGCATGCCTGAGGGTCGGGGCGCGCCTGTCGCTCGACCTGCCGCCGGAAAAATGGTACGCGCAGATGAAGCAGATCCCCGGGATCCCGGAGACCGTCGGGCTCGACCTCCAGCCGGTCGGGTTTCCCATCCCGGCATTCCAGGGTCCAAAGAACACTCCCCTGGTGCGGGCCTTCCTGTCCGGAATCCGCCTTGTCGGCAGCGAGCCCGGCTTCGTGCTCAAGACCGGCACCGCCGACCTGAACCTCGTCGCCCCGGCCTGGGGCTGCCCGGCGCTGGCGTACGGGCCCGGCGACTCGTCGCTGGACCACACACCCCAAGAGCACCTGTCGTTGGAAGAATACGGTAAATCCGTGGCAGTACTTCGAGACGTGCTGCACGGACTGTGCGCCTCCGGCTGATCCAGGCGTCCGCAGAGCAGGCATCCGGAGGTCGGGCACCGGACTTGTGCCCTTTCCATCTTGCTGCCTCAGGAATATATGATTTACCGCTCATTTACAACCAACTAATACTGGCTTAATATAAGGGAGGTATATATGAGTGTGGCAAGCCTTCAGGAGAGGACATATGTTCCAGGTCAGGACCCCAATCTTCGTCTTTCTCAACCTCATCCTGCTGGTCGGCTGCACCGCGACCGGGAACGGCCTTCCTGTAACATCTTCCCCGGCCATCCAATCCACCCGCGAACAGATCCAGATCGACCTCCCCACGACATCTCAAGCTTGGATCTTGGCGCAGGCGCGCGCCAAGATCAAGCATGTCATCATTATCATGCAGGAAAACCGCTCCTTCGATCATTATTTCGGGACATTCCCGGGCGCAGACGGCATCCCCATGAAGAACGGCGTGCCGACCGTGTGCATCGACATTCCCGGGACAAAAAAATGCCTCACGCCTTTCCACAATCCCAACGACATTAACTTCGGGGGCTCCCACACCGCCCTGGCTGCCGTGAAAGTGATCGACGGCGGCAGGATGGACGGTTTCCTGCTCACCGCGGCGCAAAAAAGAAAAAAGTGCACCAAACTTGAATCGCCCAACTGCCAGGACGGCATCCTGGTTCCCGATGCGCTGGGGTATCATGATGAACGTGAAATACCCAACTACTGGGCTTATGCCCGGAATTTTGTCCTGCTGGATCACATGTTTGAACCCAATGCCTCCTGGAGCCTGCCGGCCCACCTGTTCATGGTCTCCGCATGGTCCGCCACCTGCAGGGACTATGCCGACCCGCAGAGCTGCACCAGCGATATCAGCCGGCCCGGCAAGGAGACCAGGGCAGGGAAAGACGGAGAGCTGTACGCCTGGACGGACCTGACCTACCTGCTGCATAAGAATAATATCAGCTGGAGTTTCTACCTGACCGAAGGCATCGAGCCGGACTGCGAAAACGGCGAGGCGACCTGCGCCCCAAAACCCCAACAGCTGGCGGTCAACAGTGCGTTCAACCCCCTGCCGCGCTTCACCACTGTCCATCAGGACGACCAGCTGGGCAATATCGAACCGGTGTCGAATTTCTACACCGCCGTCAAAAATGGAACACTCCCGGCAGTGGCCTGGATCGTGCCCGAGAATGCCACCAGCGAACATCCACCCTCCTCCGTCCACGCCGGGCAGGCCTACGTGACCGGGCTGATCAACGCAATCATGCAGGGACCGGAGTGGGACAGCACGGCCATCTTCCTGGCTTGGGACGATTGGGGCGGCTTCTACGACCACTTGACTCCGCCGGTTGTGGACCAAAACGGGTACGGCCTGCGCGTGCCCGCACTGGTGATCAGTCCATATGCCCGGCAGGGATTTATCGACCATCAGGTCTTGAGCTTCGATGCCTACCTGAAGTTTATCGAGGATATCTTCCTTAACGGGCAGCGCCTCGACCCGGCCACAGACGGGCGCCCCGATTCGCGCCCGACGGTGCGAGAGGCGGTGCCATTGCTGGGGAACCTGCTTTATGACTTCGATTTCCAGCAGTCCCCTCGTCCGCCGTTCCTGCTCCCGATCGACCCCGAGCCGGGTCCGGCTTCCGTCAATTGAGACCCATTCCAACCCCATTCGGAGGCAATCATGTTCCGACGCATTCGCAACCCCGCATTCCAGCCCAATCCCCTCCCTCCGGCTCAAATGCAAACTCTGAGCCGTGCCAACCAGCTGCTTGCCGGCGGGCAGCCCCTCCAGGCTGCCGCCCTGTTCACCCAGCTTGCCGACCAGCTGCAGGTCTCCAACCATCCCCGGCGGGCCGCCAATCTGCACGCCCAGGCGGCTCACGCCTTCGCCGACGGCCAGGATGAGGCGGATGCGCTGGCCCAGGCGCGCCTCGCCCTGAGCCTCTTCCTGCAATACCAGATGGTCCGCCGCACTCCGGTCTTCTATGCCAACATCACCCGCAAACTGAACGCCAAGGGGATGAAGAACGCGGCTGATGCCCTGATGAAAGAGTTCGGCTCGAAAGTCGGCCCGATCCCCGCCTCGGTTGCGCCTCCCACTGGTCACGGCCGCCTGCCGACCAACTGCCCCAAGTGCGGCGCGCCCATCCATGGCGACGAGGCGGAATGGGTGGACACCAGCACCGCGGAATGTGCTTACTGCGGCACGCTGATCCGTTCGGAGTAAGCGCAGCGCCCCCAAAGCTGATCAGCACCCGCGACATTCTTTAAAAAACAAACATAAATCACCCCGAATTTAATAATTTCAAATGCTTCTCTGGAGAAAAGCCCCCACTCCTGCCCTCGCGTAGCATGCCCGAAGGGCGCTCCCCCGAATCGGGGGAGGGGAATTCGTTATAGAAAAGGGAAGGGGGCCGGGGGGACGGGCGAGGATCACTTCAGGTATTTTTCATCCCAAGATTAAATTTGGGATAAGTCATGTTTGTTATTCAAAAGGCATGAAGGGTATAGACCGTCTGCTATATAATTTAAGTACCCGCATTTATCCAGAGTCGTGCTCCCAAAGGAGGAACCGATGACTCAATTCAGCGTTACCAACCTCACCACCAACGAAAGCTACCAGACAGAGCTCAACACCCCTCTGCGTCCGGTCAATTTATTGGCCGTGCCGTATTTCTCCCAGCTCGGACCAGGGGCGGACGAGCATAACAGCGATTGCGGCTCCGCTTCCGGCCTGATGGTCCTCAAGGCCTACAAAGACGTGACCATGAACGTCGACCAGTTCTACAACCAGGCCAACACCGATCCGGCGCACACCAAGTTCGACCCGCTGGCGATCAATGAAATCCGCAGCGTGCTGACGGTTAACGGCATCATGACAGAGTACAAGGTCCCGTTTGAACAGCAGCTGCTTTTCCAATGCCTGCAGGAGCAGAAGCCGGTGATCGCCCTCTTCAAGTACGCCACCTTGCGGGACGCCAACCTCACCGAGCGCAAGGATTTCGGCGGTGCTCACTTTGCCGTCATCGTCGGCATGGACACGAAAAACGTCTACGTCCACGACCCTTACTGCACCGGCGGCAAAGGCGAAGCCCGCCCTTACCCGCTGGACATCTTTTGGAAAGCCTGGATCGACGTCGCTCACGACCCGGAATGGCCAAACCCGGAGCGGGCCGGTATCTATCCTGTCTACGGCATCGGCGCGGGGCCCGAGGAGAAAGGCGGCCTGGCGCTTTACAAGGTCAAGATCCTGCAAACCCTCAACGTGCGCTCAGGCCCGGGCGTGAATTTCGACCCGCCCATCGGGCAGCTTCCCCCGAATACGGTCGTCACGATCTTCACCGAGAAAAACGGCTGGGGCGAGATCGCCTCGAACCAGTGGATCCGCCTCGGCCCGTCCTATAACGTCAAGGTCGACTGAACCTCCGCCATGGCTGAAGCAAGGCAAAGTCCCCGGCACGTCACTTGTCCGGGGACTTATTTCGTTTATCGTTTTTATTTTTTACTCGTTTCGTTTTACCCTTCCCCCTCCCCGCTGACTTCCATCCACAACTTCTTGAACTTGAGTGCATCCACCTCCATCACCGGGCTCTCGCACATCAGGCGCCCCCTCGCACCGGTATCGTGCAGGGCGCGCATCAGGTTCTCGAAGTCCAGATCGGCGTCTTCCATGGCCAGGTGGTTCTTCTCGCCCTTCGGGCCGTACTCAATCCCCGAAAGGTGGACGTGGAGGTGATGCAGGGCGTCCTCCCCAAGCGACCGGCGGTAACCCTCCAGCGTGTGGATCCATTCGTCGTAGCTGTTCATCGCCCCGTCGCCGAGGCGGGCGTGCAGGTGGGCGAAGTCGATGCAGGGCACGACCCCCGGAATGGCCTCCGCCATCGCCACCACGTCGGCCAGCGAGCCGAGCATGGCAGCCTTGCCGCTGACCTCCGGCCTCAATGTGACCTGGTTTCCTGCGGCTTGCAACTCCTCGGCGCACTCCTTCAGCCGCGGGATGGTGACCTTGAGCACCTCCTCCGCCGGCCTGCCGAAGTACGAGCCGGGGTGGAAGATGATGTCGGTGGCTCCGGCCAGGTTGCCGAAGTGGGCCGCGTCCATCAGGTACTTGCGCAGACGCGGCCACTTCTCCGCATCGCCGTTCAGGTTGATGTAATAAGGCGCGTGCACGGAGAGCGCCACACCGGTCTCTTCCCCGGTGCGCTTGATCGCCGCGCAGGTCTCCTCGCCGACGCGCACCCCGTTGACCCAGGCCAGCTCGAGGGCATCCAAACCGATGGAGGCGGAGTACTGCACACCGCCCACGGTGCCGCCCGGTCTGGGTGGGGTGGCAATGGGAGAGCCGACGGTGCCGAAGCGAAAGGAAAGCGCCATAGAACCTCCTCGTTTTTTTACGTTTTACGTGTTATCGGGCGTTGGCATGAAAAATAAAACGTAAAACGTAAAAAATTAATGCCTGAAAATAAATTTCAATTTATCCACTAACGGCGGCCCCAGGATCAGCAGGCCGACCATGACCGAGGTCAGCGCGGCGATCAGGACGGCAGCCGCTCCGACGTCCTTGCCGACCTTGGCCAGCGGATGCTGCTGCGGGCTGGCCAGGTCCACCACCGCCTCCAGGGCGGAGTTGATGAATTCCGCCGTCCAGACCAGGGCAAAGGTCAACAGCAGCACCGCCCAGTCGCGCAGCGGCAGGCGCAGCCACGCGCCCAACAGGACGACCAGGACGGTAATGACGGCATGGATCCAGGCGTTGCGCTGGGTGCGCAGCACGTACCCCCAGCCGTTGAAGGCGTGCAGGAAGGAACGCCCGCGCGAGACGAAGAACTCCCGGATTTTATTCATGGACGATGGAGACAGGGACGCCCAGGCTTTCCAGGACCCGGGCCTGGGCAGTCCACATGCGCGCTTTATCCTCTGCCCCGGCATGGTCGTGACCCAGCAAATGCAGCACGCCGTGCACGACCAACAGCTGAACCTCCTGCTCGAAGCTGTGCCCGTGAGCCAGTGCCTGTGACTCGGCGCGCAGCACGGAGATGACCACGTCACCCAGGTAACGACGGCCTGTCTCAGGGTCGGTTTCATCAGCCGGGAAGGATAGCACGTCGGTCGGGGCATCCTGATGCCGGAACTCGCGATTGAGGGCCTGAATGCGGGCGTCGCCGGTCAGGACCACGGTCAAGTCGGCGTCCGCTGCAGACTGCTGTCGCAAGGTCGCCGCGGCCGCCCGGTCGAGCAAGTCAGGCGCGAGACCGGAACGTACATCCGGGTCGAATTCGATCGAGATCATTTGCCCTTCTTCGCCATCAATGCAGGAAGCCCGGTTTTCTTTGCGGCTGCCGGCGTCCCGGCTGCCTGCTCCTGGGGATACTCCAGGCGCGGGTGGTACGCCACGCGCAGTGTGGTAACGAAGG
This sequence comes from uncultured Chloroflexia bacterium, assembly GCA_963739255.1. Lineage (GTDB taxonomy): Bacteria > Chloroflexota > Anaerolineae > Anaerolineales > Villigracilaceae > UBA877. The sequence continues at coordinate 435,369 of CAVTZT010000005.1, forward strand.
ATTCGCTGATCGCGGCCAGATCACGCTGCGAGAGGGGTGCATCCTCGAGCTGACCGTCCCTCTGGCAGCGTTCGATCACCTTGCGGACCAGGTCGTGCAACTCCTCGTCGCTGTGCGGATTTTCCGCCCGCGCACACGCTTCAACGCCATCGGCGAGCATCAGGATGGCGGTCTCCCTGGAGCGCGGCGAGGGCCCGGGGTAGCGGAAGTTCGCCTCGTCGACCTGGGAGGCGTCCCCGCCGGCAGCCTGGACGGCCTGGTTGTACTGGTAGCGGGTGACCAGCGTACCGTGGTGCTCCAGGATGAAATCGTGGATGCGGCGCGGCAAGCGGTGCTTGCGCGCCAGCTGGACCCCGTCGGTGATGTGCCGGACGATGGTCGTGGCCGCCTCTTGGGGCGAGATGTCGTTGTGGGAGTTGATTTCGTTGGGCGGCTGGTTCTCGACGAAAAAGAGCGGGTTGGCCGTCTTACCGATATCATGGAACAGGGCGCCCACGCGCGTCAACAGGCCGTCCGCCTGGATGCGTTCGGCGGCCTGCTCGGCCAGGTTGGCCACTTGTAGGCTGTGCTGGTAAGTCCCCGGTGTGCGCTGCAGGGAGTACTTCAGCAGCGGAAAATCCGGCCGGGAGATCTCGAGCAGCTGCAGAGCGGTGGTCAGGCCGAGGAATTGGGCCAGCAGGTACTGCAGCGGCAGGGCAATCCCTGCCGAGGCAATCCCACTGAGGAAAGCTGCTCCAGCCAGGGTGGCAAGGCCGATCCAATCCCACTGCGTGAAGGGCAGGCGGTAGGCTACCACGATTGCCACTCCGGCTCCGCCGATGGCCGCGGCGGCATACAAGAACTGGCCTACGCGACGCGCCTGACCGAGGGCGAGGATGCCGCACAGGCTGGTCAGGATGTAATAGCTCATCAGGCCGAGGGCGTCCGGTATCCCATAGGCTGCCAGCACACCCATCAGCAGGGCAAAGACCATGCCGCGTTCCATGCCGAACAGCGCCGACACCAGCAGGCCGAAAGCCTGGAGCGGGATGAGGAAGGGCAAGACGGTGCGGTTGGGGATGGTGACGCGCGCCCCGGCCAGGACGAGCAGGAAAAGGACGGCCTGCAGGAGCAGGCCGCGCAGGTCGGCCGCCACCGGGCGCTGGCGGCGGTAGAAATAGACCGCCGTGAAGAACGCCGAAAGGATCACCAGCGCGGCGGTGCCGATATAGGTATAAGTTGTCTGTGTCTGGGTATGCACAAGGCCGAGGGTAGTTAGAACCTCGAGGTCCGCATCCGAGATGACCTGCCCGTGCGAGACGATGGTCTGGCCCTTGACGAAGGAGCGCGTCACCGGCTCGACCGCGTCCCGCGCCGCCTTGCGGGCGGCATCCGTCAGCTCGGGGCTGTAAAAACTGTTCGCCACCACCAGGGGCGAGATCAGGTCGACGACCAGCCGCGCCTCGTTATCCGTCATCATGAAGCTGACCAGGGAGGGCGAATTCTGCCGTACGGCATTCAGGTCGTCGCTGCGGATGGGAGACTGCATCACCCGGGTCAGCACGTTGAGCGCTTCGGCCTGGACGGAGCTCCAGCGCGCGTCCGAGAGAAGCAGCAGGATTTCCAGGGAATTGGGCGAAAGGCTCAAGTCCGGGAGGGCAGCCAGCGCGGCAGTTTTCTGCTGTGAGGTGGAGTTCTGGTCCTGACGGATAACCGTGATGCCGTCCAACAGGGAGGCCAGCTTCTCGATCTGGCCGCGCGCCACCGTCGGATCCGGGAGCTCATAGATGGGCGCCACCGCCCGCTCGGCGGAGACGCGCGCCTGCTCGGTCAGGACTTCGCTGACGTACCGGATATCACGCGAGGCGACCAGATCCTGTGCGGCCACATCCCCAATCTTGAGAGGCAGGCTGCTCTGGCGCAACGACCAAGGTTGGACCAGTACAAGGAAAGCCAGCACGCTGGTGATCACCAGTACGAGCACCGGCAGGAAAACGGTGCGGGAGGTGAAGCGTGCTGGACGACGGCGGGAAGCCATTCGCTGGTTCCTGATGGAGGGAAAAAGGATGCTGCGGCCGGACTACTTCTGGAGCAGCTGCCGGACGGCGGCGCTGACCTGGTCACCCGGGGCACGCCCGGCCACGCGCGGCATGAGCAGCTTCATCACCTTGCCCATGTCGGCCGGCGAGCTTGCCCCCGCCTCGGCGACGGCCGCCTCGGCCAGGGCCTTCAACTCGTCGGGGCTCATCGCCTGCGGCAGGTAGGCCTCCAGGACGGCAATCTCGGCCTCGGCGGCCGCGACCAGGTCCGGGCGCTTGGCAATGCGCGCCTCTTCGAGCGCTTCCTTGCGCGTCTTGATCTCCTTCTGCAGGATGCCCAGGACGCCGGCCTCATCGACGGTGATCTGGCGGTCCACCTCGGTCTGCTTTATGGCGGCCAGCGCCATCCGCACGGTGCGCTTCTTGACCTCATCGCCGGCTCTCATCGCTTCTTTAAGTTCATTTTCGAGCTTTGTTTTCGTTTCCATGGTGTGATTATACCTCGGGGGTGGATGGACGGTTCTTCAGGAAGGAGTGACGCCGGGGGGACGACCAGGACAGGCGGACGGGATGGTCTTGTCCGTTCCGAGCCGGGGTCCGGGCGGCAAGCCGCGAGGTGGGCAGGCCGTCAGGGTTGACGTAATCTTATTTCAAGCCCTTGAGTTCGTAGATGACAACCGGCTGGGTTTTCCCCTTGACCTGGATCGGCTCAAGCGGCGCGGTGAGGGCCAGGCCGGAGACGGCCGCGCGCGTCTCCTGGTCGATCAGCACCTGGCCGGGTTGGGCGGCAACCTCCAGCCGCTGGGCCAGGTTGACGGTGTCCCCGATGGCCGTATAGTTGAACAACTCGCTGGTGCCAACGTTGCCCACCATGGCATCCCCGGTGGTGATCCCAATGTGGAACTGCAAATGGTGGGCGGGATTTACCAGGTGTGCATGGGCACGCCGCGCCCGTTCGAGGATCGACAGGGCGGCACGCACCGCCCGCAGGGCGTGGTCCGGCTGTTCATCCGGGACGTTCCATAAGGCCAGCACGGCGTCCCCCATGAATTTGTCCAGCGTGCCCTCCTCCTCGAGGATCGCCTCCGTGGCCAGGGAAATGTAGGAGTTCAGCACTTTGAAGAGCACCTCCGGCTCAACCGACTCGCTGAACGGGGTGAAGAGGCTCAGATCGGCAAACAGGATGGTGGCTCGCTGGCGCAGGCCATCCAGGCGCAGGTGGCTGGGGTCGGAGAGCAGGCGGTCACGTACCGCGGGGCCACGACCCGCCCGAAGGTCTGGCGGATGCGCTCCTGCTCGGCTTCCAGGCGGCGGCGCTCGGTCAGGTCTTCGAAGACGATGGTCGTGCCCTTCGTGCTCCGGTAGGCATCCTTGAGCGGCGAGCAGGACAGCCGCAGGGTCAGGTCGCCGCGCGACGGCACCGGCCGGTTGACCTCCCGGCTCAGGGTGCTCTCGCCGCGCTCCAGGGCGTCGGAGGCCACCGCCTCGAGGTCCGGGCTGAGGGCCGGGAGTGCCTCGGAGAAGGTCTTGCCCAGGGCGTCCTTCATGGGGATGCCCAGGATCTGCTCAGCCGCCCGGTTGAAGAGGGTGATCTGCCGCATCACGTCGGTGGTGATGACCCCGGTGGCGATGGAGGCAAAAATGTCGTCCATCAGGTTCTTCATCTCCAGGGTCTGGTCGAGCGTGCGGCGCAGGTTGGTGAACAGGCGTGCGTTCTCCAACGCCAGCGCGGATTGTCCGGCCACCGTGCCGAGGAAATCCAGGTCGTCGCGGGTGTAAGGATCGCCCGAGCGGCGCAGCCCCAGCGCCATGAAACCGATCAGCCTGCCCTCGTAATGCAGAGGGACAAATGCAGAGCAGCCCAACTCACGACAAGTCTGAGCCTGCTCGAGCGCCGGCGGCATGGGCCGGTTCGGCGGGAACCACACCGCCCCCCCGGCGGAGCGGATGACCTCGATCAGCGGATCGTCCGCCGCCAGGTCCGTGACTGGATGCTCACCGCGTGAGTGGGGCACATACATCGCCCGCTCGTCGTCGAAAAGGAAAATGACGAACTCTTCCGGGGCCAGAGCCTGCTGCAACTGGTCGGAGAGCAGCTGCAGGGTGCGCTCGAGGTCCGGGGTGATGACCAGCTCGCTTGCCAGGGTGTTGAGCACACGGCGGTAATCGGCCGGGGCGCGGTAGAAGAGGCGATCGATCGCACGCCGGATCAGGGAACGCAGGGGTGACAGCCCCAGCACCAGCAGGAGCAGGAAGACGGCGATCAACAGCGGGTTATCGGCCCTGATCCTCTCCCGGATGAGCGCTGAGAGCAGCATCAACAGCCCATAGAAGGCCGCCAGTCCGGCTGCCATGGTGAGCGTGTAGGTCAGGAGGTTCGCCAGGATGCGGTCCACGTCCAGCAGGTGGTAGCGCAGGATGGCGTAGGTGATCGAGAGCGGCAGCAGGATCAGCAGGGGGAAGTAAAGCGCGGCATTGAACTCCTGAGGCGTCCGGCTCAGGGCGGTCGGCACGAGATAGAAGATCATCATCGGCGCACAGGCCACCGAGGCTCCGAAGACGATGACCCGGCTTTGCTGCCGGACCATGGGCGAGGCACTGCGGGCGAGGCGCCAGATCAGGGTGAAGAGCAACAGGCCGATGGCCACCGCCATGAAGGCGTAGCTGGCCTGCCAGGTGGCGATATACGCCCGCGGGGAGCTGGGGGCGAGGATCTCGCGCCCCGCAGGCAGGATGAAGGCCAGGCTCACCAGCCAGGGCAAGAAACGCGCCGCCGGCCAGCGGCCGACGAAACGCATTTGCTGGGGAAAGACCAGGGCCAGGTAAATGCAGGCGCTGGCTGCCACCGAAAGGCTCAGCGACCACAGCAGCACCACGAAATGGGTGGTGTTCATGTCGAAGAAAGTGGTGGTGGCCACGCTGACCGCGGCGGCAAAAATCAGCAGCGCCCGGCTGGCGCGCAGGTCCCGTCGCAGGCGGTACGCCCACAGGCCGATGGCCAGGAAGACCAGGCCGACCAGGTAGGGAATGACGAACAGGGTGATGAAATCCCCTACGGGCAAGCGGACGGGCGTGATCGTCATGAGATGATGCGTCCCGCCGGGCTGAAGGAATTCCAGTGCCACGGGCACGAAGCCCTTTTGGTCCAAGAGCGCATTGACCTGGGCGACGTTCCCGACGCGGAGGCCGTCGATGGCGACGAGCTGTTCCGGCCATCCGGCACCTGCCTGGCGAGCCGGCCAGCCGTGCCCGTCGATCTCGCTGACGATGTTGTTCGGTTCGAGCAGCATCCCGCCGAACGGCTGGAGATAGAAACGGAGCGCCCAAACCGGCGTCAGGATCAGCATCGCCAGCGCCAAAACGGCTGCCAGGAGCGGGGGGATGTGCGAAAGCCAGGAAAGTCGGGAGGGTTTTGGGTCCATCGGTGAACTGGCTAATTATACGCTAAAAGGGATTATTCCCGACCAAAGTGGGTATAATTCGGGCTATGTCACCCGCCAAAGACCACCTGGGTGACGACGGCACCACCGGTCTGCTCGGCGAGGGCCGCCTGCCCAAATACCACCCACGCCTGGAGGCGCTGGGCGCGCTGGACGAGGCTTCCGCAGCCCTCGGCTTGGCGCGCGCCTTTAGCCGCGCCGCGCAGACCGGGCCGATCCTGTCCCAGGTGCAGCGCGACTTGTACGCCCTGATGGCAGAGGTCGCCGCCACCCCGGAAAACGTGGAGAAGTTCCACAGCCTGGGGACGGGGCAGCTCGAGTGGCTCGAAGCGCAGGCCCGCGCCGTCAGCGCCATGGTTGATCTGCCGGGCGAATTCATCCTGCCCGGGGATACCCAGGCCGGAGCCGCCCTCGACCTGGGGCGGACAGTCGTGCGCCGCGCCGAGCGCCGGGTCGCCGAGCTGCTCGACAAAGGCGAGCTCACCAACCACCTCCTGCTGCAATATCTCAACCGGCTTTCCACCCTGTGCTTCAGCCTGGAGTTGCTCGAAAACCGGGAGTCCGGTAAACCCACCACACTGGCTAAGAAATGATCGGCACCCTGCTCAACATCGCCACCGTCCTGGTAGGGGGGACCCTGGGCTTGCTCTTCGGGGCGCGCCTGCCCGAGCGCCTGCGCCGCACCGTCGTCGCCGGCCTGGGTCTGTTCGTCCTGGCTTACGGCGTCTCCATCTTCCTGAAATCCCAAAACCAGCTCATCGTGTTGGGCAGCCTGCTGATCGGCGGCATGCTCGGCGAGTGGTGGAAAATCGAGGACGGCTTCCAACGGCTGGGAGAGATCCTGGAAGCGCGCTTCGCCGGCAAGGACAAGGGCACCGGGCGTTTCCTGCGCGGCTTCCTGACCGCCTCGCTGGTCTTCTGCATCGGCCCGATCACCATCCTGGGCTCGATCCAGGACGGCCTGACCGGGGATTACAAGATGCTGGCGATCAAATCCGTGCTGGACGGGTTTGCCGCGCTGGCGTTCGCCTCCACGCTGGGGGTCGGGGTGATGTTCTCAGCCCTGGTGATCCTGGTCTACCAGGGCGGGATCAGCCTGCTGGCCCACCAGCTGAACGCCGTGATCACCCCGGCGATGACAGCCGAGATGACCGCCGCCGGCGGGGTGATGCTGATGGGACTGGCGATCAGCAGCCTGCTGGAGATCAAGCCCATCCGGGTGGCGAGCTTCCTGCCAGCCCTGGTCATCGCCCCGCTGATTGTTGCCATCCTGGCGTACTTCGGAATTAAATAATGCCAGTTATGGATAAATGATCTGGTCGGGCTGAGCCCGTCGAAGCCCGGACATATGCCCTAAATATCGGATTGAATTGCCCTTCGACAAACTCACACCGTCCCGGTGTCCTTCCGGGAGGGCAACATAATAATTGTTCGAGAGTGATGATCAGAGAGTAAATTTCTTATCTGCGACCAGCGTTGAATAGCAGGGTGGGATTCCGTCCCTCCGCTGCATTGGTGTCAGAGAAAAGACCGCCCGTGAAGGCGGCCTTTTTGAGTGATTTTTATCGTGGCAGGAAACCCTGCCACCCTTCTTTTACTTAATGGCCTGCCAGCGGGGCGTCCAGTGCGGCGGCAAACTCGTCGTAGGAGGGGATGGTGTTCGGGTTCGACTTGCTCACGACCAGTTTGCCATTCACAAATATGGAGGGAGTGCTTTGCACGCCCTTGTCCTGGCCAGCCTTAAAATCCTGCTCGATTTGTGTTTTATAGGTATTTGCCCGGAAACATTGGTTGAAGGCGGTCATGTCCAGCTTGATGGACTGGGCCATGGCGATCAGACGGGGGTCCGAAAACCCGCCCAGGTTTTCCCCCTGCCAGTTGGTGAAAAGGATATCGTGGTAGTCCCAGAACCGTCCCTGCGCCGCCGCGCAGATCGCCGCGTTGGCTGACTGGTGGGACTCCTGCGTCAGACTGTTCTGATCAATGAAGGGGTAAAAATGGAAGGTGTACAACACCTTGCCGGTATCGACGTAGTTGGTCATGATCAGCGGCTCGACGTTCTTCGTGTAATATTCGCAGCCCGAGCACTGGAAGTCCTCCCAGGCGTCGATCGTGACCGTCGCGGCCGGATTCCCGATGCTGGTCTTGTCCTTCGGCACGCCCGAGGGACGCGGCGTGACCTGGATGAGATTGATCGCCTTCTGCGGCATCAGGCCTGGCAGGACCAGCAGAACGACGATCCCAATGGCGACCAGCGCCACCAGACCGACGACCAGAAGGCGGCTGCGTTGTTTCGCTTTTTGGCGGCGGGACCGGATTTCCTGGCGCTTGCTCATCCAAACTCCTCCCGATTATTTTCCCGCCAGAGCGGTATTGACCGCCTGGGCGATGTCGTTATAGGAAGGAATGTAACCGGGGGTCAGGATAGTCCCGTTGACGAACACGCTGGGGGTGCCCTGCACTCCCTTTGCCTTACCGGCGGCCTCATCTTGATCGATCTGCGCTTTGTACTGGTTCGCCTGGAAGCAGGTGGCAAATTGGTTCATGTCCAGCTTGATGGACTGCGCCATGGCGGTCAGGCGGGCATCCGTGTAGCTGCCCACATTTTCGCCCAGCCAGTTGGCAAACAAGATATCGTGGTAATCCCAGAAGCGGCCCTGCGCATTGGCACACATGGCGGCATTGGCGGCCTGGTGGGATTCACCGCTCGGGTTGCCCTGGTCGATGAGCGGGAAGAAATGATAAGTGTAGTAGACCTTGCCCGTATCGACGAAATCCTTGATCACCTGGGGCTCGATGGTCTGCGTATAGCTCAGACACGCCGAGCACTGGAAATCCTCCCAGGTGTCGATCTTGACCGGGGCATTCGGATCACCCAGGTGCAGCCCGTCCTGCGCGGCAGTAGAAGTGCGCGGGGCGGCCGGCGTGATCTGCGTGCCGGCCTTCTTGGATGCATTAGCCTGATTGATGGATGGTGAAACCAGGGCGTAAACGACCAGGAATGCACCTGCGGCGATCAGCAGAATGACGATGATGCGATTGCGCGTCCGCTCGCGTTGACGGCGTCCTCGGATCTCTTGGCGTTTGCTCATACCAACTCCTCCTCATTATACCGACCACTGATATACTGATTACTGATCACTGATCACTGGTCATTGAAACAGTAATCAGTGAAACAGTGGGGGGATTTTGCCATAATCGAGGCAGTTTGTCCAGTCCGGGAAATTAAAAGCGGATGTGAATTTTTTCCCATCCGCCTTTGACAGTCCTCGCGGGCGTTCCCTAGCCGCGCAGATGACTGTCCAGCCAGGCGAGCATCGTCTTGAAGACCTCCGCCTGCGCCAACTCGTTGTGGATTTCGTGGTACATGTCCGGCCAGATCTTCAACGTCACCATCTCCCCGGCTTTGGCAGCAAACTCCTGGCTGGCTTTGGCTGAGGTGATCGGGTCCGCGGAGCCGTGCATGAGCAGCAGCGGCAGCGAAAGTTCGGCGGCATGCTCCAGCGCCCACAACCCGGTATTGTATATTTCCACGAACAGCCGTGCCGAGATCTTGTCATGCACCAGCGGATCGTTCTCGTACGCGGTCACCACCGCGGCATCATGGGATAGCCCCTTGGTGTTCAGGTTGCTATGCTGGGTAAAACCGGGAGCGATGCCGTTCATCAGCTTGCCCAGCGTCACCTGGGCGGCTGGCGGCTCGAAGGCCAGCTTCAGCCACGGACCGGTGGCAATGACCCCACACAGGTCCGGCTTGCGGCGAAGGGCGTAGTTGATCACCAGGTTGCCGCCCAGACTATGTCCGTAGAGGAAGCGCGGCAGACCAGGATAGCGCCCTTCCACCTGATCCAGGAACGCGGCGATGTCGTCCATCAAGGCCGCGTAAGAGGGGGTGTGGCCGCGCGGCCCTCCCGACTTGCCGTGCCCGCGCAGGTCGAAGCCCATCAGGACATATCCCTGGGCGGTCAATGCAGCAGCGACGTGCGCGTAGCGTCCGACGTGCTCCCCGTGCCCGTGAACGAGCGCTACAACTGCCTTGGGCTTGCCTTCCGGCGTCCAGCCGCGTGAAGCCATGTCTATCCGATCGAACGATTTCCAGGTCCACTCGAAGCTGTCCATCATTTTCCTCCAAAGGTGATCTTGAATTCACAGGCGGGCGCCCCGGCTGCTTTGCAGGCGATCTCCTCCACGTCCGCCTCCTGGCCGGTAGCCCAGGCCAGCGCGCGTTGGATCATCCCCAGGGTGACAAAGCAGCCCGCCTTGCCTGAGGGCTGAAGCGAGGCTGTGACCGAGGATGGGTGCACCAGCAGCAGGTCGATGTCCAGCAGGTGGACCGAGGCCGAGCCGCCGCCTTCCCGCAGGTGCTCGGCTAGCAGGTCGAGCACGCGCCGCCGCCGGGCCGGGACGGGCAGCCAGCGTATGATCTCCAGCTCCGCTTTTTCCACCAAACTGGCCTCTGCGATCATGCGATCCCACATCTTGCGGCCGATGCGCAGCAACGCCCCACGCGTCCCGCGGCCATAATAGTCCCGCAGAGCACGCTGCAAGACGGCGTATAATTCCGCCGCCTGGAGCCCGTTCAGACGGACCAGGGCGGCTTTTTCGATCGCCGCCGGCTTTAGCTCCGCCTCGGCCAAAACCAGAGGCAGTTCCTGTGCGCCGATCTCCTCAGCCGCAAGGGTTACGAACAATTGAATGAAACGGCTCGAGATGCATGCTGCGGCCGCCGGTGCACTCACCCCTTGATCTCCCCGACCTCAAAGCGGCAGTATGGATCGCCTTTTGCAATGCAGTGCGTCTCGGTGATCTCGTACTCCTGGTCGGTCGCCCAGCGCACGGCCTCACCGACCGAGCCCACGTACAGGTGGCAGACCGGCTCCTGGCTTTGGCGTCCCAGGCAGATGGCGCAGGTCGCCTCGCAATAGGCCAGCCGATCGCCGGTCTCATCCACCCACGCGTCCACCTGGGGGTTACTCTTTTTCAAGGCGCCGACCATGCTGTTCAGGATGAATTTGATGCGCTGCCGGGCCGGCAGGAGCTTCAAGGCGACCCCGGCGATCCCCAGCAAAGCCGCCTGTTCACGCACGGCGTACTGGAAGGAGGCCTTCCCGATCCGGCGCAGCATGCCGCGCCCGCCGCGCCCGTAGAACTCTTCGATCGCCTGGTTCAAACGGGCATACTCGATCGTCTGGATGCCCGGCTTAAGGTCGTCCGGCGGCAGGTTGTTGACAAACCTTTCCAACCCGCTGCTGCGCAGCACGGCGTTCAAGCCGTTCTCCCCCATGACCTCCTGGGCTGCGACCAGCGCCTGGCGGACCAGGGCGTTGACGATGACTGCCTCCTCAGGTTTGACCATCCTGCCTCCTCATGCAAGCGGGTACTCATAGACCGGATAGCGCTCGCCGGTCTCCTTGAAACCGAGGCGCTGGTAGAGCGCCAGTGACGTGCGGTTGTCGCTCTGGGTGTTGACGGTCAGATGCGTGATGCCGTGAGGCTCCAACCGGCGGATCAGGTCGACAACCAGGGCACGTCCGACACCCTGGCCCTGGACGTCCGGCCGGACCGCCAGCCGGGCGAGGTGCGCCCCAAACGGGTTGCGCGTGCTGAGCTGGTACCCGACGACACCATTAGAAGAAACGGCAACCGTAGGGACAATGGCCTGCGGAAAAGCTCGGTTGAGCGCTTCCAGCGTGTTTTGCCAGATCAGGTCGAAGGCCGAGGCGTCGACCTCGGCAACCGCCGTCAGGTCGGACGGAAGCATCGCCCGCAAAGAGATCCCCGGCGGGAGCTCGATCGCGGCGCAGGATGCCTGGTTGCGCTCGAGCGTGACGATCGCCTGGCGGCTGATAAAGCCGCTGCCCTTCAGCAGGATTTCCAACCAGTCCTGCAGGATGATGGCAGCCAGGAGCACTCCGCCTTTGCCAGCCAATTCAAGACGGATGGCCTCCCACATCGCCTGCCAAACCTCCTCCAGAGGCATCACAGCCGAGACTGCGAACAGGCGCATCCAGGCGACGCGCGGCGGGTCAGGGGGACAGGCCAGGGCGGCCACCAGCTCCCCACGCTTGTCGGCGACCAGGTAGGGCGCGGCGCCGATCCACTCCAGCGGATTGCGCCAGTCCAGATGACGGTGGACGTGCGGGCTGTAGTGGATCAGATTGGCAAGCTGTCGCTGATCGGTGGAGACTGCCGGGCGGATGCGGAAATCCACTCTGACAGTCATAGCCGGATGAACAGGAGCTTTTTCATCAGGCGTTGGCGCGGGGTCGGGTTTTTAACCCCCGCCATCCCGGATTGCAAGGCGATGATGGCATCGTAGAACTTGAAGCGGCCGAGATAAAGGGAGGCCAGAAGCTGCATCACCTGCATCCGCAGGACATCCTCGCCGCCCTTCTCCAGCGCCTCGCCGGCGCGGGTGTAAAACTGGATGGCTTCTTGAACCTTCTTCAGGGCCTGCAGGGCGGAGGCTTGGTTGGCAAGGGCAATGCCTTCCCGGCGGAAGTCGCCGGCCCCGGCAAAGACGGCTTCGGTTCCCTGGGCAGCTTCCAACGCGGCTTGTGCCTGTTTGGCGCGCAGCAGCGCCACGGACTGGTTGTTCTTCATCTCGGCTGCATTCAACCCGTCCCCCTGGGCGGCAAAGGCGGACGCCGCGTCGGCAAAGCCCCCGGCGGCAGCGGGATAATCCCCGCTGCGGTAAGCGAGCCAGGCCTTTTCGGATATGTCCTGAGGCGAGGGAGTTTGGGGCATGGCCATCACAGGGTAATATCGAGCAGGTCTTCGGCCAGCGCCCGCAGCCTGTCCGTCGTCATCCCGCTCAGCTTTTGGGCCAGGTCGAGATAAGGCCGGTTCACCGGCTTGCAAACGAACTCCTGCACCTCCGGGGGAAGCTGGAGAAAATCCTGGATCGCCCGCTGCTTGAACTGCCATCGGCCGACGGGGCCGGTCTGGTCGAACAGCTCTTCGATCCGGCCGCCGGTCAGGCCCAGCAGACTCTCCAATTCAGGGAGGGGGATAGGCCGCTCGCCGAGCTCGTATGCCCTGAGCCGGGCGGTCGTCATCCCGGAGCGTTCCGCCAGCTGGCGCGGCGAAAGGCTGGCTTTTTCTCGTTGCTGGCGAAGCATCACCCCGATCAGGCGTTGGCGGATGCTGATCAGGGCTGGCAGGTTCAGGGTCTCGGTCGGCGGCGCATCATCCGAACGGACCTCCTTGCTCCAGAAGTGATGCATGGGCAGGTTCAGGAAATATGCCAGCAATTCCAATTCGGGCAGGGAGGGTGCCCTGCGCCCCTCTTCGTAGGCGCGGAATATTCCCCCCGTCACACCGATGGCCGCAGCACACTCCTGGACCGTCTTCCTGGCGGCCAGACGGGCATCCCGGATCAAAACGCCCAACTTCCTGGAACGAACGGATACCTGGACCTGAATGGTCATTGCATTTCCTCTGACAAAGATACGACACGAGACGAACTCATTATAGCAGAGAAGTCGGGGGAGGAAATTCAGCGCCGGGCCGGCCCGGCAACCTACGCGCGCGGCCGCTGGGCGGCTTCGACCATGGCCGTGGTGGCCTGGGCGATGCTGAGGGCGAAGGAATCTTCGGGGAATTTGGTCAGGACCGGTTCGTGGCGGTTGTTGGCCAGGGTGAAATTGCTGCCCATATAGGGGATGGTGGTGCGGATGCTCAAGCCGAGCGTCTGCTCGGCTTCGGCCTTGGTGAGGCCCTCCAATCCGACCGCCCGGTTCAAGATCGGATAGATGCGATGCTCATCCACCCCCTGGTTCTTCAGATACTCGCACACCGCCTGGGTCAGGACCACGGAGGCCAGTTCCGTGCTCACGATCAGGACGATCAGGTTGGCCCGCTGCAGGATCGGCAGGCTGAGGCGCGAGAGCGAGCGGCCCAGGTCGATGAATACAAAATCGTAGGATTCCTGGATCGCGGCAATCAGTTTCTCAATGCGGTCAAAAGTCAGATGGTTGGCAGTTTCGGGGTCCGGCGAGCCGGCCAACAGGTTGAAATACCATTTGGTCACCCGCGGCAGCTTCTCGCGGAACTGGGCCGCCAGGGCGTGTTCCGGGACGTCCTTGGTCATGGTGACCAGGTTGAGCGGCTCGTCGTATCCGACGATGTTGGCGATCGAGCCGATCGGCAGGACGAGGTCCGCCACAGCCACCCGGGATTCGAGCCTCTTGCTGCCCAGGCACATGGCCATGTTGGCGCACAGCGAAGAGGTGCCCGTGCCGCCCTTGGCACTCAGGAAAGTGATCAGGACGCCCATCTTCATGGGCGTCAGGTCCTTCGCCTGCAGGTGCGGGAGCAGGTCGAGCAGCTTCTTCAAGGCCGGGGTCGACTTGAGCATGTACTCGTTACAGCCCGCCGAGAGAAGCTGTGAGCTTTCCTGCTGGTTTTCACGACCGCTCAGGGCCACCAGCGGCAGGTGCGCCGTGCGCCGGTCCTGGCGCAGGCGCGTCACCAGGGCCAGGGCGGTCATGTCGCCCAGGGCCGGGTCGAAGATGATCGCCCCGGGGATATCCTTCCAAGCTGTGATCAGGCCTTCGCGGCCGGAGGGCGCCAGCAGGACCGTGTAACCGCCCTTTTGCAGCACGCTGGAGAGATAATTGCGACTGGCGGCATCCGGGTCGATGACCAGGATGGTCGGGGCCGGCTGTTCCACAATCCTCCTTCCCGGGATCACTCTTCGATCGGAGGCATCAGATAGCCCAGGCCGGAGCGGGTGACGATGTGCTTCGGCATGTGCGGGTCGTCCTCGACCTTCTGGCGCAGGCGGGCGATGGTGACCCACAGGATCTCCTTGTCGTCCCGGTACTCCGGTCCCCAGACGCTGGTCAGCAGATCCTCGGCCGTCAGGATTTTTCCAATATTGTGGGTGAATTGCAGCAGGAGGCGGTACTCGGTGGCCGAAAGGCTGACCGGCGACTCCCCGCGCCAGACCTCGGCACGGGCAAAGTCGATGCGCAGGTTGTAATGGCTGAAAAAGCGCTCCTGGCCTTCATCGGTCACCTGGGCGCGGCGCAGGACGGCACGCACACGGGCCAGCAGCTCCATAATGGAGAACGGCTTGACCAGGTAATCATCGGCTCCCACGTCCAGGCCTCGCACCCGGCTCTGCTCCTCGCCCTTGGCCGTCAGCATAATGATGGGCACATTCGAAAACTGACGGATGCGCTGGCAGGCCGTAAAACCGTCCATGCGGGGCAGCATGATGTCCAGCAGGATCAAGTCCACCGGCCTGGCCGAGAAGCTTTCGACCGCTTCCTCGCCGTCGGTGGCAGTCGTGACCTCGTAGCCCTCGGTCAACAGGTTGGCCTCCAACAGGCGCAGATAGCGAGGTTCATCATCTACGACCAATATTCGGGTTGGCATTGTTTTTTCCTCCTCTTGATCACTCATTGTCGCACAGGCAGCTCGATGCGGAAGGCTGTTCCTTTGCCAGGCGTGGTCTTGACTGAAATCTGGCCGCGATGCGCCTGGACGATCTGTCTGCAAATGAACAACCCCAGGCCGGTCCCACGCTTGCCGGCGTGACCGGGAACGCGATAAAAACGCTCGAACAGGAATTGCAGATGCTCGGGAGGGATTCCCGGGCCCAGGTCGGCGAAGGTGACGACCTGCCGGTTCTCGTTGTATTGCAGGGTGATGGTGATCTTCGAATCAGGGGCATACTTGATGGCATTGTCAAACAGGTTGTTGAAAACCTGGGTCAGGCGGACGGTGTCGGCCTGGATGGGAGGCGCCTTGGCGAGCTCCAGGACGACGTTCAGCGTTTTGTGCCGGGCATGCACACGCACGACGACATCCCGGATCAGGGAATCCAGGCGCACCGGCTGGAAATCCATGGGCATGCTCCCGCTTTCGAGGCGCGCCGAGTTCGAGCATGCGGTCGATCAGGTCGACCAGGTGGTCGGACTCCTCGTCGATGATGTTCAGGAATTCGCGCTGGGTCGCCTCGTCCCAGGTCGTGTCCTTGCGCAGCAGCGAGGTCGTGTAACCCTTGATGAAGCCGAGCGGGGTATGCAGTTCATGGGAGATGGTGGCAATGAAATCATCCTGGAGCTGCGCCCGGTAGCGGGCAAGCTCGAGCTGGGTAATGTTCTCGCGCAGGGAGCGGCGTTCGAAAACGCGCGCCGCCTGGACCACAGCCAGTGAGGCGAGAGGCAGCTGGTTGGCCGTATACTCCGGCCCTCCAAAGCGTACGAAGAGCAGAGCCCCCCGCCGGTTGACCAGCTCCATCGGCAAGCCCAGCAGGAATGGCGCGGTAATCCGGTCGGAGGAAGGTTAACCTCCGGATTGACGATCACGATTTTCCTGCTGGTGATGACCTGACTGGCGATTTCCTCCCCCCAGTCGGCATCGGCCTCCTTGCTGCGCCCCCGGCCAACGGCACGCGCGTAGACAGCTTCGAGCATGCCATTTTCGCTCTCAGCCAGGTAGATTGCCAGATTGTCGAACACGAACTGCTTGCGCAAAGTGACGAACAGCGAATCCAGGGCGCCTTTCCAGTCCTCCTTGATAATAAACTCGCAAAGCCTCGAGAAGTATTCAAACGTTTCGCTGTCCATAAACCTCACCCTGTTGATCACGCATGGCGGTCTGAGGTAATCAGACGAAAACGAAAAGAGGAGCCCTTGCCTTCTTCGGTATTCACTTCGACCACCGAACCGTGTGCATTCAAGATCTGCTGGACCAGGGCCAGGCCGATTCCCGTGCCACCATAACGCCGCCGGGGGGAGCTGTCCAGCTGGTGGAACGGCTCAAAAACCTCTTCCAGCCGCCCAGTCGGGATGCCGATGCCCGTATCCGTGATGGAGACCCGGATGAGCTTGTCCGTTTCCGGCTCGATGGAAAGAGTCACATATCCTTCAGCCGGTGTAAATTTTATCGCATTGTCCAGGAGTTGCAGGATGACCCACGAGATTTTCTCCTCATCCGCCTGGACCCTGGGAAGGTCGGGCTGGACCTCGTAGCGCAGGACGACGTTCCGGTCCTCCGCCTTCGGCTTGGAAACGCTGAACACCCCTTCGGCCACCTTATTCAAATTCACCGGCACCAAATTCAGCGTCATTTCCCCGCGTGCCGCCTGCGAGAACAGGATCAGGCTGTCGATCAGGCTTTCCAGCCTTCCAGCGGCACGCTGGGTGATCTGCAGGGCGTTCTCCTGTTCCCCGCTGAGGCTGCCCAACAATTCGGTCAGCAGCAGCTCCAGGTAGCCTTTCACCTGGGTCATTGGCGTCCGCAGCTCGTGGGAGATATTGGCGACGAAATTGGCCTTCATCTGGTTGAGTTCGGACAACTTCTGCATGGCCTCCTGCAGCTCCGCGGTCCGCTCATCGACGCGCTTCTCCAGGTTCCGGTTGGCGTTCTCCAGGGCGGTGCGCAACTGGATGATCTGCTCGGTGATGGCGGTATCCAAGATGGGACGCTTGATCAGTTTGAGGTCCAGCAAGGCCCGCCCCAGCAGGCGGTGACGGTTGGCTCTCTCCTTTTCCTGCTGGTAGGCCAGTGCCCTCTTCAAGTCCGCTTCGCTGATATGCCCCTGCTGCACGAGGTACTCGCCGAGGCGAGGCACCAGGATTTCGGGGGTCAGTTTTCGTCGGCGTTGAGGCATGCAAGCTTCCTTATAACTGCCAGACCCATTCTCCAGCGATCATCGTCGCCGCCGGCTGCAAGGTGCGCAATTCGTCCGGCCCGCAGGTGAAGGGATCCTGCTCGAGAACGATCAAATCCGCCAGGTAGCCTCGGGCCAGGCGGCCCAGGGAAGACTCCTTCCCGGCGGCGTAGGCCGGGCCGAGGATGAACCCCTCCAATGCCTCCCGGATCGTCAGGCGCTGCTCCGGGTGCCAGCCGTCCGGGCCGGGAGACCCATCGGGGCGCTGGCGGGTTACGGCGGCGTGCAGGCCCAGGAAGGGGTTCGGCAATTCCACGGGGGCATCCGAGCCGAAGGCCAGCCGCGCCCCTTGCTGCAGCAAGGTCTTCCAGGCGTACGCCAGGGCGGCGCGTTCGCCCCAACAGCGGTCGGCAGTGAGCATGTCCGAGGGGGCGTGGACCGGCTGCATCGAGGCGACGATGCCCAGCTCCGCCAGCCGGCCGGCATCCTGCGCACGCAACACCTGGACGTGCTCGATGCGGTGACGCAGCGCCGGCAGCCCGTTTTCCCGCTCGTAGAGGCGCAGGCGGCCAAAACCATTCAGGACCTCATGGACCGCGCGGTCGCCGATGGCGTGCACGGCCAGGCTGAGGCCGCTATCCGCCGCCTGGCAGCCTAACCCGAAGACTGCCTCACCATCCAGACCTAGAATACCACGATTTTGCGGGTCGTCAACATAGGGATCGAACATGGCGGCGGTGTGCGGACCGAGGGCACCGTCGGCGAACAGCTTGACCGGGCCGAGCTGCAGCCTGTCGTCGCCGTAGCCGGTGCGCAGTCCGAGCGCGGCCGCCTGCGGAAGCAGCTCGGCGGGGATGGATTTGACCACGCGCAGACGCAGCTCGCCGCGCCCGTGCAGCAGCTGGAGGGCCTGGAAACAGGTGCGCCGGTCGAAATCGTGGACGCCCGTCAGACCCACACGCCACAGGTCGGGGAGCAGGCCTTTGAGCGAGCCGGCGAGCTGCTCGGGGGCCGGCTCCGGGATGGCCGCTTCGACCAGCTTCATGGCCCCTTCGAACAGCAGGCCGGTGGGTTCCCCGGCGGCGTCCCGTTGGATGAATCCCACGGCGGGATCGGGAGTGGAGGCGGTGACCCCGGCCAGCTGCAGGGCGGCGTGGTTAACCCACGAGACGTGCAGCGACTTGGCGGTCAGGTAGGCGGGGTGGCCGGAGGCGGCCGCGTCCAGGTCGGAAGCCGAGGGCCAAGTCCCGCCCCAGTCATTCTGGTTCCAGCCATGGCCGCGGATCCACCCGTCGGGCGGCGTCCCCCGGGCGCGCTCTCCACCCTGCGCAGGCATTCCTCCCGGGTGGGGACCTCACAGGCGATCACCTGCCGACTGAGGGCGTACTCCTGCAGGTGCAGGTGCGCATCCGTCAACCCGGGCAGGATGACACGCCCGCGCATATCCTGTGCCTCCGCCCCGTCGAATTCCGCCAGCAGCTCCTCCCCGCCGGCCGCAACGACGCGCTCACCGTCGAGGACCAGGGTCGAGACGACCGGCTGGTCCGGATGGAAGGTGTAGATGCGGGCGTTCGAAAGGATGATCATGGTAGAAAAGTAGGGGCGAGACCTGACTCGCCCTTACTTCAGCAGCCGCCCCATCAGGGCGTCCAGCTCCTCATCGGAATAGTAATGGATGGTGAGCGTACCGCCCTTGCGGCCGGAACGCAGCGTGACCTTCGTCCCCAAGGCAGTGCGCAGGCGCTCCTCCAACTCGGCGACGTCCGGCGGGGAGGCAGGCTTCGGTTTTGGGGAGGTCTTTTCACCGCCCAGCTTGCGCACCAGCTCTTCCGTCTGGCGTACGTTGAGCTCCTTGGCGAGGACGGTGTGCAAAGCGGCAGTCTGGGCGGGAACGGCGGACAGCGCCAGCAAGGCGCGGGCGTGCCCTTCCGAGATACGCCCCTCGATCAGGGCATTCTTGACCGAGTCGGGCAGCTTGAGCAGGCGCAGGGTGTTGGTCACCGCCACGCGGCTCTTCCCAACGCGTACGGCAATCTCCTCATGGGAAAGGTTGAAATCCTCGGCCAGCTGGCGGTAAGCCTCCGCCTCTTCCAGCGGGTTCAGGTCTGCACGCTGGACGTTTTCGATGATGGCCAACTCCAGGCGCTGCTGGTCGGTCGCCTGGCGCACGATCACCGGGACGCTGGACAACCCGGCCAGGCGGGCGGCCTGCAGGCGGCGCTCCCCGGCGATCAGGACATACTGCTCGGAGGTCTTGCCCGTCGTGACGATCAGCGGCTGGAGCACCCCGTGCTCGCGCACCGAGGCGGTCAGCTCCTGCAGGTCTTCCGGGCGGAGCGTGCCGCGCGGTTGGCGCGGGTTGGGAAAGACCGCATCCACCGCAACTTGCATCACGCCGTCGCCTGCGGCGGTCTTTTCACCACCGGGGATGAGTGCGTCCAAACCGCGGCCGAGTCCGGATTTCGGGGTCATGGGTTACTCCTGCATCTCCGGGATGGCCACGCCATCGCCGGCCAACAATTCGCGCGCCAGGGAGGCATAGGATTGGGCCGCGTTCGAAGTCGGCGCATACGCCGAGACCGGCAGTCCATAAGAAGGCGCTTCCGCCAGGCGCACACTGCGGGGGATGATCGTGGTGAACACCTGCTCGGTGAAGTATTTGCGCACCTCGGCGACCACGTCGTTGGAGAGGTGCGTGCGGCCGTCGTACATGGTCAGCACCACGCCGCGCACTTTCAGGGACGGGAAGAGGGCAGACCGCACCCGCTGCAGAGTGTGGGTCAGCTCGCCAAGGCCTTCGAGGGCCAGGTACTCGCATTGCACCGGGATGAGCACGCCGTCCTGCGCAGCCATCAACCCGTTGACGGTCAGCAAGCCGAGCGAGGGAGGGCAATCGACCAGGATGTAGTCGTAGCGCTCCACCAGGGGGGCCAAAATGCCTTTGAGCTTGGACTCGCGTCCCAGCTCGCCGACCAGCTCCACCTCCGCGCCGGCCAGCGCGGGCGAGGAGGGCAGGATGGACAATTTCAAGCGGGGGTTCTGGAGCACGAGTGCCGGTGCGGGCGCCCCGCCCAGCAGGGCTTCGTAGATCCCGCCCTTGACGGTGTTCTTGTCCACTCCGAGGGAAGCGGTGGCATTGGCCTGCGGGTCGATATCGACGATCAGGACGCGCTGCCCGAGCTGCGCCAGGTACGCCCCCAGGTTGATGGCAGTGGTGGTCTTGCCCACGCCGCCTTTTTGGTTGACCAGTGTGTAGACGCGGCCCACTACAGAACCTCCACCAGGCAAGCTTGAATTTCTTCCGCGGTCGGGATGCCTTCCAGGCCGGCGCGGGTGACCGAGAAGGATGCCAAATGGGTGGCGAAGCGCGCCGCCGCCCAGGGGTCGCGCGTGGTGTACAGGCGGAAGAAAAAGGCCGTCGCAAAGATATCGCCTGCGCCGGTGGCGTCGATCTCCGTCCTGGCCGGCGCGTAGAAACGGCGCAGGTCGCCGTTCCAGTACAGGCGCACCCCCGCCGGCCCCTCGGTCACTGCCAGGATGCGGCTGGCCGCCGCCATGGCCTCGATCTGGTCCTCGTCGCCGTCCACATCCTCGACGCTGATCACTGCTGCTCCAGCCTTGGGCAACGCCTCGGGTGCCTCCTCCCAGGGACAGGGATGGACCCGGCCCTCGCCGTCCCAGCAGCGCATCCAGCCCTGCGGGGTCAGCCCGAGCAGGGAGGAGGACAACCTGCCGTCGACCAGGGATTTGGCCTCCTGGGCGATCGGTCCGATGTGGACGATCGGGGCGCGCCGCCAGGCCTCGGGGACGTGCTCCAGCAGGAGTGCAGGGGCAACGTGATGAAGATATTGTACGCGCCCTTCCGGGGTGTAGATGTTTTCAAAGGTGGTGCTATACACCGCCGGGATGCTCACCACGCGGATGCCGTCCAACTGGTCGAGAGGCACCTCCCCGCCCCAGGCGGTCACCACCCCGACGCGCAAACCCAGGGCGCGCCCCGTCAGGGCGGAGTAAGCTGCCGTCCCCCCGATGCGCCGCGCCGTCGGGGGTCAGGTCGCAGGAGAGATGGCCGATGACCAGGTAATCGACCGAATCGATTGGCACCATGGAGAGCATAGGCGAATTATACCTGAGAGTACAAAACCCTGGCCCGCATAAAAACCCGGTTTCTTTAAGAAACCGGGTTTATCTCGATCCTACACTCGGATGCGTTTATTTCGGGACGATGGTCACCTTGCGAGCCGGCTCCTCGCCGATGGACTGGGTAGTCACACTGGGATGGTCGCGCAGCTCCATGTGGATGATGCGGCGCTCGCTGGAGGACATCGGTTCGAGCACCTGGCGGCGGCCGGTCTTGAGCGCCTGGTCGGCCATGCGGTGGGCCATCTGGCGCAGCTGGCGCTCGCGACGCGCCCGGTATCCCTCCACGTCGATGTTGATCTGCACCCAGTGCTCGACCCGCTTGCTGACGATCAGGTTGACGACATATTGCAGGGCGTTCAGGATTTCGGCGCGGCGGCCGATCAGCACGCCCAAATCGTCCCCGCGCACGTCCACCTGGACCGGGCGCTGTCCTTCTTCGTCCGCTTCGCCGTACCGGACCTCGACCGTCGCCGGGATCTTCATCATCTCCAGCAGCTCGACCACGATCCGCCTGGACAAGTCGAGGATCTCGTCCCCGGCCGAGGGCATCGAAGCAGAGGCCGCGGCGGGAGAGGACGGTTTGATCGTCAGGCGTACACGCGCCTGACGACCGCCAATGCCCAGCAGCCCGCGGCTGCCCGAATCCAGGACTTCCACGTCCACGGCATCCTGCGGCAGGCCCAGGTCGGACAAGCCCTGGGCGATCGCCTCCTCCACCGTTGGGGCGATCACTTCCAGCGTGGTGCGCTCATTCATTTCGATTTCCTCCCTGCCTGCTGGGTCTGGAGTGCCGGTTTCCGGCCGGGGAGCAAAGCCTCCCAATGCACTTTCCCCAGCAGGGCGTACTGGGCAACCCCGACCAGGTTGCCGGTAATGAAATAAACCGACAGGCCGGAGGCAAAGGTCAGGGCAAAATAGCCCAGCAAGAGCGGCATGTAAATCGCCATCATCTTGTTCATCGTGGCGCTCTGATCACCCGGGTTGGTGGAGGGCGGCAGGGTCACCTTGGACTGGACGTAGGTGGTGGCGGCGACGATGATCGCCAGCAGGGGGATGCCGACCCCGAACATGTAGACGCGCTCCGGCTGGCCCAGGTTCATCCACAGGAACTTGCTGTTGAGCGGAACCAGGTCAGCCATGTTCACATGGAACAGCGAGTCGAAAAGCGGGGAGACCACCCGGGTCAGGACGAGCAGCTGCGTCGGTGAGGCCGCCATGGCGCGCATGATGCTCTGGTAGAGGGCGATGATGATCGGGAACTGGATAAAGGTCGGCAGACAGGAGGCGAAGGGGCTGATGCCCAGCTCCTTATACAGGTTCATCTGCTCCTGGGCCAGCTTTTCCTTGTCGTCCTTGTACTTCTTCTGGATGTCCTGCCACTGTTTCGACGACTGGAACTCGGTCATCTTGGTGCTGGATTTGATTTGTGAGGCCATCAGCGGGTGCGTGACCAGGCGGATCAGAATGGTGAAGAGAATGATCGCCACCCCGAAGTTACCGCCGATGAATTTATAGATCAGGAGCAGAATATTGACGAAGATATTTACAATGGATTCCCACATAGCATCTCATCCTTACTTGGCCGGTGTGAAAGCCCATTTCTGGGCGCCGTCCAGATCGTAGGCCACCAGGATGGGCTGGGTCGCATCGCCGCTCTGGGCGACCAGGACCTGGGTCCCGGCGGCGACCGGTGTGGTGTACACCTTTCCAGTGACCGTAAGGGTATGCAGCACCTTGCCGTTATGGTCCAGGATGTACACGCTGCCGCCTTCGGTGCCAATCACGATGGCCTCTCCGGTGGAGAGCGGGCTGCTGAGCACGGATCCGTTCAGGGCCTGCTTCCAGGCCTGCTGCCCGCTGGCTGTGTCCAGAGCAAAGAAGCTGCCGGTGGAATCCCCCAGAAAGAGCTGGCTGGCGTCCAGGGTTGGCCCACCCCAGATCCAGCCGGAGACCTTCTGCTGCCAGCGGATTTGCCCGGAGGCCGCATCCAGCGCCACGACCGTGCCGGCGTAGGTGTCGACGTACAAACGTCCGTCGGTGCCCAAGGCCGGCGAGCCGAGGATGGCCCCGTCGAGAGTCTTCTCCCAGGCCAGCTTGCCGGTTTGGGCGTCCACGGCATAGACTTTGCGCCCGAGCGTGCCCACATAGACCCGCTGCCCATCCGAGACCGGCGCGGCCCACAGGGACTGGTCGGCTTCGAAGGTCCACTTAAGGTTCCCGTGCAAGTCCAGGGCGTACAGGTTGTAGTCGGCGTTGGGAGCGTAGATCATATCGTTGACCACCAGCGGACCGCCATACCAGCGGTCGTGAGCCTGGTCGAAGACCCAATTCTGCAAGCCGGATTGGGCGCTCAAGCTGTAGAGCTTGTGGTCGAAGCCGCCGACGATCACCTGCCCGTCCGAGGTCAGGGCCGGGGCGGCGTAGAAGGGGCTGGCTGTGGAGGCCTTGGACGGGAAGCGCCAGACCTGGGCGCCGGTCTCCAGGTTGACGGCGTAGACGTAGGGGCCGCCGGCGATGTAGGCGTTGTTGGCATCGGCGGTCATGCCAGCCCAGGAGGAGGCGCTCAGGTTGCTGGCGCAGCCGCTCAGCAGGAGGCCCAGGACCAGCAGGCCGCCGATCAGGAGGAAATGCTTCAGTTTCATGGAGGTCTCTTTATCTCCTAAGGAACGGGGTCATAGCCCCCGGGATTGAACGGGTTGCAGCGCAGCACGCGCCAGGTCGCCATCAGGCTGCCCTTGAAGGCACCATATCTGTAGATCGCCTGGTAGCCGTAATGCGAGCAGGACGGGTAGAAGCGGCAGGTATTCTCCGGCAGTCCCTTCGCGACCGTCATTTGGTAGAAGCGAATGAGCGCCAGCAGGGCGAGGCGCGGCCAGTTGCGCAGGCTGCGCGGCAGGTCGCGCAAGCGCGGCTCGTTCGGATATTCGCTGGGCAGATAGGGTTCAGCCGTCATGGGAGCAAGAAAGTAGTCCGGCCTGGTCCAGCAGGAGGTTCAGGGCTTCACGCGTCCGGCCGAGGTCCGCGCGGGCCAGCGCAGGGCGGGCGATCAGCAGCAGGTCGGCGCCCGGGAGGACCTCCGGCAGCAGGTCGGTCAGCGCCGCCCGCAGCAGGCGTTTGGCCCGGTTGCGCTTGACCGCGTTCCCCACCGCCAGCCCGGCAGTCACACAGATATGCAGCTCCTCCGGCTCAGCTGCGGCCGTGTATAACAGGACAAGCGGGTGCGCATACGACTTGCCCGAGCGACGCACCCGCTTGATATCGACTGACCGGGTCAGGCGAAAGCGACGCTTCACCTGTGCCTCTGAGGTTCCCGAACTCAAGGAAAGCCCGCGTGAACCGGGGGGCTTTCCCCGGCCCGCCGCGCAGCAGACCTCCTACCACCGAACCCGTTTGACGTGTGCGTTGCTGCGGACCGCAGTCTGTGGCGGCCCTTCAAGCGCCGGTTCTTGAGCACCTGGCGCCCGTCCGCGCTGGACATGCGCTGGCGAAAGCCGTGCACGCGCACACGCCTGCGGATCTTGGGTTGATAAGTACGCTTGGTTGCCATTCACTGACCTCAAAAAGAAAAGGATAAAACCACGCAAAGCGGAGTCTCCGCCGGGTTTTTTCTTGACAGGCAGGCTATTATACCGTAAAGGGGGAGATTCGGTCAAACGAGATTAAGGATGTGCCGGGCACTTTACCGGGGTCCGCTGCCTGTCCCGCCAAAGGTCCCGCGTTCTTTGCGGGGCGTTCTGTGCCGGGAAGCCGATGCCAGACGGAGTGATGGCGCAGCCTGTCCTGGCTGAACAGGAAAGGAGGCCATTTTTCAATAATATCTGTCATCTGTTGGTCTCAGCACCCGCACTAACATGCAGGTGTATGGATATGGTCGTCCGTAATGTCAGGTGGGCAGTTCCTTGCGGAATTGATACCTCTTCAAAATCGCAATAATCACCATTTTATTCTCATAGGTCAATTTCTGAAACTCAACCCCGGTGTTATAGTAAGCAGAATGCTCCTCACGTTTGCACCATGCAACGCGGGCGGGAACGGTCATGCGAGTAGCAGGGATTTCAGGGGTTTCATGGAATTCGATTGCCAGAGTCAATTTTTTATTGGTTTTCAGCGGTTTGGTGCCCACCAGCATCGCGCCCTGGATGGTCAAATCCCCGAGATATCCCAACAGGATATTTTTACCATGATCGTATACCGGGGTGAAGGTGATTAATATCTTGCGTTCTTGCTTTCTTTGTTCACTCATGACTGCCTCTTGTCAGGGATAGTTGATTCCGACGGGAATCGAAGAAGTTCAAGTTTGTCCATTTTTGCCGCGCGTTTGTGCTTTTACTCCAAGCATATAACAATCATACGGCCAAGTCAATCAAGAACTCGCCAAATGCATCCCTTCGATCTTCAGGCAACTCCCGGAACGCCTGAACAAACTGGTCCGTTCGGGTCGAGCCGAAACGCCGTGCACCGGCCTTGAGATACTCCAGAATCTCACCTATCTCCCGGATACCTCCGGCGGCCTTCACCTGGCATTTCCCCTCCACTGCCTCAACCATGAGTCGGACGTCGTCCAACGTGGCACCTCCGTCTGCATAGGCGGTCGAGGTCTTCACAAAATCAGCGCCCGCCTGGGCGATCCATCGGCAGGCACGTCGCTTCTCCTCCTGCGTAAGATAACAGTTCTCAGTAATGACTTTGACTTTGGCGCCCTTTACCGCCCGAACCACGCCTTGGATATCTTCGATGAATAACTCCTTCTCGCCATTCTTCAGAGCAGGAATGTTCATGACCATGTCAATCTCTTCCGCCCCCAGACCAAGAACCGCTTTCGCCTGGTATTCTTTCACGGCGGGGGTTTCGTTTCCGTGAGGAAAACCGACGACGGTTCCCACGAGGACTCCTGTTCCCTTCAACTGCTCAGCGGCCAATCGAATGTAGTGCGGCTGGACTGTCAGCGTGGCAGTCCTCAGTCTCACTGCAGTTTCTGCAAATTTGAGCACCTCTTCCCGGGTTGCATCTGGGCGGACAATTGAATGATCAAACAACTTTGCGAAGCTCTGAACTTTCATACTGAGGAGCTCCTTTTTGTTCTTTGCTTCAGGCTCCGGCCTAACGGTGAGCGTTACCGGCGGAGGGAATTGGCAGACCCTCGCAATGATTATGGCACAAACTCTGCAAGCCGCGCCCCGAATCGCAGGGCGGAAGCTCCATCCGGTGCGCGCTGTGCCCGGCGCTTTCTATCAACAAGCCATAATCACGCCTATTTTCTTCGGACACCATTGACATTTGAGATGGCGGCTGTGTCCTTCGCCTTATGTCCAAGCTTGCGATACATAAGAATACCTGTTACAGCGAGGGCCATGCTTGGCAGATCCAGGCATGATAATTGACCAATCATGGAAAGTTCATTCGGCCAGCCTTCTTCCACAATGGCAAAATCGGGCTTCAATGGAAAGTAACGGACAATGATATCTCCCCAGATGTTGCCATTCCACCTGAATGAGTGGAGTTGATTGTTGCCGTCCCTAAACTCCACAACGGTTACCGTATATTCATATTGGCCATCCATGGCTGGTAGTTGCTGGCGATCTATTACTTTGCCAGCGGTGATTTCACTAAATCCTGGCAGCAGAAGTATGTATCGGGGACCGAGAATGCCCCACGAAATGAATATACCTATCAAGCCAAGAATTACCATGAAGACGTAATAGTTCCCGGGATTACTATCTTTTTTCTCGGTAGACATCGTTTGAAGCTCACTTGACTGAAAATGATCTGGCGTTAGCACCTAACGGCAAGCGTCAGCCGCGAGGCGGGTGTCGAAGAGGCCTTTGCGGGCAAGAACTCGCTGAAAGTACCTGGGCCTTCGCCGGGGCGCGGCCGCAGGAGCACCGGTTGCACGTGGGATTGGGCGCTACTCTCCTATGATCATGAATGCCAAAGCCATGATCACAGGGCTGATAAAGTAGACATCGTAGTCCATCAAACCGAGCTGCTGACAGATGCACGCTTGCGCCCGAGGACAATTGCCAGCACGGCAATGCCCACGAACCCGGCTACCGTTATCCAGCCGAACCAGTCACCCACCGCGGTAAGAATAGTTCGAACCCGGTGTGTTGGAACCTGAGCAATCATCACGCGGTCGTTCGCTTTGTAATAATCCATCGCTGCCAGAACGCGGCCATAGGGATCGGTAGCCAGTGAAACGCCGTCAAGTGTCGAGCGGACCAAAGAAAAGCCGTTTTCGATCGCCCGGAAGGCCACCAGCCGCATGTGCCATGCGGCTGTTCCCGGATCTTCCGTAGCCGGAACCAGCAGGATGTCAACGCCTTTCCGTCCCGCCTGGCTGACCACGCCAGGATTATCCAGGTCCCCGCATAGAACCCCGGATAACCGACCGTAGGGAGTATCGACGGTCTGCAGTTCGACCTGGCTGATGGGTGTTCCCATTCCGTAGGCATACTTAAGGTGGTTGAGGACGATCTTGCCGGATGGATCGATGATGATCAGACGCGGCTCCTGCAGATTGGTGTCCGCCACCCACATTCCGAATGCCACGTAAATATTCTCATCGATCGCCACTTGCTCCAAACGAGTGAGGAACTTTTCAAGGTCATCCTTTACACCGATCACAGCGGTCTCGGGCAGGACCACGATTTGAGCCCCTGCCCGGGCTTCGCGGACGACCGCTGCGATGGTCGGCTCATAGTAGCTCGTGACCAGACGGCGGTAAGCTTCCCGGTCGGTTTTCAGCAGCGGGTAGATCGTATTGCTCAAGCTTTCCAGGTTCTGCCCTTCGGCAGTCAGCGTATGGACCCGGACCGTGCCGGCTTGCGGCTCGGAAAAACGCAGGCGGATGCCGCCGAAAGCCAACGCCAGCAACAGGATGCCAGTGTAGATGGCTGCCCCGGCCTTGATCTCCGGCCAGGAGAAGCCGCGCTCCCAGGCCCAGTTGACGGTTGAGGCAAACCACATGGTGAGGAAGGTCAGTCCCCACAGGCCGGTGATGGAGGTTAATTGCATCAGCGCCGGGTTGCTGCTCTGGGTGTACGCCCAGGAGCCGCTGCTGCCGAACAGGCTCTTGTTGAGCAGGAGAAATTCCTGGGCCGTCACCAGCAGCGGGAAGACCAGGGTGGCGGAGAAGGAGGCCGGGCCGCGGGCAGGCAGGCGTGAAACGAGTACCCGGTCCACCAGGAAGATCAGACCGTAGGCAATCCCCAGCACCGCGCCGAAGGCCGGAAGGGGAATTCCGGGAGGGCTGGCGTTGCCCCGGTAGTCGACCGTACTGGCTGCAGCCATTCCGATCGTGATCAGGATGAAACCCGGGAGCTTTTTCTGGGTGCGCATGAAGCGGATCAGGAAAAGGGGCGCCAGCCAGCCCGCCAGCGCCAGCGGCCAGTTTCCGGCCATGAACACCATCCCCACAGCTCCAATCGCCAGCCAGAGATAAGACCAGCGGTCTGATTTGATCGCGGGGTCTGCTCGTTCCTTTTTCATGACATCCTCCTTTTTGATGCGTGTGAGCGCCTGACGGTGTGGCTTCACGAAGCCTCCTTGGCGCAGCATACCCGAACGGGATGGCTCAGCAGCCCCGCTACGCTTGCGAGGTCCGCTGCCTGTCCCGAGACCATGCGGAGGTAGGGTCAGGGAATGGCGCCTGGATTTAGGTGTGGCAGACCCGTTACTCTCCGTTTCCTGCGAGAGTGCCTCAGTACCATCACCTTGTCTGGTTTCCATCCCCTGCCACATCGAACCGGACGTGAGGTTTTTCCTCATCCGGCTCACCGAAAACCTTCTTCCTGGAGCTTTCAAGGGATTGACCATCCCGATTTTGATCTCCTGCCACATCAGGCCAAACCAGAATGCTCTTTCTCTTTTGGCTCTCAAGTATAGTCTGCGCTGAAGTTCTCGTGATTTGTCTTGTGGTGTAATTGGCCTTTCGGCATGCACCGTCACTTACCTCCTCGCTTGACCTGGTTGAAGTAGAGGCCCTTCCCTCTCATCGAGTTTTGTTGTCTCGATGGTCATCAGTACAATATGGCCTCCTCCGACTTCTCATCCGGCTTCCTCCTGGATTTCACCTCTTCGGCTTATACCATTCGTTACGCTGGCTGTGGGCCGTTGACCGGATGAGATCTCTCCTGTTCCATCGTCTACTGTCACAACATCCCGTTCTCCCTACACCGGAGGGTCCTTCACGGCTGCACTTCCAGGTTCTTCGCCGTTTCCATGGCCTTCGCTAGTGGCTCACAAGCTCGGCTCCCTCTTTTTCCCTTTCGGGCTAACATTTCGGCGCTGCAAGATTTACTTTATGTTGCGGGCTGTTGTTTTGCTCTCCCTTCTCGGGAGGTTACAACGTTTCAGCACACCCGGTCACCCAGGTGCACTGGTTGCCTGCTACCTGGCCGCCTGTTCGTT
This sequence comes from uncultured Chloroflexia bacterium, assembly GCA_963739255.1. Lineage (GTDB taxonomy): Bacteria > Chloroflexota > Anaerolineae > Anaerolineales > Villigracilaceae > UBA877. The sequence continues at coordinate 465,005 of CAVTZT010000005.1, forward strand.
ACCAGGACTGGACTTCCACCAGCACGCAGACGATGACTTTTCAGGACACACGAGCCGGTGTTGGGCGGCTTACTCACCTTTTCCTTATGCTACTTTGTGAGGGCGATAGATTCGACTATTGTGTCCGCGGTTTGTTCAAGGACATTGGATAAGTCGACGGCATCATAATCACGGCTGAAATCGTCTAATCCTAATGTAAATACTCGATCCCCGATCCTAATTTCCGTACCGTTGGCATATAGGATTTTTTTATCTTTGCTTTGATATTTCAATACTTCTTTTGAAATTTCTTGCCCCAGGAAAAGTACCTTTCCAACCGTAACTAGATCACCTTCTGGAACTCCCGTTCTTTGGATCCTCGCATCTTCATCTACTACCCATCTTACCCCGATGGTGAGCTTGATATCTGGTGTGTCTGATGAACTTATTTGTATAAAGTTAGTACTTAGTTCACTCACTTTCCATTCTGGTGGATAAGCAAACGAAAATCCATAGACCGTACTGATGTACCGGGGCCAATGCGCGTATTTTACCGCAGGCGCCTCTATAAAATATGGAATCAAGTAATACTCTTTACCATCCCCCTCTGCAGTCCACCCAGCGCCGCCTGGAATGCTTTTACTTGCGACTTTCCAAAATATCAAGCCATCAGTGCAGACGGGACCCTCGATGACCTTTACGATCGTCGCCGGATAAATCTGGGCAATGACTTCATCGGCCTTGCTCGGTCCTTTGCGTACTCGGTTGGGATTATCGCCAGGCGATACCTGGGCGATCGTGCCCGGTACCAACTGCGTAAATTTCCCTGCACATGTCGTGCCAGGAATGGAAAGGTCGGGGATCTTCGTCCAGCTTACGGTCGAAAGCACATTCTTCAAAATTTCCCTCTGCTCTAAATAGACTTCACGTCCCACCCCTTTTTGCGGCGTGGCGCTAAAGGTAATCCGGAATCCTCCATCGACATAGAATATAAACAAGTCGTTACCTTCCGGCACTCCACCTTCGAAGTAGATTCTCTTCCCTTCGAGTGCGTAATTCCGTCCATTGACTTGAAATTCTTCCGAAATATCCTCCATTCGACTATAAGGGCCGAGACCCATTCCCGGACAGGGTTCAATAAAATGTCCAATGGACTCTCCAGGTGGCCCGATGGTAACCCAACCTGCGCTGGATTCGAGGGACACGCAAAGATTATCCGGCAGGACTTTATCAAGATAGGAATAATACTCGGAAAACGTAAAACCGGTCGGAATGATGTCTTTGTCACTCAAGGATATAAAACCCTCTTCATGAATGGCTATCGAGGACGGATAACTGAACTGGTAACCAAGGTATTCATTGACGTAGGTCCTCCATCCTGGCAATGGTGATGGCGTCAGAGTCGATATTTGATAAGGGATCGGCTGGGCGGTCTCCTGTACCAGTTCAAGCGTAGCCGTTCCAGCTGGAAGGGTGCCAGTCACTGACGGGAAGGTAGCCGTCGGCGAAGGCGGTTGAGACGACGCCGTTGTTCGCGTGATCGCAGCAGTCGGAGAAGGTTTTGATGGGGCGGCGCAAGAAGACAGAAAAAGGCCTAATCCTAAGAAAATTAAGAGTAATCGGATTCTGCTCATTGGGTTTCTCCTCGATATATCAAAAGGCAAAGGCCAGCCTGACCAACGGACGGGCTTAGCAGCCCCGCCCGTCCGCTGCAGGCGGTGTTGGCATGCTTTCATTCATGCAGGCCGCGCATGTGATTGATAATGAAATCGGCTCCTGGGTGCTTCAAGGCCTTTACCTGAAGAATGATCTGTTCTCGATCATATTCGGCGAGCCGATGTTCAATGCTGTAACCTTTTTTCGTGGCTTCAAGGATAGCATAGCTCGCCTCAAGAACCGGAATCCTTGGATTGCTGATGCTTCCAGGATTTACGATATGCCACTTGCCCGCTTTTCGATCGATGGGCTGATGATTATGGCCGACGCAGATAAGGTCGTCATCACAATCGCACAATATCTCAAGGATCTCCGCATCTGATAGGCCTTTATCGATACCAGCCCCGTCATCTTTGCCTGGAGTCGCATGCACGCATAAGCATTTGGTGCCATCAGGGAGCGTCATGCGGAGTTCAAGCGGCAATCGCGACAGCCAATCGAACCAACCTGCGGTTGTAATCGCTCCTTGTGTCCATGCAAAGGAACCGGCGATTTCCGCGAATATTCCGATGGCCTCTCTATTCATGCCAAGGTCTTCAACGAATGGGGGGGGACGGTCGCCTGTTACGACGTATCGGTCAGTATTCCCGCGAATGATACAGCAATTTTGGATATTTGAAAGCCGTTGCAGGACGCCCACGGGATCAGGGCCGAGAGCGACCAAGTCGCCGAGAATCCAATACTGATCGACGCCTACAGCTTCAATATCAGCCAGGGCTGCGTCAAGGGCGAGACTGTTCCCGTGGATATCAGCGAGTAATGCGATTCTCATCTGAAGTCAGCATTACGTCCTTCAAGAGCGGGCCAACGAATGCTTATACTGACCTTCTGATCGTTTGACTGCAAAATCCGTGCGACCTTATTTCCAGTATAGGCCAAATCCCCCCGCGAAACAACTCCCCGCGATAAAACTTGCTTCACCTGGAGCTGAATAGGATTCCATCCCGCCGCACCAAATGGCTCCAAGGTTACTTTAAACGCGAAAGGCGCGAAACCAGCGCCTGGCACCGAGAAAAACTATATACTTCCATACCCCGGTGGGGAACTCCGGGAAACATTCACAATATTCGCAGCCTTCGCGTCGGGGACCTCCCGGTCTAAAAACCGGGCGAATTTAATTTAAGAGAGCCCATCCATTGCCGGTGGCGCCTCAACCGCGCCACGAAAGGCTCTGGGCGCGAGCCCGCCGCTTATTTTTCCTTCGTGTCCTTCGTGACCGACTGCCCCCGTTCTTTGGGGATGGTGGTTAATTCCTTCTTCTCCCCCGCCTCCTGCTTCGTGGGCACCAGCAGGTAAAACGTGCTGCCCTTCCCGGTCTGGCTATCCAGCCAGACCTTGCCGCCGTGGCGCTCGGCGATCGAATGCACGATGGACAGACCCAGGCCGGAGCCGCGCTGCAGGCGTGCCTCGCGCTGGCTGCCGCGGTAGAACTTCTCGAACAGGCGCGGCTGGTCGGCAGCCGGGATGCCGATGCCGTTATCGCGCACCTCGAACAGCAGCGCATCCGGGTAAGGCGTGACACACAGCTTGACCCAGCGGCCCTCCGGGGTGTACTTGATGGCGTTCTCGACCAGGTTGTAGAGCGCCTGCTGCAGCAGCGCCCGGTCCCCATCGATGAACGGCGGCAGGTCGGACCCGGCCTCGACCTGCAGGGCGATCTTCTTCTGGCTGGCCTGCGGTTGGAGCAGGTCTGCCACCGTGTCGACCACCTCCCGTACCGGGACGCGCTCGACTTGCAGGTCGATCCCGGCCTCGATGCGCCCCAGGTTGAGCAGGGTGTCGACCAGTTTCGACATGTTATCCACCCCGGTGGTCATCTTGCTGACGTAATCCTTCTGCTGCTCGTTGAGCTCCCCGGCCATTCCCAGCATGGTGGTATAGCCGCGCATCAGGGTCAGCGGTGAGCGCAGGTCGTGGCTGACGGTCGAGACAAACTCCGACTTCAGCGCGTCCAGCTCCTTGAATTGGGTTACGTCCTGGAAGACGCACACGCGTCCCACCGGGCGGCCGTCGGCCAGCACCGCCGAGGCGGTCGCGTAGTACACCTTGCCGTCGGAGAAGGTGACCTCGGCGGAGCGTTTCCCGCCCTCCACCTCCCGCAGCAGCTCGCCCAATCCCTCCGGCAGGGCAAGCTGTGCGTCCGATCTTTCGTCGCCGGCCTCCGCCCCGCCCAGGGCCAGCCGGGCAGCCGGGTTGGCAAGCAGCAGGCGGTTTTCCTGGTCGGTGACCAGCACCGGGTCCGGGCTGGAGGCCAGGATGGCTGCCAAGCGCTGGCGCCCGACCTCCGCCGTGCGGAACAGGCGGGCGTTGGCGGCCGCCAGGGCAGCATAGCCAGCCAGGGTTGAGAGGAAGCGCAAGGACTCATCCGAGAACGGGTGCGGGTGGTCGAAGGCGGCCCACAGCACGCCGGCGCGCTGACCTTCGTGTTGAAGTGGCACGGCGACCAGCGCTGCCGGTGCAGCCTTGCCCTCCCCCGGCTTCAGCAGGCGCGAACGGCCCAGGTCCCGGACCGCCACCTGCCCCTGTTTTCGGACCAGGGCGACGACCTGCTCGTCCAGGGCGGCGTACGCCTCCCGCGCCGGGCCGAGGGCGAAACGAGGCGGTGACTCATCCGGGGCCTGGTCGCCGGTCGGGAAGAGGACCAGGCGCACGGCCTCGGCTCCTGTCGCCAGGACAGCCTGGAGCACCGGCTGGACGGCTGCCTCCAGGTCGAGGGTTGCGGCCACGCCCTGGCTGACCAGCAGCAGCTGGTTAAGCTCCTGCAGGCGGGCCTGCAGGCTGAGGCGCATCTGCTCGAAGGCCTGGCGCAGCTGCCCGACCTCGTCCTCGCCGCCGCCCGGCAGCGGATGGTCGAGCTGGCCGCGGGCGATGCGCCCCGACTCGGCCGCCAGGGTCTGCAGCGAGGCGGTCACGGCGCGCAGGCCCAGGCGCAGGAAGATCAGCACCAGCACGGCCAGGACCAGGACGAGCAGCGCGAGCGGCGCGGCGATGTCCAGGGCCAATTGCTGGGCCGCCGCGGCGGGCACGCTCAGCACCACCGCCCACGGCCGACCGGTCACCGGCAGATAGTAGATCAGGTTGCGCGTGCCGCGCGCCCCGGGCAGGTCGTAGAAGAGCGCCGCCTGACCGCGCTCGCCAGGGTAGCTGGTCATGAGGTCGGCGGCATCCGGGCTGTACAGCACATGACCCTGGTCGTCGAGCAGCAGCCCCTCCCCACCCAGGACCTGCGTGCCGCCCAGGCTGTGGATCAGCGGCTGGGTCAGCGGGTTGTCGGCCAGGGTCGTGCGCCCAAGCAGGATGCGCCGGGTCGCACCGCTCGAGTCGACCACCGCGGTCAGGAAGGAGGTGCGTGCCGACCTCCCGCCTCCGGCCGGAGGGATGGTGTAGACCTGCGCCGGGATCCCTTTCCCGGCCAGGCCCAGCCCGGCGTGCTCCTGGGGGTACAGCCCGAAATTTGCCGGGTCACTGGTGGGGTAGGCGGTCACGAGGCTGCCGTCGGCTGCCAGGACAAAAAGCTGGTCGAAATACGGCATGGCGCGCATCTGGCCGCCCAGCAGGCTGCTCAAGCCGTCCCCGCTCTCACTTAGCAAACGGGGGTCGGCAGCCAGCTGCATGCTCAGGTTTTGCCCGGTCTCGAGGAAGAAGGGCACGGACTCGGCCGCGCCCTGCGCTGTGCTCACCAGCCGGTCGCGCAGCATGCGCCGGGCGGCGTTCCCGGCAATGATCCAGTCCCCGACCAGCAAGGCAACCAGGAAGATGGAGATGAAAGCGCTGCCGCCGAGCAGGAAGCGTGTTTCCAGACTGCGCTCGGCGGGCGAGGGCTCCAGCACCTGGCGCCCGATCCACAGGCGCGGCAGGGTGAGGACGACGATCTCCAGGAACAGCCCGGCGACCAGCAGCTCCCCGCCGGCAGCCAGGGTCGCCGGGCCGAGGTTGGTCAGGGCGTAATCCAGGCGCGCCGCCATATCGCCCGCCACCGAGAAGAACGCCGAGTAGATGAAAAGCAGCGCGGAGACGGGGATCAAGCCCAGCGCCAGCAGCAGCGGCTGGCGCAGCAGACGGTAGAAGGGGGTGCGGTAGTTCTGGCGCGCGGCCAGACTGAAAAGGGCTGCCAGCAAGGCGGGCTGCAGGATCGAAAAGAGGTTGTGCGTGTCCCACAGGCCGCGCACCAGGCCGGCCAGGGCTCCGACCAGCGCGGCGCTGAACGGTCCGAGCAGGCCGCCAGCCAGCATCCACGGCAGGGCGGAGAAAAACATCGCGGCTGGAGATTGCGGCGCCTGGGGGATGCCGGATTCGGTCAGCGAGACCGGCAGGCCCAGGGGCAGCTTGACCCCCAGGAAAAGGCCGCTAAGCGGGAGGAGCAGGACGAAGATGGCGAACAGGAGCCAGCGGTGGGCACGCTGGGCCTCAACCTGCCGGCCGCGCACGGCCACGGCGATGACCGCCCCCAGCAAAACGATCCAGCCTGCCCAGCCCATTACGGAGGTGAGCGGACGGAGGTAAGGGGAGGATAATAGCAACGTGAGGATGGGGGACATGATCAAAAGACAAAATCATTATAGCATGGGGTCTTAAAAGACAAATTGCCGTAACGTTGCGACGTTACGGCAATTATCACATAGAAAGAAGAAGGGCGTTTGGGTCTGCAGCTACACCGCCAGCAACTGGTCCACCGCGGAAGCCAATTCCCGCAAATTACTCACCTTCAAAACGTCGCTGCACAGCGGGGCGTAGCGGGGCATGTCGCTGTCACCGTGCCACAGGGGGGGCGGCTCGGGATTCAGCCAGATGGTGCGCGCCGCCCGGCGTGACATGCGTGTGAACAGGTCCAGGCGCGGGTCGTTGTGGTTGTTGCGTCCGTCGCCGACAATGATCAGCGTCGTCTGGCCGTTGAGAGTGTCCATGTAATTTTCATCATAGTTCTCCAGCGACCGGCCGAGGTCGGTGTTGTAATAACCGCCCGGCATGCGCCACAGGACGGACTGGATGGCCTGGTCGGCGTTCAAATGGTCGAAGTCGTTGGAGATGAACTCGAGGTGATCGATGAAGGCGAAGGCGTGCGTCTTGCGCACCTGTCCCTGCAGGGCAAAGAGGAAGCTGAGCATCAGCTCGGAGCAGAAGCGCATCGAGGTGCTGATGTCGCACAGCACGACGATCTTCGGCTTGCGCACCCGGTCGCGGTGGCGGATCTCCATCGGCACACCGTGATACTTGAGATTGGCGCGGATGGTGGCCTTGGGGTCGAGCTGCCCGCTTTTGGCCCGCTTCTGGCGCAGGGCAATGCGCGTGCGCAGCGCAGCCGCCAGCCGCTTGACCTCCCGCTGGAGCAGCTTTTTGTCGGCGTCGGACAGGGCCTGGAAAGGACGGTTGTACAACCCATCCAGGGCATCCTCGGGCGGCTGCTCGCTCAGGTTCTCGGCGATGCGCTCGCAGGTGCACTGGTGGACCTGGTCCTGGATGCCCTGCAGGTTCTGGGCGATCGTGCGGCGCAGCTGGTCGACGCGGGCCTTATCCATGCCCATCTGCTCCAGCAGGTCCATCAGCTCCTGCAGCGCCTGCCGCACCTCGGGGAAGTCCAGGGCACGCAGCATGCGCCGGGTCATCCAATCCTGCTGGCCCAGGTCGTTGGCGTAGTCCAGCCCGGCCATTTGCGCCAGCGCCTCGAGCTCCTCCCGCGAGAGCGGCTCCCCGTTCATCAGGCGTTCCATTTGCTGGCGCAGGTCGTTGGTGAACTGGCGCAGCGCTTCCGCCAGCAGCTGCGCCTCCTGGGGGGTCAGGTCGGACATGGGGTTGCCACCCATCAGCGGCGGCTGGCCCATGCCGAAGAAGAGCGGGAAGAGCTTGTCGAACACGGGCAGGTCGCGCTGGTCCTTGACCAGGGTGGAACGCAGGGACAGGCGGAAATGCTCGCGGTCCTGCACCCCCATCAGTTCGACTGCCGAAAAGGCCTCGGTGCTTTCGGCCAGGGAAACGCGCACCCCACTGGCACGCAGCGCAGAGATCAACTGTAAGATGCGGGATTCCATAATCGTTACCTCTATTTCAGTCGACGCAAACCTATCAGCATAACTGCAGGAGCAAGCTCCTGCAGTCCAAAACTTTAGTTGCCGGAGAAGCGCCGGAAGTCGGGGTAATCGTCCGGGCCCTTGCGCGAGGGTGACGGAGGCGGGGCCAGGAACTGGCGCCTGGCTTTCTGCAGATCCGCCTCGTGCTTCAACAAGACCGAAAGGGTGTCTTCCAGCACGTCCTTGTCGATGTTCTGGGCGTTGAGCGAGACCAGTGCGTTGGCCCAGTCCAGCGTCTCGCTGATCGAGGGAGCCTTGCGCATGTCCACCTTGCGCAGCCCCTGGACGAACTCGACCGCCTGGCGGGCAAGCCTGGGATTCAGATCCGGGACCTTCAGGCGCACCACCGCCAGCTCGGCTTCGAGCGTGGGATAGTCGATGAACAAGTAGAGGCAGCGCCGCTTGAGCGCTTCGGACAGCTCACGCGTGTTGTTGGAGGTTAGCAGGACGAACGGGCGGTGCCTGGCGCTCATGGTCCCCAGCTCGGGCACGCTGACCTGGAAGTCGCTCAGCACCTCCAGCAGGAAGGCCTCGAACTCGGCGTCGGCGCGATCGATCTCGTCGATCAGCAGCACCGTCGGCTGCTCGCTCAGGATGGCGCGCAGCAGCGGTCGCTGGAGCAGGAAGCGGGTGGAGAAGAAGACATCCTCCTCGCGGGCCAGCCGGTCGGCCGCCTGCGACAAGGTGTCAGCCTTCCCCAGCGTGTCGTTCAGCTTGTCGCGCAGCAATTGAGTGTAGAGCAGCTGCTTGGAATACTCCCACTCGTAAAGCGCCTTGGACTCATCCAGCCCCTCATAACACTGCAGGCGGATGAGCTCGCGCTGCGTCGCACCGGCGATGGCCTTAGCCAGCTCGGTCTTGCCAACGCCGGCAGGCCCCTCCACCAGCAGGGGTTTCCCCAGCTTTTGGGCCAGATAGACGATCGTGGTGACCTCGTCCGAGGCAATATACTTTTGAGCCGAAAGGGAGGAGCGGACCGCTTCAGTGGAATCAAATATATTAGACATAGACCACCAATAATATCCAATAGTATAACCCCTTCGGGTTCATAAAGGTTAACGGAAGATTAGAGCTTGTCCCAAAAATCCGCAGCCAGAGCGGGCTTTCCAGAAACAGGCATAGAGGCCCGCTCGACATTTTTCAAGATAGTCGTGGAAATTCAATCCCTGATATAACCATAAGCGCCGCGCAGCTCCGCGGGAAGCTGATGGGCGAGCGTCTCCATGATCCGGCGCGTCCCTTCCTGGAACGCCTGGCGGCGCCCAGGCCGGGGGCTCAAAACGAAAGGCCTCCCCACCCTCAGCACGACCGGGGCGCGGCGCAGCTTTTTCAAATGGCCGAGCAGCAGGCGGTTCTGCGTCCCGGTCAGGGTGACGGGCACGACCGGCACGCCGGCTTTCAGGGCCAGGAAGGCGGCCCCCTCCGTGGCCGGCTCCAGCACCCCGGTCAGGGATTCGCGGCCCTCGGGTGCCAGGGCGACGAAGCGTCCCTGGCGCAGCCCTTCCAGGGCGGCGGACAGGGCGCGCCGGTCCGGCCGGCCGCGGTGCACCCAGATGACGCCGAACGCCTCCAGCAGCGCGCCGAGCAAGGGGAAATCGTAAAGCTCGATTTTGACCAGGATTTCACCACAGGCCGGCAGACAGGCCTGCAGCACCAATAGGTCCGCGTCCCCCAGATGATTGGTTACCACCAGTGCCGGTCCCCGGGCGGGAAAATTCTCCAGCCCGCGGATGGTCGTGCGGGTGCAGACAAGGACCAGGAAACGGCAGAGCAGGCGCACCAGCCGACGAAAAACGCGCTTGACCGGAGTCAGACGCGGCAACCGGGTCAGCTCGGGCCGCCAAAGGTCAGTGATCGGCTTCTTCGGGGAAGATGGGGCTGTCTGCATACACACCCCGGTATTCCTCCGGCACGAGACCGGCGATGTGGCGCATCACCAGGTCGGCGTTGTGCTGGCGGGCCTCGCGCCGGCTGACCCCCAGGCTGTCCAGCGGCGGCAGGCGGAAGGGCTTGCCGATGTGCATCTCCACGTGAGGGCGTTTGAAATGGGAGGCCTTTTGCCACAGGTCGTCGGTGGTACCGACCACCCCGACTGGGATCACCGGGACGCAGGCTTCATCGAGGATGATGGCGATACCCGCCCGCGCCTGGCGCATCCCGGGTTTATGCGAGCGCCCGCCCTCCGGCGCCATCATCAGCGGCCGCTCGGAGCGCAGCACCGCCAGGGCAGCCTCGAAAAGCTCCCGGTCGACCTCGCCGCGATGGGCGTGAATCCCGCCGTACAGGTTGGCGAGGATGCCCTGCCCCGGCCGGTGCCAGACCTCCTCGGCCCCAATCGCCTCGCACAGCTCCGGCCAGAAGCCGCCGACCAGAGGCGCCTCGAAGGTCGAGACGTGGTTGACTGCCACCACATAGGGCTGGCCGAGGGGCACGTTCTCCTTGCCGGTGATCTTCACCGAGATCAACAGATGGAAGATGCCGCGGAATCCGGCCATCATCAGCGGCCGAGTGATCCGCTGCCTCCAGAAGGGGACGGTATACTCACTCACCGGCATAGTGCCTCCACCCGAGCAAAGACCTGGTCTGCGTCCAACCGGTCCGAATTGATGACCACGGCATCCTCGGCGACACGCAGCGGCGAGACCGCCCGCGTCGAGTCGATGCGGTCGCGCATGCGCACCCCGGCCAGGATTGGCTTGAACTCCGCCTGCTCGCCGCGCCCAAGCAGCTCGTCAAGACGCCGCCGGGCGCGCACCTTGGCCGAGGCGTCCAGGTAGATCTTCAAATCGGCCTCCGGCAGGACCACCGTGCCGATGTCGCGCCCGACCATGACCACGCGACCGCGCAGACCCACCCGCCGCTGCTGGGCAGCCAACGCCTGGCGCACCCCGCGGTAGGCGGACACCTGCGAGACGTTGGCTTCGACTTCCGGGAGGCGCGTCTCCCAGGTTACGTCGGCGCCGTCGACGAGCACGTCGCAGGCGCGGCCGTCGGCCTTCGACGGGGGGCAGACATCGATGCGCACCGTCTCGGCGAGGGAGGTCACGGCAGCCTCATCCGCGGCGTCGATCTGCCGCTGCAGTGCGACCAGGGTCACGGCCCGGTACATGACACCGGTGTCGAAGAACAAATAGCCCAGGGCGTTGGCGAGCCGTTTTCCCAGGGTGGATTTCCCGGACGCAGCCGGTCCGTCAATGGCGATGATGTTGGGCGTGGGCATAAAATAAAGAAGGGATTAAGGATCAGCGGCCGGTGATCAGGGGCTGGCGGGTTGGCCCTGATTTTCGAGCACCAGGTCGCCGCGCACCCACAGGATGATGGTGTCGTGCTGAACCGGCAGCTGATGGTAAACCAGCCAGCGCAGCCAGTCCGCCTGGGCAACCGTGCTCCAGCTGATCAACTCCCGCCAGGTAAAGCCCTCCCCGCGGTAGCCCTTTTCCTGGCTCAATTCCGTATTCGCCGGGGTGATGACGATGGCGGGGGAATCGGTCGGGGTAAGGGAGGCCACCGTATGGACCTCCCAGTTGCGCAGGGTCCAGAACAGCGCCGGCGAGGCGACGCCGTCGACCGTCACCGGCAGCGAGACGATGGCGCCGCGGTTCCAGTCCGAGATTTGATCCACAGTCTTCAAAAGCAGATCCGCCCCGGCGGTGCGCGGCTCGGGCTGCCAAAAATCCTCGGTCAGCGGCTGGCGCAGGCCGGTCGTGCCGGTCATGATGCCGAGGGTATATGCCGCCAGGACCAGCACGCCGCCCCAGACGCCGCCCAGGCGGGCGATGTCGGACGACCAGCCTCCACCCACCAGCAGCAGGCTCAACCCGATCAGCAGGATGATGAAAAACAGCAGGTACAGGCGCATGCGGGTGTCATTGGCCGCCAAGTCCATGGTGGTCACCGTGGTCAGATCGAGCAGGCCGAAGACCACCAGGACGACCAGGAAGGTGATCACCGCGGCCAGCTGCCACAGATTCCGCCCTTCGAAGTCGAAGTGCCGGCCGATCTCCCGCGCGGCCAGCGTCCAGAGCGGCAGGATCGCCCAGGCCAGGTCGGCCACCTGTTTGCCCGGATAGATGACCGCCAGGAGCAGCGCGACCAGGGCCCAAATACCCAACCCAATCGAGAGGGCGTCGCGCCTGACAACCCCTCGCACGGCAGCCGCCAGGCCGAAGGCCAGCGGCATGAGCTCGTAGACCGGGAGGGCGATCAGGACGTGGCTGGTGAAGACGTCCGACAGGGTCCACCAGCCGCTCAGAAATGACCCAAACGCGGTGAAGATCGCCGTCAGGCCTTTCGGGGAGAAGAGCAGCAGGCTGCCGACGACGAGCAAAGTACCCAATCCCCAGGCTAGCGGGAGGCGCAGCGTCTCCCAGCGGAACTTCACGGGGACCGGAACGGCCTCTTCGTCCCCGGGCTTTTCCTCCGCCTGCGCGGCAGCGATCCTGCCCCGGATGGCGCGCAGGATCGCCCAGGCCAGGAGCAGGCCGAGCAGCCCGAACCAGGCCGAGGGTCCGGAGAGCAGCGCCAGCCCGGCAAAGATGCCGGCCGGGGCGGTACGCCCTTCCATCCACATCACCCAGGCCAGCACGACGAAGGCGATCGCCAGCATGCTGCCTCCCGCCAGACGCGAGAGCGCCGCCAGGCCCGGATCGAGGGCCAGGCCAAAGGCCAAAATCAACGCCGGCAGCCGGCCCAGGCGGCGGCGGAAAAAGAAGGGCACAACCGCCAGGCTGCAGCCGGCCAGTGCCGGCCAGAAACGCGCCAGGAATTCCGTCGCGCCGAAGATGTAGAAGAGGACGGCGGTCAGGTGGATGTAAGCCGGGTCCGACCCCAGGGCAGGTCTCAACCCCTGGGCGACGTGGAGCGCCTGCAGCGCCCAGCCGGCTTCATAATCCGAAAGCGGCAGGACGCCGAGGTTCAGGAAACGGGTACCCACGGCCAGGACGACTGCCAGGGCGTACAGGGCGTGTTCGAGGGTGATGGAAGAGTTCTTCATGATGTCCTTATTTTACCGCCTCTTGATTTCACCTTTGAGGCAGATTCACACAGGTCCGGGATCAACTTATTCCTGCCAGCTTGCGCTCCATCCTGCGGACCGATCAGCCTCCTAAGGCACTTCGTAAATCACCACGTCGCCTTGCTTGAAAACCTGGCGCAGGTGACTCTGGAACTTGGCCTCATACACCCGGTAGGTCGAACGTTCGAGCGTGCCGACGTAGACGTAGCGGATATTGTACTGGTCCAGGACGGCCTTGGCCTCCTCCCAGTTCCGGGTCTGATAGAGGCGGGCGATGTCGTCCTGCCGGGTTCCCTGGGGTTCGTAGCCGCCGCGCCACTGACCTTCGTGCATCGGCCAGCCCAACACGGTCGGCAGGCCGCTGTAGGTGGAGATGTGGGCGTAATCCGAATAACTTGCGTCCGGTTTGGTCGCCTCCACCAGGACGCCATCCGGCGCACTGCGCAGCCAGACGACTGCGGCGGCGTCGTCAGGATACGGGCCGTAGAACAAGCCGCCGCCGTCCAGGGACCAAACGCGGGCCGCGCTCGCCAGCGGGGACGGATCCTTGGCAAGACGTGCCTGGTCCAGGGACTTATTGAAATCGGGAATTTGGAAATCGGTCGTCTTGTTGGGCAGCGAAAGCAAGGGGTAGACCAGCACCATCAACAGGACGACTGCCAGACCGAAGCGGTAGAGCGTTTTCCGGTTTCCTTTCAGAACCTGAAGCAAGGCAGCCACCCCGAAGGCCGCCGCCAGGCTCAACAGCAACCAGGCTTGATAATAGAACTTGAAAATCGTGTTCATGCGGTTGCCGAACTGGTCGTGCAGGAAGACAAACTCCGGGGCCAGGATCAACACGGAGCCGATCAGGGTGAGGAAGAGGATAAAAACGACCGGCGACATTTCGCCAAGCCGGGCATCCTTTCCGGGAGCCACAGTCACGTCCTTCTCCCTGGAAGTTTCCATCCGTATGGCCGGGAGCAGCAGGGCCAAGGCGCCGGCGATCAGCGCCAGCATGGTCAATAGGCCGCCGGCGTAAGTGAACCGCCGTAATGTTGCAAGGGAGAAAAACAGCGCGGCACTTATCCCGCCCTCGCCGCCGAGGTACTGCTTGACGAACGCCGGGTCGCGCAGCTGTGCCAGGCCGGCAAGCAGCCAGGAGAAGGCCCACAGCGCCGCGACCAGTCCGGCTGCAAGTCCGATAGCCTGCATCCACCGGACCGGGCGCTTTTCGCCGCGCCAGAGGTAGGCGAGAAAGGCGAAAACCGGCAGGAACAATCCCCCGAAAAAGATCCACAAATGAACGCCGCGGGTGGGATATTCCAGGTTGGGCAGGATGCCGCTCGCCTGGGAGGAGAAGCCGGCGTAGAACGGCAGATACAGCAGGATGGCGAGGACGCCAATGGGCAGTGCAAAGATGACGACCTCCAGCAGCCTGTTCCAATTCCAGCCGCCCTGGCGCACGCGCTCCAGCAGGTACACACCGGCAATCAATGCGAAGCCAAAGAGGATGTCCCATGTGTTCAGGAAGGCCAACCCGCCCAGCAGCAGCGCAGAGAACAGGAAACCTGGCATGTCAATGTGCAGGCGCAGGCCGAAGAGATTCGTTACGCCCTTCCAGCCGCCCAGGGACAGGTTGAGGGCCACGGCAATGGCCAGCAGGTCGAAAGGCATCGCCAGGACGTGCGGATGCAGGTCGCCGAGCAGGTAGGAGAAGAAGGGGAACTCATCGATGATCTCGTTCCACGTCCCGGTCAGCGAGAAATCCTGGACCACGCGCGAGGCCCGCCACCACCACCAGAAACGCTCCGGGATCCAACCCAGCGGCAGGACAGGCGGCTGGCTGAGGTCTTTGATGTCCAGCCATTTCCAGAAGGCGGAGGTTGCCAACCCTCCGGTCTTGAAATCCCAGAACAGCCCGAGACGGTGGAGCACCTCGAGGAAGCCCTCGAAGTTGCTGACGATCAGCAGGAAGAAGGGGCCGAGGAAGGCAAATTTACGATTGACGATTGACGACTGCGAAGCATCCCCGGAGCGACTCTTGCACCGCACTGCGTTTGGTGCAGTGCAGGTGAGCGGAGGGGATTGAGGGTTGGTCCGCCGCCCGGCGCTTTTACGCTTCCAAACGGAGAGCAGGTTGTAGAGCACGCCGTAGGCGCTGACTGCGCTCAACGCGAACACCAGGGCAAGCATCAGATTGAAGGCCACGCTGCCCAGGACGCCGGTCACCTCCGCCAGCATGGCGGTGATCACGTACCCGAAGTAATAATAGGAGATGGCATATCCCGATAACCAGGGATCGTGCGGCGGGAAGGTAGGGGAGCGCATGACGGCGTTGATGAACGCCAGCTCCATGGGCTTTTCCGTGCCGACGATCTCCGGGTTGGAGGCCCTCACAAATGACCAGATGGCAAAGGCTGCAAAAAAAAGGATTTCCACGCCGAGGATCAGGCGCCGGTTGGACTTAAGCCAGGAGATCAACGGCCGAATATCGAACTCCCGGCCGCCGTCATTTTTCCTCAGCAATGAGATGGCGCTGAGTGCGGCCAAGGCAAGCAGCGTGAGCACCAGCCCGCTGGCGTTGTTCTGGATAAAGCCCAGGGAGGTCAGCATCCAGAAGAGGTAGCCCCAGACGAGCAGGCCGAGGACGCGGCTCAGGCAGTACCCGCGGTCCGTCAGGGCCGGGAAAAGGCGGTAGGCCAGCGGAAAAGACAGCCAACCGAGCAGGGAAACGACCAGATACCAGGAAAGAAAAGAAAGCATGACTAATTCTCTCAGATTGGAGCCAGGCCAGTCTCCGCACTCATGCAGGGACGCTCCTGAAAATGCCGTCGCGGTCGGGTTCGAAATCCACGGCCTTCTGCACCGCCTCGAGGTTGATCGCGCCGTAGACGTGAGGGAACAGTTCCTCGGGCCGGTCCGTACCCGGCTCCCAGCGCAGCTCCGCCTCCAGCCGCCCCGGATCGATCATCAGCAGCACCAGTCCGGTTTGACCTGGATAATAGTTATTGGCTACGCGAACTACCTGCGCGGCCGTCGAGCAGTGGATGAACCCCTCCCCCGCCAGCGAATCGGCGGCATACGTACCGGAACGCTGCGCCGCCTCCCAGACCGCCCGCGACGTGAGGTGCAGGATCAGCCCGGTCAAGGCAGCACCTTGTAAATGACGGTTTGTCCGTCACGATAAACCGATTGCCACAAGGCCCCATCGTATTGCTCAAACTTGGCCAGGCCATCCGGTCCGTCCGCCGGGACCGGCCCGCCCGGAGCGCCGGGAGCGTACTTGGCGCGCTCCAGCTGGCCGACGACGATATAGCGCACGTTGAACTTGCTCAGGAAGGCGCGCGCCGCGTTGACGTCGGTGGTCGCGTAAAAGTCATCCTCCTCCGCCCCGCGGTCGATGACCACCTGGTTTTGCAGCACGCGCTGCTGCTGCTGGTGCCACTGCCAGCCGACCACGTCGGGCAGGCCGGTATAGATCGAGAAGCGGGAAAGCCAGGTATACTGCACGCCGGCCGCGGCGGCCTCGGCGATCACCGGCGAGCCCTGGACGTTTTGCTGCATCCAGCGGATGGCGCGGTAGTCCTCGCTGAGATTCAGGTCCCGGCCGAATTCGGAGTAGGTGGAATAGGCCATGAAGGTCATCGTATCGAGGGTGTGGGGAGCATTCGTGGCCATCCGGTCACGGATCTTGCCCATGCCGCCCAGCAGCAGGAAGAGCACCGCGCCGGCGACGAGCAGCATGGAAGCCACCTGCCAGGCCAGCCGCCAGCCAAACACCCACTTGCGCACCTCGGTCAGCAACCAGGCGAGGGCAGCCGCAGCACTCAGGCCAAGCATGATCCAGGCCTGCATGTAGAACTTGAACACGGTGTTCTGGCGCCCGATGTCCCCGGTCACGACCACAAGCTCAACGAACATGGTGATCACCAGACCGGTCCCCACCATGAACAGGACCAGGCGTTTTATGTCCGAGAGGCCGGGCCGCAGGATCAACACCCCGGCCCAGACAGCCAGGGGCAGGGCCAGCCAGAGGATGGTGATGCCTCTCCAGGGGACATCCTGGGTCGGAAGTGTCACCCACACCTGCTGGAGGACCAAGAACAGGAATAAGACCACCACCACGCCGACGATCAACTCCAGGTAGGGTTTCAACTTCGCCAACGAAGAAGCCGGCGTGGCGGCCATCCACTCGCGCGTCTCCCAAACCATCCACGAGACAATGAAGAACAGGAAAACGCCCCAATGGGTGAGATAGGAGGTCAGGTCCGAGCGCCCGCCCTTCCAGGGCTGAACCGAGGTGTAAGCCTGGTAAAACCAGTGGGAGAACGGCTGGTAAAGCAGGATCGAGAGGCCGGCCAATGCCACGATCGCACCCAGGGCATAGACGAAGCGCTTGACCGGCGGCGAGAACTTAGAGGGCAGCCGCCCGACATCCGCATAACGCCAAAGGGTATAGGCCAGCACGATGATCGCCAGCAACAGGTAAGTATAGATATCCCAGGTGTTGGTCGGTTTGAGGGCGCCGATGACCAGCCCGCCCAGGAAGAATCCCAGACAGAGGTCCAAGCGGCTCTTCCATTTTGCCCGCGCCAGGATCACGGAAAGCGCCCAGGCGATCGCCAGGACAGTCACCGAGAGGGCGATCATATGGGCGTGCAGGTCCGAGTAGATGAACGTAAAGAGCGGGAACTCGGTGATGGGGCCGCCGGACGAATCCGGGAGGGCACGGCTGGGGAACCAGTACCAGTCTCCGGGGCCGTAAGGCAGGTTGGCGCCCAACAGGCTCTGGACAAAACCTTTCCCCGCCCAGGCAAGGCGCTGGAAAAACCCGACGTTATCGATCACCCCGCCCGGAGCGGCGATCTTCTGGAATCCCTGGTAGAGCAGGCGCACGACGCCCAGGTTGCCCAGCAGCACCATGCCGGTCGACGAAAAGATCCCGGCGAAGAAGGCCGGCCGGCGGATAAGCAACCACCAGCTCAACGCCGACTCGTCGGAAGGTGCGACATTTTCGATCCTCTGCGCCCCGGCCAATATATTCCAACCCACCGAGAAGGCGCTGACTGCCAGCATGGCAAAAAGCGTCGGCAGGATGAAGTCGTAGGCAACCGAAGGGACGATGCCGAGCAGCTTGACCGGCGTGCCGACGATCACGTAACCGTAATAATAGTAATTTATGTACCCGCCTGCAAACCAGGGGTCATATGGCGGGAAAGTCGTGCTTTTCAGGATGGCGTTGAAATAGGCAAAGTTCATCGGACGCTCGCCGCCCTTGGACGGGTGCCAGAGGTCCGGATTGCCAAGGCGGATGCCCAGGTCGAGCAGGAAGAACACCAGGAACAGGCCCTCGACGAGCAGGAAATACCTCTTCCTGTCCCGCCACTCACGCCTGAGCTCGTCGCGCTGACGAAACGCCAGCAGCACACCGAGCAGGGCGATCAGGCCGAGGGCAATCCCGATCACCGTCCGGCTGTAGGTAAGACCCAGCGAGCCGGCCAGCCAGGAAAGCCAGGCCCATAACACCAGCCCGGCGATGCGCGCCAATGGATAGCCGTGGTCGGGCAGGCCGGGGAGCGCCGCCCGCACCAGCGGGTAGGCAAGCAGGCCCAGGATGAAAATAACAAGATACCACACGACCAGCCCAACGACCGGGTATTTATTCTGCAGGGCATTCCAGTCAAACAACTGCGACCAGGTGCCACCCGCCTGTTGGATCGCCAGCACGGCTGGTGAGAGCATCAAGTTCTTGTAGGAATTGACCTGGCGCGGCGTCAGGTGGGTAGCGGTACTATAGTCTACCGCCCCAAGCACCGCCCTCACCCGGGCCGGGTCGTAATTCGCGCTCTTCTTGAAGATCATCGTCTTGGGATGATCGTAAAAGGTGAAAGCCTCCTCGGACGACTGGTCGTTGATCTGCAGCGGGCCGAGGCTTGGGTAAGAGGTAAAAACTGCCACCAGATCGTACCCCAGGCTGCCATGGAACATGCCCGGGACCGCCATACGGTAGCACCAGTCGATCTCCTTCTCCGGCGGACAGCCAAGCAGCTCGCGGTAGTAAACGGTCGTCAACGGGTAACGCTCGGGGACACGCGTGATCTGGCTGTACTGGTGGGCGGTGGGAAGGAACAGGTAGTCGCCCTGGTCGAGCGTGGTTTCGAGGCGGCTCAGCTTGTCGGCGTTATCATCCCAGTAGACCTGCAGGTTCAGACCGCCGCGATAGATGCCTCCGTATGGATCATAAACGCCGGTGCGGAAGGGTAAAGTGTAGTCGTAATCGGTCTCATTGACCACGTTGGAGGCCGAAAGGGTCAGCGCGCCGCCGGAGGCTCCCAGCTCCAGGTAATAGGTCTGCCCCTTTTTCACGGGAACGGAGCGGTCGGGGCGCAGCGTGGCCGGGGCGCCGCGCGGGTCGCGGGTGGAGTTGAAATCTGCCGTCGCCGTGGCACGGCCGAAAACCTGTTCCGGTGGAGCGTTCGGCCCCTGGGCCAGGAGCAGGCTCAGGGTCCGGACGCCCGTGAGGCCGGTGTCGGCCAGGTTTGCAAGCAGGATCTGGGCAAGCGCGCCGTCCGCCTGAGGTGCGAATTGGACGAGGTACGTTCCCCCGTTTCCGAGGCTGCATTGGGCAGGAACATCGAGGGACTGCATGATCAGGCTGGTGGGTGTCTGCAGCGACAACTGGAGCGGGTCGCAGAGACTCAGGATGACATCGGGAGTCGTCAGCTCAATCTTCAAATAGTAAGTCTGCTGGGCGGTGAGAGCGGGAGGCTGAATGAAATTCAGCTTCTGGGGGCCGGACCCGGCCGCATCCGGCACGGACAGGCTGGCGACAGACAGGGGTTGGGGATCGTCCAGGTTCTGCCACAGCGTGGCGGTAAGATTAAGCGTCAGCGCCGACCCGCGCGCCCCAACGTAGGGGAGAAAAACCTGATCGATGACCCCATCCGCCTGGGCGGTAAATGTGACCCCGAAAGGTGTATCGGGGAGGATGGTGTTTCCATCTGGAAAAGGCACGGGCTGGTGATAGGGGGTACCTGCGGGGGTTTGAATGCTCAGATTGATCGGGCCGGGGATGTTCTGGAAAATCCAGTCGGTGGCCGCGCTGCGCGGCTCGGGGCGCACATAGATCTGCAGGAAGGCATACGCCCAGGCGGCCGTCAGACCCAAACCGGCCAACCCGAGAATCCAGCCCAGGACCGTCCCAAGATGAATGCGTTTGAATAACCTCAGGTCTAGGCGCGGCAATCCAAAAACGAGCCAGGCCGCCATCATCGCCAGGAGCGGATAGATCGGCAGCTGGTAGCGCATGGTGGGGTTCCACGCCAGCGACTGCCAGACGAAATAGATCCCCGTCCAGGACCAGAGCAGCAGATGCTGCCGCCATTCGCCGCGCAGCAAGCGCCAGCCCATCCATAGGAAGCCAACCCAGGCCAGGATGCCCAGCGGCAGGCCGAGCCCCCAGGTGGTCAGGTTTTGGAACGAGTAAAGGTGCGTGCGACGCGTCCATTGCAGGGACCAGGGCAGATCGGCGTCCGGGCTGGCCTGGTTGAGATACTCGCGGATGTTGGACAGCCACTGCGGGTTAAAGCCCAGGCCGCTGAAGGCATACGGCTGGAAGATGCGGAAGGAGGCGATCGAGAGCACCGCGCCGATGACCAGAAAAACGAAGATTTTGGAGATGAACTCCCCGACCGGCGGCCGACCGGCTGGGTGGCTCTTCCTGCGCTTCACTAGGATGGATTTTGAACGGTCGACATTATAGTAACGGATCGCCAGGGCAACCGGGAGCGTGACCGCCAGCACGGCTGCATTGATCTTTGAGGCGGCGGCCATGCCGAGGGCAACCCCGAAACCCAGAGTCAGGTAGGTCAGCGGATTCCGTCCCAGCCTGATCAAGGTTCTCACGGCCCGGTTGTCGAATACGGGATGGTCAGGCAGCGTCAACTCCTCGTCGGCCGGTTCCGTCCATTTCCCGGTGGCGATCAGGACCGCAAAGTAAAGGGTCAGGAACATGAACAAGCTGACGAAGTTGTCCGTGGTGTAGAAATGCGACTGCTGGATCTGCTCCACGGCCAGGGCGGAAAAAGCCGCCGCCAACACCGCCACCCGGCCCCCGTAAACGCGCTTGACGATCAGGTACAGCAAGAGGATCGTGCCCAGATCCGCCACCCCGGACATGATACGCCCGAAGAGAGTCAGGTTGCTCTGATTGAGCCAATCGGCCAGGTAGCGTACGATGAAGAGCGGCAAATCCCCGTAGACGTAAAATGAATAGCCGCGGTTTTGGGGATTTAGCGGCGAACAGGCAGTGTTGAAATAACCGCCCCAGGCTTTGCAATCCGGGAAGGCCTTGGGGAAAGCGGCCCGCCAGGCCTGGGATGCCGCATTGGGAGGCATCCCCAGCTGGTCGGCGGGTGTGCCAATAGGCTGGACGCCGAGGGTCACCGAGGAGAGGAAATTTTCGTCCGGGTGCTGGTTTTGGAAATTCCCCCAGCGCAATCCGGTGAACCGGAAGTAGGCGGCGATCAACAGGACGCCGACCAGCAGGGCGTCATGCAGCCATGACCAACCCTTTCCTGGCGTAGAGATCTGATTGTTCGTCATGCGCGCCTCTATGCGCCGGTCATTCCACCGGCGGTACAAAGAAGATCAGGAAATCCTTGCCCGCATCCACCACGGCCGAATGGAAGGTGCTCACCACACCTCGAGGGTAGAGCTGCTGCAGGGCAGCCAGGTCCTGCGTGTCGTCCGGTTTGAGGATCATCAGCTTGGCACCCTTGACCTCCAGCGTGGAGGCGAAATCCTTGGGCCACAAGGCAAAATCCCGGGTCGGGATGCCGATGTAAATCGCCGGCAGGCGCGTGTCCGCCCAATACGGGTAGGGCACGATCCAGGCATTGTCCGCGGCCCCATAGACTTGGGCGAACTGCTTGATCACCGTGCCCATCTCCGACGTGTTCCAGGCACCCCGGCTGAACTGCGTGCTGTAATCGTCGAGGACCAGCTTGAAGTTGAGGCCCGCGGACCAGGCGACCAGGGTGAGGGCCACGATCCACATCAGCGCCGCCCCCCAGCGCGGACGCAGGCGGGAGGCGAGGCTCGTCAGCAGGCCATCCAGGGCGGCGGCCACGATCAGAAAGACCGGCACGATCGCCCCTGCCGGGCGGTTTAAGGATGGGTTCTCATTCGGAAAAGCCAGCGAGAGGGTGGAGGGGAGCTGCAGCAGCGGGATGGAAAGCAGCAGGAAAATGTCCAGCCAGTGCCGCTGGCGCACGTAGCGGACGATGATCAAGATTACCCCGATCAGGAACAGCGCCGCCGAAACGATGTCCAAGGCCGGGCGGTGAGGGATCGAATGCACCCAGATCTCCCCATTGTCCCAGTTGAACATGCGCAGGCCATTCCAGATGTTCGAGACGAGGATCTGCCACCAGGGTCCGGGCAGCGGCCGTTCGGTCGTCCCCAGGCGGCTGAAGGCACGCATCGCATACAGGTCCGGATTCTGCGACCAGTAACGCGCCAAGGGCAGAAAGACGAAAAACGAGACCACCGTCACGACCGTCAGCCAGAAGACGGCGCTGCGGCGCCGGTCCTTCGCCTGGGCATGCAGCAGGAAAAGGCCGATGGCAATCACCACCACGAAAGGAACGATGCGGTAGGATGAATAGCCATGCAGGCCGAGGCCGAGGAAAATTCCAGAAAAGATGAAATCATTGCGCCTGCGCGTGCGCAGGCCGCGCAGCAGGTAATAGAGCATCGGGGCAAAGAAGAGCGGATAAAGCGCGAAGCGCAGACCCACCCGGCTGATGACGTTGGGCCAGTAGGCGATCCCGGCAAAGAGCACCGCCAGCAGGCCGATGCGCTTCCCACCCAGCTCCTTCCCGAGCAGGTAGAGAAAAGGCAGGGTCGCCAGCCCGGCGAGCAGGGAGTCGATTTTCAGGCTGAGGAAGGACAGCCCGGTGCCGAACAGCCAGGCGACAACCACGGTCAGGTACATCTGGAAGCCTTCGCGGCCGGTGTTGCGCGGGAAGAAAATGTGCGTCTGGCCCTGGGTGACGTCGTAGACATCCAGGATCTTCTCGGCATGGTCGCTGAACGGGTCGGACGGGACGCTGGCCAACCGGTAGACGCGGAAGAAGACCACCAGCCCGGTCACCAAGAGCACGAGCAGTGTCCAGCGCGTGACGGCCAGCGGCCAGGACTCGCGGCTGAAGAACGCCCCCAGGCGCTTCCACAGCTGCGTCCCGCCCGGGTTCAGACGCCAGAAGGCCCACACGATGCACAGGATGGCCAGAACCCAGACGGTGACGTTGAACGGGGTGAACAAATTCCCGCCCAAGGAAATGAAGGCGACCAGTGCCAATATGATCGCCAGGATCAGCGGCAGGCGGCGGACCTTGAACGTTTCGTCCCCCTCTCCGGCCTCGGGCAGGGCCGCCAGGGTCCATTCCTTGCGCAGGACTGCCCAGAGTAAAAACGCGGCGCTCAATACGTAGAAGTAAAGACCAGTGAGTGCCGCGGGCTTGGGAGGTTCGAAGAAGCTTTGACCGACCAGCGCAAAGGCCAGGGCCAACAAGGAACGCCAGGGAAGAGGTCGGGGCGGTGCAACGGGTCCCGGCAGCTTTTTCGCCGCGGCGGCCGGCTTCCCCTGCCGCATGGCCGCCTTGGCGGCAGTCTTCGAGGCTGCAGCCGGTTTCCCCTTCGACGGGGCAGTTCCCTTCTTGGGCTGTTTCGGCTCAGGCGGGAGAATGCCCTGCTCCGAGGGTTCCCAGAATTTCACCCTGGACTTGAAATAATCGAGGACGCTGGGTTCTTTTTTAGGCATAGGTTCTCTCGAGGTTCTGTCTTGTGCTGGCGGTCGACCTAAGCAGGGCGAACAAGTCCATCTTACATTGAAACGAGCGGCGATCCTCTTTCAATCTGCTTACATCTTAAATTTTAGCAGGAAATTGCCTCCAAGGTCTGGGCTGCGGCAACCTAATCTTGGGTCCGGCGGGTAATATAGAATGTGTAGACACCATCCTCACAGACGGAAGCTTTGGCAAAGGGTTGTAACATACGGTAAATCCAGGCGAGATTCCAACGCGCAGGCACGAGAATCCAGCGCCCGAAGAGCCTCCGGGTGACCAGCGCGGGCAGTCCGAAGTAGTGCCCCCATTCGAGCACGGCCAGGGCGCGTGGGGGAAAATAATCCCACCACTTTTCCACGACGAAACCCGCCTGCTCCAGGCGCACCTTCCACACCTCCGCGCCGTCGAGGTGGCGGTGGCGCGAAATGCGGGTGAAGAAGGCGCGGTAAAGATTCGCCAGGGGCTTGAGGCGGAATTTCTCCAGCAGCCTGGTGATGGAAAGACGATCGTTGAAACGCTGGTTGGGGACGCACAAGACAAAGGGGGCTCCGGGCTTCAACACCCGGGCCGCTTCCGCCAGGACCTTTTCCACCTCCGGGATGTGTTCGAGCACCGAGTTGCTGATCGCGCTGGCGAAGCAGGCCTCCGGGAAAGGCATGCTGCCGCCGTCGGCCTCGGTCAGGAGGTGATAGAACCGGCGCCGGCCCGCCTCCTGGATGGGTCCATGCCAGGGATCGAGGCCCACGTCGAGACGCCGGTCGAAGCACATTTCGGCGAAGTGCCCGTCGCCGCAACCCAGGTCGAGCACGGGTGCGGGCAAATCCAGTCCCTGGTAGAATTGCGCCTCAACCGCACGCAGCAAGGAACGGAAGTACGGGAGCTCGCGCAGATTGAGCCAGAGATAATCTTTGGTAGCGGCACTTTTTTGATTGGGCATTGGTCCAGAGGCTGAATGTCGCTGACGATCTCTCGATGACAGGAAACTCTAAATCCTGGGCTGGGTACCCTGCGCACGGCACAGGCGTCCCGCCAATTGTACCACCCGGCTCCCGGGCGTTCAGCCGGCATGCCGGCAGATCCTCTACCCCCTTTAAGCAAACGTGTGAACAGCTTTTCGTACTCCGCTGCCACGCTATCCGGATCGTACTGGCGGGCCAGTGCAGCGCCGTCGCAGTGGTACTCGCCCCGTCCGGCGTATATTTTCAACAGGGCTTGCGCCAGGGCGTTCGAGTCGCCGGTCGGCACGACTTCTCCCATTTTATGCATCTTCACCGGCTGGCGCACGCCCGGCAGCGCCGAAGCCACGCACGGCACGCCGTTCATCATCGCCTCGACCTGCACCAGACCGAACGCCTCGGTCGAGTTGAGCGAAGGGACGACCAGCACGTCCAGGTTGGGGTAGAACGCCGCCATCTGGGCCGGGTTCAGGACGCCCAGGAATTCCCAGTTCCCCGCCTCTTGGTAGAGGCGGATGCGCGGCATCAGGCGCTCGAAGTATGCCTGCTCGCCGAGCACATTCTGGTACTGGCCGGCAAACAGCACCCGGGCGTGCGGATGTTTCTCCAGCACCGCCGGCAGGGCGTCCAGTAAAACCTCCACACCTTTCTCAGCGGCAAAACGCGCCGCCATGCCGATCACGGGCCGCTGCTCGCGGGTCCTGTGCTGGGCAGCAAAGGCCTTGACCGACGCTGGAACCGCGGCGGGGAGCTCTACCGGCGGCAGGAAGGCGCTCAGCTTTCGCTTGTAGCGGGACAAATACGCGGAGGCTTCGGCGTAGTCCTGTGTGTACGTGACAATGTGGTTCGACAGCAGCGCGGCCATGTTGTTCTGGAACTGCACCACCAGGTTGACAATGCGGTTGAACAGGCCGGGCGGTAAAAGCAGGTCGCAGTGATAGGTCAGCACGGCCGGCCGGCCGAACAGGCGGGCGCGGAACGCCACCCCGGGGGCGTCGAACTGCGGCAGGTGCAGCTGGACCACGTCGTGCGCCGCCACCAGCCGGGTCGAGACGATGCCGAAGCTCGGGGCGAGCACGCCCTTGCTGATGCGCACGGCCACCGGCAGGCGGACGACGTGCACGCCGTCGATCATCTCGTCCAACGGCAGGGACTTGTCATACTGGGTGGTCAGCACGGTAACCTGGTGGCCGCGGCGGGCAAAGGCGCGCGCCAGTCGCTCGGCGTAGATGGTCAGGCCGGAGGTATGCGGCCGGTAATAGGTCAGGACCGTCAGGATGCGCATGTCTAACCCATATGGGTATGATTGTTGACCGTGATATCGCAGTACAGGTCCGCCGGCACGCAGTCGACGCACTCGAGCTGCAGCGTGGCGTGACTGATGCCGTATTTCTGTGCAAGCATCGCGCTCACCGCGGCCTGGATGGCCGCCCCCGAGCTGATGGAGACGTCATCGGTCACCAGGTGGGCAGAGAGCGTGCGCAGGCCACGGGTGATGCTCCAGACGTGCAGGTCGTGGACGCCGCGCACCCCCGCCACCGTCCGGACGTCAGCCAGCAGGGTTTCGATCTCGATATCGGCCGGGGTGGCCTCCATCAGGATTTCCAGCGACTCGTGCAGGATGCCCCAGGCATTCCATAAGATGAGAAAACCGATCAGCACGCTGACCAGCGGGTCGAACCAGTCCAGACCGGTGAAGCGGATGACGATCCCGGCGACGACCGCCCCCACGGTGGAGAGCACGTCCCCCATCAGGTGCAGGAAAGCACTACGCAGGCTGAGGTCGTGCTCGCTGCCCCGCCGCACCAGCAGGGCCGTGACCAGGTTGACAACCACCGCCGCTGCGCCCACCCCGATCAGCAGGTCGGCCTTCACTACCGGAGGGTTGAGGAAACGCCGGTAGGCGTCGTAGAAAATCCCCAGGGAGATCAGCAACAGCGTGGTCGAATTGACCAGGGCGACCAGGATGCCGGCGCGGTGGTAGCCGTAGGTCTTGCCGGGATTGGCCGGTTGGGCGGTCAGGCGCAGTGCCCACCAGGTGAGCGCCAGGGCGAGCACGTCGGTGAAGTTGTGCACCGCATCGGTCATCAGGGCCAGGGAATTGGCGTACAGCCCTGCGGCGGCTTCCACCAAGACGAAAGCCGCCGTCAGGCCGAGGGAAAGCGCCAGCCGGCGGATGGTCTGGGAAGTCAGGTCGTTGATGTGAGTATGGGACATACGCCAGGTCTGCCCGATTATAATCCCGCCCCATACCTTCAGAAGCTTACAGTCAAATTAATGCCCCCGCGCAGCAAATCGCCGTCAGGGGCTTTACTGGATGGCATTCAAATTAGAACAGTTCCTTATTTTTCCCGACCCATTCAAATAGCCGTTCCATCCCCTGGGCCACGCCGACCTTGGGCGCCCAGCCCAGGTCGGCTCCGGCCTTGCGGATGTCGGCCACGAAGACCTTCTGGTCGCCGGGACGCCAATCGCTGCGTGCCACCGGGATCTTCGCTCCGAGCAGTTTTTCCAGCCGGGGTCCGAACTCGGTCCAGATGGACAGGGTGTTCTGCGGTCCGCCGCCCAGGTTGTAAACCCGGCCTTTGACCCGGTCGATCTTCTCGACCGCCGCGTCGTAGGCGTCCAGCAGATCGTCCACGTAGAGCACGTCCCGGATCTGTTTGCCGTCGCCGTAGATGGTGATCTGCTTCCCGGTCACGGCGGCGATGATCATCCATGCCACCCAGCCCTGGTCCTCCACGCCGAACTGCCTCGTTCCGTAGATGCAGGATTGGCGCAGGACGACGGTCGGCAGGTCGTAGATGCGGGCGTAGTCGCGCACGTACTGGTCGCCGGTGCCCTTGGAGCAGCCGTACGGCGAGTGGAAGTCCAGCGGCTGGGTCTCCGGGCAGCCCAGCGGCAGGTCGGCGTAGTGCCAGCGGGTTTTATCCTCGACCACCTGCACGTCCTCCATGCCGCCGTAGACCTTGTTGGTCGAGGCGTACAGAACGACGGGCTTGCGCCCGTTGAGCCGGGCGGCCTCCAGCACGTTGAACGTGCCCAGGGCGTTGATCTCGAAATCCTGGCGCGGCCGGACCACGGAGGTGGTCACCGCCACCTGGGCCGCCAAGTGGACGATCACGTCCGCCTCGCGGGCGGCGTCCGTCAGCTGCCCGGCATCGCGCACGTCCCCCACCTCCAGGTGGAAGCCTCCCTTCCCAAAGCTCTCTTCCAGCCAGGCCAGGTTGCGCAGGGCGCCGAGGCGGCTCAGGTTGTCGTAGACGGTCACCTGCTCGCCGCGCTGCAGCAGGCGATGGACGTAGTTCGAGCCGATGAACCCGGCTCCTCCGGTGATGAAGTAGTTTTTGGACATATAAGCTCCTTGACCGCTGCGCAGGCTGGGTTAATCACCTGGCCTTTTCACGCCTGCGGCTGCTCTTGTCGACGACGCAGCTGGCGGTAGATGCCCATCAGGGTCTCGCCTTCGGTGGAGAAGGCATACGCCCCGAACAGGCCGGTGAGAACGTAATTGAAGAAGTGCGCCAGTACGGCCACCGCCAGCGATGGGCCCGGCTCATTGCTGACGATCGCCAGCGCGCCGCCCAAGGCAGCCTCGTAAGTTCCCAGGGCACCCGGCAGGGACGGGATGGCCCCGCCGAAGGCGGCCGCGCCCAGGCCCCACATTGACCAGACGAACGGGGCATGCGGAAAGAACGCCAGCACCATCAGGTAGAACTGGGCGACGGCGAATACCCAGTTCACTGTCATCCAAAATAGGAAGCGGGCGAACAGCCAGCCATCCGTTAGCACCGCCAGCCCGGTAAAGAGCGGCGCCAGGAACTGCCCGCCCTGCCTCTGCAGCTTCGGCCAGCGGGCGGTCAGGCGCTCGAACCAGCCTATCGCCCGCTCACGGTTACGGGCCAGGACGTAGAGCACTGCCAGTCCGACGACCACCAAGGCGCCAAAAACCAGGGCGATCTGTCGGGCACTGGCGGCCCCCACTACGAACGGGATGGCGAGCAGCAGGACCGCGGCCGTGAAGGCTACGTCCATGACGCGCTCGACCACGATGGTGGAAAGGACCTCCATGAAAGGAAGGTCCGCCTTGCGCCCCAGCAAGTACGCCCTCCCGAGCTCCCCCAGGCGCAGCGGCAGGAAATTATTCAGCAGGTAGCCTTCGCACAGGGTGAAGAAGACCTGTTTATAGCTGGCCTTGTCCCGCAGCAGGGTCCGCCAGACCAGGCCGCGCAGCGCCAGCCAGACCCAAGAAGTTGCCAGGGCCAGCAGCACGTAACGATAATCCGCAACCTGGAAGGCCTGCACCAGACGGTCCAATCCGACGGTTTTGAGGATGACGACGATGACGACCAGGCTGATGACCAGTCCCGGCAGCCAGCTGCGGGCGGATTCCCAGAATTTCTTCATGCGGCACGGGCGGGGTGACCTCACCCTTACTCCTCCTCCAGACTCAAAACCGCCATGAAGGCCTCCTGGGGGATTTCGACGTTGCCGATCATCTTCAGGCGTTTCTTGCCCTTCTTCTGCTTCTCGAGCAACTTTTTCTTGCGGGAGATGTCGCCGCCGTAGCACTTGGCCAGCACGTCCTTGCGCGTCGCCTTGACGTTCGCCCGGCTGATCACCCGCCCGCCGGCCGCAGCCTGGATGGCCACGTCGAACAGCTGGCGCGGGATGAGCTCCTTGAGCTTGGTGATAAAGCGCTGGCCCTTATGGAAAGCTTCCTTCTTGTGGACGATGGTTGCCAGGGCGTCCACCGGCTCACCGTTGACCAGGATTTCCAACTTCTCGAGCTGGTCGGCGCGATACTCGAGGAACTGGTAATCCAGCGAGGCATAGCCACGCGTGCGGGATTTAAGCTCGTCGAAGAAGTCGACGATGATTTCCGAAAGGGGGATCTCGAAATTAAGCTGGACGCGGTGCGGCGCCGGGTACTCCTGGCTTTTGTAGAGGCCGCGTCGCTTGGTGACCAGGTCCATGATCGGGCCGTAGAAGTCAGTCGGGGTGATGATCTCGATGTTCATCCACGGCTCGCGGATCTCGTCGATCAGCCCCTCATCGGGCAGGTCAGCGGGCGAGTCAACGATCTTGGTCGTGCCGTCATGCAGCAGCACTTCGTAGTCCACTGTCGGGGCGGTGAAGACCATGTCCAGATCGTATTCACGTTCAAGCCGCTCCTGGATGATCTCCATGTGAAACAGGCCCAGGAAGCCGGCAGCGGAAACCAAAGCCCAGCGCCTGGGAGGTCTCGGGCTCGAAGGTCAGGGAGGCGTCGTTGAGCTGCAGCTTGTCCAGGGCTTCGCGCAGATTCTGATAGTCCTCCGCCTCGGAGGGGTAGATCCCGGCGAAGACCATCGGCTTGGGGTGGCGGTATCCCGGCAGCGGCTGCACTGCAGGCCGGACGGCGGCGGTGAGCGTATCGCCGACCCGGGCGTCGTGGACGGTCTTCAGCCCGGTGGCGACGTAGCCCACCTCCCCGGCGACCAGCCCCGGGACAGGCTTCATCGTCGGGGCAAAGATGCCGACCTCGATCGGCTTGACCTCCACCCCGGTGGACATCATGCGGATGGTTTCCTCGGCGTTCACCTGGCCTTCGACGACGCGGACGTAAGCGATGACGCCCTTGTAGGAGTCGTAGTGCGAATCGAAGATCAATGCCCGCAGGGACAGGGTCGCATCCCCCTTGGGCGGCGGGACCTTCCGCACGACGGCCTCCAGCACCTGGTCGACGTTCGTGCCGTCCTTGGCCGAGATACGGATCACCTCGGCGGGCGAGCCGCCGAGCAAACTGGCGACGTCCTCGGCCACCTCGTCGGGGCGCGCCGAGGGCAGGTCGATCTTGTTGATCACAGGGACGATCACCAGGTCCGCTTCCAAGGCGGAATAGAGATTCGCCAGCGTCTGGGCTTCGATGCCCTGGGTGCAGTCCACCACCAGGATGGCGCCCTCGCAGGCATTCAGCGCCCGGCTGACCTCGTAGCCGAAGTCCACGTGTCCGGGGGTGTCGATCAGGTTGAGCTCGTACGCCTGCCCGTCCCGCGCGGCGTAGTTCATGCGCACGGCCGAGGCCTTGATCGTCACGCCTTTTTCCCGCTCCAGATCCATCGTGTCGAGGATCTGCTCGGTGGTGTCACGGTCCGGGACCGTGCCGGTCAGGTGCAGCAGCCGGTCGGCCAGGGTGGACTTGCCATGGTCGACGTGGGCGATGATGCAGAAGTTGCGGATTTGGGAGGTCATACTGCTTTTAGGAAAGCCCTGGTTACAGGCGGATAACCCTCAGCGGGAAGGCCGTTGGATCGGCCGGAAAGGCCGGCGCAGCACGCGTAAGTGCGCCGAAAGTATACCTGATTTTATCCACGAAGCGACACGAAGGTCAGCGGCGTTCCAGGTTTCCCGACGGGGTGATGATCACCCCCTCGATGGTCGCAGCCGGGTCAACCGAGTCGCGCCCGGAAAGGTCAACCCACGCCAGGAACTCGACGTTGCCCTTCGGACCCAGCAGCGGCGAGCGGATCAGGCCGCGCACGGCATAGCCTTCGGATCGTGCGAACGCCAGCACGTCCTCCAGCACCCGGCGGTGGACGGCCGGGTCGCGGATCACGCCCTCACCTTTGGCCGACTGGAGGCGCCCGGCTTCAAATTGGGGCTTGATCAGGGCGATGACCTCACCCCCTACCCCCCGTCCCCCTTCCCCCTCCCCTTTTAGGGGAGTGGGAAGGGAGTGCTCCGAAGGAGCGGGGGATGGGGATGAGGTCCACCCCTTCACCACCGGCAAGAGAATCTTCAGGGAAATGAACGAGGCGTCGATCGTCACCAAACCCAACGGCTCGGGCAGGGACTCGACGAAGCGGGCATTCGTCTCCTCCATGATAATCACCCGTGGATCGGTGCGCAGCTTCCAGTGCAGCAGGCCCTTGCCCACGTCGATGGCGTAGACCCTGGCCGCGCCGTGCTGGAGCAGGCAGTCTGTGAAACCGCCGGTCGAGGCACCCACGTCCGCACAGATCCGGCCTTCGACCCGGATGGGAAAAGCAGTCAGGGCGGCCTCCAGCTTTTCGCCGCCGCGCGAGACGAAACGCGGGCCGGCATCCAGGTCCAGACGCACCCCGGGCAGGACGGGGGTCGAAGGCTTGAGCACCAGCTGCCCGTCCACGCGCACCTGACCGGCCATCACCAAGCGCTGCGCCAGCGTCCGGCTCTCGGCCAAACCGCGTTCGACAAGGAGCAGGTCCAGGCGGGTTCTGGGCATAAATTGATTGTAACACCGCGGGCGGTTATCCTGTAAAATAGGGCTATGCTCCGAACCCTGATCAAAACCATGCGTCCACGCCAATGGACCAAGAATGTTTTCATCTTTGCCGCGCTGGTCTTCGATGAGAAGCTTTTCATCCCAAACGACGCCCTGCGCACTTTTTTGGGATTTCTCCTCTTCTGTCTGATCTCCAGTGCGGTGTATATCTTCAACGACGTGCTGGACGTGGAGGCCGACCGCCAGCATCCGGAGAAGCGCAACCGCCCGATCGCCTCGGGGAAGCTGCCCATCCCGACCGCGGTGGTCGCCGGGATCCTGATCGCGCTGCTGACCCTGGTGCTCGGCTTCCTGCTGGCCTGGCAATTCGCCCTGGTCCTGCTGGTGTATTTCGCCATGATGCTGGCCTACTCCAAGTGGCTCAAGCAGATCCCCATCCTGGACGTACTCATCCTGGCCGCCGGCTTCGTGCTTAGGGTTCACGCCGGGACCACACTGATCCCGGTGCAGCGCTTCTCTCCGTGGCTGTACATCGTGATGACCCTGCT
Organism: uncultured Chloroflexia bacterium; assembly: GCA_963739255.1. GTDB lineage: Bacteria > Chloroflexota > Anaerolineae > Anaerolineales > Villigracilaceae > UBA877. Next base: position 497,361 of record CAVTZT010000005.1, read on the forward strand.
GGCACTTTATCTAGGCTTCGGTAAGCGGCGCGCCGAGATGGCCTTGATGGGTGATAAAGCCGACAACCATCGCAAGGTCCTGAAAGGATACACCCTCGACCTGCTCGACCAGTACATCACCATCGTCTCCGGGACGACCATTGTGGCGTACAGCCTGTACACCTTTTTCCGACCCCAGGCTCCGGTGGACCTGATGCTGACCATCCCCTTCGTGGTCTACGCCATCTTCCGTTACCTTTACCTGATCCAGGTCAAACAATACGGTGGCGAGCCCGAAGAGATCCTGCTTACCGATCGCCCCTTCCAAATTTGCATCCTCCTCTGGGGGATCGTCGTGCTGATCGTGTTTTACCTGACGTAAGCACGTCTGCTGGACCGTCGCACCGGGTGACCGGCCATATGAATTCTCTGGGCATGGATCACACTTTTTATGACCAGCGCTTCCGCTCCCGGTAAGATCATCCTTTTTGGCGAGCACGCCGTCGTCTATGGGCGCCCGGCGCTGGCCGTCCCGGTGACCCACGTCCAGGCGACAGCGACGGTGACGGCGAACTCGCGCCGCGGGATCTGGATCGAGGCCCCGAACATCGAGCTGACCTCCGAACTCTCGCGCCTTCCCCCGGATCATCCCCTGGCTGCGGTGGTCAATACAACCCTCACCGCCCTGAACATATCCCATCCCCCGGCCTGCACGGTTTACATCCAGTCCACCATCCCGGTCGCCTCGGGCCTGGGCTCGGGGGCGGCGGTCTCGGTCGCCGTCTTGCGGGCGCTCTCTGCCTACCTCGGCCGGCCATTCTCCGATGAGCAGGTCAACCGGCTGGCCTACGAAATCGAAAAGCTGCACCACGGCACGCCCTCGGGCGTGGATAACACGGTCATCACTTTTGCCCGGCCGGTCTATTTCGTAAAGGGCAAGCCCATCGAGTTCTTTCCACGTCGGCCTGCCGTTCACCCTGATCATCGCCGATACGGGTGTGTCCAGCCCGACCAGGGTTGCCGTGGAGGACGTGCGCAAAGCCCGGGAGGCCGAACCGGAGCGGTTGGAATCGGTCTTTGATGCCATCGCCAGGATCGTCCGCCGCGCCCGCCACGCCATCCAGACCGGAGACCGTCCAGGCCTGGGCGCGTTAATGGTGAAGAACCATACCCTGCTCCAGCAGCTGGCCGTCTCGTCCCCCGAATTGGACCGGTTGGTTGAGGCTGCCCTTACCGCCGGCGCCCAGGGGGCAAAGCTCTCCGGCGCCGGCCGGGGCGGGAACATGATCGCATTGGTCGAAGCGGAGAGGAACGAGCATGTCGCCCAGGCCCTGCGTCATGCCGGAGCAAAGCGGATCATCGTCACCCAGGTCGAGTAACCGCCATTTCGTACGAAGGGAGGGCAGCATGAGCACGCTGGAAAAAATTGCTTTCTATCAAAATCGCCGCGACGAGATTCCCAACCAGCTGCTGGCCAGGGAGCTGGTCGAGACGAAGAATATCACCGCGATCCGTGAAATTGCCGCAAACCTGGAGAATAGAAACAAGAACGTCCGCAGCGACTGTCTGAAAGTCCTTTACGAGATCGGCTATCTCGACCCCAGCCTGATCGCCGAGTTCGTGGAAGAATTCCTAATGCTACTCAAAAGGAAGGACAACCGTATGGTCTGGGGCGCCATGATCGGCCTGGCAACCATCGCCGACCGGCGGGCAGACGAGATTTGGCCGCAGATTGAGGAGATCATTCGCATCACGCAAACCGGTACGGTCATCACCCAAGTATGGGGAACACGGGTGCTGGCCAGGGTCGCGTCTGCCGATGAGGTGTATCGGACACGCATCCTCCCCGTCCTGATGCAACAGCTCAGAACCTGTTTGGCGCGTGATGTACCCACCCACGCAGAGAGCACGCTGCGTGCAATGGACAGGCAAAACAAAGCCGAGGTATTGTCCATCCTGGAAATGCGGCGTGCTGAAATGACCCCGTCACAACGAGTTAGGCTCAATAAAGTAACGAAACAAATCCAAGCACTCTAGGCCCACAGCCTGCCAAGTGGTTTTCTGTCAAGACGGTTCGGGTTGATGTTTGGACTAACGGGTTTCGCGGGTTTTTTTTACCGCCGAGCCCGCAGAGTGCGCGGAGATTCCTTTTTGTTTCTCTGCGTTCCCCCCGCAGGGGGCCTACTCGGTCCGCCCTCTCTCCCGGAGGGACACCGGGACGGTGTGCGGTGAATGTCCGAATTCCTGTCTGAACTTCGGGGTTTGGGGATTTGTATGCAGGCGAATCGCGATCGACTGAACGGCTGCGACAGTCCAGGCCGGGGTTGGTGAATGAGATTGAATGACTTTTCGGGGCGAATGTCAAGCGAAATACCGCTCGGGAAATGCACCGGGTTGCGCGATTGTTGCAGCGTAGTGACAAATACGTCAGGCGTGAATTCCTTCCAAAGTTACTCAATATAATAATAGTAACAAGTCGTTCCTCCTTTCACGGAGGCAGTTGCCATGAGCATTCGCTTCAAGGTGATTCTGCCATATCTTATTTTAACCCTCCTGGTCGCCGTGACCGGCGTCTACGTCGTCACGCGCCTGGTCGCCAATTCTCTCAGCGAGCGCCTGACCAACCAGCTGCTCGAAGCCGGCCGGGTGGTCTCGGACGGCGTCGCCCGCCAGGAGATCAAGCACGTCGAGATCGCCCGCATGATCGCCTTCACCCGCGGCGTCGCCGAAGCCATCCAGCAAGGCGATGCCGCCCAGGCTGCAGCACTGGTCAAACCCCTGACTGGCGGCCAGGATATCGAAAACGTCATGCTCGCCGACATGCAAGGCAATGAGCTGCTCCACCTGATCAAGGTGTCCAACGGCAGCTTGATGGACGTCCCCACCCCCACCGGCGCCGTCAGCCTGTCCATCGTCCAGCGCCTCTTGGGCAGCACCGATCCAAACACCCAGCCGCTGCGCGGCCTGGGCAAAAATCCCATCGACAACCGCTACTATTACTACACCTCCCTGCCCGTGGTGCTCAACAACCAGATCGTCGGCGTCGTCCTGGTCGGCACCTCCCTCGAAAAAATCCTGCCCTATCTCAAGAGCGTCTCCCTCGCCGACGTCATCATCTACGGCCAGGGCGGTCAGGCCATCGCCACCACCATGGGCGCCCAAACCCTCGACCTGCAGATCCTCAACTCCTTCTCCATCCCCGCCCAAGACTACAACCGCCTCGTGCTCTCCAACGAGATCGTCCAGGGCGAAAATTTCACCGTCGACAACCGCTGGTACAGCCTGGCGCGCGGCTCCCTGCGCGTCGGCAATGACCGCCTGGGCGTCTTCGCCGTCGTCCTGCCCATGAACTACGTCATCCAACCCGGAACCGCCAGCCGCAATACCTACGTCTTCATCTTCCTCGCCGCCATGCTCGGCGTGGTCCTCATCGGCTATTTCGTCTCCCGCCTGATCATCAACCCCCTCTACAAACTGGTGCGCACCTCCCAGGAGATTGCCAAAGGAGACCTCAACCAGCGCAGCGGCATCCACAGCAAGGACGAAATCGGCACCCTCGCCTCCACTTTCGACGACATGACTGCCAACCTCCAGCAGCGCAACGCCGAGCTCGAACGCACCTACAAGATCCTCGAGCAGATGGACCGCACCAAGGACCGCTTCATCGACGTCTCCGCCCATGAGCTGCGCTCCCCCCTCACCGTGGCCAAGGCCTATGCCCAGATGGTCGAATCCAAGACCCAGGACAAGCCCGACGTCCAGCCCATGGCCAAGGGCCTCGTCGAGGGCATCGACCGCATGATCGACATCGTCAACAGCATGCTGGACGTCACCCGCATCGACAGCAAATCCCTCAAGCTCGTCCCGGACACCGTCCTGGTCAATACCGTCATCATGAAGGTCGAGAAAACCTTCAAGCCGGCTTTGCAGGAACGCAACCTGTCCCTCAAATACGAGGAGCTCAACGGCCTGCCAGCCATCAGTGCCGACCCCGACCTGCTCTATAAGCTCTTCTACCACCTGATCATGAACGCCATCAAATACACCCCGGACGGCGGCACCATCACGATCAAGGGACACAAGGTCGAAGAAGACCACAAGTCCCCCGAACTCGAAATCGTGGTCGAGGACACCGGCATCGGCCTGGCAGCCGAACACCAGGAGCTGATCTTCGAAAAATTCTTCCAGACCGGCGAAGTCATGCTGCACTCCTCCGGTAAGACCAAGTTCAAGGGCGGCGGCCCCGGCCTCGGTCTGGCCATCGCCCGTGGTATTGTCGAAGCCCATCAAGGACACATCTGGGCTGAAAGCCCAGGTTACAACGAGACCACCTGCCCGGGCAGCAAGTTCTTCGTCCGCCTGCCCATCGAAGCGAACATCGAAGGGAGCAAGGAAAAAGAGTAAATGATCGTCGAAGGCGAACGCCGCCAGGCCATCCCCGAAGGCGAGCGCCGCGATCCAACCCCCGAGGCTGAACTCCCCAAGTCCATCCCCGAGGGCGAACGCAGCGAGAATAACCATGCACGCGAACGTCGCGAATGGTGGCTGATCCTCTTGATCTTGCTGCTGGGCGTGCTCTTTACCTTCTGCTCCGGGCAGGCGGCCATTCGCATCATCCCGCGCTGGCAGATCAACGCCGACATGGGCTCGGATATCAACCCAAACGTTCAAGGCACACAAAGCAACGTGGCCTATGAGCCCCTCCGCCCCGAGATCCTCACCCCACCCTCCTGGATCGATAGCTTCCTGACCCCTGAAGCCGGGACCACATCGCCCCCCCAGGTGGTGCCCCCGGTCGCCTACGGATCGACCCGCACACCAACCAGCACCGTCACAACCACCCCCACCCTCACCCTGGTCCCCACTCAGACTTACACCCGAACCAACACGTCGACCATCACCTCGACGCCCACCAGGACCTCCACCCTCACCTCCACGCCGACGCGTACCAAGACTCCCACGCTCACCTCCACCTCGACGAGCACGGATACCTCCACGCCAACTTCCACCCTCACGCGTACCAGCACCTTTACCCTGACCCTTACACCCACTCGGACGAACACGTTTACGCGCACATTCACGCCGACCAACACCATCACCCGCACCTCCACCTTCACTCAGACCCTCACCCGCACCCCCTCGCCCACCTCCACACGCACGCTAACACCAACCTTCACGAATACCACCACCCAGACCCTCACAACCACCATCACCCGGACACCAACCCGCACGCTGACCCCCACGCGCACCAACACCCCGCTTCCTAGCGCCACGCCCTCGTTTACCAACACCTCTTCACCGACGCGCACCCCGACGCGCAGCAATACCCCGCCGCCGTCTTCCACTCCCACGCGCACCAACACCTTCGCCCCAACCAACACTTACACGCCCTCGAGGACCTACACACGCACATCCACCCCATCGAACACATTCACGCCCTCGAGAACGCCGACACGCACCTACACCCCGACACAGTCCAGCACACCCACCTACACCTACACCCCATCCTATACCCCGACGCCTACCGACACCGCCACCTCCACCGCAACGGTGACGCCGACCTCCAGCCGTACTCCGGGCGGGAGCTGTATACCGATCGTCAACAGCGGATCGGCAAACTTCACCGACGCGCTGGGTGGGGTCCGCTACCGCGCCTTCCGCGACCTCAGCGATTGGCAGATCTTCCTGGGCGTACCCGACCTCGGGCTGGCTGGAAACCGCACCCAAAGCTACGCCTCCGTGAACTACCCCGGCGTCAACGATTTCTCCTTCCAGTACGATCCGGTCAATGACCGCCTGGTGGCCACCTTCAACTCCACCACCCTGTTCTACAACAACTTCTCCAACCGGTTGATTGCCCTCGGCCATTCCTTCACCCCCGCCGACATCAATATCCTGCAGATCACCGTCACCGATCTCGACCCCGACTCGCTCGCAGAAGTCGACATGAACAACGTCAGCCTCGAGGGCCACACACTGGGCAGCTTCGTGGGAGTCAATCCGGCCACGGTCGACTGGAATGTGACCGATTATCCCTTCGCCTCCGGCTTTACCCTCTCCGGTCAGATCGCGGTCGCCAACCTGATCAGCACCAGTTCTGAGACCAATCGTGTGGAGCTCCTGATCGGTTACAACTCCAGCCTCCCACCGGTCTCCTGCTACACACCGACACCCACCCCGACTGCCACCAACACCTCAACCTATACCCCGACCGGCTCTGACACGCCGACCTTCACCAGCACGCCTTCCTACACGCCGACCGCATCCGACACTGCCACCTTCACCCAAACGCCATCCGATACGCCGACATTCACCCATACTCCGACCGACACCTCGACGCCTTCGGATACTCCGACCTACACCTCCACCCCATCCGACACCCCGACGTTCACCGAGACGCCTACGTTCACCTCGACGCCATCGGATACGCCGACCTACACCTCCACTCCGTCCGACACTGCGACACCGACCGATACACCCACCTACACTCAGACCCCGTCGGATACTCCGACCTACACCTCCACCCCGTCCGACACACCGACGCCCACCGATACACCCACCTTCACCTCGACAGCGACGGATACGCCAACCCACACTTACACACCGACCGACACATCGACGCCGACTGACACGTCTACATACACCTTGACGCCGTCGGACACGCCGACCTATACCTATACTCCGACCGACACGCTGACGCCTACCGATACGCCCACCTACACCTCGACGCCATCGGACACGCCGACCTACACCTATACCCCGACCGACACCCCGACGCCAACTGATACGCCCACGTTCACCTCAACGCCATCGGATACGCCGACTTACACCTCCACACCGTCCTTCACACCGACGTGCACCGAGACGCCTACGTTCACCTCGACCCCGTCGGATACACCGACCTATACCTCCACCCCGTCCGACACCCCGACGTTCACCGAGACGCCCACGTTCACCTTGACCCCGTCGGAGACACCTACCTATACCTCCACCCCGACCGACACCCCGACGTTCACCGAGACGCCTACGTTCACCTCGACGCCGTCGGATACTCCGACCTACACCTCCACCCCGTCCGACACCCCGACGTTCACCGAGACGCCTACGTTCACCTCGACGCCGTCGGATACTCCGACCTACACCTCCACCCCGTCCTTCACACCGACGTTCACCGAGACGCCCACGTTCACCTCGACCCCGTCGGAGACACCGACCCACACCTATACCCCGACCGACACCCCGACGTTCACCGAGACGCCCACGTTCACCTCGACCCCGTCGGAGACACCGACCCACACCTCCACCCCGTCCGACACCCCGACGTTCACCGAGACGCCCACGTTCACCTCGACCCCATCGGATACGCCGACCTACACCTATACCCCGACCGACACCCCGACGCCAACTGATACGCCCACGTTCACCTCCACGCCATCGGATACGCCAACCCACACCTACACCCCAACCGACACACCGACGTTCACTGAGACGCCTACGTTTACCTCGACACCGACGGATACGCCAACCCACACTTACACACCGACCGACACCTCGACGCCGACTGACACGCCTACCTACACCTTGACGCCGTCCGATACGCCGACCTACACCCATACCCCGACCGACACCCCGACGTTCACCGACACGCCCACGTTCACCTCGACCCCGTCGGAGACACCGACCCACACCTATACCCCGACCGACACCCCGACGCCAACTGATACGCCCACGTTCACCTCAACGCCATCGGATACGCCGACTTACACCTCCACACCGTCCTTCACACCGACGGCCTCCGACACCGCCACCTTCACCCAGACGCCGTCCAATACGCCGACGTTCACTAACACCCCGTCCAATACATCGACGTTCACCAATACACCATCGAATACACCCACCTTCACGAACACACCGACCTCTACATCGACGGCTACTTCGACCCCCACGTCGACCCCGACGGATACACCCACCAATACACTGACCTCCACTCCGACCGCCACGCCGACCCTCGGCTGGTACAGCTGCTCCTGGAGTTACCGCAAGAAGATCACCATCGACCACACCAAGGTCAGCGCCAGCCAGTCCGGCTTCCCCGTGCTGATCGACCTGGCCTCCGACGCCAATCTGGCTGCCCACGCCCGCTCCGACGGCCATGACCTGCTCTTCACCTCCGCCGATGGCACCACCAAACTCAACCACCAGATCGAGTCCTACACCAGCGCCAGCGGCGCCCTGGTCGCCTGGGTCAACGTGCCCAACCTCTCTTCCTCCGCCGATACCGTCCTCTACCTGTACTACGGCAATCCATCCTCGACAGACCAGCAAAACGCCACCGCCGTCTGGGACACTAACTACGCCGCCGTCTGGCACCTCAACCAGGCTTTCACCGACAGCACCTCCAACGGCAACACCGGCACCAACAACGGCACCACGGACATCGCCGGACAGATCGACCACGCCCGGGCATTCAACAGCTTCTTCAATCAATACATCTCGGTCGCCGACAACGCCAGCCTGAACATCACCACCAACCTGACGATGGAAGCCTGGGTCTATCTGACCAACCCCAACAACGACCAAAAGATCGTCGGGAAGCGACCAGGGCCTGGCGTGGGGTATCTGCTCGGCGTCCAAAATGGCAGCCTGTACCCGGAGATCTGGGACAACACAGGCACCCACTTCACATTACAATCCGGGACCGTGAACGCCAGCCAGTGGGTCCACCTGGCCACAACCTGGACGACCGGCGGCAACCTGGTCGGCTACGTCAACGGCGCCCAGGTCAACAGCACCTCCGCTGGGAACAATCCCATCGGGACGAACACCAATCCGCTGATCATCGGGGCTGCGCCGTGGGATACGAACTTCTTCCTGGTCAATGGCCGGATCGACGAGGTGCGCATCTCCAGCGCCACCCGCTCCGCCTCCTGGATCCAGACCGAGTACAACAACCAGTCCTCGCCGGCCACCTTCTACACCGTGGCAAGCGAAGAGCAGAAGACGGGCTATTGCGCCACAGCCACCCCGTCGCCTACGGCAACGTATACCCCTTCGCCGACACCGACGAACACCCCCACGATGGTCGCCTGGTGGAACTGCAGCTTCCAGTACCGCCAGCCGGTCACGGTCACTGCCGGCTCAGCAGCCGTCCCCAACGGTTATAGCGTCTCCGTCACCTTCAACCATGCGACCCTGGTCACGGCGGGCAAGTCGCTGGCCAGTGGTGACGACGTGCGCATCGCCTACTGGACCGGTTCGGCCTGGACGGAGCTCGACCGCGTCGTGGATTCCAGCTCGAGCTGGAACTCGACCACGACCAGGCTCTGGTTCAAGACCCAGGCCGCCATCGGTGCCAGCGCCTCCGACAACAACTATTACCTGTACTACGGCTACCCGGCTGCCGGTGCGCCTCCGGCGAACAAAGCCAACATCTACCTCTTCTACGACGACTTCGAGACCGGCAACCTCAGCAAGTGGACCATCGAGAGCGGTCTCTGGCAGGCCGCTACAGACCAGAAACACACCGGCAGCTACGCCCTCAAATATCCGACCGAGGCCCAAAGCAGCCATAACCTCTACGCCAACCCGGCCCTGAACCAGGCCAACATCTACCTGGACGCCTGGTGGCGCATGTCCGATTACGCCAACACGGACACCGCCCAACTGGTGCGGGCTTCCACCAATAACCAGTACGAGACCAACCTGGAAAATGACACTGCTTGGGACATTTCGAAGGTGATCGGTGGAACTTGGTCCGAGGTGGTTCCCAATGCAGGCACTGTGGCGAACAACACCTGGACGCGCATCGGGTTGGCCATCTACGGCACCGGCGTGCGGGTGTTTAAAGACGGTGCCCAGATCCTGCCCGGCAGTGGATCTTTCAACATCGGCGCGGAGCTGGCTTCAGGGAACATCGGCTTCAATAAATGGGAGACGCTCAGCGGCGCTTCCTGGTGGATCGACGATGTCACCGTGCGTCGCTACGTCGATCCCGAGCCAACCGCCTCGCTTGGCGGCGAACAGGCCTCGGGCTGCTCCAAGATATTCGATTATGTCATAATGGACAACCAGGCCCTCACCAACAATACATCGACCTTCACCTTGGGCTCGGCGGGCGCCTACGGCGACGTGCGCGCCAACGGCAACTTATCCCTGAACGCCGGGGGGACAGTGGTCAATGGCGATGCCTGGTCTACCGGAACGATCACCATCCCCACCGTAACAGGGACGCTGCATCCGTCGACGGGGACGTTCACCTTCCCAGCGCTCAATGGGGCTTACTATCTGGGTATCGCCAACCGCACCTTCACTGGCCTGACCCTTAACGGTACATTCAGCTTCAACACGGCCAATGAGGTGATCTACGTGAACGGTGATCTCAATGTCAACACTGCAACGGTAATCAGCGGTACAGGAACCATCTACGTCTCCGGCAATGTTAACCTCGGCTCCAATCTTTCCTACGCCGACGGCAGCAGCAGAGCTGCCTTTCTCACTCCCGGCACTATCACTATCGGCGCAACCAGCCTGGTCGGCTGTTATTATGCTCATAACGCCACGGCGACGGTTATCATCAACAACGCCTTTTCCCTGACCCGCGGTTCGCTGGTCGCCGACCAGTTCACATTCAACGGCAACGGCGCTATGATCTGGTCGCGCGACCCTGGGATGAACACCGCCATCGGCTTGGCGATGCACCTGCCAGGGTATTGATAAACAAGCAATGGATTCGGCTCCAGGCTGAAGCGCCCCGGTAATCGCCGGGGCACTTTTAAAACCATGGGGGTGGAAAATATTACGGCTGGACCTGGATGCTAGAAACCAGCGCATCCAGCATCGTCAGGGCCGGGGAGAAGCTGTTCTCCGCTTCGGTGTTCAGCTGGGCCGTCATGTCGGCAATGGAGGTGGTAAAGTTGTTGCTGAACTGCTTGAAGCTCTGCCCGCTCGTATGCGGTACGAGCCACGATCCACCAGGTGGATGCGACGGTCTATATTGTTACCGCAAGCCAGGCAAGGTGAACGGGGTTGGATGGCCTTTGTGGAGAGAGCGCCATGGAAAAACGCCACCCTGGAAATATGCCGGATTGCACAATCATTACAACATTGTGACAAATGCGTCAGGGACGGATTTTTAATATTGATTCCCAATATAATGTAATGTAGGTCTTTCCTCTATTCACGGAGGCAGTTGCCATGAGCATTCGCTTCAAGGTGATTCTGCCATATCTTATTTTAACCCTCCTGGTCGCCGTGACCGGCGTCTACGTCGTCACGCGCCTGGTCGCCAATTCTCTCAGCGAGCGCCTGACCAACCAGCTGCTCGAAGCCGGCCGGGTGGTCTCGGACGGCGTCGCCCGCCAGGAGATCAAGCACGTCGAGATCGCCCGCATGATCGCCTTCACCCGCGGCGTCGCCGAAGCCATCCAGCAAGGCGATGCCGCCCAGGCTGCAGCACTGGTCAAACCCCTGACTGGCGGCCAGGATATCGAAAACGTCATGCTCGCCGACATGCAAGGCAATGAGCTGCTCCACCTGATCAAGGTGTCCAACGGCAGCTTGATGGACGTCCCCACCCCCACCGGCGCCGTCAGCCTGTCCATCGTCCAGCGCCTCTTGGGCAGCACCGATCCAAACACCCAGCCGCTGCGCGGCCTGGGCAAAAATCCCATCGACAACCGCTACTATTACTACACCTCCCTGCCCGTGGTGCTCAACAACCAGATCGTCGGCGTCGTCCTGGTCGGCACCTCCCTCGAAAAAATCCTGCCCTATCTCAAGAGCGTCTCCCTCGCCGACGTCATCATCTACGGCCAGGGCGGTCAGGCCATCGCCACCACCATGGGCGCCCAAACCCTCGACCTGCAGATCCTCAACTCCTTCTCCATCCCCGCCCAAGACTACAACCGCCTCGTGCTCTCCAACGAGATCGTCCAGGGCGAAAATTTCACCGTCGACAACCGCTGGTACAGCCTGGCGCGCGGCTCCCTGCGCGTCGGCAATGACCGCCTGGGCGTCTTCGCCGTCGTCCTGCCCATGAACTACGTCATCCAACCCGGAACCGCCAGCCGCAATACCTACGTCTTCATCTTCCTCGCCGCCATGCTCGGCGTGGTCCTCATCGGCTATTTCGTCTCCCGCCTGATCATCAACCCCCTCTACAAACTGGTGCGCACCTCCCAGGAGATTGCCAAAGGAGACCTCAACCAGCGCAGCGGCATCCACAGCAAGGACGAAATCGGCACCCTCGCCTCCACTTTCGACGACATGACTGCCAACCTCCAGCAGCGCAACGCCGAGCTCGAACGCACCTACAAGATCCTCGAGCAGATGGACCGCACCAAGGACCGCTTCATCGACGTCTCCGCCCATGAGCTGCGCTCCCCCCTCACCGTGGCCAAGGCCTATGCCCAGATGGTCGAATCCAAGACCCAGGACAAGCCCGACGTCCAGCCCATGGCCAAGGGCCTCGTCGAGGGCATCGACCGCATGATCGACATCGTCAACAGCATGCTGGACGTCACCCGCATCGACAGCAAATCCCTCAAGCTCGTCCCGGACACCGTCCTGGTCAATACCGTCATCATGAAGGTCGAGAAAACCTTCAAGCCGGCTTTGCAGGAACGCAACCTGTCCCTCAAATACGAGGAGCTCAACGGCCTGCCAGCCATCAGTGCCGACCCCGACCTGCTCTATAAGCTCTTCTACCACCTGATCATGAACGCCATCAAATACACCCCGGACGGCGGCACCATCACGATCAAGGGACACAAGGTCGAAGAAGACCACAAGTCCCCCGAACTCGAAATCGTGGTCGAGGACACCGGCATCGGCCTGGCAGCCGAACACCAGGAGCTGATCTTCGAAAAATTCTTCCAGACCGGCGAAGTCATGCTGCACTCCTCCGGTAAGACCAAGTTCAAGGGCGGCGGCCCCGGCCTCGGTCTGGCCATCGCCCGTGGTATTGTCGAAGCCCATCAAGGACACATCTGGGCTGAAAGCCCAGGTTACAACGAGACCACCTGCCCGGGCAGCAAGTTCTTCGTCCGCCTGCCCATCGAAGCGAACATCGAAGGGAGCAAGGAAAAAGAGTAAATGATCGTCGAAGGCGAACGCCGCCAGGCCATCCCCGAAGGCGAGCGCCGCGATCCAACCCCCGAGGCTGAACTCCCCAAGTCCATCCCCGAGGGCGAACGCAGCGAGAATAACCATGCACGCGAACGTCGCGAATGGTGGCTGATCCTCTTGATCTTGCTGCTGGGCGTGCTCTTTACTTTCTGCTCCGGGCAGGCGGCCATTCGCATCATCCCGCGCTGGCAGGTCAACGCCGACATGGGCTCGGATATCAACCCAAACGTTCAAGGCACACAAAGCAACGTGGCCTATGAGCCCCTCCGCCCCGAGATCCTCACCCCACCCTCCTGGATCGACAGTTTCCTGACCCCTGAAGCCGGGACCACATCGCCCCCCCAGGTGGTGCCCCCGGTCGCCTACGGATCGACCCGCACACCAACCAGCACCGTCACAACCACCCCCACCCTCACCCTGGTCCCCACTCAGACTTACACCCGAACCAACACGCCGACCATCACCTCGACGCCCACCAGGACCTCCACGCTCACCTCCACCTCGACGAGCACGCGCACCTTCACACCGACCCTCACCTTCACGCACACCAGCACCTTTACCTTGACCCTTACACCCACTCAGACGAACACGTTTACGCGCACATTCACGCCGACCAACACCATCACCCGCACCTCCACCTTCACTCAGACCCTCACCCGCACCCCCTCGCCCACCCCGACCCGCACGCCCACCCCCTCCTTCACGAATTCAGCCACCCAGACCTTTACCCGGACCCTCACCCGAACCCCCACCCGAAGCGCCTCGCCGACCCTGACCAGCTCCCCCACCCCGACCCTTACGCGCACGATCACCAGGACCCCGACCCGCACGAATACCCCGCTCCCAAGCTCTACGCCAACGGTCACGAACACATCCTCCCCGACACGCACCTGGACGCGCAGCAATACCCCGCTGCCCTCCTCCACCCCCACGCGCACCAACACGCCTGGCCCGACCAATACCTATACTCCGACCAGAACCTTCACGCGCACTTCCACGCCCTCGAATACCTTTACCCCCTCGAACACGTCAACGGCCACCAATACGGCCACTTACACTCCAACGCCATCTGAGACACCCACCCGTACCTACACTCCATCGGAGACCGCCACACCGACTGATACCTCAACTTACACCCAGACGCCGTCCGATACCCCGACCTACACCTCCACCCCGTCCAATACGCCGACGCTCACGACAACCGACACCCGGACCGCTACGTCCACATTCACGTCGACGCCCAGCAACACGCCGTCGCCCACGCCAACCCCCACACCCACCGGCACCCCCACAACAGGTGGCAAGCTCTATTGGACCGATCTTGGGAGCATGAAAATTCAGCGCGCTGACCTGGACGGCTCCAACGTCCAGGACCTGGTCACCTCCGGTCTGAACTTACCACGTGGGATCGCTCTGGATGTGAGCGCGGGCAAGATGTACTGGACTGACTATGGCACCCAAAAGATCCAGCGTGCGAACCTCGACGGCTCTACCGTCCAGGATCTGATCACCACCGGACTCAATCTTCCGGTTGGCATCGCCCTGGATGTTGCCGCGGGCAAGATGTATTGGGCTGATGAAGGTTTCAGCAGGGTCCAACGGGCGAACCTCGACGGCTCCAACGTCGAAAACCTGGTGATCGGCCTTGGCAATCCAAACGGCATCGCGCTCGATCTGGCGGCCGGCAAGATGTACTGGACGGATTGGGGTACCAGTAAGATCCAGCGAGCCAACCTCGACGGTGCCGGCGTCGAAGACTTGATCACCACCGGACTTACCGATCCCAGAGGCATCGCACTCGACGTGGCAGCTGGCAAAATGTATTGGGTCGACCGAACAACTAAGAAGATCCAGCGAGCCAACCTCGACGGTACCGGCATCCAAGATGTGATCACCGGGTTAAGCTGGCCGGGAGATATCGCCCTGGACGTGGTCTCAGGCAAAATATACTGGGTTGATTTTGGCACAGTAAAGATTCAACGCGCCAACCTCGACGGTTCCGGCCTCGAAGACCTGGTAACGACTGGAACTCGTTAATCCGCGTGGCATTGCCCTCGATCTGACCAACCTGGCGACGGCGACACCTACCTCGACCGCCACGGTCACCGACACGCCGACCCACACCTACACTCCGACCGACACTGCGACAGCGACCGACACGCCCACCAATACCTCGACACCGTCCGACACGCCGACCCACACCTATACTCCGACCGACACCTCGACAGCAACCGATACGCCCACCTACACCTCGACGCCTTCGGATACTCCGACCCACACCTATACTCCGACCGACACCCCGACAGCAACCGATACGCCCACCTACACCTCGACGCCATCGGATACGCCGACCCACACCTATACTCCGACCGACACCTCGACAGCAACCGATACGCCCACCTACACCTCGACGCCTTCGGATACTCCGACCCACACCTATACTCCGTCCGACACCCCGACAGCGACCGATACAGCCACCTACACCCAGACGCCGTCCAATACGCCAACCTATACCTATACTCCGTCTGATACCCCGACGCCCACCGACACACCCACGTTCACCTCGACACCGTCGGATACGCCGACCTATACCTCCACCCCGTCCGACACGCCGACGCCGTCCGATACGCCGACCTATACCTCCACCCCGTCCGACACGCCGACGCCTACCGATACGCCCACCTACACCTCGACGCCGTCCGATACGCCGACCTATACCTCCACCCCGTCCGACACGCCGACGCCTACCGATACGCCTACCTACACCTCGACGCCGTCCGATACGCCAACTCACACGCATACGCCAACCGACACACCGACAGCGACCGACACCGCCACCTACACCTCGACACCGTCCGACACGCCGACCTACACCTCGACGCCGTCCGATACGCTGACCTATACCTCCACCCCGTCCGACACGTCGACCTACACCTCCACCCCGTCCGACACGCCGACGCCCACCGACACGCCTACCTACACCTCGACGCCGTCGGATACGCCAACTCACACCCATACCCCGACCGACACGCCGACCTACACCCAGACGCCGTCGGATACGCCGACCTTCACCAGCACCCCATCCTTCACCCCGACCGCCTCCGACACTGCCACCCTCACCCTCACAGCGACTCCAACGTCCAGCAATACACCCGGAGGAAGTTGCATACCGATCGTCAGCAGTGGATCCGCAAACTTCACGGATGCGCTCGGCGGAGTTCGCTATAGGGCATTCCGCAAGGTCACCGATTGGCAAATCTTCCTGGGCGTACCTGATCTCGGGGTGGCGGGAAATCATACTCAAAGCTACGCCACGGTGAATTATCCCGGCATCAACGATTTCTCCTTCCAATATGATCCGGGCAACGACCGGCTGGTGGCGACGTTCAATTCCACGACCCTCTACTACAACAACTTCTCCAGTCAGCTGATCGCCCTCGGCCACTCTTACACGCCTGCCGATCTCAATATCATGGAGATCACGGTCACCAACCTCGACCCCAACTCACTTGCAGAGGTCGATTTGAACAACGTCAGCCTGAATGGTAATGCCCTGGGCGACTTCGTGGGCGTCAATCCGACCTCGGTCGATTGGAATGTGACCAATTATTCCTTCTCATCCGGCTTTACGATCTCCGGCCAGATCCTGATCGCCAATCTCACCAGCACCGGTTCAGAGACGAACCGCGTGGATCTGTTGATCGGTTATAACTCGAGCGTCCCGCCGATCAGCTGCTATACTCCGACACCTACCCCAACCTCTACCCACACCCCGTCCTCTACGCCGACCGCATCCGACACGCCCACCTTCACCTCCACCCCGTCGGATACGCCGACCTTCACCAATACCCCCTCCTACACGCCGACGCCAACCGACACGCCCACCTTCACCTCCACCCCGTCGGATACGCCGACCTTCACGAATACGCCATCCTACACACCGACGCCGACCAACACCGCCACCTATACCCAGACGCCGTCGGATACGCCGACCTACACCTATACTCCGACCGACACGCCTACCAACACGCCGACGAACACTTCCACGTCGTCCAACACACCGACCTTCACACCCACCAACACTCCATCGAATAGTTGGTACGACTGCAACTGGTCCTATCGCAAGAAGATCACCATCGACCACACCAAGGTCACCGCCGACCAGACCAACTTCCCGGTGCTGATCAACCTGGCCTCCGACGCCGACCTGGCTGCTCACGCCCGCTCCGACGGCTTCGACCTGCTCTTCACCTCCGCCGACGGCACCACCAAGCTCAGCCACTCGATCGAGAGCTACACCAGCGCCACCGGCGCCCTGACCGCCTGGGTCAAGGTCCCCAGCCTCTCCTCCACCGTCGACACCGTCCTTTACCTGTACTACGGCAACCCGGCCTCGGCCGATCAGCAGAATGCCACCGGCGTTTGGGATGCCAACTTCAGAGCCGTCTGGCACCTCAACCAGGCCTTCACCGACAGCACGTCGAACAACAATACCCTGACCGACTTCAACGGCAATACCGGCGACGTCGCCGGGCAGATGGCCCGCGCCCGCAGCTTCAACGGCACCAATGCCTACCTGGTAGAAGCCGACAACGCCAACCTGAACATCACCAACAACCTGACCCTGGAAGCCTGGATCTACCTGGCCAATTCCGCCACAAACCAGAAGATTGTCGGGAAGACGAACGGCAGCACGCAGGGATACCTGCTGGGGGTCACAAACGGCCGTCTGTACCCGGAGATCTGGGACAGCACCGGCACCGACCACGCCTACAATTGGCCTACCCCCGGGTCGGCCGTCCCCTCCAACGCCTGGGCCCACATTGCCGTCACCTGGACCACCGGCGGGAACATGGTCGGCTACGTCAACGGCGCCCAGGTCGGAAGCGACACCGCCGGGACCAATCCAATCGCGGCGAGCAACCGCAACCTGCGCATCGGGACCGCACCGTGGGATCCGGCACAGTTCTACATCAACGGGCGCATCGACGAGGTGCGCATCTCCAGCGCCGCCCGCTCCACCTCCTGGATCAGCACCGAGTACAACAACCAGTCCTCGCCAGCTACCTTCTACTCCCTGGACACCCAAGAGCTGTCTTCTTGCGGTACGACCACCCCGACCCCAACAGCCACATACACTTCTTCACCTACCTCAACCTTTACCGCCACCTACACCCCCACACCCACGGCGACCCTAACCCCGACCAACACTCCGACATTTACCCCCACCCCGACGGCAACCCCGACCTCGACGCCCACCAATACGGCGACCTTCACGCCTACCAACACGGCAACCTTCACCCCCACCAACACCCCGCTCGGACCCGCCTGGTACGACTGCAACTGGGCCTACCGCAAGAAGATCACCATCGACCACACCAAGGTCAGCGCCTCCCAGACTGACTTCCCCGTCCTGATCAACCTGGCCGCGGATGCCGATCTGTCCGCCAATGCCCGCGCCGACGGCTTCGACCTGCTCTTCACCTCCGCCGACGGCAGCACCAAGCTCAACCACCAGATCGAAACCTACACCAGTGCCACCGGCGCCTTGACCGCCTGGGTCAAAGTACCTGCCCTGTCCTCCACCGTTGACACGGTCCTTTACCTGTACTTTGGTAACCCGGCCGCGACCGATCAGCAGAACGCAGTCGGCGTCTGGGATGCCAACTACAAGGCAGTCTGGCACCTCAATAACGCCGGTTTGCTGGACAGCACCTCGAATGGTAATACCGGCACCAACAACGGCACGACCGGCATCGCCGGACAGATTTCCCGCGCCCGCAATTTCAATGGCACGAGTTACATTTCAGTCGCCGATGATGCCAGCCTGAATGTCACCACCAACCTGACCATGGAAGCCTGGGTTTACCTGGCCGACTCCACCACCGACCAGAAGATCTTCGGGAAGACGAACAACGCGCCAAATTACGGTTACATCCTGGGTGTCCAGAACGGCGGCTTGTATCCGGAAATCTGGGACAGCGCCGGTACGCATCGCACCTTTAACTCCGGGACTGTCGCTTCCAACCAGTGGGTCCATCTGGCCGTCACTTGGACGACCGGCGGGAACATGGTCGGCTACGTCAACGGCGCCCAGGTCAACAGCATCTCGGCCGGGACCAATCCACTCGGGACGAATACGAATCCCTTGATCATGGGGGCAGCCCCGTGGTGGACAGGCGGTTACCTGGTGAACGGCCGCATCGACGAGGTGCGCATTTCCAGCGCCGCCCGCTCCACCGCCTGGATCCAGACCGAGTACAACAACCAGAACTCGCCCGCCACGTTCTACTCCGTTGAGACGGAGGAAGCGAGCACGAGTTATTGCGGCACCGCCTCGCCCACGTCAACACCCACCAGTTCACCCACCCCAACGAGCACCCTGGCGCCTTTATTCGCCCAGGACGAGTTCAGTTACGCTGCCGGCGCGCTGGCCGGCAACAACGGCGGGACCGGCTGGGCCAATGCCTGGGGAGCGGGGAACATCAACGTCGTCGCCAGCGGTCTGAGCCATCCCGCCGGGGGATTGACGGTCGCGGGCGGCGCCACGCAGCTGAACATCGGCGGCGCTTTTGGGACGACGAACTCGGCCCGCAGCCTGACCACCACGCTCGGGACTCCGGGGACGACCGTTTGGATCAGCTTCCTGGTCAAGCCCGACCAGACGGGCGGTGCCGACTACGACGGCGTAAACTTCGGTGCTGCTGGATCCCAGCTCTTCGTCGGGTACCAGGGCACCAACTTCGTGCTCAACCGCTCAGGCGGCGGCGGTACGAGCAGCTCGATTTCCTTCGCCACGGTTCCGTTCTCCGTGGGGCAGACGGCGTTCGTGGTGATGCGGGTGGACTTTACCGCCGCGGCCGACAGCGCCACGTTCTACATCGATCCCACCGCGGGACTCGCCTCCCCGGACTCGCCGCCGTCCCTCATTGGGACCAAGAACGACCTGGATGTGGGTACATTCTCGCAGATTGTCATCGCCGGGGGGAGGGGCTTTAACGCCAACCTTGCGCAGCTCGACGAGATCCGGGTAGGCAGTACATACCTGGCCGTGGCACCTTCGACGCCTGTACCCACCGCCACCCCAACGCCGACAGCGACCAATACGCCCACGTACACGCCCTCTCCCACTGCAACCTATACTGCAGTCACCGGCACCTTCTGGTTCTACAATGCCACCACGCCCCAAACCTACATGATGTACCAGAGCCAACCTTCGGGGGCGGTAACGACCGCGATCATCGCCTTCGATTTCTACTCCCCAACCTTCACTTCCGGCTACAGGGTCAACGCCGGCACCGCAACCGTCTATCTGTATGCAATCCAGGGCCCGACGGTTTGCAACCTCGCCGTCACGCTGCGGGCGGGGGCGACGGTCATCGGCAGCGGCACGCTCAATATCCCAGCAAGCAATAATGGTTATGTATCCACCACTTTCGCTTCCAGCCAATATTCCTTTAACAACGGCGAGGGCCTGAGATTGTCATTCGGCGCACCCTGCGCGAATACCTCGCCTTACTGGGATGGCGGGATGAATAGTTCCCGGCTGGTGCTGCCATAAACGACGATGGGAAGCGGCAGTCCGAAATAAAAGCGCCCCGGCCACGACCGGGGTGCTCTGTTTCTTGGTACAGGACGGATCAAGTTTACGGTTGGACCTGCAGGCTGGCGACCAGGGCGTCCAGCATGGGCAGGGCCGGTGAGAAGCTGTCCTCCGCTGCGGCATTCAATTGTGTTGTCATGTCAGCAATGTAGGTGGGAAAGTTGTTGCTGAACTGCTCGGGGCTCTGCCCGCCCGGCGGGTTGTCCCCATTCGCCGGCAGGCTCGGATGGGAGGCCGGCAGGATGGCGGAGATCCAGTACCTGCCGTCAGAGGTCAGACCCTGATACGAATAAAACATCTCATGGTTGTTGACCGGATCGGCAAACTGGGCATACTGGGTCAGGTAACGGATTCCGCTGCCGCTGGCGAACGGGACGACCTGGTAGTGGGCATAGAATTCCTGGGCGGCATTGAAGATGGGCAGGAGCGGCAAGGCGCCCGTGCCCGGCGCTCCACCGCCGATCAGCGCCTGCAAGGCTGCCACCCGCGGCGGAACGGCATCCGGTGCGAGCTCGCTGAAACGCTGCACCGGGAAGAGGTCGATGTGGGCGGTGAAGAAGCGGTCTGCCAGGATGTAGCCCTGCAGGGTGAGTTCAGTGTACTCGGGGTTGACCTCGAAAGCAGGCATGTCGGCGCCACTGGCCTCCGGAACGGTCTTGCAGTCGGAACCGCTGGCCAGCGCCGGGTCGATGAAGAGGGAGAGCTTATTGCAGCTGGCATTGGCGGCCGGTATGGTCGGTGCCACGGTGACGACGGGCGTATCCGTGATGACCGGCGGCGGCGTGACCAGCGTTGGAGTAGCCGTCGACGGCAGGCTGCACGCCAGGGCCAGGACTGCCAGCAGACCGAGGAAATACAGGCATCGTTTCATCGCATCTCCTTTTAGTAGATCAGGATTGGACTTTCCCGGCCGCGACCGGGTTGCTCAGCTTGCCCAGGCCTTCGATCTCCACCTCGACCACGTCCCCGGCCTTCAACGGTCCGACCCCCGAGGGCGTCCCGGTGAAGATCAAGTCGCCAGGCTCGAGCGTCATGACCGAGGTGATGAAAGCGATCAGCGTGTTGACGTTGAAGACCATATCGCGCGTCGAGCCCATCTGGCGCGGCTGCCCGCCGACCTTGGTGGTGATCAGCGCGTCGGAGGGGTCGAAGTCGGTGTCGATCCACGGGCCGAACGGGCAGAAGGTGTCGAAGCCCTTGCCGCGCGTCCACTGGCCGTCGCTGTACTGCAGATCCCGGGCGGTGACGTCGTTCCCGATGGTGTATCCAAAAATGGTCCCCTGGGCTTCGTCCGTGGTGACATTCCGGCAGCGCTTGCCGATCACGACCACCAGCTCGCCCTCGTGTTCCACCTGCTGCGACTGCTGCGGGAGCAGGATCGTTTCGCCGGGGTTGATGATCGCCGAGGGCGGCTTCAGAAAAATCAGCGGCACCTTGGTCACTTCTGCGTTTTGTTCCTTGGCGTGTTCGACGTAGTTGCGCCCGATGCAGAGAATCTTGCTCGGCTGGGCCGGGGCGAGCAGGTGGACGGAAGCCAGCGGCGCGTCCGCCTCCAGGCGGCGGTAATCACCGAAAATGTCCCCCTGGATGGCGCCGACCTTGTCCTCCAGGATCCAGCCGTAGCACGGGGTTTCGTTTTTCAGCTGATAGCGAACGATGCGCATGGGGTTCTCCACTTATGAACCGCCGTCAAGTTTAACACAGTTTGCCTTTTTGGTATAATTATGCCACCGGGCGCATAGCTCAGCTGGTTAGAGCGTCTCTCTTACACAGAGAAGGTCAGGGGTTCGAATCCCTTTGCGCCCACAAACAATCCCTCGATTGTCCACATGGGGTGTGAATACCAGGAGAATAACGGTGCAGATTCTGAAAAGAAACCATTGGATCGTTCTAATCGCTCTGGCCGTGGCCGGGATCGCCTTCGATCTCTACGTCATCCGCCACGGTGTCGGAGCGAGCGGGGATTCCGTCTGGTATATGCAGGGGGCCGAGAACATCATCAAAGGCTACGGGTATCAAATCCAGCGCGGCGATGGCTTCCAGCCGATCACCCTGTTCCCACCGTTCTTCTCAATCGTCCTGGCCGGGCTGGGGCTCACTGGCGTTCCCGTGTTCACGCTGGCGGGATACCTCAATGCTGTCCTGTTCGGCGCGAACATCTTCCTGACCGGCTGGCTGGTCCATCGTCTGACCGGCTCCGCCTTGGCCTCGATCCTGGCGAGCGCCTTCACCCTCTTATGTGTCGACCTGTTCGTCATGCATATCTGGGCGATGAGCGAACCGCTGTACCTGGCCCTGACCCTGCTCAGCCTCCTGGCGTTCCTGGAGTATCAGATCCGGGGACGGTTCCACCTTCTGGCATGCTCCGCCTTGGCAGGCGGTCTCGCCGTCCTAACCCGTTTTGTGGGCACCTCTCTGGTGGCAACGCTCTGCCTGTGGCTGCTGGTTTTTGGGACGGGCGGCCGGAAGAAGCGCATCGGGGATGCGCTGGTGGCCGGGCTCCTGGGCCTGCTGCCGGTTGCTCTTTTCTTCCTGCGCAACGCTGCCTTGGGGAGCAACCTTTCCGGGCGGAGCAGCATCCTGGTGCGCAGTCTCCCGGTCGAGAACTACGTCAAACTAGCGCAAACCCTGACCGCCTGGTTCCTGCCGTGGATCACCCCCAGGCTGCGCCTCCCGGCCGTGGTGGGAATATTGGCCGGCCTGGCACTTCTCTTAGCGGGATTGTTCGCCTACTCGGTCCGTCATCCGGCTGGGAAGGTGGACGAACGCCAGGTGCGTTACACGCGTTTCGAAATCTTCCTGCTGGCCTATCTCCTGATCTACTTTGTCACTTTCATGGCGAGCATCTACCTGTCGCTGGCCGGGAATCCGGTCGACTGGACTGCCACCCAGGTCTCGCGTTACATGACCCCTCTCTTTCCCATTTTCGTCATCCTGCTTGCGATGATCCTGCTGCGTGTGCTTCCGCTCCCCACCGGCAGGGGCTGGGTAGGGGTCCAGGCGACCGGCGTCGTCCTGCTCGGAATCCTGGGATTGTACCTGATCAACTTCTCCGACCTGCGCAAGAACCACGTCACCCTCGGCTATACCGAGATCCGTAACGATTATCCAGACATGGTGGCCAGGCTGAAAGCCCTCCACCAGCGCTATCCGATCATCACCAACAATTACGAATTGGGATATTTCCTGATCGGGGCGCCGGTATACAGCGTTCCTGGTCAGGCCAACGAACTGACCGGGGAGGTTAACCCGAACATGCCCCAGCTCATGCAAAAGACCACCGACCTGCTTGACCAAGGCGCCGTATTGATGATCTATCAGGTCAGCGCCGACCCGGCCGCCGCCTCCGATCCGCTGCTCACCGGCCTGACCCGGCTGGATACTTATGGGAATGGCACCCTGGTCGTCAAGCTGTACCAGAAGATTCCCCCGGGCAAATGAGCGGAGGCCGGCGAAAGGGAACGGTTGCACCATGGATTATGGAGGTGCGTTCGGTTTCTTCCTCAAGGACAAGACCTGGTTCAAAAAGTTCGTCCTCGCCAGCCTGCTGACCTATACCCTGATCGGCAGCATTCCGGTCCTGGGCTGGACGGTGGAGATCACCCGCGGCGTGCTGACCGGGGGTCAGACCGGCCTGCCCGATTGGTCAGGTTTCCGCAGCAAGTGGAAGACCGGCTACAAATACTGGCTGGTGAACCTGGTCTGGCTGCTCCCGGTGCTCCTCTGCCTGCTGGTCGCCGACCTGCCCTTGTTCCTCGTAAGTACTTTTGACCCGAACCGACTGCTCGTCGTCTGGTCCGCCGTGTTGTGCTGCGCCCTGGTCTTCATCACCGTCTACGGCGCGGCGGTCATATTCCTCCTGCCGGCTGCTCTGGGCCTCCTGGCCGAAAGCGGATCCCTGGCAGGGGCGATCAACCCCCTGAATGCCTGGAAGCTTGCGCGCCTCCACCCGGTCCCGCACCTGATCGTCTTCCTGATCGTCGGCCTGGGGCTGACGACAGTCATCAGCCTGCTCGCCCCGCTGACCCTCTTCCTGCTCCTGCCCCCCATGCTGGTTTACGCCGGGATGGTGCTGGCGCATTACGCCGGTCAGCTCTACCGGCTGCAGGCTTAAATCCCTCGGCAGGAACTTACAATTACAGAGACGTTTCAGCCCCAAATTGCAACTTTGGTGATATCCTTTTTTGTGGCACCTGGTCTATAATTCTCTTGCAGTCCCAATCTGAAAACCTAATACCACCCAGACTCCTTCCAAGCGAGGGGATCTCTCGTGAGCATTCGTTACAAAGTAATCCTGCCTTTCCTGGTGCTGACGCTCATCGTCGCCATCACCGGGGTGTATGTCGTCACCCGTCTGGTGGCCAACTCCTTGAGCGAGCGCCTGACCAACCAGCTGCTGGAAGCCGGGCGGGTGGTTTCGGACGATTTCGCCCGCCAGGAGATCAAGCACGTCGAAAACGCCCGCTACATCGCCCTGACGCGCGGGGTCGATCAGGCGCTGCAGGCAAAGGACGTTCAGACTCTCGAGAACCTGGTCAGGCCCGCCGCAGCCGGCCTGGGGATGGAGAACCTGATCCTCCTGGACGCAAACGGCAAGCAATTGCTCCAGCTGCTCCGCCAGCCGGATGGGACCTATCTATCGTCGAGCCAAACCCTGGAGGCGGCCGGCTCATCCCTCGCTTCCGATTTGCTTGCCCCCCGCGACCCGGACAGCCTGCCGCGCCGCGCCATCCTTTCCAACCCGGCCGACGGGCGTACCTACTTTTACACCTCGATGGCTTTCAGCCTGGACAACCAGGCGATCGCCATCCTCGCCGTGGGCACCTCGCTCGAGACCCTCCTCCCGTACCTGAAAACCACCTCGTTGGCGGACGTCATCCTTTACGACGCCGCCGGCCGCGCCACCGGGACGACCTTCGCGACGCAAAGCAGCGACGTGTAGTTCCTGAAAAACATATCCATCCCGGCCGACCTCTACCAGAAAATCGCCGCCTCGGAAGGCAACGTCAGCGGGCAAAACTTCCAGCTGGAGGGACGCTGGTACAGCCTGGCGCGCAGCCCCATCCGCATCAGCCCGGACCGCATCGGCGTCTTCGGAGTCGTCCTGCCGCTCGACTTCGTCATCCAGCCGGGGACGATGAGCCGCAATAACACCCTGGTGCTGTTTACCGCCGCCGTGATCGCCGTCGTGGCCATCGGAACCCTCATCTCCCAGCTGATCACACGCCCGCTGTTTTCACTGGTGCGCACCTCCCAGGCCATCGCCGGCGGCGACCTGGACCAGCGCACCGGCATCCGCAGCCGGGACGAGATCGGCACCCTGGCCACCACCTTCGACGCCATGACCGAGCACCTGCAGCAGCGTACCATCGAGCTGGAGCGCGCCAACGCCACCCTGGAGAAGATGGACGCCAGCAAGACCAGCTTCATCCAGGTGTCGGCGCACGAGCTGCGCACGCCCCTGACCGTGATCAGCGCCTACACCCAGATTTTGGAGAAGAAGGCGGCCGACAGCCCGGAGCTGGAATCCGTCTCGAAGGGCATCCTGCAGGGCATCGATCGTATGAACACCGTGGTCAACAGCATGCTCGACATCTCGCGCATCGACAGCAACACGCTCAAGGTCATCCCCGAGGATATGCGCCTCGACGCGCTGTTAAAGAAGGTGCAGGATACGTTCGCCCCCGCGCTGGAGGAACGCCGCTTGAAGCTCAAGATGTCCGGGATGAAGAAGCTCCCGGCGATCTACGCCGACCCGGACCTGCTGCAGAAGGTCTTCTATCACCTGGTCATGAACGCCATCAAGTACACCCCCGACGGTGGCGAGATCACCGTCAGCGGGAGGCTGGTGGAGGCGGACTCCGCCCCGGCGGAGGTCGAGATCGTCGTCGGCGACACCGGCATCGGCATCGACCCGCAGTACCTCGAGCTGATCTTCGAGAAGTTCTACCAGACCGGAGAAGTCCAGCTGCACTCCTCCGGCAAGACCAACTTCAAGGGCGGCGGACCGGGCCTGGGGCTGGCCATCGCCCGCGGCATCGTGGAGGCGCACGGCGGGCACATCTGGGCCGAAAGCCCCGGCCACAACGAGGAGACCTGTCCGGGCAGCCGCTTCTGCGTGCGCCTGCCGGTCAAATGGGAACAGAAGGATGAACGACAGCCCAAAGAGACCCTCGCCGGATAAGGAACCTGGGCGCCGCCGCGAGGGACTGGTGCTGCTCGCCCTCGTCCTGCCGGGCTTCCTGCTCATGTGCGCCGCCGGGCAGTTTGCGCTGCGCATCCTGCCGGCCTGGAACGCCGCCGCCGACATGGGCTCGCTGCTCAACCCGAACGGCACCATCGCCGCCTACCGGCAGGGGGACATGATCGAGCCGGTCAGCCAGGAAATCCTGACGCCGTTCTCCTTCGCCTACCTGACACCGGGCTACCGGACCCCCATTCCTCCGGCTCCGGCGGCAGCGACGGAGGTACAGCCGCCCACGTCCCGCCCCGTTCGGACGGCCACCCCGCTTCCCACCCCCACGCGCACCCTTGTCTTCCTCTTCCCGACCGACACGCGGACCCGCACCCCCGTGCGCACCGCCACACGCACCTCCACGCCGACGCGCACCCTCAGCCCGACCAATACCGGCACCTCCACGCAAACGTTTACGGCCACTCACACCGGCACCTTCACCGGGACCTTTACGCCCACCTCCACCGCCACTGACACCCCGACCTCCACCTTCACGGAGACGTCCACCCCGACCGTGACCGACACCCCCACGGAGACCTTCACTCCTTCGGACACACCCACGCCCAGCGAGACACCGACGGAGACGCCGACGATTACGTCGCCAAATTGCTTACCAAACAATAGGAGTGTTATAAATGTTGGTCCTTCGCCTATAGGTCTTCCCGATGGTAACTGTACGACAATTGATAGCAATTCCAATCCTGGTGATTACGGTTTTTCATCAACGACTCCGATCACCAAACATGGCACAAGCGGTTGGGATATGGTCTATTACGAGCGGGCTGCCGATCCTGGCATTGCGATGGACTTCGTCATCGTGCAGATCAGCACCGATGGTAATGATCCCTGGTACACTGTTCTTGACTGGGGAGGCGACGTATATACCAACACGAGTCTCAACGGTTTCCCCGAAACTGACAATTCCCCAATTCCGTGGAACGTCCTGGTCAACATGACCGGAGTGGGCATCGATATCGACGCTGCCTCACTCGGAATACCACCAGGCGATTATTATTATGTACGGATCATTTCGCCTACAGGCGATAGCGATAATGGTTGTGATGTCGACGCGATCCAAGTGATCCCATAACACACAGGAAAGACCACGCCCTGGCGGCCGTAAATTCCGCCAGGACTTTTTCTTTTCCCGCCGCTTCGCCTGCCCAGCGGTATAATCGCGGCGAGGGGAAATGAGACCAGGGGCTCTGCCGCGCCGCAAAAACATCCGCCTGCCGGATTACGACTATTCATTGCCCGGAGGGTATTTTGTGACCATCTGCGCCTGGAAACGTGCGTTTTTATTCGATCGTCCCGCGGAAAAGCTCGCCGTTCAAAATGCCTGGGAGGAATTGCCGGGGATATTCGCTGGCATCGAGCTGGGCGAATACGTGATCATGCCAAACCATTTCCATGGAATCGTTTGGATCATCGATGACGGGGCCTACCGGTTGCATCCCGGCACCTGGAATATTAATTGTCGTAGGGGCGAGCAGCTGCTCGCCCCTACGACAATGGAACGGCCGCGAAAATATGTGGCTCTCGGCAACATCGTCGGGGCCTTCAAGACCAGCGCTGCCTCCAAAATCAACCGCCTGCGCGGACAGGTGGGCGCGCCCGTCTGGCAAAGGAATTATTTCGAACGCGTCATTCGTGGTGAACGCGAGGCAGATGCCATTCGCGAGTATATCCTCCTCAACCCCGAACAATGGGACGCCGACCGGGACAACCCGGCGCATGAATTGTTCGACCAACCCGCCAGATCGATAGACGATTATCTGGTTGGCTTATATATAAAATAATTTGCACTTCAACTTTTCCTCCTTGACCCGCCTCCCTGCGCGGGCTACAATCAATTTGCACCTCCTACTTCCCTTCCAGGAGAATCCCCATGTCCGACTTCCTCTTTCGCGGCAACCTGGCCGAACTCGACCCCGACGTCTACGAACTGACCCAGCTCGAGGCCGAGCGCCAGGCGCGCAAGCTGATCCTGATCCCCTCCGAGAGCCAGGCGCCGCTCGCCGTGCGCGAAGCCATGGCCTCCGCCTTCCAGAACATCTACGCCGAAGGCTACCCCGACGAGGAGACGCGCACGCATGACCGAGGCGGAGATCCTCGATTATCCCGCCCGCCTGGCGCACTTACCGCCGCTACTCCGACCCGCGCTACTACAAGGGCGTCGAGTACGCCGACGCTGGTCGAGGCCCTGGCCCGCCGCCGCTGCGCCGAGGCCTTCGCCGCCAACGGCGTCAAGCGCCGACCAGATCTACGTCAACGTGCAGGCGCTCTCCGGCGCCCCGGCCAACAACGCCGTCTACCACGCCCTGGTCGAGCCCGGGCGATACGGTGATGGGCATGAACCTGCTGCACGGCGGCCACCTGACCCACGGCTCGCCGGTCAACCGCTCGGGCAAGTACTACAAGATCGTCTCACTACACCGTCGACCCCGATGACCGAGCAGATCGACTACGACGCCATCGAGGCGCTGGCCGAGGAACACAAGCCGAAGATGATCATCGCCGGCTACTCCTCCTACCCCTGGATCCCGGACTGGAAGAAGTTCCGCGCGATCGCCGACGCGGTCGGCGCCTACCTGCTGGCCGACATCGCCCACATCGGCGGGCTGGTGGCGGCGGGCGTCGTCCCCTCGCCCGTCGGCTACGCCGACGTCGTCACCTTCACCACGCACAAGACCCTGTACGGTCCGCGCGGCGCCGTCATCCTGACCACCGACACGGCCCTGGCCAAGCAAGATCGACAAGGCCGTCTTCCCCGGCGAGCAGGGCGGCCCGCACGTCCACATCTTTGCCGCCCTGGCGCTGACCTTCAAGCTGGCCCGCACCAGACCGTTCAAGAAGCTGCAGAGGCAGACGATCAAGAACGCCCAGGCCATGGCCGAGCGCTTCAAGGAGCGCGGCCTGCGCATCCCCTACGGCGGGACAAACTGCGCACCTGCTCAACGTCGACTGCACGCTCGATCAAGGGTCCGGACGGCACGGCGCTGTCCGGCGACCAGGCCGCCCGCATCCTCGACCTGGTCGGCATCGTCGTCAACCGCAACACCATCCCCGGCGACAGGGACTCGCGCCGACCCGTCCGGCATCCGCCTGGGCACGCCCTGGATCACCCAGCGCGGTTTCGACGAGGAAAAGTCCCGGCAGCTGGCCGACATCATCGCCGATGTGCTGCTGGCCGCCGCGCCCCATTCGGTGGACACCCCGCACCGCGGCCGGGTCCGCGCGCGCCAAGCTGGACTTCAACGTCCTGGAGGAGGCCAAGCTGCGCGTTCGCAAGCTGGCCCGGGAGGCGGGCATCGACTTCGAGCCGGCGACCCACGGCTACCCCCACTTTTACTATCTCGACGACAAGGGCGCGGCGGGCGTCTTCGACCTGCAGGGCGGGCGCGTGCGCCAGTTGCTGGATTACACCGTCTCGTCAGACCTGTCGGTGCTCAAGCCGGGTAAGTCGCAGGCGACCAAACTCGTCACCTCCAAGGGCGAGATCGACGGCGCGCTGACCTGCGTCGATGCCGCCTCCTACCGCCTGTCCGTCCCGGCGGAGAAGGCCTCCCTGGCGGCCGCCTGGCTGCGCGACCTGTCCGACGGTTACGTCTCCTTCCACTTGGACGGCAAGCCGGATGGCACTCCCCGCCGCATGCCGGGACCGATCGTGGTGAGCGAATCGACCTCCAAACCCGCGGCAGTCAGAGGCGAGCCCGTCAGCCCGGACAAGCCCTGGTTTATCGGCCTCGGCCCGGGGTCCGGAAAGCGCCGCGCTGCCGAAGGTGTCGAAGCGCCCTTGCCGGACTTCAAATGGGAGGAAAAGGAAAGCGCCCCGCGCCGCACCCCGCTGTACGAGGTGCACAAATCCCTGGGGGCCAAGATCATCCCCTTCGCCGGCTGGGAGATGCCGGTCTGGTACTCGTCGGTCCTGGAGGAGCACCTGGCGGCACGCCAGGCGGCCGGCCTGTTCGACGTGGCCCACATGGGCGTCTACCAGGTGGAGGGGGCGGACGCGGCCTCCTTCCTGGACAGCGTCTGCGGCAACGACTGCGGCGGGCTGCTGCCCGGCAAGTCGCTCTACACCCACTTCCTGACCCCCGAGGCGGACGTGGTCGACGACACGCTGGTCTACCGCCGCGCCTCCGACAAGTATCTGGTGGTGGTCAACGCCTCCAACGACGACAAGGACCACGCCTGGCTGGAGGCGGTGCGCGACGGCAAGGTACGCATCGACGCCGCCCGGCCCTGGGCGCGGACCTACGGCTACCAGGCCGAGATCCGCAACCTGCGCGATCCCAAGGCCGGCGACGACATGCGCGTCGACATCGCCCTGCAGGGGCCGAAGAGCCGCGACATCCTGTTGGCGATGGGTGTCAGCGCCGCCGACCGACGGAAGATCATGTCGCTGGGGCGCACGCAGCTGTGCGACGCCAGGGTCGGCGCCCGTGCGTCAGGCTCGGGCTTCGACCTGATCGTCAGCCGCACCGGTTACACTGGCGAGAAGATGGCCTTCGAGCTGTTCGTCCACCCGGAGCGGGCAGTTGAGTTCTGGCACGCGTTGATGAAGGCCGGCGAGAAATACGGCCTCAAGCCGGTCGGGCTGGGGGCGCGCGATTCGCTGCGCACCGAGGCCGGCCTGCCGCTCTACGGTCACGAGATGGGCGCTGGCTCCGGCGTGCGTGGGGCGCGCGATTTGGGCGTGGCCGAGGGCGGCTTTGGCTCTTACGTCAAGGTCTACAAGCCCTGGTTCATCGGCCGCGAGGCCTACCTGGCACGCGAGACCGGACGCCAGGGTGTGGTGGTGCGCTTCCGCTTCCCCGAAAAGGGCGTGCGCATGGCCCACAACGGCGACCCGGTGTTGGACAAGCGCGGCCGGGTGATCGGCTGGGTGACATCCTGCGCCGCCGACATGGACGGCACGCTTACCGGTCAGGCCTACGTCGAGCTGAAATACGCCGTCGAGGAGACGCCCATCTTCGTCTACCAGGGCGCGCCCGAGGAGGGCGGCAAGCCCCCGGCGAAGATGAAGACCGGCGACAAGGCCCTGCTGCCCACCGCTGCCGTGGTGGTCAGCCGCTTCCCGAAGCTGTAAAGGGCAAAAGTGCGACGCACCTTAAAGGTGCGTCGCACTTATTTAGGGGCGCGTGACACTTTTTTATCCAGGGGTGCGGCACAAATTGACCCCGCCATTTGAAAAAAGGCTACAATTATGGGCGGGAGGAGCCTGCCCATGCCTACTGATCCCGCTTTTCAAATGACCGTCGAGGATGTTTTTTCGATCCGCGACCGCGGCACGGTCGGCACCGGACGCGTCGGGAGCGGCACGCTGCGCGTCGGCGACGAGATCGTCGTCCAGGGGCGCGGCATAGCCCGCAAAACGGTCGTCACCGCCATCGAAATGTTCCGCAAGACGCTGGAGCAGGCCAAGGCCGGCGACAGCATAGGCGTGCTGCTCAAGAACGTCAGGCGCGACGACACCTTCGGCAGCGCGACGATGAGCTGGTGGCAGGCGGGGCCGATTTCAGCTGGAAGCCATGATTCCCGGGTAGGATGAAAAATGGAGCGCATGGACGTCTTCATCGGCACTGCCGGCTGGAGCATCCCCAGGGAGTCCGCCGACCGCTTCCCGGGCGAGGGGACCCACCTGGAGCGCTACGCCCGGCAGCTTAATGCGGTCGAGATCAATTCATCCTTCTACCACCCCCACCTGCCCGCGACCTATGCCCACTGGGCGGCGGGAACGCCCGAGGGCTTCCGCTTCGCGGTCAAGGTCCCGAAGGAGGTCACCCACGTCCGCCGGCTGACGGACGCGGCCTTGCTGGACCGTTTCGCCGACGAGACCGCCGCCCTGGGCGCCAAGCTGGGCGCCTGGCTGCTGCAGCTCCCGCCGGGGCTGGCGTTCGATCCGCTGATCGTCGAGCGCTTCCTCGGCCGGCTGCGGGCGCGCTTCGCCGTGAACGTGGCCTGCGAGCCGCGCCACGCCACCTGGTTCACACCCGAGGCGGGGCAGCTCCTGGCGCAGTTCCAGGTGGCGCGCCTGGCCGCCGACCCGGCCGTCAGCCCCCAAGGGACGCGGCCCGGCGGCTGGGACGGACTGGTCTACTACCGGCTGCACGGCTCGCCGGAGACGTACCGCTCCGCCTACACGGACGAGTTCCTGAAAGGAATGGCAGGCATGCTGGCCACGGCGGCCGCTGTTTCAGCCCCCGTCTGGTGCATCTTCAACAACACCGCTGCCGGGGCGGCAATTGAAAATGCGCTCGCCCTGCGCGGGCTTCTCCAAACCTCCGCAGGCGGATGATTCCATGGAATGTAATGTCCCCTTCTGGCAGGACGGCGGCCGGACAGCCGTCCAGATACTTTTTTCCGCGTGGCAGATTGAAAAAGGGCTACAATATGAAATCTGCCAGCCGTGCCCTTCCCGGAGGCAAATGATCATGACCCGACTGCTCCTCGTGGCCGTCCTGCTGGCCGGACTGGCGGCCTGCGCACCTGTCCGCGCCGTGACCGTCCCGCCCACGGCCTATCCCCTGGCCACCCCGGTCTCCGATTCGCCTGCAGCTGGCATCTGCGCCGAGCCGGAGGGCAGGCAGGTCGTCTTCACCATCCTGCCCGACATCCCCGATCCGCGCTGCGCCAAAGTCAGGCCGGACCAGATCCTGCAAGTCATCAACAGCAGCGGGAAATCAATCGAGGTCAGCCTCGGAACCTTCACCGCCAGCCTGGAGCCGGGTGACGAGCATACTTTCGACGTACCCTTCGGCGACTTCCTGGAGCCCGGGGTGCACTTCGTCCAGGTCCTGCCGTGCTGCGGGCCGGAGATCTGGCTGCAGGCCGGCTCGCAGTAATCCTTCCCGTCGGGTGTGGAGAGTTTTCTAGGGCAACGCCGCCTGGAAGGCGACCGTAAATACCCTCGCCCTCCCGGAGCTGCTCTTCCCATCTGCACCCGTTGGATCGCACGATCATCAGGAGGAGAGTCCAATGAATACCGCTCAAAAAATCAAAGCCTGGCTGGAAGGCGAGACGAACATGTTCCTGGGCATGGTTGGCACCATGACGGGCAGCCCGCGGGCCTGGGAGAGCAGCATCCGGACCTTTGAGCGGCGCGACCGCCCCAACCCGCCCCCGTCCGGCGCCATCGTTTTCACCGGCAGCTCCAGCTTCACCTTTTGGACCAGCCTGCAGGAGGACATGGCATCGCTGCAGGTGATCAACCGCGGATTCGGCGGGGCGCGCATAGATGACGTCGTCCGCTATGCGGACCGGATCGTGCTGCCGTATCACCCCCGCGCCGTGGTGCTGTTCGCCGGGACCAACGACATATCCTGGCCCAAGCCGGCGACGGCTCAGAAGGTCTTCGCCGGGTACCAGGCGTTCGTGCAGCGCCTGCGGGCGGAACTGCCGGACGTTCCCATTTACTACGTCTCGATCACACCGACCCCTGCCCGCTGGCGCTACTGGACCATCGTCCAGGAGGCCAACCGCCTGATCCAGGCCCACACCCGGACCGACCCGCGCCTGCATTTCATCGACCTGACCCCCGCGCTGCTGGGTCCCGACGGCCGGCCCGACCGCAAGCTGTACCGCGCCGACCGGTTGCACCCCAATAAAAATGGTTACGCCGCCTGGACGGCGGTCATCAAGCCGGTCCTGCTGGCGGACTTTCCGACCGAAGAATAAGACAACCCGGGGCTTCTCAATCCAGGTGAAGTTTATGTATATAATTCACCTGGGAAGAAGCACAAATACCCCACCCCCAACGGCAGTCAGATCCACCCATGTTCGACCTGTCCAATTTCCGCTTCGCCTTCCTCGATCTGGAGACCACCGGCCTCTCGCCCTGGTTCGGCGACCGCATCTGCGAGGTCGGCCTGATCCTGACCGAGGGCAAGCGCATCAAGAGCACCTACCAGCAGCTGGTCAACCCCGAGCGCCTGCTCTCACCGGCCGCGGCCAGCGTCAACGGGCTGAACGACGAGCAACTGGCCGAGGCGCCGGTCTTCGCAGAGGTCGCCGGGGAGGTCGAGGAGCGGCTGCGGGACACGGTCGTGGTGTGCCACAACGCCGGGTTCGATCTGCAATTCCTGGACAGCGAGTTCCGCCGCCTGGGACACGAGATCCAGATCCCCAACATCATCGACACCCTGACCATCGCCCGCCAGCATTTCGACCTGCCGTCGAACATCCTGACGGTCCTGGCAGCCGAGTTCAACATCCAAAACCCGGACGCTCACCGGGCCCTGGGCGACGCCCTCACCGACCGGGGCGTGTTCTTCGCCATGATGGAGGCGCTCAAGCCCTTTGGAAAATCGGTGGAGGATTTCATCGGCCTGTACAATTCCCCCGCCTGGCCGCGCGACGGCATCCAGCTGCCCACCGACCTGGACGAGGCCATCGCCAGCGGGAAGCGCATGCAGATCACCTACGTCGACGCCGACGGCGAACGCACCACGCGCTGGGTCACCCCCCTCCAGGTGCTGGGACTGTCGGACTACATTTACCTGCGCGCCTATTGCCACCTGCGCCAGGCGGAACGCTCCTTCCGCCTGGACCGCATCGTCGAGTTCCATGTGGAGGAGTAATTGGACTTTTTCTGGCAACCCCGAGGGTTGAGGCTGGCTCCTTAAGGAAGAAAAAATCTCCGGGACGGCTGCGCCGTCCCGGATTTGAATCACGGGAACTTACCCTAGAACCCGAGTTGCTCTTTGACCAGGATCATGGTGATGCGCCCCGGGCGGAACTCACCCTTGACGATCAGGATCTTGTTCGCCTCGGTGCCCATGTGGTAAAGCTCCTGCATATGGACCTCCTCCAGCGGGACGGAGTACTCCTCGATCCGCCGCAGGCCTTCGGCCACGTCCTTGACGATCTTCTGCGCTCCGACCACCCAGATCACCTTGCCGGCTCCGGATGCATACGGACCAAGCTGGCTGCCGGTCTTCGAGGCGATCAGGACGTGCCCGTCCTCGGTCACGGCGTGGACGCTGCCGGCGGCATAATCGGGACCGGAGCCCAGCTTGCGGATTTCCCTGCCCTGTGTCTCGCGGTTCATGGCAAACATCTTCGGCCGCAGGGCGTCGTATTTGCCTGACTTGTCGATCTCCGGCTGGATGCCTAATGTTTCGAGGGTCCTCGAGGCGCCCAGGAAAATTTCCGAACCCGGCGGGACCAGCTCGAAGAACATGCGCCTGGCCTGCTCGCCGTTTTCGGCGATCAGCGTGTGGATTCCGTTGGCTTCCAGCGCCGCGGCGGCGCGCTTGATCTGCTCGTCCGAGGCGGGTTTGGAAAACTCCGGGTTGGGTTTCAAGGCCGGGTCATCTTTCACGGTTGTCATAATTTCACCTGTACGACTGTCTTTCATGGTTCTCTCAGCCGATGAACTTCACCGCGCTCATCCAGTTGGTGCCGAGCGTGCCCTGCAGCGTGATGTGCAGCAGGCCGATGCCCTCCAGCTGGCGGGCGCGCTCCAGCCTGCCCACGTCGACAGGGCGGCAGCCGCCGTCGCGGACCAGCTGGCCCAACTTCGCCTTGGCATCCGCGTCGTCGCCGGCGATCAGGACGTCCAACGGCTGCCCGGCCACCTGACCGGCAACCAGCGTGCCGGCGAAAGTCGTGTTGAAGGCCTTCAGGACCCTGGTCCCGGCCGGGACAGCCTTAGCTACCTCCTCGGCGGACGAGCTGGTCGGCGCGGTCGCCAGACCATCGAAGCTGGCGTTGAGCGGGTTGGCGATGTCGACCACGATCTTGCCGGCCAGCTTCTTGCCCAGCTTCTTGACCGTTTCGAGGTTGACGCCATACCAAAGGGCCAGCACGACCATCTCGTCTGGCTGGACGTCCGCCAGGCTGGCAGTGGAGACCTTGGCGCCCTTTTTCGCCGCGGCGCTCAATTCGGCGGCGGTCTTCCCGGTCACCTCCGGGTCGATGTCGACCAGCGTGACCGAATGCCCGCCGGCGACCAGACGATGGCCGATGCCGCGTCCCATATTCCCGGCCCCGATGATTGTGATATCCATTTTGATCTCTCCTGTTTTATTTTAGCATTGGTTTGACTGCCGGAACAGCCCGGATGGTATCGGTCCTTGACGCTCCGGACGAGGCATGATATTATCATACAGTTGTTGCATTAACAACATATGTTGTTAATTTACCTCTACCACGGGCGGGCGTCAACCATCAAAAAATAAATATTGTTGCCTAAGCAACACCGGAGCGAAAATGTTGCCAAACCACGAGAAAATCGATCCGCGCGTGAGGCGCACGCGCCAGAGCATCGAGCAGGCTTTCGTCGAGCTGGTCCGGGAAAGGGGCTTCCAGGCCATCAGCGTGCAGGATATCGCCGGGCGGGCCGGCATCAACCGGGCCACCTTCTACGCCCACTTTCCCGACAAGTTCGATCTGCTCAACCAGTTCACGCGCGACAGCTTCCAAAAGGAAATCGATCAGCGCATGTTCAACGCCTGCCATTTTTCGATGGACAACCTGCGCGAGCTGATCGTCGTGGTGTGCGAATTCGTCGGCGAGACCCACGACCACTGCGCCGTCAGCGAACAGCAGTTCCAGTCGATGGTCGCCAACCAGGTACGCACGCAGATCACCGGGCTGCTCGATCACTGGCTGGAGACCGCCGCCCTGATCGAGGACGCCCGCATTCCGCCCGGGCTGGCAGCCATCGCGGCCAGCTGGGCTATCTACGGACTGGCGACCGAGTGGAGCCGTGCCAAGCGCACGCCGCCCGTCGAGCAGTACGCCGACCTGGTTCTGCCGCTGGTGGCAAACAACCTGGGCCTGACCGTGCATGCCTGAACGGACCCGGATCGGGCCGCACGCCTAAACTTGCCCGGTCCTTTATCCTCTGCCAGGCACCTCGCCCTGCCGTAAGCCTGTGCAGGATTCCTCCCACGAAAAGGTACCAATCGACCATTCCGTTTAAGGCCTTATTGGGTTAATATAGCTGCACGATTCCGTCATTTATCCTGTCTATCCGTGGAGGAATTACATTATGGCAATCGTTCGTGACCTCATTCAAATAAAAGGCGGCCAGATCTGGTCGATCGCCCCGGAAGCGACCGTCTATCAAGCCTTGCAGCTGCTGGCCGACAAGAAAGTCGGCGCCCTGCTGGTGATGAGCGACAACAAGATCAAAGGCATCCTTTCGGAGCGCGACTGCGTCCGTAAAGTGGACCTGCTCGGCAAGGTGTCGCGCAATACCAAGGTCAGCGAAATCATGACCAGCAGCGTGCTTTACGTTGAGGCCAGCCAGCCGCTGGAGGAGTGCATGGCAGTGATGACCGAGAAACGCGTCCGCCACCTGCCGGTCTTCGACGACGGCAAGCTGGTCGGCATGGTCTCGATCGGGGACGTGCTCAAGGAGATCATCACCGAGCAGAAGATCATCATCTCCCACCTGGAGCGATACATCACCGGCGGGCCCAAGTAGGGCACCGGGACTTACCCGTAAGTGGGTGCCGACGACCTCGGTCGCCCTCCGCTCAAAACCCACCGCAACCGGATGGCCGGCGCACAAGATTTCTACTTTTACAGCATGCCCGCCCGGAACGGAATCGGGAGATTGAATTCGCATGCTGGACCGGTCACGGACACCTTCCTGATGCTGAACCTCGGGTAGGAAAGGCGAGCTGAATGAAAAATTGCTGGACCTTCTTCCTGGCACTGACGGTGGTGCTGGCGGCCTGCGGGACTCCGCCCGCCGTGCCCAGTGCCACAGTCACGGCAGGCAGTGAAAATCCGACACCGCTCCCGACCGTCACCCCGACCCCCGCCCCGACGGACACGGCTCTCCCGACTCTCGTCCCCACCCCGACCCTGGGCATCGGTTCCACCGAGATCTCCCCCGCTGACGGCATGGTTATGGTTTACGTTCCGGCAGGCAGTTTCGAAATGGGTTCCAGCGACAACGTCGACGAAATTCCGCCTCATCCCGTCACCCTGGACGCCTTTTGGATCGACAAGACCGAGGTGACCAACGGCGAGTATGCCAAATGTGTGGCCGCCAAGGCCTGCCAGCCGCCCAGGAGGATCACCTCCAACCTGAAGGACCTTTATTTCGGGAACAGCCGCTATGCGGATTTCCCGGTCATCTGGATGAACTGGAGCACCGCCCAGGCATACTGCCAGTGGGCCGGGCGCCGTCTGCCCACCGAAGCGGAGTGGGAGAAGGCCGCCCGCGGCACGGATGGACGCATCTACTCCTGGGGGAACAACCCGCCAGACGGCACATTGCTCAATTTTAATGAATTGATCAAAGATGTCGCCCAGACCGGCAGCTACCCCGCCGGCGCCAGCCCGTACGGGGCGCTGGACATGGCCGGCAACGTCTGGGAATGGGTGGCGGACTGGTATGCGGTCGACTATTACGCCAAGAGCCCGGATCACAATCCCTTGGGCCCGGATGCGGGCACCCTGCACATCCTGCGCGGCGGCTCGTTCCGCTACAACGCCCGCGGCGTGACGACCACTTACCGCTTCTCGAAGGATCCCACCTTCTCCAGCGACGAGACCGGCTTCCGCTGCGCGCTCGGCTCGAATCCGTAAAAGACCACAAATCTCACAGAGGCAGGCATGGCCTATGACACTCTCCTGGCCGACCGGATCCGGGCTGCGCTGGGCCCGCTCCCCGACCTGGTGGAAAAGAAGATGTTCGGTGGGATCGGTTTCATGATCCGGGGCAACATGGCCTGCGGCGTCCATGGTGATGATCTGATCGTGCGCGTCGGCCCGGAGAAATACAAACCAGCCCTCGCCCGGCCCCACGCCCGGCCCTTCGACATGACCGGCAGGCCGATGGCCGGCTGGGTCATGGTCGCCCCGCAGGGCTGCCGGGGCGAGGCGGAACTGAGCGATTGGGTGCGGCAGGGCGTCGACCTTGCCCGTTCGCTGCCGGCCAAATAAGCGCTGCTTTTAGGAGAATATTCATGAAACAAAGGAATCTGGGAAAAAGCGATATTCTGATCGGAGAGGTCGGGCTGGGCTGCTGGCAGTTCGGCGGGGACTTCGGTCCCATGGGCGAGCAGACGGCCTTCGACATCATGGCCGCCTCGCTCGAAAACGGGATCGATTTCTTCGACACCGCGGATGTCTACGGCGGCGGGCGGAGCGAGAGCCTGATCGGCCGCTTCCTGCGCCAGTCCGGGAAGCCGGTCGTCGTGGCGACCAAGTTCGGGCGGGGCGGAGGCGTCTATCCCAACGGGTACACGGAAGCCACCCTGCGGCAGGGGGTCGAGGCTTCGCTCAAGCGGCTGGGGGTCGAAGCCCTCGACCTGGTACAGCTGCACTGCATCCCGCTGAAGGTCATGCAGGACGGCGCGGTCTTCGATTGGCTGCGTAAGCTGAAGGCGGCCGGGAAGATCCGGCACTTCGGCGCCAGCGTGGAAACGGTCGAGGAGGCGCGGCTCTGTGTGGAGGTGGAGGCGATCACGTCGCTGCAGGTGATCTTCAATATCTTCCGCCAGAAACCAATCGAAGCACTCTTCCCCGCGCCCTCGAGAGGGGCGTAGGCGTGATCGTCCGCCTGCCGGTGGCCAGCGGGCTGCTGTCCGGCAAGTTCACGCGTGCCACCCAATTCGCCGAGACGGATCACCGCAACTACAACCGCGACGGCCAGTACTTCAACGTCGGCGAGACTTTTGCGGGACTGCCCTTTGACAAGGGCGTGGACCTCGCCGAAGGGATCAGGCTGCTCGTCCCGGCCGGCATGACCATGGCGCAGATGGCGCTGCGCTGGATCCTAGATTATGAAGCGGTCTCGGTGGTGATCCCCGGGGCGAGCTCCCCCACCCAGGCGAAAGCCAACGCCCAGGCCTCGGACCTGGCTCCGCTGTCCCAGGACCTGCACCGGCATCTGGCGGATTACTACCGTAAAGAGGTCCACGACCACATCCGCGGGCCGTACTGAGTTCCCATCCGATAATTCGCTAATTCGTGTCGTTGCGAGGCGGCGTTCCGAGCGAAGCGAGGCCGACGAAGCAATCTCGTTATTCAGGCAACGAATAAATAGCACATCTCAGGAGATTGCTTGCCCTTCGGGTACGCTTCGCAGTCGTCGCTGCCCCCATCGAGGGCCTACGGCGCTTCTCGCAACGACAGGTTCATATACTTTTGGGTAGACGTCAAGTCAAACCGTTTTGTACACAAAACCGGAGGACCATTCCTCCGGTTTTGCTTTTTGACACGATGGCCTCTCCATAAGATCAGTGCGTTCCCCAAAGATCGTCCAGGACCTGCCAGTGGCTGGCGGTCATCAGGGAACCGGGACAAATCCACAGGTTGGGCATGCCACCGTCCAGCGAGGCCTGGATGGCAGTCTTGAAATCCGCGGCCGAAACGGTCGAGCCAGACGGCCCCCACAGTCCGATGGAGAGGATGATGCGGTCCAAACCGTACTGCGTGAGATACCGGGCGATGTCCCTGGTCTTGCTGGGGGAATAACCGTAATCTCCGAAGTAGCCCCAGACGACCAGTTTGTCGGTGTGCTGCAACATCACGCCGTAATTCGTGCCGTGATTATTCTCGGCATTGCCGAGATTATTGATGTCGACCCCAACGTCGAAGTAGAGCTGCTTGCCGTGAGCGTGGGCCAGCGCGGCGGCCTTGCCGAGGTAGTCCCCCAATACCACCGAGCGCCAGTTCCCGATGGACGGGTCGTTGATGTCGATGCTGCCGTCCGAGTTGCGCGGCCAGTCAGACCGTCCGGTTGCGGCTGTGAAGAGGGCCAGGTCGTCGGGCCCGTAGCCGTCGATATGATAGGAAAGCTCGGTGATCGAGATCGAGTCCACTGGATAGTTGGCGGCGATGAAGCCGACCATGTCGAGCAGCAGCCTGCCGTAATTCCCGTTGACCAGCTCATTGGTGCTGACCAGGTCCGTGCTGGCCCGGCCCGAGGCGTTGATGGCAGCGCTGCCGGGATGTGCCAGGATGTAATTGGGCGAAAGCACGTCGATGACGGCATTGATCTGTGCCCACTGACCGAAGCGGGCTGCGTCCTGGGCTAGGAAGTCGATCCCGCTGTCTTTGACATCGTTCGACCAGTATTGCTCGTGCCCGGCCCATTTGAAATATGCCCATTCAACCCGGCCGGCCCCCAGGACGACCAGGTTGATGCCGGCAGCCTGCATGTTCTGTTCCCACGTGGCGACTTCAGCCCGGCTGGTGGCATAATTTTTGTAGTCGACACGCATCGCCCGGACACCGGCAGGTGCCGGAACAGGGCTGGGTTTCTGCGTCGGCGTCGCGGTGGCGGTCGCGGGAATTGTTACCGTTGGGACGACGGTATCGGTCTGGGTCGCGCTGGGAGGTAAAGACGTTGGCGAAGGCGGGAGGGAGGTGCTGGTCCACGTGGCGGTAGGAGGCGGGAACGTCGGCGAGGGCGGGAGGGAGGTGCTGGTCCACGTGGCGGTGGGAGGCGGGAGCGTCGGCGAGGGCGGGAGGGTGGTGCTGGTTTGCGTGGCGGTGGGAGGTAAAGACGTTGGCGAGGGCGGGAGGGTGGTGCCGGTCCGCGTGGCAGTGGAAGGCGGGAGGGTCGGCGAGGCTTGGAGAGGGGTGCGCGTCGGCGTCTGCCGGTGGCGGCGGGCGGGGTCGGACCGGTCACCCAGGCGGAAATCGGCTGAACCAGCACCGATCGAGATCGCCTGTTTATCTGATGGAAGCACCCGGGGAATGGACTTGACCAGGGGCTGAAGGCCGGCCTGGACCAGTAAGAAAACCATGACAAAATACCGATAAATGACGTTTGACATTTATAAAGCAACTCCTTTTTCTATCGTCGGGGAACCTGGAATGGAACGCTACGATCATAAGATAGGCAGCGATTTCCATTTCTTTACAATCCATCGATACGGCTTAACAAAATTAGCAGCCAATCGATGTTTTTTGTCACTTGACAGGCAGCCAAAATTCGAATCGAAAAAACGCAGATCGGACCGGGGGTGGAAAAGGTGTCGCGTGATTACGCTTAAGAGCGAAGGTTCGTCGGTTCTCTCTTGAATATCCCCACAATAATCTTCATGCCTATATGTATCGTCGCCAACCGGGACGGGAGGTTACGGGTAAAATGGCCTAACCGGCTCCGGACCGGAAGAACGATCAAGGAATGACCGCCCTGGGAGTTGCGTTGGAATGCCTTGACCAGGGCATCGTCTGGCGCGGCGCGACCAGGATGCCTCCGCGAAGGCGGCGGATGGAAATAAAAAAGCCGGCGCCAGGAGCAGCGCGCCGGCTTTCATCGGGCCTGGAGGGTCAGGGGTTGGGATTGGTGTACAGGACTTTGCCCAGGTTCGGATCCCAAGCGGTGTCGTGGGTCCGGTCGGCCATCTCGGCCACCGCCGCCAGGGGGACGAGACGGTTCGCCTGTCCCTGCCCCGGATAGGCATATTGGTTGATCTGCAGCCAGTCTGCGGGCTGGGTATTGGCAGGGTTGTCGGGAAAATCCAGACCCGCCTCCGGGATGAACTCCTGGACGTAAGCACGATCCGGATTCAACCGCACCCAAGGATAAATGACCTCCGCGTTTGGAGCAGTCTCAAAACGGAAGCCTTGAAAAGCCTGATGGATGTGCGGCTTGTCCCGGGCCACCAGTGCGCTGTCGTCGGCGGCAAAGACCAGCATGACTCTCAGGGCGGGGTTCTTGTTGCGCACGACCGCATACAGGGTCACGCTCTGGCGTGCCTGCCAGAATTGTGCGGCCTCGGCGGGCGCGGTCAGGTCGGCTGGCCAGACCTCCGGGGTCAGGGCACCGCTGGTCAACAAGGCATTCGTCAGGGCAATTGAGTAATAGCGTTTGCCGGCAATGGCCGGGACCCGGCCGCTGAAGACAAAATCGCCCGTGCTGATCTGCCCATCGCCGTCCAGGTCAAGGAAGGGCCGACCTGCCGCCGCTGACAGTCCGTCCTGGTAATTCGGCGCCCAGCGCAGGTTGGTGTAACTCAGCTTGATTTCATCCGGGGTGTAGTCCTGCGGATATTTATACAGCGGGTTGTAGACCGGTTGACCGTTGCTGTCCCAGTAACCCGACTCCTCGTCCACCAGGGTGTCCGCGGTCGGGTTTTCCCGGCCGATGAAATATTGCACGTTCAGCAACTGGTCGCCATAGGCGGCCAGGGCGGCAACCGCTGCCAGCCCGGCGTCCGAGAAGGCATACAGGCCGACCTCCTCGGTGAGCGTCGGGAGGGCGGTCAGGTCACCAAGATAACGCCCGTCCTTGTCCGGGTTGAGGCCGGAGGCAAAGCGGAGCACGTCCCGCAGCGCCTGGATGGAATTCGGGCCGCCGTAATCGTACTGCCCGTCGCTGTGAGCCTTGGTCCGTGCATCCGCCTGGCCGGGCCACAGGTAGGTGATGCCGATCAGCCCCAGAGCAGTCACGTCCGGATCCGCCTGGAAGCCAGCCGCGTCCGTGAAGAGCGGGGAGGCGACCACCACCACCCCGGCGCCCGCCGAATAGCGTGACGTACGGGGCACAGCGATCCTGACGGCGATGTTCCCGATCCCCTGCGACGGAACGTAGGCAACGATCATGCGCGCCGCGGTCGGTGTTGCTGAGGCAGCCTGGGGACTCGCATTGGGGGCAGTCGGTGAGGCTGCAGAGGAAGGCTGGCCGCTGGAGCCGCAGGAGACCAGCAGCAAGGACGGGACGATCAAGAGATTGAGCAGAAATTTCATCGCTTCTCCCGGACCATTGTAGCACGGATGAAAACCTGACAGGCGTCATGCGCCTCTCAGGTCATTCTGGCATTGATTTGCAATGCGGAATCGGGTATGATAAGTGTGCCATGATAAGG
Organism: uncultured Chloroflexia bacterium; assembly: GCA_963739255.1. GTDB lineage: Bacteria > Chloroflexota > Anaerolineae > Anaerolineales > Villigracilaceae > UBA877. The sequence goes on from CAVTZT010000005.1 coordinate 542,092, forward strand.
ATCCTATTGCTATTCGCCCTACTTGGCGTCAGAGATCAGCTAAGACCTGACAGGTGAATCATACCTGGCAGGTTTTTTGTCGCAATTTTTACACCCTATCCTTTGCAAGGAGAAAAAATGCAGACACCCTGGGAGTATCGTTATGCCAACCGGACGCAGCGCATGGGCAGCTCGGTCATCCGTGAGCTGCTCAAGTACACCGAGCGCCCGGAGATCATTTCGTTCGCGGGAGGACTGCCCGCGCCGGAAGTGTTTCCCGTCAAAAAGTTTCAGGAGGCCTGTAACGCCGTCCTCGACCACGAGGCAGCCCAGGCTTTGCAATACAGCACCACCGAGGGCTACCGCCCTCTGCGAGAGATGATCGCCCGTCACACCTCCCGCTATTCGGTTTCGATCACGCCGGAAAACATCCTGATCACCTCCGGCTCCCAGCAGGCGCTGGACCTGATCGGTCGCGTCTTCATTAACCAGGGCGACCATATCGTTTGCGAGTCACCCACCTACCTGGGCGCCCTGCAAGCCTGGAATGCTTATGGGGCACAGTACATCTCCGTGCCTTCCGACGAAAACGGTATGATCACGGATGAGCTGGAAAAGGCACTGCGCATCGGGCCCAAGTTCATCTACGTGCTGCCCAACTTCCAGAACCCGAGCGGCACCACCCTCAGCCTGGAGCGGCGCAAACAGCTGGTCGAGCTGGCCGATCGCTACGGGGTCCCGATCGTCGAGGACGACCCCTACGGCCAGCTGCGCTTCGAAGGCGAGCACCTCCCCTCACTCGTCTCGCTCGACAGCGAGTATCGCGGCGACGACGGCTGCTATACCGGAAACGTCATTTACCTGAGCACCTTCTCCAAACTGCTCGCCCCGGGCATCCGACTGGCATGGGTGGTCGCACCGGAGCAGGTCATCCGCAAGCTGGTCCAGGCCAAGCAGGCCGCCGATTTGAACACCGCGGCCTTCAACCAGATGGTGGCCTACGAGGTCGGCAAAGGCGGGTATCTGGACGAGCACGTCAAGTACATCCGCCAGGTCTACAAGGAGCGCCGGGATGTGATGCTGGAGACGATGGAGGAGCTTTTCCTCCTGATGTGCACTGGACGCACCCGCTGGGTGGGATGTTCCTGTGGGGCATCCTGCCGGAAGGGATGGACGCGGCCGAGGTGCTCAAGCTCGCCATCGAGCGCAAGGTGGCCTTTGTCCCCGGCGAATCCTTCCACCCCAACGGCGGCGGGAAGAACACCATGCGCATCAATTTCTCCTATTCCAATCCGGAGGCGATCCGGGAGGGTGTCACCCGCCTGGGGACCTTGTTCAAAGAGTTGGTGGCGAAGGATAGAATCGCCATCCCTGATTAACCAGGTAGGGGCGACCGGCCGGTCGCCCCTACTACAGTATTTAATCCAAGTAGGGTACCTATTCGGCCCGGGCGATCCCCCGCTGGATCGCTTTTTCCGCCACCGCGCGTGCCACCGCCCGCTGGACATTTTTATCCAGCGGGTTGGGCATGATCTTGCCTTCCATTGCCATGGCATTCCCTCCGTGACAGACTTTTCGAGGGCTCAGCCCCCGATTTCACTCATCACCCGGTTGAGCGGGATTTCGCCCTCGGCCAGGCCGTGTCCCCAGGGTTTGTTCCAGATGGCGTTCAACATCATCTGGCGCAGGTCGTCCAGAGTGGCGCCGGCGCGCAGCGGCGTCAGCAGGTCGATTTCGTGCTCGCGCAGCAGGCACATGCGCAGGACGCCGTCGGAGGTCAGGCGGGCGCGGTTGCAGGTGGCGCAGAACGGGGCAGTCACAGTGGAGATGAAGCCGACGTTGCCTTGTGCGCCAGGGACATGGAAGACGCGCGCCTCACCGTCCAGCCGGCCGTCGTTGACCGGCTCGAGCCGTCCCAGGACCGCTTCAATGCGCCCCTGGGTCTCCTCGGCCGTGACCATCTGGCCGGTCTGCAGGTCGGTTGCGCCGGCAAAGGGCATCATCTCGATGAAACGCACCTGCCAGGGGTGATCGAGGGTCAGGCGGGCCAGGTCGACCACATCCTCCTCGTTATAGCCGCGCACGATCACTGCGTTGATCTTGACGGGCCTCAGCCCGGCCGCCTCGGCTGCCAATATCCCCTTCCAAACATCTTCGATGTTCCCCCAGCGCGTCAGCCGCCGGAACTTCCCGGGGTCGAGCGTATCCAGGCTGACGTTGACGCGCTGCAGCCCGGCCTCCGCCAGGGGTGCGGCCAGCTTCGCCAGGAGCACGCCGTTGGTCGTCATCGAGACGTCCCGGATGCCCGGCGTGTGGGTGATGCCGCGCACCAGCTCGACGACGTGCGCCCGCACGGTCGGCTCCCCGCCGGTCAGGCGGATCTTTTCGAAGCCCAGCTCGGCGAACAGACGGGTCAACAGCAGGAGCTCGTCGTCCTGCATCATTTCGGCGTTCGGCCGGAAGGTCATGTCCTCCGGCATGCAGTAAACGCAGCGTAAATTGCAGTGGTCGGTCAGGCTGATGCGCAGGTAGCGAATTTTACGTCCAAAACGATCAAGAGCCATTTTTGCCTCACGAATACCAGTAAAAAGGAGTAGGAACCGATTATAATCATTTTTTCTAGTTTTTCCAAATCCTGGCGGCAATTGACGGTTAATGCCAGAGGTGCTATCATCCATATGCTATTATTTTTATCCGATTTATTGAAGAGGAGTTATTCATCATGAGTGCGGACTTCATTTTCCGTTTAATTGGCATGATCGTCTTTGCAATCCTGGGGGCCTACAGCGGAAACTGGCTCGGACGCTTCAATCCGGAACTAAAGCTCGTCGACACGCTGACCGTCAGCCTGGTCGGGGCCCTCTTCGGCCTGGTGTTGACCCCCTACTTCACCACCCGCCCGATCCGCAGCCTGCGTGCCCTGTTGGGCCGCCTGTCCTCGGAGACATTGTTCTCGGGCGTGATCGGCCTGGTCTTCGGCCTGCTGGTCGCCGCCCTGCTGGCCTTCCCGCTCTCGCTGCTCCCGGACCCCTTCGGCAAGATCCTGCCTTTCATCGGCGTCCTGATCCTGAGCTACTTCGGCATCGCCGTCTTCGTCATGCGCCAGGCGGACATCGGCAACATCCTGGGGGGCATCGCCTCCCGCCGTGAGGAAGGCGGCGGTTCTACCTGGTCGCAGCAGAGCCGCACCATCCTGCTGGACACCAGCGTGATCATCGACGGGCGTGTGGCGGACATCGCCAAAACAGGTTTCATGCCCGGCACGCTGCTCATCCCGCGCTTCGTGCTGAACGAGCTGCAGTACATTGCCGATTCGTCCGAACTCACTGCGCCGCCAGCGCGGCCGGCGCGGCATGGAGGTGCTCGCCGAGCTGCAAAAGGCTCCCTCGGTGGTCGTGCGCATCACCGACATCGACGTGGAAGGCGTGCGCGAAGTGGATGACAAGCTGGTCATCCTGGCACGCCAGATGAAGTGCCCCATCCTGACCAACGACTACAACCTGAACCGCATCGCCGAACTGCAGGGCGTGCTGATCCTGAACATCAACGAGCTGGCCAACGCGGTCAAATCGGTCGTCCTGCCCGGCGAAATCATGCAGGTCAACGTCATCCAGGAAGGCAAGGAGGTCGGCCAGGGCGTCGGCTACATGGAGGACGGCACCATGGTGGTGGTCGAGAACGGCAACAAGTACCTCAACAAGGAGATCCAAGTGACCGTCACCAAGGTGCTGCAGACCGCCGCCGGGCGGATGATCTTCGCTAAACCGGAAGGGAAAGACGACAAGCGCGAAGAGAAAGAAAAATAGGGAGGCCGGCATGCTGCGCGTGTACAACACCCTCACCCGTAAAAAGGAAGAGTTCCAGACCCTCGAGCCGAACGTGGTCAAGATGTACGTCTGCGGCCCGACGGTCTATGCCGACGCGCACATCGGTCACGCCATGTCGGCCATCGTCTTCGACGTGATCCGCCGCTACCTGGAATATCGCGGCTACCGGGTCAACCACGTGATGAACTTCACCGACGTGGACGACAAGATCATCATCCGCGCCAACAAGCTGGGGGTCGACCCGCAGGGCCTGGCCGAATCCTACATCCAGGCCTTCCGCCGCCACCTGGTGGACTTGAACATCCAGCCGGCGACGGCCAACCCGCGCGCCACCCAGACGATGGACAAGATCCAGGCCATGATCCAGGGCCTGATCGACAAGGGCTACGCTTACGCCGCCAGGAACGGGGATGTCTATTTCCGCGTGACCAAGGACAAGGATTACGGCAAGCTGTCCGGCCGCAGGCTGGACGACATGCAGGCCGGGGCGCGCATCGAAGTCGAGGAGGCAAAAGAGCACCCGATGGACTTCGCCCTGTGGAAGACTGCCAAGCCCGGCGAGCCGGCCTGGGATTCGCCCTGGGGCAAGGGCCGGCCCGGCTGGCACATCGAGTGCTCGGCCATGAACCTTGCCATCCTGGGCGAACAGATCGACATCCACGGCGGCGGCAACGACCTGGTCTTCCCGCACCACGAAAACGAGATCGCCCAATCCGAGTCCTATACCGGCAAGGCTTTCGCCCGCTACTGGATGCACAATGGCATGCTGCAGCTTTCCGGTGAGAAGATGTCCAAGTCGCTGGGCAACCTGGTCACCATCGACGACTTTCTCGCCCGACACGACGGCAACGCGCTGCGCATGATGGTCCTGAACGGCAGCTACCGCGCCCCGCTCTCCTATTCGGACGAGATCGTCGAGGCCGCCGAGCGCGGCCTGGACCGGCTGCGTGCCGCGCTGAAACCGGCCCCCGCGAACGCCCCCGGCGCCCCCTCGGAGACCCGCCTCGCCTTGGATAAACAGTCCGAGGCGACCCAGCAGGCCTTCGTCGACGCATTGGATGACGACTTTAACACCGCCGGCGGACTGGCAGCGCTTTTCGAGCTGGTGCGGGCGATCAACACCGCCCGCGACGCGGGCGCCACGGACGCCGAGCTCAAGCCCGGACAGGACACCCTGCGGGCGCTGACCGGCGTGCTCGGCCTGCGCCTTGCAGAGAAGAAATCCGGCGGTGATGCCGACAGGTTCGTCGACCTGCTGGTGGAGCTGCGCACCGAGATGCGCAAGCAGAAGAATTGGGCCATATCGGACCTGATCCGCGACCGGCTCAAGGAGCTGGGCGTGGCCATCGAGGACGGCAAGGATGGGACGAGCTGGCATTGGTAGGCGACCGGTCGCCCCTACTTAAAACCTGTAACATAAAAACTTCCGGGCTGCCCGGAAGTTTTTCTAATCATCGGCCGGAGTAGTTCAGGCGGGAGGCTCCTCTGGCACCATTTTCATCAGGAACCAGCCGTGCACCGTCCCAACGATCACCCCGGCCAGCAGCAGGATCCCGGCCATGAGCAGCACGGACTGCCAGAGGGCGGGAAGCTTGAACGCCAGGTCGATTCCCCAGAAAATGAGCGGCATCCCCAGGAGCCAGGCCAGCATGTTGGCCGGAATCCACATCCCCGCCCGCCGCGCCCTGCCGCGCAGGGCCAGTCCCTGCGCAAAGGACAGGACCGCACCTCCTACCACTCCCAACCCGGCCGCCAGCAGCAGGGTAACCCATTGGGGCGGCTCGGGCGTCGCGGCAGCCGGAGCCTGGGTGCTTGCATTCCCCAAGTCCATCAGCGTGGATGGGAGGTAACCCAGCACGTAGGCGCTCAGCGCCCCGAGCAACGTGCCGCGCCACCAGGCGAAGCGCGAGACGGACGGGAACCAGGGGTGCATGGCGCCCCACTGCACCAGCCCGACCAGCGTGGCTTCCACCGAACCGCTGGCCACGGCCACGGCCAACGAGAGCAGGATCCCGCCAGCCGTTTGTGGGCCCGATTGTCTGGCAAAGAACAGGCCGGTGATGACAAAGGTCAGCCCAAGGCCGACCATTTCCGCCAACCCATTGGCGAGAATCCAGCGCAGCCACAAACGATTTCTATCCATGCTTTCCTCCTCCGTACAAGCTGATAACTCCTGCAGCTGCCAGTCCCTCAGCAGAAAAACCTCCGATCGACGTTCCGGATATCCCATTCATACATTTTTTGGGACGGTTATCGCGTGTTCAGTATACAAAAAGACGTGAGACAACACAAGCAATTTCTCAAGTAAAATCAACCTGATGAAAGAATTCATCTACGGCCGCAACCCGGTCTACGAGACCCTGTGCGCCAGGCGCAGGCATGTCTTCCGCCTGGAGGTAGCCCACGGTGCCCAGGAGAAGGGCCGCCTGATCCAGATCCTGGAGATGGCCGAGGAGCGCAAAATCCCGGTCCTGCGCGCCCCGCGCCTCGGGCTGGACAAGATCCACCCCGGCCACCAGGGCGTGATTCTCGAGGCCAGCGGCTATCCCTACCAAAACCTGGCGGACATCTTCGACCTGGCCGGGCGGCGCCAGGAGCCGCTTTTCGTACTGATCCTGGACACGCTGCAAGACCCGCAGAACCTGGGCACCCTGCTGCGCACGGCGGAGGCGGTCGGGGTGCACGGCGTGGTGCTGCCCCTGGCGCGCGCCGCGGGGGTCACCCCTGCCGTGGTCAACGCCTCCTCCGGGGCGTCCGAGCATATGTTGATCGCCCAGGCGAACCTCTCCCAGGCCATCGCCCAGCTGAAGGAGGCCGGGGCCTGGGTGGTCGGACTGGACCAGGGCCTGGAGTCGCGCGCCCCGTCCGAGGTCCGGTTGGACGGTCCGCTGGCGGTGGTGGTCGGCAGCGAGGGGGAGGGCATTCGCCCGCTGGTGAGCAAATCCTGCGACCTGCTGCTGCGCCTGCCGATGCAGGGACGGGTCGAATCGCTCAACGCCGCCGTGGCCGGCTCGGTGGCGCTCTACCTGGCCTACCTGGCACGTATAAAAACAACCACAGATGAACACCGATAAACTTCTATCTGTGTTCACACCTGCACTAGCAGCCGGTGCTAGTGTCTGTGGATAAATCCCTTTGAGGAGCATCTCATGCCATCTGCAGCATTCCATTTCCCGCGCGGCTTCCTGTGGGGGACGGCCACCGCCGCCCATCAAGTCGAGGGCAACAACACCAACAACAACTGGTGGAAATGGGAACAGGAGGGCCACACCGCCGGTAAGTCGGGTCTGGCCTGCGACTGGTGGGGCGGTCGCTGGAGGGAGGATTTCGACCGTGCCGCCGAAGCCGGCCAGAACGCCCACCGCCTGTCAGTCGAGTGGAGCCGCATCCAGCCCACTCCCGACCGCTGGGACGAGGACGCCCTGGAGCGCTATCGCAGCATGCTGCGCGGTCTGCGCGAGCGCGGCCTGACTGCCATGGTCACCCTGCACCATTTCACCGACCCGCTCTGGCTGGCTGAGCAGGGCGGCCCTTCGGGAGCCTCAGGGCAAGGCTGGGAAAGCGAGCAGGCCGCAGCAAGCTTCGAGAAGTTCGTCCGCAAGACGGTCGAGGCGCTGAAGGAATACACCAGCCTGTGGTGCACGATCAACGAACCCAACGTCTATACCCTGGAAGCCTACGCAGACAAGATATTTCCGCCGGGCAAGTCGAACCCGCGGCTGGCGGCGCGGGTGATGGCCAACCTGGTGCGCGGCCATGCCGCCGCCTATCACGCCATCCACCAGATCCAGCCGGAAGCGCGCGTGGGCTTCGCCCATCACCACCGGCCGATGGTGCCGCGCTACACCTGGTTCCCGCTGGACGTGCTGGAGCGGAATATCCAATTCAATGCCGTCAACCTGGCCTTCCCCAGCGCCCTCAGCACGGGCGTCATGCGCACACCGCTCGGCAGTGCGCGCATCCCGGCTGCCAAAGGAACCCAGGATTATCTCGGCCTGAACTATTACTCGCAGGATACGGTGGCCTTCGACCTGCGCCGGCCGGTGGAGCTCTTCGGGCGCCGCTATTACCCCGCGGGCAGCGACATGGCGGAGGGAGGCATGAACGCCAACATTCCCGAGGGGCTCTTCACGGCGATCCGCTGGGCAGTAAAGACCTATCCCAATCTGCCCATCCTGATCACCGAGAACGGCATCGAAGACGCCCGCGACAGCCTGCGCCCGCGCTACATGGCCGGGCATATCCACCAGGTCTGGCGGGCAGTCAACTTCAACTGGCCGGTGAAGGGTTACTTCTGGTGGTCGCTGGTGGACAACTTCGAGTGGGAGCGCGGCTGGACGCAGCGCTTCGGCCTGTGGGAGCTGGACGTCGAGACGCAGGCGCGCCGCAAACGTCCCTCCGCGGACCTCTACGCGGCGATCTGCAAGGAGAACGGCCTGACGTCCGAGATGGTCAAGAAATACTGCCCGGAAATTTTCGAAAAGATGTTCCCAGGTTAGTTGATTACGTTTTACGTTTTAGTTTAACGTCAATTATGGATAGGGAAAATAATATAGATTGTGTCGTTGCGAGCCACCGAAGGTGGCGAAGCAATCCCTTCGCGAGCCGGGAGATTGCTTCGTCGGGCTGCGCCCTCCTCGCAATGACACATAGTTTTATAATCTATAATTCACGTTGTTTATTCAACCAGTAATGCGTAAAACGTAAAGAGCCCCTGATGAACCCAACTCTTGAAACCATCTTCCGCCGGCGCAGCATCCGCCGGTTCACGGACCAGCGCGTGGACCGGAGGACGATCCTTCAGCTGCTGCAGGCCGGCATGGCCGCACCCAGCGCAGTCAACAGCCAGCCGTGGGAGTTCATCGTGCTCACCGATCCTGACGTCCTGGCAAAAATTCGCCGCAAGCTGCCCTTTTCCCACCACAACGCCCCGGTCGGGATCGTCATCCTGGGCAGCCCTGAACGCGCCCACAACACCGCCGGCCGCCTGTTCTGGGAGCAGGATTGCAGCGCGGCGATGGAGAACATGCTCATCGCTGCCGTCGGGCTGGGCTTGGGGGCGGTCTGGATCGGCATCCACCCGGTTGCCCCATTCGTGAAAGCCGTCCGGGAGGCCCTGGATATCCCGAATTCGGTCACCCCATTGGGGATGATGCAAGTAGGTTACCCCGCCGAGACGAAACGCCCGCGCACCCAGTATGATGAGCACAAGGTCTACTGGCAGAAATACGAAAAGCGCAAGCGCCGGGCGAAGATCAAGAATGCCAAACTCCTGCCGTGAATGTCCCAAAGCTGACGCCCGACTTCCTGCGAAATATCCACCTGGCTTTCCCGATCGACGGCGAATGCTGGCTGACCGAACTGCCGGACCTGCTCGACGAGGCTGCCCGGCGCTGGGAGCTGAGTCTCGGCCAGCCATTCCTCCTTTCCTACAACTACGTCTGCGCCGCAAGACGCCTCGATGGCACACCCGCCGTGCTCAAGGTCGGCGTGCCGAACCGCGAGCTGACCAGCGAGATCAACGCGCTGCGCCTGTACGCCGGCCAGGGTGCCTGCCGCCTGCTGGAAGGCGATGCGGAAAAGGGCATGCTCCTGCTGGAGCGCCTGCTGCCCGGGACGATGCTGGTCACGCTGGAGGACGACGACCGGGCGACCGAGATCGCCGCCGGGGTAATGCGCATGATCCACCGCCCCGCCCCGCAGCAGGATGGCTTCCTCAGCCTGCGCGGCTGGTTCGACGAGCTGAAAAAGCTGCGCCCCCGCTTCGGCGGCGGGACGGGGCCATTCCCGGAGAAGACGGTGGCGGCCGTCGAGACCCTGCTTCCCGAGCTGTTCGCCGCCTCCGGCCCGGACGTCCTGCTGCACGGCGATTTCCACCACTTCAACATCCTTTTGTCCAACCGGGGCTGGCTGGTGATCGACCCCAAGGGTGTGGCTGGCCCGGCGGAATACGAGGTCGGGCCGCTGCTCATGAATCCGGTGGGAGAAATGCCGGAGGAAGACATGGGGCTCCGGCGCACCCGCCGGCGGATTGCGATCCTCTCTGAGCGCCTGGGCTTCGACCCGCAACGGCTGAAGCGCTGGGCAATCTGCCACAGCCTGCTCTCCTCCTGGTGGGACCTGGCGGAGGACGGCTCGGGCGGTGAATACTCCCGGGCCTGGACCGAGATCTTCCTGAAGATGTGAGCAGGTCGACCCCCTTAGGGTTGGTTGCCGTCCTTTTCCCAGCGGGCAGGGTTGGACTCGATGTAGAGCCAGGTCAACTCCAGGTCTTGTGGGTTACGAATAATGTGGTCGTAGAAATTGCGCTGCCAAATTGGCTCGCCGGGTGTTCTGCGCAGGGTGTTGATCCGTTTGGTGACTATGGATTTAAATTGCGCCATGATTGCACCCAGAGAACCGGATATTATTGTGTTGGTGGTAGTAAGGGCGACCCGTCGGGTCGCCCTTACGGTATATACACCATCCGCGTGGAAAATCAATATCCCATGGACATGATTCGGCATGACCACATATGCACCCAATTCCACCTCACATCGAATTTCAGGCGTCCGTTCCCATTCTTCGCGGACGATCTCCCCGTACCGATTTAACCGCATTTCCCCGTCCACAACCTCGCCGAATAGCGGTTGCCGTCCGCGGGTTACCACCGTAACAAAATACGCGCCTGCCTGAGAATAATCATATCCCTTCAAACGGATCGACCAGCGATGGTGAATTTTCGGATCAAAATGCGTTTTCATATTCATCCCCACAATGCGTAGGGACGGGATGATCCCGTCCCTACTGCAAACATTATTTTCCGGTCACACCCAGCTTCTTGCCCACCTTCTTGAACGCCTCCAGACCCTTGTCCAGGTCCTTTTTCTCGTGGGCGGCGGAGATCATCACGCGGATGCGCGCCTTGCCCTGCGGGACGGTCGGGTAGCCGATCGCCATGGCGAAGACGCCCGCCTCGAACAGCTCGCGGCTGAACTGCTGTGCCAGCGGCGCCTCGCCCAGCATGACCGGGGTGATCGGCGTGGTGCTCAATCCGGTGTCGAAACCCAGGGCCTTCATCTCGGCTTTGAAGTACTTGGCGTTCTCCCACAGCTTGTCGACCAGCTCAGTGGAGCCCTCCAGCAGGTCCAGGGCGGCGATGCAGGCGGCCGCGTCGGGTGGCGGTGACGGCGGAGGAGAACAGGAACGGGCGGCCGCGCTGGCGCAGCCACTCGACGATGACCGCGTTCCCGGCCACCACGCCGCCGACCACGCCGAAGGCCTTCGAGAGCGTCCCGACCTCCACGTCGACCTTGCCGTGCAGGCCGAAGTGGTCGACGATGCCGCGCCCGCCCTTGCCGAGCACGCCTTCGCCGTGGGCGTCATCCACCATCAGCAGCAGGTCGTAGGCCTTGGCCACCTCGTAGATCTTGTCGAGCGGCGCCACGTCGCCGTCCATGCTGAAAACGCCGTCGGTGACGACCAGCGCGCGGCGGTATTGCGACAGGTTCTCCTTGATCACCGCCTCCAGCGAAGCCGGGTCGCAGTGCTCGTAGGGGATGATCTTGGCCCCCGAGAGGCGGCAGCCGTCGATGATGGAGGCGTGGTTGAGCCGGTCGGAGAAGATGACGTCCTCCTTGCCGACCAGGGCCGGGATGGTCGCCAGGTTGGCGGTGAAGCCGGACTGGAAGGTGATGGCCGCCTCGACGCCCTTGAAGGCCGCCAGGCGCTTCTCCAGCTCGAGGTGCAGGGTGGTCGTCCCGGCGATGGTGCGCACCGCCGCCGGCCCGACGCCCATCTCGTCGGCGGCTTTCTTGGCCGCCGCGACCAGCTTGGGGTGGTTGGCCAGGCCGAGGTAGTTGTTCGAGCAGAAGTTGAGCACCTTCTTGCCATCGACCACCAGCCAGGCGCCCTGCGGCGAGCCGATGGTGCGGATGCGGTTGTACAACCCGCCCTGTTTCAGGTTTTCGATTTCCTGGGTGATCCAATCGGTTTTGGACATGGGTTCTCCTTTGATGATATCTATCCGCTTTCTCCGTCAATTATATCGGCTTTGGTCTGGTCTTCCGCCAACAGGCCCATCTCTGCCAGGGCGGCCAGCACCTTGGTCTGCGCCCCCGGGGTGACGACCACCGTCGTCGGACCGAGCGGCTCGCCCAGGAAGCGCGCCACCTTCGATTTGCGCAGCTCCTCCAGCACCGCCGGGCTGCCCAGGCGCAGGATCAGGCGCCTCTCCAGGCGTGCCTCCGTGCCCTGCTTCTCCCAGCGTTGCACCGCCCGGACGAAGGCCGGCGGGACCGGCGCGGCGGCGTGCTTCTGCAGCAGACCCAAGAGCTGCTCGACCTTGAGTCCCTGCTCGCGGGCGCGCTGGAGCGACGATGGGGCCACCCGATAGCGGTATTCGTCCGCTTTCCCCTCCTCCCAGTCGCAGAAGCGGGTCACCTGGTAGCGGGCGGCGCGCGGGACCAGGCGCGGCACGGTGATGCGCCCCTGCGAGCTGACGGTCAACCGGCCGGTCTCCTCGGCGGCTTTTTGCGGGGAAATGCCTTCGAGCAGGCGTCCCGCCGCCGCCGTGAAGCGGAAGGCGGACGGGGCTTTCTCCGCGTCCGGCACGGCCAGGTCCAGGATCCCCAGCCAGTGCAGCGGGCCGGTGATCAGGTAACGCACCAGCGCCCCGTCCACCTCGTCCCAGGCGGCAAAGCCGCGCAGGAAAACACCGTCGGACAGGCGCTTAATGAACCACGAGTCGTAATCCCCGGCCGGTCGCTGGAAGTCGGCGTACTTTTCCTTGACCAGGCGCACGAAGGCGTTAAGGCTCCACCACTGCCCGGCGGGGACGGCGGCCAGCAGGTCGAGCAGGAACTGGCGCGTGACCAGCGGCTGGTTGGTCCATTCCCCCTCACAGGCCAGGCCGGGCAGCTGGCGCAGCTCGTTGAAGGTCTCGGATGACAGCCAGGCCTTTGCCAGCCGGGCCTGCGCCTCACCACGCGAGGCGGCCAGGAAGCTGCGCACCGGCTCAAGCTGTGGGAGGTAACCTTTTTCTCCGCCCTCCTCGGACGCAGGCAGGATCAGCCTTGCCGCCAATAGAAAATCCTTCAGGACGTTCTCCGGAACGCCGAGTCCCTCCGGCTGCGGAACACCGCTCCAGCCACGGCGCAGGGCAGCCAGCAGCGTGCAGGCGTCGTCCAGCATGCGGTCATCCGCAGGCAGGGGCAGGGCGCGCTCGATGGGCGTGGCTGGCCGGCCGAGGGGTTCATCCCTCACCCTTGTCCCCTCTCCCTGTGGGAGAGGAGGAGGGGTAAGGGGAACTTCGCGGTGAATTAACGGCAGCAGATCATCGGGGATATAGGCAAATTCCTGCGGGCTGGACGGGGAGTCGAAAAAAGCCCGCGCCAGCAGGGCGCGGTAGAAGAGCATCTCGGCGGCGGAAACCGGGTGGAGGTGGACCTGCTCGCTGTCGCGGCGCCCGGGGCCGACCTCGCGGATCTCGCCGAAGCGGCGGGCGAACGCCGCCCAGGGCAGGCGACCGCCCTCGGCGGTAAGGGCGGCGAGCGCTTCACGCGCCCCGGCGGGCAGGCTGGCCTGGATCTCGGCGACCAGCTCGGGGTCCAGCAGGGCGGCGGACAACTGCTCGAGTGCCGCCTCCCTCTCGGCGGCGGCCAGCTCCAGGCCGCACAGCTCGGCAACGATGCGCAGATGCCCGAGGTCGCGCCCTTGCAGGGATTGCTTCAGGTCAGGCATATCTGCCCTGAATTATAGCCGCAAGCGAGCCTCCGCAAACCTTGAAATGCGCCACAGACGTTTGCACTTAAGACTGGCGTATTTATCCATGACCATCTGTTTTTATCTGTGTTCACACCTGCACTTGCAGCAGGTGCAAGTGTCTGTGGTTAAAAATAAATCCGGAAGGCGGAGATTTCCGTCAAAGGCTGTATAATACTTCCGTCCGAGCGAGGAGAACTGCATGCCTAAATCCACAACACCCCTGCCCGCCCGTCCCACCCCGCTGCGGCCCCACAAGCGGGCGATCATCGTCGGCGCTTCGAGCGGGATCGGCGCCGCCCTGGCACGCCGCCTGGGGCGCGAAGGCTATCTCGTCGCCGCCCTCTCCCGCCGCACCGACCGGCTGGAGGCGCTGCGGGACGAGGTCAACCAGGCCGCCGGTGAAATCCGCATCCTGGCCTACACCCACGACGTGAGCGACTATGCCGCCGTCCCCGGACTGCTGCAGAAGATCCTGGCCGACCTGGGCGGGCTGGACCTGTTCGTGTACAATGCCGGGCTTGCCCTGCCCACGGGCTTCAAGCACTACAACTTCGAAAAGGACCTGCAGACGACCGAGGTCAATTACCTGGGCGCGCTGGCCTGGCTGAACCCGGTGGCGGCACTGTTCCAGTCCCGGGGCGCGGGGACGATCGTCGGCACCTCCTCGGTAGCTGGCGAGCGCGGGCGCATCGGCAACCCGTCCTACAATGCCTCCAAAGCCGCCCTGAGCTCCTACCTGGAGTCGCTGCGCAACCGCCTGACCCACCGCGGCGTCCACGTGCTGACGGTCAAGCCCGGCTACGTCACCACCGAGCTGACCCAGGGCCAGAGGGGCCTGTTCTGGGTCGTCTCCGCCGACCAGGCCGCCGCCGACATCTGGAAGGCCATCCGCCGGCACAAGCAGGACATCTACATCCCGGCGCGCTGGCGGCTGGTCATGTTCATCGTGCGCAACATTCCCTCCTTCATCTTCAGACGATTGAGCTTCTAAATGGACCTCTCCCTCCCCTACCAGCGTTTTCTGCGCTTCGAGAACTTCGGCCACTCGCTCAGCGCCTCGTCCTTTTGCTACCGGCCAACGGGCATCGACGAGATCGCCAGGTTGTTCAAATTCGCCAAAGGGGCCGGCCTGACCGTGACCCTGCGCGGGGCGGGCAAAAGCTACAATGACGCCGCCCTGAACGGCGGCGGGATCGTCCTGGACCTGCAGCGGATGAACAAAATCCTCGACTGGGATCCCGGCTCGGGCCTGGTACGTCTCGAGCCGGGCGTCACCCTCCAGCAGCTCTGGCAGAAAGTCCTGCCGGACGGCTGGTGGCCGCCGGTCGTTTCCGGGACGATGACCACCACCCTGGGCGGCTGCCTGGGCTCGAACATCCACGGCAAGAACAACTTTCGCGCCGGGCCGATCGGTGAGCACGTGGTCGAGTTCACCGCCCTGCTGCCCGGCGGGGCCGAGCTCACCTGCAGCCCGAAGAAGAACGGCGACCTCTTCCGGGCCATGATCGGCGGGTTGGGGATGCTGGGCGTCTTTACGTCCATCACCCTGCAGATGAGGCGCATGTACTCCGGCCTGCTCAACGTGCATGCCTGGAACGTCCCGAACCTGCAGCGGCACCTGGACGACATCCTGGCCGTCGCCCCCGAGCACAACTACACCGTCGGCTGGCTGGACGCCACGGCGGGCGGCAAAGGCCTGGGCCGCGGCCAGCTGCACACCGCCGACTACCTGAAGGAAGGCGACGACCCCCTGGCAGCCAAGACCCTGCAGGTGGCCTACCAGACCCTGCCGTCGCGCTTCTTCGGCCTGGTGCCGAAATCCATCCTGCACTATTTTATGGCGCCCTTCGGGAACGACCCGGCCTGGTGGGCGGTCGATACGGTCAAGTATTTCATCGGAAGGGAGCGTACCTACCGCCAGTCGCACGCCGCCTTCCACTTCCTGCTCGACTACGTCCCGAACTGGGAGCTGGCCTACGGGCGCAGTGGGCTGATCCAGTACCAGTCCTTCCTGCCCAAGGAGACCGCCCTGGAGGCCTGGAGCGAGATGCTCAGGCTCTCGCTGCGGCGCGGCCTGCCCTCCTACCTGGGCGTGACCAAGCGCCACCGCCCCGACAATTTCCTGCTGACCCACGCCGTGGATGGGTTCTCCCTGGCGCTGGATTTCAAGGTCACCGACCGCAAACGCGCCGGGCTCAGCCAGCTACTGCAGGACTTCGACCGCATCGCCCTGGACGCCGGCGGCCGCTTCTACTTCGCCAAGAACAGCGAGACGCGCGCCGAGACCGCCCGCCGCTTCCTGGGCGAAACCACGCTTGCCAAATTCAAGGCGCTGAAAAAACGCTGCGACCCGAACAACCTGCTCGAGTCAGACCTGTATCGCAGAGTCTTCGAGGCGTGACCCCCCGGGGCAGGTCTTCCCGTCTGGAACATTCATCAGCAATCGGGAGGCAGAAGATATGAAGCATAACCTGTTGATTTTCCAGGCAAGCCTGATCCTGCTGCTGTCCGGCTGCATCATAGTGGCAACTGCCACGCCGCCCGCAAAAACACCCCCGCCTTTGAGCGCAGCCCTCAGCCCCACGCCGGCCGAGGCCGTCGTCCCGGCGACCGCTGCCCCGGCCAACCCCCAGCCATTGGCGACCAGCGGGCCGTACTACGCTTACCTGCGGCGCACGGAAGCGCGGGTCGAACTCGTCCTGCTGGATGCAGCCGGTCCGGGGAAAGAGGTGGTCCCGCTGCCTGCGCAGGTTGCCGACCCAAACAGCGACAACTCGCTGCAGACCATGGCGCTCTCACCGGATGGGAAGTGGCTGTCCTTTTACACCGGCTCCGGGGGAAACTGCTACGATCCCGCCTCGGTCCCGGCGACGAACGACCTGAGCCTCAACCTGGTCGACCTGTCCACCGGCGCGGCGAGCCTGGTCGCCCGCCTGCTGCCTTCCAATTATCCACAAAACTTCACCAAGAATGCCCAGGACCTGGTCGCCCAGGGCGTCGATACGAACGGCGTCCCCGCGGATTCACTCACCTCGACGCTGGAGTCTGCCTTCCTGTGCGGCATCCGTTCCTCGGCCTGGTCCCCGGACGGCCGAACCCTGGCATTTGCCGGGGCCATGGACGGGCCCTCCTCTGACACTTACCTGTATGACACACAGACGCGAAAAATCGCCCGGCTGAGCAGCGGCCCGGAGGAAGTGCAAAAGCTTTCCTGGTCGCCGGACGGGAAGTGGATCATGCAGGAAAGCACCTGGTGGCTGGGCGAAGGCATGTCCTTCAACATCTATGCCAGCGCCCTGGACGGCTCGGCGGTCGTCTCCCTGTCCCACAGCACCACCGGGATCGTCAGCTGGCTGGATGACCACACCTTCCTGGAATACAACGGCGCCAACGGGCCGGGAGAGTTCGACCTGCGCTCGGTGGACGTCCGCAGCGGAGCGATCCTGCACCTCTGGAAAGCCTCGTTCGCCAGCTATGCGCTGGATTTGGCCGACGGCCTGCTGGCGGTCAGCGGGATACCGGACCCTGCCAACTGGACCGGCAGCCTGTACCTCATCCACCTGACCAACGCGGCCCAGACCAAGATCCAGGACGGCGTCTGGAGGATCGAGTCATTTGGCGTGAACGGCCGGTCGTTTCTCGTCGAGGAACAACCGGCCGGCGGAGGCAATGGCAAGAGGTATTTCCTTGCCGCCGACGGAATCCTGACCTCGGCGGATGTCCAATTTGGAGTATCGTCTGTAGCCCCGAACGGCAAGGTTTGGGTCTCCGTCGATCATAACAAACTGATGATCTATTCCCCCGACAATGCCCTGATCCACACGGTCGACTTGCCGGTCGACGCCAGCGATACGTCCGACCAGCTCACCTGGCGGGCGGATGGAAGCGGGCTGTTCGTCACTTTCTATGCAGGCAGCCTGTACGACATCAGCAGTTACTCCCTGGTGTCAGTGGATATGGCCGCGGGCACGGCAATCTTGGTCGACCAGAGCTCGACGCGCCTCTCGCCGCTGGTCCTGGTTTCAGGAAAATAATCGAACGTCATCGGCAATCTGGCATGATGATTGCGCCTGAAATGCAGGCGTCTTCTGGTCAAAAGCCAGCTTCAGCCGGTCCACTAGTACCGAAAGCGGTTTGACATTTTCCCTCAAACTCTGTACACTATTCACAGATTATCCCATCGCATTCATCAGGAGGAACCATGGCTGCTCAATTCCAATTTGTGGTGCGCTCGGGGCCCAACGCCGGGAAGGCCTATCCACTCGAAGGCGCCGAGCTGACCGTCGGCCGCGACCCCAGCAACCCCGTCTCGATCAACGACGGGGAGATCTCGCGCCGGCACGCCAAGCTGACCTGGAAGGGTGCCAGCTACGTGCTGGAGGATCTGGGCTCGACCAACGGGACCTTCGTCAATGGGACGCGCCTCAGCGCCCCGCTGGCGCTCAAGCCAGGGGACGCCGTGTCCTTCGGTGAGAATATCGTGCTCATATACGAGGCCACCTTCGACGCGAATGCCACCATGGTCGGATCGGCCAAGGCCGCCAAGACGGCCGCACCCGTCCAGCAGGCGGCTCCGGCGCCCGCCCCGGCCCCGGCTTACTCCGGCCAGGTGCCGGTCAGCCCGGCTCCGGCCGCGGCGGCGCCCAAGAAGGGCGGCTCCAGGGTCGTCCTGATCGTGATCGTGCTCGTCGTCCTGTGTCTGATCCTCGCCTGCGTGGCCGCCTTCCTGTGGGTGGACGCGGATAAAACCGGCGCACGCTGGTGCACGTTCCCCTTCCGCTTCATCGCCCAGATGCTCGGCGCGGTCTGCCAGTAACCTCTGTATTCTGCCTCCCGCAGGCGCTACCCTGAGCGCCGCGCAGGAGCTCTTCTGCGGGAGGGGATGATCGGCAAGCATGCCTGGGGACATCCCCGGGTGCTGGGTGAACGGCGTGCCGCTGAGCGCGCCCAACTCGAGCCCTGGCGCACTGAGCCAATAACATAGATCCCGCTCCATAAAGGAGCGGGATCCTGATCTATCCCGGCGGCCGGCTTTCGGTCAGAGCCCTGTCGAACGCTAACTCCGACCTTGGATGATCAAATTTATCTTTTCAATGGAGCCTGCGCACATCAGATGGCACATCCGCAAGCAGATCCCCGCGAATTCGGATGCGGAAGACAGACAAAACCGTTTTGGGCAACTGTCATTCCAGGGATCATTCCTGGGGCAAGGCCTGCTTTTCAGGCGGGATCACGCTCAGCATCATATTAATCCCTGTCAGAGTCCGGTCCGCAGCGGCGTACTCCCGATCGGACAATTCCTTCCAGGCCTGCATGAGAAGCGACTCGATCCAGCGGTTCGCGGTCCCCTGCGGGGCACGTAAAAGGTCGGCGACGATGCCGCGCTTGCGCATCTCCGCCCCGTCCGGCAGCCAGGCGGTCATGAAATAGGCCGAAGGATCGAGGGCCTGCTGGTAGCGGCGCAGGGCCGCGAAAAACCGGACGGTGAGCTGCAGGTCCTGCCTGTCAGCCTCGGTCACGGTCTGGAGGCGCAGGTAGTCCTTGTATCCCGCCTCCATCTCGCTGAACGAAATCCCCAGATTGGATCGCAAAGCCGCGTCGATCACAGCGGAGGTGCTTTTTCCCTCGGGCGGTTGGATCGAACGGTAGAAGCGGTCGAACGCCTCCCAGCCGTACGTCGCCACCAGGTACTGCACCAGTCCGGCCGCTTCGGCGTAGCCGATCTCGTGCTGCTGAGGATAAAAGTCCTCCACCAGGACCCTCAGGGGGATGTACCAGCCCAGGTCGAGCACGGCGGCCGCCTGCGGTCCGATCAGCTCCGGCCTGAAATGGCCCCCGCTCAGGTAGACTGCCAGTCCCTCCTCAAAGAATACCGGCTTGTATTTTCCACCGAGCGACTGGTCGTAGAAGTGGACAAGCTCATGATGCAGCAGGAGGCCGACGTCGGTATCCCCGTAGTTCCTGTCCAGGTACGAGACGTAGATCGCGTTCAAGGTGAACCCGCCGTTCCCCAGCTCGCGCGGCAGTAAAACCAGGGGGATCTTCTCCTTCAGGCTGGTGCCCAGGCGGGCGCTGACGTCGGCCGACTGCGCGTCGGCGATCTGGCCGAGGGAGACGATGTCGCGGGCCGCGTCTGTGCCGGTGATGTAGTAAATGCTGCAGCAGGCGGTCGTGGTTGAGGCCCAGTGCGCCCCTGGCTCCGGCAGCGGGACCTGGCTCGCCGGTCCCAGCGATACACTCTCAATCCATTTGGTCCCCCCGGGATAGGTGGCAAAGGCAAGGGTGTAGGAGCCAGGCCTGAGCTGCCGCGTGTCCCAGACCCACCATAGGACGGCTTCGCGGCGCTCCCCCACGCCGTAGGGGGCGAAGCTTGCCCGGCCGAGCTCCTGCCCGTTGAAGCTGACCGCCACGCGCTGACCGGTGCTGTCGAATTGGGGCGGCGCCAAAACCTCGAAACTGACCTGGTCGCCGACGTACAAAGCTCCATCCGGGTGAGAGATGACGGCAAAGTGGATCGCCGCACGGTTCAGGCTGATGCCTGCGGGGAGCACGCAGGCGGCCAGAATAGTCATCAGGAGAAACCAGCGCAAGCTGGTCAGGAGGAGGCGGCGCATACCCGTTATTATAATAGCCGCTGATTAAGTGGAGTTTAACCGGCGGTCAAGGTCCGGGCAATAGACGGCACGTGGAAAGACCGGGTCCGTCTCTTCCCAAAAAACGGCAGGCGAAGATCACAATTCTGGACAAGAAGCAGTAGAATAGAAGATAGCAATGAGGAGCTCGTCTATGGCTGGAACCCACTCATCTCCCTCCCCCCGCTGGGGCGCCATGACCAAGCTGGTCTTCGCCCTGACCGGCGTCGCCCTGCTGGGCATCCTGCTGGTGCGCTTCCACACCATCCTCGGACCGGTGATCATCGCCCTAATGGTCGCCTATCTTCTGCAGCCGGTGGCCGCCTTCATCGAGCGCAAAACACCGCTCTCCTGGCGGGTCACGGTCAGCCTCATCTACCTTGTTTTCATCCTCATCCTGATCGGACTGGCAACCTGGGGAGGGGTCGGGCTGGTCCAGCAGATCCAGAACCTGATCGGTACCATCCAGACCACCGTGACCAACCTGCCGGCGATCATCAGCGGGCTGTCCGGCAAAGTCTACACGTTCGGCCCGCTCGTCCTTGACTTTTCCAAGCTGGACTGGGTCTCGATCAGCCAGCAGATCCTTTCTTATGTCCAACCGGCCATCGGACGGCTGGGGTCCCTGGTCGGGACGCTGGCGGGCAGCGCCGTAACCACCCTGGGCTGGATCCTCTTCATCCTAATCATCTCTTACTTTTTCCTGGCCGAAAGCGGCGGGCTGCGCAGGCGCATTCTGCACATCAGTATTCCCGGTTATGACAATGACATTCAGCACCTGAACCGCCGACTGGCCCGCATCTGGAACGCCTTCCTGCGCGGCCAGATCATCATTTTCTTCTCCAAGTTGATTTCCTATATGGTCGTGCTCAGCGTCCTGGGAGTGCACTATTCCATCGGCCTGGCGCTGATTGCCGGTTTTGCCAGCTTCCTGCCCTATGTGGGCCCGGCAGTCAACTACCTCGTCCTGGGGCTGGTCTCTTACTTCCAGGCCGGGAACCTGTTCGGGCTTCCGCCGCTGACCTATACCCTCATCGCCATTGGACTTGGCATCCTGATCGACCAGGTCTTCGACAATCTGGTCTCCCCGCGCATCATGGCGGAGACGCTGAAGGTTCACCCGGCGTTCGTCCTGATCGCCGCCCTGGTCGCCGCCAACCTGTTCGGCATCCTGGGCATCATCGTCGCCGCCCCTCTGCTGGCAACCCTGCAGCTGTTCGGCCAGTACGTGCTGCGCAAGATGTTCGACCACGACCCCTGGCCGCCGGGGCATGATACCGTACCGCTGCCGCCCACCATCCTGCCGTTCCACAATCTCAAGGCCTGGTGGCAATCAAGGCGGAAAAAGACGTCCTGACCGGAAAAGAGCAGGACTCCCGGCTCGCTGCCGCGCAAAGGTTTTAAGCTCTACAGCCGGTAAAACCCGTATAATGATGATTGGTATGCACGATCATCCGAAAGGAGGCGTTATGCCCAAGACAGTTGCCGAACCGACGACCGAAAACATCGCCGAGACCGAAAACTATCTCGCCTGGAAAGCCGACGAACCCGACGGTGAGACCACCTATCACCTGGAACTCAACAACGTCACCCTGCATTTCTTCAAAGAGGAGTGGGACGAATTCCTCGAACTGGTCCGCCACCTGAAATAGCCCGATGAAACGCAAGAACGCCATTACCGACATACCGGGGATTGAAGTCGGGCATGCCCAAGACCTGGAAGCCCTCACCGGCTGCACGGTGATCCTGTGCCGCAAGGGGGCGGTCGGCGGGGTGGACCAGCGCGGCGGCGCGCCGGGCACGCGCGAGACCGACCTGCTGGACCCCGTCAACCTGGTGGAAAAGGTGCACGCCATCCTGCTGGCGGGCGGCTCGGCTTTCGGGCTGGACGCCGCCACGGGCGTGATGCGCTACCTGGAGGAACAGCACATTGGATTCAACGCCGGCCCGGCGCGCGTCCCCATCGTCCCGGCGGCGATCCTCTTCGACCTGGGACTGGGCCGCGCCGACCGCCGCCCGGATGCGGAGATGGGCTACGCTGCTGCGGCCGCCGCCTCCGCCGAGGCATTGGCGGAAGGCAATGTCGGCGCCGGGACCGGGGCCTCGGTGGGCAAGATCTTCGGCAACCTGGGGGCAATGAAGTCCGGGCTGGGCACGGCCAGCCTGGAGATCGGCGGCGGGCTGGTCGTCGGGGCGCTCGTGGCGGTCAACGCCTTCGGCGACGTGGTCGACCCGCAGAGCGGGCAGATCGTCGCCGGGGCGCGCCCGACCAAGGTCGGGCCGCTCAAGGTCGGCGGGGCCGGCCCGTTTGCCGACACGCTGCAGGTCATGCAGACCCTCGCCGGCCGGACAATCATGGGGCTGGCGACACGCAGCAACACGGTCATCGGCGTGGTGGCCAGCAATGCCCGCTTCGACAAGGCCGAGACGACCTGGGTGGCGCGCATGGCCCAGGACGGCCTGGCACGAACGATCCGACCCGCCCACACCCGGCTGGACGGCGACACGATCTTCGCCCTGTCCGGCGGGCAGAAAAAAGCGGATGTCAGCGTCGTAGGGGCGTTTGCCGCCGAGGTCCTGGCACAGGCCATCCTGCGCGCCGTGCGGGCGGCCAAACCGGCCGGGGGGCTGCCGGCGGTCAATCCATAAAAACACGCCAGGGCGACGGAGCATCGTGATTTAAATTTCACCTTGTCCAACAACTAGCCATTTGCTATTGGACTGGTGGCGGGGGATCAATTAAGTCCATCCCAAAAAGACGTATAATGATTTTAATAAAATTAAATCATTTGTCCATCTAACTACCTAATGGTTTAGGTGCTTAGATGGACAGTCTATAAGCCGTTAGATTGTCCGTATACGCAATAGCTGGGAGCTTTGCTGAATTTTGTGCCATAAGATAAGTGGTCGTGCTGATCCGTCCTAATGGAAATACCCGCCATGGGGCAGCTTTTTGGATTGAGCATTGGGAGGCCTATATGCGCATCTTATTAAAAATCAACTTAACCCACTGGTTGATGGTAGGTCTAATAATTCTGTCTACATCATCCTGTACTGGTTCACGGGGAGTCCCGGGCACTTATGTTGTGCTGGTTACGCAAGTTGTCCCTGTTACGCAAGTTGTCCCTGTTACGCAAATAATTCAAGTTGAAGAGACAACAGCGCTTCCGGCAACTCCTCCACCCGCCACAAAGGCGCCTATTCCCGCTATTCCGATTCTCACAGAAACACCTTTGCCAGCGAACAATGAATTGCTTGTTTGGTATGACTTCGAAGGCGATTTTCTGACATCCGGCGTCGTTACGGATAGATCTGGCCATGGGTATGACGCACAGCTGGTTGGAACGGTGGATGTAAGCAATGGCATATCTGCTGGTCAGGCTATCTTTTTAACCGGGAATGGTTACATCCAGGCACACAACAATCCGGCGGCCGGGAGAAATAAAGTCTCCTTTTCCCTGTGGTTTAAAACTGATAACCCTCAGAACAATTACAAACTGGCTAGTGGCGCCTGGTGGAATGGTGGTCCCGGTTCTGGTTGGATATTAGCTACTCACATTCCAGAGTTCTGGAGTAACGACACGAATGGTCTATACTTGCCGGATATCATCAATAATGACAATAATTTTCCTGCTGGCAAATGGGTACATGAGCTCGTAACTTACGATGGCGACCATATTCGGGAGTACACCAACGGTCGATTGGTGAATGACTGGCCTACGACAGGTGCTGCGATTGGCAAAGGCCAAGCGATGACTATTGGAGCCTGGCCGCCGTTCTACGCATACAACTTTCAGGGAAGTATCGACGAATTTCAAATGTTCGACCGGGCCCTTTCACCGGACGAAGTGCAGGAAATTTACGCACACGGGCAATAGGGAACGGCCTTTGACACACTCTCGTTAGATGGGAAGTAATTTTGGGGAACTATTCTTACAAGCACAGCCCAACATCGGCTCCACCTGACCCCGCAAGTGCAGCGGGGCCGCTGAGCCCATCCGTTAGGCGTCTAGTATTAGTTTTGAAGCGATGCTGATCTTGGATATGGCAAATTCGAGGGAGCAAAAATTCTATGGAAAATGAAATCAACTACGATCCTGATTCCGCACCACGTTACACCGGTCCTGTAACCTTCATGCGCACGCCGTTGGTTCGCGACCCATCCAAGTTGGATATCGCCCTCATTGGTGTGCCGTTCGACGGCGGAGTAGAAAATCGTCCTGGCCAACGTCACGGGCCGCGAGAAATCCGGAACATGTCGAGTTTTATGCGTACCATTCATCATGTCACGAGGGTTAACCCGTACAAGCTCTGTCGTATTGCTGACATGGGTGACGTAACAATTACCAACCCTTTTCACATCGAGACGAGTCACACCGATATCACTGAGTTCTACCGAAAAGTTCACGTTGCTGGCGCGGTGCCCCTGAGTGCCGGAGGCGACCATTCGATCAGCCTGCCGATTTTACGTGCGATAGCAACGGACAGTCCAGTTGGTATGGTGCACATAGACGCCCACACCGACACCGCTGACGAGGAACTGGGCTCCAAGCTTTCCCATGGCACACCATTTCGACGGGCTGTAGAAGAGGGGATCCTCGATCCCAAACGAACGGTGCAGATCGGCATCCGTGGTGCACAGAACTCGGAAGAAGGATGGGCGTTCTCAATTAAATCTGGCATGCGTGTCATCTTTATCGAGGAGTTTACGAAATTGGGTGTGGAGGCAGTGATTGCTGAGGCTCGGCGTTTCGTAGGCGATGGCCCTACCTACATTACCTTCGATGTTGACAGCCTCGATCCAGCATTCGCTCCAGGCACAGGGACGCCAGAGGTTGGTGGGATGACCCCAATCCAGGTACAGGGGTTGTTGCGGGGTCTACGTGGTCTTGACTTGATCGGCGGCGATGTGGTCGAAGTATCACCGCCATTCGACCCGTCCGGGATCACAGCCCTCGTCGGTGCCACGATGATGTACGAAATTCTGTGCGTTTTGGCCTATGGGGTCGTTCAACGAAAAAGTCGGTAAAGAAGGACGCCTAACAATTCGCTGGAGCGGACCGGGGATTATGGTGGGTTTACATATGAACGTGCATGGTAGGCAAAGAGCGTGAGCAGCCGACGTTGAACCCCCCAGCCGCTCAGCTCAAAGCCGTTGGGCTGCCAGATACCGAATAATCTTACCAACTCATTCAATAGGTGAGTAATAACAAGATGAAAAACTACTACTTTCTCGTAACCTTTCTGGCTTTACTGTTTCTGCCTGCGTGTTCTTCTTCATCACCAACTGTTGGTCTTCAGACTGCCTTTGCCGAAACGCAGGCGGCAATGCCTACTCAGACAGCATACCCAACTTTTACGCCTTTCCCAACCTACACACCTTTTCCTCCCACACCATACCCAACAAAGATTCCTTACAACGAATCATTCTCTATTCGCCTATTCCCCGGGATTGAAGCCAGCCTGATTTACGCAAGTGAAACAGGCACAGAAATTTGGCTGGGTTTTCCAAAAGATGCGACTTCACAGCCTGCCAGAGCGATGCTTATGCCCGAACTGGCATCCATTTATCCACCTTCTCTGGTTTACAATGGCGATGCCTTTGTTCTGCTTACAGGCCTTGGGGATAAGATGGAAGGATTTAAAAGATTTACCTACAATGCACCTGTTTCGGTAACAATAAAGTTTGCTGCATCTCAAAATCTAGACACTTTGGCGCTTTACACCTGGACGGGCAATGCTTGGGAAAAAGTCGAAACAGTTTGTAACCTCCCTTTGCCCATTATGGATACAAGTGACAACACAATAAAGACTTCTATCTGTTCACCGGGTGCATTTGCCATTTTTGCTCAGAAAGGTGATTAGACGGGCAGCCCAACACCGGCTCCCCTGAAAAGAGCGCCCCGCAAAGAACGCGGGACCTTTGGCAAGACAGGCAGCGGACGGGCGGGGCTCTGCAGCCGGGCTAGCCCCGCCAATCTACCCGCCGCTGAGCCGAACCGTTGGGCAACCTTATACAGCAACTGGCTGACTCCCAGCCAGTAAGGGTGGGGCACAAGGGAGTGCAAAAAACCGCCCATCCGCCCGGATCATATCTAAAAGGAGCCTGCGATGAGAGATTTGTCAGCCTTCATCCTCCTGAGCATTTTCCTGACCAGCTGCGCCAGTCTGGTACCCGCCCCGCAAACCATCGAGGTGACGCGACAGGTCGAGATAACCCGGCTCGTGACCGTCAGCCCGGAACCCCTCCCCGCGCGCATGTTTTTCCCGGAAGAATGCCTGACCCGCCATCCCGGCGTGGACTTCTCGCGCTATGACTGGTTCAGCGAAACCATCGGAGGCTGCAGTTATTTGTCACCCTCTCCAGACGGACAAACCGTGGCTTACTCCACAATGGTTTGTCTTGAAGAGACCGGCACATGCGGCGAGGCTGTCAGAGTTTTGAAGATCGGGGAAGAAAAGCCAGTTACGGTCGCGTTTGCCGCGTTGGGAGAAAAGTGGTGGGTCGGTTACCTGGGCTGGAGCTCTACTGGGGATCTGGTCTTCACCTGGAACGACATCAATTCCGGGATCGCCACATACATTGAGGGGAATTTCTTTGTCGAAGACCTAACGTCACGCCCTGCCGCAGCACAGCTTGTCCCAGGCGGCTTGAAGCTATGGAACAAAACGAAAACCGCCTTCTTCACAGAGTTCAGTACCGGCGAGGGGTGGTGCGATGCAAGGATCAGCGGATACGATTTCAACACCGGGCAACTGTTCCCGGATATTCCTGCCCTGCTGGGCCTGGATGGCATAGCGGTTAAAATCGTCTACAGTGATGTAGCTCTGAACAATCGGTGGCGGACAGACACAGAAATCCGCTTGTTGATCACACCCCAGGAATATGATGAGTCCCGGGATGATTACAAATTCCTGCCAACGCTGGCAGGGGTGATCACCTTGACGCCCTCAGGACCCGTGTACACCACGCTCGGCAGCAGCGCCACCGAGAATGCCTATTTTCACTCCCTCGGCCAGGATGACTACGAGGTGCGAACCACTCCTTACGAGGTTAAGTATTGCCAGGGTCAATGAGGTGTTCTGCGTCAGTAACTACCGGATCGGGAAGCCCTCCCCAGTCGCAATCTAGTCGCGCATTTTCGTCTGCGAAGTTTAAGGTAGAATTGCGGGTGAATGGTGGCCTGGGGCATCCACTACCTTCGGAGATGCGTAAGGCCTTCCCTGATGACAACTACGCTGCCGTCAAGGAATAGTCACAGAATTGCACTAATCAAGCGCTGCCCAACACCGGCTCGTGTGTCCTGAAAAGTCATCGTCTGCTTGCTGGTGAAAGTCCAGTCCTGGTAGCGGTCAGGCGGCCAGGTAGCAGGCAACCAGTGCATCTGGGTGACCGGGTGTGCTGAAACGTTGTAACCTCCTGAGGAGGGAGAGCAAAGCAACAGCCCGCAACATAAAGTGAATTTTGCAGCGCCGAAATGTTAGCCCGAAAGGGAAAAAGAGGGAGCCGAGCTTGTGAGCCACTAGCGAAGGCCATGGAAGCGGCGAAGAACCTGGAAGTGCAGCCGTGAAGGACCCTCCGGTGTAGGGAGAACGGGATGTTGTGACAGTAGACGATGGAACAGGAGAGATCTCATCCGGTCAATGGCCCACAGCCAGTGTAACGAATGGTATAAGCCGAAGAGGTGAAATCCAGGAGGAAGCCGGATGAGAAGTCGGAGGAGGCCATATTGTACTGATGACCATCGAGACAACAAAACTCGATGAGAGGGAAGGGCCTCTACTTCAACCAGGTCAAGCGAGGAGGTAAGTGACGGTGCATGCCGAAAGGCCAATTACACCACAAGACAAATCACGAGAACTTCAGCGCAGACTATACTTGAGAGCCAAAAGAGAAAGAGCATTCTGGTTTGGCCTGATGTGGCAGGAGATCAAAATCGGGATGGTCAATCCCTTGAAAGCTCCAGGAAGAAGGTTTTCGGTGAGCCGGATGAGGAAAAACCTCACGTCCGGTTCGATGTGGCAGGGGATGGAAACCAGACAAGGTGATGGTACTGAGGCACTCTCGCAGGAAACGGAGAGTAACGGGTCTGCCACACCTAAATCCAGGCGCCATTCCCTGACCCTACCACCTGACCCCGCAAGTACAGCGGGGCAGGTGAGCCATCCCGTTGGGCAGGCGTGGTTGTTGGTCGAAAGGCGGTGTAATCATGAACGAGACGGGCCGAGTAACGTCGGAGCTGCTGTGGCGGGCGACGTCTATCACGGTGCCGATCGACATGGTGCTTCTGTCGCTGGTGGCACGATTCGTGTCGGCCGAGCTGTTCGCCAAGCTCAAGTGGCATGTTGCAGCAGCGGCGTGTGTCGTCTACGCGTTACTGTGGGGGGTCTTCGGCTCGATGCTGTTCTGGGACGCCGTCTACAGCGCGGTGTTCCCTGGTTGGTCGAGGTGGCTGCTTCCCGTTGGATACGGGCTGCTATTCGGGGCGTTAGCTCTCGCTTTCTAGCGTATGAGCATCCACGCCCCAAGATGGCAAGCAGTTTGGTTCTGCATGCTCGGTGGTGGCGTGTCCCTGGTAGGCCACGGGATTGGAATCACGCGGGGCTTGCTGCGGGTGCCTCTCCTCGCCGAGGCGAGTGCGACCTCCGCCCTTTCGTTTGGGGTGGCGGAGTTCATCGTCTACTGGTGCGCGATCGTCGGACTAAGCGTGGCGAGCTGGAGACTCGGATCGGCATTGCATGCGAAACCGGACTAGGATCGTATGAGGAGGAGCGTCCGCCGCCGCCCAACGCCGTCTCCAGCGGACCGTAAATTGGCTGCTTGCGACTTAAGCAGACTTTAAAAAAAGTGCCTACTCAATAGGCACTTTTTTTCTACTACAACTTAACTTCAAACAGAAAACTTACTTGACGTATTGATTCTTGCGACCCAATGGTCGCCCTGATCTTCTTCCGGGAAATACCTGCTTATTTCCTGCGCGGCCGGCGGCCCTTGAGCTCGTCGTGCAGCACCAGGCTGAGCACGAAGCTGACGACGCTGACGATCAGCGCGCCCAGGAAGGCGTTCCACCAGAAGGGGTCCGTGATGGTCAGGGTCAGGCCGACGAACTTGCCCGCCCAGGCGGTCAGGGCGAAGAGCAGGGTGTTGATCACCAGCGTGAAGAGGCCCAGGCTCAGGATGATCAGCGGGCAGGAAAGCAATTTCAGCAGCGGGCGGAAGAGGGCGTTGACCAGCCCGAACAACAGCGCCAGGATGATGATGCCTGCCAGCCCCCATGGGCTCTCGAACGACAGCCGGCCGGGCAGGAGCGCCACGGCGGCGTACAGGGCGACGGCGTTGATGCCCCAGCGAATGACGAATCTCATTTTTACCTCCTATTGATCTCCTTCAAGTTTCGGAAACAGAGTTATGACTTGACGGGTTTCATTGACATGCCTGTGTCATATCCATCTACGCAGCCGTGCCCGGCGGGTTTCCCGGTCGAGTGGATCGAATTTCGTCTTCCGCCCGCATCCACAGCAGGGTGCGGTAGGGACGGAAGCCCGCCGCCTCGACTGCCGCCGGGTAGGCCTCAGCCGGAAAGTCCATGGACAGCGCTTGCCGCCAGCTGAGGGAGCGCAGGGCGTGGATCAGCAGGGCCGTCAGGGCGCCTCCGCCTCCCTCGGGCGGGACGGCAGCCCACAGGCGGTCCGCCGCGCCCGAGGCCGGCTGCCAGGTCAGGGCTCCCATGAGCCTCCCGCCGGAGTAGGCGCTCCAATGGCGCGTGTCGACGTCCACGAAGAAACGGTAGATCGCCGGCCCCAGGCCCGGTCGCAGCGACCTCCACGGCATGGACTGGTACCAGTCCATCAGGTCCGGATAGAGGCGGCGCAGCCAGCCCTCCTGGAGCGCCCAGTCGCGGTTGTAGCGGTGTGAGATCTGGATGCCAGCCTCTGCCGAGGGAGGATTCTGCCCCGTTTTGGCATGCCAGGCCGTGCGCCGCAGGCGTTCACGAAAACCCAGCTCCTCGTACAAGGCGATTGCCCCGGGGTTGTCGGAGCGCACGTGCAGCCAGATCTCATCGGCGCGGTGCGCCCGGGCGTGCTGCATGCCTGCCAGGGTCAGGGCGCGGCCGATGCCCCGCCGGCGCTGGTCGGGGCGCACGGCCACGTTGGCGATGAGATAGTATTTCTTCCGGGCATGACGGTAGGGGATCAGGCTGACGTTGCCGATGATCTCGCCTTTTTCCTCCCAAACGTATCCCGAGAGCGGCATCGAGACCGTGTCCACCGCGCTGTTCGCCCAGCGCAGGAACTGGTTGTCCTTCCCGGCGCTGCGCATCTGCTGGACGTAGCGCCGGCCCTCGGCATCCATCGTGTCGGCAAAACAGGTCTCGACCAGGTCGGCCACCGCCGGCAGGTCACGCAGGATGTTCAGGGTGCGCAGCTGCGGGTTCTGGACCAGGATCGGGATGGTGACGGCGGTCATCGGCTCTAATTATAGCCTCATCCAGAGTGTTCTTAAAGTCCAAGTGGTACGGCGCAGATTTCAACCATTCACCACGCAGGGCACACACCGCCCCGGTGTCCCTTCGGGACGCTTCGCAGTCCTTCCGGGAGAGTCCACAGGGAATCTTTTTCTCCCTCTGTGCCCTCTGCGTACTCAGCGGTAAATCCTGTCCTGTTCCGCGAGGTGCCTGCGACTATAAAAACGCCCTGGCCCTTTGCTTCTGCCGCTTGCACTTCTGGAGTAAACATGTACAATGGTAATGTCGAAATCTAACATAGCTCTAATATAATACTTTCAAACGTCCGACCCGGATTTTGTTATAATCACGGCTACCAGAAAGATTGAAAGGAAAATCCGCCTATGATGCGATTTGACCGCTTTACCGAACGAGCCCAGGAGGCCGCCCAGCGTGCCGCCGAGATCATCCAGCGCTACGGGCACAACCAGATCGATACCGAGCACATCCTGCTGGCGCTGATCGAGCAGCCCGGAGGGCGTGATCCCGCAGATCCTGGAGAACCTGAACGTCAACTGCGAAGCCCTGGCCGAGCGCCTCGACCAGACCCTGCGCACCAGCCCCAAGGCCAACATCTTCGGCGGCGGCGCCGGGCCAGATCTTCATCACCCCGCGGGTGAAGCGCATCATCGACCTGGCCAACGAAGAAGCCAACCGCCTGAAGGACGAGTACATCTCCACCGAGCACATCTTCCTGGCCATCCTGACCGAGCGCAACACCCCCGCCGCCCGCATCCTGGCCGAAGGCGCGGCATCACCCGCGAGCGCGTGCTCGACGCCATCAAGGAGATCCGCGGCGGCCAGCGCGTCACCGACCCGCAGGCCGAGAGCGCGCTACCGCACGCTGGAGAAATACTCGCGCGACCTGACCCAGCTGGCCACGCGAGGGCAAGCTCGACCCGGTCATCGGGCGCGACACCGAGATCCTGCGCGTGATCCAGATCCTCTCCCGGCGCACCAAGAACAACCCGGTGCTGATCGGCGAAGCCGGCGTGGGCAAGACCGCCATCGTCGAAGGCCTGGCGCAGAAGATCGCCACCAACGACGTGCCCGAGATCCTGATGCGGCAAGCGCGTGGTGGCCCTCGACCTGGGCGCCATGATCGCCGGCTCGCGCTTCCGCGGCGAGTTCGAGGAGCGCCTGAAGGCGGCCATCGAGGAGATCCAGCGCGCCGAGGGCGAGATCATCCTGTTCATCGACGAGCTGCACACCGTGGTGGGCGCCGGCGCGGCCCAGGGCGCGATGGACGCCTCCAACATGCTCAAGCCGGCCCTGGCGCGCGGCGAGCTGCAGTGCATCGGCGCCACCACCCTGGACGAATACCACAAGTACATCGAGAAGGACGCCGCCCTCGAGCGGCGCTTCGCCCCGGTCTACGTCGACGAGCCGAGCGTGGACGACACGATCGAGATGCTGCACGGGCCTGCGCGACCGCTACGAGGCCCACCACAAGGTGCGCTTCTCCGACGAGGCCCTGGTGGCCGCCGCCACGCCTGTCCGACCGCTACGTCACCGACCGCCGCCTGCCCGACAAGGCCATCGACCTGATGGACGAGGCCGCCGCCAAGCTGCGCGTGGCGCTCTACTCCCTGCCGCCCGACCTGAAGAAGCATGAAGACCGAGATCGACCGCCTGCAGGCCGAGGAGGAGCAGGCCGGCCTCGAATGCGCGCGACTACGAGCGCGCCGCCGAGATGAAGGCCGAGCGCCTGCGCCTGGAAGACGGAGTTCAACGAGCAAGCGCGACACCTGGGAGTCCGAGCACCACCTGGACGAGGTGGTGGACGAGAACGACATCGCCGAGGTCGTCGCCCAGTGGACCGGCATCCCGGTCAACCAGATGATGGAGACCGAGTCGGACAAGCTGCTGCAAATGGAGGAGCGCCTGCACGAGCGCATCATCGGCCAGGACGAGGCCATCCACGCCGTCTCCGACGCCATCCGCCGGGCCCGCTCCGGCCTGAAGGACCCGCGCCGCCCGATCGGCTCGTTCATCTTCCTCGGCCCCTCCGGCGTGGGCAAGACCGAGCTGGCCAAGGCGCTGGCCGAGTTCATGTTCGACGACGAGGACGCCCTGGTGCGCATCGACATGCGCGAGTACCGCGAGCAGCACACCGTCAGCGCGCCTGTTCGGCGCCCCGCCCGGCTACGTCGGCTACGAGGAGGGCGGCCAGCTGACCGAGGCCGTCCGCCGCCGCCCCTACCGGGTGGTCCTCTTCGACGAGATCGAGAAGGCCCACCCCGAGGTCTGGAACGCCCTGCTGCAGATCCTGGACGACGGGCGCATGACCGACGGCCAGGGCCGCGTGGTCGACTTCCGCAACACCGTGCTGATCATGACCACCAACCTGGGCACCGAGTTCGTGCGCAAGGGTCCGGCACGCTGGGCTTCCTGCAGCATACGGCGAGACCGACGAGGACCACGAGACCCACGACAAGATCGAGAAGGCGCTCAAGGGCACCTTCCGGCCCGAGTTCCTCAACCGCATCGACGAGATCATCATCTTCTCGCCGCTGTCGCATCGAGCAGATGGAGCAGATCGTCGACCTGCAGATGAAGGAGATCCAGCGAGCGGCTGAACGAGCACGGCGTCAAGGTCGAGCTGACCGAAGCCGCCCGCAAGTGGCTGGCCAAGGAGGGCTACGACCCGGCCTTCGGCGCCCGCCCGCTGCGGCGCGCCCTGCAGAAATACGTCGAGAGCCCGCTCTCCGTGGCCCTGCTCGGCAGCGAGATCCCCTCCGGCGTGACCGTCACCGTGCACGTCAAGGGCGACGACAGCGGCCTGGAGTTCAAGGTCAAGGGCGGCAAGAAGCAGGAAGTTAAACAGGAAGCCAAAGTCGAGAAATGAATCCCTGGGGCGGTCTGGTGGACGCCCCAGTGTTATTTAAATAACCCAACGCACCCGTGAGGGTGCGTCACTTTTTTTATGTGCACAGTCAGTGACAAATAACACTTGCATCTGATTGTGAAAAAATGCACAATATGGATAGTTTTTATCGTCAAGAACAGGCTTCGGAGGTTGGTATGCAATTTATCGCCGCACGAAAGGAAATGCACGCATGAGCACTCCCGCCAACACGCCGACGCAGGCTCCGCCCCGCGTGGGCGTTTATGTATGTCACTGCGGCACGAACATCGCCGGCGTGGTCGACGTGGAAGCCGTGGTACGTTACGCCGCCGAACTGCCAAACGTGTCCGTCGTGCGCCACTATTCCTACATGTGCTCCGATCCCGGTCAGGCGCTCATCGCAGCCGACATCCGCGACGAGGGCGTGAATCGCGTGGTGGTGGCCTCCTGCACCCCGCTGATGCACGAGGGCACCTTCCGCCGGGCCTGCGCCGAGGCCGGCCTGAATCCCTTCCTGTTCCAGATGACCAACATCCGCGAGCACTGCGCCTGGGTCTCAGAGGACCCGGCTGCGGCGACGGAAAAGGCTCGGGCGCTGGTTGCGGCTGCGGTCCGGCGCGTGAGCTGGCAGACCCCGCTCGAGATGCGCCGGGTGCCGATGAAGCCCTCCGTCCTGGTCGTCGGCGCCGGGATCGCCGGGATCGAGGCCGCCTTGCGCCTGGCGGACTCGGGCAAGCACGTGACCCTGGTGGAGCGCGAGCCGTCCATCGGCGGGCACATGTCCCGCCTGTACAAGACCTTCCCAACGCTCGACTGTGCGGCCTGAATACTCACACCCAAGATGGTGTCCGTGGGACGCCACCCCAACATCACCCTGCTGAGCTACAGCGAGGTCGAGAAGGTCAGCGGTTACGTGGGCAACTTCACCGTGACGGTGCGGCGCAAACCCCGTTACGTCGATGAGGCGCTGTGTACCGGCTGCGGGACGTGCATCGAAAAATGCCCGTGGAAGAAGATCCCCTCCGAGTTCGACCTCGGGCTGGGCCTGCGCCCGGCGATCTACTATCCCTTCCCCCAGGCGGTGCCGCGCGTGCCGGTCATCGACACGGTCAACTGCGCCTACTTCAAGAACGGCAAGTGC
Organism: uncultured Chloroflexia bacterium; assembly: GCA_963739255.1. GTDB lineage: Bacteria > Chloroflexota > Anaerolineae > Anaerolineales > Villigracilaceae > UBA877. The sequence continues at coordinate 576,768 of CAVTZT010000005.1, forward strand.
AAGGCCTGTGAAAAGTTCTGCCCGCGCGAGGCCATCGACTTCGAGCAGAAGGAACAGAGCGTGGAGGTCGAGGTCGGGGCCATCATCCTGGCGACCGGCTTCCACGACTTCGACCCGCACCAGGCTCCGCAGTACGGCTACGGCACGCTCGAGAACGTGGTCACCGGCATGGAGATGGAGCGCCTGATCAACTCGGGCGGCCCGACGACCGGCAAGGTGCTGCTCAAGAACGGGGAGGCGCCGAAAAAGGTCGCCGTGCTGCACTGCGTGGGCAGCCGCGGCGAGCAGCACGAGTACTGCTCGCGGGTGTGCTGCATGTATTCGCTCAAGCTGGCCACCCTGATCCGCGACTACGTCGGCGCCGAAGTGGTCGAGTTCTACCGCGACATGCGCGCCTTCGGCAAGGGCTACGAAGCCTTCTACGAGCAGGCCGAGCACCACGGCGTGAATTTCATGCGCTACGACCGGGACATCCGCGTCGAGGCGCACGACGGCCGGCTGGCCGTGCGCATCGTCGACGTCTACACCGGTGAGCCGCTCGAGACCGTGGTGGACATGGTCGTGCTCTCGACCGGCCTGGAGCCCCAGCCCGACCAGCATGAGGTGGCGGCGACCTTCGGCGTCAGCCGCAGCCCGGACGGCTTCTTCCTGGAGAAGCATCCCAAGCTGGCCCCGGTCGAGACGACCACGGACGGGGTCTACCTGGCGGGCACCTGCCAGGGGCCCAAGGACATCCCCGACAGCGTGGCGCAGGGGGGGCCGCCGCCGCGGCGGCCCTCTCGCTGATCGACGCCGGCTGGGTCGAGCTGGAACCCTTCACCACCTACGTGCTGTCCGAGCAGTGCGGCAACTGCCATACCTGCGAGGGGCTGTGCCCCTACAGCGCCATCTCGATCGTGGAGCAAGACGGCCGGCAGGCAGCTTCGATCAACGCCGTGCTGTGCAAGGGCTGCGGGGCCTGCGCGGCGGCCTGTCCCGCCGGCGCCATCGTACAGAACGGCTTCACCAACGAAGAGGTGCTGGCGGAGATCGATGGGATATTAAACGTTGGGGCAGGCTATAACGTGCCCCAACCGAGGTAGCTCACCGCGGTCCCCTTCGGGGATGATAAGGCGCCGAGTTCGCAGGGAAGATCAAAAAACTCTGCGATCTTCGCGGGCGCCGCGGTGAAAAGGAAGGCGGTGTGCATGAACCATTCAAAAATCAGAACCGGCGTTTACGTCTGTCACTGCGGGACGAACATCGCCGCCACGGTGGACGTGGCTGCGGTGGCCGAGTTCGCCCGCTCCCTGGACGGGGTCGTGCTGGCGCGCGATTACACCTACATGTGCTCGGACCCCGGCCAGGACCTGATCAAACAGGACATCCAGGAGCAGGGCCTGAACCGGGTGGTGGTGGCCTCCTGTACCCCGCTGATGCACGAGCCCACCTTCCGCCGGGCGTGCAGGGAAGGCGGGCTGAACCCCTTCTTCTGTCAGATGGCCAACATCCGCGAGCACTGCTCGTGGGTCATCGCCGACAAGGCCCAGGCGACGGCCAAGGCCGAGGCCCTGGTCTCCGCCGCCGTCAGCCGGGTGCGCTACCACAACCCGCTGAGCATGCGCGAGGTGACCATGGCGCAGTCCACCCTGGTGGTCGGGGGCGGGATCGCCGGGATCGAGGCCGCCCTGCGCCTGGCGGATGCCGGGAAGCAGGTCACCCTGGTGGAGCGTGAGCCGTCCATCGGCGGGCACATGGCCCAGCTCTACAAGACCTTCCCCACGCTCGACTGTGCGGCCTGAATACTTACACCCAAAATGGTGTCCGTGGGACGCCACAAGAACATCCGCCTGCTGAGCTACAGCGAGGTCGAGTCGATCTCGGGCTACGTCGGCAACTACCAGGTGCGCGTGCGCCGCAAGCCCCGCTACGTGGACGAGTCCAAGTGCACCGGCTGCGGCAACTGCGCCACCGTCTGCCCCATCCAGGTCAGCAGCGAGTTCGACCGCGGCCTGAGCCAGCGCAAGGCGGTCTACCGCTTCTCGGCCCAGTCGGTGCCGGGCGCCTACGTGATCGACAAGAAAGGCGTGGCCCCCTGCCGGGCGGCCTGCCCCACCGACCAGCGCACCATGGGCTATATCGCCCTGGTCAAGGAGAAGCGCTACGCCGACGCCTACTGGGCCATCCGCCGCGAGCACCCCTTCCCATCCGTGTGCGGGCGGGTGTGCAACCGCAATTGTGAGGCAGTCTGCAGCCGGGGCAAGCTGGACGAGCCGGTCAACATCATGGGCGTCAAGCGCTTCGTGGCAGACTGGGCCTACCAGCACCGCGACGAGCTGCCGAACATGCGCGACAAGTCCATCGTCGGCACTCCTTTCCATCACAAGCCCGAACCGACCGGCAAGAAGGTCGCCATCATCGGCGCCGGGCCGGCCGGCCTGACCACCGGCCTCGATCTGGTGCGCCTGGGCCACAAGGTGCGGGTCTTCGACTCCCTGCCGGTGGCGGGCGGCATGATCCGGGTCGGCATCCCGCCCCACCGCCTGCCTTACGAGCGCATGGATTGGGAGATCCAGCAGGTGCTCGACGAGGGCGTCGAGCTGCAGCTCAACACGCGGATCACCGACGTCCCGGGATTGCTCAAGAATAAAAATCTGGACGGCCCCTACGACGCCGTGTTGGTCGCCACCGGCGCCCACGTCGCCAAGAAGGTCGACATCCCCGGCAAGGACCATCCCGACAACTGGCTCAGCCTGGACTTCCTCAAGAAGGTCTGCCTGGGGAACCCACCCGACCTGCACGGGCACCGCGTCGCCGTGATCGGCGGCGGGAACGTGGCCCTGGATTGCGCCCGCTCGGCGGTACGCGTCGGGGCAGACGAGGTGCGCATGATCTTCCGCAAACCCAAGGGCGAGATGACCGGCTTCGAGTGGGAGGTCGAGATTGCCGAGGAGGAGGGGGTGAAGATGTGCGGGGCGACCATGTTCAAGGAGATCGTGGTCGAAAACGAGCACATCGCCGGCGTCAAATGCGTGCACACCGAATACCACGGCTACGACGACAAGGGCCGCATCCTGATCGACGAGCTGCCCGGAACCGAGCACGTCCTGCCGGCGGACCTGGTCATCTGGGCCACCGGCCAGGGCTGCGATCTTTCCTTCCTGCCTGCCGACGGCAGCATCCGGCCGGCCAAGTCCGGGATCGACGCCGACGACGAGATGATGACCAGCCTGCCGGGGGTCTTCACCGCCGGCGATGTGCACAAGGGCTCGACCTTCTACGTGGTGGACGCCATCGGCGAGGGTCACCACGCCGCCCGCTGCATCGACCGCTACCTGCGCGGCGCGGCCGGCCTCCCAGAGCCGGTCCTGCCGCCGACGGCGGAGGTCGACCTCGAAGAGGTCAAGGCGCGCATCGGGCGCGGCGAGGCCTCCGGGCGCCGACGCATCACCATCACCACCATTCCGCTCAAGGAGCGCCAGTTCAACTTCCGCGAGGTCGACCTGACCCTGACCGAGGACCAGGCGATCGCCGAGGCCGAACGCTGCGTGCGCTGCGGGGAGTGCGCCGAGTGCCTGGAGTGCGTGGCCGCCTGCGACCGCGGGGCGATCGACCACAATATGAAGGAAACGCTGGAGGAGTTCACCGTCGGGACGATCGTCCTGGCGACCGGCTTCCGCGATTTCGACCCGCGCCGCATCCCGGCCCTGAGCTACGGCAAGCTGGACAACATCCTAACCGCCCTGGAGTTCGAGCGCCTGGTCAATGCCAGCGGTCCGACCGGCGGGAAGGTGGTGCTGAAGAACGGCAAGCCGCCCCACTCGGTGGCGGTGCTCCACTGCGTCGGCAGCCGCGACCCGGACTACAACCAGTATTGCTCGCGCGCCTGCTGCATGTACTCGCTCAAGCTCTCCCAACTGGTCCACGAGTACGCCGGCGCCGAAGTGCACGAGGTCTACCGCGACATGCGCTCGTTCGGGAAAGGCTACGAGGAGTTCTACAACCGCACCGCCGCCATGGGCGTGCATTTCTACCACGGCCGCGTCCGCTCCATCGAGCAGCACGAGGGCCAGCTGCTGGTCAGCTGGGACGAGGCCTTCCACGGCCAGCCGGACCAAGTGCTGGTGGACATGGTCGTACTCTCGACCGGCTTCGAGCCGCAGACGGACGCCGGGGCAGTGGCGGCGACCTTCGGCGTGAGCCGCAGCCAGGACGGGTTCTTCCTGGAGCGCCACCCCAAGCTGGCCCCGGTCGAGACCTCGACGGAGGGCATCTACCTGGCGGGCACCTGCCAGTCGCCCAAGGACATCCCCGACAGCGTCGCCCAGGCCGGGGCGGCGGCCGCGGCCGCCCTATCGCTGATGGACCAGGGCACCATCGCCCTCGACCCGTCCATCGCCGAGGTGGACCTGATGCGCTGCTCCGGCTGCGGCCAGTGCGTCGCTGCCTGCCCGTACCAGGCCATCGAGCTGGAGCAGGGCCTCGCCCGGGTCAATGGTTACCTGTGCAAGGGCTGCGGCACCTGCGCCGCCGCCTGCCCGGACAAGGCCATGTCGCTAATCCACTTCGACGACCGCGAGCTGGTCGCCGAGATCATCGGCGCGCTGACGGTTTAGATAGAACGATGTACTGTTGAATACATTCATAAAATCACTAATAAACGGTTGCCCTCCCGGCAGGACTGCGATGCGTCCCTGTGGGAAGCCGGGACGGTGTGAACCTGTCGAAGGGCAAATTGAAGGTCTACCCAACGTTTTATCCTCGGGCTTCGCCAAGCTCAGCCCGACTGCTGTAAGCAAATTGATCTTTTCAACCGCTGCTAGAACGATAAAAAAGGTAAAGAAGCCGACATGGATTTCGAACCCAAGATCATCGCCTTCCTGTGCACCTGGTGCTCTTATACCGGCGCCGACACGGCCGGCATCGCCCGCATCAAGTCCCCGGCCAACCTACGCGCCATCCGCGTGCCCTGCTCCGGGCGGGTCTCGCCCGAGCTGGTGATGCGCGCCTTCGACCAGGGCGCCGACGGGGTGCTGGTGCTGGGCTGCCACATCGGCGAGTGCCACTATGATACCGGCAACCACCGCGCTGCCAAGCGCCTGCCGGTCCTGCACAGCCTGCTGCAGTTCGCCGGGCTGGAAGCCGAGCGCTTCCGCCTGGACTGGGTCTCGGCTTCGGAGGGCGAGCGCTTCGCCCGCATCGCGGCAGAGTTCACTGAGGCGGTCCGGGCACTGGGGCCGGCTCATTGGAAGGTCCCAAGCGAGGATCGGGCGATCTTCGACGGATCATTCAAAGAGGAGCAAGCCTCCATTCCCTTCCCCGAGATCGATTGCGCCGCCAAGACCGACGCCATCCGGGCCAAGGCGCGCGAGCTGCTTGCCAGCGGACAGGTCGGGTGCGTGATCGGTTACGAGGTCGGGCCGCGCGGCCGGACGCGCCCGACGTTCGTCTACGCTGCGGAGGAAGCCGAGCGGCTGGTCTGGAACCCGGACGTCACCAACAACCTGGCTGCCTACCTGCCGGCCAAGCTAAAGGCAGGCCAGCGTGTCGGCCCAGGCAGCGCAAAGGCGGACCCGGGTGTCCGCCCGCCCCGACCGGTGGCGGTGGTGGTCAAACCCTGCGACAGCAAGGCGATCAACGTCCAGCTCACCGAAGGCCAGTACCGGCGCGACCAGGTGCACATCATCGGGGTGACCTGCGAGGGCATCCGCGACCGGGACGGGGACATGCAGGTCCGCTGCCAGATCTGCAGCGAGCGCACGCCGATCATTTACGACACGCTGGTCGGCGAGCCGCCGGCCACCGCCCGGACCGGTCACCTGACCGCGGCCGACAAGCTCAGTGCGCTGTCCCCGGCCGAGCGGATGGAATTCTGGCTGAGCCAGTTCGACCGCTGCATCCGCTGCTATGCCTGCCGCCAGGCCTGTCCACTGTGCAACTGCCCGACCTGCCTGTACGAACGCGACGACTCGACCTGGGTCGGGCTGGGCATCGGCCTGAACGAAAAGCGCACTTTCCACCTGGGACGCGCCTACCATCTTGCCGGGCGCTGCGTGGGCTGCAACGAGTGCGAGCGCGCCTGCCCGATGGAAATCCCCATCAGCCTGCTCAACCAGAAATTATCCGAGGAGATCGAAAAAGCTTTCAGCTACCGCGCCGGCCTGACGGTAGCCCCGTCGCCGATCGTCACCGTCCTGTCCGGGGAGTACAAGGAGGAGTAGGATGGGTAAACCGCAGCGCTGGCTCATCTCCCCCGAGGAATTGAACGGCTGGCTGGACAGCCTGGCTGACAGCCGTGTCCTGATCGCCCCGCGCGAGGCGGACGGGGTCGTCCTGTACCGCCGGGTGGCCAAAAGCGACGAGATCGACCGGGAGGCACGGCCTGTCCTCTCGGTCAAGGAGGTTTTCTTCCCGCCCACCGAACGCCTGTTCACCATCGAAAAGACCGGCCAGGAGGTCCACCTGGTCGAGGCGCTGCCGGAGGCGCCGTCGATCGTCTTCGGCGTGCGCCCGTGCGAGGCGCGCGCTGCCCGGCTGCTGGATGCCCTGTTCCTGGACACCAACCCGACCGACGCCTACTACACCCGCCGCCGGGAAAACACGACCCTGATCGGCCTGGCCTGCGCCGAGCCGGGACCGACCTGCTTCTGCACCTCGGTCGGCGGCGCGCCGGACGCGGCCGATGACGTGGACATCATGCTCTACGAAAACGGCACTTCCTACCTTGTGGAGGCCGTGACCGAAAAGGGCCGCTTCCTGATCCCCGGCGGAGAGTGGAAAAAGACCACTGCCAAACCCAAATCCTCAATCGACAATCCCCTCCGCTCCGCTCCGGGGACGCTTCGCAGTCCACAATCCCCTCCGCGCCGCTCCGGGGACGCTTCGCAGTCCTCAATCCCTCTCGCTTCGCTCGAGGGACGCTCCGCAGTCGTCAATCCTCACTCCATCCCCTGGCCGGAGCATTTCGGCGACGCTTACTGGCAGCGGATCTCGGAACGCTGCCTGAGCTGCCGGGCCTGCGCCTATGTCTGCCCAACCTGCCGCTGCTTCGCGGTGCGCGACGAGATGCTCGGCCCGGGCGAGTTCGAGCGCATCCGCTGTTGGGACAGCTGCGCCGGGGAAAATTACCGCCGCGTGGCCGGAGGCCATCGTCCGCGCCCTGAAAAGGGTGAGCGCCTGCGCAACCGCTTTTACTGCAAATTCTTCTATTACCCACAGCAGGTCGGTCTGGACGGGACCTCCGCCTGTACCGGCTGCGGGCGCTGCATCGACGTCTGCCCGGCCGGCGTGGACATCACCGAAGTGCTGCAAGACCTGGGGAGGCCGGCATGAACACCAACCCGATGATGCCTTTCCTGGGTCGCCTGGTCGAGGTGCGTGACATGGCAGCCGAGATCAAGCTCTTCCGCGTCGAGATGCTGAACGGCGGGAGCGAAGCCTTCGGGGCTTACCTGCCTGGGCAGTTCGCCTTCGTCTCGGCCTTCGGCCAGGGCGAGGCACCCTTCGGCATTGCCGGCACGCCGCAGAGGGGATCGGTGCTCGAATTTGCCGTTGCCCGCCTGGGATCCGTGACGACCGGCCTGCACGAGCTGGGCGAGGGCGACACGGTTGGCGTGCGCGGCCCCTTGGGCAACGCCTTCCCGATGGACAAGTTCAAGGGAAAGGATCTCGTCGTCCTGGGCGGGGGCATCGGCGGGGCACCGCTGCGGCCGGTCATCCAGCACGTGCTCGACCACCGCTCGGACTTCGGCCGGCTGACAATTCTTTGGGCCGCCCGGCATCCATCCCTGCTGGTCTTTACCGATGAGTATGACGAGTGGCGCGCCACGCCCGCCACGAGCCTGCACCTGACCGTAGACAAGCCGGATGAGAACTGGCAGGGCGAGGTGGGGCTGATCACCCAGCTGCTCGAGAAGGTGGCTCCCTCGCCGCAGAACGCGGTGGCGATCACCTGCGGCCCGCCGATCATGATCCTGAACACCACCAAAATGCTGGCCGGGATGGGCTTCGCCGACGAGAACAGCTACGTCACCCTGGAGGCGCGCATGCACTGCGGATTGGGCAAGTGCGGGCGCTGCAATTTGGGGGAGAAGCTGGTCTGCGTGGACGGACCGGTCTTCAGCATGCAGGAAGTGGGGCATCTGCTGGAAAGCTATTTGTAGAACCGAGCTTCCAGGTGAAGGGGGACAGCCACGTGCGGGATATAATCCCAGCCTGCGTAAATTACTGAACTCCGGGGCGCTGATTACTGCCGTCGGCGTTTGGGGCGGACTGACCACCGCGGCCGTGGCGGCGGTCGTGCTGATCGGCGGCGGGCCCGCGAGCCGCGCCCCTGGCACTATCTGCTGGTAGTCTTCCTCCCCGACCTGTTCGTCCTCCCGGTGGCGGCCGGCCTGCATTTCATCCATCCGGTCAAGATCCACTTCCCGCCAATCCCTCCCAATTCATAGTAAAATCAGCCCACTTTATTCGCAAAAACGCGGAAGCCCCTTGGATAAATCTTCGAAAGCCATCTCGATTATCACGGCCGCCGTGCTTGGCCTGTGCTGCTGCACGATCCTGGTCCTGGGTGTGGTATACCTTGCGGCCGGCCGGGCACAGAACCTGTTGCCCAGGATGATTGCTCTCGCGACCCAGGTGCGGGGGAATCCGACGCCCACGCCTTTCGAAATCGCCCGTCCGCCCGTGAACGAAGTGCCGGAGGATACGCTCAACCTGCTGGAGCAGATGCTCATCCCGGCCAACGATTACGCCGACCTTGCCTGCCGGCTGGAGCAGAAGTGCAGCCTCCCCGCCACGCTGACGCCGCCAGCCTCCCCGCACCAGGCCGGCGAGCAGGACCACTTCTGGATCACCGACCAGGATACCCTGGACACCATCCAAGTCACGGCCACGCTGCGCTACGTCACACCGCATGCTTACTTATGGGTGGAAAACCAAACCAGCTTCGACCAGCATGAGATTCAAAACCTGGTGGACACATTCGAAAACAAGATATACCCCACCGACCGGGCTTTCTTCGGCTCCGAATGGACGCCGGGCATCGACGGTGACGTACACATCTACATCCTCTACACCCACGGCCTGGGGGCCAGCCTCGCCGGCGTATTCCCCTCGGACGAATACAACCCGGCAATTCGAATGTATTCCAACGGCCACGAGATGTTCATGATCGACGCCAGCCAGAGCCTGACCGACCCCTACACGTACGGCACGCTGGCGCACGAGTTCCAGCACATGATCGAGTGGCACCAGCACCGCAACCAAAGCGCCTGGATGAGTGAGGGCATGGCCGATCTGGCCGCCTTTATCAACGGCTATAATACCGGCGGGTTCGATGCCATCTTCCTGTCCAACCCGGACCTGCAGCTGAACGACTGGCCCAACGATCCCAGCAATCCCGAAGCCGACGTGCCCCACTATGGCGCCAGTTTCCTGTTCATGGATTACATCCTCGACCGTTTCGGGGAGCAGGCGACCCGCACCCTGGTCCGCGAGCCGGGCAACGGACTGGAAGGAGTGGACCAGGCCTTGCGCGACATCCACGCCGTAGACCCGCTGACCAAGCAATCCATCGGGGCGGATGACCTGTTCCTGGATTGGGCCATCACCAACTACGTGCATGACGCCTCGATCGCCGACGGGCGCTATGATTACCACAATTACAAGGAAGCCCCCACCGCCAACACCACGGAGACCGTTCCCACCTGCCCGCTGGAGCCGGCCAGCCGTACCGTCCACCAATATGGCAGCGACTACATCAGCATCACCTGCCCGGGGAATTACACCCTGCACTTCAGCGGCGCAACCACCAACCGCCTCCTGCCGGTCGACCCCCATTCGGGCTCTTACGATTTCTGGTCCAACAAGGGCGACTCGTCCGACATGACGCTCACGCGGGCATTTGATTTCACCGGTGTTGCCTCCCCGATCACGCTCTCCTATTGGACCTGGTATGATATCGAAGACGGCTGGGACTACGTCTACCTGGAAGCCTCCACGGACGGGCAGCACTGGAACGTGCTGATAACTCCTTCGGGCACCTCCAAAGACCCGACCGGCAGCTCGTTCGGCTGGGGCTATACCGGAACCCGCGGCGGCTGGCGTCAGGAATCGGTCGACCTCTCACAATATGCCGGCCAGAAAGTCTCGCTGCGCTTCGAGTATGTGACCGACCTGGCCGTCAACGGCGATGGCTTCCTGCTCGACGACGTCTCAATTCCAGCCATTCACTATTCAACCGACTTCGAAACGGACGATGGAGGCTGGCAGGCACAGGGCTTTGCCCGGGTGGAGAACGTCCTGCCCCAGACCTTCCGCCTGGCCCTGATCCAGTACACAAAAAATCAAACCGCCGTCAAGATCATCCCCCTCGCCGCTGACCAGACCGCCGACCTCCCGCTCAACATCGGCCAGGATGGGGTGACCAAGGCCGTGCTGGTCGTCACCGGGACCACCCGGTTCACGCGTAATGAGGCCGAATATCAGATCAGCATCCCTTGACGGCGGCCCTGACAACTATCCCTTGAGGAGGAAGCATGTCCACGGCACCAAAGGCTGAAATCCTGGAAATCACCAACCTGGCCTCCTACCAGGACGGCGCGGTCGTCTCGCGCCAGATCACCAAGGCGGAGGGCGGCAACGTGACCCTGTTCGCCTTCGACCGGGGACAGGAGCTGAGCGAGCACACCGCCCCCTTCGACGCCCTGGTCCACGTGCTGGAGGGCGAGACCGAGATCCGCATCTCCGGCAGGCCGTACCAGCTGAAGGCCGGCGAGGCGATCATCATGCCAGCGGACGCCCCCCACGCCGTCAAGGCCACCCAGAAATTCAAGATGCTGCTAACCATGATCCACGCATAAAAAAACTCCCGGGTTGTGTCCCGGGAGCTTTTTTCGTCATTCCGTCTCCTTGACGGCCAGGTTCTTGAAGATCCCGTCCACCGCCCGCCGCAGCCAGTTGAGCACCCCCAGGTGGGCCAGCATTAACCCGGAGATCGACAGCATCCCGAAGAAGAACACCAGGTCCCAGACCAGGAAGCCGGGCTTGGCATTCGGCGTAAAGACGTAGCGGTAGACGATCATGCACAGCTGGAACAGGCTGAGCAGGAGCAGCGGGACGGAGAATGCGCGCAGGTCGCGGTTTTCCCCGACCAGGTGCAGACCCAGCAGGACGCCCATTCCGGCCACCAGCATCATCAGGTAGATCGGGAAACGGGCGACATTATCCGGCTGCTGGAACAGCTTGAAAATGATGCGCACATACAGCGCACCGATCCCGGCCAGCGTGATCCAGGTATAGATGCGAATGACCAGCGGCATGACCAGATTGGCATAGGCGCGCGTGCTGGCCAGGGCCAGGATCCAGCCAAAAAGATACGCCAGGCCCAGGGCGACCAGGCTGGCGATCAGGGTATCGGTCCTGAGCTGGTGCGAACCTTCCAGGAAGAGGTCGATCGCCAGCTTGGCTCCGCCAACGATCGCCAGGGTCAGCGCCACCAGGCTGACGATCATGGTCGTCTGGCTCAACAGGGCGCGTTTGGACATGCCATTATTGGCCGCCTGGGTGTCTTCCTGGACAAATGGTTGGACCTTGGGGAGATTATCCTGCGGATTCGACATATTCCTCCAATCCGGCCCGGGGACAGAATAGCTATTTTACATCAAATCCGCCCTTCCACGCCTTGCAATTGGATTGCCGGCGCGATCTCATGGAGATTAATTGTCAGATTTGATATAATAACTCGCCGGTGACCCAGGGCTCTGCCCATAGACGCAACACCACTGGTTTTTGATCCGGAAAAGTCGATTGAAACCCCTTTTCCCGCGGAAAAATACACAATTCTTGCTCGAATTCTTTACCACGTTATGATAACCCTCCGGTATACTTCTGCCTGGTGCAACCATGCCTGACTTCCCTCCTCGCGCTCCCCAAAGACAGATAAATTGGTTTGCCCTGGCAGTCCTCCTGGTGCTGCTTGGCGGCGTTTTCCTGGTGATCTACTCCTTCCAACGGAACAGAGCTGGTTCTACCTCTCCGGGGCAAGGCTCTTCACAATTCTATACCCAGGCCGCGCAGACATTTGCCGCGCTTCAAACAGAAGCCATTTCTACTCCTACACCTCCGCCCGCCGACACGCCCACCGCCCTGCCGTCGATGACCAGCTTCCCGACATATTTCTTTACGCCCCCGACGGCTTCCCTCCCCTCACCCTCGTCCACTGCTCTCTCCCAAAGCAACAATTATTGTGATAATTCCGTTTACGTCAGTGACGTCACCATACCGGATGGCACCATCATGGCTCCGGGGACAGCCTTCGTCAAGACCTGGGCATTCCAAAACACTGGCAGCTGCACCTGGGACACGAGCTACCGGTTGATCTTTTTCAGCGGCAATCAGATGGGCGGTACGGCAACCAACCTCACCGCAAGTGTGGCCCCTTCGCAGCAGGTCCGGGTCTCAGTTTCCCTCACCGCGCCGGCGACCGAAGGCACTTACCTCGGTTATTGGAGGCTGGCAAACGCCCAGGGTGTCGGATTCGGCGGCGTCGTTTTTGTGAAAATCGTGGTTTCGAAAAACGCCTCCACCACCACGCCGACACCAACGCTCACTTTGACCCGCACCCCAACCGCGAAAATGGCTGCAACCGGCATGCCAACCGCGACCGCCTCGTTGACCGATACCCCTACTTCCAACCCCCCGACCGCAACGCACACCCCTTCCTACACCCCCCTACCGACTGCAACCGACACGCCACCGGCTACATCCACCAGCCCGCCCACGTCCACCCTATCAGAGACCCCCGGTTGATCATCGACCGTACCAGGAGTATGTCCGTTTTAGCGTCCTGACGCGCAAGCGCACCGCCCTCTTAGAGGTGCGCACGGACGGACTGGCCTACCTGACCGACCTGCCCAGCGCCGGCGACACTGCCTACGAGGGCTTGGTCCTGGACGGCGACACCGCCTACATCTGCTACTACACCAGCCCAGTCAACCACGACTACGCCTGGATCCTGGGTATGCTCTCCCCTTCCCATGTGCGCATGGCGGTGCTGGACTTGAAAGCCCTGGCAGACCAGACCCAGGCGCGTTGAGCGCCCCCTCCTTAAACCTAAGTGCCCGGCACCTTAATGTACCGGGCACTTTGATGACGTATGTGCGACGCACTTCTAAAGTGCGCCGCACATGATCAATAAATCCCAAGGTATCCACCCAGCAGCAGGTACCCCAGCAGCACCCCGGCCGCCCCGATCCCAACGTAGACGCCGACCACCAGAAGGAACCGGCCTGGGTTCGGCGCGCCGCCCTCGACGAGTATCTCCGGCAGCAGCAGGAAAAATCCCAGCAGCGCCGCGGCGACCAGGACCAGGTGCCAGCGGTGCCGGCGCGGGCGGAACCAGCCAAGCAGCTTCGCCACCGGCGGGAGTGCGATCAGTCTTTCGAGCCAGGCCAGGAGGAAGACCAATCGTCCGAGGCGGCGCCTCCAATCCTGGAATAGCGCTGCCAGGTCATCGAAGATATCTTCGCGAGAAGCTCCTGCCCCTGGGAGGACCGCGGATGCCAGCGCCCAGACCACCAGGAACAGCAGCGCCATCCCGAGCAGGGCGGTGAAGATCCCACCGGCGATGATGCCCGCCTCACGCCAGTCGGACGGATAAAGCGCCAGGATCACGATTGCCAGCATGCTGACGATGAGCGCCCGCACCCATGGCCGTGAGGCGGACGGCAGCCCCACCCCGCGCTTCGATCCCAGGAAAGCCCAGCCGGCCAGCAGCGTCAGAAGGCCCATCCCGCCCAGGAGTCCGGCCAGCGGGCCCGCGGCCGGGAAGGCCCCGCCCGTCAGGACCGCTCGCCCCAAACCGACCGCGTCCGCCGCTAGGGTCACTGTAACGGCGAGCAGCGCCACCGCGCCACTGCGCAGGAGCATCCGGAGTTGACCGGGGTCTGGCGACTCCTGCGGATAAGGTCGGAAGGCGCGCACGACTGCCAGCAGACCCGCAAAGGGCGCCAGGAGCACGCCGAACGATCCCACCGCGTCGTACGGGTCCTCGCCGAAAGGATTGGCATCCCCCAGGCCAGGGGCGTGCTTGGTGTACTGAAAGAAAACAAAGAAGAGAAGGGACAGGGCCAGGACAACCAGAGAGCCAAGTTTAAGTCTGTGCATGCGGACGATTTTATCCCCGGCGGCCATCAATTGCTGTCAGGTAAATAAGTGCCACGCACTTTTTGCGTTAGTGGCACATAACCAAATCAGATGTGGATTGGCATCCCCTCCGCCACGTGGGCAGCCTCCATCAGCGTCTCGGTCAGCGTCGGGTGAGCGTGGACGTTGCGCCCGATCTCGGCCGGGGTCAGCTCCATCATGTGCGCCAGGGTCAGCTCAGGGAGCAGCTCGGTCACCTCGGGGCCGATCATGTGCGCCCCCAAGATCTCTCCGTACTTCTCATCCACCACGATCTTGACCCAGCCGGCGTAGTCGCCCAGGCCGAGCGCCTTGCCGTTAGCCTGGAAGGGAAAGCGCCCGATCTTGACCGTATAGCCGCGCTCCTTTGCCTGCGCCTCGGTCAGACCGAAGGAGGCGATCTGCGGCTGACAGTAGGTGGCGCGCGGCATGGTCTCGTAATCCAGCGTGACCGTCTCGGTCCCGGCAATGTTCTCGGCGCAGACGATGCCCTGGGCCGAGCCGACGTGGGCCAGCATCAGCTTGCCGGTTACGTCGCCGACCGCCCAGATGCCCGGGACGCTGGTCGCCATGCGGTCGTCGATCTCGACCATGCCGCGCTCGGAAACCCGGACACCGACCGCCTCCAGCCCGAGGTCCTTGCTGTTGGGCTTGAAGCCGATGGCCACCAGAGCCTGCTCGGCTTCGAGGGTCGTCGCCTTGCCCTCGGCGCTGACCTTGACCTTGACGCCGGACTTGGTCGCCTCGACCGCCTCGACCTTGTTCCCCACCAGGACCTTGATGCCGCGTTTCTTGAAGGCCCGCTTCAGCTCGGACGAGACCTCCTCGTCCTCCAGCGGGACCAGTCGCGGCAGCATCTCGACGATCGTCACCTCCACGCCGTAGGCGTTCCATATAGTGGCGAACTCGACGCCGATCGCCCCCGAACCGATGATCACGGCCGACTTGGGCAGCTTCTCCTGCAGGATGGCCTGTAAATAGGTGACCACCTTCTCCCCGTCCACCTTCCACGCCGCAGGGACCGCGGCCGCCGCTCCGGTGGCGATGACGACGTTCTTCGCCTTCAGCTCGGAGACCTTACCGTCCTTGGCGGTCACGCGCAGGGTGTCCTTGGCCGTCAGCTTTGCCTCCCCCATGTGGACGGTGATGTTGTTCTTCTTCATCAGAAAGCCGACACCCTTGGCCAGGCGGTCGGCGTTCTGGCGTGAGCGCTTGGCCGCCACGCCGTAATCCAGCTTCAGGTTCTCGAACGAAAAGCCAAATTCCTTGCCTCGCTCGCGCAGGATGTGGGCAATCTCGGCGTTCCTGAGCAGCGACTTGGACGGGATGCAGCCCACGTTCAGGCAGACCCCGCCCAGCCATTCCTTGTCCACGATGGCGGTCTTCTGCCCGAGCTGGGCGGCACGGATGGCGCACACGTAACCCGCCGGCCCGGCACCGACCACAACGACATCATAGGTTTCTGCCATAGAGTACTCCCAGAAAAAGAATTAATTCCCGATCCAGCTTGCCCCAATTTTACTACGCTCACCAGAAAGAATCAGAGCCAGCGCCGCACACTGGATTTGTAAGCCCGATAGTACTGGCCAAATTTACCCTCCAGGTACGTCTCTTCATGGCGCACGATCAGCCGGTTCATCACCACCACCATCGGCGGGACGAGCAGCAGCCCCCAGTACGTACCCAGCGCCAGAGGCAGGCCGGTCAGGCAGCAGACGAACCCAAGATAGATGGGGTTGCGCGTCAGGCGGTATGGGCCGGTCACCACCAGGGCAGTCACCGCCTCATACGGGTCGACCGGCGTGCGCGCGGCGATCATAGCCCGGATCGCCGTGTACGCCAGGAAAAGCCCCAGCAGGACAGTTCCCACCCCGAGCAGGCGCACCGGGAACGGCAGCGGGAGCGGCAGGTGCACCCGCCAGCCGAGCAAGAACGCGGCAGCCAGGTGCCCAAACAGGACGAATGGTGGGGGGAGGCGCACAGAGGCGTGGTCTTTCTCCCGATCCGTCATGCCCAATTCTCCAGCGTGTCTTTGACTTTGCTCAGGAACAAATCCGCCGAGGCCCCGTCCAGGACGCGGTGGTCGAAGACGAACGAAAGATAAACCATCGGTCGGATGGCGATGGCGTCGTTCCCGTCCGCGTCGGCGACCACCACCGGGCGCTTCTGGATGGCACCCGTCCCCAGGATGCCGACCTGCGGCTGGTTGATGATCGGCATAGCCAGCAGCGAGCCGCCGGTGCCGTGGTTGGTCAGCGTGAAGGTCCCGTCCCGGACCTCCTCCGGCCGGAGCTTTTTGAGGCGCGCCCGCTCAGCCAAGTCATTGACCGCCCGGGCAATGCCGCGCAAGGACAGGCTCTGGGCGTCCTTGATCACGGGGACGATCAGGCCCTCCTCACCCAGCGAGGTCGCCATACCGACGTTGACGTGCGTATGGACCAGGATGCCCTGCTCGGTCCAGGAGGCGTTGACCAGCGGGTAGGCTTTCAATCCGGCGACGATGGCGGCTACAAAGTAAGCCGTGTAGGTCAGATTGATCCCCTCGTCAGCAAAGGCAGCCTTGTCCGCCTGGCGGTGAGCCGCCACCCGGCTCATGTCTGCCTCCATGACCGTCAGCACATGCGGCGAGGTCTGCTTGGAGAGCTTCATCCGCTCGGCGATCTGGCGGCGGATGGTGGTCACAGGCAAAAGAGTGCCGCGTATTCCTGTGTCACGTGGTCCCGCTGCAGGGGTGCCGGCTACCTCCCCAACCGGGGAATGCTCGATGAAAGCCAGCACATCCTTCTTGGTGATACGCCCGCCCTCGCCGGTGCCAGTCACTCGTTCCAGGTCCACACCATGTTCGGCAGCGATCTTCCTGACCACCGGCGATAGGAATCCCAACGGGCGCGGCCCGGCCTCTTTTTGTTTTTCGTTCGTGGTTTTTTCCGTTTGAAGCTCGATTTCCTTTACCACCGATACTGCGCTCGTCACCCCATCCCCCAACGCCAAGCTCTCTCCCGGCTGCCCAATCCAAGCCATTACTTGCCCCACATGCGTCGGCGTATTTTCGGGGACGGTGATCTTCAACAGCCGCCCACTCGCCGGGCTGGGGATCTGGGTCACGACCTTGTCGGTCTCCACCTCCAGCAGCGGCTCGAGCTCCCGGACGGCCTCCCCCTCCGCCTTGAGCCACTTGATGATGGTCAGTTCCTCCACACCCTCGCCCAGGCGGGGGGCCAGTACCTTTGTTGCCATGGTTGCTCTCCTGTTATCGGTGGACAGTTGGCGGTTAACGGTTGGCAGTTAACTGTCAACGGTTAACCAACAACTGTCAACGCTTAATGATCCAAATGAGCAGGCAGGCTTTTGATCAACGCATAAAGTTTCATACGCAGAGTCTGTATCTGACAATCCATCGAGTCCACATCCTGCTTACATAAATAACCAAACTCGCCAGCCAGAACCAATTGCGTATCCACTTCTGCCAACGAGCCAAGGGCAATGTGTAAAAAGCGGCGAAATTCCGCGGGTGCCCTGCGCGCCTGCTCTTCAGCAATATCAGATGGCACCGAAACGGCTGCGCGGCGTACCTGATCAGATAGGGCATAGGTCTCCTGGCGGGGAAATTTCCCGGTCAGTTGGTAAACCGCTTTGGCTAATTGAATGCCTTCTTGCCAGACAATTAATTCGCGGTAGTTACGGGCAGCTACTTTTTCCATTTTTCCTCCTCTGTCAACTGCCAACCATCGACTGCTAACCGATCGGCGGATACGCTGCCGGGTTCGCCTCGCGCATCAGCGCATAAACCGCGTCGAAGATCGTTTCGACGTTGGGCTTGGACCAGTAATCGCCATCCGAGCCGTAAGCCGGCCGGTGAGGCGCGCCGGGCAGGGTGCGCGGGGTGGAGTCGAGCCAGCGGTAACCGTCCTGCTTCTCCAGGACCTCCTGCAGCATGGTTGCCGTCGTCCCGCCGGGGACATCCTCGTCGACGAACAGGATGCGGCTGGTCTTTTTCAGGGATTCGACGATGCTCCCGTGAACGTCTAAGGGCAGCAGCGACTGCACGTCGATGACCTCGATCTGGATCCCGACCGCGGACAGCCTCTCGGCGGCCTCCAGGGCCAGGCGGCAGCAGGCCCCGTAGGTGACCACGCTCACGTCCGAGCCCGGGCGCAGGATTTCAGGCACGCCCAGCGGCACGGTGAACTCACCGATGTTGTCCGGCAGGCGCTCCTTCTGGCGGTAGGCGTTGAGGGTCTCGACCACGATGGCCGGCTCGTCGGATCGCAACAGGGTGTTGTAGAAGCCCGCCGCCTGGGTCAGATTGCGCGGCACCAGCACGTGCATGCCGCGCACCAAGTGGATGATGCCTGCCATCGGCGAGCCGGAGTGCCAGATGCCCTCCAGGCGGTGGCCGCGCGTGCGCACGATGACCGGTGCCTTCTGACCGCCGGCCGTGCGCCACTGCAGGTTGGCCAGATCGTCGGCCAACAGCTGCAGGGCGTAGAGCAGGTAATCCAGGTACTGGATCTCGCAGATCGGACGCAGGCCGCGCATCGCCATGCCGATGGCCTGCCCAACGATGGTGGCCTCACGGATGCCGGTATCGGCCACGCGCAGCTCGCCGTACTTCTCCTGCAGGCCGCGGAAGCCCTGGTTGACATCCCCGAGCTTGCCTAGGTCCTCGCCGAAGGCGATCAGGCGCGGCTCGCGGGCATAGGCGGCATCGAAGGCGGCGTTGACCACCTCGAAGCCCATCACCGTCGGGGAAGAATCGGAATAGACCGGTTTCACCTCAGGGACCAGCCGGGCCGATGCGGAGGATTGGGAATAGAGGTGGGAGGCGTAGCGCGCCTCGCTTTTCGACGCCATGTTTGCAATAAAAGCCGCCAACCGCTCGCGCTCAGGCGAGGGCTCCTCCCGCGTCAGCACCAGTGCTTCGTGGACGGCAGCGGCGATGTCACGGCGAAAGGGATCCGGGACGGTATCGAGGTGCGTCGAAACTTGCAACAGGCCATCCGAGCGGGAGGAGGCTTCGGCCAGGGCAGCCACCAATGACTGGGCTTCGTCGCGCTCCTTCAGGATGGGGTCCCGGTAAGCCTCCCAGGCCGCCTTGCGCGCGGCCTCCACGGCGGCGGATTCCTCGGCCTCAGCGGAGGCCAGCGCCTCATCCTTGGCGACTCCGTTTTCCACGATCCACGCGCGGAACTTGCGGATGCAATCGAACTCGGCCTCCCACCGCAGCCGCTCGGGGGGCTTGTAGCGCTCCTGCGAGCCGGACGTGCTGTGCCCGTACGGCTGGGTGACGTCGGTGACGTGCACCAGCGCCGGGACATGGTAGCGGCGGGCGGTTTCAGCGGCAGTCTTATACGTCGACAGCAGGGCGGGATAGTCCCAGGCATGCACGCTGTACAAATCGAAACCGCGGTCGCACTCCTCGGCCGGGCAAGGCAGGCGCTCGAAGCCTTTCAGGATGGCGTAGATATTTTCCTTGACCATCTGAAACTGGTTGGGGACCGAGATGCCGTAGCCGTCGTCGTAGACCGTCAGGATGGCAGGAGCGTGCAGCACACCGATGGCGTTGACCGACTCCCAGAACATGCCCTCGGCAGCGGAGGCGTTGCCGATCGTGGCCCAGGCCACCTCGTCGCCGTTGTGCGAGAACTGGCCGAAGGGCTTGAGGCTCTCCAATTTGCGGTACAGGACGGAGGCGTAGGCCAGCCCGACAGTGCGCAGCATCTGCGTGCCGGTCGGGGAGACGTCGGCGGCGACGTTGACCATGCCGGTCTGATCGCGCCAGGAGCCGTCCGGATTGAGGTAGCGGGAAGCAAAGTGGGCATTCATGGCGCGGCCGGCGGTGGCAGGCTCGGCCTCCAGGTCGGCATGGGCGTAGAGCTGGGCGAAAAACTGCTGGACGGTCAGCACGTCCAGGGCGAACATCCAGGTCTGGTCGCGGTAGTAGCCGGAGCGCCAGTCCCCCTTGCGGAAGGCGCGCGCGATCGCCAGCTGGGCGACCTCCTTCCCGTCGCCGAAGATGCCGAACTTGGCCTTGCCGGAGAGCACCTCACGCCGTCCGACGAAGGAAGCCTGGCGCGAGCGGAAAGCGAGGCGGTAATCAGCGAGTATCTCCTTGGGGGGCAGGGGCAGTTTCGGTTTCCCACTAGAAGGCATATCCCTCTCCTGGATTCGACAACCTTTTAGACTATATTGGTCTGATTATAATGGAAAATGAAAAGCGCGACCAAGGATCTAATCTCAAATTACAGAGTACTGCGTAAATATTTAAACCAAGGCCCCGTAATTTGCGAGTAATTCGAGACAAAAATGTTCAGACATTTATGCAAGAAGCAGTAAAAAAGCACAAAAACGACTTTGTGCTTTTTTGCAGGCAGGGGACCGGGTATGGACAGGCCCTCAATCCCCACAGGAAAAGGACCGGCGGCGCTGGCCGGATCGATCAGACGATATGCAGATCAGCGACCTGGCGGAAGTGGTAGCCGTAAATGGCCAGGGTGATCGCCAAGGGAAAGAGGCGCGGCTTGCGGAAGAGCGTCCAGATAAACAGATTCCAATAATGGAGGCGCTCCTTGCCGAGGATGCCCAGCCGAAGGATGGAACGGAAGAAGGCCCGGATGTATTCGGAACTGAGCGGGATATTGATTTTCGGCGGCCGGTATTCCCTCAAAAAGGTCTTGACGCGGGCATAGTAATTTTTCGGGGTATACAGGTAATCGACCACGGCCCGATAGCCCTTTTGCAGCACGTCGAGGTTCATCTTGGGGATGATGTTCGTCGAACCATCCACGTTGTCGCCGGTCGACAGGCCCTGCAGGCGGCCTTCCCCGGCCAGACGTTTGTAGAGGCGGGTGCCGAGAGGTGCCTGCAACAATCCGACCATGGCGGTCACGATACCGCTCTTCTGGATGAACTCGATCTGCCGCTGGAAAATGGAGGGGGTGTCGCTGTCAAACCCGACGATGAAGCCGCCCTGGACTTGCAGCCCGGCGCGCTGGATGCGCTTGACATCCGCCACCAGGTCGCGGTGCAGGTTCTGCTTCTTGTTGCATTCGGCCAGGCTGTATTCGTCGGGCGTCTCGACGCCGATGAAAACGGTGTCGAAGCCCGCTTCGACCAACCTCGTCATCAGCTCCTCGTCGTCGGCCAGGTTGATGGAGATTTCAGTGTTGAACGGCATTCCGTACTTGCCCTGGCGCCAAGCGATCAACGCCGGCAGAAGATCCTCTTTGAGATGCCTTCGATTCCCCATGAGATTGTCGTCCACAAAAAAGACCGCATCCCTCCAGCCGAGACGGTAGAGCCCATCCAGCTCGCGGATGATCTGGTCGGCGGTCTTGACGCGCGGCCGATGACCGAAGAGAGTGGTGATGTTGCAAAACTCACAGTCGTAGGGGCAGCCGCGCGAATACTGGATTGACATGGTCGCATAGTGTTTCAGCTCGGCCAGCTCCCATAAAGGCGCCGGAGTCTGCTGGATATCCGGAAATTCCTCCGAAGAATAGACGCGTTTTGCGCGGCCCTGCTCGAGGTCCTGCAGGAAGGGCAGCAGGGTCACTTCGGCCTCATTCAGCACGAAATGATCCACGTCGGCGAAGTACTGGTATTCGCTGGTGAAGAGCGGCCCTCCGGCGACGACCTTCAAGCCGGCGGCCTTGCAGCGGCGGATCACCTGCTTGGTCGACTCCTTCTGAACGACCATGGCGCTTACGAAGGCGTAATCCGCCCAGGCCAGGTCCCGGTCGGTCAGCTTGCGCACGTTCAAGTCGACCAGGCGTTTCTCCCACTCGGCGGGCAGCATGGCTGCGACGGTCAGCAGTCCCAGCGGCTGGGTGGAGGCCTTCTTGTGGATGAACTGCAGAGCGTGTTTAAAACTCCAAAAGGTGTCCGGGAATTCCGGATATAAAAGCAAGATTTTCATTTTCTCTCCACTTTGGGAACTTCAACGAGTTACTGCTTCAAGCTTTCTGGCAGGGGGATCAATGCGGGGGATTTGCTTTGCCCGCTGGAGGCCGGCAGGCACGTCACCGCCGACGCCAGCGCCACGTTGACGAACTGGTTCAGACTCACCCCGTCGCGCTCGGCCTCCTCGACCAGCTGGCGGTGCAGCGACCTGGGGACGCGGACGACGAACTTGCCGCTATACTCCTCCTCCGGCCGCGGCTCCGGGACTGGATCCCCGTCTTCAAGCGAGACCGCCAGCCAGCCGCGCATGGCGTCCTCGATCATCCGCAACGCCTCCTCGGGGGTGTCCCCCTGGCTCATGCAGCCGGGCAACTCCTTGATACGGATGAACCATCCCCCTTCCGTGTCGGGAATCAGTTCGCGAGTGTAGGGAAGGTCGAGGTAATATTCAAGAGTTTAACCATATCTTCACCAGGTCTTCATCCGGTTCGATCAACTCCTGGAGTTGGGTAAGGGCCTGCTTCAGGTAAAAGCCTTTGACCAGTTCTTTCTGCGGGATGGAAAGGGGTGAGGAACCCGGCCGTTTGTAGAGCAGGTGGCCGATCGCGCCCGCTACGCGACGGCATTCGAAGCCATAGCTCTTGAGCAGCTTGTCCAGCGCTTCAAGGCGGACCACCAGCGGACGATTCAAAATATGGGCAATGAGGTTCTTTTTCTTGCTCATGGCTACCTCCATAATAGTACCATATATAGTACTAGGAGTCAATCGATAGGAGATCAACCTGCGACTGACGACGTCCCGTCCCGCTGGAAAGCCTCACCGCCGGCCTTCTCCAGACGCCTGGAGATCTCTGACAGGTGCTCCCAGGCATGCTCGAGCATGCGCCGTAGTGCACGACGCGCCGTCCAGGTCAACTGGCCGTGCGGGACGGCCCGACTGCGCTCCGCCTCGGTCAGGGCTTCCAGGCGTACCACGCAGACCCGCCCCAGATGGGCCAGGGCGAGGGTCACGGATTCGGGGTCCGCTTCCTCCACGGCGCGCGACGCGGCGGGGAGGTCATCCACTTTTCCGACCAGATAGCGCAGATAAGTTCCATGGGCACCGGCCAGGTGCTTCAGGATGGCATCGATCGAGCGGCCTCCACCCTCCGGCTGGGCAACCAGCTGCTGGCGGGAAAGCCCCCGGACCGACTCGAGCAGGTCGGACCAGAGCCAGTCCAGGCGGCGCAGGTAGACCGCCAGGTCCTCGGCACGCAAGGTCTCAAAGTCGGGAGGGAAGCCAACCGCCGGATCGCCCTGACCGATCCATGAGCCTTCCATGATATGGGCTGCGATGGTCGTGGTGACGGCCGCCTCCGGTTCAACAGCCGCGCCGTGGCGTCTCAGGAAGCGCAGGTAGGCGCGGATGGCCTCCGGCGTCGCCTCCAGCGCTTCCTCGGTGGTCGCCCCCTGGGCGATGCAGCCCAGCAGGTCCAGCACGTGGACCATGGTCTTGCGCCGGCGCGGGCCGGATTCGACGTACAAGGCATATTCGGGCATCGCATCCGCCTCGATCTCTTAGTCAGATTAACCCTGATGCTCGCTCTTCGATGTTCTGGATTTCCAGCACCCGCCGCAAAAAATAACGGAGCCCGGCCGGTTTGCGGGCTCCGTGGTATTCAGTCCGGGTGATGACGATCAGCGGATCAATCCTTGAGCCTCTCCGCCACGACCTCGGCCACGTCCTTGATCTCCACCTGCCCGCCGTCCGCCTTGGCGGCGTCGGTCAGCATGATCATGCAGAAGGGACAGCCCACCGCCAGCGTGCCCGCGCCGCTGGCCTTCGCCTCGGCGAGGCGCGCCGCACTGACGCGGCCGGTGCCGTGCTCCTCCTCCTTCCACATCTGCGTGCCCCCCGCCCCACAGCAGAAGGACTGGTCGGTGTGGCGCGGCATCTCGACCAGGTCGGCCTGCGCCTCCCTCAGCACCTGGCGCGGCTCGGCATAGACCCGGTTATGGCGGCCCAGGTAGCAGGGATCGTGAAAGGCAATTTTGGATTGAGGATTGGGGACTGCAAAGCGTCCCCGGAGCGGAGCGGAGGGGATTGAGGATTGCGAAGGGGACTGAGGCGCGAGGGGAAGTTTACCCGCCTCGATCAGCTCGTTGATCAGCTGGGTATGGTGGACGACCTCGTAATTCCCTCCGAAGGCCGGGTATTCGTTTTTAAGAGTGTGCAGGCAGTGCGGACAGGTCGTCACGATGCGCCTGGGCCTGACCTCGTTCAACAGCTCCACATTGGCGGCCGCCAGGCCGAAGAAGATGTCTTCCCGCCCGGCGCGGCGGGCCGAATCTCCGGTGCACTGCTCGTTCTGGCCGAGCACGGCGAAGTTGACGCCCGCCGCGTTCAGGATTTTCGCAAACGCCCGGGCGGTCTTCTGGGCGCGGGCTTCGGTTGCCGGAGCGCAGCCCACCCACCAGAGCACGTCTGGCTGCGGGTTCTGCTCGATGGTAGGAACCTTCAGTCCCTCGGCCCATTTCATACGCTCGGTCGGCGGGACACCCCAGGGATTGACCGCCCGCTCCATGCCGCGGAAGGCATTCTCCAGCTGCTTGGGGAAGCTGTTCTCCATCAGCACCAGGTTGCGGCGGATATCCAGGATGTCGCGCATCGGCTCGTTGTTCACCGGGCAGATGTCCACGCACGCCCCGCAGGAGGTGCAGGCCCAGACGGCTTCCGCCGGGATGGCAAACTCGGTCAGCGGAGGCGAGTCCTTGAGGGCGCTCACCGTGTTGAGGAAATAGCGTTTGTTGATCTCCAGCGCGGCCGGCGAGAGCACCTTCCCGGTCTCGTAGGCCGGACAGACGTCCTGACAGCGGTAGCACATGATGCAGGCGTAGGGGTCCATCAGCTGCTCCCAGCCCAGGTCGGCCAGCCTGGCGGCGCCGAACTGCTGGATGGAGGTATCGTCCAGGTTGATGTAGCCCAGCTCGCCGATCGAACGCCGCTCCGGCTTGAGCAGGAAGTTGAGCGGGGCGAAGAACAGGTGCACGTGCTTGGAATAAGGGAAATAGGGCAGGAAGAGCATGATCGTGCCCAACGCCAACCAGAAGGCGACGTGTATGGCGATCGTGATTGCAGATTGGGAGAGACCCAGGCCATACCATACTCCAGCCAATGCGGATGCAAAAGGTTGCCAACGGTCAAAAACAGGAGCGATGAAAAGCTCCTTCCCGGCAAATGGGAGTGCAAGCTGGAGGCTTTCCCCAACAAAGTGTGCCCCGACGTGGATGAAGATAAATGACGCCACGATGGCCGAATCACGTTTGATCCCAAAGCGCGCCTTGGGGTGCAGCAAGGTTGAGTCGCGCGTGGTCAGGTTGGACGGCCGGAAGACGAAGCGCCGGATGGCGAAGAAGACGATCCCGACCAGCACGGCCACCGAGGACAGGTCCGCCAGCAGCCGGTAGACATCCCCCACCCCTCCCGGAATAGCGAAACCAGGCAGGTAGCCCTTGGTCAACTCGACCAAGTTGACCAAAATATAGAAGGCAAAGCCCCAGCCGACCAGGGCATGGAACAGGCTGGGCCAGAAGCGGAAGCGGAACACCGGCTGGAAAGTCACCATGCGGCCCAGGACGTTGAGCAGGCGTTTCCACGCCAGCTTCCAATCCGGCTTGCCGTGCCCGGCAGTGATGATGCGCACCAGCCGGCGGACGGCGAAATACACAGCAGCCAGGGTGGCCAAGGCGGCCAGGGTGAAGATGATTTTTTCGGTGAGGGTGAGCATGGGACAATTATACAATCAAAAGAAAAGCGGAGGCTTTCGCCTCCGCCGGTATTCGAGCGACAATCTTACTGGATTGTCACTGTGATGCTGAAGGTTTGGATCGGTGCGACACCCTTTTCCCACGGGCGGTGGTAGACTAACGTCAGTGTGGTCGTCCCGGGTTTGAGCGCCGCCAGGGTCAGGGTCTGGACCCCGCCCGAGCCGAGCAGGCCGGGGCTGGAGCTGTCGAACTTGACCTCGCCGACCTGGCGGAACAGGGAGGCATCCAGGTCCTGTGCCTCCCAGGTGTATCCCGTGGTGGGATTCCCGTCCAGGCTGATGACCAGCTGCTCCCCGGTATGGAGGGTCACTTGCTTGCCTTCATCGGCGGCACTGAGCCGCACCTGCCGGGCGCCGCAGCCCGTCGCCAGGACGAGCAGGGACACAAGCAGGGCGAAAACAATAGTTTGAATTTTGTTGAACATGAACTCCTCCTGTCAAGATCGGTGATGTGCCACGGCATTGACGACAGGAAGCCGCCGAAAGTTCCACCGGTTCACTGGCTGATCGTGTCGACGTAGTCGATCGCCGGCTGACAGGCGGGGGTCAAGTTGGAGGAGACATTTTCCCAGTTCAGGTCTTCGCCTTGCTCGACCGCCGCCTGCAAGGCCAGGGTCAGGCATCCCGGTCCGGCGTTGTAATTGACCAGGGTAAAGCGCCAGAGGTCTTCATAGCTGCTCGCCGCCCCCGGGGTTTGGCCCGAGGCATTCTCCACGATCCTTCCAGCCTGCACGCAATTTGCGGCCAGGGTCTCGGCAAATACGGTTACGCTGAAAGCTGCCTGGGTCAGGTCCAGGCCTGCAGGACAATCTATGCAGGTGGCATCCACGCTGCGGACCAGCGCGCCGCGCAGGACGGCCTGCTGCTCAGGCTCCAGCAGGGCATAGCCTGTATGGCAGAAGCTGTCCGCCAGCACCAGGGGGCAGTACTGCTCGTAGAAGGAGGGATTCCACAGGAGCGTCGTATCCGCGCCGTTGTCGGTCATCTGTCCCAGCCCGACCTCGGGCCGGTCGGTGAAAACCCCCGGCCAGAACTGGCTCTCGCGGCTGAAGAGGTTCTTAAGCAACTGCGCCGGGATATCCGATTTCAAGGCCGCGGAGAAAATTTCGTCATCGAAGCGGTTCTGCCACTCGTCAACGGCCGGCTGCGCCTGAGCGATCCCGCAAGGACTGGCAAGCCCATTGGCCAACAGGCCGCCGTCGGAACAGGTGCTGACGTCCACCACGCCTTGGATGATCAGGTTGGCCGCCAGGTAATCATAGGGGATATTCGAAGCCAAGTCATCCACGCGTTGCGGCGTGGACAGCCAGTCGGGCGGTCCACCGACGGGCGGGAAGGCATCCCAGGTCTGCGAGCAGGCGGCCTGGGGCGCGCCGCGCCACTGGGTGCTGATCACGTCGGCGTACCAATACCTGGAATTCGAGCCCTGGCCCGCGGCCACCCGCACCTGGGCATCGAAGACCACGCTGCTGTCCCCATAGCTGGAATAGGCCCAGAACTCGATGCGCACGCCAGCCTCGTCGGTGGGGACCAGGTCCACCTGGCAGATCGGGTCGCAGGTAAAGGGTTTGCCGTCGAGCGTGCCGCCGATGCCGGTGATGTGCTCGTTGGGCAGCGGCTCTTCGCCGGTCAGGACCAGGCTGGGCAGGCGGTCACAGCGATTGGTCAAATCGACCGCCGTACACCCTTCCAGGGTCACCCAGACGGCCGGAGAGGGCAGGGTCACGCCGATCTTCTTCTGGGCGGCACTGGAGCTTGCCAATTGCAGGTAGTCCCCCGGGCAGGCAGCCGGGTTTTTCTCGGCCAGATCGCAAGGCTCGGTCTGAAGCCACTCGTCGTAAATGTCCTCGCCGCAGCTTTGGTAAATCTCCGCATTGGTGGGAACGCCATTGTGATCCGTGAAGATCTGGCATAATACGGAGCTGTCCGCCCAGGCCACGAGCCACCACTCATGGGAGGTGTAATCCACGGTGATCACGGTGTTGCGATCCGGACCCGGAGGCGTTTGACCCGCGGCGAGTACACGCGAGATCCCTGATATGGATGCTCCGGCAATGACCAGTACGAGGGCAGCGGCCGCCAATCCGGCCCGGAATCGAGGCATGATCTCCCCTTGATAAAGTAGCCTCCTAATTATAGCGGACTCTGGTTGAGATTTCTACTGGTTCTTCCTGATTTCCTCCAGAGACTTCAGGTTCCGTTTCAGGTTCCGCCAACGGGCGAACAGGCTGGCCAGGTAGAAGACGAACACCGCAAAAAAGACCGTATAGCCGCCAACCAGGTACTTGACCGAAATCGCCGGATCCAATCCGCTCATAGAATTTCTCCTTTACCGCACAACCTCGAGCTGCCGCTCCTCGACCGTCTGCGCCAGCTGTCCCAGGCGAATGCGGTGCCACAGCAAAGTGGCAAAGATGACCGAGAAGGTGATCAGGCAGAAGAACATGGTGACCAGCATGGCTGGGGTCATATTGAAATTGCCCGTCGCGCTGCTGTCGGCCGCCCCGATGACCACCGGGTGGATGGTGCGGAAGAGGCGGATGGAAAAGAATGTGATCGGGATACTCAGGCTGCCCACCAGGGTGTAGACCGCGCCGAAGCGGGCGCGCCGGTCGGGGTCTTCGATCCCCTGACGAAGCAGGAGGTAGGCCAGGTAGATCATCTCCAGGATGGCGGCGGTGGTCAGCCGCGGGTCCCAAGTCCACCAGGTGTTCCAGACCGGCCGCGCCCAGATGGAACCCAGGGCAATGGCGATCAGGAAAAAGACCAGGCTGATCTCCACCGCGGCCAGCTCGATGATGTCCCACTTCTGGTCGCGTTTGACCAGGTAGACGATCCCGGCGACGGCCGCCACCAGGAAGCCAAGCATGCCCACCCAGGCGTTGGCGATGTGGAAATAGAAGATCTTCTGGACGTAGTTCATCGTCTCTTCCAGGGGCGCGTAGAGAAAAACCATCCCGAGGGCGCCGAGGAAGAGCAGCGCTGAGACCAGGTTGAGCACTTTGAGGGAACCAGGTTGTGGTTTCATGATCCTCCTTTGACAGGAACGAATTATAAGAACACGATCCGGGCAGCGGCCGCATTTCATGCGCCCCGGAGATCCTCAGTTATTCTTCGACCACCAAATCGAAGGTCATGAAGGCGACGGCGATAAAGATCACATCGTAGACGGCCAGCAGGTTGATCCAGGGCAGGATGGTGCTCATCTCCGCCCCCTGCAGGAAACCGCTGCTGGCCTTGACCGCCGCCACCAGCACCGGCAGGACGACCGGGAACAGCAGGATCGGCAGGAGCACGTCCCGTGTGCGGGCCTGGACCGCCATGCTGGCCAGCAAAGTCCCGACGGCGACATACCCGACCGAGCCGAGCAGGATCACGCCGATCAGCCCCGGCTGGAAGAGGTTGGTGTTGTAGAGCAGGCTGTAGGCCGGCAGGACGATGGCTTCGACGATCATCATGAAAGCCAGATTGCTGAGCGCCTTGCCGAAGTAAATTGCACTGCGGTCCACGGGCGCCAGCAAGAGGCCGTCCAGGCAGCCGCGGTCCTTTTCGACCGCCATGGAACGGTTCAAGCCCAGCGTCCCGGCGAAGGCAAAAGTGACCCACAACACGCCGGAGGTCACTGTCTGCCGGGTGGCGATGTCCAGTTCCAGGGCAAAGTTGAACACCAGGATGACCAGCAGGGCAAAGACCAGCATGGCCGAGAGCAGCTCGCGGCTGCGCAGCTCGGCAGCCAAGTCTTTCCAAACGATGGCGAAGATCGCCTTTTGAAAGCCGGAGGCGTTGGGACTGCCAGCCTGTTTCGAGCGCAGCGAAGCGGTCGTCTGGGGTCTGACCATGTCAGCCTGCCAGCGCCTGGCGGTAGAAGTCGAGCAGGTTGCGCTTGCCCAGCGCGGCCTGCGGGGCGGAGGCCGCGATGACGCCGCGGGCGAGCACATCGAAGCGGGAGGCCAGGTTTTCGACCCGCGCCAGGTCATGGGAGGTCATGACCACGGTACGCCCGCTCCCGGCCACCTCGCTAAGGACGCGATCAAGCATGTCGCAGGCATCCTGGTCGAGGCCGGTGTACGGCTCGTCGAAGAGCAGGACGGCCGGGTCATGCAGGATGGCACGCCCGATGGCCAGGCGTTGCGCCATTCCCCGGGAGTACGTGCGCACCAGGTCACGCTTGCGCCCGGCCAGCCCGACCGTCTCCAGGACCGCGGCGATACGCTGTTCCAGCCCGGCGACGGCGTATAGTTGCCCGTAAAAGCGCAGGTTCTCTTCGGCCGTCAGGTCGCCGTAGAGCAGCGGCATGTGCGCCACCACGCCCAGACTGCGACGGACGGCCGCGGCCTGGCCCGGCAGACGGTAACCGGAAATGAGCACCTCTCCGAGCGTCGGGCGGACCAGGGAAGCCAGGATGCGCAGGAAGGTCGTCTTGCCGGCACCGTTGGGGCCGATCAGGGCGACGAACTCCCCCTCGCTCACGTCGAAATCGAGGCCGCGCAGGACGGTCTTCAGGCCAAACCGTTTGACCAGCTTGCGAACCCGGATCATTCCAACGACTTCCTCAGGCGTTCCTTCAATATCGCACGGCGGACCTGGTAGGCTTCCTTGGTGAGCTCGCCGGCTTTGAACTGGTCGTCCAGGACGATGATGGCATCCGCGATGCGATCGGGATCGTTCCCCAACGCATCCTGCTCGACCTCCTCTTCAGCCTCTTCCTCCTCTTCTTCATCTTTCCGGGTGCGGTCACGCAAATAGAGGTAGACTCCCGCCGCAATCAGCACGAGGCCGAAGGCTCCGATGCCGATCATCAGGCTGAGCGGCCGGCTGGCGGTAGTCCCGGACGAGGCAGCACCCGGAGCACCGGAGATGGTCATGCTCAGCGACTGGCCGGCCGCCAGCGAAGGGGCACTGTAGGTGTGGTAGGTGGTCCCCTGGATCGTCTGGCTGCCGTTGTCAGCCAGCTGGCTGCCGCGCACCGTGACGCCCTCGGGCACCAACACGGTCTCGGCATCCACTGCCAGGACGAAGGGCAGGGTCAGGTCGAGCGTGCCCGGATAGGGCAGGTTGAAGAGGACGACCAGGGCATATTTTTGGTCGCCGGATACCGGCGGCATGGCGAACCCGTTCCCCATGCCAAGGAAGGGGGCGGAACCGTTGTCTAACTGGAACGAGACGCCGCTCGCCTCCGGCGGAAGCTTGACAAAGGGGATGCTTGAACCGTCGCTGGGGACGACCACCGCCTGTTGGCTCGGATTGGTCATCACATAGATCTCCACCATCTGGACCACACCCTTGCTCGAAAAATCGGCGACGATGTGGACCTGCTCGATCTTCAGGACATTCAAGTCCTGGGTGGTTTCGTAGATGGTAACCGGCGGGAGGGCGAGGGTCGTAGCGGCCGCGCTTACAGAGAGGGGGCTGGACTGGAACGGGACCCCGTTGTAATCCACGTGTGAAACAAAGATACGCCCTGCCGGCATTTCGACGTTGTCAAATCGATAAGCTCCGTCCGCCGGGAGGGGCATGCTGAGGGTCACGACTTCGTTCGCCGTGCTGCCGCTCGGGTCATGGTCGAAACCGTGTAGGGTGACCGTCAGCCCGGCGGGCAGCCCGGAGGCGGAGGCGGCCACCACTTTCCCGGTCACCGTTCCGACTGCTGCGCCTGGAACCGTTGCCACGGCGGCAGGGGTGCCGCTGCCCGGCGTGGTCGCGACCGTCGCCACCGCGGGCTGGCCCGAGGTCGAGGTCAGCGGCGTCCCGGAAGGCGCAGGCGGCGCCTCCGTGGCGGGCACCGGCGTTGGTGACGGTTGGGATTGGGCCACCAGGGCGGACTGGTCAAGGGTCAGACTGCGCAGGTAGGACACCAGCGCCCAGATGTCGTCGGCGCTCAGCTGATTGGCGAAGGCCTTCATCCCCGGGGCGACGCCATCGGCAATCGAGCGATAAAGACCGCCGTCGGTGACCAGGGACATGTACTGCCGGTCGGTGAAATCCTTCGGAGCGGGACTCAGGCCTGCCGCCTGCGGGCCGTCGCCGCGCCCGCCGATCCCATGGCAGGAGGCGCACTGGTCGGCGTACACCGCCGCGCCGTGCTGGATCTGATCGCCGGTGACACCCAGCGAGTAGACGTAAGACAGCACATCCCAGCGCTCCTGGGGAGCGAGGCTGGTGAAAGGCGGCATGCCCTTGTTAATATTACCCTGCGAGACGAGTGTGTACCAGTCAGCCGGGGTGAACTGGCTTTCCACCTCGCGCAGGCTGATCGCCGGGACGGATACCGGCATCTGGCCCGACAGCGGTCCGTTCCCCAGACCCTTCTCCCCGTGGCAGGGCTGGCAGTCCTGGAGGTAAAGGGCTGCGCCGCGCTGCGGGGAGGGCGGGGTAGGAGGATAGAGCGGCCCCGTCGTGGGCGGCGGGGTCGGCGAAAGATAACCCGGCGGAGGGGTGATGTCCTCTGCCAGGGTCAAGCTGCAACCCGCCAGCCCGACGGAAAGAAAAGTGACAAGTGCCAGCCAACGATATTTCATGTTTAATTCCTGAATGCAATAGTGGGCAGCCTGCAGTTCATGAACCCTCACACGCAATCCCGGCTCCAAGAGCGGAGAGCCAGGGTACCGTAGAATTCAATCCCGCCATTCAGCCCATAGGCCTACAAGGCGTTACCACAGGAGGGGCAGAAGCGATCGGACTTCAACACCGGCTTGCCGCATTGGGGACAGAAACCGGCAGCCTTCTCCTTGCGACCCGAGCGGCGCCTGGCGATCAGGTCCTCAAGGTCGTCGTTCATGAGAGTAGAGGAGGCGGGATCGAGCTTCACGGCTGCCCGCCGTGTGCTGATGGCGGCTTCGAGACGGTCTTCGGGCAAGTCCACGGCGGCACGGCTGGGGGTGAGCATGTCGATTTGACGCAGCACCTC
Organism: uncultured Chloroflexia bacterium; assembly: GCA_963739255.1. Lineage (GTDB taxonomy): Bacteria > Chloroflexota > Anaerolineae > Anaerolineales > Villigracilaceae > UBA877. The sequence continues at coordinate 609,546 of CAVTZT010000005.1, forward strand.
GGCCCCGCGCTGTACCAGCGCAGTTCGCTGGGTCGGATAATTTTCCGGTGGGATCTTTCCGAGACCGTAGTCGAAATCGAGTTCCTCCAGGGCATTCAACACGCGGTCGCGCTCCGCCAGCAGGGCCGACAGGGCGTGCTCCGCCTCGGTCAGGCGTTGCTGGCGCCGGCCCAACGGCTGGGCCACGAACAGGGCCACGAGCAGGATGACAGCCAGAAGGAGAAAGATCGCACCCAGGTCCATGGTCTATTTACCGGCCAGCAGCGGATCGAGGACGGTCCGGATCTGGTCGACGGACTGGAACGGGCCGATCTGGACGGAACGCAGCACGCCCTCCCGGTCGATGACGTACGTCTCCGGCACTCCCAAATTGCGGTTGAAAATTTGCGAGATGCGCGTCTGCAGGTCGGGCCCGTTGGGATAAGAAATGCCAAATTTCGCCAGGTAGGAGAGCGCCTCTGCCGGGGTGTCGACATAATCCACACCCAGGAAGACCACCTTCCCGGCGGGCTGGTAGGAGCGCCAGGCCGACTCCAGGAAACCGGCCTCGCTCTCGCAAGGCACGCACCAGGAGGCCCAGAAGTTGACCAGGACCACCTTGCCGCGCAGGTCGGAGAGCTTGACCGCCGATCTGTCGCCGTAACCGTAGCGGTCGAACAGGGTCAGGTTGAAGTCCGGCACCGATGAGCCCACCCCGATGATCTTGTGCTGTGACCGGGCCACACTCACTCCGATGAGGGCCAGCATGGCCAGCAAGCCAACCCAGACGACGATCTGAGCCCAGAGCGGGACCGGACGGCGCCGGGGGACAGGTGCAGAACCTGGTGGTGTGCTTTGCGACATTCTACGAATCCTTCATCTCCGCTTGCGCAGCTCTTCTTCCAGCCGGTCGACGTACTCGTCCTTCACGGCGGAGGCGGGTCCGGGTGCGGAGCCGGGCTCGGCCGCCGATTCTTTTTGCATGCGCTGCCAGGTCCGGTACGCCCGGTAGAGCAGGAAGGCCCCCGCCAGGAAGGCCACCGGAGGGACAATGTAGATCAACCAGTTGAAACCCGACTGGGGTGGCTCGGCGAGCACCCGCGCCCCGTAATTATCCACGAAGTATTGCTTGATGTAAGCCTCGGATTTGCCCTCGGCCAGCATCTGGCGGATGAGCTCGCGCCACTGATGGCAGGCCTCGGTCGGACAAACGTCAAGCGGCGTGTTCTGGCACACCGGGCAAAACAACTGCCGGGCGATGGCGTTGACCTGATCGTCCGAGGGTGTGGGCTGCTGAGCGGAGGCGCTGCCGGCCCAAGCCGCTCCCAGCGCCAGGAGGAGGACGAGAACCCAAAAAGAGCGCTTCATCAAAATCCTATCGTCGATCGACAATCGTCAATTAATTCGCCGGACTGGTGCCATAGCCGGCCTTCACCGTCGCCGGGACCGCGACCGGGTCCTTATCCGGCCAGGCGGCAACCAGGGTGCCGAAAATGAAGACCAAGCTGCCGAGCCACAGCCAGCTGACCAGAGGATTGTAATAGACTTTGAAGGGCGTTTGTAAAACCGAGATGTTTTCCCAGTTGACCAGCACAATATACAGGTCGTCGGCCAGGGTGCTGCGTATGGCCGGAATGGTCATCGGCTGGCCATCTGGGAACAGATCGTAGCGGGGATAGAGCTCACCCAGGAATTTGCCGTTCTTGAACACGCTCATCACCGCCCGCGTGACCATCCGCCCGTCGGTATAGTTGAATTGGGCAAGCGAGTCGTAGCGGATGGAGTAACCGCTCAGCTGGATCGATTCGCCCGTCGCCAGGCTCTGCTGGGTGGTGGTCTGGAAGAGCTCGATGCCCAGGATGGCCAGGGCCATCATAATCATGGCAAGGTGGATGATGTAGCCCCCGTAACGGCGGCGGTTGCGTCCGACCAGCCGCCACAGGGCGAGGACGAGGTTCTCGCCCTGGCTGCGGGCGCGGGCGGCCGCCCCGCGACCGAACTCGTACAGGGTCACGCAGACGACAAATGCCACCAGGGTGAAGCCGATCAGGGCCACCACGTTTCGCATCCCCGTGAGGAGCAGCACGACCGGCACCGCCAGGGCTGGCACGGCTGGCTTCCAGGCTGAGCGACCGATCGTCTTGAGGGTTCCATAGGTCCAGGACGATAGCGGGGCCACACCCATCAGCAACAGGAGGCCGGCGAAAAACGGCCCGACGATGTGCTTGTACCACGGCGGGCCGACGGTGATCTGCTGGTTGACCACGGCTTCCGAGGCGAGCGGGAAGACCACTCCCGAGAAACAAACCACGAAGATCACCCCGAACAAGACCGCAGCCAGCAGAAAGAGGGCCTCACGCGAGAGGAGAGAGGTGGACTCGAGCGGCACCTCCGACTTCAGTCCCTCCCAGCGGTAGATCAACAGGGAGATCGAAGCGATCAGGGTAAACCCAATAAAAATGAAGAACATCGGGCCGATGGCGCTCTCCGCAAAGGCATGCACCGAGGAAAGCACGCCGGAGCGGGTCAGGAAGGTGCCGAAAATGACCATCACGTAGGTCAGGATGATCAGGACCATGTTCAAGCGCTTGAACATGCCGCGCTTTTCCTGGATCATGACCGTGTGCAAAAATGGCAGGCCCACCAGCCAAGGCATCAAGGCTGCGATCTCGACCGGATCCCAGCCCCAATAGCCACCCCAGCCGAGCACGTCATAGGCCCACCACATGCCGAGCACCAACCCGCAGGAAAGGAACAGCCAGGCCCACAGCGCCCAGCGGCGGGTGATGCGAATCCAGCGGTCGTCCGTCCGGCCGGTGACCAGGGCGGCGATGGCAAAGGAAAACGGGATGACGAACGAGACGAAACCGAGGTAGAGCATCGGCGGGTGGATGACCATGCCAGGGTGGCGCAGCAGCGGGTTCAGTCCCGCGCCGTCCGGAGGGACCAACGGGGTGGCGCCGGCGGGTTGGAACATCGCCCCCACTTCCCCGGAGGAAGTCTGCCACCAGCGGGCAAAGGGATTTTCGAAAAACAAGCTGAGGGATAGGAAGAACGCCAGCGTGACCCCCGTCACGACAGCCACCCAGGGCAGAAATTCCCGGTCGCGATCCCATTGGCGCAGCATCACCGCCGAGGCAAAAGCCGACATCAACCAGGACCAGAAAAGCAGCGATCCGGCTTGCCCGCCCCACAGGGCGGTGACCTTGAGATACAGCGGCATTGTACTGCTGGTTACTTCATATACATATTTGATTTCATAATGGCCGCTGACGAGCAGGAAGATCAGTGAAAGGGCCCCCAGCGTGACCAACGGGAAGGTCAACAGCATGGCGCGCCGGGCACTTTCCACCCAGCGGCCTTCTTTTTTATAATACCCATAAATGCCGGCGGCAATGCTGAAGAGTGCCGCCAGCAAAGTCAAGACCAAGACACCGAAACCAAAATCGGCTAACATGAAGGCTCCTTAGGGCTTTCATCCCTCGCCCCGATCTGTGAGATTGGGAGTGAGGCGAGGGCGCATCCGCACAAACCTGCGCGACCTAGGTGCCGCTCCCGACGACCTGGCTGGGCACGGCTTGCTGGTACTTGGTCGGGCACTTGAGCAGGAGTTCGTCGGCGTGGAAGGCACCGTCTGTGCCGAGATGCCCGGTCATGATCGCCTGGGCTTCGTCACGCAACAAATCCGGCTTGGGACCATGGTAGATGATGGTCAGGTGGGCGCGCGTCGGGTCCGTGACGGCCTTGTGCAGGACGACTGCCAGTCCGCCCTGGGCTGTGATCGTGGCGTTGTCACCCGGCACCTGGGCCACTTCATAAGTCAGGTTGAGCGTCTCGGGATCATACTGGATCGAGCTGCCAATGACCGCGCCGGAGATGCGCAGGTTCTGCCCGACCGCGGCCTGGCCTTTGGCCTGCAGTTCGTTGACGGTCATAAAGTATTCGGCGCTGGCTTTCGTGGAAGAAACGATCAGATAGACGACCGCCGCCAGGATCAGCAGACCGCCGATAAGGAATTTGACCCGACCCATCGGGGGATTTTTTGATGGTGTTTGCATCAAGAGCCTCCATAAATTGTGCTGAATAAAGTGTAATCCAATTTTACATATCCAGATTAAAGATGGGTGAGAACACCCTTTGAGCCACTAATTTAACTGCACCAGACCGGTGCGAATGGCAAATTTGACCAACTCGGTGCGCGAGTGCATGTTGAGCTTGCCCATGATGCGCTCACGATGACGGGCAATGGTCTTCGGGCTGAGCTTCAACTGCTGGCCAATCTGGGGATTGTTCAAACCATGAGCCACCAGTTCCAGGACCTGGCGCTCGCGCAGGCTGAGCGCCTCCAAACCGACGACGGCCTCCCCTTTGCTTCCTTCCGCGACCGGGGGCGTGGAGCCGGCCTGGTTCGCCAGGCGCTGATAATCCTCCAACAACCAGCGGGCGAGCGCCGGCTGCAGGAAGACATTGCCCGAGGCAATCGCATGGATGGCTGCCACCAGATCATCCGCCGCGGCTTGCTTGGTGATATAGCCCGAGGCACCCGCCGCCAGCATTTGCATGAAGTATTGCTTGTCGTCATGCACGGTCAGCGCCAGGACCAGGCAAGTGGGACACAGGACACGCAGCCGCCGGGTGGCCTCGAGGCCGTCCATCTCAGGCATGGTGATGTCCATCAAGATGACATCGGGATGGGTTTCCATGGCGCGGCTGACCGCCTCCTCGCCGTTACGGGCCTCGGCAACGACCTCGAAATCCTCCTGGGTCTGCAAGAAGGTTTTCAGGCCGACGCGCACGACATCGTGATCATCCACCAGCAGCAGACGTATTTTTTTCATTGCTGTTATCCTGCTTGAACTTTTAAGGAAGGAGGTCGAAGACAGGAATAACCACTTCGACGGTTGTTCCCTGGTCAGGAGCCGAATCGATCTGCAGCTCACCACTGACCAATTCGACACGCTCGCGCATGCCCGCCAGGCCCCAGCCGCGTGGGGGGATGAACAATTCCACGGGGTTGAAACCCGTGCCGGAATCCGCGACACGTAAAATAACTTCCTGGGTCTTATAGCACAAGCACATCCTGGCCTGCTCCGTGTGAGCATGCCGAACGGTGTTCGTCAGCGCTTCCTGTGCCACCCGGAAGAGGACCGTCTCGACGGTTGGATCGAGCCGGCGCGGCTTGCCCTCGATGGTGATGGTGACGGCCAACCCTTTCGAAAGGTTGTCCTCCTTGAGGTACTCCAAAGCCGGGACCAAGCCCAGGTCATCCAATTGGGCGGGGCGAAGGTCATGCACAAGGTGGTAGAGCGCCTGGGACATTTGCTTGCTGAGCGATTGCAGCCGCCCCACCAGCTCCTTCACTCCCGGCCGCTTGGTAACCGTTTTGCTCAAGGTGGCCAGATCTAGGGTAAAGGCAGTTAGAACCTGGGAGGTCTCGTCATGAAGTTCGCGGGCGATCCGCGCTCTTTTCCTCTTCTTGCGCCCGCACGGTGTGGCGGAGCAGTTCGCGGCGCATACTTTCGCGTTTTGTGAGTTCCTCCCGGATGCGCTCCAACGCCTCAAGGCGTTCATTTTGAGCTGCCACCAGTTGGTGTTGCCGTTCCTTCTCCTTGACCTGCGTGGCGCGCAGCAGGCTGATCGTAATGATCACGGCGGCAATCGTCCGCACAATCTGGATCGGAAACCCCGCAAACGCCCGGAAAGAAACGGTGTTCAAAACCCGAGCCGGGAACATATCGAGGGGCGTGACGAATATCTGCGTCAGGCTGTACAACCCAAATCCTGCTGCTGCCCAGGTTAAAAAAATCGTGATCTGGCGCTGGCCGTGCAGGTGTGCATCCAGCGCTTCCGCACGCAGCGCCAAGGCGGCGAGAACTGCACCAGGCACGGCGAACAGGTAGCGGGTCAGGCCGTCAAGCATCTCCTGCCAGGGGATTGTTCCCGAATGATAAGTAAGGGATGTGCTGGCGAGGATACCCAGGTAATAAAGCCCCAATACGCCCAGACCAATAAATCGGTTTACTGGCGGCTTGATGGGATATTGAAGGAGGGTCATGCTCCCATAAAGCATCAAGGAGCAAAAGGAGGCGAGCAGGAACCCCAGACGCAACCAGGGCAGCCACCCGGGCAATTGGATATGTCCAAGCTCGGATTGCATCAAATAAGATTCCAGCCACTCATGAGTCCCATGGATCATGCCAAATGCCGCCAGGGGGCGCAGCAGGTGAGCCTGCGTCAACGCCGGGGAGCGCTCGGACTCCAAGGCGATGGTCAGGCCCATGCCGAAGAACGCCAAGCCATAGATAAAAAAGACAAAGATCAACAACTGGTCGACCGGCTGGCCGGGCATCTTCTTCTCCTCATTGGGTATTTTACACCAAGACCCATGTGGGGGTTTCGTAGAACATCACCCAAAGATAGTGACATATGTCACGTTACTTTGTCCCGATTTTCACTTGTTTTTAATATTACTTGGGGATATAAACCCAATATGTGGTGTTTTATCCCCAACCCCATATTGGGTATATCACAGTAGTAGGAGGTGGCGTAAATATCTTCGAATTTCCTGATTTGATTTCTTTGATAGCCTTCCACTACAACTTAGAAGGAGAATGTATCAATGTCCATTAAAAAATCGATTGTTCTCGCAGGTGTGTCAATCCTCGCCCTTTTCTTTTTGGCGGCCTGCGCGGGTGCTCCCGGTCCGGCTGGGCCGGCAGGTCCGGCTGGCCCGGTAGGCCCTGCTGGCCCGGCAGGAGCGGCGCCGAAAGCATCTGAGTTATCCTGTACACAGTGCCACAATGACACCACGCTGATCGATGGCCCGGCGACTTCGTACGCCACTTCCGTTCATGCCACCGGTGTCGCCTTTGGTATTGCGAGCAGCAGGTCCACTTGCACCGGGTGCCACACCGGTGTAGGCTTTAGCGATCGGATTGCAGCCGGAGTCACAAACCCGGACAAGTTTACGACCGTATATGCAAATCCGACCCGCATCGATTGCCGCACCTGCCATCAGATCCACACCACCTACACCAAGGATGACTTCGCGCTGGAAACCACGGCCGCGGTTCCACTGTATGCCCTTCAGGGCGTTACCTACGATGGTGGCTTGGGGAACCTGTGCGCCAACTGTCACCAGGGACGCACGGCAATTCCCGCAGCCGCGGCGGATGGCACGATCAAGGTCGACAGCACCCATTGGGGCGCGCACCACGGACCGGAGAGCGACATGCTGCTCGGTGTCGGTGGCTCCCCAGACGTTGCAGGCGCTCCCAGCCCGCACTACTCGGCGGTTAAGGATACCTGTGTGGCCTGCCACATGGGAGGCGAGGCGGTCAACCACACCTTCACACCGAACGTAGCGTACTGCCAAACCTGCCACTCCGGTGCCAAGGACTTCGACATGAAGGGCGCTGTGACTGCGCTGGATGCCAAGGTCGCTGCACTCAAAGCCGCGCTGACAAAAGCCGGCCTGCTCGATAAAACCGGTGCTCCCATTGTCGGGAATTACCCCGCGGCGAAAGCGGGTGCCCTGTGGAACTACCTCTTGGTTACCGAAGACAAGAGTCACGGCGTTCACAACATGCCCTACGCCAATGCCCTGATGGATGCGTCGTTAGCCGCCTTGAAATAACAAGGGCAAGATCGACAAACCAGGCCGCCCGGACGTCCGCTGTCCATGCTCCGAGTCTTGATCGGCCCCATCGGAACAATTGACGGAGACATCCGCGCATACACGCGGTCGTAAGCGTCACAACCAAACAAGATAAGCGGGGACGGCCAAACTGTCCCCGCTTATCCTGAAAAGACTGCAAGTTCATTTTTAAAGCCATTATTCATGCCGATGATCGGCTATTGTTACTTCCTGGATTCTTGTTAACAGGAGAAGGTAATGAGTAAGGATAAAAGAGTCTTTTTCATGAAAGTCCTGGTTTTCGCCCTGGGAATCGGATTGTTGGCTGTCGCCCTGGCAGGAATGGCGCGGCCGGCAGCTGCAGTCACCCCACCTGTTGCGCAGCCGGGATTGACCATCCACCAGGCGGTGGACAATGCAACCTGCCTTTCCTGTCATAGCAAACCCGGCTTGGCACGCACCCTTCCCAACGGAGGGATTCTCTCGCTGACCATCGACCAGGACCATTTCTCGGCCTCGGTCCATCAAGGATTGAACTGCACGGATTGTCACAAGGACATAACTGGCTTTCCACATCCTGATTTAATAGCACAGAGCCTGCGGGATATCTCCCTGCAGTTCTATACCGTCTGTAAGACCTGCCACGAACAACAATACAACCAGACCCTCGACTCCGTCCACCAGAAGGCTCTGGCCGCAGGCAATACCAATGCGGCCATCTGCACCGACTGCCACAATCCCCATACGCAGACACAGCTGACCAACTCCGCCGGTCATATCCTGCCGGGTGCCCGCGTCTCGATCCCGACCGTCTGCGCCCGCTGCCACAGCACGATCTACGACCAGTATAAGAACAGCGTCCACGGTTCCGCACTGATCGGGAATGGCAACCCGGACGTCCCCACCTGCATCGACTGTCACGGCGTGCATAGCATCGAGGACCCGACCACGGCCGCCTTCAAGCTTAAATCACCGCTAATCTGTGCTAAGTGCCACACCGACCCCGCCATCATGAGCAAATACGGCATCTCCACGCAGGTGTTGAATACCTACGTGGCCGACTTCCATGGGACGACCGTGACCCTGTTCGAAAAGACCTCGCCCGACCAGGCCACCAACAAGCCGGTTTGTTTTGACTGCCATGGGGTCCACAATATTAAGCGGGTTGACGACCCGGTCTACGGCCTTGAAATGAAGCAGAACCTGTTAAAGGTCTGCCAGCGCTGCCACCCGGATGCCAGTGCCAATTTCCCGGCAGCCTGGATGAGCCATTACATTCCCAGCCCGACCCATGACTCGATCGTTTATTACGTAAACCTTTTCTATAAAATCTTCATTCCGACCGTCATCGGCGGTATGGCGATCTTTGTGATCAGCGATATCGTCCGGCGGCTGATCGATCGCCGCAAAGGAGCAAAGCACGCATGAGCGCACCTGGGAAACCCACGAAACCAGCGCGGTCGACGGCGAAACAGACCCTACAAAAGGCGCCTAGGCCGCGTCGCTGGTCGCAAGCAGCCCCTCGCCTGTACGAGCGTTTTCTCTGGCCCCAGCGTGTTGCCCATGCGCTCCTGCTGACCTCCTTCACCCTGCTTGGAATTACCGGCCTGCCGCAAAAGTATGCAGCCGCAGACTGGGCGCAGGCCATGATCAGGTTCTTCGGCGGCATCGAGACAACCCGCCTGATCCACCACACCTCTGCCATCGTGCTGATGCTCCTGGCAGTCTACCACACCGTCGATATCGGCTACAAAATCTTCGTCCGCCGCGTCCGCCTGACCATGCTCCCTGGCTTCAGGGATGTCAAGGACGCCCTGCAGGCTCTTCTATACAATGTGGGCATATTCAAGAGCCGCCCACAGATGGGGCGCTATACATTCGAAGAGAAGGTCGAATACTGGGCTCTGATCTGGGGGATTCTCATCATGGGCCTGACTGGCTTTATGATGTGGAATCCCATCACCACGACAAAATTCCTCTCCGGGCAATTCATTCCGGCGGCTAAAGTCGCTCATGGCGGTGAAGCTCTGCTGGCCGTCATGGCAATCGTACTCTGGCACATGTACAGCGTTCACATGCGGCGCTTCAACAAATCCATGTGGACCGGAAAGCAGACCGAGGAGGAAATGCTCCACGAGCATCCTCTGGAGCTGGCGGATATCAAGGCAGGCCTCGCCGGGCGACCCGTCGACCCGAAGACGCTCCGCAGACGCCGGGCAATCTACTATCCGGTCGCCTCCATCCTGGCGCTTGCCATGCTCCTCGGCATCTACGGGTTCGTCAACGGGGAAAAGACTGCCATCACCACCGTTTCGCCGTTTTCAACCCCCGTGGTGGCCTACGTTCCCCAAACTCCCACTCCGGTGCCCACCTCGCTGCCCACCCCAACTTCCGCGGCAATTCCAGGCGGTCAATTGACCTGGGACGGATCGATCGGCGTCCTTTTACAGTCGAAGTGCGGGTTGTGCCACGGCGCAGCCCTGGCAACCAACGGGCTCTCGTTCGCCACGTATGCCGACGCAATGAAGGGCGCCCAGGACGGCAAGATCATTCTCCCTGGCGACGCCGCCAACAGCAAGCTCGTCCAAATCCAGCAGGCCGGCGGGCATTCCGTCGAGCTCTCCTCCGATGAGTTGGCCCTGGTGATACAATGGATCACGGCCAACGCCCCCGAAAAATAGCCGGTGCCCCCGGGCATCTGCTTCGGGGCCAACCTGAGAACCTGAGGATTTTATTCTGCTCTTAGGAGGTCGCCGTAATGATCACACGGGTGACGAAGGGGATTAAACAATTCTTTTTTCCGCCCACCGGCTCTCCACGTTGGATCAAGATCCTGCCTTACGCCGTCCTGGGCATTCTGGCGGTGATCCTTTTCGCCGGAGGGACATACGGCTGGGAGTATTCCAATATGCCCGGGTTTTGCGGTACCACCTGCCATACCATGCCTCCGCAAAACGCCACCTACATCGTTTCCCCCCATGCCAATGTGTATTGTACCGAATGCCATATCGGCCGCAGTCTCCTGGGCAGCCAATTCGCCCGCAAGACCGAAGATGTGCACGAAGTGGTCTCCATGGTCTTCCACACCTATCAGTTCCCGATCCGCGCCAGCCGCACGCGCCCGGCCCGTGAGACCTGTGAGAAATGCCATCAGCCCGAGGCCTTCTCTGGCAATAAATTAATCGTTATCAACCATTTTCTGCCCGACCGCAACAATACACCGTTCAGCACCTACCTGGTGATGAAAACGGGCGGGGGCGTCATGCCGGATGAAACGGGATTGGGTATCCACTGGCACGTCATGAGTAAGGTCGAATATTACACCACCGATCCCTTGAGCCAGACCATCCCCTTCGTCCGCGTACATAACGCCGACGGTACGACCACGGATTACGTTGATACCGAATCCAAAATCGATCCTGCCAAGATCGACCCGGGCCAGTTGAAGACGGTCGACTGTATTACCTGTCATAACCGCGTGACACACGATTTTTCCCCGCCAGCCAACTCGGTTGACAGCGCCATGGCATCCGGTCTGATCTCTCCCAAGATCCCAGATATCCGGTTGAAGGCTGTAGAAGTCTTGACAGTATCCTATGGATCCCAAGAGCTCGCCATGAACGGTATCGCAGGTCTGGAAAATTATTATCAGCAGTACTACAGTGATTTTTATTTCAATAACAAGGATTTAATTAAATCGGCGATCACTGAACTGCAGGGCATATATAATCTGACAGTGTTCATCGATCAGAAAGTGGATTGGACCACGTATCCGAATAACCTCGGCCACATCAATTCTCCCGGCTGTTTCCGCTGTCACGATGGGAAGCACATGAACAGCAAGCAGGAGGCCATCCGCCTGGAGTGCAACCTGTGTCACTCGATTCCGGTGGTGGCCACCTCCAAGGATTTCGTGACCAAGATCGAGATCAGCCGCGGCCCGGAGCCGCAGTCGCACCTCAATCCCAACTGGATCAGCCTGCATCACGATGCCTTCGATGCGACCTGCGCGAACTGCCATACCACCGGGGATGCCGGCGGCACGTCCAACACCTCGTTCTGCTCGAACAGTGCCTGCCACGGAACGGTCTTCACCTACGCCGGTTTCGATGCCCCCTCGCTGCGCACGATCCTGCAGTCCCAGCTGCCCCCGCCGACACCTGCGCCCACCCTGGCTCCGGTCGTCGGCACGCCGACCTACGGCGCCAACGTCCAGCCGGTCTTCAGCGCCCACTGTGTCGCCTGTCACAACGCCCCGACCCTCACCGGCGGGCTGGACCTGAGCACCTATGCTTCCGTGATGAAGGGCGGCAAGGATAGAGCCGTGATCACGCCCGGCAACTCGGCCCAGAGCCTCCTGGTGCAGATCCAAAGCAAAAAGCACTTCGCCAACTTGAGCCCCGATGAGCTGGCACTGGTCAAGGCCTGGATTGAGGCGGGTGCACCGGAAAAATAACTGCACGCGTCCAAAAGGCCGCAATACATCCGAGCATTAAAAAAACCGGGGCCGCCTGTTTGGGCGGCCCACGGCTCTTAATCCCCGGAAGGGGCCGGGACTTTTATCGGCGCCTTGAGCCTCTCATGCTGGCTCTGGAGCACCCGGTGGTCAACCACCTTCAGGTAACGCACCCCCAGTGAAAAAGACAGCAGTCCGAAGCTGAGAATGCCGGCAGCGGTCAGGGCTTCGATCAGCGACGGATGATAGACCGTGTAAGCCACGGCCGGCTCGCCGGGGAGGTAGGACAGGACGACCAGCAGGCCGGACAGGTTGGTATCCCAGCGATAAGCTGCCACCCCGCACACGACCAGCAGCAGGGCGAGCATGCGCCAGAAGGGGAGCAGGCGCGTGCGCTGGTTGAGCAGCAGCACCATCGGGACGACGATGCCCAGGAACAGCTCGACGACCCAAAAATTGAAGGAAAGCGGTCCGCCGGTCAGCAGGTTCAAGCCTTCGGTCCGCCCCGGCTCGTAGGTGTAGGTCATTGCCAGCGCATCCCAGAAGCGGAAGTACAGATAGACCACCAGCACGCAGCCGGTCAGGAAGGCGACGCGCTCCAGGGCTGCATCGTCGACGTTGGCGCGCCGGGTCAGCCGGGCCGAAAGCATGGAGGCGAAGACGGTCAGCGCCGTCCCTCCGGCGATAGCGGAGATAATGAATAGAATCGAGATGTCCGGCCGGTACCAGAGCGGGCGCGCCTTGAGCACCCCGTAGAGCGCCCCCAGCGAGGACTGGTGCAGCATCGAAAGGGCCAATCCGGCGATGGCCAAATACGGGGCATAATGATGCGCCCGCGACATCTTTTCGGCCAGCCGGGGCCAGCGCCTGCGCAGCCACTCGAATCCGGCAAAAATCGGCAGGCACTCCAGGAGCAGCACGCTCAGGTAGAGCGTGACGCACATGGTCACCTCCCACAGCAGGGAGTGCTTGTTCCAGAACACCAGGGAATGCCAGAAACGGTCCGGCCGGCCGATGTCCAGCATCAGGGTCAGCACGGCCATGCTGTAGCCGATCAGGCCTACGAAGGTGGCCGTGCGGGCCACCGCCTGGAAGCGCTTGAGGCCGAGCAGGTACACGGCCGCGCACAGGCTGAAGGCTCCCGCGCTCATGGCGATGGACGAAAGGTCGATCGTGATCCACAGACCCCAGGGGACCAGATCGGTCAGGTTGGTCAGCGAGAGACCCTTCCAGAAAACCAACCCGCCCGCAACCGCACCGGCGACGATGAAGAGGCTCAAGCCGCCGACCCAGGCCCTCCAGGGGGTGAACTTGGGCAGCTGGATCTTTTTCATACCTTTGCCTCCTCCGCTGTCAGGTAGTAAACGTGCGGTGATGTGCCCAGGTCGTCGCGCAGGCGATAGGAGACGCGCTCGCGCAGGGTCTGGCTGACGTTCGATTCGGGGTCGTTCAGATCGCCGAACTGGCGCGCCCCGACCGGGCAGGCCACCACGCAGGCCGGGGTGGCGTCCGGGTCGATCCCGGGGACCTGGCCGAGGGACAGGCCGCGGTCAATGCGCTGGTAACAGAAGGAGCACTTCTCGACGACCCCGCGCGGGCGGCGCGGGATTTCCGGCTCGCCCCACTCCGGAACGGCCGGGTTGGGACCGTCGAACTCCTTCCAGTTGAACGAGCGCGCCCCGTACGGGCAGGCCACCTCACAGTACCGGCAGCCGATGCAGCGATCGTAATCCATCACCACGATCCCATCCGGGCGGTAGGTGCTGGCGCGCACCGGGCAGACGTCCACGCACGGGGCGTGGGCACACTGCATGCACGGCCGGGCCACGTAGATGTCCTTTCCGCCAACCATGCCAGTCTTCGTCACCACGTTCCACGAGATGTCGGGGGAGATGTCGTTGTGTGCCCGGCAGGCCAGGGTGCAGTACCCGCAGCCGGTGCATTTGGACTGGTCGATCACCATGGCCCATTTTCTGCCGCCGGCAGGGGCGGGCTCGGTAGCTTGTACCCGCTGGATCATTTCTGCGCTGGCCAGGCTGGCCGCGCCGACGGCAGCGATCTTGATGAAGTCGCGGCGGTTGATCTTGACGGTTCTCATTCCGGCCTCCCGCGTTTATTGATCTTCCGGTAGGCCTTGTCCAGCCAGGGCGAAAGGACCATGCCGCCGGCCAGACCGAGCAGGCCAGCCAATCCTGCGAAACCCAACGGGCTGACCGGGGCGGGGTCTTGCGTAACCGGCCCCGGGGTGGGCAGGCTTGCGGTCTGGGTCACTGGACTGGAGACAGCCGAAACCGCCTTCTCAGGCTGGGCATGCATCTGGTCGGCGTGACAGTTGTTGCAGGTGTCCAGGCTGGCCTGGAAGCTGTGGTCCGGCACAGCGTGTACGTCCTGGCCGCCCTGCCCGAAATGGCGCAGGTGGCAATCCACGCAGCTAACCCCGGCCTGGTTGTGCTTCGAGTAGGGGAAGTTCATCGAGACCTCGTTGTGGCAGTTGATGCACAGGGCCGAGGGACCCTTGTTTTGCATCCCGCCAACGGTCTTCAAGGTCGCCGAGTGGGGGTCATGGCACATGGTGCAGGTCATCCCCCGCTGGAAGTGCGCGCTGGACTGCCACTGCTGCACGTCGAAGCGCGCCCCGCTGTGACAGCGCCCGCATAAATCGGACGAGCGGTCCACCGGCACCGGGTTCGCTGTGGGATTGGTGCTGTGAGCCGCCGGCACCGGTCCGTGGCACGCCTCGCAGGCGACGCCATCCTTCTGCCAGGCACCGGAACCCGGATCGTAGCCGGTCACATGGCAAACCAGGCAGGCGCCGGGTTTGCCCTGATCCGTCCACATCTGGTTGAACTTGGGATCGGTGATCGCATGCCCATGGGCACTCGCCTGCCAGGCTTCGTTAAATTTAGGGTGACAGGTCAGACAATCGACCTTCTGCTCCTGCTGGGCCGGGGCGCTAATTCCCGACTTGGCCTGGGCGAGCATGTAGGTCGCACCGGCCACCAACAGGGCAAAAGCACAGGCAATCGTCAACCGCTGCATGTACTTCATCATTAGCCTCCTTCCATTATCCGAATCAGATCATGACCGCACGGGCGCAGGCGCCCCGCGGAAGATCTCACAACCCAGGCAGCTTTCCTTCAAAACCCCGTCCTTCGTGCGGAAGACCTGCCAGCAGGGGACCTTCGGCTGTGCAAATGCCGGACATTTCTTTTTCTTTTCCGGTGGACAGCCCTTGACCTCCCAGCAAGGCTTCCCCACGACGGCCACCGGGAAGATTTTGGCCTCCTTCTGCCAGCGCCGGTCGAGACGACTGAGCAAATAAAAGACCGCCGCAGTCAGGGCGACCGGGATGCCGATGCGCAGCAAAACACCCGTGACGAAAACAAGCAGGGTACTCATTTAGCGTCTGGGGCTTTCTGCGTTCCCCCGGAGGAGTGCCGCACCGCCTCTCCGACCAGAAGGAGAATCAGCGCCGGGACCCCGAGCCGCAACAGGGTCAAGAGCGAAACGATCATCACACTTTTCATAGGATGCCTCCTTTTTTCATTGTTCCATTTCTCACGATCAGTGTACGCCGGCAGGACGACGATGTAAATTCGGCGGACATCCGATCTTGCGCATGGGAGGCACACCCCACGAATTTGAGACCTGCGCCGGTTCATACTGTCCGTAACCTATGCGCGGACCGACGGATTGGGTTGAAATTGCGGCACCCCACCCAAACGAAAAGCCTGCCGGTGATGCGGCAGGCTTCAATCTCAGGGAGAGGAGCGAATCGATCAGGGTTTGATGATTCCTTTGCGGATGGCATAGCGTACCAGTTCGGCGCGCGAATGCAGACCGAGCTTGCGCATGATGTTCTCGCGGTGGCGGGCGACGGTCTTGGCGCTGATGACCAATGCCTCGGCAATTTCGTCGTTGTCCGATCCCTCCGCCAGGTAGCGCAGCACCTCCTGTTCGCGGTCGGTCAGCCCGTCGAGTGTGGTGCCCGCTTCGCTGCTGCGCGCCTGGGCCAGGTAATCCCTGACCAGCAGTTTGGCCAGAGAGGGGTACAGGTAGACTTCCCCGGCCGCCGCCGTGCGAATGGCGGTCAGCAGTTCCTCGGGCGCGGCGCGCTTCGGGACATACCCCCCGGCACCCGCCTCCAGCATCTTGAAGAAATATTCCTCGTCCTCGTGAATGGTGAGTGCCACCACGGCGACCTCGGGGTGGGTGCGCTTGATCGCCCGCGTGGCATCGATCCCGGACATATCCGGCAGCCCGATATCCATCAGCACGACCTGGGGGTGCAATTTCTGGACCGCCTCGAGCGCCTCGGCGGCCGTCCCGGCTTCGCCGACGATCTCGACGTCGCTCTCTCCGCCCAGCAACATCCGCAGACCGGAACGCACGACCTGATGGTCATCGACCAGCATCAGACGGATTTTCATCGGCTTCCTCCTCGAGATCGGGAATGGACACCTCCACGGTTGTCCCTTCGCCGGGTTTCGAATGGACCTTGAACCTGCCTCCCAACAGCACGGCGCGCTCCTCCATGTTTTTCAATCCCCAGGATTTACGCTTGCCCGCCCTGTCGGCATGCGGGTCGAATCCTTGTCCGTCATCCTCCACCCGGATCCCCACCGCGTCGCCGCCATAGGACAAGGAAATCCGTACACGACTGGCCTGCGTGTGCTTGATCACGTTGGTCAGCGCCTCCTGGACGATGCGGAAGAGCGCCGTCTTGACCGCGGATAAGACGGGCCGTTCCTCGCCCACGATCTCGACGCTCACATCCAGCTTCGTGCGTTCCTCGATATCGCTGGCATACCAGCGCAGGGCGGAGGACAGGCCCAAATCGTCAAGGTGAGAAGGGCGCAGATCGGCGATCAGGCGCTGCAGCTCGACCAGGGAATTTGCGGTCAGGGATTCCAGCTGCCGCAGGTTCCGGGTCCATCCCTCCGGGTCGGGAGTCCGCAGGTTGCTTTCCAGGCCGCGCAGCCCCATCCCAATGGCCGTCAGCGCCTGGCCGGTCTCGTCGTGGAGTTCGCGGGCGATCCGCTGGCGCTCGACCTCCTGGGCCGTCACAACGCTCTTGAGCAGGTCGCTGCGCATCGTGTCACGCTCTTCCGCTTCCTTCAAACGAGCCTCCTGGAGGCTGGCAATTTGGCGTTCAATATCGACTTGAAAGGCGCGCAGGAAGCGGACGACGAACAAGGACGCCAGCATGGCCATGAGGGCACGGAACAACTGCACCGGAAAGTTGAACAGGTGACTGAACAATTCCTGGTTGATGACATTCGAGGGAGGCAATGGCGTGGCCTGGACAAACATCTGGCCGATAAGGCCATACCAGGCAAACGCCACCGCCGCCCACAGCGCGTCCCGTCCGAAGGCCACCAGCCCCGTCCGGCGGAAGACGCGCTGCTGGACGACCAGGCCGACCGCCGCCAGCAGGGCTGCAGGGATGGCGAGCACATAGCGCGTCCAGACGTCGGCCACATCCCACAAACCGGGTAGAACATATTTGCCCTTCAAGATGGCCAGACCAAATGCCCAGACGACTTCCATGCCCAGGGGGACCAACAGGCTCAAGCGCCAGGCATGCTGTGTGGAGACCATCAGATAAGTGCCGAAGGCTGCCAGCGAAAGGAAGGAGAAGGCCAGCATTGCCAGGCGCACAGCGGACAACCACTCCGGCGTGGACAGGCCGCCCATCCGGGTAATGGCCTGGAACATCTCGATCCATTCGTTGCCCGCGTGCACCAGTCCAAACCCCGCCAGGGGGCGCAAAGCGCGTCGAAGGCGGGCGTCCGAAGACCGTCCGCCTTCGACCATGACGAGCAACCCCATGCTGAAAAACGCAAGACCATAAAAAAAATAAATAATGACGATCGCAATCTCGCTCACCCAAAGCACCTCCGGCCCCGGGTTCTTACGATAAACAGGCGGCCCATGGGTCTAGCTCCTTCTACCCAGACGTTCGCCACAGGTACGGCAGAAAACATCCCCCGGCTGGGCGCGCTTTCCGCATTGGCTGCAGTAGACGGCTTCCTCAGGACTCTGCTCAGCATTGCCTGAGCGAACATGGCGCCGCCGGGCGACAGATATCGGGCTGTTCCTACGCCAGAAAATCACGCCGATGACCGCGCCGGCCACCAGCAAACCACCCAACCCGATGAGGATCACGTTCGTCACCCCATTGATCCACATATTCCCGAAAGTATTTTGCCCGAACGGCTGGGCGGGTTCCACCGGCATGCTGGAAATGGTTAGATCGTCATTTTGTTTCTGGTAGTTCGCCACCAGGGAATAGGTCTGGCCGGCGGCCAGGGCCACCGGTGCGGTCTGGTAATAGGTCAGGCCTTTGTCCACGCTGCTCGACTGGGCCGCGGGTGCCAGTGCCAGATCCGTGGCGCCGGCCGGCTGCTGAAAAACGACGCCGAACGAATCCACTGCCGCGTCCCCCGCCCACTGGTACTCGATGCGCCGGGAAGTTCCATTCTTGACCAGGGGATCATAGTATTCGATCTGGAGGCTGGGGCTATTTGCCGTGATGGACAGCACTGCCCAGTCCCCCTGGACCTGAAGATTATAGGGCGCGTTGATCCGTCCGCCGCTGGCGTCCACAACTGCCACCGCCCAGACTTGAGCCCGGGCCGGGACGCGCAGCGTCACCTGTGCCGGCAGGACCGCCGCCGCGTCCAGGGTCAGGTGGTCAATGACCAGCACCGACGGCCGGTCATACTCCGGCCAAATATCGACGGTCACCGCGCTGAAGCGGATGAGGGCCTGCGCCTGGACGGCCGCAGGGAGCGCCAGATATGCCAGGCACGCCAGGATGATCAGCCATTTGCGCACGATAAACCTCCTCCTAATCTGCGGCTTTATCTTACCATGCCTGACAATTTAGGGGAAGAAAGTTGATTTAGTCCGCCAGGGATCGAATCAGACCACAGACCACCCGGTTGACCGGCGTCGCTATACCCACCTGCTCCCCCAGGCGCACGACGGCTCCATTGATCGCCTCGATCTCTGTCGGGACGCCGCGCAACACGTCCTGCAGCATCGACGAGCGATTCTTCGCCGTCCGCCGGGCAACGACCTCGGCTGCCTGGCAGGGATCCGGGAACGGCAGTTTGACCCCAAGCTTCCCCGCCACGGCCGCAGTCTCATTTGCCAGCGCATCCATCAATGCCCGCGCCCCCGGACGCTTCAGCAGCTCCCCGTTGGGCAGGCGCAGCAGGGCCGTCAGTGGATTGATCGCCGCGTTCACGACCAGCTTGCCCCAGACAAGCCCGGCAGCGTCCTCCACCGTCTGCACCTCGAACCCGGCGCCCCGCAGCATGCCTTCCAGCGGGCCGAGCTGCGGATGGCTCTCCAGCGTAATGGTCCCGTTCCCGCCTGGCAGGGCCACCCCTGGCTCCAGCAAGCTGGCGCCGACGGTCGTCACGCCCAAGGCGACGCGCCTCTCGCCCAGGCGGGCGACCAGGCTTTCCCGGTTCCCCAACCCATTCTGGAGGGTCAACGCCAGGCCGCCGGGGGACAGGCACCCCGCGAGCAGTTCCGCAGCGCGCTCGGTCTTCCAGGCCTTGACCAGCACCAGCGCCTGCGTTGCCCCGCGGCAATCCTCCGGGCGGTCCGTGGCCCGCACCGGCAGCGCCGGCGGATTGGCCCGCCAGGCGGGCGCCGTGCTTTTGAAGCGCCGCCAGCCCTTCGGGCCAGGCCCCCAGCATGGTCACCTCCACGCCTGCGGCTGCCAGCCGGGCGGCGAACAGGGTCCCGAGGGCGCCGGTCCCCAGGATCAGAAGCGAGTCGGTCGTCATTTCTTGCCGCCCACGGTCATGGAAAATCCGGTTGTTTCAAACCCTACGAAGAGCCCCGGCCGTCCAACCCGGAAAGCAGGGCCTTCCATTCCTCTTCCGGCATCTCCACGCTGTGCTCCTCACCGGGGAAGCTCCGGGCGGTCACATCGGCGATGTATTCGCCGAAGGCGCGCTGCATCTCGGCATGCAGGTCGGCGTAGCGCTTGACGAACTTGGGTGTGAAGCGGTCGAACAGGCCGAGCAGGTCGTGCGTGACCAGCACCTGCCCGTCGCAGCCCTTCCCGGCGCCGATGCCGATGGTGGGGATGGACAGGCGCCGGCTGACCAGCTCGGCCAGACGGGCGGGGACGGATTCGAGTACCAGGCCGAAGCAGCCGGCTTCCTCGAGCAGGAGGGCGTCCTCCAGCAGCCTCTTTGCGGCCGCGGCGGTGCGTCCCTGCGGGCGGAAACCGCCCAGCTGGTTGACGGACTGCGGCGTCAGGCCGAGGTGTCCCATGACCGGGATGCCGGCGGCGACGATGGCGCGAACCGTCTCGACGCGCTCCCGCCCACCCTCCAGCTTGACCGCCTCCATGCTGCCCTCCTGGAGAAACCTGCCGGCATTGCGGATGGCCTCTTCAGATGAGGCCTGGTAGGACATGAAGGGCATGTCACCGATGAGCAGTGCCGCCCGGGCGCCGCGCCCCACGGCACGGCAATGGTGCAGCATTTCCTCCATGGTGACGGGGAGCGTGTTCTGGTAACCCAGCACCACCATGCCGAGCAAATCGCCGACCAGGATGGCATCGATCCCGGCCTGGTCGAGGGCCAGCGCGGTGGGATAGTCGTAGGCCGTCAACATGGTCAGGATCTCGCCGCGCTGTTTCTTCTGTTGGAAGGCATGCGTGGTGACCTTCTTGCGTTCGTTTGAGGCGGTGACAACGGGGGAAAGTGTGGACATGGTACCCTCCGGCAAAGGTAGGGGCCGGTCCGAGGTCCGGACGAGCCATCCCTCCCCGCCCTCCCGCGGGGAGTGCGAGGTGGGGAGAATAGGAAAAAAGCGCTCGACGTCGCGTTCGCGGGCGATGCGCGCGTCAGGGGCTATTATTCCACAATACTAGTACAAAAGCAATCTTCCACCCATGGCATTTTTGACCTATAATCAATTTAACTCACGAACAACGACTTTCGTTCCCAGGAGGCAACTATGCGTCGTGCATTGAGTTTCTTCATCGGTGTGACCGTGGGTGGACTGGTCGGTGCGACCCTCGCCTTGCTCTTCGCCCCCGTCTCCGGGCCGGACCTGCGGGCCCAGATTCGCGACCGGACCGAGAATCTGACGGTCGAAGTGCGCCAGGCAGCCAATACCAAACGCATCGAATTACAAAGGCGTCTGGAAACCCTGCGCGCCCCCAAATCGTCGTAAATATTTACCCGCCCGGCGACTTAGCGTATCCCGGAGGGGTTTGCCGCCTTTTCCTGCGGAAGCAAGTTCCCGCCAGCCACCGTCCTTTCATAAAACGCCCTTGCCTGTGCCATGCAACGCCGATTGTCGGCGCGCTCAGCCACGAGGCGGGCGTTTTCATTTGCAGCACGCCTGCGCAGATCGGGATCGGACAGGGCGGCGATCAGCGCCTCCGCCAGCGCCCCGGGATCGGTCGCATCCGCAAGCAACCCGTTCTCCCCGCTTGTGACCCACTCCCGCAGCGACTCGATATCCCCCACCACCGGAAAACAGCCGCAGGCCATCGCCTCGAGCAGCGAATTGGGCGTCCCGTCATGGACACTGGGGCTGACGTACACCTGCGCTTTCGCAAACAGCCTCCAGAGCTGGGGCTGGGTCAGCTGCGGCCACAGCCTGGTCCGGGCGGCGATGCCCAGCCGGTCGACCCACTTTTCAGCTTCCGCATCCCCGGCCAGCGGCGGACAGACGAAGCAGGCCTGGGGGATCTGGTCGAGCACACGCGGGACGGCCTGGAAGAAGACGTCGTTGCGCAGGCTGCCCGGCCGCGCCCCGCGCGGGTTGACGACCAGCCTCCAATCGTCGGGAAAGGCCTCCGGCAGCGCCCCGGCTCCCGAGGCAGCCGTCCGGATCTCATCCATGCGGATGCCGCCCCCGCCAGGCACGACCAGCGTCGGTCCGGAAAACCCCCACTCCCGCCCCAGGCGGATGTCCCGCTGCGCATCGGCCAGCAGCCCGAATGCCCGCCGCAGCGTCCGCCGCGTCCAGGCTGCCATCAGGAAGGAACCGCGGGCGTGCAGGGTGAGGTCATTGCCCCAGATGGAGACGACCAGCGGGATGCCCGGTGGTGCCGCCGCAGCCAGCATGCCCTCGAAGGGAAGTCGCAGGGCATGCACCAGGTCGGGGGCAATTTCGATCGCCAGACGGCGGAAACGCGCCTGGTGCGGCGGCAGGCTCAACGGTCCGGCCCAGTAGCGCAGCGGGCGCAGCCAGCCCCTTAGGCGGCCCACCGGACCGGCCGTGCGCTTCCTGCTCCCTGCAGGCGCCACCTGTCCCCCGCCCAGGCTTGCAAACGCCACCGGCAGGACGTGGAACGAAGCCAGCCCGGCCGGTCGTTCACAGGGAAAGGTCGAGACCAGGTGAACTTCGTCCCCCGCTTCGATCCAGGCGCGCAGCCAGCCGTGGGTGATCGGGGAACGGCCGTCGGCAACGAAAAGGATGCGCATCCCAGGCAATATACCACAAAGTTGGCCTCGGGAAGTATTTGACGAAAGCGGACAGTTTGTGTATAGTGGTATTACTTGGAGGCACCATGAGCCAGATTCGTGTCCTTTTGGTCGAAGACAACCCGGATAATTTCGAACTGGTGCGCTACCTGCTCGAACAGGCTGGACATCAGGTCCTGGCAGCCAATACCGGGCGTAAGGGAATGGACGTCGCCCGCAAGGAGTTGCCCGACCTGATCCTGATGGATCTGTCGCTGCCGGAAATCGACGGCTGGAAAGCCGCCTCCCAGCTCAAGGCCGACCCCAAGACCGCCAACATCCCATTGCTGGCCCTGACCGCCCATACCCTGCCGGGCGACCGCCAGCGCGCCCTGGAGGCTGGATTCGATGGGTTCATTTCCAAACCCATCGACATCCGTACCTTCCCGGAGAAGATCAGCCAGGCGCTGAAAAACAAACAAAACGGTAACCAGGGCGAGTGATGCCGAAACAGAAAGAGCTTTCATCGGGGGCGAAATATGCCTTGATCGGCACGATCATTACCGCCGTCATCGGTTTGATCACCACCCTGCTGACCCTGGGCTATAACTACTTGCAGAACCAGACCAATCGTCACGACACCCAAACCGCCGTGGCGCGCCTGACCCAACCGATTCTGACGCCGAGCCTGACACCGGAGCTTGGGCCGAGCAGTACGCCCTCGTTCACTTACACGGCCTCCCCCACCCTTTCGCCCTCCTTCACGCCAACGCCGACCTCCACCCAGCCGGTCGGCGGGCTGCAGTACTGTATCATCGCCGGCAGCGTGAACGTCCGCACCGGCCCGGGGATTGATTATCCCGTCATCAACACCATCACTTTCCCGGCCTGTCCCTACTTCGACGGCCGCAACGACGACGGGAGCTGGCTGCGGCTCACCGCCAGCCAGGCGGACTACCTGATGATGGGCAACGGCTGGATCAACGCCACGCTGCTGGCCCGGCCCGACAGCCAGCAACCTCCAGTCGTCCCCGTCCCGCCGACCCCCTATCCCACTATTACTCCGGCAGGCTAAGCGCCAGGCGATCCGAGTGGGTCGCCGTCTTTTTATTTAACTGGGAGGGCGAAGCACCGACCCAGCGCTTTTTTCTGGTATATTTACGGGTGGCTGGATCAATCCATTCAAGTGAGGCATCCATGAAACAAATGTGCGTCGTCGGTGTGGGCTACGTCGGCCTGGTCACGGCAGCCTGTTTTGCCGACCTGGGAAACCGCGTCATCGCCCTGGACGTGAACGAAAAACGCATCGAGGGCCTGAAAAAGGGGATCATGCCCATTTACGAACCGGGGCTGGAGGAGTTGGTCGAGCGGAACGTTAAGGCCCGGCGGTTAACCTTCACCACGTCTTACGCCGAGGCTTTAAAGCGGACCGAGTTTGCCTTCATCGCCGTCGGCACCCCCTCCGGCGTCAATGGCGAGGCCGACCTGCAGTATGTGGCTGCGGCAGCCAAGAGCATCGCCGCGGCGATGACCAGCCCGCTGGTCATCATCAACAAGTCCACCGTCCCGGTTGGGACCGGGGACTGGGTCGCCGATATCGTCAAGCAGCATCAGCCGAAGCCGATCCCCTTCTCGGTCGTCTCGTGTCCGGAGTTCCTGCGCGAGGGCACGGCCATCGCCGACTTCATGCAGCCGCACCGCACCGTGCTGGGCTCGTTCGACCGCGAGGCCGCCGAGAAGGTCGCCCAGCTCCACCTTCCGCTGCGCGCCCCGATCGTCATCACCGACCTGCGCACCGCCGAGATGATCAAGTACGCCTCCAACGCTTTCCTGGCGACCAAGATCTCCTTCATCAACGAGATCGCCGACATCTGCGAAGCGTTGGGCGCCGACGTGAAAGAAGTCGCCACCGGGATGGGCTACGACAAGCGCATCGGTCGGCTTTTCTCGACGCCGGTCTGGGCTGGGGTGGTTCCTGTTTCCCCAAGGACGTCAAGGCGCTGGCGTACATGGCCGAGGAAAAGCGACACGACCCGCGACTGTTGCACGCCGTGATGAGACGTCAATTACGAGCGGCGCAAGGCACTCGTCCGCCACGTGGGGGAGCTGCTCGGCGGGCTTGCACGGCAAGATCGTCGGCCTGCTCGGCCTGGCGTTCAAGCCCAACACCGACGACATGCGCGAAGCCCCCTCGATCGACATCGCCGCAGGCTCTGACCGCGGCTGGCGCGACGGTGCAGGGCTTATGACCCGGTGGCGATGGAAAATGCCCGCGGCCTGCTGCCGGCCGTCGAGATGGCCGCCGATCCCTACGCCTTGGCCGAGGACTGCGACGCCCTGATCGTCGTGACCGAATGGAACGAGTTCAAGCAACCTGGACCTGGAACGCATTCGCAAGGTGATGAAGCAGCCGGTGATCGTGGACGGGCGCAATATCTACGACCCGGCCGAGATGCGCGCCCTCGGGTTCACCTATCGCGGCATTGGGCGCGGTTATTGACCGATCAGTGACCTGCTGGAAACTGACATGACTGATCATCCCCCCGTCTGCGACTACGAAGGCTCGCGCTACCAGACGGTATTTTGGGAGCGCGGCGGGCGCCAGTACGAGGACCAATCCGAGGCCATCGCCCTCCGGCGTCTTCTGCCGAAGAGCGGGCACCTGCTCCTGGAGCTGGGGGCCGGGGCCGGTCGGAACACACCGCGCTATGCAGGCTTCGAGCGCGTCGTCCTGCTGGATTACTCCCACACCCAGCTGCAGCAGGCCCAGGAACGCCTGGGACGGGGCTCGCGCTACGTCTACGTGGCCGCGGACATCTACCGCCTGCCCTTCGTGGACGGCTTGTTCGACGCCGCCACGATGATCCGCACCCTGCACCACATGGCCGACGCGCCGGCGGCGCTGCACCAGGTGCGCGCTGTGCTCCAGCCCGGAGCAGCCTTCATCCTTGAATTCGCCAACAAACAGAATATGAAAGCCATCCTGCGCTGGCTGCTGCGCCGCCAGTCGTGGAGCCCGTTCGCGCCCGGAGCGGTCGAGTTTGTCCCGCTGAACTTCGACTTCCACCCCCGGACGCTGCGCGTCTGTCTCAAGGAGATCGGCTTCCGGGTCGAACGCAGCCTGACCGTCTCGCATTTCCGCCTCGAGGCGCTCAAGCGGCTGGTGCCGACCGGGATTCTGGTCGGGCTGGATTCCATCCTGCAGTGGACCGGCGGCCTGGTCCAGCTTTCCCCGAGCGTCTTCCTGCGTGCCCGGGCGGTCGGAGAGACGCTGTGTGCCGCTCCGGGAGCGTTCTTCAAGTGTCCCGCCTGCGGACATGCACCGCTCGATGAGCAAAAAGACGCCCTGGCCTGCGCGGAATGCAAGAAACGCTGGACGGTCCAGGACGGGATTTACGACTTCAAGGAAGCGATGTAACCAGCAGGGACGACGTTTATAGCTTCCCTGCTATTTCCATTCCCGCCATTCCCCCGGTTTCAACCTGCCCAATTTCCACGTCCCCACCGAGATGCGCACCAGCCGCAGGGTCGAGCAGCCGACCGCGGCGGTCATACGCCGCACCTGGCGCTTGCGCCCCTCGACGATGGTCAGCTCCAGCCAGCTGGTCGGGATCGCCTTGCGAAAACGGATCGGCGGGTCGCGCGGCCAGAGCTCGGGCGCGTCCATGCACCGCACCTGCGCCGGCAGGGTCAGCCCATCCTTGAGCACCACGCCCGCAGACAGCTTCGCCACGGCTTCGTCGGTCGGGAGGCCTTCCACCTGCACCCAGTAAGTCTTGGGGAGCTTATTCTGGGGATCGGTAACCGAGTACTGCAGCGGGCCGGAGTTGGTCAGAATTACCAGGCCCTCCGAGTCGTAGTCCAGCCGCCCGGCGGGGTAGACGTCCTTGGTGGGGATGTAGTCCGCCAGGGTGGGACGGCCCTCGGGGTCGGTGAACTGGCAGAGCACCAGGTAAGGCTTGTTGAACAGAATCAGGCGGGCCATGACAACCTTTTATTCCGCTATGAACAAATTCAATTGTCCTACCGATGGACGAGCGTCTATGCTTTCTCCAGCACCCAGAAGTGTGACAGGCCGAAGATCTTCAGGGGCGTTCTCTCGAGCGCCTGCAACAGGCCGCGCAGGAGCTTCCCCAACGGGCCGAAGCGGGCGATCAGGTTGTCGTAGGCGCCGAAGACGATCGTACACTCAAGAATGCAAATTGGCAAATCGGCAAATAGCTTCTCTAGGTCTTTCTGCAAATACACGCGCACGTGCGGCGCCAGTCGATCCCGCCAGCGGCGCGGCAGGTAGTTGACCAGCGGGATGTTACCGAAGTGATACTTGCCGCGCCAGAAGACACCGTGCGTCTCGAAGGGGTAGCCCCGGTTGGGGACGAACAAGGCCAGCCGGCCGCCGGGTTTGAGAACCCGCACGATCTCCCCCACCGCGGCGCGATCGTTGCGCACGTGCTCGAGCACCTCGTGACTGAGCACCAGGTCGAAGCTCCCGGCTGGATACGGCAGTTCTTCGCCCGCCGCGCAGGTCAGCAGGTCCGAGCGTTTCCGAGCCTCCTGCAGGCGTTCGAAATCGTATTCCAGCCCGAAAACCTGCCCGCCGGAGGGCTGCAGGTGCTGCACGTACATGCCCACCCCGCAGCCGTTCTCCAAAATCCGGCCGCGGACGCGATCGCCAGCGGCGCGCAGGATCATCCCCAGGCGGCGTTCCTGTCCCGCCCGCCAGACGTAAGAGGGTTCCCCTCGCAGGGCAGCTTTGGTCAAGTCACGATCGGACAAGGAGAACTCCGATACAAGCAAGGTAGGTTATTTGCAGATAAGGATGAAACAAAAGAGCAAATAAGCAAATAAGCAAATCAGCAATGGGAGTGGTACTTCTGGTGATTGAGCTCGGTGAGCAGCAGGGCCACGACTTCGCTGGCAAGGTCAAGTCGCTTTCGGACGACCACTTCCGGGATCAATCCCTTGCCGCGGTAGATGTGGCCTTTGGTCTCGCGGGCCGAACCGAGAGCGTAACCGTAAAATTGAAGTAGTTGCCTTCCAAATCCGCGACCGTAACCTTCTTCGATGTTAGAGCAAACCGAGTCGGCACTAGCGATCACCTGGCGGGCCAGTTCCTGACCGCGCACGTCCGGCAACCAGGTCAGCGTATCCTGCCAGAGCAAATCATACAGATAAAGCGCCTTCTGATCGGCAATCATGGACCAGAATTTTTCCGCTCGGATACTCTCAGGCACCGTATGCTGCCACTGTTCAAAATCCAAATCACTCTCAGCCATCTCTCACCCTCCTATTTATTTGCTGATTTGCTCGCTTGCTGATTTCCTTAATATTATTATACCCTTCCATCCTTGCATATCTTGCAGTTGTATGCTAGAATCCTCTGGTACGTGAGTTCAATATCGCAATCACCGAAAAGTGGGCGACCCCCACTTTTCTGCATGTAATAGCAACCAGACATTCTGGGGAGCCGTTCGAACATGAAGAACGAATTTGCCCTCGCTTTCAATGAAGTGCTGGAAGAAAAGCAACTGCCCAAGGAGATCATCCTGTCGGCCATCGAGTCGGCCATGGTCTCGGCCTACCGGCGGGCGGTCAACGCTTCCAACGCCCAGCACGTCGAAGCCAAGATCGACCCGGAAACCGGCAAGGTCACCATCTACGCCGAGAAGGAAGTGGTCGAAGACGTCCAGGACGAGCGCACCGAGGTCACGCTGGAGAACGCCCATGCCGTGAACCCGGAAGCCATTCTGGGCGACATGGTGGTGGTCGAGTCCACGCCCAAGGACTTCGGCCGCGTCGCCGCGCAGACGGCCCGCCAGGTCATCCAGCAGCGCATCCGCGAGGCCGAGCGCCAGATGCAGTCCGATTACTACGAAAAGCAGGTCGGCGAGATCGTCAGCGGCGTGGTCCAGGCCGTCAGCACCACCCAGGGCGTGACCGTCGGCCTGGATATGAAGGCCGAAGGCATCATGCCCCCGAACCAGAAGATCCCCGGCGAGAAGTTCAAGGTGCACGAACGCGCTGCGTGCCATCATCTTGGAGGTCAAGGACAGCCCGCGCGGCCCGCAGATCATCCTCTCCCGGGCCCACCGCAACTTCCTGCGCCGCCTGCTGGAGAACGAAGTCCCCGAAATCTACCACGGCATCGTCGAGATCCGCGCCATCGCCCGCGAGCCGGGCCAGCGCGCCAAGGTGGCCGTCTCCGCCACGCAGCCGAACGTCGACCCGGTCGGGGCGTGCGTCGGCATCAAAGGCGTGCGCATCCAGGCCATCGTCAAGGAGCTGCACGACGAGAAGATCGACATCATCGAGTGGAATCCCGACCCGGTGATGTACATTTCCAAGGCCATCAGCCCGGCCAAGGTGACCGGCGTCTACCTGAATGAAGCCGATCACACCGCCACCGTCGTCGTCCAGGAGGATCAGCTCAGCCTGGCGATCGGCCGTGACGGGCAGAACGCCCGCCTGGCCGCCAAGCTGACCGGCTGGCGCATCGACATCAAGTCGCTGTCCGAGGCGGCCTCCGATTCGATCCAGCGCCTGCAGACCGATTCCTCCCTGGCCGCCCTGGCCGAGGTCGAGGGGCCGCACATCCCCGCCATCGAAGACATCCTGACCAAGAAGAGCGAAGGCCGGCCGCTGACCCCGGAGGAGTACCTGAGCCTGATCCAGTTCGTCGACCGGGTGGAACGCCGCACCGTGGAACAGAAGAAAGCGGAAGCCGCCGCCGAAGAAGAGCGCATTGCCACCGCGCGTGCCGGCATCCCGCAGGCGGCTTTCGAAACCGCCGTCGACGTCCTGGGCTTGCCCGACCACGTCTATACTATCCTGACTGAAGCCGAGCATCGCACCGTCGGCGACCTGATGATGGCAATGAAGCTGAATCCCGACAGCGTCCTGGGCCTGGCCGGTATCGGCCCCAAGTCGATGCAGGCCATCGAGGCCGCTCTGGCGAATGTGTCCTTCCCTGAACCGGAACCCGCACCCGTGCCCGAGCCCATCCCTGAAGCGGCCCCGGTCGAAGCGGCCAGCGCAATCCAGCCGGAGGCCGTCGCCGAGGCCGCCCCGGTCGAAAGCGCAGCCGAGCCGGTCGCAGCCGGAGCGGAAGAGGCAGTTGTCGAAGAGAAGCCGCTCGAGGAGATCTTCACCCTCAAGCCGGAGATGCTGCAACCGGTCGCCACCGTAGCGGAAGATGAAGAGAGCGAAGCGGACAAGGCGAAAGGCAAGAAGAAGAAAAAGAAGGCCGTCGAGATCGTCTACGACCCGGACCGCGACCAGACCATCGCCAAGAAGAAGCACAAGCGCGGCGACCTGGAAGTCTGGGAAGAAGAGTAGGTCCGAGTTAAGACAGCTACTGGCATAGAACCAAGGTGTCTGGCAAACCTGTTAAACGAGTCAAGCACATCCCCCAGCGCACCTGCGTGGGCTGCCGTACGGTCCTGCCCAAACGGTCGCTGATCCGTCTGGTGCGCCGGCCGGAAGGCGTGCAAATCGACCCGACCGGCAAACTGGCAGGAAGGGGTGCTTACCTGCATAACTCCCGCTCCTGCTGGGAGAAGGGTCTGAAGGGGCCCCTGCCACACGCGTTGAAAGTCGAGCTGACGCCCGCTGATGTGGAACGGCTGCGCGAGTTCATGGCGACGCTGAAGGAAGATCCCTCCGCCGCAGGCGAAGACGAGCAAAGCCTTATGAGCTAGACAAACGCCCGCGCTCAGAGGCATGCTCCGGGATCGTCCCGCAGGGTTCAGCTCCTTACCGTTCTTCTTCATCGAGCAGACCCTGATCTTAGGAATTATTCTCAAGGAGGTGCCGCATGAGCGACAACGGGCACAAGAAAATCGAACTTCCCGCCACGATCACCGTGCGTGACCTGGCGCAGAAAATTGAATCCAGCCCCATCCAGATCATTAAAAACCTGATGAAAAACGGCGTGATGGCCAACATCAACCAGATGGTCGATTTCGACACTGCTGCCATCATCGCCTCCGAGATGGGCTTCGAGGCCAGCCTGGAAAGCCCGGAGGTCCCCGAAGAAAAGGAGACCGGCGAGGTGCCGATGTGGCGCCAGGTCATCGCCGGCGAGGACCTGGCTTCCCTGGCTCCCCGGGCGCCCGTCGTGACCATCCTCGGCCACGTCGACCACGGCAAGACCTCCCTGCTGGACGCCATCCGCCATGCGGACGTGGCCGGCGGCGAGGCGGGCGGCATCACCCAGCACATCGGCGCCTACCAGGTCGAGCAGAAGGGCCGCTCGATCACCTTCCTGGACACGCCCGGCCACGCCGCCTTCACCGCCATGCGCGCCCGCGGCGCCCAGGGCGCCGACATCGTCGTGCTGGTCGTGGCCGCCGACGACGGCGTGATGCCCCAGACCAAGGAAGCCATCGCCCACGCCAAGGCGGCGCGCGTCCCGATCGTCGTCGCCCTGAACAAGATCGACAAGCCCAACGCCAACCCCGAAAACGTCAAGAAGCAGCTGGGCGAAAACGACCTCGTCCCGGACGATTGGGGCGGGAACACGATCGTGGTCCCGGTCTCGGCCAAACAAAAGCAGGGCATCGAAGACCTGCTGGAGGCCATCCTGCTGGTGGCCGACAACACCGACATCCGTGCCAATCCCAAGGGCAAGGTCATCGGCACGTGATCGAAGCCGAGCTGGACAAATCCAAGGGGCCGGTCGCCACCCTCCTGGTCCAGAACGGCACGCTGCAGTCCGGCGACATCGTGGTGGCCGGGAACGCCTACGGGCGGCTGCGCGCCATGTTCGATTTCCGCGGGCGCAAGGTCGAGAAGGCCGGACCCTCCGTCCCGGTCTCGGTGATGGGCTTGAGCGAGGTGCCCTCGGCCGGCGACGTGTTCCAGGTGGTCGAGTCCGAAAAGGAAGCCCGCCAGATCATCCTCGAGCGCCAGGAAGCCGCCAAGAGCCAGGCCACCGCCCAGAAGAAGATCACGCTGGAGGAGCTCTTCGCCAAGGTCAAGTCCGGCGAGGCCAAGGAGCTGAACCTGATCCTCAAGGCCGATGTGCAGGGCTCGCTGGAACCGATCGTCAACGAGATCAACGAACCTGGGCAAGGGCGAGATCGCCATCAACATCCTGTATGCCGAGACCGGCAACATCAGCGAAAACGACGTCATGCTGGCGTCCGCCTCCCAGGCCATCATCGTCGGCTTCAGCGTCCAGGCGGACGTGGCTGCCCGCCGCCTGGCCGAAACCGAAGGCGTCTCCATCCGGCTGTACGACATCATCTACCGCCTGACCGAGGACGTGGAGAAGGCCCTCAAGGGCATGCTGACGCCGGAGTTCACCGAGAAGGTCATCGGCAAGGCCGACGTCCTGGCCGTCTTCAACCTTTCCAAGGGCGGGAAGATCGCCGGCTGCCGCGTGACCGATGGCGAAGTCCGCCGCAACGGGAAAATCCGCATCTATCGCGGCAAGGACATCGTCTACGAAGGCGAGATCAATTCCCTCAAGCACGAGAAGGAAGACGTGCGCGAGATGCGGCAGGGCTTCGAGTGCGGTATCGGTCTGAGGAACTTCAACGACCTCCAGGTCGGTGACTTTATCGAATGTTACGTGTTAGAAAAGACAGCGGCAAGTTAATTGACGATTTACGGTTGAGGATTGGTGATTGAAATCGTCAATCGTAAATCAGGAATTGCTCCATGCCATCCAAAGTACGACTCCAGCGCATCGCGGACCGCATCCGCCAGGATCTCTCGGAACTGCTCATCCGGGAGATCAACGACCCGCGCCTGCACCAGATTTTCATCACCGACGCCAAAGTGGACCGGGAACTGGCCTTCGCCGACATCTACGTTTCGGCGGTGGAAGGTGCCGCCCGCAGCGCGGAGATCCTTGCCGGGCTGGAGCATGCCAGCGGCTTCCTGCGCCACGAGCTGGCCGCCCGGATCGAGCTGCGCACCTTCCCGCGCCTGCGCTTCCATTGGGACCCCACGCCCGAAAACGCAGACCACATCGAGAGGCTGTTGGCTGACCTGCGAAAGAATGAACGACCTACAAGCAGCCATTAAAGACCGCCTCCAGGGCGCCGCAGCGCGTCCTGATCACCTCCCATATCCGCCCGGACGGCGACGCCATCGGCTCCGTCCTGGCGCTCGGTTTGGCCTTGCAGGACGCCGGCAAACAGGTCCAGATGGTGCTGGCGGACGGCGTCCCGGCCGGTTTCAAGCAACTGCCCGGCAGCGAGCAGATCCTGACCAAAGCCACGGGCGAATTCGACCTGATCATCACGGTGGATTGCTCGGACCTGAAACGGGTGGGCGGCGCCCTGAACGGCTACCGCCCGCCGGACATCGTCATCGACCATCACGTCACCACCGATGCGTTCGGGGCTCTGAACCTGATCGAGCCGGAGGCAGTTGCCACCGCCTCCGTACTGACCCGTTACATGTCCGGCTGGGGATTGAACATCACCCCGCCGATCGCCGCCAACCTGATGACCGGTCTGGTCACCGATACGCTCGGCTTCCGCACCTCGAACACCACGCCGGAAGTCCTGCGCCAGGCCGCCGACCTGCTGGAGCTCGGCGTGGACATGAGCACGCTTTACTTCCGCAGCCTGGTACGGCGCACATTCCCGGCAGCCAAATACTGGGGCGCCGGCTTGACCAGCCTGCAGCGCGCCGACGGCATCATCTGGGCGACCCTGACCATGGCAGACCGCACGGCTTCCGGCTATACCGGGAGCGACGACGCCGATCTCATCAACGTAGTCTCCTCCATCGACGAGGCTGAGGCAGCCATCATATTCGTCGAGCAGGGTCACGAACAAAGTCAAAGTTTCCTGGCGGGGGCTGAAGCCTCACGTGGACGTTTCCAAGATCGCCCGCCAGTTCAACGGCGGAGGCCACAAGGCAGCCTCCGGTGCCGAAATGAACGGCACATTGGCCGAGGTCCAGGAAAGGGTCCTGGCGGCCACACGAAAATACATGAACCGATCCCGGTAAAAAGAACGGCAGTGACCGGGTCGTAATAACTGGAGGATTTAATGAATGGAAAGTCAAGACATCAAGAATGCCATTTCAGGCATCCTGGTAGTGGACAAGCCCGTCGGGATGACCTCGCACGACATCGTCGAAGTGATCCGCCGCGGCACCGGCATCCGCCGCGCCGGGCATACCGGCACGCTCGACCCGCGCGCCTCCGGCGTTCTGGTCATCCTGATCGGCCCGGCGGTCCGGTTGAGCGAGTTCGTCTCGGCCTCGGACAAGCGCTACCAGGCCATCCTGCGCCTGGGCAGCACCACCGACACCTACGATGCCGACGGCCGTTTCACGCGCCAAGCCACCGCGCCGGTGGAGGTGACCGAAGCCCAGTTCGAGGAAGTGCTCAAACGTTTTATCGGTGAAATCGAGCAGACTCCGCCGCCCTACTCGGCGGTCAAGGTTCACGGACGCAAGGCTTACGAAATGGCCCGCGAGGGCGAGGAAGTCGAACTAACCCCGCGCAAGATCCAGGTCCATCACCTCGAGGTGCTGGAATGGGCTCCGCCGGAAGTGGTCATCGACGTGCATTGCTCCTCCGGGACCTACGTCCGCTCGCTGGCCAACGATGTGGGCAACGCCCTCGGCTGCGGTGCCTACCTGGTCGGCCTGCGCCGCACCAAGTCCGGGCGCTTCAGCCTGCGGGACGCCATCCCCCTGCGCAAGCTGCAGGAGGCTTTCACCGCCGGCAACTGGTACCAGTTCCTGATCCCGGCCGCCGAGGCTCTGGCCGACTGGCCCGCCGTGGAGCTCAACCCCGACGAGGTGGAAGAGGTCAAGCACGGCCACCGCGTCAAAGCCCAGCCAGGCACCCAGCCCGGGCTGGTGCGCGGGGTCAGCATGGCGGGTGAGCTGATCGCCATCATGGGACTGGACGAAGCCACCCAAGAGTGGCAGCCGAAGAAAGTTTTCTTCTCATAACAAAATCAACGCACAGGACGCATGGGTTCCCTGCGCATCCTGCGCGTCTTTCGTGCTCATGACCGTGTCCCACTATTCCTCCATCGACGGCCTCGCCATAAAAAATGCCTGGCTGACCATTGGCATCTTCGACGGCCTCCATCGCGGCCACCAGGAGCTGCTCCGCCAGCTGGTCTCTGGCGCGCACGCTGCCGGGAGTCCCGCCGTCGTGCTGACCTTTTACCCCCATCCCGCCGTCGTGCTCGGCGGTAAAACCGATTTCAAGTGGCTGACCACGCCCGTCGAACGCCTCGCTCTGCTGGATTCGTCAGGCGTGGATGTGGTCATCACCCAGCCCTTCGACCGGGCCCTGGCCGATCAAACCGCCGAAGAGTTCATGCGCCGGCTGGCGCGAACCCTCGGCCTGCGCACCCTGGTGGTCGGTTACGACACCGCCCTGGGCCGCGGCCGCCAGGGCACCGCGTCGCGCCTGGCGGAGATCGGCGGGGAGCTGAACTACACCGTCCGGCCCGTGCCGCCGGTCCAGGC
Organism: uncultured Chloroflexia bacterium; assembly: GCA_963739255.1. Lineage (GTDB taxonomy): Bacteria > Chloroflexota > Anaerolineae > Anaerolineales > Villigracilaceae > UBA877. The sequence continues at coordinate 644,521 of CAVTZT010000005.1, forward strand.
CGAGGGAGGCATCCTCTCGTCCACGTGCATCCGCGCCAGCCTGGCTGAAGGAAAGGTGGCTGAGGCGGCGAGGGACTTGGGACGCAGCTACGCCGTCAGCGGGCCGGTCGTCCACGGCGACGGGCGCGGGCACACCATCCACGTCCCGACGGCCAATCTCCAGGTCCCGGACGACAAAGCCCTGCCTGCCAACGGCATCTACGCCTGCTGGGCCTACCTGGAGGGCAAGCGCTTCCCCGCCGTGACAAACGTGGGCATCCGCCCGACCTTCACCCCCGACGAACGCCGGCAGCACGTCGAGGCCCACCTGCTCGATTTCGACCAGGATCTTTACGGCCTGGAGATGCGGCTGGAGTTCGTCGATCACCTGCGGCCCGAGGAGAAATTCCCGACCGTGGAGGCGCTGGTGGAGCAAATCCGAGCTGACATCGAAATGGGAAGGGAAATCCTCAAATAATTTCCGCGCAACCCACCCGTCGCCCTGAATGTTTTTACAACGAATGCCCTGCCTGTTGGCAGGGCTTACTTATTGCCTACTTGCATCCACAGCCGGCGCGGAATATACTGAAATAGGGGACAAGAAACGTATCCGTTTCTTGCTCGGGAGGAGGGCAGAAATGAACGCTCGTTCTATCGTCATCCTTGTTTCGATCTTCGTTCTGGTCGCGCTGGTCTCGGCCAGCTGCCAGATCTTGTCTCCCGCCGGCACCCCCACCTACGTTGAAGCGATCTATTACACGGAATATCAGGATCCAAGCATGAACGGGAAGACGACCTTCGGTTATTTACAATTCTACTATCATGGGTTCTTCACTTTCGTGGGCATTACGCCTGAAGGCCCCACCCCGATGACGGTCGTGGAGACTTACGATCAAATCGCCGTCACCTGGTTGAAGCTGAACGAGGTCCCGGACCACACTGGCAATTACGTCATCCTGGGCGATCGCATCGTTCTAAATTACCCGCCCATGGGCCTCAACGACGTCTTCCCGGCCACGCAGAGCTCTGGAACATACTCTTCCGCCAAGCTCGAGCTTGACAACGCAGATTGCAGCCATTTCGTATATCTGCGCTACCCACCAGGGAACAACGCGCCTCTCGCACCCGCCGGACCCCAGCCATGTTCACAGGGCATAATCACCCCGATTACACCACCCCGGCTTATCGCCTGTCCGCTGGGCACCTGGCGCGTGGGTCCCGATGCCTATGTCGCCTGGATGAACGCCGTTGACAGTAAAGACCCCAAGATAACCTTTACAAAAATCAATCCGGCCTTCCATTACCGGTTCAACGACGACGGCAGCTTCGCGATTTATCTCGACCAGAATAACAGCATGTCCTTTGAATCGAAAGCCTCCGGCGCGGGCAACACGACCGCCAACATCGAGCTCGATTATTCAAGCGGCGCCTTGAAGGGTACCTACTCGCAACTAACCCCCGACCCGGCGTATCCAGGTCTGCCCCTCCTAACCATCCCGATCACGGAAAACCCCATCACCGTTATCGGCATGAAAGCCAACGGACAATCCATACCCCAAATGTCGTCCCTGAATGTTACCACAATGATCGATCCATCATTTTTCAAGAAAGTTGGTTACATCTGCAGCGGGGATTCACTTCAGCTTATCCCCCTGGGGGCAGGTCTGCCCAGGCAAGGTTACATGTTATCCCGGGACAGCAACTGGCAACCCAATAATCCATAAACATCCCCGCGATCTTCCGACGCCCCGCCTGTCAACCAGAGCATCTTATTTTCCCAGTTGTATTTCTCCCGGAAATCAACTATACTGATATTATCTATCCTATTTCTCTTTTTCGGGAGGGAACCATGCCACAAGCCGGTATGCATAGTTTGGTCGGTGTAGCCATCCGCAAATGGGCACCCAGAGCGGAATGGTTGATGCTGGGCATCGTGCTCGGCAATCTTTTCCCCGACACCGATAACCTGGCCGTAGCCTATGCCACGGTGGCCAAGCTACCCACCGAAGGCATCCACCGCACCTTCACCCACAGCCTTTTCACAGTCGTTGCGATCCTGGCGATTTTTTATCTCGTCGCCGCGCTGACCAGGAAACCGCGCTGGCTCAACCTGGGGATCGGGCTGGGAGTCGGCGTGCTGCTGCACATCCTGCTCGACCTGCTGATCTGGTTCAACGGCGTGGCGATCTTGTGGCCCATCCCGTCCTGGATCAACCTGTGGGCCGGCTACACCCCGCCGGCCTGGTTCGACAAGCTGATGCTGACCGGTGAATACCTGTTCTTTGGCTTGTATTTCCTGCTGCTCGTTTCCCTGGCCCGCAGGCAGCAGACCGACAGCAGTTATCAGAAACCGCTGCGTATCTGGACGATCATCCAATTCGCCCTCTTTGCCGTGCTGACCGTGCTGGTCTTCGTGATGGCCAAAGGCTTCACGACCCTCAACGGTTTGCTTTACCTGCTCTCGCTGGCGCTCGCCATCGGCGTGACCATCCGCATGCGCAGGACAATCGAGTTCTCCACCCCATGAATCAAATGCCCCGGTTGACGCCCGGGGCTTTTTCGTCTATATTACCTGCATGCCTCCCCGCCAGGTTTACCTGCTCTCGCCCAAGGAGCTCGGCCCCGAGACCATCGCAGTGGCCTTCGCCAAGACCTCGCGCTCGCCCGAATCCTTCCGCCAAATCGCCGCCGAGCTGACCGACGAATCCAGCGCCCGTTTCCACGAGAAATGGGTGGTCGGCTACGGCCACGCCTCGGTGGCGGAGCATGCCGTCCTGCACATCGCCATCGAGAACGTCTCGCGCCTGGCGGTGGAGTGCATCGAGTCCAACCGCCTGGCCTCCTACACGGAAAAATCGACCCGTTATCAGAAGTGGGGCAGGGACGACTTCCTCGTCCCGCCCGAGCTGGAGGCTCACCCGCTCAGTGATCTCTTTGTCCGGACCTGCCGGAATTTGTTCGACACTTATGCGCGCTCGCTCGGGCCGCTGCGTACGCTGGTCGAGGGACTGGTGCCCCGCCGCCCGGAGGAGACGGAGGCGGCTTATGACCGCCGCATCCGCTCACAGTACGTCAATTCCTGCCGCTACCTGCTGCCAGCCGCCTCGCTGGCAAACCTGGGCATGACCGCCAACGCCCGCGTCCTGGAAAGTGCCCTGCGCAAGATGCTCTCCCACCCGCTGGTGGAGGTGCGCCAGATCGGAGAGGAGGTCAAGCGCGTGGCCCTGGCGGAGGTGCCGACCCTGGTCAAGTATGCCGAGGCCATGCCCTACCTGGTCGAGACCAGCGTGGATTTATCCCGGGCCGCGCGTCCAGGAAATGAAAATGGAACCTCGGCGGACTGGTGTCAGTTGGTCGATTTTGACCCGGACGGCGAGGACAAGGCCCTGGCCGCGGCACTCTTCCGCTTCGGCGGACTTTCCTTTAACGAGGCGCTCAAGCGGGTGAAATCCATCTCCGCGGCCGAGCGCAAGCGCATCGCCGACGCTCTCCTCGGGCGGCTTGGCCCGCACGATATCCCACTGCGCGAGCTGGAATACAGCGCCTACACTTTTGACCTGATCCTCGACCAGGGTGGTTATGCCGAGTTCAAGCGCCACCGCATGATGACGCAGACGCCCCAGGCCCTGACCGTCCGGTTGGGATATGCCGTCCCGCAACGCATTGCCGAAGCGGGGTTCAAAGCCCCTTACCGCGCCGCCATGGAAACCGCCGCGGAGTCCTACGAAAAACTGGCCGCCTGGAATCCGCAGGTCGCTGCTTATATCGTCCCGAACGGCTTCAAGCGCCGCGTCCTGTTCAAGTTGAATTTAAGAGAGGCATTTGCCTTCTGCCAGCTGCGCTCCGCCCCGAATGCCCATTTCGCCATGCGCCGGGTGGCGCTGCGCGTGGCGGAAGAAATCCGCAACGTCCACCCCTTGCTGGCTAAATTCCTCTCCCTTCCAGAAGAGACCTGGCAGGAGGTCGAAAGCCAGACTTTCACGCAGCTTTAACCAGCCCAGATGCAACCACAGAGAACCACAGATGAACCCAGCTTGATCAAGAATACGCGTTCACAACTGCACTCCCCGGTACTTGCGTCCGGGGCAAGTGTGCAGCACACCTGCCCTCCCGGCAGGACATCGGGACGGTGTGGCGGGCGGTGCCAGGGGGTGCAAGTGTCTGTGGTTTTATATTTTCTGTTCAATATCTCACCTCACGCTCCCCCCGAGCGGAGCTGCCACAAGGCCAGGACGACCAGGGCACAAAACATGGACAGGATCACACCGTTGAGGATAATCCCGAGCAGGCTGAAAACTTTCCTCTGCACCGGTCGGGAGAAGCCAACGAGGCCCAGGCCTGTGCCCACCACAGCCACAAGCAGGGTGGCGCTGAGCAGGACCAACCCGCCCAGCGAAATGGCCCGCTCCGGCTCGACCCCCTGCTCAAGACCGAGCCTCACCGCCAGGATGAAAAAACCGCAAGCCAGGACCAGGGACAGGATCCCCAGGGCAAAAGAGACCAAACCAAGCCGGGAGTATTTGGGGATTGCCGGAACGGCAGGCGGGGAAGGCTGAAAACCGCTAATCATCCAATCTTCTACCAGTAATATTCGCAGGAACTTCAAGCGGTTAGGGGAAATTAATCATTCATGGAACTCTTCCACCTGGTAGACGAACACCTCTGGATGCTTCTTGCGCCAGGTATCCGGGGCGGCGCCCATCTTCCAGCACAGCTGGCCGAGGAAATCTTCTTTGTCCGGCACCTTCTCCCATACCTGGGGCAGGAAGGTTGCCCGGCGGAACCCGTCGCGCAGGATGACCCCATCCACGCTGGGGCGGAGCTTGGACAGCAGGTCGTCGGGGCCGTCATAGTCCAGTGGGACCGGCATGGTCAGTCGCGAGACCTCGATCTTGATATCCACCAGCTCGTCCGCCTGGACCGGGTGGAAGCGGTAGTCCTCCAGCGCGGCAGCCACAGCATGCTCGTGCACGTCCTCGGCCAGGGACTGGTACGGCTCCAGCGCGCCGATGCAGCCGCGCAGTTGGCCGTGCACCGTCAAGGTAACGAAGGAAGCCCCCGGGGCTTTGAGCGCAGGCGTCAGCGCAGCCGGGTCGATGGCCGGGGGTGGACTCCTGCGCACACCGGCTTCAAGCGCCTGGCGGGCCAGCTTGAGTAAAAACTGTTTCTCATCATCAGTCAGCTTTTCGTCCATGGCTCACCTCTCCCTGCCTCAACTTGCGGTACTCCCGATTGAGGTATAAAAGCGGGCTGCCTTCACCATCGCTTTGCGCAGCCATGACCTCCCCGATGAAAAGGGTGTGCGTTCCGGCCGGATGGCGCTCCACCACCCGGCAGTCGAGGTATGCCAACCCATCCCGGATGAACGGCACGCCGCTCACCAGCGTATCCGTCTCAAGGCCGGCAAAGCGATCAGACAGGTCGGAAACCCGCCCGGCGAATCGTTCGGAGATTTCCAGCTGATCCTCGCCCAGAATGGTGATCCCGAAAACACCGGACCGTTCAACCAGCCCGTGTGTCCGGGTGGCGCGCTCGAGCGAGACCAGCACCAGGGGCGGCTCGAGGGAGACCGAAGTGAAAGCATTGACTGTCATCCCGTGCCGCCGGCCGGCTAACTGTGCCGTCACCACGGTCACTCCCGTGGCCCACTGGCGCATGGCGCGTCGCAAAGTTTCTGGGTCGAGGGTCATCGGGTCTCCTTGTGCTTTCATCATACATTCCCGGGGAGATAGCGTCAAGTAAGAAAATCTTAACAACCTCAAAAACAGGGAAACGCGGAAAGATTGCTCCGCGTTCCCCATACAGGGGTGTTTTCGCACCGCATCCGCCGCCCCGGTCGCACGTGAACAGGGCAACAGACTACGACTGGGTGAAGATATTACTCTCCGCCGCGCTTGCCCAGCTGATGGTCGAGCATCAGCACTGCGGTGCCCTTGGCGTCGATCAGCTCGAGTTGCTGGACAATCCCGGCGGCGTTCTTTTCCTCCTCGACCTGTTCGTTGATGAACCACTGGAGCAGTACCTGGGCAGGGTAATCCTTCTCCTTGAGCGCAGTTTCGTAAAGGGCGTTGATGAGGGCGGTCACTTTCGCCTCATGCTCCTGGACGACTTTGAAAGCCGCCAGGCTGGATTTCCATTCGGTCTCGGGGCCGGCAACCGCCTTGAGCAGGACGCGCCCGCCGCGGTCGACCAGGTGCCCGTAAAACTTCATCGCATGCCCGCGCTCCTCGTCCGCCTGGATGTGCAACCATTTGGCAAATCCGGGCAGATTCGCATTCTCAAAATAGGCCGCCATGGACAGATAGAGATAGGATGAATAAAGTTCCTTGTTAATTTGTTCGTTGATGGCCTCTTGCATGGTCTTGGAAATCATATTTTGCCTCCTTGATTTTATGGATAATTTTCCCCGATTATATCGGCAAAAATCCCCCGTTTCTGTCAGCGTTTTGTTAATTTTTTCCAGCCGCCGGTTCGACCACCTGAAAAATGATCACCGCCGCCAACGCCAGCAACACGAGCCAGACAAAAATGACGATTGCCGTTCCCAGTCGTCTGGCGCCGCTGCCCGGACCCGAAGCCTGCTGCGCCGACCGCCGGGCATCGGCCATCACCTCCGGCGGGATCATCTTCAAGGCCAGAAAGATCCCCAATGGGACCAGCAAGAGGTCGTCCAGGTAACCCAGTAAAGGAATGAAGTCAGGGATCAGGTCGATCGGGCTGAAAGCGTAGGCGACCACCAGTCCGGCCCACGCTTTGGCGTACCAGGGCGTGCGCCGGTCGCGCAAGGCCAGGACCAAGCTGTAAGTCTGGAGCTTGAGCTCGTCCGCGCGTCTTTTCCACTTGTCGAGAAGGGAGGACCGCTCGCGATCAGAAGATCCATCCCCGGCGTTATTCTTCCCCATCCCCGCCGCCGTCCTGGGCAGCCGGCTGGTCCAGACGAACCACCTCGCCGTGGACGTTGATGACCACCTTGAAGCCCAGCATACCCATGTAGGTGCGGCCATCCTCTGGGATGCCGGTTTCGAGCAGGTTCTCGAATTGCTGGTCGATGTTCTTTATTTGATTTTCCAGCATGGCCTTCGAGAAGATGTCCTCCGTGCCGAGCATTTTGGCCGCGGCCTCGCTGAGGGCATCCTCGTTGCCCTCGATTTGCCCACGCATGAGCTTCAACACCTGCCGGTCCACCTGCTCGGAGGCAATGTGGCGGAGAAAGCCGGCATCGTCGACCACGTAACAGGGTTCCTCGCCCACGTAGGCGGTCCCAACGGGGCGGTCCTGCTCATCGACGACCAGGCCGGCAAAGAGGGGTTGGCGGGGCATTCGTGTGTCTTCTTTTTGGCCGCAATTATACCGGCGGAGGCTGGGTTTCGAGGACCCGGACGCGCGTCCCGGTGCCGGGCTGGTAGAGGAACCGTTCGCCGGCCGGGACGTCCGGCAGGGTCCAGCGGTAGACCCAGCGCGCATCCACCGGCGACAGGTTGACGCAGCCGTGGCTGTGGGTGTGGCCGAAATCATTGTGCCAGTAAGTCCCATGGAGGGCGACGCCCGTGCCGGTGATGTACGAGCACCACGGAATGGCAGGCAGGTCGAACATCGAGAACTCGTCCGCCCCGCCGACCATGTGGGCCGTGGGCCGCTTGTGGAAAGTGGTGAACTCGCCGACGGGGGTTTCGAAGCCACGCTGACCGGTCGCCGTGCGCGCCGCATGGACCAGCACCTCCCCTTCGAAGGCCAGCAGGAGCTGCTGGTCCAACAGGACCTCGATGTGCTTTTCCTCCCCCGGCACGTCCGGAGAGAGCGGTGCCAGCTCCTCCGGCGCCAGGATGTGGACCCACTCCGGGCGGGTGTAATAGTAAGCTTGGTTGAGCTGATCGTAAGCCTTGTACCACAGGCTGCCGTCGCGCTTGTCCACCACCAGATCCTTGATCCAATGGGCCGTGGCGTAATACAGCCGCGGGCCCGGGACCGGGTTGCTGTTGAGGTCCCAGAGCGAGTCGGCGAACGGGATGGTCACCTGACCGACCACACCGGCTGAAGGGAGGTCGGTCACGGTGTCGTTGAGCCGGGTCTGCACCGGCTGGACGCCGCCCGAATAGACGTAACCGGTCTGGCTGATCCGGTACCAGAGACGGTTGTAATCGCCCTCCACCCCGCCCCAGACCTGCTCGGTGACGTTCAGCAGGGTGTCGCGCGTCAATGAATTGATCTTCCTGCCCTGGAAGGAGGGGGCGTCGCGGACGACGAGGCGGGTATAGACCACCCGTCCCTGCAGCGGGATTGGAGCCGCGGCGGCGCGCCCGAAACCCAGGTCCGAGATTAAAAGGCCAAGAAACGTTGCGCCACCCAGTTTGAGGAAGTCGCGCCGGGAGAGGAATCCGTGAAGAGGCATGTTCAGTAGTGGATGTTGACCAGGGTCCCGACGGAAGCAAAGTTGAACATCCACTGTGCATCCGGGGTGTACATGTTGATGCAGCCGTAACTCATCGGGTGGCCGAAGTTGTGATGCCAGTACGTCCCATGAATGCCATAACCCTTGTAGAAATACATGGTGTAGGGCACGTTTGGCAGGTAATATCCCACCCCGGCCATATCCGTATAGAGGTACTTTACGTAGATGTGGAACCTGCCGGTGACCGTTGGATACTGCCAGACGCCCGTCGAGACCAGGAAGCTCGCCACCAGCGTATCCCCCTCGTAGGCATAAAGCGTCTGCTGGGACAGGCTCACGTCGATCCAGCGCTCCCCGGTTCCCCTCAGACCGGTGACCCCGGACGGGCTCATTGCCAGAGGCAGCAGGGTGTTTGTCGGCCGGGGGGTGGCGGTATCAGGCGGGATCGGGGTGGCGGTCGGGATCGGCGTATCCGTCGGGGTCGGGGTGAGCGAGGCCGTCGGGGTCGGGGTGAACGTCTCCGTGGGGGTAAAGGTCGAGGTGACGCTCGGGGTGTATGTCGGCTTGTCCACCTGGGCCGGCCCGCCGGGATCGGTGGGCGAAGACTGGGGGGCGATGTTTTCCCGGATGAACGCCAGCGCCGGTTTGGCATTGCCAGGCCAGGCCGCCAGGGCAACCGTCACGCAGGCGACCAGCAGCAGGAGGGTTAAAAACGAACGGCGATATTTGGTCAGTGACCAAATGGAAGGGCTGTTGTCGGGAGGCGCCGTCTGAAGGAACGCCCGCGGGCGGGGCCGGAGGGCTCTGGAGGGTTGGGTATCGCCGCCCGGGCGTACAAGCCCGGCCTCCTTGCGCAGGCGCGCTACCGCCCAATGCATCCCCTCGCGTGCCCGGGGGCTCCCGGGGTTGATCTTGAGCGCCTCTTCGAGATAGGCCAGGCTGGCACGCGGGCTGGCCAGCGACGCCAGGATCAGCCAGGGCTCTTCCTGCTGCGGGTCGCTGGCAAGCGCCAGCTCCGCCCAGCGGCGGGCGGCCTGTCGGTCACCGCGCTGCATGGCCTGTCGAGCATTGAGGAGTGCCTGGCGAGCGGCGGTCGGATTGAGGTTCATCGCATCAAGGGGTCGGTGAGGACGACGGCGCGACGTTCTCGTTCTTGACGAAGCACATGATCCCGGCGACCACCCCGTCGGCGACCACGTCGGGGTGCTGGGTCAGGATGGCGTAGTCCTTGTTCAGGAAACCGGTCTCGATGATCGCCGCGGTGGTGGCCGCATCGATCTCGCGAAAGGCGTGGTAATCGGTCATGTCGACGGTGATGCTGCCAGGGTGGAAGGGCAGGCCGGTCACGCGCCCGTAGCGGTCGCGCAGACAGGAGACCAGGCGGGTGGACAGGTTCGGGTCGCGGCTGGCGACGGCCGAGGCGACCTTGAAGCCGGTCGCCTGCTCGTTGATGTAATCGCACGAATCGTTATGGATGGAAACCAGGGCGGCCGCCTGGTAGCCGTTCAGACGCGGGTCGAACTCCTGGAGCAGGTCCACCGTATAACCCTGGGCGGTCAGCTTTTGGCGGACAAGGGAGGCAATGACCAGGTTCACCTGCTGCTCGGTGGTCCCGTTGGCACACACCGAGCCCGAATCATTGCCCCAGTGACCGGAGACAATGCCGACGCGCAGGATGTATTGAGAGGTGGGGATGGCTGCGCTGGTCTCCGGCTGGGGGGTCGTCAACAGGGCAAGAATGGAATTGAAGTTGCCCGAGAACATCCTGGGCGAGAAACCGGTAAACAGGGTCGCCACCAGGATGGCGACGCTCAGGGCGGTCTGCAGGATTTGGCCGGTGCGGATGCCGCCGTGTGGACGGGGGAGCAGAGACGGGGTCGGGGCAACCATATTTAAAGCAATAGTACCTTAAAAAGGCTGAAAAAAGCAAGGTTTTTCGGATAGGAATGGGCGAAATTGACGACATTGAAAGGTTGGCCGGCAATCCGGCGACCAATTTGACGATAATGGTCAAATTAAGGCCGGTTCAGACTATAATACCCCCTGCGGTCGAACGTTTTTCTCGGAGGTCATCCATGCTGATCATCCTCAGCGACATTCACATCGGGGACGGCACCTGCAGTCAGTCCATCTCAGCTGGCGCATTCCGCCTTTTTTCCGACCGGCTGAAGGAGCTGGCTTTCAATGCTTCCCGGCGCGCCGACGGGGTCTACCGCCCGCTGGAGAAAATCGACATCCTGCTATTGGGCGACATCCTAGAAGTGCTGCACTCCACCCTGTGGCTCGAGAAGGAAGTCGGCGAGCCCGGCTATGTCCGCCCCTGGACCGACCCCCAGGCGCCGGAGTTCGCCGCCAAGGTCGCCGCCATTACCCGGGCGGTGCTCGAAAACAACGCCGAATCGGCTGCCATCATGAAAGCCCTGACCGAGCCAGGCGGCCTGACCCTGCCGCCCGCAAACCGCCAGGGCCAGCCGGACCTGAAAGCACCCCAACAGGTGCCGGTCAGGGTACGCCTGCATTACATGATCGGCAACCACGACTGGTACTACCACCTCCCCGGACCGGCCTTCGATGCCATCCGCCACGAGATCGTGGAAGCCTTCGGCCTGCACAACTCGGACAAGCCCTTCCCCTATGAACTCAAGGAATCACCTGAGCTCCAGGAGCTGCTTTCCAGCTACCAGGTCTACGCCCAACACGGCGATATGTACGACGCCTTCAACTACGACAAGACCAGGGGCCGGGACGCCTCCAGCCTGGGGGACGCCTTCGCCGTTGAAATCCTCAACCGCTTTCCCGAGCAGGTCTCCCGCCAGCTCGGAGGCAAGCTGCCGCCCGGACTGATCACCAGCTTGCGCGAGCTGGTCAACGTGCGCCCGGCGCTGGCCACCCCGCTGTGGATCAGCAGCCAGCTGCGCCAAAACAGCATCACCCCGGCTCTGCAGATGAAGCTCAAGGACCTGTGGGATGAAATGTCCAACGAATTCCTGGCCCTGCCGTTCGTCCAGGCCTTCGACAAACCCTTTAAACTGGACATCGTCGACGGGCTGCAGCTGGCCATCCGCCTCACCGACCGGGTCTCTTTCAAGACCATCGATGACCTGGTGGTCTGGGTGCGCAAGAAGTTCGGCTCGGAGGAGGTCACTTTTGCCCGCCATGCCCTGAAGGAGGAGGCCTTCCTCGACCGCAAGGCACAGTTCATCGTCTACGGCCACACCCACCACCAGGAGATCGTCCCGCTGGACACCTTCCTCCACGCGCAGCACCTGACCAGCCAGATCTACCTCAACTCGGGCACCTGGCACACCTATTTCGACCTGGCGGTCTACAAGCCCGAAGAGCAGAAATTCGTCCCTTACCAGGTGCTTACCTACCTGGCCTTCTATACGGATGGCCAGCGCGGCGGGCGGCGGTTCGAAACCTGGACCGGATCCTTCTCGGACTGACCCATGGCAGAATACCTCTATCTCATCCATCCCTACCGCCACGGTTTCTTCGAAAGCCCGACCCCCGAGGAAGACGCCATCATGGAGGAGCATTTCCAATATCTCCAGAAGGGCGTCGCCGAGGGGCGCGTGCTCCTGGCCGGTCCCTGCCTAGACGAGACCTTCGGCGTGGTGCTCCTGCGTGCCGCGAACGAGGCGGCTGCCAGTGCCTTCATGTTCAATGATCCGTCGGTCAAGGGGAACGTCATGGCCGCCGAGCTGCATCCCATGCGTATTTCCCTGGTCAGTCAGGAAATCCTCGAAAAAACATGACCGCCCGCCGCCGTCGTCGCGTAATTCCTGATCCTTTTTTCTCCCCGCCGGGAGGGCGGCGGCCGGACAGGAGATTTCGGATGAAAAAAAAGGTCTTTGTATTCATGCTCTCGGCTCTTTTATTGGCCTTAGCGGGATGCAGCCTGTCGTCGCCTGCGCCAGCGCCGGAGACACTAATGCCTACCTCCTTGCCTCTTCCCGCTCCGGCGACTTCAACGCCCGCCTCGCCGCCCCCCAATTCTTCTTTGATCGTTACGGAGGTTACAATGGCATTCGAATTGACCTGTACTGTCTTTCCCCAAGGGAATCCGATCCCTGCCGTGTATACCTGTACGGGAAGGAATATTTCGCCGCCGCTGACCTGGAACCAGCCGCCCGCCGGGACACAGAGCTTCGCCCTGATCATGGACGACCCCGACGCTCCCGGTGGCACCTGGACGCATTGGGTGCTCTACAACCTACCCGCATCAGCGCTCGGCCTGCCCGAAAATGTCCCGCTGGATGAGCGTCTCTCCGACGGCAGCCTGCAGGGCAGGAACTCGTGGGGCAAGACCGGCTATGGCGGGCCCTGCCCTCCGTCCGGCACGCACCGTTACTTCTTCAAGCTTTACGCCCTCGACCGCCTGCTCGATCTGCCCTCCAACGCCGACGCTCCACGGCTGGTCAAGGCCATGCAGGGCCGCGTCCTGGGCAGCACCGAACTGATGGGCACTTACCGTAAATAGCCATGAGCGCGCCCCAAAGCCCGACCAAATCCGAACTGCTCGCCCAGATCCGCGACGAGCGCCGGAAGCTTGAAACCCTGCTTGCCACCCTGACCCCCGCTCAAATGCTCCAACCCGGCGCTTCCGGCACCTGGTCGGTCAAGGACGTGCTGGCGCACATCTCGGCTTGGGAGCGGCGCATGCTGGCCTGGACCGGCAGTCACCTGCGCGGCGAACCCCCACACGTGCCCCTACCCTGGGACGTGGAGCGCATGAACGCCGAGGCCCACGCCCGGGACGGCGGCCGGCCGTTGGAGGAAGTGCTGGAGGAATTCTCCCGGACCTACCAGGAGTCCCTGACGTTGGCCGAGAGTCTGAGCGAAGCCCAACTCCAGACCGAGTACAACGACACCTGGCCGATGGGCGCCCTGTGGACCGGTGTGGCCGCCAACATGAACTGGCACTACAAAGAGCACCGAGAGGACATCGAAAAATGGCTCGGCCTTTGACGCCCGTCCGGCGCCGGGAGGCGGAGCGTGCGAACGCCAGGGAAAGCGGCGGATGCAGGAGGCCATGATCCTTGCCACCCTGTGCTACCTGCGCCGTGACGGCCGCACCCTGATGATTCACCGCGTCAAGCGGGCGGAGGATATCCACGCCGGAAAATGGAACGGGCTGGGCGGCAAGCTCGACCCGGGCGAGTCGCCGGAGGAGTGCGTAATACGCGAGGTGCAGGAGGAATCCGGCCTGGCGATCCGTGCCCCGCGCCTGCACGGCTTGCTAACCTTCGCCGGTTTCAAGGGCGACGACTGGTATGTCTTCGTCTACACCGCCGAGGAGTTCAGCGGCGAGCTGGCCGAAAACGAAGAGGGCTTTTTGGAATGGATCCCGGATGCACAGCTCGAGTCCCTGCCCCTGTGGCCCAGCGACCACATCTTCTTCCCCTGGCTGTGGGAGGAGACTTTCTTCTCCGCAAAGTTTACATATGCGGAGGAGAAGATGGAAGATTTTACCGTGACATTCTATTAGGGTGGAAAATCAGCGCAATGCGCATGAATAAATTGGGTATCCTGCTAGACCATGGTGCCGTTGTGATCCACCTTCATCGTTTTCTTTTTCTGACCACTGCCTTGCTCATGGTGTTATGCGGTCATTTATTTGTCCTTCAGACGACCCCCGGCGGGACCGGCTACCTTTCCATCGGCGGTGACGCAAAGATCTATGCGGCCATGGTCGAGCAAGGCGTAAGGACAGCTCCAGCGCCATTCCGCTATCGCCCGCTTGTGCCTCTGCTGGCTTCGGTGATACCCACCTCTGCATATAATGCCCTGCGCTTAATAACCTACGCCTGCCTTTTCGTCACATACGCGGCCATCCTCTTCACGTGCACTCGACTCAATATACCGGGGAGATACGCCATCCTCGGCTTACTCCTGGTGTATAGCTCAACCTGGTCTCTTTACGCCTACCACAATCCCTATCTGACCGATGCCTTTGGATTGATGGTTCTCGCTTTGATGCTGCTCGCATTCGTTAGCGATTCTTTTCTTCTATTTGCGCTGGTCTCACTCGTCGGGATTACAGCCCGCGAAACCACCATCTTTCTTGTCCCACTCTGGATGCTCGCCCATAACCGAAAACAAGGCGCTTGGTTGACCATCACCGCCCTGCTAGTCCTTGGCCTGCTCCATATACTCTTACCCACTGGGATAGGCCTACCTGCTTTCCTCAAGCAGGCATTCCTCAAATCCGGGTGGACACATCCATTGCAGTACTTGATCGGTTTAGGCTCCACCTGGAGCTTTTTATGGTTTCTGGGATTGATCGGCCTGCTCATTCTCCCTGCAGAGCACTTTCGACCCATGGCAATTGCTTTTACCCTGACCGGGGTGGGGGCATTCCTGGCCTCCTTGCTTGCTTTCGATACTACCCGCATGTTCACAGTACTTTTTCCTCTACTGGCAGTGGCTTGCGCTCAGGTTTACGTCTTCCTGGGGTCGGTATGCAAAAAAGAAGACGGCCGGTCGAGTAGTGCGCTGCGGGATTTCGAAATGGCAAAAAGCGCCCCCTCGACCTCCGCAACATCCGCACTCCTGCACCTGCTGCAAACTTACCTTCCCGGAAGGACAACGGGACGGTTTGGTACGGGCAGCCAGTCCGAGCGCCAGGAAGTGCAGGTGTCGAGACCCGGACAACGAATTCGCTTGCATACCCCGGGAAGGAGTGGATGGTTTTGGTTACCTCTGACAGGATTGACCGCTATCCAGCTCCTGGTGTCCTCCCCCAACCGCTTATTCACCGATCAGAGTTGGGTCATTCTCCATCCTTGGCCGCGGGTGGGTCTGCTGCTCCTTGGAATGGGCTACGCCATTTACATCTTAGTTCATTGCCGTCGGGCTGTGAAGCAACAGTTATCGAGGAATTGGAATCTCCTTCGTTCTCATTTGACATGAAGCAGAATCGGACTAGCCGCTGTATAAATTGCCGAAATAGTCATGCCGTGCTCTACGCCGGGGATTAATTCCCTGGTTCACGGCGCCATCCGACTAAACGACAGCTAAAAGCAGCCTACTTTGGTAAACCTTCGCCGTGAGCCGGGTCCTTCACGAAACACCCCCTGGGATTTAGCCCCCGGGAGGTTGTAACTAACAAGCACAGATAAATCGCCGGCGTCTGAAATGCCTGCGCTTACTCCGGAAAAACCGGATTGACCGATTTGCCTCCACCGCACCTGATATTTTTTCCAGTATAATCACCTTAATGTCCATCTTTCCGAACAAACACATCCTTTTAGGCGTCACCGGCTCGATTGCCGCCTATAAAGCCGCCGAACTGGCCTCCAAACTGACCCAGCTGGGAGCTCAGGTGGACGTCATTTTGACCCAGGCGGCGGAAAAGTTCATCACGCCGGTCACTTTCCAGTCCGTCACCGGGCGTAAAGCCTTCACCGATGCCGATTTGTGGGGCGGGGAGGCCCACGTCCTGCACGTCGGCCTGGCGCAGCATGCCAACCTGCTGGTCATTGCCCCGTGCACCGCCAGCACACTGGCCAAGCTGGCCCACGGCATCTCCGACAACCTGCTGACCATCACCGCCCTGGCGGCCCGCTGCCCGATCCTGGTCGCCCCGGCCATGGACGCCGGCATGTTCAGTCACCCGGCCACGCAGGAGAACGTGCGCCTGCTGGCGGAGCGCGGCGCGCACCTCGCCGGCCCCGAGGAGGGCCGCATGGCCTCCGGCCTGACCGGCAAGGGGCGCATGGTCGAACCCGTCGAGCTTCTCGGCCATATCCGCCTGGTCCTGGGCCAGGACGGCAAACTCGCCGGACGGAAAGTCGTCGTGACCGCGGGCGGGACGCAGGAGCCGCTCGACCCGGTGCGCGTCCTGACCAACCGTTCCTCCGGCAAGCAGGGTTATGCCATGGCCCAGGCTGCCATCGACTCCGGTGCCAGCGTGATGCTGATCACCACGCCCACGGCCTTGACCCCGCCGGTCGGGGCGCGCGTGATCGAGGTGCGCACCGCGCAGGAGATGTTGGAAGCCGTGCTGGCCGAATCCGCCGGGGCGGATGCGCTGGTCATGTCGGCCGCGGTCGCCGACTTCCGCCCGAAGACGGTCGCCAAGAAGAAAATGAAGAAGCGGGACGGCGTTCCACAGATCGAGCTCGAAGCCGCGCCCGACATCCTGGCGGCGGTCGCAGAGCTGAGGTCGAGGACGCACCGGCCCAGGCTGGTGGCCGGTTTCGCCGCCGAAAGCCATGACCTGGTCGAGAATGCCGAGGCCAAGCTGCTGGCCAAGAACCTGGACATGATCGTTGCCAACGACATCTCCACTCCCGGCACCGGCTTCGGCGCGGAAAATAATCGCGTCATCCTGCTCCATTCCGACGGTCGCCGGGAGGAGCTGCCGCTGATGTCCAAAGCGGAAGTAGCCGAAACAATCATCAAACGCCTGGCAGTCCTCCTGGAGACTCAATGACGAAGGTCCTCATCATCTCTGACATCCACGCCAATCTGACCGCCCTGGAGGCCGTCCTGGCCGACGCCGGCAAAGTCGACCAGGTCTGGTGCCTGGGCGACATCGCCGGTTATGGGCCGGATCCCAACGAATGTATCGAACGCCTGCGCCTCCTGCCCAGGCTCACCTGCATGATGGGCAACCATGATTATGCCGCCATCGGCGACGAACCGTTGGAGACCTTTAACTCCGACGCGCGCAAGGCGCTGCTGTGGCAGCGTTCGATGCTGAGCGAGGCAAGCATGGATTTCCTGCGCAAGCTGTCGAGTGTCCCGCTTGTGCGTGGCGAAATCACCCTGGCACACGGCAGCCCGCGCGATTCCGTCTGGGAATACATCATGAATACACTGGTGGCGCGCATCAACCTGGGCGCCTTCCAGACACCCTGGTGCTTCGTGGGCCATTCCCACTTCCAGGCCGTATTCCAATACCACACAGAAAAAGATGAAGTGAGCATCGAGGTGCCGCCCCTGGGGACTGCTTACAAGCTGGCGGAACGCGCCATCCTGAACCCCGGCTCGGTCGGGCAGCCCCGCGACCGGGACCCGCGGGCTGCGTACGCACTGTACCACCCCAGGACGCACACCTGGGAGCCGCGCCGGGTGGGATACGACATCAAGTCGGTGCAGAAACGGATCAACGCGGCCGGGCTGCCTGCCCGCCACGCAGAACGCCTGGCGGAGGGCTGGTAAAAGCCGCGATCGATGAGGGAACTTTTTACTAGGCGAAGGCGTTAAAAGGAAAACCAATCCTTTTGAACCTCGCAAGGAGGAGACCCCATGCAAAAGAAAATTGCTCTCGTTTTTGTCATTTTGGCCCTGATCCTGGCCGGCTGCGCCACCAAAACGTTTCAACAAATTAATTCCGGCCTGCGCCAGCCGAACGGCGTAGTCGAGGCCCCAGCCCTGGAGGCCGCACCCGGCCTCCCGGCCCCCGCGGATCAGTCCAAGTCGACGGTCGGCGGCACCGGCGGCGGTGGAACAGGCGAATACGCCCCGCTCCACAACCGCATGGTCATCACCAACGTCGACCTGACCATCGTCGTCAAGGACCCGCAAAAGAAGATGGATGCCGCCTCCCAACTGGCAACGCAGCTGGGCGGCTGGGTGGTCTCATCGAACATCTACCAGACCTATACCCAGAACGGCGAGCCCGTTCCGCAAGCCACGATCAGCGTCCGCGTTCCCAGCCCTAAGCTGAACGAGACCCTCAGCCAGATCAAGGCCGATGCCATCGAGGTGCGCAACGAGACCCGCAGCGGCCAGGACGTCACCTCCCAGTATACCGATCTGCAAAGCCAGCTCACCAACCTGGAACAGGCGGAAGAGGACCTGCTGGCGATCATGGACGAAGCCAAGAACAATCCCAACAGCAACACCACGTCCAAGACGCAAGATGTGCTCTCGGTCTACAGCCAGATCACCCAGGTGCGCGGGCAGATTGAGCAGATCAAGGGACAGATGCAGTACTACCAAGAGTCTACCGACACCTCGCTGATCAACCTGACACTGGTCGCCGAAGAGACCATCAAGCCGATCGAGATCGGCGGCTGGAAGCCCCAGGGCGTGGCCCGCGATGCCATCCAGGCGCTGGTCAAGTTCCTGCAGGGCTTCGTGAACTTCCTGATCTATCTCATCCTGCTGGTCCTGCCAGTGTTGATCGTCATCTTCGGACCCATTGCGCTGATCGTCTGGGGCATCGTCGCCCTGGTGCGCAGGAATAAGGCCCGCAAAGCCAAGAGCCAGTAAATCCAGGCAAAGGCAAACTGCCCATCCATCCCCCTCTCCTTTCCCCCTCCGGGGAGATACGCAAGGAGAGGGGGTATAATTTTCCCGAGATGGAAAAACTCGCCCAGGACGCACAACAGCTCTTCGGGGTCCGCCTGACCGGACGACAGGTGGTGGCGCTCGTGAATTTCGAACGCGAGCTGTTGAAATGGAACGAGAGATATAACCTGACCGCCATCCGCGATTCAAAAAGCATCCGCACCAAGCACTTTCTGGACTCTTTCTCCTGCGTCCTGGCCTGGAAAGAAAGCCCGCCTAAACATTTAATCGACGTGGGCACAGGGGCGGGGTTCCCGGGAATCCCGCTCAAGATCCTCTATCCCTCGATGCGGCTGACGCTGGTCGAATCGGTGGGCAAAAAGGCTGCCTTCTGCCGTCACGCGGTCGAGACCCTGAAGCTGGAGGCGGTGGAAGTGGTCGCGGCGCGCGCCGAGGACGTCGGACAGATGCCCGGCCACCGCGAGAAGTACGACTGGGCCGTGGCACGCGCCGTGGCGGTCCTCCCGGTGTTGGCGGAATATCTCCTGCCGCTGGTCCAGGTGGGAGGGTCCATGCTGGCTCAAAAGGGGGAAAGTGGGCCGATGGAGACCCATCAATCCGAAAAGGCTCTCAAACTGCTGGGCGGCCTGGTCAGGCAGCTGATCCCGATCGCCCTTCCGGGAGTGGCGGAAGACCGCTACCTGGTGGTCGTGGACAAGGTTGCCGCTACGCCTCCCCGCTATCCGCGCAAACCGGGCATCCCGGCCAAGAAGCCGCTCTAAAGATTTGGGTCAGGCCGCCCCATGAGCGTTGAGCTTTCTTTTTATCCCCTCACCGGGCCGCTGCCCGTGATCGGGCGCGGGGAAATCCATCTCTGGCGGGCAAGGTTAAACTACTCGGCGGAGAGGAACCGACGGTTTGAGAATGTCCTCTCCAACGAAGAGAGCCAAAGAGCCCGCAGGTATCACTTCCTCGAGGATCGGAGGCGTTACACCGCCGGACGCGGCCTGCTGCGGATCGTCCTGGGCCGCTACCTGGGCCCCTCGCCGGCTGAGGTCCGGTTGGTGACCGGAGCCCACGGCAAGCCCGAATTGGAGGGCAGCCACCCTTCGGCAATTGCCTTCAGCGTCTCCCACACGAAGACATTGGCCTTGTTCGCCATGGCCCTGGGGCGAGGCGTGGGCGTGGACCTCGAAGCCATCCATCCCCTGGACGAGGCGGAAGACATCCTGCGGCGGTTCTTCACAATAAAGGAACAGGAAGCCTATGCCCAGGCTCCCGCCAGTGAACGGGACCGTCTGTTTCTGGAATTGTGGACGAGGAGGGAGGCCTATCTCAAGGGAATTGGCAAAGGCCTCGCCGGAATGGATGGCCCGGATCGGATCTACTCCCCTGCTTCCGATTGGGAACTCCTCTCTTTCCGGATCGATACCGGACACGTCGCCGCGCTCGCCTGCGAGGGAGAGATCGGCAAGTTGTCGACCTGGGAGATTCCTGCAAGCTGGATCATTCCACAGGCTGCCTGATGCGCGCATCTCCCCGGGGAGCGGAGTCCCTCCAGCCTGCTCCTTCGGAAGTAAATTCATGGATATATCAGAGAGTCAGTCCAGGCATTCTCGGATTGCTTTGGCTAATTCCTGAACATGGGGCTCAGAGAGGACTGTCTTGTGATTTCCAGGCACGTTGATGATATCCACCTGCCCGGCGAACATTTTCCAGTTGTTGAGGGGATCGGATTGCTCGAACCTGGGGCGCTCGGTCACCCGGAAGACCGTCAAAGTGCCGTCAAAATAAGGGGGCTTATAGTTCACCTGCGCCAGCGCGCTGATCATCATCCGGTCCTTGGGGATCAGTCCGACCCGCGCGGCGACACCCAGAAAGGGCGTCGATTTAATCTGCTTGATCAGAAAACGCTGGACTCGTATGAGCATATAGCGGGCGCGCTCTTTTGCCCCGCGCATATCGATCAGGTTTTGCCAAAAGCTCAGCACCCTTTCCCGGAGCGGTATTTTCGCGCGCGCGCCGGGCGGATAGGTATCCAACAACCCCAGCAGGCTCACCGCCTCGCCGGCGCGGCGCAGTAGACAGGCGATTTCATAAACAATCATTCCCCCGTTGGAATGCCCGAGCAGGAAATAGGGGCCGGTCGGCTGGCAATCACGGATCTCCTTGAGGTAAAGTTCGGCCAATTCCGGAACCGGCGTTAACCCCTTCGAGCGTAAATCGGGCTGGATGCTCTGCAGGCCGTAGACGGGGTGCTCGGCCCCCAGATTTTTCACCAGATCGCGCAGATAAAATACACCCCCACCACCGCCCGGGGCCAGAAAGATCGGCGATTTGTTTCCATTTTTCTGCATCGGGATCAGGAGAGGCCAGGCACGCGCCGCCGGATCAGATTTGATGAGGGCAGCGATCTCGCCGACGGTGCCATGCTCAAAAAGGGCAGCCAGCGGCAGAGCACAGGAGAACTCCTTTTCTATTTCCGCGAACAGACGGGTCGCCAGCAGGGAATGTCCGCCGACGTCAAAGAAGTTGTCCGTCATGCCCACGCGCTTCAATCCTAAAACACGCTGCCAGATATCTGCCAGACGGGCTTCGACCAAATCGCGCGGCGGGACATATTCTATCTCGCTCACGGAAACTTCCAACCGGGAAAGGGCCAGCCGATCGATCTTGCCGCTGGGGGTGAGGGGAAATTTATCCAGCGCCATCATGGCAGCCGGGATCATGTAATCGGGCAATTTGGACTTCAGGTAATCGCGCAAGTCGGGGACCGCGCGATCCGATTCCGCCGGAAGGTAGAAGGCGGCCAGCTGCTTTCCCTGGGGACCTTTTTGAGCCACGACGACCGCCTCCCGGACTGCCGGATGGCCTTTAAGCGCAGCCTCGACCTCTCCCGGCTCCACGCGGAAGCCGCGGATTTTTACCTGGTCGTCGAGCCGGCCCAGGAAAACCAGGTTCCCGTCCAGCAGCCGGCGGACCAGGTCGCCGGTCCGGTACAGGCGCGGCAGAGGGATCATCGCTGAATGGATCGCGGATAAACTTTTCGGCGGTCAGCTCCGGCTGGTTGAGATAACCGAGCGTCACCGCCTCCCCTCCGATCAGCAGCTCGCCGGCAACTCCGACCGGGACGGGATTCAGGTTCCGGTCCAGGACGTACGCGGTCGTATTGGCGATCGGTTTTCCGATCGGAATGGCGGTTGCCGTCTCGGGCACAGAATCAATGACGTACGTGCAGGCAAAAGTGGCTGTCTCGGTTGGGCCGTAAGCGTTCAGCAGCCTCTCCGGCCGGCTGCTGTTCATCACCTCACGCACTGCCTCGGGATCGAGCTGTTCCCCTCCGACAAGAAGATAACGCATGCCGGCAAAGGCATTGGGGGTATTCTGTACCATGAGATTGAATAAGGTGGCGGTCATGAACATGACCGTGACGCCGTCCCGGTTGAGGCGGGATGCATATTCCTGCGGCGAAAGGGTAACCAGGAAGGGGATGAAGGCCAGGGAAGCCCCATTGAGCAAAGCCCCCCACAACTCGAAGGTGAAAGCATCAAAAGCCAGATTGGAAACCTGTCCGAAAACATCGGAAGGTAAGATATGAACATAGTCCGTTCCGAGCACCAGCCGGGAGATGGCACGGTGGGGAACAAGAACCCCTTTTGGCTGACCGGTCGAGCCGGAGGTGTAAAAAATGCATGCGGGATCCATCCCGCCTGTCGACGAGGCGGGATTCTCGGCCGGATAGGATGAAAACGCATCCGGGGCATCGATGCAAATCGCCCGAGCCGGCAGGCCTGCAAGATCGGTCAGCAACGGCTCTTGAGTTAACAGAAACCGCGCCCGGCTATCTCTCAGCATGAAAGCCATCCGCTCCTCCGGGTAGGAGGGATCGATCGGCAGGTAGGCGCCACCCGCCTTGAGGATCGCCAGCGCTCCGATGGCCGCATCCGGGGTCCGTTCCACGCACAAGGCAACCGGCTCGGCCGGTCTCAGGCCAAGAGATTGCAGATGGTGGGCAAGCTGATTGGCTCGCAAGTTGAGCTCTGCGTAGGACAGGCGGACGTCATCGGAAAAAAGTGCCGGGCGTCCAGGAATCTCCACCACCCGATCTTCGAAGAGGTGTTGGATTCCGGCCTCGGAAGGATAGGGGCTAAAGGTTTCGTTCCAGGCTGCGAGCTGCGCCTGCTCCGCTCGGGCCAGGAGGGGCAGGGAGGATATTTTCGTCTCCGGGGCAGCGATGGCATTCCGTAATAATTGGATGAAATGACCGGAGATGCGCTCGAGGGTGTCCTGATCGAATAGGTCGGTATTACCCGTCAGGTTGATATTGAGGCCCCCCGATGGTTCACGCACCTGGAGGATCAGGTCGAAAGGTGTGATCTCCCGGTCGTATTGCAGCGCTTGGATCTGGATGTCACCTGCCTCAGCCGCGTACTGCGGGACGTTCACCATGTTCATGACAACCTGGAACACGGGCGTCCGGTTCAACTCACGTTCCGGTTTGAGGTGTTCTACGATGTATTCGAACGGCAAAGCCTGGTACCGGATCGCATCCAGGACGGTCTCGCGGACGCGCCGGAGCAAATCACGGAAGGAGGGATCACCGGTAAGATCTGTGCGCAATGGCAATGTATTGACAAAATAGCCGATCATGTTTTCCGTTTCTTCCGGAAAACGATTGGCAAACGGGCTGCCGACGATGACGTCCTCCTGGCCGGTGTAACGGCTCAGCAGAACTTTGAAGGCTGTCAAAAGGAGCATGAACAGGGTGACGCGTTCCTGGCGGCAGAAGGATTTCAGGCTGGCTACAAGTTCAGGAGGCAATGACCGGGAAACCCGCTTGCCACGGAAAGTCTGCAGGCGCGGACGGGGGTGGTCAAGCGGCAGTTCGAGCACCGGAAGCCCCCCGCCGAGCTTCTTTTCCCAATAGCCGAGGTATTCTTTCAAGCGCTCCCCTTGCATCCATTCCCGCTGCCAGAGGACGTAATCGCCAAATTGCATCTTCAAATCGGAAAGCGCAGGGGATTCGCCTTCAGAAATCGCACGATAAAAAGCAGCCAGCTCCTTGACGATCAGCGTGTCGGACCAGCTATCGGTGACGATATGATGGACATGGATCGCCAGGACATGCTCTTGTTCCGCGAAGGCCAGCAGGAATGCCTGGAAGAGTGGGCCGACAACGATATCGATCGGCTGGTTGTTCTTGTCGACGGCAAACTGAAACGCTTTTTCCAGGCGGCCGCTTTCCGGGACGTCCGAACAATCGAGCACGGGGAGGGAACGCGGTTCGAAAGGCAATACCACCTGACGGGGGGTGCCGTTTTCGTCTGGAAAGATCGAACGTAATGAATTATGCCTGCGGACGATTTCATTCAGGCTTTGCTCGAGAGTGGAGATATCAAGAGAACCGGTGATACGGAACAAAAACACCGTATTATATGCAGGGATGGAAGGATCCAGCTGGTGGATAAACCAGAGGCTCTCCTGCGAAAACGAAAGGGGAAAAACTTGCTCGCTTGCGCGCGTATCCATCTCTATGTCCGTCAACCTAAGTCGGGATTTGCTTCCTCGAGCGATCAATACGATCCGCCAGCGCGGCGATGGAGGGGGCATCGAACAGATCCTGCAGGGTCAGGTTGAGTCCCAGGCGGATATTCATGCGGACCAATACCTGCACCGCCCGAAGGGAATCGCCGCCCAAGTCAAAAAAGCCGTCCGTGACCCCGGGCTGGTCAACGTGAAGAACTTCTTGCCAGATACCGGCCAACAAGCGCTCGGTTTCATTGCGTGGATATTCCTTCGAGGTCTTAGATTCCGAAAGGGGAGGCGGCAGGGCGTGCCGATCCACTTTCCGATTCGGCGTGAGCGGCAGGCTGGGCATGGGAATAAAAAAGGCGGGAAGCATGTAGGCTGGCAGGCGTTCAGCAAGAAAATCGCGCAAGCTTTGGACGGAGAGCTGTTTCGAACCACGCGGGACGAAATAGGCGGCCAATTGAGATCCCTGGGACGAATCTTCGCGCAGAACGACGACTGCCTCTCCGACCGAGGGATGCTGACACAGCACGGATTCAATCTCTCCAAGCTCGACGCGATTGCCATGGATTTTAACCTGAAAATCGCTGCGGCCAAGAAACTCCAAGGCGCCGTCGGGCCGGTAGCGTGCCAGGTCACCGGTTTTGTATAGACGGTCCTGCGGGCGTTCGCTAAATGGGTCGGGGATGAACCGTTCGGCGGTCAGGTCCGGCCGGTTCAGGTATCCACGTCCCACGCCGATGCCGCCGACGTACAAGTCACCTTTCACGCCGATCGGGACGGGCTGGAGGGATCGATCGAGAACGTATACGCGGACATTCGTGATCGGCCTGCCAATTGGGACGATGCCATCCCGGTCGGCCAATCCGGCGGGGTCGACGACATGGGTGGTGGCGATCATGCTGCACTCCGTGGGGCCGTATTGATTGACCAGTTTCACCTGACTCCCAAACACTTCCGGCACGGCGTGAGCATCCTTCAGAAGCAGCGCCTCGCCGCTGACCATCATGAGTTGCAGGCAGGTGTTCCGGAAGCCGGCCTGCCTGCCAGCGGCGGTCAAGACGTTAAGCAGGCTGGGAACGATGCTGAGAATCCCGGTGACGGCATGGAGATCCATGGCGGCCAGCCAGGCACCCGGGTCACTCATCTTCGCATCATCCATCAAGATCACACACCCGCCAAAAGCCAATACGCCCAGTGTATCGCGAACGGAAGGGTCGAAGGACAGCGAGGTGAACTGCAGGATGCGATCCGCAGGGCCCAGACTGTGGGCGGAAATCATATGGAGCAGATAGTTGACCACCCCGCGGTGTGGGACCATGACGCCCTTGGGCAATCCGGTGGAGCCTGAAGTATAGATGACGTAGGCGAGGTGATCCGGTGACAGAAACATTCCCGGATTATCGTCGCTGCATTGGGCGATCGACTTCCGGTCAGATTCGAGCTCGATCAACGCGTGCTGGGAAGGAGGCAGCCCAACAGACAGGTCCTCGGACGTGATTAGAAAGGCGGGATTGGCGTCCGCCAGCATGAAGCGGATCCTTTCCGGCGGATAATGCCGATCCAGTGGAACGTACGCGGCGCCCGCCTTGAGCACGCCCAATTGGGCTACGAGCATGTCCACCGAACGCTCCAGGTAGATGCCCACCAGGGTCTCCGGCCCAACGCCTCTGGAATGCAAAAAGTGCGCCAGCCGATTGGCCCGCCGGTTGAGTTCGTTATAACTCACCCGTTCGTCATTGCATATGACGGCCGTCGCCTCCGGGGTTTGCTCGACCTGTTTCTCGATCATTTGATGGATGCAGCCATCGAAGGGAATAACCGCGTCCGTCTTATTCCAATCAAACAGGATCATCTGGCGTTCGGCCGGGGAAAGCAGGTCCAGATCAGAAAGACGGACGCCCGGATTGGCAAGCACTTCTACGAGGATCGTCTGGAAATGCGCCAGCATGCGCTGGATGGTCGATTCATCGAACAAGTTCGTGTTGTAACGGAAGAAACACTCGACCTCTTTCTCGCGGTCCATGATTTCAACTTCAAGATCGAAAGCAGCCGGGATATTCTCGAATAACAGTTCCTCGATCAGAATGCCCTGCATTCCTGTATGGCGTTTGGGGATTTGAGCCATATTAAGCAACATCTGGAATATCGGGGGATGACTGAGATCGCGCGCAGGGTTGATCTCGGCGACCAGCATGTCAAAAGGCAGGGCTTGATAGGTGAATGCATCCAGCGCGGCTTTCCGCGTGCGTCCCAGGACCTCCTCGAAGGTCGGATTTCCCGACAGATCAACCCGCAGCGGCAGAGTGCTGAGCAACATGCCAATCAGCCCGTCGAGTTCCCGCCTGCCCCGGTCCGCAAACGGGCAGCCGATGATAATGTCTTCCCAGCCGCTATAGCTCCTCACCAGCACGTTCAAGGCTGCCAGCATGAGCATAAAAAGGGTGATCCGCTCATTCCGGCAAAAAAGCCGCATGCGGGCGCCCGCCTGGGGATCGAATACGACGTGCAGCCGTTTGCCGTGGTAGGTCTGCACGGGCGGACGAGGGCGGTCAAAAGCCAGGTCCACGACCGGCAATTCCCCGGAAAACTGACCTTTCCAATAAGCCAACAGCTCGTTCAACTTCTCACCTTGGAGCATTTCACGCTGCCAGAGGGCGTAATCGGAGAACTGGACAGGCAGTTCAGGCAGCGCGGCGGCCGTCCCCCCCACGAAGGCACTGTAATACCGGGATATCTCATGCAGGAAAACCTGCCGGGACCAGGCATCGAAAATATTGTGGTGGGCGGTCAGGATCAGGTAATGGGTGGTTGCGCTCACCTTGATCAATGTCAGGCGCATCAGGGGCAGCTGGCTCAGGTTAAAAGGCTTTCCGCCGTCGTCATCCGCAAACTGGCGGGCGCGCCTCTCCCCTTCCTGCTCCGAGAGGCCGGTAAAGTCCTTGATCGTGAGCGGGCGCGCTTCGAAAGGCAAGACGACCTGCTGCGGGATACCGTCCTTGGCGGGAAAAATCGTCCTGAGAATTTCGTGGCGGGACACAACCTCGTTGATGGACCTCTCCAATGCCGGGATGTCCAATTTTCCACTCAGGCGCAGCAGGAACCTCACGTGATACGCCGTCAGACCTGGCTGAAGTTGATGCAAATACCACAGGCCTTCCTGGGCATAGGAGAGCGGGGCGCGCTCCTGGCGGCGGCGCGGGATCGGTTGGAATGTGCTGGAGTTCATGGGGTTCGGGGCTCTTTTTCGACCAGACCTGCCATCTCGCCGACGGTAGGATAATTTAAAAGATCAGAAAGCGTCAGGTCGGCCGAACTTAACTCCCTCAGCCGTGTCAGCAGCTGGGCTCCGCGCAGCGAATCGCCGCCCAGCAGGAAAAAATCATCATGGATGCCGACCTCGCCAATATTCAACACCTCCTGCCACAATGCGACCAGCCGTTGCTCCGTCGCTGTGCGTGGAGGCTGGCGCTGAGCGGTCGATTCAGCAGCCAGAGCCTCCAGTTCCGGCTTGAGCTTTTCCGCCAGCCCGATGCGCTGGACCTTGCCCGTCGGGCCTTTGGGAATCTCGCTTAAGAAAACGATTTTGCGCGGCACTTTGAAGTCTGCCAGGCTGGAAGCGACGAAGCGGCGCAGCTCGCCTGCGGTCGCCGCCTGCCCGGGGCGCAGGACGACCGCGGCAGCCACGTCCTCACCCAGCGTGGGATGCGGCAGGGAAAACGCTACGGCTTGCAATACCCCCGGGTGCTGGAGCAAGGCTTCGTCGATCTCGCGTGGACTGATCTTTTCCCCGCCCCGGTTGATCATTTCCTTGAGCCGCGCCTGGATAAAGATATATCCCTCCTCGTCCCGGTAACCGCGGTCGCCCGTCCGCAGCCAGCCGTTGGAAAACGCGGCCGCATTGGCGGCCGGATTTTTCTCGTAGCCGCGCGTCACGTTCACCCCGCGGATGGAAATCTCCCCCGGGGCGTTAGGCGGTTGGGGCTTGCCGTGCTCGTCAAGGATCGCCACCTCGTCACCGGCAGGCAGGCCGACCGAGCCAAACTTGTGCGGGCGCGGCGGGAGCGGGTTGCAGGCGATCTGGTGCGAGGCTTCAGTCATGCCGTAGGCTTCGATCACCGGGGCACGGAAAATTTCCTCCAGCTTCCGCCCGAACTGGGGCGAGAGCGCCGAGGAACACGAGCGGATGAAACGGAGGTTTACCTGCCCGGCAAGCCCTGCCTCCCGCCCGGCCGCTTCGAGGATCGCCTGGTGCATGGTCGGAACGGCGGTGTACCAGGTCGGGGACAGCTCCGCCATCCAGCCCAGCACCCTGTCGGGATCGAGGCCGGGGGTGCAGATCACGCTCGCCCCGGCGACCAGGGATGCAACGACCGCCCCGATCAACCCATGGACGTGGAACAGGGGCATGATGTTCAAACAACGATCCTGAGGGGTCAGTTCAAGCCAGGCAGCGATGTTCCGGGCCGAGGCGGCCAGGTTGGCTTGCGTCAGAGGGACGAGCTTGGGGCGCGAGGTCGTCCCCGAGGTGTGCAGGAGGAGGGCCGGATCGTCCGGCCTGACAGCCCTGGCCGGGGTCCTTCCGGGCACGGCACCGGGGAGCGAAAAAACCCCGGCCGGCGCATCCGGCTGTGGGTGGAGCACGATCACCCGGATGCCGAGAGACCTGGCAACAGCTTCGGCAGGTGATTCACTTCCCTCCCTGACGATCAACAGCTTTGCTTTAAGGTCGGAAAGATAGAATTCAAATTCCCGGGAAGAGTAAGCCGGGTTCAACGGCGCGCAGGTCGCCAGACTGGCAACTGCCAGGAATGCGACCGCCATCTCCGGTCCATCCGGCAGGACAACCGCCGCCCGCTCCCCGCGCTTCACACCGGCGGCAGCCAGGCAGGCTGCACTGGCATCCAGGTGATCCACCAGGGATTGGTACGTCAATGGGAGGCGTCCCGGCGAAAGCAGGGCAACTGCCGCCGGACGACGGGAAGCCTGGTCCCGGATCATTTTGATGAGGGTGGCGTTTGATCTCATCGCTGGAATCTCAACCTTTAATGTCAGTCGGGGGCGGCGCGTTTTGCTTCCGCTTCCCGCACCCTGACTGCGCCGGAGCCGACATCCCACACGTCCGCCTTGCGGACGAAATCGGTCGGGAATAGTTTCAGATCGGTGGTCGTCAGCAGCGCCTGTTCGCATTGATCCAGGAAGGCCAGCAAGTCGGCACGCCGCTGGACGTCCAGCTCGACCAGCACCTCATCGAGCAGCAGGACCGGCCACTGCCCGGATCTGGCTTTCAGCCACTCGACCTCGGCCAGCTTGAGCGCCAGCAGGGCAGTGCGCGCCTGGCCGCGTGAGCCGTAATCGCTCAAATCAATCCCATTGGCGAGGAAACGCAGCTCGTCACGGTGCGGCCCGAGCACCGTGACCCCGCGGCGGATCTCCTCGGGCCGCGCCCGCTGGAGCCCTTCCAGGAAGCCCTGGCGAATATTTTCCTCCGTCACCGCGCTGCGGTCCAGGCTGGTGTTCATCGGCAGGGCGATCTGTCCCTGCGGGCGCGGCAGCGGGTCGTAGGCCGGCTGGTAGCTCAGGCGCAGGATCTCCTGGCCGTGGGTCAGCTCGTGATGGATGCGGGCTGCCAGCTTTTCGAGCTCCTGAGCGGCCTGGATGCGCCGCAGGATGATCCCTGCCCCACTGCGCGACAGGGCTTCATCCCAAAAATCCAGCTGGGCCGGGTCGCCGTCGTGCTCGTCGAGCTGTTTGAGCAGGGCGTTGCGCTGGGTCAACGCCTGGCCGTACTCGCTCAACAGGCCGGCATAGCCGGGGACGGCCTGCACCAGCACCAGGTTCAGGTAACGGCGGCGCTCCTCGGGCCCGCCTTCGATAATCTGCGTCATCTGCGGAACGAAGATGACTGCATTGAAGTGCCCGATCACCTCCGCCAGCGGACGCTTGACCCCGTCCAGGAGGATTTCCTTGCGCAGGCGCTGCCCGGTCGCCGGGCCCACCGGTTCGAGGATCAAACGGACTTCGAGACGATGCTTGACCGGGCCGCGCGTATAGTCCGCCACCAGCCGCGCCACCGAGAGCGGCTCTTGTGCGGCCAGGAAGTTGACCAGCTGCCGGTCGAGGTGGGTCTGGAACGAGGTGAACGCCGCCAGGAAGTACGCCGCCTCCAGCAGGCTGGTCTTACCCTGGGCGTTGTCCCCGACCAGCAAAATAACCCGCCGGGGGATATCCACATCCAGGCGGGCAAAACTGCGGAAGTTGGTCAGGGAAAGGTGAGTCAGGTACATTCGTTCTCCCCTCTCCCTTGGGGAGAGGGGCGGGGGGTGAGGGTAGGGTGAGGGCTATACATTATCCACCGCCGCCTGCTCCGGCTCCGGCTTCCAGACCCGGGTGGCGCGATCGGTGAAGACAATGCCGTTCAGGTGGTCGATCTCGTGCTGGAAGATGCGCGCCATCCAGCCCTTGGCCTTGATGCGCACCGGTTGCCCGCGGCGGGTCAGGCCCTTGATGCGCACCTCCAGCGGACGCTCGACCTCGCCCTGCAGGCCGGGGATGGAGAGGCAGCCCTCCACGCCGACCTCGGCCTCCTCGGACAGCTTCTTGAACTCGGGGTTGACCACCACGTAGAGTTTCTTGGGAGCGTCTTCAGCTTCTTCGTTTTCGGCGTACTCGACCACGATCACGCGCTCGGAGACGCCCACCTGCGGAGCTGCCAACCCAACGCCGGGAGCCTGGCGCATGGTCTCGATCATATCGTCGATCAGGGTCTGCAGGGAGTCGTCGAAACGGGTCACCGGTTTGGCCTTGCGCCGCAGGACCGGGTCCGGGAGGGTGACGATTTCACGTATGGTCATAATCCGATTACCTGTAAAGTGAAGTACAAACGAGCCTATTGTACCTTATCTTCCTCTTGATCTTCATCTTCCTGATCTTCATCGACGCTCTTTTGCGGTTCCTGGTCGCTGTGCAGCTCCTCCACGGAACGATGGTATTCGGCAAACCAGTCTGCCACACGCTCGCGTTCGGCGAGCGCCTCGGCCTGCTTCTTCCGCTCGATGCGCGCCTCCCGCCGGCGGTCGATGTCCTGCTGCACGGAAGGCGGGTCGAAGACATCCTTGAAGACCAACTGCGCGCCGCCGACCGTGATGAACACGTTACCGTAGTTGAGCAGCACCTTCAGGAAGCCGCGGCGCTCGGATTCGGTCGTCAGGATGTTATCCAACGGGGCGGATTTGCGCTCCTCCCGCCCGAGCGGGGTCTTGTCGATGTCCAGGATCTGGTCCTCGGTCACCTGGAAGATGTCGTTCCTCCAGTCCACGTACTGGTAGATCCACCACAGCAGGGCAAAGACGATCAGGATGACGGCGAGAGAAATGTACGTGTCGACACCCTCCCGTCCGGTCGGGTTATGCAGCAAATGGACGCTGCGCCAGATAACGCTGGCCAGGCCCAGCAGGATGACCACGCTCGGCATCCAGACCTGCGTGATCAGCACGAA
Organism: uncultured Chloroflexia bacterium; assembly: GCA_963739255.1. Lineage (GTDB taxonomy): Bacteria > Chloroflexota > Anaerolineae > Anaerolineales > Villigracilaceae > UBA877. The sequence goes on from CAVTZT010000005.1 coordinate 676,161, forward strand.
CCAGTGCTTGCGGTAGGTGATCGTCCCCTTGGCCTCGAAGCGCAGCTTGAAGAGGTTGGAAAACAGCCTCTCCAGGGGGCCAGGCTTGTAGGGCGACTGGGCCACCAGCTCTTCGGCCTTGTGCGACGAAGGCGCCACCTCTTCCACCGGCATGCCCAGGCGCTGGCGGATGGCCTGTTTCATCTGCTGTGTGTCCGTGCGGCGCGAGACCTCCTTGGCGCGCCCCCAGTGCTCCTCGATCAGGGCCGCGGCCTGATGTGGATGGGCAACGTGATTGAAGGGGATTTTGCCAATGAAGGTGCGGATGATCACGTTGCCGTAGTCGAGCATGCGGCCGAGCTGGTCCGTCTGGACCCCGACCGACAGGACGGTGCTGAGCGGTGCCTCCTGGCGGCTGTCGTACAGTCCGACCACTTTTTCCAGCCAGATGACGCGCTGGTTGGTCACAATGTAATAGTCGTTGCCCCAATCCACGACCCGCCAGACGATCCAGCCGACGATGCCCAGGAAGAAGATGCCCCCCATCCATAACAGGGTCGTCGAGAGGAATCCCGGGACCGTCCCCTTGGTCATCGAGGCGATGACCAGCAGGATGACCGGTGCAAGCATGGCGACCGCCGGGGCGATCATCGCCTCGTAAAGCAGGACCGGATGCTTGCGCGCCAGGAAGTAGATCACCTCGTCCGGCTCCAACCAGCGGAATCGCTTCTGGCGTGCCAGGCGGCGGCTGGCAACGGTGACTTCGAAATTGGGGCGCAGTCTCGGGACGTGTTTGAGCAGGCTTTGAAACTGGTCGTAGGTGAGCACCAGCACGTGCGAGTCTTCGCTGGCCGTGACGGTCGCCGTGCGCCGGCGGCGGGCCAGCAGGGCTTCCTCCCCGAAATAGTCGCCCGCGACCAGCGTGGCGATCGGCTGCGTACGACCAGACTGCGTGACCTGCACACTGCCCTGATAAAGCAGGTAGAACGAGTCCCCCCCTCCCCCTCCCGGAGGATATCCGTGTCAGCCGGAAAGGTCATTTCTCCCAACTCGGCGGCCACGGCAGCCACCTGTTCGTCGCTCAAACCGTGGAAGAGGTGGATCTTCTTGAGAAAGACAACCCTCTGGGAGGCTTCGATCGGCATGGGTTTATTCTAGCATGATTCCGGGAACTGGCGCAGGACGGCGCAGCCGTAGGGAGATGTCTGGGCAGGCTCCGGCCGGCGGCCGGAAAGAAGGGCCACAACCGCCTCGGAGAGATAGAACCGGGTGGGCGTATGCCGGCGGAAGGTGACGTCGTCGAACGCACCGGAATAGCGCAGGATACCGTCGCCATCCACGACGAACAGGTAGGGAGTGATCTCAACGGTATAGGCGTCCAGGACCTCGGGACTGGCGCGCAGGACGCACGGCAGGCCGCGCTCCCGGGCAGTCGCGGCGAGCAGCGTCTCGCCTTCGTTGGCGTTCGCGGCGACCGGCAGCAGGACGAGGCGCTCGCCCCAGGCGTGCAGGGCCGGCAGCAGCTCCCGATCGACGCGCGTCACCCAGGGGCATTCCGCCGACCAGAAGTCGATCACCGCGATCCGGCCGCGATAGTCGCTCAATCGATGGAGATTCCCCTGCAAGTCGGGCAGGCTGAATTCAGGGGCGGGTTGGTCGATTTTCACCGTTGAAATTATACCTTTTAACGATGTGCCCGGCACTTTTAAAGTGCAGGGCATCTCCGCAACTCTTCAAAAGTGTGAGGTGCCGCCGTGGGGTTTATCGGGTAAAATTCTTTCATGAGACGCTGGCAGTTCTGGGTAGGGGTCCTGATCAGTGCGTTGTTCCTGTGGCTGGCATTGGGTAGGTTGAATCTGGGCAAATTCTGGCAGGCCGTCCAGGATGCAGACTACTGGTGGATCCTTCCGGGCATCGCCGTGTTCTTCGTCGACGTGTGGGTGCGCGCCTGGCGCTGGCATTATCTGCTGCGGCCGATCAAAGCGATCAAGGCGCGCACCATGTTCCCGATCACCTGCATCGGCTATATGGGCAACAACATCTACCCGGCGCGCGCCGGGGAGGTGCTCCGGGCGGTCGTGCTCAAGCGGCGGGAAGGCGTGCCGATCTCGGCTTCGCTGGCGACCGTCATCGTCGAGCGCATCTTCGACGCGGTGGTGATGCTGGCCTTCGTCTTCGTCAACCTGCCCGAGCTGGCCAGGCTGAAGGGCAGCTCGGGCTTCGTCGGCAACATCCAGCAAGTGGCCTTGATCGGTACCGGGCTGTTCATCGGCGCGCTGATTATCTTCCTGCTGGCGGCCATGTTCCCCCAGATCACGGCCAGGTTCGGCCAGTGGTTCATCGACCGCGTGCTGCCGAAGCGCCTGCGCGAACAGACCTCCGGGATCATGCATCGCTTCCTGGATGGCCTGGCCTCCCTGCGTTCGCCGTTCAACGTGCTGATGGTCTTCTTCACCTCGGTCCTGATCTGGCTGCTGGAGACAGGCAAGTACTGGTTCGTGATGCAGGCTTTCAATTTCAAGGTCAGCTTCTTCGCCCTGATGCTGATGAACGGCATCGTCAACCTGGCCACGACCATCCCGTCAGCGCCGGGGTACATCGGCACCTTTGACGCCCCGGGCATCGCCGTGCTGAGCGCCTATGGGGTGGACCAGGCCACAGCGGCGGGCTACACCATCGTCCTGCACATTGCCCTGTGGCTGCCGATCACCCTGCTGGGAGCCTACTTCATGACTCGTGAAGGCATCAAGTGGAGTGACTCGATGCGCACGGAGACAACTTGAAAGCACACTACCACCGCGATCCAGCCTCCCCCTGCGGGGATGCTCCGAAATGGTCGCCCGGGCGGAATTTGCAGAACCTCCCCACTGGGGAACCCGGATTTGCCCGCATGGAGGATTTCCAATGAAGTGCGCCATTATCGGTGCCGGGTTCACCGGACTGGCCGCGGCGTGGGATTTGCGTCGCGCCGGCCACGAGGTCACCATCTTCGAGGCCGCCGATTACGTCGGCGGGCTGGCCGCCGGCTTCCAGGAACCAAACTGGGACTGGTCGGTGGAAAAGTTCTACCATCACTGGTTCGCCACCGACGGACACATCCTGGGGCTGATCAAGGAACTGGGCTGGGAGCACAAGGTGCTCTTCCCGCGCCCGTACACGGTCATGTACCACGACGGCAAGTTCTACCCCTTCGACTCCATCCCGAAAATGGCGCTCTTCCCCGGCCTGGGCTGGGGGCTGAACAAAATCCGCTTCGGGCTGGTAGGACTGTACCTGCGCCTGACGAACAACTGGAAGGTGCTCGAAAAGGTGACCGTGGACGCCTGGATGCGTAAGTGGGCCGGGAAAAAGGTCTACCAGCTGATGTGGGAGCCGCTGGTGATCGGCAAGTTCGGCGAAAACTACTACAAGCAGGTCAACATGGCCTGGTTGTGGGCCCGCCTCAAGGCGCGTACCACCCGCCTGGGGACTTTTGAAGGGGGGTTCCAGAATTTCGCCGACCTGTTTGCCGAGCGGCTGCGGGAGATGGGCGTGCAGATCCGCCTGAAGGCACAGGTGAGGTTGATCGAGGCGGCGACCAGCCCGGGCGGGGTCTGGGTGCGGGGCAAGGCCGGTGCGGAGATTTTCGACCAGGTCCTGGTCACCCTCTCCCCCGAGATAACGGCCCACCTGGTCCCCTCCCTGCCTGACGAATACCTGCGCGGCCTGCGCGAGCTCAAGTCGATGGGCGCGGTGGTGATGGTCCTGGCGCTCAGGCATCAGCTCTCGGAGCAGGGTTACTACTGGTTCAACCTGCCCAAGTCGGCCGGCTACCCGTTCCTGGCGCTGGTCGAGCACACCAACTACGTCGGGGCGGAGCACTTCGGCGGCGACCACATCGTCTACATGGGCGACTACCTGGAGCCCGACCACGAATACTTCCACCTGACCCAGGCACAGCTGCTGGACCGCTTCACCCCGGCGCTGAAGAAGTTCAACCCACGCTTCGAGCGGGACTGGATCAAGAACACCTGGGTCTTCCGCACCCCCTACGCCCAGCCGGTGCCGCTGGTGAACCATTCGAAGAACATCCCGCCCATCCGCACGCCGGTGGAGGGGGTCTACTTTGCCTCCATGAGCCAGGTCTACCCCTGGGACCGGGGGACCAACTTCGCCGTGGAGATCGGCCGGCGGGCGGCAAAATTGATGATGGAGAAGGGCGGATAATAAAAGACACCGAGCAGCACGAAGCAGCCGAAATAATATCGCAGGGACGGGCAGCTGCCCGTCCCTGGAGATTTACGAACAAACTTTCCGGAGGAGAGATGAAATGATAATCCTCGGCATCGACCTCTCCGGGCCGGTCAACACGGCCGACACCTGCCTGGCGATTTTCGAAAGCAGGGGAGAGAAGCTGGTTTTCCGGGACTCACGCCAGGGTGCCGACGACAGCCAGATCCTGGAAGCCGTTACCACCCATGCAAAGGCCGGGGAATTAATCATCGGCCTGGACGCCCCGCTCTCCTACCAGCCGGGCGGAGGCGACCGCCCCTGCGACGCCGAGCTGCGCCGCCTGGTCAAGGCAAAAGGCGGCGGCGCAGGCGTGATGACCCCCACCATGACGCGCATGGCCTACCTGACCCTGCGCGGCGTGGCGCTGACCCGCATGCTGGAGGGCCTGAGGCCGGCAGCAAACCTGCGCATCGTCGAAGTCCATCCGGGGGCGGTCCTGCTGCTGCGCGGCGCGCCGTCCCAGGATGTCGCCAGCTTCAAGCGCGACCCCAGGGCGCGCCGGAGATTACTGGACCGGCTGGAGGCTCAGGGACTGCAAAATCTGCCGCGCGGTGAAAGCATCCGCGATCACTTCGTGGCCGCCTGCGCCGCCGCCCTGGGCGCCTGGCAGTGGGCACTGGGAAAACCCGCCTGGATCGCTCGAGCCGTCCCGCCCTTGCATCCGTACGATTTTGCGTGCTAGTGAGTACTTCTTGGTCTAAAGAATCCACAGATGAACCCAGATGGAACGTATTCGACCGCCTGTAAGTGAGCGCTTCATCGAATCACACTTTTCATCTGTGTTTATCTGTGGTTGATAACGTTTTTTGAAGGCTCTCCTGGCTCGGAAAGCTTCGCTCGAGACGGCAGCTTGACAACCGTCCCGACCGGTCTGCCTACTTGATCGCCGCCAGGACCATTTCGGCAAGCGCCCTGGCCCCGTCCTCGTTCGGCTGGTCGCCGATACCGACGACGAAGGCCAGCCTGTCGTTGACTTTCACCCACAGCTGGCGGGCGTCGGCTCCGTTGTTAAAGTAGGCTTCCTCACCGAGGCTGCTGACATCCACGTTCAAATAAAGAGGCTGGTCATTGTACACTTCGACGGGGGTAAGCGCGATGTAGCTGAAATAAGCGTTCCCGCTGGAATCCTTGCCCGCTTCGAACATACAGCCGCCGACGCCGGATGTATCGTAATAATTAAACGCCTGTGGGGCGCTGGCCAGCTTGCGTCCCATCACGGCTTCCATATCCGCCGCCGGGACCGCCGCGCACACGTCCACCTGGGTCAGGTCGCTGCCGATGGTCATGGGGGCGATCGGCGCAGTGGGCTGCTTTACGCTCAAGGCGGAGCCCGGAAGCCCGCAGGCTAGGGCGGCGAGGGCGAGGACAGCCACCGGGACCAAAAACGATAAGGAACGGAACTTTTTCATGTCGATTTCACTCCTTTTACGGGTCAATGAATTAGCGATAGCACCATTAACAGGAGCTGTCCTTGGAATGCACCAGCGTACCAATACCGGCCACAGGACCAAGTTCCTGCTTTCCAAAAGCGCGAATGATTGAATTATCCAGGATTATGGAAAAATAAAAGGGATACATTTGGTCTATTTTGAATCCCCGGTCCAGGTCGATCCAACAAGGACGAACGGGCTTCGCGAAAAACGAAATGCCCTGTCTTGGCCGGAAGGGCATCCTGGTCGGTGCACAAACCCGCCCTTTACACGAACAGCGGCTCGAACTGGCTCGCAGTAGCAATCAACGCTTCCTGCTCCTCCTTGCCCATCGGCTCAAATTTTTCGCAGGCCTCCAGCACGAGCGGGAGCAGGCGGGTATCCCCGGCGGTGCAAATCCCGGTCACGTCCTGGGACAGGGCGAAGTTCACCGCCTGCTGGAGGTGCTCCGGGTCCTCGAACGGCTGGTACCACGTTGTGTGGGTGTGCTCCTGCTCGCCCCACGGCCCGCGCGTGATCGACTTGATGATCATCACACCCACGTCCTTCGCCCGGCACTGGCGCAACAGCTCCTCGGCATTGCGGCGGAACTCGGGGTTGGCGAACTGGACGAAGTTGAGCGGGAAGAGCACCGTGTCGAAGTCGAAGCGGTGCAGGGCTTCCAGGAAGAGCTTCGGGCTGTCCACGCCGTGGCCGGTGATGCCGACAAAGCGCGTCAGCCCGGCCTTGCGCGCTTCAAGGATGGCCTCCAGCGCGCCGCCGCGACGGGTCACAGCGTCCAGCTCCTCAAGGGTGGTGATGGCGTGGATTTGGTAGAGGTCAAAATGGTCGACCTGCAGACGCTTGAGCGAGCGACGCAGCTCGGCCGCCGCCCCCTTCCGGGTGCGCTCCATTGTCTTGCAGCCGAGGAAGAAGCGCTCCCTCGCCATCCAGGGCCCGACGCGCTCCTCGGCCTGCCCGTAGGAGGGGGCCACGTCGATGTGGTTGACGCCTTTCTCGATGACCAGGCGCAGGCTCTCATCCGCCTGCTCCTGGCTGATTTCCCAGAATGCCGCCGCGCCGAAAATGGCGAGCGTGCTCAGATGGCCCGTGCGGCCAAAACGTCGGGTTTGCATTTGAACCTCCTTGGGCGCAAGGATAGGAACGGGAAGCCGTTATATTCTAACGCCAAACAGTTTTACAACCGGACTGCTCCTCCCCGATCGGAGGGCAGCCGGTTCGATGCTCCCGGGCCATTTAGCTCACCGGGCCTCAAGGATGAATTTGGTCGGGTCGTCGGTGAACTTCGTCCAGGCCAGGGCGGTTTGCGGGATCACCTCGTACAGCCCACCGCCATCCCACTGGTCCGGTCGGGGTGCATAGCCCAGGTCGGCGTATTTGACCGCGTAAGCCCGGGCGAGCTTTTTGCCCAGTTCAGGCGAGGGGCGCGGGGAGGCCCGCATGATTCCATCGACGATGACAACCTCGTCACCGCTCTCGAGATGGACAGTCACGGAGGGGTTCTGACGGATGTTGCGGGCGTGACGGGTCTCCGGGCTGCCGTCGAAGTAGATCATGTCGTCGACCCACACTCCCCACTTGGGGACGGCGTGCGGGCGCCCGGACGGCCGCACGGTGCAGAGCCAGTAATTCCTGGCAGCGGCGAGCTTTTCTTCGACGTGCTTCCAGGTTAGAAGGGCTTTTGGGTGGTCAACATAACCTTCGGGGAAACGCGGTCGGAGGATTTGCGGCGGTTTCATATGTTGACCCTTTCCCATCGGACGAGACCCGGTTCATGACATTCCCCCTAATGTGAATCAGGATGAGGGGGGAGTTACTTGCGCCGCCGGTTGGCGATGACGAACAAGGCAATGGCGACCAAGTCCAGGACAATGCCGAAATAAGTCCACTTCGGCTGGTGGGCCATAAAACCCACCGGATAAACGCCTGTCCCCTGCAGGATCCAGACTGTCCCCATCAGAGCCAGGAGCACGCCCAGGATATTCAATACCAATCGCATGACACACCTCCGATAAAATTAAACAGACAATCTTAGTCCAGTATATCGCGTAAGCGTCGCCCGGACAAGCGCGCGAAAATCGACGCACCAGATGCCTGCCGTCAAGGGCGGTTCATTTGCAGAAATAAAGCGCCCGCTCCAATAAGGAGAGGGCGTTGCAGGAGAGTTCCGTCATGGGATCAGGTTAATCAATTACCAATCACGAGCGTATAGGTGATGTTTCCTGTCTGTCCGTTGATGCTGGTGCCGTAGCACCACACGCTGACCGTGAACGTAAAAGATCCGCTCTCTTCCGGCGTTCCGCCGATCCGGCCGACATCTTCGGAAGGCAATTTAACGAGCGTCAAGCCTCGCGGGAGAGATCCCTCCGAAATGTACATGTCGCCCACGGGCGTCTCGTTCTGGGCTACGAAGACGTCGGCCTGGTAAGGAACGCCCACCCGGCCGTCCGGCAGCGCCTCGGGGGCGAATTTGAGATCCGGCCGGCCAATAGGGATACACAGACACGAGACGGTGACCAGCAGCACCAGCGCAACCGGGATTGCCAGGGCGCGATGTCGGGAGGTCATGTTATTCCATCCTTTCCACGTAGTCGACAGATATCTTCCGCCGTTGAAAGACAATCGCTCAAACGCAGCCAGCTGGAGGACAGGCTTTTCGAATTATTGCACCCTCGGAACACCATCACTATACAATATGTTTTCTTGATGGACAAGAGCCTCTCAGGCGTTCCAGCCTGACGGGTCATCGGGTACAATCACCACAACCTCGGATCAAAGGAGCCGGTTATGAATGCTCAACTTCTCGCCCTCTTGACCGCCGCGGCCTGGGGCATCGGCGGCTACTTTGAAAAGAAAGGCCTGCACCTGGGGGACTCTCGCCGCAGATGGGCATCACCATCCGCACCGCCGTGGCACTGGTCATCCTGGGGATCGCCTCCTTCCCGCAGTGGAAAACCCTGCCGCAGGCCGGAACAAAGTCCCTGTTGATGATGGTCATCGGCGGGGGGATCGTCGCCGGCTCGATCGGCATGTTGTGCTACTACGCCGCCATCCAGGGCGCCCCACTGACCAAAGTGATGCCGATCGCCTTCACCTCCCCGCTCTTCGGGGCATTGATGGGGATCATCTTCGGCAGCGAGCCGCTGACCTGGAAGGTCGGCCTGGGCGCGGCGCTGACCGTCGCCGGGATCGTGGTCCTCACGGTCTAAGACCCATGCAGGAATGGCGGGGCGCCTGACCGTCCTTAAATCATTCATGCCCCTGTGTGCCTCTTCGTGGAAAAAATGATGCCATCGAAATTCGTCACACCCCGCTACGACCGCGGCGGGTTCGCCGGCCTCCCGCAGCGCGTGCGTGAGCTCCTGACCGGCCCCGAAAAATGGGAGCGGATCGTCCTTTTCCTGATCGACGGCTTCGGCCTGCGCTTCCTTGAAAAGTTCCAGGAGGCCGCCTTCCTGAAACGGATGCAACGCGACGGGCGCATCGAGGCGCTGCGCGCCCAGTTCCCCTCCACCACGACCGCCCAAATCACCACGATCCACACCGGCCTGCCGGTGGGGGAACACGGCGTTTTCGAATGGAACTACTACGAGCCCAGCCTGCAGGCGATCATCACGCCGCTGCTCTTCTCCTTCGCCGGGACGCCGGAGCGCGACACGCTCAAAGCGGCCGGGGTAAAACCGCGCCGTTTGTTCCCATTTACGACGCTCTACCGGGAGCTGAAAAAAAGCGGCGTCAGCACGACCATCTACCAGCACCGCGAGTACACCCCATCCACGTTCTCGGACGTGATCTTTGCCGGCGCGACGGCGTACGGTTACAGGACCCTGCCCGAAGCGCTCGTCAATTTGGGGGAGGCGCTAACTCGGCAGGTCTCACCAGCTTACTTCTTCCTCTACTACGATCGGCTGGACGTCATCAGCCACATTTACGGACCGGAATCGCCCCAGGTCGGCGCCGAGATCGAGAGCCTGCTGCTCGCCCTGGAGACGATCTTCATGCGCCAAGTCGCCGGGCGCGGCAAACGGACCCTCTTCCTGCTGACCGCCGACCACGGGCAGGTGGAGACCGATCCTGCCACCACCGTCTATCTCAATCGCGAGCCGCGCTTCGCCGGAATCGAGAAGTTCCTCAAGGCCGACGCGCAGGACCGGCCCCTCGTCCCGGCAGGCTCATGCCGGGACTTTTTCCTGTACGTCAAGGAGGGGCTGGTCGACGAGGCCCAGGCGTTCCTCGCGGCCCGGCTGGAAGGCCAGGCCGAGGTCCGGAAGGTGAGCGAGCTGGTCGAGTCCGGCTACTTTGGCCCGCAAGTCTCCCCGGTCTTCCGGGCGCGGGCCGGCGACCTGGTCCTTCTTCCCTTTGCCGGTGAATCAGTCTGGTGGTACGAAAAGGACAAATTCGAGCAGCGCTACTACGGCCATCACGGCGGTCTGACCCGCCAGGAGATGGAAATCCCCCTGATCAGCTGCGACATTTCGAGCTAGAAGAACCTGCGGGGTCGACCGTGAGGTTTGCTTATCCGATGGCCCGGGCGAGCAGGAAAGCCGCCGCGGCCGCCAGCCCGCCGATCACCACGGTCTGGAGGGCGCTGCGGAAGGGACGGGCGCCGGTGAACATCCCCTTGACGTAGCCGAAAACCGCCAGGGCGAACAGGGTCACCACCACCGAGACCAGCAAGGCCGCGTGCGTCTGGGCCACCAGCATATAGGGGGCCAGCGGGATCAGGCCGCCGGCGATGTACGAGCCGCCGATGGTCAGCGCGCTGGTCAGGGCGCGCTTGGGGTCGGGCTCCTCCAGGCCGAGCTCGAAGCGCATCATGAAATCGATCCACTGCTTGGGTTTTTTGCTCAAGGCCCGGGCGACGGTTTTGCTCTGGGCGGCGGTCAGTCCGTAAGAGTGCAGGATCCCCTCGACTTCCTGGATCTCCACGTCGGTCTTTTCCCGGATTTCATACAGCTCGCGCTCCCGCTCGTGGTGATAATGGTCGGCGTCGCTGCGGGCGGCCAGGTAGCCTCCCAGGCCCATAGCGATCGACCCGGCGACGATCTCCGCCAGTCCGGCGGTCACCACGATATGGTTGATGGCGACTGCACCCGAAACACCGGCTGCCAGGGCGAAGGGCACGGTCAGCCCATCCGACATGCCGATGACAATGTCGCGGACCGTCTCGGAAGCAGTAAAGTGTTCTTCTACATGCTGGGTCGCTTGCATGGTTTCCTCCTGAAAGACATTTGTCCCGAGTATACTGCTTCTTGGTTCGCCATGCGAATTGGAGAGGCCGGATGCCAAAAGCCCGCAACGGCCTGGGGGAAGTGGGGTAAAATAAGCCAACCCATTGTCACCGTCGTGCCGCGACGGTTCCTATACTCAGAAAGAGGAGAATCCCCATGTTTCACACCTTAATCATCGTCGGTAATGTCGGCCGTGATCCGGAGATGCGCTACACCCCCTCCGGCCAGGCCGTCACCTCATTTTCGGTTGCCTCCAACCGCCAGTACACCAACAACAGCGGTGAATCCATCAAGGAGACCATCTGGTTTCGTATTTCCGCCTGGGGCAAGCAGGCCGAGGTTTGCAACCAGTATCTCAAGAAAGGCTCGAAGGTGCTCATCGAAGGCCGCCTGACACCCGACAAGGAGAGCGGCGGGCCGCGTATCTGGAACGGACAGGACGGCGCGGCGCGCGCCTCGTACGAGGTCACCGCCCAGACCGTGCGCTTCCTGACCTCGCGCGGCGAGGCGGAAACCGGCGCCCCGGGGGCGGAAGAAGGCGTCGCCGCCCCGGCCGACGACGGGGACATCCCGTTCTAATCCGAAAGCGAGGCGGTTATGGCCACCCCACCCCCGAAACCCGGGACGCCCCTGCCGATTGAAACCCCCCCGGACCTGGCGCCGATCTATGCCAACCTGGCGCGCATCGCCCACGCCCCGACGGAGTTCGTCCTGGATTTTGCCCGCTTCCTGCCCGGGGACACCCGGGCGACCGTAACCGCCCGCATCCTCATATCACCGATCGGGACGAAACTTCTGCTCCAGGCGCTGACGGAAAACGTCGCCCGTTATGAGGCCACCTTCGGAGCCATCAACCTGCCGACCGGCGGGGCCACGCTCGCCGATCACCTGTTCCGCCCCTTCCAGGGGCCACCGGAGAATCCCCCTCCACCGGAGGGAAAAAAATAATCCATGCACAAGCTAGAACAGATCAGCGAACAAATCCGCCAGACGTTCGAAGCCCGCACGGCGGCGCGCGACCAGGCCCTGGCCCAGGCGCGCGCCCTGACCCGTCACTGCGCCAACGCCATCCGCGCCGTCCACCGCGATGAAACACCGGTCATGCAGGAACACCTGGGTGAGGCGCAAAAGCTGGCCGAGACTCTGCACGCCGACCTTTTTAAGCAGTTCCCGGACCTGTACTATGCCGGGTACACCCAGGATGCGTTGAAAGAGTTCGCCGAGGCCAGCATCACCTGTGCCCTGGTGCGCCACCAGCCGCTGCCCGCACCGGAGGAGCTGGACCTGCCTGCCTTCACTTACCTGAACGGGCTGGCCGAATCCATCGGCGAAATGCGCCGGCGCTGCCTGGACATGCTGCGTCAAGGCAATTCCGCCGAAGCCGAGCGTTTACTCGGCCACATGGACGACATCTTCTCGGTGCTGGTCACCATGGATTACCCGGATGCCGTCACCAACGGTCTGCGGCGCCAGACGGACGTGGCGCGCGGCATCCTCGAGCGCACGCGCGGCGACCTGACCTTCAGCCTGCGCGGCGAGCAGCTGGAACGCTCGCTCTCGCGCCTGAGCGCGCAGCTCCCGGGGACCAGCCCGCCCCCGGAAGGTCCAAAGCTCACCCCCTCCCTTCCTCCAGAAGAGGAGTAAACCCATATGCCAGCGAGCGGCCATCGCTTCCCTCTGCTGCTTTATACCTATATTCTGAACCGCTGGTGGCGGGCGGTGCTTGCCATCGGGATCCTCCTGCTTGTAATGGCGGCGGGGCTGAGATTTGTACCACAATACGTGCCTCGGGCGCACTTCCTGCAGTTGGAGGCTGGGGTCCTTTGGGCCGTCGGCGGGATCGGCACGGTGGCGATCTTCGCCGCCATTTTCCTGATCGCCATCCGCAAGTCGGCCTATGTGCAGCCGTTCAGCGACCACCTGCGCCTGGTGACGCCCTTCCTGCGCCTGAACATCTCCTACCGCCGCATTCGCCAGGCGACCAGCATCGAGGCGCGCCAGTTGTTCCAGTTGGGCAAGACCCGGGGGTGGCGGCGCTCCTTCCTCCTGCCGCTGGCCGGACAAACGGCCATCATCCTGGACCTCGCCGGCTACCCGCTCTCTCCGACGGCGCTGCGCCTCTTTCTTTCCCCCGACTTCTTTCCGGATAAGAGCCCCCGCCTGGCCCTGCTCGTCCGCGACTGGATGGGATTCAGCGCCGAACTGGAAAGTTTTCGCGGCAGCTGGATGGCGTCCCAGCGCCAGCCCGGTCATTCCGGGGCGGCCACTCTCATCAACCCCCTCGATCGCAAATCATGAACATCTACTTTGCCTGCTCGATCACCGGTGGGAGGGAATTTGAGCCGGTCTACCAGACGATCACCCAGGCGTTGCTGGCTGACGGGCACACCATCCCGACCGCCCATCTGGCCGACCCGGGCGTGACCGCCCTTGAAGGCATCGTTCATCCGAGGGATGTTTACGAACGCGACCTGGCCTGGATCCGCTCCTGTGATGTCCTCGTGGCGGAGGTCAGCACTCCTTCCCATGGCGTGGGGTACGAGGTAGCCTTCGCCCTGAGCATCGACAAGCCGGTCGTGTGCGTTTACCGGGCCGGACAGAAAGTCTCCAAGATGCTTACCGGGAACACCCATGCCCAGATCCGGATGAAAACCTACCAGACCGCCGAAGAGGCCGTGGCCGTCGTGCGCACCATCCTGTCCGAGGTTCAGATCAATTTGTGAACATAGTCACGAGGTATCCGTGACTTTTTTCGCTTACCGATGTCAGACAAGTAAGCTATGATAAAGCTGGAGACGGGACTAGGACACCTCCAACTTGCTCAAAACTGTCTCCTCCTTTGGCGAACGCCTCCGCAAGATAGCTCCATCTTGCGGAGGCGGCTTATTTCTAGGGCTGGATAGGGAGAGGCGCGCGGGTCGGCCAATGAAGCTCCCCCTTAAAAACTGCGGGGGCGAAAGCCTCCGCAATTCCATTTTCTGACAGCCCGATCAAGCCGACTGGCTGGCTTCCTGCCGGTAGAGCGGCAGGACTACGATGAATGTCGTTCCCTGCCCGAGGACCAACTCAACCCAGATGCGGCCCTGGTGATTGTCCACGATGGACTTGACGATCGCCAGTCCCAGACCGGAGCCGCCCACTCCTTTGGGAACGTTGCTGGCTCGGTAGAACTTGTCGAAGATGTGCAGCTGGTCGGAAGGCGGGATTCCGGGCCCGGTATCCGAGACGTGCAGGATCATCTGGTCGCCATGGACCTCCGCCTTGACCGTGATCTCGCCGCCCGGCGGTGTGTACTTGACGGCATTGCCGATCAGGTTGTCCAGCATCTGGCTCAGGCGGATCGGATTGCCGCGTATGCTGGGAAAGTCCCCTCCGGCAGCTGGAAATGGATCACTTGTTTTTTATCATTGATCTGGGGACCAAGGGTCTCCAGCGTATACCGGATCATGCCTTCCAGCGAGATGGTCTCTTTCTGGCTGTCGTATCCGGCTTCGAGACGGCCAAAATCGAGCAGATCGTTGACCAGGCTGGTAATGGAATCAATGCTGTTATGGACCCGTTTGACGAACTCCCGCTGCTGGTCATTGATCGGACCCACGCGCTCGAGCAGCTCCACATAACCCAAAATTGCCGTCAGTGGGGAACGCAGATCGTGGGAGACGGTGTGGACGAATTCGCTCTTCAGGCGGTCGATCTGCTTCAGGTGAGTGATATCCAGCAAGGTGATCGCCGAACCTACGCCGGGGATGGACGTGTACTGCGCGGAGAGCACGCGCCCGTCATCGAAGGTGATCTCGTTGTGAGGCTGGGAATCTTTCGAATCGCCTTGCAGCAGCGTGCGCAAATCCGAATTGGGGAATGCCTCCAGAACCGGCTTCCCGATGACCGCCTCGTCGTTCCAGATGCCGAACTCCCGGCGCACCGCCGGGTTGATCAGCAGCACCGATAAATTCTCGTCGAGGATGATCACGCCGTCCTCTATATTATTCAGAATGGTGTCGAGCTTTTGTAGCTCGCTGACGCGTTTTTCGAGCGAAGCGGTCGTGCGCTTGACTTCGCGGCGGGTCCAGTCTCCCAGGTGCTGGGCTCGCCGGAGGCTGTCCTCGACCGTTTGCACGATGTCATCGATGTGCAGCGGAGGGAAGAGACAGTCACTGATGCCGATATGCAGCGCCTTTTTAAGCGTATCCATGGTCGCATTGGGCAGGTAAAGAAGGATGGGCAGGGTAGGGAAACGCTCCAAGAGGGCTTTGGCAATCTCCAATCCCTCCACAGCCTGGAAGTGCTGGCTCAGCACGACGAGCGCCGGTGAGGATTCCTGCAACGCCTTGTCGAGGGCGTTCCGGTCGTGGGCAATGGCGACCTCGTACGAAGCCGCAGACAAGGCTCGTTCGAACAGCCGCAGGATCTGAACCTCTTCAAGCGCTACTAAAACCAGGTCGGATTTCGGCATGCAGCACCGGTCACTTCTTGTCAGAAGCTTTGCTCACCTGCTGCAGGTGCTCCCCCTGCACAAGTTGCAAAACACCCAGCAAGGCACTTTGGACAGATTTCAACGCCTTAATTTGGTCTTCGCTTAGCTTGCCCATTTTCCCGGTGAGCAGCAGCTCAATTGGATAGGTCACCGGCTGGGCGAGCACATGAACTTTATTACGCAGCGATTCCAGCTGTTCATCCTTGCTCACTTCCCTCTCCTTGGCAGCATCGGCGGCTTCCTGCAGGGCACGGAAAAGGCGGGCATTGACCAATGAAATCGAAGCATAGTCGGCGACTGCCTCCAAGAGGGATTGGATATTGGGCTCGACGGCCTTGTCCTGTTTGCGCACGACGATCAATAAACCGATCACCTCCTGGCGGATCTTGATCGGCACGACCACCGCGGAGCGCCCCAGGCTGGCGACTTTGAAACGCTTGAGCGGCTCGCCAGAAATTGCCAGCGTCTCCCCCGAGAGCGCCACCAGCGAGCTGATGCCATCCTCCAGCGGCTGGCCCATTTTCTTAGACCAGCTGTCGGGGAGGTTGCGGTGGGCTGCCAGCACAAAGCTCTTGGAGCGTTCGTCCTGCACCAAAAGCCAGCCGCAATCCGCCTCGGCGACCTGGACCAGTCCCTCGACGATCTTATCGAACAGGACGCGCTGGTCCGTAATCGAGATGACCGCTTTGCCGACGCCGAAGATCGTGGTCAGCTCGCGCACCCGCCGCTGCAGCTCCTGGTTGGTCTCTTTTAGCTGCTGGTCCAGCCGCTGGCGGGCGCGGCTTTCACGGACCTGTTTCAAGGCGCGCTCGACCGCCGCCACCACCTCCGTCTCACGCACCGGCCAGACCAAGTAGTCCGTGCCCCCCAATCGAAATGCTTGGATGACCTTGTTTTCCTGGCCCTTCTCGGCGATCACGATGATGGGCACTTGCAGACCCTGGGAATTCAGCGCCACCATCAGATCCTTGCCGCTCAAGCCGGGCAGGTTCAGGTCGACGATCACCAGGTCCGGTGCCGTCTGTGCAGCCTGCTGAATGGCGCTGCTCACGTCCACGGCTTCCTGGACCTGATATCCCAACGGCTGCAGAGCCTGATGCGCGATCAGATCACTGATATCAGGATCGCTTTCGACCAGAAGGATGCGCTCGGCGGATATGTTCATTCGGAACGGTTGCTGACGAGGATCAAAATGGCCTGCAAACGAGTTCATTAAATTGTAACACTTTAACACAATCCCAAACGGATAATGTAAAATGTGATCCTTGGAATGAAACTATGGACAATTATCTTTGGTGGCGCGACGGCGTCATCTATCAGATCTACCCGCGCTCGTTTGCGGACAGCAATGGAGATGGCCTGGGCGACCTGCCGGGAATCATATCCCGTCTGGACTACCTGTCCGACCTGGGCGTGGATGCGATCTGGCTCTCGCCGATCTATCCCTCCCCGGACGTCGACTTCGGTTACGACACCCGCGACCATACCGCCATTGACCCCCGCTTCGGCACCCTGGCCGATTTCGACCGCCTGGTGGAAGCCGCGCACCGGCGCGGACTCCGCATTGTCCTAGACATGGTGCTCAACCACACCTCCGACCAGCACCCCTGGTTCCTCGAATCGCGCGCCAGCCGCCAAAACCCCAAGCGCGATTGGTACATCTGGCGCGAGCATCCCAACAACTGGCAGGCCTCCTTTGGCGGGCGGGCCTGGGAGTACGATCGACTCACCGGCCAGTATTACCTGCACCTGTTTACCAAGGAACAGCCGGATGTCAACTGGCGCAACCCCGATGTCCGGAAAGCACAGCTGGATGTTTTTCGCTTCTGGCTGGAGCGCGGCGTGGACGGCTTCCGCCTGGATGTCTTCAACGCATATTTTAAACATCCCGACCTGGCGGACAATCCCCCGCGGCCCGGGTTGCGCGGCTTCGACCGGCAGCGGCATCTGTACGATATGGACCAGCCGGAATTGATCCCCTTCCTGAACGAGCTGCGCAGCCTGCTCGACTCCTACCCCGAACGCTACGCCGTCGGGGAGACCTATCTGGCCACCCCGCAAAAGGCCGCCTGGTACTGCGGAGCGGACAGGCTGCACTCTGCCTTCAGTTTCGATTTTACCGTCTACGATATCATTTTCCCCTGGAACGCTGCCTGGCTGCGCAGGCAGATCCTCAAACGGGAAAGGCTTTTCGCCGGCCCACGCTGGCCGACGACCGTGATGAGCAACCACGACCTGCCGCGGGCTGCCACTCGTTACAGCCGGGGGGAGGACGACACCCAGGCAAAGCTTGCCTTGGCGCTGCTCCTGACCTTGCGCGGAACGCCCTTCATGTACTACGGGGAAGAGATCGGCATGCGCGATATCTCCCTCAAGCGCAGCGAGATTCTCGACCCGCCGGGTAAAAAGTACTGGCCGTTCTATAGAGGCCGCGATGGCTGCCGCTCCCCGATGCAGTGGAGCGATGAGCCGCAGGCGGGTTTCTCGACGGCAAAGCCCTGGCTGCCGGTGCACGCGAATTACACCCGGCGCAATGTCGCTACCCAGGCGGTAGAGCCATCTTCGCTGTTCACCTTCACCCGCAAATTGATCGCCCTCAGGAAGCAATACCCTGCCTTGAGCCGCGGGGACTTCGTCGCGCTGCCCTCCCCCCGGAACTGCCTGGTCTACCTGCGCCGCACCGAAGAACAGACCATCTTGATCGCATTGAACTTTTCGGGCCGGCCTGTTGCCTGGTCCTTCGAGACCTTGCTGCCGAGGCGGAAATGGACTTCCTTGTTGCCGCCTGAAACAGCAGAGAGCAACGCCACCCGACTGGTTTTGGAACCCAACCAGGTATCGCTTTTCCTCATGGGTGAATAGTCCTCACTCTGAAGATATGAAAACCGCGCAGGTGTCGCGTTAACTTTCGAGCGCACTCCGCCTTATGCCAACGGGTTATAATGGGGAAAATTCACGTCAAGCACAAAAGAATACAGGATGATAAAGTGGATCATTCCGGCCGACCGCCCCAGCCTGTGGTGTCCGTGCTCATGCCCGTGCACAATGCCGCCCGGTTCCTCAAGCCTGCCATCGAAAGCATACTGTCACAATCTTTCGAGGACTTCGAATTAAACATCGTGGATGACGGTTCCACCGATGATTCGACGGACATTATCACCGCGTATGCCGAGAAGGATCCCCGCATCCGTGTCCTGCGCCTAGACGCCAACCGGGGGATTGTCCAGGCATTGAACGCGGGGCTGGCGCTCTGCCGGGGCGAATTTGTGGCGCGCATGGATGCGGACGATGTCGCCTTGCCAGACCGGCTGATCAACCAGGTCAAAAAGATGATTGAAAATCCGGCCATCGCCGCCTTGGGCGGAGCGGCGACATACATCGACGCCGACGGGAAAGAACTCGGCCGGATCCGGCAGTGCAACGTCAACCTGCGTGCCTCTCTCCTCGCCGGAAGTCCGTTGTTGCACCCCACCGTGATCCTGCGCCGTTCCCTATTATCAGAGCACCACCTTCAATATCATGAGCAATATCGCTACGCTGAAGACTACTTCTTGTGGCTGGAATTGCAGCAATATGGGCTGCTTGATGCGCTCGAAAATGTGGTGATACAATACCGGATAACCGAATCGGCCAGTCGCCGTAAATTCCTGAAGCCGATGTTACGGGCTGCCTTACGGGTAAGAAGGGACGCCCTATTGAAGCTGGGAATTAAACCCAAGTTCTCCGACCTTGTTCGGATGTCGGCCGAGTCGTTATTGCTCTTGATGCCAACCCGCTTGGTTTGGTGGCTGTACAATCGCATTAATCGCATTAGCGTATAATCCGAACCGGACCCCCGGAATACCAGAGTAATGCGTAAATAATTAACCAAGGTCCCATAATTCACAAGTAATTCGAGATAAAAAAGTACAGATATCTGTCTAAGAAGCAGTAAAACCAGTGACAAGCCCCACGAAAAAGTCAGGCCTGACCATCGTCGTGCCAATATATAACGAAGCGGCTACACTCCCCGATTTTCTTGGCGAGCTGATCCCGGCTTGCGTGGCGCGTGGCTGGCAGGTGATTTTTGTAAACGATGGTTCGACCGACGCCTCGGCCAAAATACTGTCCGAAGTCAAAGGCGAGGCTTTCGCCAGGGTGCTCCATCACAAGGTCAATCGCGGATACGGGGGGGCATTGAAAACGGGGATACTCAATGTGACTACCTCGCATCTCGTCACCGTCGACAGCGATGGGCAGCACAGTCTGACGGATATCGAGAAAATCTACAGCTTCGCCTTGGAGAAGGATGCCGACCTGGTGGTAGGCAACCGCGGCCGCGTGAAAAATACCAGCCGGGCCAGGGAACTGGGAAAAGGGTTGATTCGCAACTTCACCCGGCTGCTCATGCCCTTGCCCATCCATGATTTGAATTCGGGCTTCAAACTCTACCGGACCGAAATGGCGCAGAAATACATTCAAATCTGCCCGGATTCAATGGCATTCAGTGATGTCATCACCCTGGCTTTTATCAGCCAACGGGCGCTGGTGCTCGAAATACCGATCACTGTACGCCTGCGGCAGGCAGGCAAAAGCACCATCGGCCTTCACACCGCGTTTGAAACCGTGCTGGAGATCGTCAACATCACCCTGCTTTTTAATCCTCTCAAGATATTTTTACCTGCCTCACTGATCTGCTTATTGATGGGATTTGGTTGGGGCGTGCCACTGGCTGCCGTGGGGCGCGGGGTGAGCGTAGGCGCCATGCTGGCGATCGTCCTGGGAGCCTTGTTCTTCGCCATCGGGCTGCTTGCCAGCCAGCTCTCCGCCATTCGCATGGAAAAGCTGGAAAACAGTCCTCCTCAGGAAAACCATGATCGAGATGATTAGAGGATCGGCTCCCAGGTCTAACCGCCGCCTTGCCTGCTCCATCCGACCGAAGCCGGTCGTTGTTCCGAACTCCCGGCGATCGAGGCGCCCCCAATGGGGCGTCTTTTGTTACTGTATCGAATTTCCATAGAAATGGAGAAAGAGAGAGATCAACGGCCATAGATCCGCCGATGAATGACCTTGACCCAGGGTTTGCATTGATCGGGTCCGGAAAAGATGGGCATGGAACCCTGGGTGTTCTCTGCGTATTCTAGCTCAATATATTGAACCGTGCGATAGGATCTGGGAGGCGTATTCAGAGGCAGGTAGCGGTAGGCCTGGACACGCAGCTGGTCGGCGTGGCGGAGGAGGGCGAGCATGGCGCGTGCGCCGGGCAGACGCCAGGAACAGCCGCGTCCTTTCATGCGGTGGACGACGAGCTTGTCGACATTGCCTTCAATGGCTCCCAGGGTGGCGGAGCAGGCGGGGTTGCGGTATTCCAGGTCCAACAAACCTTCCCGGTTATTGCCCACGTAGCGGTAGAACTCGAGGAGCATTTTTTGGGAATTGCCCTCCGCCTGCTGGATGTGTTGGGTCAGCTCGGGAGCGACCGCCTCGAAGCCTTCCCGCCGCAAGCGGGTGACCAGTTGGCGGGCTTCTCTTCGATCCGGGTAGGCCCGGCGAGCGGCTCGGAGAAGGTGGAAGCGGTCCAACACGAATTCCTGGGGCAGCTCCAGCCGATCAAAGCTGTGCCGAACCCACTCATTGCCATCGCCTCCGCTGATCAGTTGTTGGACTTGACTCAGATCATAGGTCCGGTGCGCTTCGCGCAGGATATGCTCCTGCCACTCCTCTCCAGATAGCCCGAGGGTGGTCATACACAGCTTGTTTTCCAGTCGATAGCGGTCGTTTCCAACCGGTTTTCTCCCCGTGCTCAAGATCGCCACCCGCACTTCTGCACTCCGCCGCCTTTCGCGCTGCAGGTGCACCCAGACCCCATCGCTTTCCCCGTACAGCACCCTCGCCTCGATCCGGCCTCCCTCCAGCCCTTCCCCTGCCTCGAAAATGCGCCGCCGTTCCGCCTCTTCGCCATCCGCAATCCGCTGGCCCACCTTCCACACCATCCGCTGCACCCGCATGCAATTGATCGGTGCCTTGACCAGGTAGCTCAGCTGCTCCGCTGCCCGCCGATACGGATCACAGCTCGCCAACGCCGCCCCCATCTCCTGCAGCCTCGCACTCATCCGCCCATAGGCTTCCAAACCAAACAGCTCGTCGATCGGCTTCACCCGCCGCTCCTGCTCGTCTTGATAGATCCTCCGCCGATAGTAGATCGGCCCCAGGCTGCTCACCATCCACCGCCCCTCCCTCCCCACATTCCGCCACCTCGCTGGCACCTCGCCTTCAATTCGATCGTCCAGGACCCGGATCACCCCCTCCAGCACCTGCCTCCCAATTCCCACACTCATCCGCTGGATCGCATCCTCCACCCCTTCGATCGGCACCTTTTCCTTAAATTCCATCTCCACTTCGCCAATCTTTATGTGTATACTGATCTTGACGGCTTCGGCTGTCATCTGAGAGTTCCTTTCTTTGTTGTTGTTGTCCAACTTCAATATTGATCGGAACTCTCTCTTTTGGCAACCCCTTTCTATGGATTTCGGTGACTGTAACGCGTCTTTTTTCATGGATTGTTTTTTCTCCCTAAACCGGTATACTAATTGTGATGGATGGATTCACGTTCCTCCCGGGTGACGAGCCGCTGCATCCCGGGCCGCTGGCGCGTTTTCTCCCGCCCCTGCCGCAAGGTGTGGCTCCGGCTTTTCTAGCCCAGCACGTTGCCTCCGGCGCCTGGGTGCTGGATCCGTTCGGCGCAACGCCCCGGCTGGGGGTCGAGATGAGCCGCAGCGGCTATCGGGTGCTGGTCGCCGTCAACAACCCGGTGATGCGCTTCCTGGTCGAAATGGCGGCCCGTCCACCGGCCCGCTCAAGCCTGCAGGCCGCCCTGGCCGAGCTGGCCGCCTCCCGTAAAGGCGAGGAGCGCCTGGAGACGCACCTGCAGTCGCTGTATCAGACGAACTGCATCAAGTGCCAGCGTACCCTCCCGGCGGAGGCCTTTGTCTGGGAGCGCGGCGGAAAAACGCCCGTCGCCCGCATTTACCACTGCCCCTGCGGCGAGGGCGGCGAATTCCCGGTCGGGGAGGCGGACCTGGCGCGGACGCAACAACTGGAGGCCACCCACAGCCTGCATCACTCGCGCGCCCTGGAACGCCTGGCCGCGCCGGACGATCCGGACCGCGTCCACGCCGAGGAAGCGCTGGAGTGTTACCTGCCCCGCGCCGTTTATGTGCTCAGCACCATCGTCAACCGGCTGGACAACCTGGCCCTGCCCCCGGATCGCCGCCGGGGCCTGATGGCGCTCATCCTGACCGCCTTCGACGATGCCAACACCCTGTGGCCTCACCCCACCGAACGGCCCCGCCCGAGACAGCTGACCGTCCCGCCCCGCTTCCTAGAAAAGAACATCTGGCGCTCGCTTGAAGGGGCCGCGGATCACTGGGCGGAGGAGGCCCCGCCCGTTCCGCTGACCGTCTGGCCGGACCTCCCGCCGGAAAGCGGCGGCATCTGTCTTTTCGAGGGTCCGATGCGCGACCTGGCGCCTCACCTGAAGGATTTTGCCCTCGGAGCGGTCGTGACAGCCCTGCCGCGCCCCAATCAGGCTTTCTGGACCCTGTCGGCACTGTGGGCAGGCTGGCTCTGGGGGCGGGAAGCCGTCGGGCCGTTCAAATCCGTCCTGCGCCGGCGCCGCTACGACTGGAACTGGCACGCGGCTGCCCTTTACACGGCCCTCAAAAACCTCTCCGTGCACATTCCGTTGAATACACCGCTTTTCACCTTGCTTGCAGAGGTTGAGCCTTCCTTCCTTTCCGCGGCTTTATTGGCCGCCTGCGGAGCCGGCTTCGACTTGAATGGGCTGGCTTTTCGCACCCGCCACGATCCACTGCAGGCCATCTGGTATCGACGCGCCTTCAGCATGGAGAGCAAAGAGCAGATCGATGCCGAGGGCATCCGGCAAGCCATGCTCGCTTTCTCGGCGGAACGCAGCGAACCGGTGAGCTACCTGCATCTGCATGCCGCGGGATTGACAGCCATGGCCGAGGATCATACACTGACCTGGCGCGAGGAGGCCCTGGCACAAATCAACGCCCCGATCCTGGCTGCACTGGGGGGGTCGCAGTTCGTCCACTACGGCGGCAGCGAGAATCCGGAGCTCGGTCTTTGGGGCCTGGAAGCCTGGGACGCTCAGGCCGATCCTTTCCCCGACCGGGTCGAGGTGGCCGTGGTGCGCTTCTTGCAGAAGAACCCGGTGTGCTCCTTGAGGGACCTGGAAAGCAGCCTGTATGCCGAGTTCCCCGGCCTGAACACGCCTTCGTACGGACTGATGCGCGCCATCCTGGCCTCCTATGCGGTCGAAAAGGGCGAGCGTTACGAGCTCCGCCAGGAGGATTTCCCCTCCGCCCGTCGCGCTCGACCTCGAGTCGGCCGCCGCGACCCTGGCCGCCCTCGCCCCGCGCTTGGGCTATACCACACAGCGCCAGGAAAGCCCCCAACGCCTGCTGCTCTGGCAGGATTCCGGAAAGACGGTTTACGCCTTCTACCTCCTGGCCTCGGCCGTGACCGGACGCGTCCTGCGCCAGAACACCTTCCCGCCGGAGCACAGCCTGCTGGTCCTGCCGGGCGGACGCGCCGGTCTGCTGGCTTACAAGCTGCAGCGTGATCCCTCCCTCAAGCAGATCGCCGACCGCTGGCGGATCGTCAAATTCCGCGCCCTGAGGCGCCTGGCGGAAATCAATTCGCTGACCCTCCAGGAATGGGAGAAAGAGCTTTCCACTGATCCCCTCGAGCCGCCCGAACAGATGAAACTGTTCTAGCGCCGAGGCGTATACCTTTATGAAATCAACCAGCAGGGAAATGCATCTGCTTGCATTTCGACCGTTCTAAACCTATAATTGACTCACTATGCAACCCTCCCTCCTTAATCGTCTCGGAGCCGCCTCAAAATACTTAGTGGTTCTGGCGGCCCTGGCCGTCATCACCGGCTGGTGGATCAATACCCCCTCCGGCTTCCTGGGAAAACTCGACGCCATCGGTTACGCCGTCTGCCACCGCATCAGTGAGCGCTCCTTCCATATCGGCTCGATCCAGCTGCCCCTGTGTGCACGCTGCAGCGGCATGTATCTGGGCGCCATGACCGGCCTGGTCTTTCAAGCGGTCACCGGCCGCAGGCGGGGCAAGATGCCGCCCTGGAGCGTGCTCGTGCCGTTGATCTTTTTTGTCGCTGCCTTCGGCATCGATGGGAGCAATTCGTACCTTTACCTGATCAAACAGGTCTATCCGGGCGCGCTGCCGCAAATCCCCAATCTGTACGTGCCCAACAATACGCTGCGCCTGCTGACCGGCAGCGGCCTGGGCCTGGGGATCGCCGCAGTGCTCTTCCCGGCCTTCAACCAGACTGTCTGGTCGGACGTGCAGGAGCGCCAGGCCCTGACGCCGAAACCCTTTGCTCTCCTGTTGGGCATCCAGGTCGTCCTCGACCTGCTGGTGCTGACCGACAGCCCGATCGTGCTTTTCCCCCTGGCCGTGATCGGCGCCCTGGGCGTGCTGATCCTGCTGACGATGGTCTACTGCATGGTCTGGGTCATGCTTATGCGGCAGGATAACCGGTTCCTCAAACCGGCACAGCTTTGGCTGCCGGTCGTCGCCGGCCTGACCATTGCCATGATACAGATTGCCGGGATCGATGCCTTGCGCTTCTGGCTCACCCGGACCTGGGGGGCCTTTCCCCTGGGAAATTGACGGACTGGAGGTCCAACCTTGGACGCCCTTTTCGGTATCCTTTCTGCTTTCGGCCTATCCGCCAGCGCCGGGTTGAATGCCTACATCCCTCTGCTGGTGGTCGGCGTCATTGCCCATTACACCGACCTGATCAAGCTCAACCCCCCGTTCGACCTGCTCGCCAACCCGTGGATCCTGATCCTGATCGGCGTGCTGGTGATCATCGAAATGCTGGCCGATAAAATCCCCGCCGTCAACCACATCAACGACATCATCCAGACCGTCTTCCGGCCGGCGGCCGGGGCGATCGTCTTTGCGGCCAGCGCCCACGTGATCACCAACATCCACCCGCTGCTGGCGCTGGCCTGCGGGTTGATCGTGGCCGGGGGCGTTCACCTCGTCAAGGCGGCCGCCGTACGACCGGCGGTGACGGCCACGACCGGCGGCGCCGGGAACGTCCCGGTGAGCATCGCCGAGGATGTCATCTCCACCGTGCTTTCCATCCTCTCGGTGGTCATCCCGATCCTGGTCGGCATCCTGCTGGTCGTGCTGGTCGCGTTCATCATCTGGTGGTTCTGGCGACGCTCGCTGCGCAAGAGCAAAGCCGCTCCATAAAAATTGCATTCTTCAAACAAGGAGGAAAATCATGTCCGCTTATCCCGCCCCCTACAACGTCCCACCCGTTCCCGCCCCGCAGGACAACCGCCTGGTCCAGGAATTGAGCGCGCCGATCTACCAAGCCAGGGGCTGGCTGAAATTCCTGGGTGTCCTGACGATCATCGCCGGCATCCCGGCTATATTCGGCCTAGTCGGCATCCTCCAGATCTGGATCGGGGTCCTGATGTTCCAGGCCGGCTCCTCGATCGAAGCCGCCGCACAGTTGGGCGACCGCCTCGCCTTCCTCAAGTCGATGGGCAGCCTCAAGACCTATTTCGTGATCCAGGGCGTCCTGGCCCTGCTCGGCATCCTTTTTGCCCTGGGCATGCTGTGCATCTTCGTCGTCCTCCCCCTGGTGGGCATCACCCTGGTTCCCTGGCAGCAAATCCTGAACAATAATCTGCCCACCTATTGAGCAATGGCCGAGGCAAGCGGCACCCCGCTCCCGTCCCCCGCCCCGCCGGACAGGATGAGCCCCTGGCTCATCGTCGTCCTGGTGGTCGTCCTGTCCTGCTGTCTGTGCATTGGGTTGTGCGGACTGTTGGGCGCCTTTGGGCCGGACATCCTGCACGAGCTCGGCCTAGACACCTGGCTGCCCCTCCGGTCCCTGCTGCCGTAACCGCCCCGAAATCCGGCGCACATTCATCCCCTGACCGGTAGAGGAAGGCCGGGTTTCCCGGCGGAAGCAAACAGCCTTTTCAGCTCCTTCAGCGCCGCCCTGGCTTGTCGACGCGTCGCCGCGTCCAGGTCGAGGGCGGCGAACTCATCTTCGTCCAGGACGGTCTGTCTGCCTTGCGGATCGACCCACAGATCGAGAGCCAGGTCGACGAACGAGAGCTGGTTTTCCGCTTCCCAGACTGCAGGCCGTGCCACGTTGCAGTACCAGCCTTTTACCCGGTCATCGTCCCGATCGCGGATCTCGTAGACGTTGTACCAGCGGTCGGTAAAGTAGGTCTCGATGAAACGGTCCTTCTCCCTGATGACGGTGTCCAGCAGGGAAAAATCGGGGCGATTGAAATACGCCTCCAGGAGCACGGCCCGGGGTTCACGCCGCAGGAGGGTGCCCGTGTAGCGCCAGGTCTCCTGCCCGGCAGGATTGCGTTTGAGGACGGTGATCTCCCGGCTCATGACAGGCATTGTATCGCGGAAGGGGGAATTTCCAGGGCAAATTCTTCGCCCGGGTGGGGCGCCTCGGCCAGATAAAAATACAGTCCGTTCGACAAAGTGACCTTGTAGCGCTCCTGCTGAAAGACGATATCCGTGACGCGGCCGGAGGTGCGTCCAGATGCCATTTCCAGGGGCTTTCCGGACCTGCCGCTGCGCATAGGAGAGGCTCCCGACGGTCGCAGCAGCAGGGCGACGGCATCGCCCGGCCGGTGAGCGTGAGCGCACCCGGCCTGGAATACCCCGGCCGGGGTCACGACCTGCCCATCCGCCCCAACAACTCCCTCCAGGACGTTCCCGGCGCCCAGGAAGCGCGCCGCCCAGGCCGAGCCCGGGGCGTCCCACACCTCCTGAGGAGTTCCGGAGCGCACGATGCGTCCTTCGTGCAGCAGGAGCACGCGGTCGGCCAGGCTGAAAGCCTCCTCCTGGTCGTGGGTGACGTAGATCGCCGGGACGCGGCCGGCATGCAGGATGCCGCGCAGTTCGACCATCAGCTGCTCGCGCAGGTTGCGGTCCAGGGCACCCAGCGGCTCGTCGAACATCAGCAGGCGCGGGGAGGGAGCCAGGGCGCGCGCCAGCGCCACGCGCTGCTGCTCGCCGCCCGAGAGGTCCGTGACCCGCCGCGGGCCGAATCCGGCCAGGTTGACCCTCTCCAGAACGTCCGCCACGCGTCGCCCACTCTCAGCCGCCGAGAGCTTTTTCATCTGCAGCCCGAAGGCCACGTTCTCGGCAACGGTCAGGTGCGGAAAGAGGGCATAATCCTGGAAGACCAGGCCGAAGTTGCGCTGATGGACCGGCACGGGGGAGAGGTCATTCCCATCCCAACGCACCAGTCCCCGTTCCGGAGTCTCCAGGCCGGCGATGATGCGCAGCAGGGTGGACTTGCCGCTCCCCGAGGCGCCTAACAGACAAACCGTCTCACCTGCCTCGACGGTGAAGGAGAGGTCGCACAGCAGAGGTTGGCCTTCGTAGGATTTCCAGATTTCGCTGACTTCGAGCATCGTTTTCTCACCACAACCCCCAGAGTGCGGGGGCAAGAGGGCACAAAGGAACTCGAAGGTTTTTCAATCTTACCTTCGTGTCCGTCGTGTTTAAAATTCGCCTGCCCCGGGCAGGCGCAGCTTTTCGATGGACAGGATCCCGGCGCCGCACACGACCATCAGGATCGTCGCCATCGCCATGGCCTGGCCGTAGTTCAACCCGCCAGGCTGGGAGAGGAAACGGGCAATGGCGATCGGCAGGGTCGGGTATTCCGGGCGTACCACCAGCGAGGTGGCTCCGAACTCGCCCAGCGAGACGGTGAAGGCGAACACCGCCGCCCCGAGCGTCGCCCGCGCGACGATCGGCCAGTCCACGGCTGCCCAGACGCGCAGCGGGGAGGCTCCCAGCGAGGCGGCTGCCTGCCGCAGCCGGTCCGGGATGGAAGCCAGGGCGGGCTGCAGGCTGCGGATGACGAATGGCAGGGCGATCAGGGTGTGCGCCAGGGGAACCAGCACCGGCGAGGCCAGCAGAGCCAGCGGCGGACGGTTGAAGGTGACAATGAACCCCAGGCCCAGGGTCACGGCGGAAGCGCCCAGAGGCAGCATCAGCAGCGGGTCGATCAGGCGCTCCAGGCGGCCGGGGCGGGCAAGGGCGGAGGCGGCCGGGAAGCCGAGAGCGAGGGACAGGAACACGGTCGCCGCGGCGTAGCCGAGGGAATTGCCGATGGCGGCAAATGGAGGCACGTAAAAGACCGTCTCGCGCCGGTTGATGAAAAGCTCGCGGTAGTAGTCCGCCGTCAGGCCGTAGTGCACGCCGGTCCGCTCTCCTCGGTCCGCCTCGAGGCGGGTCACCGAACGCATTGGAAGCGAAAGCATTGGAAAAGCGTAAAACATAAAGAGTAAGAAGCTGAATAGAACCACGAACAGCTTTTCACCCCACGTGCGGGGACGGCGCAGGTTGGATTCGGCGGAGCGCGGCGCGGAAGTCGCGGCCGTCCGGATCACCACACGACTGTACAGGATGGAGAAAGCCAGCGTGCACAGCAGCTGGAGCAGGGAGAGCAGCGCGGCCAGCGGCAGGTTGAAAAACTGGATGGCCTGCAGGTAGATTGCCACCTCCAGGGTGGAAAAGCGCGGCCCACCGAGCAGCAGGATGACACCGAAGCTGGTGAAATCGAAAATGAAGACCAGCAGGGCCGCCGCCAGGATGGACGGGCGCAGCAGCGGCAGGAACAGGCGCACCATGACCCGAGGCGGGTCCGCGCCCAGCGTGCAAGCGGCCTGTTCCAGGCGCGGGTCGAAGTGCGCCAGGGCATTCCCGACCAGGCGGACAACGATGGTAGTGTTGTAAAAGACGTGCGCCAGCAGGATCGCCCCGAGCGTCCCGACGAATGGGATGGGCGCGGCGTCCAAGTGGAAGAGATCCATCAGGCCCAGGTTGACCCAGCCGCGCGGCCCCAGCAAGGCATTGAAACCGGCGGCCACCACCACCGTCGGCAGCATGAAGGGGATCGCGGTGAGCAGGCGCAGGAAGGTCTTTCCGTGGAATTCAAACCGGGCAAAGAGAAAGGCGGCCGGCAGGCCGACTGCCAGGGTCAGCAGGGTGGACAGGCTGGCCTGGTAGAAGGTAAAGAGAACGACGTCCTGCGAGACGAGCAGGGAGGCTGGCTTGAGTTTCAGCAGCGCGTCGGGGTTGAGCCCCAGCCACAGGATGCGGGCGAGGGGGTAGAAAAAGAAGACCGCTAGGAACAGGGAAACCGGCACCCAGGGAACGAGTTTGCGAATCGGCGAAGCAGTGAGGTGCCGACTCGCCGATTCGTCGATTCGATGACCAACTACCTTGTGAATTTGACCCTCCACCGCTTTTACCTCAAACCGATTAATGTAGCACAATT
Organism: uncultured Chloroflexia bacterium; assembly: GCA_963739255.1. Classification (GTDB taxonomy): domain Bacteria; phylum Chloroflexota; class Anaerolineae; order Anaerolineales; family Villigracilaceae; genus UBA877. The sequence goes on from CAVTZT010000005.1 coordinate 705,927, forward strand.
GCCGTCCAGTCGGCGATCCACGCGTCCCGGTTGGCGGCGATCGTGGTCGGATCCAGGCGGGCAGGCTGGGTCGGGACCTGGGCATATTTGACGAAGGCCTCCGGCAGGACCGCCTCCGGGTTGACCGGGTAGACGTACATTTGCAGGGGCATGTCCTCCTGGAACTGTTTGTCGAGCATGAAGTCGACAAATTTCTTCGCCAGGGCCAAGTGTTTGCTGCCCTGCAGCACGCCGACGAATTCGATCTGGCGGAAGCAGGTATCGGGTCCCAGGATGGTGCCGATGGGCGATTCCGTCAGCGGGGTCGAAGCCCCGACCACTTCCGCTGCCGGGCTGGAGGCGTACGAGACCACCATCGGCTGCGGGCCGTGCCCGGACGAGCCGCTGAAATTGGTGTAATAGGCCGTCTCCCAGCCGTCCACCACCACCAGCCCGTTGGCGCGCAGGGACGTCCAGTAATCCAGGTAGCCGTTCGGGCTGAAGTGCTTGATCGTCGCCAGCAGGAAGGTCAGGCCGGTGGACGAGGTGGCAGGATTTTCCATCACCAGCAGCCCCTTGTACTCGGGCCTGGCCAGGTCTTCGAGCGTCGCCGGGACCGGCAGGCCGTGGGCGGTGAAATATGCCTTATCGTAGTTGATGCACACGTCACCGTAATCCACCGGCAGCAGGCGGTTCTGCGGGTCGAGCTTGAACTCGGCCGGGACCTGCGCCAGGAGCGGTGAGGCGTACGGCTGCAGGATGCCGGCGTCCAGGGCGCGCGAGAGGAAGGTGTTATCCGTCCCGTACATCACGTCGGCCAGCGGGGCGTCCTTGGTCAGGATGGCCTTGTTGAGCTCCGCCCCGGCGTCGCCGCCCTTCAGGAACGCGACCTTGATATGGTTGGCTTTTTCGAAAGCCTGGATGACGGCATCGCTGGCGGCGAAGGAGTCATGGGTCATGACAGTCAGCGTGACGGGACCCTGGGGAGCGCAAGCTGCGAGCAGGGCGACCAGGAAAAGGAGAGGCAGAAAACGTTTCATGGGAACCTCCGACAATTGACGATTGAAGATTAACGAATAAAGATTTACGCTTGAGGATTTACGATGGAAGATTGCGGCGGTGGACGACCAGAAGCAAGCCGGAGGTCAGGGTAACCGAGGCAGTTTCCCCCAGCAGCTCGTTGCTGATGCCGCGCGTCTTGTGCGGGAAGAGCGTCTCGCCGCACAGCGGCCAGCGCAGGCCGTCGGTGGTGACGCCTTCGGTCAGGGTGCCCCAGGGCAGCAGGGAGACGACCTCGCCCGGGCGCCCGTGGATCCCCCGGTTGGCGCCTCGTGACGAGGACTCGCCGCCGCGCACGAAAAAAGCCTCCTCCACCCCGTCGTCCAGGCGCACCTCCAGACCTTCCAGGGCCGGGTCGGCGAGCAGGGACAGGTTGCCCAGGGTCTGGTCGAGGCGCCCGCCTAACGCGCCGACGATCAGGATCGTGCGGTGCCCGGCCTCGACCGCGTGGCGCAGGGCCAGCTCCAGGTCGGTCTCATCCTTGTCGCGCGGGTGCTGGAGCAGGCGCACGCCGGCTGCCTCCAGCCTGCGGTGGTCGGCGGCGGAAAGGGAGTCCAGGTCGCCGATCACAGCGGAGGGCAGCAACCCAAGCGCCAGGAGGTGGAAGGAACCGCCATCGGCAGCGAGCAGGGTGTCGTCCGGGCGGAGCAGGCGGCTGACCGCCTCCAGGTCCGGCAGGCTGCCATTGGCGAAGATGACTGCGCGAGATTCAGACTCGGACATAGGTGATCACCAGCGAGCACGCGGAGCCGCAGCAAACGGGAGGGAAAAAGAAACCATCCTCGCCAGGGAGGATGGTTGGAATTCGGGCTATGGTCCCTCCGCCGGCATGATCCGGATCAGGTTCTGCGGGTCGAGGCCTGAAGCCTCCTCTCAGCCCGAGCGCGGGCTCCCCGTTAAATTGACACAGTCAGTATAAGTCGAGGCAGGGCGGTTGTCAAGACAAAAAAGCCGGGGCGGATGCATCCGTCCCGGCTTCAGCGCACTCTGCGCTTCCACTCCTCTTTCAACTGCAGCTGGCGCGGGCTCTCGTGCGAGTCCAATGAAAGGAAATCGGTCATCAAGCGGTTGAACTTGGTGTTGGCGTCCAGCATGGGGAAATGGCCGCATTGCTCCAGGACAATCTGGTGGACACTATCCGGCATGGACAGGAAGCGCTCGAAAACCGGGGTCTGGATGGCCGGATCATTTTCCCCATGGACGATCAGGCAGGGTGTGCGCATGGTGTCCATGACCGGCATGAACGGATTGAAATTCATTTCGACCATCGAGGTCGTGATGGCCTGCAGGTCGGCTTTCACGGCGTCGATGCGGGCCGAGTCGCTGATCTGGTTACGGGCCAGCAGCCAGTCGGAAAGGTCGGCGAGTGAGGCCGGCGAGCGCAGGCGGTTATGCACAGCGGCGATTTCGAGCGGAACGTCAACCCCCATGAGGCGATCCACCATCTCGGGATGCTGTTGCGTAAACTGGATGGAAACCAGTGCCCCCAGGCCGTGACCGATGAGTGCAATCCTGCCGATGCCCATCTCGTGCATGAACGAATACAGCAGGTCGGCCTGCTGCCCCAGGGTATAGCGCTCAACATCGTGGGCGGTATCGCCAAAGCCCCACATGTCGAGGGCGTAAGCGCGGAAGGAGATTGCCGCAGTTTGCATCGCCGGGATCCAGTACCGCCAGGAGCCCACCCAGCCGTGCAAAAAAATGATCGGCCGGCCGCGTCCGAGCACCTCGAAATGGACGATCCTGTTATGAAGAAGGATGGCACTCATGCTATCTATCGCTGCATCTCGGGTGGCTTTCCAATCTTGCCTAAGACCTCCTTGATACGCTCGGTCAATTGAAAGGGAGCGAATGGCTTCAACAGGTATTCCGTGGCGCCGACCTGCAGGCCAGCTTGAATTTCAGATTCCTGTCCTTTCGCCGAGAGGAAAATAACCGGGATGTCTTTCAAACGACCGTCGGTCTTGATCGCCGCACAGGCTTCATAACCGGTCATACGGGGCATGCGCACGTCCAGGATGATCAGGTCGGGAATTTCCTGTTTCGCCAGGCTGACCGCTTCTTCCCCGTTGACGGCTGAAACCACTTCGTAGCCGCCGAAGCGCAGGGTAAACATGATCAGATCACGGATGTCGGGTTCATCTTCTGCGATTAATATCTTTGTCATAACGTTACTCCTCGGCCTTGTACACGGGCAGCGTAAATGAAAATGTGCTTCCCTGTCCCGGTACACCTGAACTTTTCATCCAAATCCGTCCCTTGTGCATGGCGACCAGCGATTTAACGATCGCCAGGCCAAGACCCGTGCCCGGCGTCGCCAGAACCAGGGGATCTTCGCCGCGATAGAAGCGCTCGAAGATGCGCTCCTGCTCCTCGGCCGGGATCCCGATCCCGGTGTCCTTGATATCCACCTGGATTTCGTTGTTCACTTCACGCATTCGAATGTTGATATGCCCGTCTGCCGGTGTGTAGTGGTAAGCGTTATCCACCAGGTTGCCCAGAATTTGGCGCACCCTTTCCAGGTCCCCCGTCACGCGCGGCAGGTCGGAGGGCGCGTCGAGAGCCAGGTCCATCGGCTTGCTCTCCTCCTGCGAACGGCGCTTGATATCTGCGACCACGTCATCGGCGAGCTCATGCAGGTCAATCGCCTGGAGCGACAGCGAGACGCGACCGGCCTCGATGCGCGAGACGTCGAGCAGGTCGTTGACCAGCACGCTCAGGCGTTCCGTATTGTTGCGCACGATGTCCAGGAAGTGCGTCTGGTTTTCGTTCAAGGCACCGGTCGCCCCCATCAGGAGCAGGTCGACATAACCTTTTATGGAAGTCATCGGGGTACGCAGCTCGTGGCTGACGGTCGCGACGAACTCGGACTTGAGACGGTCCACCTCGACCTCGTGGGTGATGTCGCGGAAAATGGAGACCGTGCCCAGGAACTCATTGCGCCAGATCACCGGCGCCAGGTGCACCAACACCACCCGGCCGGTCTCGAGGGTCAGCTGCTCGGCATACGTGTCACCCGTCTGGTGGCTGGCGGGGTCCTCCGACCAGTAATGGATGGTCTGCATCCAGGTCTGGGCGGCTTTGCCGAACAGGCCGACGAAGCTCTCCAGCGAGTTGCCCAGCACCTGGTCGCTCTTCAAAACCAGGATGCGTTCGGCGGACGAGTTCAGGAAGGTGATGACGTTGGCCGGGTCCGTGACCAGCACGCCGTCGGCAACCGCCTCCAGGATGGCTTTCTGGCGGCTGGCTTCCACCTGCTGGTTGCGCAGCATGGATCCCAGGCGCTCAGCCTGGTCGCGGATCAGCTCGTACAATTGGGCGTTGTTGATCGCCACCGCCACCTGGCTGCCGATGGCCTGCACCAGACTCATATGCTCCGGGGTGAAGAAGTCCACGTGGCGATGGAAGACCATCAGCGCGCCGATGATCTCTTCGCCGACGATCAGCGGCGCGGCGATGACGCTGCGATGGCTGCTGGTGTTCAGCGGCACCTTGACCCAGCGCGGATCCTTGCGCACGTCGCCGATGCGGACGGCCTCCCGGTGCTTGATGACCCAGCCTGCCAGCCCCTCGCCGACCTTGAGGGCAGTCGGGCGGCTGCCCTTGGTCATCTCGGGGGTCAGGTAGCCATACCCGGAGCGGTAGTGGATGGTGTTGTCTTCCGGGTTGACCATCAGGATGCTGCCCTGCTCGGCGCCGATGGCGTCGTTGAGCAAGGCCAGAGTGCGGTTGAGGGCCCGGTCGAGGTCGAGCGTGGAGGAGGCTTCGGTGAGGATGCGCAGCAGGGTTTCGGTGTTGCGCTGCTCCTGCTGCAGCTCGGCCGTGCGCTCGACGACGCGCTGTTCGAGCTCGTCCGCCAGACGGCGCGTCTCGGCGTACAGGCGCCCGTTCAGGATGGCAACTGCGGCCTGGTTGGCCAGCGTGCTGAGGATTTGCTGTTCCTCCTGGGTGTAGATGTTCGGCTGGTAGCTTTGCGCCGAGAGCATGCCGATGACCCGGCCGCCCATGGTGATCGGCACCCCAACAATCGAGCGCGGCTGGCCCTCCCCGAACGTCCGGCCCTCGAAGGTCTCGAGGCTTTGCACGTCTGAGATGAGCACAGGTTCGCCGGTAGCGATCACCCTTCCGCTCAGACCTTCACCCAGGGCGATGCGCGTGTTCGACGCCCGCCCGCCCGGGTCCATCAGGTAAACGCCCTCGATGTCGTTGTGCTCCTCATCCAGCAGGGCGATGACGAACGACTCGGCCGGCATCATCTGCGAGACCGCCCGGTGGATGGCCGTGTAGATCTCTTCCGGGTTGAGGGTGAGGCCGATCTCATAGGAAGCCCGGTTGAGCGCAGTAAGCTGCTCGGCGCGATCGACGGTCGCCTCGTACAAGCGGGCGCTCTCCAGGGCGATTGCAGCCTGGTTGCTGATCGTGCGCGCCAGGTCGATGTCCGTAGCCGAGAAGCGGTAAGCTTCGGCCATCTGGACGAACAGCAGGGCGCGCAGGTTGGGTCCGCTGGCGAGCGACAGGACCAGCAGGGAGCGGATATTCTCGAGCAGCTCGGACAGCGGAGCGAGGTCGGCCTCGCTCCCGACCTCGTCGGTGCTGAAAACTCCCAGCGACTCGCGCAGCCGGTCGAAAATCGGCGCGGCGGGCAGGACCCTGGGCAGGGATTCCTTGCCGGCGGGCACGGAGACGCGCAGATTCGGCACGCCGAAACGATCGAAGGTGATCGCCGAGATCCTGCTCACGTTGAGCGCCCTTTGGAGTTCCTCGGCGGTCAGGCGCAGGACCTGGTCCTCGCTCAGCGAGCTGCTCAACTCCGCCGATAGGCGGTTGAGCAGAGCCAGACGCTGCGAGCGCTGGTCGAGCTCGGTGGCGCGCCGCAGGCTGTCTTCGTACAGGCGGGCATTTTCAAGCGCCACCGCCGCCTGGCTGGCAAAGGTGGTGACCAGTTGGGTGAGCTCGAGGGAAAAGAAGTTCGCCTGGGTCTTTTCGAGGGCGATCACGCCGATCACCTCGCCCTTCGAGACCAGCGGGACACCCATCCACGAGAGCCGCTCCGCCTCCGTCAAGGCCGGGAAGCGTTTGTCGCTGCGCACGTCCCCCACCGCAATCGCCTGGACGGTGCGGATCATTTCCGCCAGCAAGACCGAGTCTTCGATGGCGACCGTCAAGCCAAGGCGCTGTTCGTTGTCGGGGAAACCGCGCGCCGCCGCCACGGACATGTTCCCGCCCTGGCGCAGCCATAGGATGGCCGTGTCGAAGGGCAGGACGCCCTTCAGCTGGTCGAGCAGGCCGGCAACCAGTTCGTCGGATTTCAGACTGGAGGTCATCGTCGCCGAGACATTCGTCAATGCCTGGAGTTGGTTGGCGCGTTCCAGGGAGGCGTCCACCAGGCGGACGTTTTCCAGCGCGAGGGCTACCTGCTGGGTCAACGAGAGCAGCAGGGCCTCGTCGTCCGCCGTGAAGGCACCCGTCGCGTTGAAGTTGTCCAGCACCATCAACCCCAGATCGCGGTCGCCGGTCTGGATGGGGATCAGCAGGCTGGAGACCGGAAGGCGTCCGGCGGTGGCCTCGCGATAGCGCATCAGCAGCTCGGCCGGCAGGTTGTAATCGCGGGCAAAATTAACCTCGTCCACGCGGCGGGATTTCTTCCCCGAGAAGACCTGGCCGGGCAGCGCTTCGCCGGGATGGTAGATGATCTGCATGACGCTGTCGTTGTCGGCGTAGTTGGCCGCCGTCACCGGGACGAGGCAGCCCAGCTGCTGGTTGTACATCAGCACCACACCGGCGTGGGCCGCGGTCAGGACCCGCAGGGCACTCTCGAGCAGGGCCTTGATGATGTGGGTCGGGTCGAGACCGCTCAGCTGGCGGCTGAAGTCAAGCAGCAGGTTGACCTCGCGCAGGCGGCGGCGGGTCTCGGTCAACAGGCTGATGTTCTGCAGGATGATGGAGACCTGGCGGGTGATCTGGTAGTAGACCTGCTCGTCCTCCTCGGTGAGCGGCGGCAGCGGCTCGGGGCTGATGGCCAGGATGCCGGCAACCGGCTTTTCGTCGATGGAGACGGGCAAGCAAATGAAGGCTTTGGCGTGCAGGCTGGTGAGCAGGGGCGTGTCACGCCAGTTCTCGTCCTCCTCCAGGTTCATGACCAGCAGCGTTTCGCCGGACTGCAGGCTGTGGCGCAGGGGGTTGCGCTGTCCGAAGAGTGCCTCGGGGCTGGTGCTCTTGGGAACGTTCCCCAGCACATGCAGCAGGCGCGGGCCCTCGACGGTGTTCTCGGCGACGATCGAGACGCTCATCTCCAGCCGGGTCAGGATTTCGCGGCCCAGGGCCAGGAGCGCCGAAGGGCCGTCGACCTGGCGGTTGATCATTTCAGTGATTTCCAAACCTGCACGGATGCGGCGGCTCCTGCGCTCCAGGTTGCGGATGGCAAGCGTGCGCTCCAGGTCCTTGTGCAGCAGGATGGGCAGGTGAGTCTGGCTGATGGATAGCAGTTGCTGCTGCCGGTCCACGCTGGTGGACAGGTTGGCCACCTGGGTCTGAAGGCCGTTCAGACGCCGCGTGGTCTGGATGATCAGGGTCGCCTGGGTCGCAAAGATGTCGAGGGTCTCGAGCGTGGCGCTGTCCGGCCGCAGGCCGTCGCGGGGTGCGTCCAGGCTGATCAGGCCGATGGGGTTGCCATTCGTATCCGAGAGCGGGTACAGGAGCGTATCCTCCGGGTCCCAGGCCCCCGGGGATTGAACGGCCTGTCCGCTCATGACGGTCACCATCTGGGGCCCGGCCGGGACGATGGGCGTTTTTTCGGACGGGATGAAATAGCCCTGCCCGACCTTGAACTCGGGTTTGAGCAGCTGCTGCAAACCGGACCACGGCTGCTGGTGTGCCTTGAGCTTGTTGAGGGTGTCGGTGGGTATCCCCACCCCGGCAACCCGGCGCTGCATCTTCGTCTCCGGGTCGATGACGCTCATCAGGACGGTCTGGAAGGGAGTGGCATCCTGGATGGCAGTGGCCAGGGATTCCAATGACTGCTCCAAGGGCTTGTCAACCGCCACGCCGGAGGTCGCTGCGAACAGCTTCGTGAAGGCGTCCACGCGGCGATGGATGCGCTCGTACCGCTGCACCTGTTCCTGGTAGCGTCGCGAATTCTCCAGGGCCACTGCAGTCTGGACGGCCAGCGTTTGGACGATCTCGAGGATGTCCTTGCCGAAACCAACCGGGGTGGAGAAATGCAGGTGGATCAAGCCTTCAGTTCTTCCCTGGTAGGCAATTGGCACCACCAAGGCGGATTGCACACCTGCGTGGGGCGGCTTGTGTTTGCTCTGGCTGAAATCGGGGACCACGACCGGCTCGCCCTTTTTGAGCGCCTCGCGCTCGAGCGGCAGCAGTTCTTCCTCCCGCGTGTCACCCAGACGATAGATCACCTGGTTGCCGTCAACCGGTTCGGGGTTCGAATTCAATAACAGCACCGAACAGCATTTGGCGCCGGTCATCTGCAGGCTTTCATCGTACACGGCCTGCAAGAGATACTTCCAATCCGTTGAGGTGCTCAGCTCACGGCCGAGGCGCGTCAAGGAGGCCAGCTGGTCGACGCGCTGGCGCAATCCTTCGTCCGTCTGGGAAATCAATGAGGAGGCTTCGATGGCGGTAGCCAGTTGACCGGCAATCGTCAGGGCGGTTTGCAGGTCGTTGTCGTTGAAAAAGTCCGTCTTCCGGCTGGTGATCATCAATTCGCCCAGGCTGTGGTCGTGCACCACCAGCGGGACGACGATCGCCGATTCCATCCCCAACGGTTTCGAAATCTCGCGGTACACGGCCAGCAGGCGCTGGTCATCGGAGAGGTGTCCGGAAAGGATCGGCTTGCGGCTTTCGGTCACGGTCAGGTGGAACTGGGGATCATCCACAAGAAGATGGGGCAGGGAGGGGGCAGCTTCAGCGGGCAACCCAAACAACGAGTTCGAGATGAAGGCGCAAAATGCCGCTCAGCTTGTCCAGCAGGAAGATCACCCCCAGGTCCGCCTGGAGCAGGTGGGCTAGCTCTTGAACGGAATAATGCAGGATTTCCTCGGCCGTCGCCGTGGAGGAAGCCAGGCTGGCGATGCGGCGCAGCGCCTCGGAGCGCAGGGAGCGCTGGCGTCCCTGCTGTACCAGCAGGAAATTGTCGATGATCGGGGCGATCTGGTTGGCGACGATGTCGAGCAGGCGCATCTCTTCGCGCGATAAGGCATCCTCGGGTTGGCGATGGTTGGAGATCTGCAGATATCCAAGCGATCGGCCGGCCGAGACGAGCGGCACGAGGGCGGTGTCGCGCCAGGAAGCGGCCTGGGCATAATCCCGGATGCCCATCTCCAGCCAGAGTTGATCCTCCATCGCGTTCCGGGTGGTCAACACCGCCTTGCTCTGGAAACGCTCTTCCGCCGCGCTGCCGGGCGAGAGGGTGACATGATACAGCTCGACGATCTGGGGCGGCATGCCCAGGAACGGGACCTGCGCCTCCAGGGTGTGACGGTTCTCGTTGTAGATGAGGAAACCGAGGATCTCCACATCAAACAGGGGCGCGATGCTCTGGACGAGACGGTTGAAGAGGTCGTACACTTCCTGAACTGCTGCGAGTGCCTGGGTCAGGTTGGCAAGGCCGCTCAACTCCGTTCCGCGGCGCCGCTCTTTTTCAAGCGCGGCGGCGTTGCGGACCGCGATCGCCGCCTGCCCGACGACCAGCTGCAGGATTCTTTGATCCTCGGGAGCGAATGCCTCCGCGCTGGACAAGCCGACCTCGAGGGTGCCGACCAGCTCCTCGCTGACCTGCAGAGGCAGGCCGATATAGGAACGAATGGGGATACTCTCACCAGTCGGCGTGTAGGGGATCTGGGTGTACGTCTGGGTGTCGGCGATGAACAGGGGCTGGCGTTCGGTGACCAGAAAGGCGGAATATCCCGCCGGTGCCCGCGGCAGGCTCTTCTCGAGCTTCCGGTCCGCACCCGGCCTGGACCGGAAGCGGTACGGGATGAGGGTCTGGTCTTCGCTGTCCCAAAGGTTCAACTCGACCGTGTCCACCGGGATCAAGCGCTCCACGTTCTCCAGGATGGCCTGAATGGTGCAAGCCAGATCCGGGTTGAGCGCCACGGACCGGCTGAAGTCGGTCAGGATCTTCAGCGCCGATCCGGTCGCCTCGCCTGACTCCGGCGCAAGCGAGGCGAGGAAATCCGGTCGCGAGAATGAGACAAGCAACGCGCCTTCCGGACCGGGAATGCGATAGGAAACGCCTTCCACCGGCCGCCCGCCAACCGAAAAGCGCGTCTGTCCCTCGGCCGCGCATAATTTCAACAAATCATCGCTTGGCTGGACGCGCCGGGCGAGCGTCTCCAGGCTGGGTTGCTCCTCCTCCCTTAAATTGAACCACTCACGCGCCGCCCGGTTGACGAACTCCACCCGGCCGCCGCTCAACACAACCAGGACGGCACGATCATGGCCCGGCAAACTCGAGGGGACCGGTGTCGAAGGCTCTGCAGGCCGGCTCAGGCGCAGCCGGGGAATCAGGCGAATCGCACCCCAGACCAGGAGGAAAAAGACCAGCCCGGTCAGGAAGATTGCCACCCACAGAGACACCGAGTTCAGCAACATAAGAAAAAGGATTATCCCTTGGGCGGGGAGCCCGGAGCATCCTGACGGCGAACCTCGGCAGCCAGTTCCGTGATCTCGCGTATGTCGGCGAAGGGCTGCTGCGAGGGCGTCACGATCCCAATCGCAAGGCTCATCAATGGTGTCTGTTCCATCAGCCCGTCAGCGCCGGGAGTCAGGATGAAACCTTGCTGACGGTCCATGAAGTTATAGTGGCTCAAAACTTCCTCGGAGAAACGCGCCTTGAGCCGGTCGCGGATGGCGGGGGCGGCGGTTTCGTTGGTAACGATAATGAAATTATCGCCGCCGGCGTGGCCGATGAAATCGGCCGAGGTACCGACATCGTCCACCACTTCACTCATCAGCATGGCGGCAAAACGCAATACATCGTCGCCGGCCACAAACCCGTACACATCCTTGAACGGCTCAAAGTGGTTGATGCGCACATCCATGTAAGCCCATCCATTCTGGCGGATGGTGATGCGCAGCTGCTCTTCAATCAGGCGACCGGCCGGCAGGCCGGAGCGCGGGTCGGTCAGGGCCTCACGCTCCGAACGGCGGATGGCGCCCTGGACGCGCAGCTTTAATTCCTCAATGTCGAAAGGCTTCGTAATGTAATCATCTGCGCCCAGCTCGAGGCCCTGCAGCCGGTCGCTGCGCTCATCCTTCTGGGTCAGGAAGATGACCGGGATATGGCTGGTGCGTGTGCTGGTACGCAGATTGCGGCACACTTCATACCCGTCGATATCAGGCAACATGATGTCCAAGACGATCAAGTGAGGCAGCACCTGGCGCGTCTTATCCAGCGCTTCCCGGCCGCGCGGGGCCACATCCACATCGTAGCCCAGGCCGGTGAAATAGATCTTCAGCATGTTGGAGATATCGGTGTCGTCTTCTACAACCAAAAGGCGTGCTCTTCCCATAGAAACCTCCAGTTCAACGGCATCCTGCTGCACCGCGTTTCGCGCGCTGGCGAATGATCTCGATCTGCTGTTCGGTCACGGGGCGTTCGAAGGAACGGAAACCACTCAGGCGGAACCCGTGTTTTTTCGCCATGACAGAAATTTCTTCCACGCGCTCCCGCGAGATCTTTTTTCCCAAGGTGTAGTCCTCGAAACGGCCCTCCAGAGCCAGTACGATGGTCTCCGCCATGCAGGCATAAGCCTTACCGGGCGGAAAACCGAAATTAAAATGGAAGTCGACGGGACCCGGCACATCGACCATGCCGCCGTCAATGACCAAGATATCCTGGCGTGCTGCCGCCACCATGGCTGACACATCCCGGGGACGGGCAACATCGCACACCACGCTGCCGGGCCGGAGGTGCTCGGGATGGATCACCTCGTGGACTGCGCTTGTGACGGTCAAAATCAATTCGGCCCTGGCCAGGTCGTCCATGCAGGTGCTGGTGTGCAGCCGGGCGCGTCCCGAACCCTGGAGCCGCTCGCGCAGCCTCTCGAGCGCATCCGGTGTGCGGCCGACGAGGATGAGTTCGGCAACTTCTTCGGCAAGCAGCCCGGCGCAGATGCGGCCGATCGAGCCGCTTGCACCGACCACTGCAGCCGTCGCGTTGCGTAGGTTGATGTCCATCACCCGCGCCGCCTCCCGGATAGCCTCGACCGCGATGGCGACGGTATACGAATCGCCTGTGGTGACCGGAATCTCCAGATTTTTCGCAATCGTGATCCCGGCGTCCCCAACCACCGAAGTGAAGGCACCCAAACCGAGGATCTGGGCACCGAGCTTTTCGGCGAGCCGTCCTGCTTGAATAATCTTACGATAAACTGTCCGTTCTGGCAACACCATCATGCGTCGAGGTGTATACGGACAGGCAATAAACCAGCCTTTGACTTCTTTGCCCGTTGCCAGGGAGCGGATGCCGTTTATTTCGGAGATATAGACGGGCGGGAAAAAAGTGGAGAAAAAGTCGATCTGCCGCTCGCTCAGGATGCGGCCGAGGAATGGATATTTTCGACTGACATCCCGTTTGGGGTCAATCGGGTGAATAATGAAGGCAAAGGTGTCCACAAGATTACCAAGAGGTAAGGTCCGTTTCACCGCGGCGCGGATACTGGCGCGGGTGCTTGGCGGCGTCTCTCAACTTGAGATGATCGCTGTCTTCGTATTTAACGTCGCGTTCGATCACACGCCGGTCCTTGGAGCCGAATAGAACGACATCCGATTCGATTGTGCGGGCCGGGAAGATCACCATCCCCGCCCCAATGCGGCAATTGTGCCCGATGCAGCCGCCCAGCACCGGGCGGTTGGCATTGGCCAGTTTGTCGTTGCCGTCCAGGGCTTTAATCGGAACGGGGATCAGATTGTAATCTGTAAATGTGTTGCCAGCTCCAATGAAGGTGTTGCGCCCGATCACGCACATCTGCAGGCAGGTATTTTGAGCGACCATGCCGTTTTCCATGATGGTGGTCAGCCACAGCGAGGCGCGAAACGGGAGGAAAGTTCCGTCTCCGACCACCGAAAGCATCAGCTGGCAACCCTGGGATACATTGACATTGTTCCCGATGATGCAGTTCTCGATGACCGCGCCGGCGTTGACCGTCACGTTATCCCCGATCGTCGTCGGCCCGTGGATTACGGCCGTCGGGTCAATCACGCAGTTGTGCCCCATTTTGACCGGCTCGGAACACTCGAGCAATTGCTTACCCTCGTACAACGCCTTTGCCAGGACGCCTAATTTAAACAAGACATCTTTATTAAGCCGGTCCTCAAAGCGCGCCCCACGGGCGAACAAGCCGAAGACCATATCGGCGATGAAAATATGCGTCCAGCAATCGATGGCGATCATGGCCCGCAGAGGCACCTGGTAAAGCAAGTCACCGCTCTCGGAAGCCATGTAAGTCGGGATGTGGTAATAGCCGATCTCACGCGCCTGCATATCGATCACCAGCGGCTTCACGTCCGCTTCGGGGCCGCGGGGGTAATACCACAGGTCGGCGTAATACAAATTGCCGGCAGGAGAGTACGAAACAGAAAGAGGCAGGGCATGCTCGCGGAAGGCCGGGTCGTCCAAAGAAAAAGCCGCCCGAACGGCGCGATTCATGCTTCTCGCCCGGCGCATGAACTCGTTGATGTAGGCCTCATCGAAGAATAGATTGTCGCGGTGGACGATCATCGTCTCACGCGTCAAAGGCAGGCGGGCGCCGGGAGCCAGCTCAATCGAGCGGGTGATGTAAGGGGCGAGCAAGTCGCGCTGGTTCAGCCAGAGCGGCTTGTTCTGGATGCGTAAATCACGGGCCGGTTCGTTGAAAGGGGCGATATGCCGCGGCGCCTGCAATACGACTTTGAGCATATCCTTAACTCATCGGTTCCTGATCTATTACTATTGTACACGCGCTGTCCCCGCACGCAATACACCTGGTCTCTTCAACCATGAAGTATTTTCCCCCACTGATCCAATACAGGGATTCCTGCAACAGACCAACTGCCAGATGGCAGCAGGGTCCGTCCGTTTTCCGGCTGAGGCACAATGGACAACGCTCAATGTGCCAGTAAATATTCTTTTCGTCCCGCCCAAGACTGACCCGCTGGTCGGTATGACCATTGAACAGGGCGGCCAGTGCCTCGCTGCCACCTTTCAACTTGGCTGGCAGGGGCAGAAGCCGGAAGGCCAGGTCGGTCAATCCAAGCTCGGAGCCGAATTCACGCAATCCGTATTTAAAACACGCACGACCGACCTGCAAGGCCAGGCCGCGGCCGCCCCGGGGTCCATAAGCATCCTCAAGTGCGATTTGGATGCGGCTGATGTGATCGAAAGGGAATTCTAAATCCTGGTTGCAAGGCGGAGAGTGATTAATATATTCCGGCAGGCTGGCGAGGTTGAGCACGGCATTGAGGCCGGTGCGACCAAGGATCTCTTCCATGGCCAGCAGGATGATCCGCCCCATCCGATTGGGGTAATAATAGGTCGGCTTGCGAGCTTTCATGCGGCTGTCTTTTCTTGATCAAGAAAGTCCTTCAGCTTTAGCATGAACGCGTCCGGCTCATCCAGCATGATGAAGTGCCCCGCCTTCTTATATTTCTCGATCTCGGCGTGAGGAACACCCTCCTGGAGCGCCTTCCACTGGTTGTACTGCACGACGATATCGGTAGCACCGTACATGCCCATGACCGGAATCTTGATCTGGTGCAACAAGGGGCACAAATCCGTGCGGCGGAGGGAACTGATACTGCTGAAAAATGATTCGACGGTCGTCTGGGACACATCCCGGTCCATCATCTTAGGCCAGTTGGGATCCTTGCTGTAGAAACGGGAGAGCAGGTGGTAGCTCAACTTAAAAACCCACAGATTATGGTAAACGACGAAGCCAATCGGCTTGTAGCCAAACAGGGTGGGGATGAGGGTCAACGAAGTGCCGACGATCGGTGACCCGACCACAACCACTTTGGTGACCCGCTGCGGGTACTGGATGGCGACCGACAGGCTGACCGTCCCGCCCATGCTGTGACCCACCAGCGGGGCAGAGTTGATCCCCAGCCGGTCCATAAATTGGTCCACCAGACTGACGAAATCCTGGACGTTGTACGTGTTGCGTTTGGTGCCCGATTCACCGAAACCCCAGAAATCCAGGGCGTAGGTACGATAGTACCGGCCCAGGTAGGCCATTGTTTCCTGCCAAAGCCCCCAGGAGCCCAGCCACCCATGCAACAGGATGACCGGACGGCCACGTCCGTAGACCTCGTAATGCACAATCCCTTGGTCAGTGGTGATGGACGACACGGCGTATTAAACAATATGGAGAGGTTATTTCTCTCCATTCTCCATTTCGGACAGGATGCTGTAAAGCAATTCCAGCAACACCGTTTTGACCGAATCGCGATCCGTGGCCGTGCAGGTGAGGAATTTTACTTTTGGGTCGAGGCGCAGGGCATGGCGCATGTCATCAATCTCCCAGGCATCCTTCATGTCCTGCTTGTTGGCAGCCACCACGTACGGGGTCGGCGCATAGGCGCGGAAGGTTTCGAGGATCGAACGCGCTTCGCGAAAGGTCTCCGGGCGGGTGCTGTCCACCATGACGATGAAACCCAACATCCCTTCGGAGAGGATTTCCCACATGAAATCGAAGCGCTTTTGGCCCGGGGTGCCGAAGAGATACAGGACCAGGTCGTCGTCCACGGTGATGCGTCCAAAGTCCATGGCGACCGTGGTCGCTTCTTTGACCATCTTTTCATTCGCCGTGGAGATCTTCCGCTCGGTGGAGACCACATCAATCTCGCTCACGGAACGGATGAATTCGGTCTTTCCGGCATTGAAGGGCCCAGTGACAACCATTTTGACCGTTTGCATAATTGCGATCCTCAAAAAAGATTATAGAGACCGGATGCGGGTGATCAGGCGATTGACCAAAGATTTTTGTTCTTCTTTGTCCTCGGTCGGAAAGACGCGTACTTTCGCCACGGGCGGGGGAGCTCCGTCCTGGCGGCAAATCTCTACCAGGCCGGCCTGCAGCAGGCCGTAGACGATGCGCCGGATTTCCAGGTCGTTCATCTTGGTTGCGGCGCCTATTTGTTTGATCGAATTACGCGGGCTGATGAATGAAACCACCCGCCACTCTTCGACGCTCAGGTTGACATTGCGCAAATTGGTGCCGGGACGGTCGGTGAACTTGAGCGCCATGTCCAGGCTGGGGATTTCATCTTGGAGTTGCTCCCACTCATGCAGCTGGCGTGAACCTTCGATGATCAAGTTCTCGAGGTCCAGCCGGACGCTGATGCGATCCTCCGGCGGGAGCAGGTCGTTGTCGAAATGGAAAAAACCTTCCACCCAGGTGAACAAGCGCTGGACGATATCGGTAAAATATTGCTGCAGATTGGTCAGGATGTCTTCTTGGGAGAGATACCCGGCATTGATCAGCAGCAGGCCCAATTCCTTGTCCGGGATGTGATTGGCGCGCTGCTGGATGGCCTTGAACTGACTGACACTTAATTTGTTGGCTTTATGCAGGATGAAGGCCAGGCGGCTGTCCTCCTGCCCGATCTGGGCGTAGGCCAGTTTCCCCTCGCGAAAAGATATCTTGGCAGTCTCACTGGGGCCTTCCACAACCAGAGTCCCGGTCTTGCGCGCCAAGTTGATCAAGTTAAGCAGTTGGGTGATGGTAAAGTCACGCAGGTTGCCCCGGAGAGCCATGCTGGTCCTCTAAAGTAATCCTGTGATTGGTATGGAAAACGTAAAATCATTATACTTGTAAGGTTGTCATGCGTCAAAGGGTCAAGCCTGACAAATCCGTATGTTATAATTTTCAGGCAATTCACACGTCCGGTTTGCCTAATTGAAAGGAAACCTAGCATGGCGAAAATCAAAATCGTTTACTGCGCAGTCTGACATTACACCGACCGAGCCGTGAGCTTGGCAGCCGAATTGCTCAAGAATCTCGAGCCAGAAATCGAATCGCTGGTCCTGGTCCCCTCGGACGGCGGACGGTACGAGATCAGCGTAAACGAGGTCTTGGTCTATTCCAAACTTCAAACCGGGCGTCATGCCGAACCGGGCGAGGTGCTCGGGTTAGTCCAAAAACAACTCAAGAAGTAGCAGCTGAAGCTCTTAACACTTTCATGGTGAGGAAACAATGGCTAAAAAAGGCCGCGTTTTTTCCGGCATCCGCCCGACCGGGCATGCCCACCTCGGCAACTACCTGGGCGCGTTCAAGAATTACGTCGCCCTGCAGGACGACTACGAGTGCGTGTACTGCATCGTGGACCTGCACGCTTTGACCACTGTCGAGGATACCGTCGGTTTAAAGCAAAACACCAATGACCTGGCTCTCGACCTGCTGGCGGTTGGCATCCGGCCTGAAGAGACCATCCTGTTCGTGCAATCGCACGTCCCGCAGGTGACCGAACTGCACACCCTGCTCTCGATGGTCACCCCGCTGGGGAAATTGACCGACCTGCCGACCTTCAAGGAAAAAGCCCGTGAGCAGCCGCACAACATCAATTACGGTCTGGTCGGCTACCCGGTCCTGATGGCCGCGGACATCGTCTTGTACAAGACCGACCTGGTCCCGGTCGGCGTCGACCAGGCTCCGCATATCGAGTTCACTCGTGAAGTCGTCCGCTCGTTCAACTACCGCTACAACACGAACGTCCTAATCGAACCGCAGATGAAAGGCGCCGAGACGCCCAAGGTGCTCGGGATCGACGGGAAAGAGAAGATGAGCAAGAGCCTCGATAACCAGATCGAGCTGGCTGCCACACCTGAGGAAACGCGCCAGCGGGTGATGATGATGGTCACCGACCCGGCGCGCATCAAGCGCACCGACCCCGGCAACCCGGATGTGTGCAACGTCTTCTCGATGCACAAGGTCTTCACGCCCGAGGCGGAGGTGGAAAGGATCAACGTCGAGTGCCGCCGGGCCGGCATCGGTTGCGTGGACTGCAAACAGATCTTCGCCGAAAACCTGAACAAGGCGCTGGAGCCCTTCCGGGCCAAGCGCGCCGAGCTGAACGCCAAACCGGACCTGGTCCAATCCGTGCTGGACGAGGGGGCGGCGAGGGCGAGAAAAATAGCCGCCAAGACCATGGAAGAGGTCCGGGCGGCCGTGCAACTCCCCTGAAGAAACCACAGATGAAAGGGATGAACACAGATGCCGTTCATCCCTTTTTCTGTGTCCATCCGTGTTCACACCTGTACTTGCACCTGCTGCAAGTGCAGGTGCAAGTGTCTGTGGTGAATTTATGCGCGCCCTCCTTCAAAGAGTCAAATCCGGAAAGGTCAGCGTCGACGGGCAGACCATCGCCGAGATCGGCCACGGACTGGTCATCCTGCTCGGCATCGGGCAGGGCGACGGTGAGGAGCAGGCCCGCTTCCTGGCCGAGAAAATCGCCGTGTTGCGCATCTTCGAGGACGAGGCGGGCAAATTCAACCGCTCGCTGCTCGACGTGGGCGGAGCGGCACTGGTCGTCTCGCAGTTCACACTATACGCCGACACGGCCAAGGGACGGCGGCCCTCCTTCACCGACGCAGCCCCGCCCGAGGTCGCCGCGCCGCTCGTGGAGCGGTTCGCGGCCCTGCTGTCCGCCCGGGGGATTCCGGCGCAGACCGGGGTCTTCGGCGCCCACATGCTGGTCGAGATCGAGAACGACGGGCCGGTGACCATTTGGTTGGAAAGATAAATAGAATCCGGAGCTTCTCCTCCCGCATCGCCGGCGCGGCTTGACGCTTTAGAAAGGTTGTGCTAGTATCACTTTAATCATCCAATGATGAAGGTTTTCAGGAGGAGAGCATGTCCAAGAAGTTATATGTGTTGATGGCCCTTGTGCTGACCGCCGTGCTGTTCTTGTCCGGCTGCCTGCGTTCTGCTTCGCAGGTCCCGGTGCAGGCCACGCCAACCAAGTCCAGCCCGTTCAACATGGCCGCGCCCACCGGTCTGAGCCTGGTTCAGTTGTACGGCACCCAGACGGCCCAGGTGCTCTCGCCTCAATCCGGTTCTACTCCTGCGTCCCTGACCTCGCTTCCCAGCCCGACGCCGAATCCGTTCACCCTCGGCACACAGGCCACCCCCAACAGCCTGACCGCAACCAGCCTTCCGCCAACTGGTGCTCCCACGGCCCTCGGGACACTCCCCACACCGACGACGCGCTTCATCGTTCCCACCGCCACGCCCGGACGTCCTGCCAGTTACACCCTGCAGTCGGGCGAGTTTCCATTCTGCCTCGCCCGGCGCTTCAACGTCGACCCGTCGGAATTATTAACCTTGAACAACCTGCCATCTTCTCCCCCGCTGCTCTCGCCGGGTACTGTCCTGAAGATCCCGCAGACCGGTAACCCGTTCCCGGGTGAGCGGGCGCTGCATCCCCACCCGACGACCTTCACGGTCTCCGACCCGAACCAGACGATTTACGGCGTAGCCTGTTATTTTGGCGACCTCGACCCGACCTCCATCGCCGCAGCCAACGGGCTGGCCACTCCTTACACGCTGCACACCGGTCAGATCTTGAACATCCCCTAAACCACGTACCTTTCCCTACACCCAGGCGAAGATGCCTTCGCCTGGGTGTTTATTTCCCCAATACGCCCAAGGACCGCCTATGCACTTCGAACAACTTCATTCCGAGAACATATTCTCCGGCCGCGCTTTCACCATCCGCCGGGATACCCTGCGCCTGCCAGACGGGCATGAGACAAAATTCGACATCGTCGTGCACGTCGGTTCGGTGGTGCTGATCCCGATAGACGAGCACGGGAACCTGCTCTTCGTCCGCCAGTATCGCCACGCCGCAAGCCTGGATCTGCTCGAGCTGCCCGCCGGCACCCTGGACGAAGACGAGGCTCCGGAGGCCTGCGCCCGGCGCGAGGTCCGCGAAGAGACGGGCATGGCTGCCGGCCGGCTCGAGCTGCTGGGCGGTTTCTATTTGGCACCGGGGTACTCCACCGAGTACATGCACGTTTACCTGGCCACCGAACTGGTCCACAACCCGCTGAAGGCCGACGCGGACGAGTTCCTGTCCGTTGAAACCATCCCGCTCGAACGGGCTTTCTCCATGGTCGAAGGCGGCGAAATCCTGGATGCCAAGACCCTGGCGGCGCTCGCCATGGCCCATCCGCGCCTCACGGCCCGAAAATAGCCGTCCAGGGTGGATTCCGGACGAAAAAGGGGGTGATTACAGTTATGACAAGTCGCAGTGTAATAGGTGCATTATATAACTTACGCTCCCCGTACCAGCAGAATAAACTTATTAATTGAGTGTCTTCCGACTCTCGCAGAGCAAAGCTCTGTCAAGTCAACAAGGAGCGTAACATGGATAGAGAAAAGGTTACCATTGATGGCAACGAAGCCACCGCTTCGGTTGCCCATCGCGTCAACGAAATTTGCGCCATTTACCCCATCACCCCTTCCTCCAACATGGGCGAGTTCGCCGACGAGTGGTCGGCAATCAAGCGCAAGAACATCTGGGGCACCGTCCCGCTGGTGATCGAGATGCAGTCCGAAGGCGGCGCGGCCGGCGCCGTGCACGGCGCCCTGCAGACCGGCGCGCTGACCACCACCTTCACCGCCTCCCAGGGCCTGCTGCTGATGATCCCCAACATGTACAAGATCGCCGGCGAACTGACCCGCACCGTCTTCCACGTCTCGGCCCGCACCCTGGCCACCCACGCCCTGTCCATCTTCGGCGACCACTCGGACGTGATGGCCTGCCGCCAGACCGGCTGGGCGATGCTCGCCTCCGGCTCGGTGCAGGAAGCCCATGACATCGCCCTGATCGCCCAGGCCGCCACCCTCGAAGCCCGCGTGCCGTTCCTGCACTTCTTCGACGGCTTCCGCACCTCGCACGAAGTCGACAAGATCGAGCAGCTGACCGACGACGACCTGCGCGCCATGATCGACGACGAACTGGTGCGCGCCCATCGCGCCCGCGCCCTCTCCCCCGAGCATCCCGTCCTGCGCGGCACCGCCCAGAACCCGGATGTCTACTTCCAGGGCCGCGAGACGGTCAACCCGTACTACGCCGCCGTCCCCGGCATCGTGCAGAAGGTCGATGGACAAGTTCGCCAAACTGACCGGCCGCAGCTACCACCTGTTCGATTACGTCGGCGCCCCGGATGCCGAGCGCGTGGTCATCATCATGGGCTCCGGCGCCGAGACCGCCGAAGCGACCGTCAACTATCTGGTCGAACAGGGCGAGAAGGTCGGCGTGATCAACGTGCGCCTGTACCGCCCGTTCTCGGTGAAGCACTTTCTCAAAGCCCTGCCCGCGACGTGTCAAATCCATCGCCGTGCTCGACCGCACCAAGGAACCCGGCGCCGGCGGCGAGCCGCTCTATCATGGATGTGGTCAACGCCCTGTTCGAGGGCGGTCGCAAGGAGGTCAAGGTCATCGGCGGGCGCTACGGCCTGTCCTCCAAGGAATTCACTCCGGCCATGGTCAAGGCCGTCTTCGACGAACTCAAGAAACCCGAACCCAAGAATCACTTCACCGTCGGCATCAACGACGATGTGACCCACACCAGCCTGGAGTACGATCCGAGCTTCTCGATCGAGCACCCCGAGACCGTGCGCTGCGTCTTCTTCGGCCTGGGCTCGGACGGCACCGTCGGCGCCAACAAGAACTCGATCAAGATCATCGGCGAAGAGACCGACAACTACGCCCAGGGCTACTTCTTCTACGACTCGAAGAAATCCGGCACGATGACCATCTCGCACCTGCGCTTCGGCCCCAAGCCGATCCAGGCCCCCTACCTGATCACCCCCAACACCGCCAACTTCGTCGCCTGCCACCAGTTCACCTTCCTGGAGCGCTACGACATGCTCAAGTACGCCCAGCCCGGCGGCGTCTTCCTGCTCAACAGCATCTACGGCCCGGACGAAGTCTGGGACAACCTGCCGCAGGAAGTCCAGAAGGACATCATCGAGAAGAAGCTCAAGTTCTACGTCATCGACGCCTACGAAGTGGCCGAGAAGACCGGCATGGGCGGGCGCATCAACACCATCATGCAGACCTGCTTCTTCGCCATCTCCGGCGTCCTGCCGCGCGACGAGGCCATTGCCGAGATCAAGACATCCATCAAGAAGACCTACGGCAAGCGCGGCGAAGCCGTCGTGCAGAAGAACTACGCCGCCGTGGACCAGACCCTGGCCAACCTGCACGAGGTCAAGGTCCCGGCCAAGGTCACCAGCAAGCTCACCCGCCGCCCGCCGGTCCCGGCCGAGGCGCCGGACTTCGTCGCGAATGTGCTCGGCCCGATGATCGCCTTCGACGGCGATTACCTCCCGGTCTCCGCCATGCCCGTGGACGGCACCTTCCCCACCGGCACGACCCAGTGGGAGAAGCGCAACATCGCCCTGGAAATCCCGGTCTGGGAAGCCGACCTGTGCATCCAGTGCGGCAAGTGCGTCTTCGTCTGCCCGCACGCCGTCATCCGCCACAAGGTCTACGACGAGAAGTTCTTGGCGAAAGCGCCCGAAACCTTCAAGTCGATGGACTCCAAGTTCAAGGAATTCCCCGGCATGGCCTACACCGTCCAGGTGGCGCCCGAGGACTGCACCGGCTGCGCCTTGTGCGTCGAAGCCTGCCCGGCCAAGGACAAGACCAACCCGTCGCGCAAGGCGATCAACATGGCCCCCCAGCCCCCTCTGCGCGAGAGCGAAGCCAAGAACTGGGACTTCTTCCTCAGCCTGCCCGAGATCGACCGCACCACCATCAACCTGGGCACGATCAAGAACTCGCAGCTGCTCGAGCCGCTGTTCGAGTTCTCCGGCGCCTGCTCCGGCTGCGGCGAGACGCCCTACGTCAAGCTGGTCACCCAGCTCTTCGGCGACCGGGCGATCATCGCCAACGCCACCGGCTGCTCCTCGATCTACGGCGGCAACCTGCCCACCACGCCCTACGCCCTCAACAAGGACGGCCGCGGCCCGGCCTGGTCCAACTCGCTGTTCGAGGACAACGCCGAGTTCGGCCTGGGCATCCGCCTGACGCTGGACAAGCAGACCGAATATGCCCGCGACACCCTGCCGGCCTTTGCTTCCGAGCTGGGCGAGGAGCTGGTCGACGGGCTGCTCAAGGCTGACCAGTCCACCGACCTGGGCATCAAGCAGCAGCGCGAGCGCGTGGCAATCCTCAAGCAGAAGCTGTCCAAGTCCAAGAACCCGCAGGCCAAGAACCTGGCCGCGGTGGCCGACGCCCTGGTCAAGAAATCCGTCTGGATCGTGGGCGGCGACGGCTGGGCTTACGACATCGGCTACGGCGGCCTGGACCACGTCCTGTCCACCGGGCGCAACGTCAACATGCTTGTGCTCGACACCGAGGTCTATTCCAACACCGGCGGTCAGGCCTCCAAGTCCACCCCGCGCGGCGCGGTCGCCAGGTTCGCCGCCCAGGGCAAGGGCCTGTCCAAGAAGGACCTGGGCCTGATGGCCATGGCCTACGGATACGTTTACGTGGCGCGGGTCGCCATGGGCTCCAGCGACCAGCACACCCTGAAGGCCTTCCTGGAGGCCGAGTCCTATGACGGCCCGTCGATCATCATCGCCTACAGCCACTGCATCGACCACGGCATCGACATGGCCAAAGGCCTGGAGCAGCAGAAGCTGGCCGTCCAATCCGGGCTGTGGCCGCTATACCGCTACGACCCGCGCCTGGCTGCCCAGGGCAAGAACCCGCTGCTCATCGACTACAAGGAGCCGAGCATTCCCGTCGACCAGTACATGTACAACGAGACCCGTTTCCGCATGCTGGTCCAGAGCGACGAGGCGCGCGCCGAGGCCCTGCTCAAGCTTTCCAAGGAAGACGCAAAAGCCCGCTGGAACTTCTATTCCCAGATGGCTGCCATGCACTACAACGGCGGAGAGGAAGCCAAGAAATAGAAGCCTTAAAAGAGCAGAGGGATTCCCCTCTGCTCTTGCATTACATCCATGGTGTCATTGCGAGGCCCGCAGTGTGGGCCGAAGCAATCTCCTTCTTGCGAGGAGATTGCTTCGCTCCCTACGGTCGCTCGCAATGACACGAAAATGAGAGGAGATAGTGTTATGGTCGATTTGACAACCACCTACCTGGGCCTGAAACTCAAGAACCCGCTGGTCGCCGCTGCCTCGCCGCTCTCCGAAAAAGTCGAGACGGTCAAGAAGCTGGAGCAGGCCGGCATCGCCGCAGTCGTGATGTACTCGCTCTTCGAGGAACAGATCATCCACGAAAGCCTCGAGCTGGACCATTACCTGTGGTACGGAGCCGAGGCCTCGCCCGAGTTCGGCTCGTTCTACCCGCAGACTGGAACCTACACGCTGGCCCCCGATGCTTACATCGAAACTTTGAAGAAGATCAAGGGCACGGTGGGCATCCCCGTCATCGGCAGCCTGAACGGCGTCTCGACCGGCGGCTGGATCAAGTACGCCCGGAAGATGGAGGACGCCGGCGCTGACGCCCTGGAGCTGAACCTGTACTACCTGCCGACCGATCCGAACCTGACCGGCACGGAGCTGGAAGAGTCTTACGTTGTCCTGGTCAAGGACATCTGCAAGAGCGTCAAGATTCCCGTCTCGGTCAAGCTCAGCCCTTTCTTCACCGCCATCCCCAACATGGCCAAGCGTCTGGCGGATGCCGGGGCGAAGGGCCTGGTGCTCTTCAATCGCTTCTACCAGCCGGATTTCGACCTGGAGAACCTGGAAGTCGTCCCCAACCTGGTCCTGAGCAGCAGCCAGGAGCTGCGCCTGCCCCTGCGCTGGATTGCCATCCTTTACAACCAAGTCAAGGCCGACCTCGCCCTGACCAGCGGCATCCACACCGCCGAAGATGTGATCAAGACCATGATGGCCGGCGCCAGCGTGGCGATGATGGCCTCCGAGCTGCTCAAGAACGGCGTCAGCCGCGTCACGCAAATACTGACCGAGGTCGAAAAGTGGATGACCGACCACGAGTACATTTCCGTCAAACAGATGCAGGGCAGCCTGAGCCAGAAGAACGTCAAGGAGCCGGCGGCCTTCGAGCGTGCCAACTACATGAAAGCGCTGAACTCCTTCAAATTCCTGCCGTAAATAGAAATGTGCGACGCACTTATAAAGTGCGTCGCACATAGGCCACAACCAAAAGCCCCGGCAAAGATTGCCGGGGCTTCTTGCTTGATAAGTGCGGAACAGAACTGGTCACTCTTCGGGGGGCACCGGTTCGGCCTTACGATGGCGGAAGGTGATCCGCCCACGGGACAGGTCGTAGGGGGACATTTCCACCTTGACCCGGTCGCCGAGCAGGATGCGGATGTAGTACTTGCGCATCTTACCCGACAAGTAGGCAAGGACATCGTGCCCATTATCGAGCCGGACCTTGAACTGGGTGCCGGGCAATGCCTCGATGACCAGGCCCTCGACCTGAATCTTATCTTCCTCTTTCGTCATATACAGCCTCCAGTCCCGTTCGCCTTGGATGCGGACCAGGTCTATTCATATTCCTTGAACTGGCGCCGCTTGATGCGGCGGATCGCCTTCTTTTTTTCCATGCGGCGCAGCTCGCTCTTGGAGACGTACCAGCGCTTGCGCCGGACGGTGCTCAAGACACCGCTCTTGACCACCTTCTTGCGAAAGCGCTTGAGCAGCTGTTCCTGAGACTCGTTATTGCGTAAATTGACTGACGTCACCTTTTTCACCTCCTTCCACTTGGAGGATGCCCAAAAAAACTCGGCCTGTCACAGACACAGCCGAGAACGCGCAAAACCCGCAAGACGTTTAAAAAACATCATTGAGAATTCGACGGTTCTGTATGCACTCCTGGATTGCCTGATCTTTAACAATCAAATTGGCAATCGCACTCAAGCTTGTCTGTAACGAGAATTATTATACTCTATCCGCTGATCTGTGAGAAGAGAAAACGAAAAACTCCTCCCCGTTGACCTTTACCTTTCATGGCTTGGTACAGGCAAAAAGCCAGAAAGCCGGCCATGCTGGCGAAGGCCGCCCCGGTGCGGACAACGCCCGCCTCGGGGTCGAACGACTCACAGCACAGGCCCTGGTCCATGGGCAGGGAGCGCAGGGAAGCCAAGGCGGATGGATCCTTGCGCAGCAGTCGGTTGGCCAGGTCGAAGGAGGATGGGAAGGGAAAATGTTCCGCCCCCGCCCCGCCGAACCTGCCGGGGTAAAAGTGAGGATTGTGCTGTGAAGAAATCCAGCGCATGGAATTCAGATAGAGCGGGTCATCCGAGGCGCAAAAGCCGTAGAACGGGAACAGGCTCCAGCTGGCTCCCGGCAAGTCGACCAGCGCGTGCCTGCCGGCCTCATCCAGGGCGCCCGTGAATTGCGCGCCGAAGGGACCCTCCACCACGCATTTCGACCGAATGGCCCGCTTCAGCTTTTTCGCCTCCCGCCGCAGGTCCGCGGCCCGGCCTTTGTCTTTCAGCCTGCCCCACAGCTCCGCCAGGACGTCCAAGGCGCGCCAGACCAGGACGTTGTTGTAGGTCAGGAAGGGAAATTCCGTCGGGTCGTCGTGGGGGGTGAGGAAGGTGGCGTAGAGACCGACAACGGGGGAATAATGCGCCCGAAGCCCTTGCTCCAGCCGGTGCAAAGCCTGGGGAGTCGTCGTGCGCAGGGCGAACTCCCAATCGCCGGTGGCGTGCAGGTAGTGCTCCAGGGCGATTGGCGGGGCGCAGGCCTGGTCGAGCTCGAAGCCGGGGTACAGGTTCTGCCCATTGATGTAGAGGGCGTGCTCGGCGGCGTGCGGGAGGTAGCGGGTCCAGGCCGCCTGCAGGGCTGCCCTGGCTTGCTCGCGGTCCGTCAGCAGCAGGGCCGGGAAGCTCCACAGCAGGGCGTCCCGTGCCCAGTAGGCCGCTGAGACGTAGTAAGCCGTGCTGCGTGACGTGATCAGCACCAGCTCGCCCGTGTCCAGGCAATTGCCTTGGGCATAAAAATAGTTGAAGAACAGGTTCTCGTTGAGGATGCGCTCCAGTTCCGGATCGGGCAGGGACAGGCGATGAGCCGCCAGCCAATCCAGGGTTTCATCGAGGAGCGCCTGAGCGCCGCGGCGGCGCAGGTGCAGCGCCCCGGTGCGCGCCCCGTCACTCTCCAGGTTCATGGAGCCGTAGAATGCCAGCGTCAGGCTCTCGCCCGCTGCCAACCGTACCTCTCGGGACCAGCGAAAGTGCATTCCCTCGACGACCGGCGAGTCGTCAAACGGAGCCTGCAGCCCCCAGGCGACCAGCGAGGCCCCCACCCTACCCTCCCCCACCAGGCTGCGCGTCCACGGATCATGTGCCAGGTCCAGCGAGGCCTCCAGCCTGCGGCGTTTGAAGACGGCGTAGTCCACACTCTGCCACCAGCCTTGCACGCCCGCTGCCAGGTCCGCCTCTGCTGCCCCAGCCCGCAGCTCGAGCAGGTAGACGAAACCTTTTTCACCGGGCGGGCAGAAGATCGTCCCACGGACCGCCAGGTCCCCGACCCGGGCGGCGAAGCGCGGGGCCCAACCGCCCAGGCGCTCCCAGACAAGGTCGCCCAGCTCGAGCGGCTGGCCGTTTTGCACCAGGTACGGGACCAGCAGCGGCTTGCGCCCTGCCTCGTCCCCGCTCACCTCGATCAACCCGGCCGCCTTCATCATTAGCGCCCCGATTGAGTAAATGCCTGCATCCCGCTTGTCGATCATCGCAAGGGAGACCTCCAGGTTGCCGGTCGGGATGAACTGCGGCGCCTCGGCCAGCAGCGGGGCGGCGGTCGTCAAACTCGTCATGCCGCTCCCAAGTGGAGCAGGCGGGCGGCGTTGTCCCGGAAGACCTTGTGCAGGTCATCCTTGTCCATGCCGATCTCGCAGCAGACTTGCCATTGGGTCTCGAAGTAGCGATTCGCCCAGCCGCGCGGGAACCATTCCGAGTCGGTCCCGAACAGGATGCGCTCCGGTCCGATCGTCTCGTAGAATTTACGGAACAGGTCGTGCAGGGTCAGCGGGTAGGGCATCCAGCGCGCCCATTCGTTGTTGCCAGAGCTGTCCACGTGCACGTTGGGGCAGACCCAGGCCAGCTGCAGCAGCTCCTGGGGGTAGCCAGCCCCAAAGTGCGGGACGACAAAGTTGATCCCCGGGAAGCCCTTGGCGGCCTCCTGCAGGCGCAGCGGGTTGATGTTGGCGTGGCGGGCGATCCCGCCCCCGCCGCCCAGCACGCCGAAGTGGATCAGCACCGGGATGCCCAGCTTCTCGACCTCCGCCCACAGCAGGTCGAGGGCCGGGTCGTCGATCGCCCCGCGCAACGCGGGGGCCAGGATCTTGTAACCCTTCAGACCCAGCTCGTCCACCGCCCGGCGCAGCTCTCCGGCCGCATCCGGCCGGAATGGGTCGTGGTGGGCGAAGCCGATGAACTTCGAGTTGCGACGCACGATCCCGGTCAGTGCCTCGTTGCCGCCGCCGGTAACGAAGACGATCTTCTCCAGCCCGTAGCGTTCCACCTCCTCGGTCCAGCGCTTCACCTGGACCTCCATGGGGGGCACATCCTTTTCGGCGAAGCCGAAGGAGTAAGCGCCCCACCACTTCTCGTCCGACTCGCGTGCCAGGCGATGCAGTGTCTTGAGCTTCTCCTCGCCGTAACGGGCGACGTAGTCCCGCTCCCACTGGTCATAGTACCCGGGCCGGGCTACCGGGAAGTGGGCGTGGAAATCGATGATCGGGAATTCCATGGCTGCCTCTTTCGATTCGGGATTGCAGGTATTATAGTATGATTGCCGAGACGAAAGGATGACTCTCCGCCAATGAAAACTATTCTCGCCGCCATCGCCCGTCCGGACCTGGAGCTGGACCCCGCCGTCCGGCTGGTCGTCTTCCCCGGGACGGAGGCGCGGGCCGTCCGTGCCCGCAGGCCGGATACCTTCCTCGCCCAGGCCGCGGCGTACGCCCGCCGGCAGCGGACCTATGTCGTCCCGGGCCTGTACGCGAAAGACGAAGCGCTGTGTCTCTGCCTGCTGGACGAGACCGGGGAGGTCGTCCTCGAGCAGCAGGCGACGCATCTGAACCGTTCCTGGGCCGGGGATTTGCGGCGCGGGGATGAGATCACGGTCGCCGAGACGTCCTTCGGAAAGGTCGCCTTGTGCCCCGATGTGGATGTCTACAAAGGCGAAGCCGTGCGCATTGCCGCCCTGCAGGGTGCCGAGGTGTTGGTCAGCGTCCAGGTGATCCAGGCGCAGGACTATTCCCGGGAGATGGTCCTGGCGGGCGCCTGGCAGCAGGCGCAGCAGAACTGTCTCTTCGTGCTTAGTACCAGCAACCTGCACGGGTGCATCCTGGGTCCGTGTGAGACCGCCACCGACGGGAGCGGCTTCCTGGCGGAAATCTCCGGCACCACCCCGCTTCAGGCCGAGCTATCGGCGGAGAAGCGCCTCGCCGCCTACAAGACCTTCCCGGTCTTCAAGAGCCTCAACCCGCGCCTGTACCGCAATCACCTGGAAGAGCTGTGCAAATGAGGCGGTTATTCACCACAGAGCACACGGAGAGCACAGAGATATTCAATCCTCTCCGCAGACTCCGCGGTCTCGGCGGTGAAAAAAGGAAAAATGCGCAAGCCGCGAGAGTCTATTATGGAGCCCACAAAGGCCCCGCAGATTCTCATTTTCCATCTCCTTCGTGCCCTTTGTGACCTTCGTGGTAAAAAGAATCCTATGCTTGATTCCTTCTTGAAAGCCATCGCACACTCACTGCAGCGAAAGGCGAATCCGGAGGCCATCCGCGAACACCTGGGCGCGAAAGGCATGCGGCGCACCTCTAATCTGGAGCACGTCGACCCGGTCGCGGTGCGCGTCGCCGCGGTCCAGGAAGAGCTGCACGTGCTCAAGACTTACCGTCACTATGCCGACCGCATGTTAGGATTCGTCTCCAAGGCGGCTTCAGCGGGCGCGCAGCTGGTGTGCTTCCCCGAGGAGAACGGTCTGCTGTTGCTCGGCCAGCTGCCCTTCATCGATCCGATCCTCAAGCTTGGTACCCGCTCGTTGAACGAGACTCCGGCAGAGTTCGCCTCCGCCGGGGCTCCGCCCGTCGACCTGCGCTCCTCGGCCTGGGATCTGCCGGAGGCCTCCGGCGGCCTGAACGTCCCTCACATCCTGTCCTTCTTCACCCCGTTCCTTCGGGCCGCCTTCGAGACCACTTTCAGCGAGCTGGCCAAAGGCTTCGGCGTCTACATCATGGCGGGCAGCTGCATGCTGGTCGAGGATGGGCAGCTGTTCAATCGCGCCCATCTCTTCGGCCCGGGAGGCGAGCTTGTCGGCGTGCAGGACAAGGCCCACCCGACCGGCCTGGAAATGTCTCTCGGGCTGACCCCCGCCTGCGAGCTGAAGACTTACGCCACCGGCATAGGCCGGCTGGCCTTCCCGGTCTGCATGGACGCCACCTACTTCGAGACCTTCAAGATCCTGCGCACCCAGGGGGCGCAGATCGTGGTCATCCCCATCGCCAACCTGGAGCCCTTCCAGCACTACTGGTCACTGCGCGGCATCTGGCCGCGGGTGCAGGAGAACGCCGTCTACGGGATCAAGTCCTCCCTGGTGGGGAGGCTGCATGGGCTGGAGTTCACCGGCAAGGCAGGAGTCTATGCTCCCCTCGACCTGACCCCCGACGGCAGCGGGGTGCTGGCCCAGGCGCAGACCTACGACCGCGACGAGCTGGTCGTCGCCGACCTCGACCTGACCAGGCTGGAAAACTATCATTCCGACTATTTCGACGATCGCAATCCTGCCCTGTACCGGCGCTACTTCCCGCAGATCTATGGGTAACCCCCAATTGTAGGGGCGACCGGTCGAAGATCCCCGAAGGGGGCCGGTCGCCCCTACGAAAATGGACTCCCCGATTAATCACGAACCCGGCTCCTCTCGGAACCGGGTTTTTGTCTTTGCTATTCCGTGGCCCTCTTACAAGAGACTCGCTTGCGCTCATTGGGCCGCGTCCCGCCGCCAATCCTGCCTCTGTGAGCGCGCACAGCACCCGCCGAGCGGATGGGCTATTTGCCTTCCGTCTTTTTCTTTCCCAGCAGGGTCACCAGGCCAGCCGCGGCGACGACCGCACCGACCACGGCCAGGGTAATCTTATAATATCCAAAACCAGGGTGTGGATACCCCACGACGCCCATCACCACGGCGGCGACGAAACCCAGGATGCCGACCACGACCAAGATGATAGAAAACGTTTTTTTCGACATTTTTACTCCTTCCATTTTTTCTGTTGAATTTATTCAAGAGTCTATCCGCCAGACTCAACCCTATATATAACACATTTTGAACGAAAAAGATTTTTTCTTCGCTGATGGCCGGTTCCCGGGGGTAATCACGCGCCCGACACCAACAGTCCATCTGGCAGGAATCTGACCCTCAACCGGCTGCCGATTCCGCGATCTTAGCGCGCCGCCTCGCTCAGGGCCGCGATCAGCTCCCGGCAGAAGGCCGGGATGTCTGCCACCACCCGCCCCCAGACCAGGTTGCCGTCGCGGAAGGCCGGCTCGTCGACCCACGTCGCCCCGGCGTTGACCAGGTCGTCTTTGATGCCCAGCGAGCCGGTGGCGCGCCGGCCCTTGACAATGCCCGCCGAGATGGCCACCAGCCCGCCGTGGCAGATGATGCCGAGCGGCTTGCCAGAGGCGTGCATCGCGCGCACCAGATCGGTCACGGAAGTGTGACGGCGCAGCTTGTCGGGCGCCCAGCCGCCCGGGATGACCAGGGCGAACAACTCGGCTGCCCGCAGCGATTCGACCAAGGTGTCGGGGGTAATGACCAACCCATTCTTGCCGCGCACCGGCTTCAGGTCCAGGCCGGCGGACAACACCTGCGCACCCTCCTCCTGCAGGCGCATCAGCGGCACGTAGTATTCCAGGTCCTCCACGCCCTCGGCGACCAGGATGACAATCTTCTTTCCGTCCAGGCTCATGGCACCCATCCTTTCAAATCAAATGATGTTTGAACCAGGTAGGGTCCTCAGCGCTGACGCACGTAGCGGGCTTCGACCGCCAGGTCCGCCTTGCCCTGTGGCGAGACGTTGCGCATCACCAGGTCGAACAGATTATCGTCCTGAGGGGTGATCTCGATCCGCCAGCCCCAGTCCGGGCCGGGCGGGGCTGTGTAGTTCCCCTGGAGCGATACGAAGCCCTGGTCCCCGGTCGTCCCCGTGCAGAGCATATACTGGTCGTGCAGATGCCACAAATCGACCCACACGGCCTTGACCACCCGGGACGGCGCATCGTAGCCAACCAGCAGCAGGCCGTCCTGCGGGGCGCCCTCGTCCGCCCAGGTATACTGGAAGGTGAGGAACTGCCCCTGGGCCGCCGGAGCAACGACGCAGGTCGTTTCCGACTCGCGCACCGGGGCGGCGGAGGAGAGCCACAGACGGTTGAGGCCGCGCCAGTTGCCGACCAAGCCTGCCAGACTCGAAAGTGTGCTCATACGCGTGTCTCCTGGTAATGAAACGATTTTACTGCTTCTTGCATGAATTTTCGAGCAGAATATCGGTGGATCACCCGGGATTCCAGGAAGGCCAATTTAAACGCTTACGCAGTACCCTTTAGGACGAATTCTGTCCAATTGCAAGAGCCCGGGCAAAACCATAGGCACTGTATCACGGCTTATCAGAACCAAATGTGCGCTGCCAGGTCGTTAGCAGATATCTTCGGAAGCGATATAATCAAGGCCGCATGCTTCCAGAAGTGCGTCGAAGGCCGGCGCGCGGCAATGAATAGCGGCTTGGAAGAGTTGCTTTGATGGGATCAACGACCTTCTGAAATTCGGGGATGTTCAGTACGTCCGGGATTTAATCTTCAATGGATTGCCATAAATGGAGGGGTTATGCTAAGGACAATCGAAAAAAACTGGCCGTTCATATCCATCATGTTTTTCATCGCAATCTCGGCCTCCCTGTTCTTGTGGCCGGGCGTTACCCGGACTCTGTCCCTGATCGTGATCGGGCTGAGCCTCGTCGCGGTTTTGGCCTTAACCGTCCGCCGGCCGGTCGAGGCGTACAGACAAGGCAGACTGCCCCTGCCGGAAATGCGGCGCAATATCACCGTAGACGTCCTGGGAGTCCTGGTCAGCATGGCGGCCGTGATCCTGGCGGCCGGTTGAGGCGTACAGGCAGGGCAGGATGCCCCTGCCGGCGCTTCGTCGCGCCCTCCTCGTGGACCTGCTGGGAGTCCTGGTCAGCATGGCGGCCGTGATCCTGGCGGCCGGTTGGGTCGCCGGAACGGTCGCCCGGGCGGCAGGGAAGGCCTGGGGGGTCACAGCCGGAATCCTGGCGGCGGTGCTGGCAGGTCTGGTGATCGGGTTTGCAGTCAGCCTCCTGGTACGCTGGCTGTGGGGATTGCTGACCCGGCCGAAGCGCGGCTCCTGATGCCTGCAGCGTGAACCAGTTCCATGCGGAACCGGGTTCTTCGCTCCTATTAGGCAGCTACCCTCTTCTTTCGGACCGGAGGATTCTCAACGCGAATGGCTTGTAGTTTAGACTAAATTCTAGTGAAAAAGTAGGGCAGCCTGTTTGCACAAGCTGCCCGGTGGCAAAATTGAGCTATGTCTCGCAAACACAACTCAACCGCCACCGAGGACTTTAACAAACTAATCCGATTTCGTCAAGCGGCGTATGGTCATCTTGGCAAAGCTCGGGATGCGCTCTTCGAACTGAGCGATGCGGTGATCCAAATGCGGCATGTGCAATCCTTTGTCGAGCTTTCGTGTGCGCCAGCCTTTCGGCGGAAATGGCCGAGTGCGTATGAAGCCTTGCAGGATGGACGTCCGGATCGGATCAAGATGATGGAGCTGTATTTGGCGCAAATGCAGGAGAATGAGCGTCTGATCCTGGCGGGTGATCATACGGCCTGGGAACGGCTGTATGCGGAAACGTTATCCGGGCGCAGCTATCAGCACCAACCCACGCCGATCCCCGGACGGCGGCCGGTGACCATCGGATATGGCTACAGCACTCTGGCGATCATCCCGGAAAGACACAGCAGTTGGGCATTGCCGTTGCTGCACGAGCGTATTACCGACCAAAAGCCGATCCTGAAAGCCAGCCAGCAACTGCGCACGGTGTGTCAGCGCTTGAAAACTCGTCCCTTGACGCTGTGGGACTCGGAATATGGCTGTGCGCTGTTCTTGAAAGACACCGCCGATCTTCCGGCCGACAAGATCTTTCGCTTGCGGGGCAATTTGTGTCTTGAAGGACCGACCAAACCCTATCGTGGCCGGGGTCGGTACCCGAAGCATGGGATGAAGTTCTATTTCAAAGATCCTGCCACCTGGTGGGCGCCGGATGCGCTGATTGAGATCAATGACCCCGACTTTGGCTTGGTCATTGTCCGTATCTGGAAAGGTCTGCGCTTCGGCCAGGCTCCCGATTGCCGAATGCAGGTCGCTCAAATCGAGCGTCCCCAAGCACCAGGCACCCGCCGCAAACCGCGTATCCTCTGGATGGGCGCCACCGGCGAGACCTTGCCTGAAAACTGGTGGAGTTCCTATGCCCAACGCTACCCCGCCGATCACTGGAACCGCTTTGCCAAAGGCAGATTGCATTGGACACTGCCCTCCCTGGCAACCCCTGAACAAAGCGACCGTTGGAGTGATTTGATGCCTTTGATCACCTGGGAGCTTTGGCTAGCCCGTCCGATCGTCGCTGACAAACCTCTCCCCTGGCAGAAACCCCAGGCCCGGCTCTCCCCTGGACGCGTATGCATGGGGCTGGAAGCTATTCTCGGCAGGATCGGTACACCCGCCTGTGTGCCCAAACCCCGAGGAAATTCCCCGGGCTGGCCAAAAGGCAAGCCCCGTCTGCCCCGGGAACGCTTCGACCTCATCCGTTCCGAACAATGGAAACGTATCCGTGAGCGTCAAAGAGCTAAAAAAACACACCAGGCTGCTTGAAATTGAATTGGTAAGGTTCAATTTGCTTCAACCGGTTTCGCCGGGTCTGATGTATTAGTCTAAACTAGAAGAATTCCGCGAAAGGACGAATGGCGCGAATAATTTTGAAATTCGGGCACTTGTGCAAGGAACCCCGATAGCATTCGGAGTATTCATCTGTTCGCCTCATTCGCGTTCCTCTCCTGTCGAAATTTGCACAAGCCAACCCCGGCTTCAGGAAGAGAATGCATACCCAAAAACAAAAACGCCCGGTTACCGCTCAAACCGGGCCTCCAGATTTAAACTGAAAAGTCTTTTTGGAACAGGCATATAAGAGACTACTATAACTCACGTTAAGTAAGAGTGTTGGATTACTGACAAGAGACTATTTCCCACCGACTGCCACAAATTGGGTCACGGGCCTCGGGAAGATATCAGGGTGAAGACCCTCACTGCCCATTGACCAATAAACTGGAGAAGAAGAGCAAAAGCAGCCGCGATCTCAATGGGCTTATGAAATGATTCCTGCAAGGCCACGCGAGATGAATGTTGCCGAAGGCGTAACACTTTGGGGAAGACAAGAATGACGGCTAAAACCACCCATGATAACAAAACCCAAAGGGGAATTAAGTGGAGGATAAAAATAGTGACCACGCCCGAGCCGACCCCGGTCATCAGCAGCCCCATCATCAACCAATAGGCGGCCCGGTGACCGATCAAATTGGCTGTATGGCTGATGCCGGCTTTTCGATCACCTTCTAGGTCACGCAATTCATTAATCAGTTCCCCGTATAAACTGATCCCCACAACAAACATGAAGGGATATATCCACCGTGAAAATGGGATTGGTTTAAATGTAAAAAATGAGGACAGAAATTGCAGGCCGGCCAGCATCAGACCGTGGGAGACCAGATCGACAAACGGCCTGGATTTCAAGCGAACACGCCGCCAGGAATAAAGGTAAGCAATTACCAGGCAGCTCAGGCCGGTAATCAAAGGCCAGACACCCAGAAATACGTAAACCAATCCGGCGGCCAGTGCCACGGCGAACGAGGCCAGCCGGCCGGCCCTGGCTGAGAGATCGGCTGCCGAGACCGGATTTCGCTTCGCTTTGGCCGGGTCGAGAGAATCATCGGGGGCGTCTTCCACGTCGTTGATCATGAAAGCAAAGGCCACAGCCAGGAGATTGGCGACCAGCACCCCGACCAATTTCCAACCAAGGACGCCGTGTGCTGAGGCTGCACCCAGCAATGAAGTAACGATCACAAAGAATGGATATTCTTTATAACGGGTTAAGCGGATCAAGCCGTTCACATGTTTTTTCATGGCCAATCTCTTTTACTTTACATTGTAACGCCATTAATCTTTTTACATTAAGTTCCAAATCAGGCTGGCATTGTCCTGATTCGCTCCTGGTGGTAATCTGAGACCAGAAACCGCCAAGTTTCGGTCCATCTCACCACCAGGAGGCATCCCCATGTTACCAGAAATTGAATCTTTTCAGAGATGGCTGCGCCGCAAAGCTCCGCAGTCAAGTACACCAAGGCATTATGGCAATGACCTGGAATTGTTCTTCGCGTGGCTAGGGAAACCAAGTAACGATGTTAAAGTGCAGGATGTGGATCAGTTCATCGAACACAGCCAGGCGCAAGGCCATACGATCGCCACGATCAATCGGCGGCTGGCAGCTCTGCGGTCATTCTATCATTTCCTCGCCATCGAATCCGGGGATGCCCCGCGCAACCCGGTGATCCCCAAACGCCATTTTATCCGCCACGGCCTGCAACTGCCTCGGGACGTGCAGGACAACGTCCTGGCAGAGCTGTTTGCCGTCATCGATCAGCCACGCGACCGGGCCATGTTCCTGCTCATGCTTCGCTGTGGACTGCGGGTGGGCGAGGTCAAGAACCTCTCCCTCGGCGATCTGTATCTGGAACCGGCTTTTGGAAGCCTCCCGCGGCTCTGGCTGCATGGCAAGGGGGGTGGACAACGGGTGGTCTATCTCTCAGCTCAACCGCTGTCCGCACTTCAGACCTGGCTCGTGATCAGGCCGATGGTCGAAGACAACGCCGTTTTTCTCAACCGCTTCGGCCATCGGCTCACGGTCACCGGCATCCAGGACCGCCTGGCCAGCTACTGCCACAAAGCCGGTTTGTGGGTGACCTGTCACCAGTTCCGGCATACCCTTGGACGTCACCTCACCGAGGCACGCGTTCCAGTCACCACCATCCAGCGCCTGTTTGGCCATGCACGCCTGCGCAGCACCGAGGTCTATCTGCACATCTCGGACGCCCAGGTCCAGGCGGACTACGAAGCCGCCATGCAGGAGATCATGTGGACCCTGCCCCTGCAGGAAGGCGTACAGCCATGACCAGTTCACAGGGAAAGCGTCGGTTTCATTTCAAGAATACCTTGCCCCAAGACCCGGATGTTCAGCGCTTCGGTGATTGGCCGCCTGCGAATCGCGGTTTCTATGATCGTTTCCGGCATTGGCTCAAGGATTGTGGATACAGTCCGTCCGCCATCAATATCTATAGCGTCGCCGCCAGACAGGCCATCGGCTTCCTGAGAAAACCGTACTGGCAGATCGATCCGGATCTAGATATCAGGCTGGTGAAGGCGCATATGCGCCAGCGCATTTCCAGCCTGTCCACCTGCAAGGGATATCAAAAAGGACTTGGCAAGCTGGATCAATATCTCCGTTTCACTGTCCATCGCCCGGAAAAACCGAAAGAAGTCCACTGGGATCACTATATCGGCAAGCTGTCCATCGTGTTGCAGACGGACGTGCGCGAATTCATCCATTTCTGCCAGCACAGCTGGAAGGAGGAGCAGCGTTTTGAGCGGACGATCAGCACCCTCAGCCATCTCACCAAATCGCTGCGCTGGATGGCGGAGCACGCTTCGCTGAATGAGATCGCCGATCTGACTCCCCAGGCGTGGTATGCCTATCTGGATATGCGCGTCCTCGCGGGGATCAAGCCAAGGACGATCAATTGCGAACTATCAGCGCTAAAGCACTTGGTGCTCTTTTTGCGAGAACACGAGCGCCAGGTTTGTGAACGCTTTCTGCTGGTGGAGTGCTTGGATGATGGATATTGCCTCCCAAAGGATGTTCCGATCAAGCAGCTGCGCGTCTTGCAGCAATCGATCCAAGAGTTAACCTCAGCCAAACACTCCGGCCTGCGGCGCACCGCCCAGTTGGATCTGGCCTGGTTTTTGCTCATGCTCCACAGCGGACTGCGCACTGCCGAGATCCGCAACCTGAAGCTGAAAGATATCGAATGGGATGCGCACAGGATCCGTATCGAGCGGTCCAAGGGGCTGAAAGATCGCATGGTGTACATGAGCCAGGCAGTGATGGATGCTTTGCATAGCTATCTCGAGGTGAGGGGACCGGCAGAAGCTCTTCCAGAGTATGTATTTATCTATCATCACCGTCCACTATCAAAGACGTACTGTCACGAACGTCTCCAAAGCCATGGAAATCGCTGCGGGGTTCGCGTTTCCCCTCACCAACTGCGTCACAGCTGCGCGACCTTGCTCCTGAACGCGGGTGCGCCGATCGTCACGGTGCAGACCATCCTGGGGCATAAAAATGTAGATACCACCCTGGGTTATGCTCGCTTGTAC
This sequence comes from uncultured Chloroflexia bacterium, assembly GCA_963739255.1. Lineage (GTDB taxonomy): Bacteria > Chloroflexota > Anaerolineae > Anaerolineales > Villigracilaceae > UBA877. The sequence goes on from CAVTZT010000005.1 coordinate 744,473, forward strand.
GATGGGACGGTCGCTGCGGATTACTATCAGGCAATGATAATGGTGGAGCGGCAGTTGGCCCTGCCTGAAGACCAATTAATCGAGGTGCCATCAGTAGGAGAGATGCTAGCGCTGGTGGATTCCTTGCGAAAAGGAACCCTCACCCCGGCGCAGACCGAGATCGTCTGGGCATTGCGTTCGGCGTTGACCTTACTTGCCGGTCAAGAATTCAATAATTTTGTAGGTAAACAGGCAAGTAACGCCCTGTTTGGTTAGCAACCTCTTAGTTTATTGATACAAATTATAGCAATGTGCTATCTTCTCCAACAACAAGATCAGGGCTGTATATTTAGGTCAACATAATCTGCGACGGTTTTCTCTGAAGGAAACCCGCTTTTACACAGGTGGCCAATTAATACAATTCGTAGACGCTGCGTTTGAGTGTCCGAATTCAAATAGGAATAATCTGGACTTACAGAAACAACAGCATCAGGAAACAAACTTCCTTTTGCGTCAAGGGTCACATTATCCTTCGTCATATAGATAGCTGTATCTGGAATCTCAATCCAATCCCCACCTTTATAAGTATATATTTGTAAACCATAGTTGTACGGAAACACAATACAATCTGTTGTTTTATTCGCAACATAAAGATCTATTACTGTACCCATTTTGATCGGGGTTCGAACAAGAGGCTCAATATTTAAATAATCCACAATTGTTGCACTCACTTTTTTTGAAAAATTATCATCCTTAAAATAGGAATAGCCGCAACTGACGATATTTGGCCACAATATGAAGAGAATAAATATTTGTAATAATCTATTTTTCGCTATGAGCATTTCTTTCTCCTTATGGCTGGTTGTACATCAACATCGGCTCAGATAAGCCTGGATTTAAGTTATTTCCAGGTATTATTATCTGGCTACCAATAGGAAGAGGAGCAGCAGCAACCTTCACAAAAATGGTTAAATATATTGAATCTTTCCTCGAAAACGGTATATTTGATAAATTGAAGTTTATTGTTCCTGGGGCGGCTCCAAACCGCCCCACGGACTTCAACTCACCGTATATATACTGTTGAGAATCAGGCGCTGTTACACGAACTTGTGCAATTCGAGCCTCGCTTAGAGTGTAGTTAATCAAATGAATTTGAGGAACAGTAAAAATATCTTTATAGTATTTCCAGTCAACAAATATAAAAATATTATCCGATTGATAATGAGGTGCCCACATACCGAGATAATCATCCAAAACTTGAATTATATTTCCTGAATAATATGCTTTATCTGTACCACTCATATCAGTAAAACTGTAGGGTTGCTTATAGGGAGCCCCAGCTGCGGATGTCTGATCAAAGGTATCTTCGGTACTATCTTTTAGGGTTGTCATAGAATCCACGTTATGGTATTGCCCGACAACTACTGACCCGCAAGCGATTATATTATTACCGCAACCGGGATTAATCATCACCACACTCGTAGGTGATGTTGGGAGAACCGGTTCGGGTTCTGCGTATTTCTGGCATTTTCCATCCCTATCGATTTCATCGCATGGTTTATGTCCCGTAGGATCTATATTATTGATAGGGTCATTGGATACGTAGCTGTATCGATTGAGCCCCTGTGGATTGAACAGATTGGGTATAATCGAATCAGGTTGAACGAACCGTCCCAGCTCGGCATCATACCACCTCGAGCGGTAGTCTAGCAACTTAATGTAACTGTTAAACCTCAGTTATGGATAAGAAAAAAAACCGACATTCGAAAGGTCATAGATTAAATTGAAAAGTCCCTTTGGCGATGACCTACTCTCCCAGGCAGTTACCCGCCAAGTACCATCGGCGCTGACGAGCTTAACTTCCGGGTTCGGGATGGGACCGGGTGTACCCTCGCCGCACAAATCACCAAAAGGACTGTTTCACTTTTTGGACTGAATAGTCTGATTATTATCTGATGAGGAACAGTACCAAGTTCTCCGCATCACGCGGAATAAGCCCTCGACCATTAGTACGGTTTAGCTTAACGCATTGCTGCGCTTACACACACCGCCTATTAAGCAGGTAGTCTACCTGCGGTCTTACTCCTTGCGGAATACAGGGATCTCATCTTGAGGCGAGTTTCCCACTTAGATGCTTTCAGCGGTTATCTCTGCCAGACATAGCTACCCAGCGATGCCGTTGGCACGACAACTGGCACACCAGAGGTCTGTCCACTCCGGTCCTCTCGTACTAGGAGCAGCTCCTCTCAAATCCCTTACGCCCACAGTGGATAGAGACCGACCTGTCTCACGACGGTCTGAACCCAGCTCGCGTACCGCTTTAACGGGCGAACAGCCCGACCCTTGGGACCTTGTCCAGCCCCAGGATGCGATGAGCCGACATCGAGGTGCCGAGCGAGATCGTCGATGTGAACTCTTGGATCTCACCAGCCTGTTATCCCCGGGGTAGCTTTTATCCGGTAGCCACGGCCCTTCCACACAGATCCGTGGGATCACTAAGCCCGTCTTTCGACTCTGCTCGACGCGTTGGTCTTGCAGTCAAGCTCCCTTATGCCTTTACACTCTGAGGGTGGTTTCCATTCACCCTGAGGGAACCTTTGGGCGCCTCCGTTACCTTTTAGGAGGCGACCGCCCCAGTCAAACTGCCCACCTGGCACGGTCCCCCGCCCGGATGACGGTGCGGGGTTAGGGTCTAAATGTAATCAGGGTGGTATTTCACTGTTGGCTCCACCGAGGCTAGCGCCCCAGCTTCAAAGCCTCCCACCTATGCTACACAGATCACATCCAAACTCAATGCCAAGATGCAGTAAAGCTCCACGGGGTCTTTTTGTCCTACTGCGGGTAGGCCGCATCTTCACAGCCATTTCAATTTCACCGGGTCCCTCGTTGAGACACTATTCTAGTTGTTACGCGGTTCGTGCGGGTCGGAACTTACCCGACAAGGAATTTCGCTACCTTAGGACCGTTATAGTTACGGCCGCCGTTCACCGGGGCTTCAGTTCAAAGCTTCGACTCCCGAAGGGGTCTAACCTCTCCCTTTAACCTTCCGGCACTGGGCACACGTCAGCCCCTATACATCGCCTTACGGCTTTGCAGAGACCTGTGGTTTTGTTAACCAGTCACTAGAACCATTTCACTGCGACCCTCCAGCGCATACACGCCAAAGGGCACCCCTTCTCCCGAAGTTACGGGGTAAGATTGCCGAGTTCCTTAACGAGGGTTCTCCCGATCGCCTTGGTGCATTTACACCCATCTACCAGTGTCGGTTTGCGGTACGGGCGTCTGGAACTCAATGCTTAGAGGCTTTTCTCGGCAACAAGGCTCAACCACTTATGCCTCAAGGACTCGCTCTCGCCTCGGCTCGGCCTGCGGATTTCCCTACAAGCCTCAACGCCTAAGCGGATCGCACCAGCACAACCAATCGCTGGCTGGCCTACCTCGTTGCGTCCCCTCATCGCTCCTTCCAGACGGTTCCGGAATGTTGACCGGATGTCCATCACCTACGCCTTTCGGCCTCGGCTAAGGGCCCGACTAACCCGACGCGGAATGACCTGGCGTCGGAAACCTTAGATTTACGGCGAACACGGTTCTCACGTGTTTGTACGCTACTCATGCCTGCATTCTCACTTCCGCCCGCTCCAGCTGTCCTCACGGTCAACCTTCGCCGCTGGCGGAACGCTCCCCTACTGCCCTGTCTTGCGACAAGACCCATGGCTTCGGTACCAAGCTTAGCCCCGTTAAGTTTTCCGCGCAAGGCCACTAGACCAGTGAGCTATTACGCACTCTTTAAAGGGTGGCTGCTTCTGAGCCAACCTCCTGGTTGTTCCAGTAACCTCACCTCGTTTCCCACTTAGCTTGGATTTGGGGACCTTAGCCGATGATCTGGGCTGTTTCCCTTTCGACCCCGAAACTCATCTCCCGGAGTCCGACTGCCATGCTCTGGAGTGTCGGCATTCGGAGTTTGGTTGAGTTCAGTAAGCGGTAAGCCCCTTAGCTCATCCAGTGCTCTACCTCCGACACTAAACGCATGACGCTAGTCCAAAAACTATTTCGGGGAGAACCAGCTATATCCGAGTTCGTTTGGCATATCACCTCTACCCACAGCTCATCCCGTAACTTTGCAACGTTAGAAGGTTCGGGCCTCCACGAGCGGTTAAACTCGCTTCACCCTGGCCATGGGTAGCTCACCCGGTTTCGGGTCTAATCCCAACGACTATACGCCTTGTTCAGACTCGCTTTCGCTACGGCTACGGGTGTCACTCCCTTAACCTCGCCGCTGAGATTAACTCGCAGGCTCATTCTCCAAGAGGCACGCCGTCAGGCATAGCGCCGCGCACCCGGGTTTCCCCGGAGCACCGACGCGCCATTAGCCCTCCGACTGCTTGTAAGCTTACGGTTTCAGGTTCTATTTCACTCCCCTAACAGGGGGACTTTTCACCTTTCCCTCACGGTACTTGTTCACTATCGGTCGCCAAATGTATTTAGCCTTGGAGAGTGGACTCCCCAGATTCCTGCCGGATTAGCGTGCCCGGCAGTACTCAGGTATCCAGCGGAAGTCAGTCCATTTTCGCATACGGGACTATCACCCTCTTTGGTTGGCTTTCCCACACCATTCTGCTAACAGACTGATTGGTAACTTCCATATGCCGGACCCTACAACCCCGTCCGTGCAAGCACGGGCGGTTTGGGCTGCTTCCCTTTCGCTCGCCACTACTCGGGAAATGGTCTCTTTTCCTCTGGGTACTTAGATGTTTCAGTTCCCCAGGTGCCCCTCTCCTGGTCTATGGATTCAACCGGGAGATGCTGCGGGTTCGCCGCAGCGGGTTTCCCCATTCGGAGATCCTCGGATTAACGCCTGTTCACGGCTACCCGAGGCTTATCGCAGTGTCCCGCGTCCTTCATCGGCACTTGGCGCCAAGGCATCCACCGTAAGCCCTTAGTAGCTTCTCCACGTGATGCAGAGAAATTGATACTGTTCGGCCTACATCAAAAATAATCAGTGCTATTCAGTTGGTAAGGTTCTGTTTTCGCCGTTGACCGGCGACCGGTGCGCTTCACGGGTGTCAAGGGCACCGATCAGCGGTCAACTTCTTTTTTCGACAAGGCGACCCGGCTCATCGCCGGGTCGCGTAAATCGCCCTTGCGAGTCGAGCCATCCTGCTCATGTTGCGTTCACGGTCGCGAACTTCAAGCTCTTCGTCATCCTTTCGTTCACGGGCTCAGTGGAGATGACGGGATTCGAACCCGTGGCCTTCGCCTTGCAAAGGCGCTGCTCTCCCGCTGAGCTACATCCCCGGGTATTCCTGAGACGTAAGGTGGGCCTGACTGGATTCGAACCAGTGACCCCAGTCTTATCAGGACTGTGCTCTAACCAACTGAGCTACAGGCCCGCCCTGGCCAGGCCTTGACAACTGAGAAGTGATAGGAAGCTTGTTTTCGTCGACTCGCCCCCACCGCAGGGGCGAGATTTGCTCGAGCGCCGGTCTGCGTGAGCTGGACCGTTGCTCAGATCTCTAGAAAGGAGGTGATCCAGGCGCACCTTCCGGTACACCTACCTTGTTACGACTTCGTCCCAGTCACCGACCCCACCTTCGACAGCGCCTCCCTTGCGGTTAGGCTACCGGCTTCAGGTGTTGCCAGCTCCCATGACGTGACGGGCGGTGTGTACAAGGCCCGGGAACGTATTCACCGCACTATGGCTGACGCGCGGTTACTAGCAACTCCGACTTCACACAGGCGGGTTGCAGCCTGTGATCTGAACTGAGGACAGCTTTGGGGATTGGCTCTACCTCGCGGCTTAGCAACCCATTGTACTGCCCATTGTAGCGTGTGTGTAGCCCCAGATATAAAGGCCATGCTGACTTGACTTCGTCCCCACCTTCCTCCGGCTTGATACCGGCGGTCCCGTATGACACATGTAACATACAGCGAGGGTTGCGCTCGTTAGCGGACTTAACCGAACATCTCACGACACGAGCTGACGACAGCCATGCAACACCTGTGTAGGCTCCCCGAAGGGTCGGTCTGCTTTCGCTTCCCTACCACCTACATGTCAAACCTGGGTAAGGTTCTTCGTGTAACATCGAATTAAACCACACGCTCCGCTGCTTGTGCGGGCCCCCGTCAATTCCTTTGAGGTTTAACCTTGCGGCCGTAGTCCCCAGGCGGTGAACTTATCGCGTTGGCTACGGCACCGATGGTTTTTACACCACCGACGCCAAGTTCACATCGTTTACAGCTAGGACTACCGGGGTCTCTAATCCCGTTTGCTCCCCTAGCTTTCGCGTCTGAGCGTCAGAAACGGTCCAGGAGGCCGCTTTCGCCACTGGTGTTCCTCCCGATATCTACGCATTTCACCACTACACCGGGAATTCCACCTCCCTCTACCGCTCTCAAGTCTGGTAGTATTGAACGACCTCTCCCAGTTGAGCCGGGAGCTTTCACATCCAACTTACCAAACCGCCTGCACGCGCTTTACGCCCAGTAAATCCGGATAACGCTAGCCTCCTACGTTTTACCGCGGCTGCTGGCACGTAGTTAGCCGAGACTTATTCCGAGGATACTGTCCTTTCTCATCTCCTCGAAAAGTGCTTTACGATCCGAAGACCTTCATCGCACACGCGGCGTTGCTGGGTCAGGCTTTCGCCCATTGCCCAATATTCCCTACTGCTGCCACCCGTAGGTGTTTGGCCCGTGTTTCAGTGCCAATGTGGGGGACCACCCTCTCAGGTCCCCTACCCGTCGTAGCCTTGGTAGGCCGTTACCTTACCAACTAGCTGATGGGACGCAGGTCCCTCCCAAAGCGCATTGCTGCTTTAGTCACGAAGCCTCTAACCCTCGTGACCACATGCGGTATTAGCAGTCCTTTCGAACTGTTATCCCACACTTCGGGGCAGGTCACCAACGCGTTACGCACCCGTTCGCCACTAAGAAACTCTCGTATTGCTACAAAAGCTCTCCGTTCGACTTGCATGTATTAAGCACGCCGCCAGCGTTCATCCTGAGCCAGGATCAAACTCTCCGCAATATATCCACTCTTGCGAGTGTAAGTTACGGATTTGGAACGACTAGGCTTACTTCCTATCACTTTTCAGTTGTTAAGGTCCTGAGAACAAAGCGGGCTGAATTCTACCCGCGAGATCTCCCACTGTCAAGATTAGCGACAAAATTACCGATGTTCCTGTTTCAACATCGGCTCGTCAGACTGCGAAACCTGCTGGCTTGTGTCTCTGACGTGAGACGTTGCTATTTTGTCAACGATCTGTCCACGGGGACGAGATCTGAGTGGGGATCAATTGTGCGTTCATTATTATACGCATTCGTCCGACATTGTCAAGGATTTTATCCCCCAATCTGCAATCTTTAAGGTCAGGACATCTCCTGCCGGCCGGTCAGCGCCCGCAACAGGGTATTCTGGTCGGCGTACTCCAGATCGCCGCCGATGGGCAGGCCGCGCGCCAGACGGGTGATGTGCACGCCCAACGGCTGGAGCTGCTGGAACAGATATTGCGCCGTGGCTTCGCCCTCCATGCTGGGGTTGGTCGCCAGGATCACCTCCTTGACCTCCCCACGCCGGACGCGCTCCAGCAGAGGCTTGATCCTGAGATTGTCGGGGCCGATGCCTTCGATCGGCGAGAGCACCCCCTGGAGGACATGGTACTTCCCCTGATAGGCACCGATGCGTTCGAAGGCCAGCACGTCCAGCGGCTCCTCGACCACACAGATCACCGACCTGTCACGCTGCGGGCTGCTACAGATCTCGCAGTGTTCGCGCCCGGACGTGGTAATGTTAAAGCATTCCTGGCAAAAGGCGATCTTGGTCTTGATGTCGGTCAGCGCTTCGGCCAGCTGGCGCGAGATCTCATCCGGGGCGCGCAACAGGTAGAACGCCAGCCGGGAGGCGGTCTTCGGGCCGATGCCGGGAAGGCGTTCGAGCGCAACGATCAGGTCCTGGATCGGATCGGGTAACATGTCTCTCCGTGATCCTGTGTGCCAGCGGCAAGCGCTCCAGGTTATGAACGTGACGCCGGAGCCCTTAACGCGGGACCACTCCTAGATCGGCAGGCCGCCGGTGATGGGGCCCAGCCGGTCGGCCGCCAGCTCGCGCGACTGGTCGAGGGCCAGGTTCACCGCGGCCAGCACCAGGTCCTGGAGCATCTCGGCATCCGCCTCCTTGACCAGGTCCGGGGCGATCTCGACTGCTTTACATTTCTGGTCGCCGGTCATGGTCACCTTGACCGCGCCGCCGCCGGCCGTGGCCGTGACCGTCTCCTCGGCCAGCTTCGCCTGTGCCTCGGCCAGCTGCTGCTGGAGGCGCTGGAACTGTTGGAGCATTCCGGACTGCCCACCGGGCGGGCGATTAAAACCTTTGGCCATGGTTGTTCCTCCAATAGGCGACACGCAGGTCGCCGGGACGACACGCCGGTCGTCCCTACTCCTGGATGTCGACGATCTCGCCACCCTTCTTGAGTGCCGCGGCGACCATGCCGTTCTGCTTGACGTCCGGCGGGGCGGACTGCTTTGCATTCGAGATGACACAGCGCACCGGCACGTCCGCGCCGATTGCCGCAGCGAGCGCGGCGCGGATCAATCCGATCTGCTCGGGCGTGTCCGCCTTCGAGCGCAAGATCTCGCTGGCAAACCCGATCAGCAAGACTCCATCCTTGATTTCCACCAGTCGGCAAGAATTCAGCAGGGCGTTCAACGACGAGCTCTGCGGTTTGATCGTCGCGCAGACCTGCTTCCAGACCTTGGAAATCTGCTCGAGGCTGACGGCCGGACCGGGCTTGGCCGCCGGTTTCTTGGCTTCCGCGGGCACCTCGCCTTCCGCCGGCTTGGGGACGGTGGCCGACCTGGCAGCCGGTTTGCTGCTCTTTTCTGAATCAACCCTGCCGGCTCCAGACGATGCCTGACGCTGGAAAAGCGTCGGCGATTCCTTTTTCCCTGGCGCGGGGGAAGTCGACGAGGCCGGAGCCGGAGCTTCCAAGGCTTCGGCCAGCGCAAGCTCCAGCGAGAGCGATGGCTGCCAGCTGCCGCGCAGGTCGGTCGCCGCGGCGTTGAACAGGCGGATCATGCGCAGCACGTCGACCGAGGCAAACGCCGCGGCATGATGCCTGACCTGCTGGCGCGCCTCGGCCGGCAATTCCACTTGGGACTCGTTGCCCATCTGGACGAAGAGCACGGCGCGCAGATAATCCACCACCTGCCGCGCCAGCACGCGCGGGTCGGTGCCAGCGTCCAGGGCGGCATGGATGGCGTCCATACCGGAAGCAGGCTTATGGTCCAGGACGGCCTCGACCAGGTTCATTACGGTCTGGTTGGGGGCTGTGCCGAGCACCTCCTGCGTAAGGCTCAGACTGATCGTCCCTCCGGTGGAGGCCAGTTGGTCGAGGAGCGAGATGGCGTCCCGGAAGCTGCCGGTGGCCTGGCGGGCAATCTGCGTCAGGGCCTCCGGTTCGACGGTCAGCTTCTCTTCGGAGGCGATGTGCTTGAGCTGCATCACCAGGTCGTCCACCGGGATGCGACGGAATTCGTGCCGCTGGCAGCGGGAAAGCACCGTGGCCGGGATCTTGTGGATCTCGGTGGTGGCAAGCACGAAGATGGCATGCGGGGGCGGCTCCTCGAGCGTCTTGAGCAGGGCGTTGAAAGCCGCCGTGGAGAGCATGTGAACTTCGTCGATGATATAGACTTTGTACCTGCCCTGATTGGGGGAAAAATTGATCTTGTCGCGCAGATCGCGCACATCGTCCACGCTGGTGTTGGAGGCGGCGTCGATCTCGATCAGGTCGAGGAAGCGCCCCCCGTTCACGGCGAGACAGTGGGCGCACTGATTGCAGGGACGCGCCGCGGCCTCCTCGGCCAGGCAGTTGACCGCCTTGGCGAGCAGGCGCGCCACGGTGGTCTTGCCGGTGCCGCGCGGACCGGCGAACAGGTAGGCATGGGCGACACGATCGCCCGCCACCGCATTGCGCAACGTCTGGACGATATGCTGCTGGCCGATGACTTCGTCCCACTTCTGGGGACGCCATTTGCGATACAAGGCTTGGGACATAGGCAGGGGATCAGTGATTAGGGACCAGGGATTGGGAAACCAGGGTCAGGGGATGCGGTAGAAGGCGCGGGCGACGCCTCCCATGTCGTACAGGCCGACCAGCTCACCGGGAGACCAGGCCGGGTCTTTGCGGCCCCAGTAAAGGTCCACGGCGGTGTCTTCGCCCGCGGCGGTGTGGACCTGGACCGTCCCATCCGGATAAAGGGTCAGTTGGGGAAAGGTGTACGAATTTCCCTGACGGTCCTTGAGCCGCCAGCCGGTCAGGACCAGCGGGCCGGTGCCGACGTTTTGGATGACAACGATCTCGCTGGCAGCCATCCCCGCCCCGATCACGCTGACGATGTTCACCTTGACGTCCGGCGAGATGGTCGATCCGGACAGTGTCGGGATGAAAGCGCCCGGGAAGAAATCGGCGCGATGGCTGCGGTCATAGAAGAACAGGATGATGCCCGTGACGGCCGCGGAAACAAAGATATTGAGCAGGATGTAATAGAACAGGCGCCGCCGGTTCATACTGCTTGTATGATAGCATAAAGCGGGTGCGCAGAACAGAGAAGGGCGGATAGTTTAAGGAACGGCCCGGAGACCCGCGCCCAGTTTGCATCGAGGCGGGACGAGTCCGGCTCACGGAGCCACGCTCGGCTTAAGCTCCTGCCAGGTCCCGCCGCCGTTGACGGTCCTGACCAGGGCGACCTGCCCGGCGTTGCGGGCCACGGCCCAGCCGGTGTTGAGGTCCAGGAAGCTGAACTGACCGTCCCAGTTGACCGTCTTCACCAGAGACCAGGTCTTGCCGCCATCGCCGGTGCGATAGATCCTGCGCCCCAGCACCAGACCGGAGGTGACATTGATGAAAAACAGCCCACCGCTGGGAGGATCCAGGACCGTGAAGTCAGACGGTAGGGCATAGGCTTTCCAGTTGCTTCCGCCGTCGGCGGTTGAGTAGAGGAAATCGTGCTCAATTTTAAATGTGCCGTTGTCCAGGCATTGCATGCTGAAGACCGCCGAGGTCACTGAGAACAGGAAGCTGGCGTGCATCCCGCAGGAATTGTCATCGAAGTATCCGGAAGCAGGCGCGGGCATACCGATTGGCTGCCAGGTCGCCCCACCGTCCGATGTCTTGAAGAGCGAGGGAGGCGCACCAACGCCCATGCAATCCGGCGTCAGCCAGCCGGTCCGGGTGTCGGCATAGAGCATGGCGTGCTTGGGACAGGACTGGATGCCGCCATCCTGATAGGGATCCAGAAGCACACGCCAGCTCTGGCCGCCGTCAGCAGTGGCCACGACGGCAATGTAGTCGTGGTTCATTCCAACCCCGACGTGGGCAAGGAACCAGCCGTGCTGGTCGTCCACGAAGACCATATCGGAAGGGGTGAAGGTCTCTTGGAAGGCGGAGATATCGAGGGCACTGGACTTCCAGGAAACGCCGCCGTCCGTTGTCACCCAGACCCGGCTGGTCTGCGAAGCGGGGACAGGCTCCTGCAGGCTGAATATCACCCAGGCGGAAGAGGCGCTGCGAAAAGCACCCAAAGCCTGGAGCTGCTGACCCGCATCCGGCGCCGGCTGCGGCGGGGTGACATCGCGCCAGCTCTTGCCGCCATCCTGGGTGCGGAAGACATGGTCGCCCACCTGGGACAGGCCGCCGATCCCCCAGCCCTGATTGACGTCCACCATCTTAATGTAGGTGATGGCGATTTTCTGACCGGCAGCCAGATGCTGCATGGCCGGCCCAAGCGCCGGCGTTGGCGGGACAGTGGTCGGCGCGGCTGAGGTCGGAGGCGCAGCGGGAGATGTTTGAACTCGGCGCAATAACCGTCTGGGATGGAGACGGGCGCGCCTCCGTCGCCTGAGCATTCCCAAAGGTGACCGTGGCCGGAGATGCATTGGGGAAAGTTGCCGTCGTTAATGGGAACGCAGTTGGGGCTCTGCCTGATAAATTGCACGCCGTCAACAACGCAATCGCTGCGAGGCCAGCCAACCACGAAAAATGAAGTTCTTTTACGCCCATGAATTACCTCCTGAATTATTACCAATCAGGCTAGCCAGGCTTATCCCGCTTCTACCTGGCCCTCAAGCCTGAAGTAAGCATAAGTTTTATATGATAGCACACAGACATGTGAATTGGAAGAATCATCTATAATTTAAGGGCACAACGCCCTCTGTTAGGGATTTGTAAGCCACTTTTCAACGACTGTAATTATTATGAAAATGAAATTATTATTTACCTTAAGAAAGCGTATTATATAGCAGCCGAAAACCATCGTTATTGGCTTTCCTAAAAATCCATCTTGGATTTAGGCGCTCCCGCGGTTCCGGAGTGATCGGATGGAAATTATGGCCGAAAAATTCTGTCCAGTCTGCAAGTATAAGAACGAGACCGGCGCAAGCGTGTGTGCGTTCTGCGGTTCCCCTCTGATTGATGGCGGGGACGAGAATCCGACCACCACGCGCAATGTCGAAATGCCAACCGGCGTCATGCCTCAGGCACCGCAAGAAATAATCGATAGGGCGCTGGAAACTCCCCCGCAAGGTATTGCGATCTACACGAACGCCTCCGACGCGCCGGTCACGATCAACACCAACAACCAATTTACCCTCGGCCGCAAGATGACCGGCGAACTGGACGATTCCTTTATTGATCTCAAGCCATTTGGCGCCTATGAAAACGGCGTCTCGCGCCGCCACGCCATGATTCGACGGACCGAGGAGGGGTACGAAATCATGGACCTTGGCAGTACCAACGGCACCTGGCTGGAGAAACAACGCCTGATCCCCAACCGGCCATATCCCTTGAACAACGTATCTCGCATCTTCCTGGGACGCCTGCAACTTCTGTTAATTTTCCAGAAGACGGACGGCTGACCTAACATAAAGAAGGAAGTACTGCCAAGGCTCATCGGGTGAGGATATGAACAGTTCTGATCATCCCATCGAGGAACAGCTGCGCAAGGCGGCTCGGTTCATCAAGAACGGTCTGATGATGGAAGCGCGCCCGTTGCTGCGTGAAGTGCTCATCGCGGATGCTCAAAACCTGATCGCCTGGGAACTGCTTGCTCGGGCCACCTACTCCGCCGAAGAAGAGGCGTATTGCCTAAAGCGCATCATCTGCCTGTGCCCCACGCACCCGTGGGCCAGGCAGCGGTTGGCTACTCTCAACCCGTCCGCCCGATCGTATCCTTTCACGAACTCCCCCAAAACAACACCGGTCAGGTCAAAGCCCCGCCGGCCTTCCAACCCGGCCGCCTACAAAACCTCGAAGCGGCGCGAGGAAAGACAAAATCGAATCTTCGCTTGGTCGCTGGTGCTGGTTTCCATCCTGTGCGTCGGTCTGTTTGGTCTCACCATCATCCGCACCGCCGCCTCGACGGGGGGCGTGACGAACGCCTCGGGTGCCATGACGTCTGCGGATCAACAAGTCGGCTGCCGGGATTTGATCGAGCAGGCCATTAAGGCTTCGGGAGATTACTGCGACCAGGTCGGTGTCGACCAGGTTTGCTACGGCAACATCACCCTGCGGGCGCAGCTTGTCCCCAATACCACCCAACGCTTCTCCGAACGCGGGGACATCCTGAACGTCAGTTTGCTGCGCGGGCTGTCCGCCGCACCGCTCAACATGAAGACCCAGGAATGGGGCATCGCCATCTTCAAATTACTGGCCAACCTGCCACATTCCCTGCCAGGCCAGCTGGTGACGCTGATGGTCTTTGGCAATACCACCGTCAACAAGACCTCCCAGGGCCTCGAATCATTCTATTTCTCCTCCGAGCTCGGACAGATCATGTGCGAGAATGCCCAGTATGACGGCATCATGGTTGACGTCCCCGATGGGGCGGGTGTGCGCCTCAAGGTTAACGGCACCGACCTGATCCTGAAAGGGAATGCCAAGCTCAGGGCGATGAGAAACGGGGACATGCAGGTCAGCCTGTATGACGGCTCCGGCCAGATCACATCCGTCGGCCAGGAGCAGAAACTCGGAGCAGGAGAACAGGTCAGCGTCCGGCTGGGAGGCGCACGAGGTATAGAGGCCGTCAGCCCGCCTTCCAAGCCGGTGTCTCTGCCCAGCAGTGACCTGAGCGTTGCCTGCACCATGACCGGCCAGCATTGTCCCGCGGCGATCGCCGCTGCAGCGGGTCAGTCGGCCACCTGGACTGCCGTCCAGCCCACGGTCGATGATGCCTCTCTGAAGAGCCTCGCCGCAACCAGCACAGATATTGCCACCTTCACTCCTACCGAGACGGAAACCCAGACCAGCACGCCAATCCCGTCGGACACGCCGACCCAAACCAACACGCCGACAGACACACCGATTCCCGCCGATACATCCACTTATACCCCGCTTCCGACCAATTCACCCATGCCAACCGACACAACCGCGCCGACGGACACACTCCAACCAACTGATACCCTCCAGCCGGCGACGAATACGCCCAAGCCGATCGATCCACCTACGCCGACCAATCCGCCCACGCCGACCAAGCCGCCCAAGGCAACCAGAACGCTCATACCAACCAGGACACCTTTGCCAACCAGAACACCCATACCGACCAGGACGCCCATACCGACCAAGGTGCCCACAAACATGGCCGCAACATCAATCACTTCTGATCCATTGCCTACCGCGACCAACGTGCCCAATCCGACCAGTGTGGCCAATGCAACGACAGGCCCCAACCCGACCTCAGTATCCACCAGCGCAGGTGCAGTGACAAGCACTCCCACGGTAAGGCCGACGCGAACCCATATGCCCACTTCGACCACAAAGCGCAAGGTGATAGTTACCCCCGAGCCGACGGCCAATTCCACCCCGACGGATGTACCCACCAGCGCTCCTACTCCCGTCCCGACCGAGGCGCCCACCAGCGCTCCTACTCCCGTCCCGACCGAGGCACCCACCAGCGCCCCGGCCCCGACCGAGGCGCCCACCAGCGCTCCGGCCCCGACCGAGGCACCCGCCAGCGATCCTGCCCCGACCGAGGCACCCGCCAGCGCTCCCAGCCCCGACCCGGGTGGATAACGGAAAAACTGTACCCATCATCAAACTCCCTGGGCAATCCAGGGAGTTTGAGCACTAAAAGGTAGGATGGATTTGCCTGACGCCCTAAAACATCAGCTCTCCCCGCCGAGAACAGGCCGATCTTCTTGACCGGCAGATCCTTCGGTGCGAGAGCGCGGTTGTGTCCCCCGGAATCTTGGCAAGTAACGGCGTCGCAAGCTTTGTTTTACCCAAGCTCATTCGCCGATTTTTGCACTCAAACTGCAACGCCTGCGTTGTCCACCGATTGTATAATTAATTAGTCACGCGAGAACTAACCAGATCAAAATTCATCGAGAAGACGCATGAGCGGCTCTCAAGGCTCCGTGAAGAACAAGCTCCGCCAGGCCACCCGGTTGATCAAAGCCGGGCAGAAGAAAGACGCGCGCCAGCTGCTGCGTGAAGTGCTTGCCGCGGATGCCAACAACCTCGCCGCCTGGGAGCTGCTCGTCTATGCCAGCTACAATCCCACGGAAGAAGCCTACTGCCTGAAGCACATCCTCAACCTGAAACCGACCCACCCCTGGGCACGCCAGCGCCTGGACGCCCTCGGACAGGCTGAGACAACTGCCGAGGCCCCCTCCTCCGGCCAGGCTGAAGCGGCCAGTCCTTGGCCCAGCCAACAGCAGTCCTCCAAAGCCCACAACAAGCGGAGGGAGGAGCGCAGGATTTGGATCCCCATCACCCTGGGAGTGCTCGCCGTAGTTTGCGTCGGCGCGGCGCTTATCGGCAGTGGGATTCTCCTGCGATCCTCTTCTGCCGCCAACCAGCAGGCCGACTGCCAGGCATTGATCCAGAGAGCCATGCAGGCCTCGGGGAATTACTGCAACCGCGTCGGCCCCGACCAGGTGTGTTATGGCAACATCACCCTGCAGGCCGAGCTCCTCCCCAATACTGCACAACGCTTCTCCGAACGCGGCGACATCCTCGACGTCGGCTACCTGCGCCGCCTGTCCGCCTCCCCCCTCGACCCCAATAAAAACCAGTGGGGCATCGCCATCTTCAAGGTGCTGGCCAACCTGCCCCGCTCCCTGCCCGGCCAGGCGGTCACCCTGCTGGTCTTCGGCAACACCAGCCTGAGCAAGGACGCCCCCAGCCTGGAATCCTTCTACTTCTCCTCCGAGTTCGGAAAGATGATCTGCGGGAAGGCCTACGACGGCATCATGGTCAACGTACCCGAAGGGTCGGGGGTGCACTTCACCGTCAACGGCGCCGACCTGACCCTGATGGGCGACGCCAGCCTGCAGGCAGCCAAGAACGGCGATATGCGCGTCAATTTATATAACGGCTCGGGACTGGTCGTCGCCAACGGCGAGCAGCAGTACCTCGGGGCCGGACAAACCGTCAGCATTCCACTGGGTGGATCGAACGGGACGGAGGCGTCCGGCCCGCCCTCCACGCCCGCACCCCTCTCCCAGGATGACCTGGTCGTCTCGTGCGCCACGACCGGGGAGAACTGCTCCGAGGCGGCCATCCCGACGGTGGGCCAGGAAACCGCCCAGGCTCAGGTCGAGGCCAGCCTGATCACCTCGACCCCTTCCCAATCTCCCACCAACCCCCCGACCGCAACCAACACCCCGACCGCCACTCGCACGCTGACCGCCACACGCTCGCTGACCGCCACACGCTCGCTGACCAGCACTGTTACGCTCACACCCACCCGGACCTCCACACCGACCCGGACGCCCTCCCGCACCCCGACCCCGACGCGCACCAGCACGCGCACCGCCACGCGCACCGCCACGCGCACCAGCACGCGTACTGCCACGCGAACCAGCACACGCACCTCGACCCCCAGCAGCACGCGCACGCCAACTTTGACTTATACGGTCTCCTTAACTCCAACTGCCTCGTTTACCCACACCAGCACCCTCACCCCCACCCGGACCAACACGGCGACACCCTCTCTCACTCCCTCGGATACGCCCACCTCCTCAACTACTCCGACACCCTCAGACACATCAACCTCAACCCCTACACCGACCGATACTCCTACACTCACCCCTTCGGACACCCCGAGCAGCACCTCAACGGACACATCGACGCCCACTTCAACGGAGACCCCGACAACCGCGCCGACGATTACGCCCGGGACGGTTTGCGCCAACATCACTCTTGGAAGCCTGACCGTTCCAACTGCCACTCCCGCGGAACTCCATGTTGATGTTACCAACAATAGCGGGGCCACGGTTATGATTACCGACCTCGAGGTTCAATGGACTGACAGCCCTTCCTCTCAAAAAATGCAGTCGGTTGTTTTCAATGGGAATACAATCTGGTCAGCTAACAGCAATCATCCACCCACTCAGATCGGGAGCGCCGATTGGACGGTTCCTCCCAGCAACCGACAAATCCCGGATACAACCACGTATACTCTGGTCATGCAGTTCTTTGACAATCTGGTGACGACTGGCAACAAGGTTACGATCACTTTCGATACATCTACTTGCCAAGCCCAGGCTTCCAATTAACCTGTAAGCACGACCTGATGGTCTTTTACAAAAAACATAGCTGTTATCCATCGCCCGTTGAATGCCCGTTTTTATGTCGGACCTGAATTAGTCAAGGAAGTTAATTATGAGCACCGTCTTCGACCCGCCCGATTCATCAAGCACGGTCTGATGGAGGAGCCCACCAGCGCTCCTGCCCCGACCGAGGCATCCGCCAGCGCTCCCAGCCCCGACCCGGGTGGATAACGGAAAAACTGTACCCACCATCAAACTCCCTGGTCATCCCAGGGAGTTTTGGCGCTGAACTGCAGGATGGATTTGCCGGACAACTCAACAAATCATATGCCCTCACCGAGCCTGGGTCGGCCTCCTTCAGCGGCAGATCATCTGCACAAGTGTGCGGATGAAACCCGGGATTGAACGGCGTCACAAGCTTTGTTTTATTTCGGCCCCATAATCGATCTCTATGCCAAATGGCAAGACCCGAATCATCTGCTCAAGGCATTATTCAATAAGTGACTCGAGAACGGACCAGGACATACTTCATCGAGAAGACGCATGAGCGGCCCTCAAGGTCCTATCCAGGATAAGCTCCTCAAAGCGGCCCAGCTGATCAAGGCCGGCCGAGTTGTCGAGGCGCGCCTGCCGCTCCGGCAAGTGCTTGCCAAGGATGTGAACAACGTTATCGCCTGGGAGATGCTCTCCCGCATCGCCAAAAACCCTGCGGAAGAGGCCTATGGCCTCAAGCGCATTCTTAGACTTAAGCCCCGCCATCCCTGGGCACGCCAGCGCCTGGATGCCCTCAATCAGGCTAAAACCTCCTCCAGGGTTGCATCCCATACCAAAGAGGATGCAACCCAGCCTTTGTTCAGAAAACAACCTGCTATCAGGCCATCGGCGAGATGGAACAAGGCATGGAGGACCTGGCTGCCGATCACACTCGGGACCTTGGCTGTGGTTTGTGTCGGCACCGCACTTACCGCCAGCGGGATTCTCTTTCGATCCTCTTCTGCCGCCAACCAGCAGGCCGACTGCCAGGCATTGATCCAGAGAGCCATGCAGGCCTCGGGGAACTACTGCAACCGCGTCGGCCCCGACCAGGTGTGTTATGGCAACATCACCCTGCAGGCCGAGCTTCTCCCCAACTCCCTGCAGCGCTTTTCCGAACGCGGCGACATCCTCGACGTCGCCTACCTGCGCCGCCTGTCCGCCTCCCCCCTCGACCCCAATAAAAACCAGTGGGGCATCGCCATCTTCAAGGTGCTGGCCAACCTGCCCCGCTCCCTGCCCGGCCAGGCGGTCACCCTGCTGGTCTTCGGCAACACCAGCCTGAGCAAGGACGCCCCCAGCCTGGAATCCTTCTACTTCTCTTCCGAACTCGGACAGATGATCTGCGAGAAGGCGCCCTACAACGGCATCATGGTCAACGTGCCCGACGGGTCGGGGGTGCACTTCACCGTCAACGGCGCCGACCTGACCCTGATGGGCGACGCCAGCCTGCAGGCAATCAAGAATGATACCATGCAGGTCAATTTATATAACGGCTCGGGCCTGGTCGTCGCCAACGGCGAGCAGCAGTACTTCGGGGCCGGACAAACCGTCAGCATTCCACTAGGTGGATCGAGCGGGACGGAGGCGGTCGGCCCGCCCTCCACGCCCGCACCCCTCTCCCAGGATGACCTGATCGTCTCGTGCGCCATGACCGGGGAGAACTGCTCCGAGGCGACCATCCCGACGGTGGGCCAGGTGACTGCCCGGGCCCAGGTCGAAACCGCCCTGAGCACCTCAACTTCTGCCTTGGCCCAGGCCGAGGTCATCCAGAGCACCCCAACCCTGGCTCAGACTCAGGTCGAGGCTGTTACAAGCACCTCGATCCTCACCTTGACCCAGGTCACAGCTGCCAAGATGGTCTTAACCCCGACAAGCACCAGCACTCCAAAACCCACGCTCACCAGGACGGCGACCATCACTGATACGCCCACGCGCACCTCGACCCCCAGCTCCACCCGCACGCCTACTACAACCTTTACACGCTCCTCCACCCCCACCGCAACAGCCTCGTCTACCCGTACGCCTACATCCACCTTCAGCTTCACTCCAACGAACACGTCGACCTGGACCTTCACGCCGACCAAGACAACGACCAGCACGGCCACCTCGACGTCGACCGGGACATTCACACCGACCTTCACACCGTCGCCATCCGAAACGCCGACCGGAACTTACACCCCGTCTCATACTTCGACCGATACTTACGCACCCACTCTCTCCGATACCCCGACTGAGACGTCGACGAACACTTTCACTCCGACGTACACGGCGACCTACACTTACACTCCTACGCCCACCGACACCCTTTCAGCATCGGATACGCCGACAACGACCAATACGCCCACCTACACTCAGACACATTCGGAAACGTCGACGTCGACTAACACGCCCACCGACACCCCGACACCGTCGGATACACCGACCCACACCCATACCCCGTCTGACACGCCGACGCTCACCAATACGCCCACCGACACCTCGACGCCTTCGGATACACCGACCCACACGCATACCCCGTCTGACACGCCGACGTCGACTAACACGCCCACCGACACCCCGACGCCTTCGGAGACGCCGACACACACTCATACTCCTTCGGACACGCCGACGTCGACTAACACGCCCACCGACACCCCGACGCCTTCGGAGACGCCGACCCACACCCATACCCCGTCTGAAACGCCAACGTCGACTAACACACCCACCGGCACCCCGACGCCGTCGGATACACCGACCCACACTCATACTCCTTCGGACACGCCGACGCCTACGGACACGCCAACTTTCACCTACACTCCATCCGACACGCCGACGCCGACTAACACGCCTACAGACACCCCGACGCCGTCGGATACACCGACCCACACCCATACCCCGTCAGACACGCCGACGCCTACCGATACGCCCACCGACACGCCAACGTCCACCGACACCCCAACCTATACACAAACACCGTCGGACACGCCGACGTCGACTAACATGCCCGCCAACACCCCGACACCATCCGATACACCGACACACACTCACACTCCTTCGGACACGCCGACTCCGACAGATACTCCTACCTACACACCGACACCGACCGATACACCCACTAACACCCCGACGCCATCCGACACCCAGACGCCAACCGACACGCCGCCCTATACCCAGACACCATCCGATACGCCGACTCACACCTACACCCCGTCGGACACCACGACGCCCACCGACACGTCCACCGGCACCCCAACTCCATCGAATACGCCAACCCACACCCATACCCCAACCGACACATCGACGCCGACCGATACGCCCACCGACACACCCACATTCACCGATACACCCACCAGCACGCCAACACCGACCGCCACCTCGGACTGTCATATCACGGCCGGCAGCTTGGTTATCTCCGGAAACACCGCACGCATGGACCTGACGAACTACGGCGGCACGGATGCAACCATCACGCAATTGCTGATCTATTGGGTCCCGGGTCCGGGGAATAGCAACAATTTGGATAGTGTCACGTTATATACCACGACGCTCTGGTCGGGGAGCGACAACACCTCCCCCGTCACCATCCCCGACGCAACCCATCCCATGTCGGGCACCGGCATCCTCCCGGCCGGGAATACCCTGACGCTTACCCTGAACTATAAGAAAACTCCTGACACGAACACGCCCGGGGACAACTCCGTCCAGGTGACGTTCGTTAACGGCTGTCAGGCCACCGGTGTCAACCCCGCAGCCACGCCGACCCCGACGCTCACCTCGACTCAAACTCCGACGCCTACGCGTACAGCGACCCAAACTCCTTCCCCGACAGACACTGCTACTCCGACCCCGACGGCCACGGCCACCGCGACCTCCACCCCCACCCCGCTTGTGACACCCACGCCAACGGACACGGCAACTTACACCCATACTCCAGTTTTCAGCTATACCCCGACGGAAACCTCAACGAAGACTTCCACACCCACCGACACCGACACCCCCACTTTCACCGCTACGCCAACTCAAACCCCGACGACAACTCTCACACCCACTGCTACACCCACCAGCACACCAACACCGACCGCCACCTCGGACTGTCATATCACGGCCGGCAGCTTGGTTATCTCCGGAAACACCGCACGCATGGACCTGACGAACTACGGCGGCACGGATGCAACCATCACGCAATTGCTGATCTATTGGGTCCCGGGTCCGGGGAATAGCAACAATTTGGATAGTGTCACGTTATATACCACGACGCTCTGGTCGGGGAGCGACAATACCTCCCCCGTCACCATCCCCGACGCAACCCATCCCATGTCGGGCACCGGCATCCTCCCGGCCGGGAATACCCTGACGCTTACCCTGAACTATAAGAAAACTCCTGACACGAACACGCCCGGGGACAACTCCGTCCAGGTGACGTTCGTTAACGGCTGTCAGGCCACCGGTGTCAACCCCGCAGCCACGCCGACCCCGACGCTCACCTCGACCCAAACTCCGACGCCTACACGTACAGCGACCCAAACTCCTTCCCCGACGAACACCGCTACCCGGACCCCGACGGCCACGGCAACTTACACCCGTACGCCGACACCCCCAACTCTGTCGATAGGAAGTTTTGTGGCGTTCGGACAAGACGGAATTTTCTTAGAGCAAAACAGCATTGTCCACAGCGGAGATGTAGGCGAGAACATATCAACCGGTGGGCCATACTTGAGCGACAGCGAAGAAGCTGTCATCGGTGTAAACGTAACTCTCGACCTCTCTTCCTCGCGAGTGGTTGGTGACAGTATCCTGGTTAAAAATAAAGCACAGGTCTATGATGTGTTCTACAACGATATTACCGAAAACGGCACGGTAAGTGGCAACCACTATACTCCCTTGTCTCTGCCGGTGTTCAGCAGCATGCCGTCCGTGCCGTCCTTCACGCCGGGCAGCACCCCTGAAACAGCAGACACAACCCTTACTTTACCCGCGGGAGATTATGGGTTACTGACGGCCAACAACAGCTCGGCAGTAACTTTTGAAGGTGGAGTTTATACCTTTACCTCGTGGGATATCAAGCAGAACGTAAATCTATACTTTTCAGCGCCCAGCGAAATCCGTATCGCCGAAAAGTTGAGCACCGAGCAAGGAACGTACATTGGACCAGGAGGAACTTGCTCCCCATGTCCCGGCGCCAGGGATATTCTCATCATCGTCACTGGCATCAACGGAACCACAGGCGCAATCGGCGCTACTCCCAAGGCCATTGATATTGGACAAAATAACACACTGGTTGCCAACGTCTACGCGCCCAATGGAACTTTGAACCTGAAACAAGGTACAGTTGCCACCGGGGCGTTCCTTGCCCGGTGGGTGGATGTTGGTCCAAACGTGGAGTTGACCCTGGCGAGCGGATACTAAAAAGTACGGCGTAAAGCGAAATACGAGGACACCATCACGATCGGAGATACCTCGAATCCGTGGACAGACACGAATACAAGCGATCGCCAGATATCGGCAGGCGCAACGGTGACGATCACCCTGACATTCAAAAAAGCCCCCGACGTAACCTCCGATACGAACAGCATCGCCTTCAATTTCGGTCCCGGCTGCGATATGACTGCGGTGAAAAGTACACCTACTCCGGCTTCAACGCCCACGCCGACCCCGACACTCACCCCGACCCCAACGGCCACGGCCACCGCGACCTCCACCCCCACCCTGTAAGAGGACACGATGTGCAAGGATAACCCTGATCTTCCCGGCGAGGACAAGCTCCGCAAGGCGGCTCAGGTGATCAAGGCTGGGTATCTGACATTTTCACAGTTAAAATGGCAACGACTTAAAAGCCTTCTCCTCAATTTCGAAGTGACGGCTGATCCCATACCGAACCGGGTACACCCATCAACGCTCCCGGCCTGATACAGGCAGGCAGCCAAAAAATTCATTTGATATCAAACTCCCCGGGCAATCCAGGGAGTTTGAATTCTGGAAGGCAGGGAAGATTCGTCTGACTATCCAAAACAACGGCGCCAGGACTGGTTCTCCTGATCAGGGGATCCATCATGCGAGATCACAGTCGTATCTTCCAGGAAACCTGGCAATCAGCGGCGCCACAAGTTTTTTTCGTCAGGCGAGCAGACGATATCTGCACTCATAATTCAATGTGCAGATTGGTTGCCCAATGTATAATTTAGTCAGCCGCTCGAGAATGGACTAGGTCAAAACTCATCGAGAAGACGCATGAGCAGTTTCCAATGACCATGCAAAATCCGCATTCCAACCCATCCATGATTGAACCGCCTGCGATCCAGCTGTCCGAACTCCGCCCCGGCAGCTTGTTCCTCGATTACCAGTTGCTCGAACAGGTTGGTGCCGGCGGGCAGGGCGTCGTCTGGTCTGCCCTCGATCAGGTCAATCACCGCATCGTCGCCGTCAAGTTAAACGAACTCCCGAAGACGGATCGCGAGATCATCGAGGATCTGACCTTCGAGCGCCAATCCGGAAAGTTGATTGCCCTGCGTCATCCGAACATCCTGTCGATTTTGGATATGGGCCAGGCAGGACAAATTCGCTACCTTGTCTCGCCCTATATTTCCGGCGGCAGCCTGACTGACAGGCTCAAGACCGGACCCTTATCCATCGGGACCACCCTAAGATTTGCCAGGCAGATCAGTGCCGCACTGGATTACCTGCACGGTCAGGAAATCATCCACCGGGACTTAAAGCCCGGCAACATTTTGCTCGACCTCAGTCAAAACGTCTATGTTTCCGACTTCGGCTTGGCACGCGTGGTCTCTCAAACCACAAGCGCCATGCACACGGGACGGGGAACGCCGCCCTACTCTCCGCCCGAACAACACACCATGGGAAAAATGCTGCCGCAGTCGGACATTTTCAGCTTCGGCATCATGCTTTACGAGATGTTCACCGGACAGCTGCCCTGGAAGGGGGAAAAAGTCCTTGGGATGCAACAGCTGTACTCCAAGGATGAAATACCCGACCCGTGCGAAGTCGACCCGAAACTGCCGCACATGCTAGTTGATCTCCTGCGCCAGATGACCGCCGCCAACCCGCGCGAACGAACGCATTCTGCCGGTGAGGCCATGCGCATGCTGGAGACGATCTTCCCGTTTTATCCTGAAAAGGTGGAAAGCGGCAGGGACCGGGATGTAACTGTAAACCTTACGGTCGATGAACCTGATTTGCTCCAAGAAAAGTTGATCCACCAGGAAACAATTGATGATGCCAATCTCAGCCTGACCAAGTTCGCGGTGATCGACCTGCATCAGAAGCAGTCGGATATCAGGGCCATGCCTCCCGAACTGAAAAGCTTCATGTTGCAGAACGCGCTCAGCTATGGCCACAACGATGACTTTTGGTGGCAACAGGTCGATCAATCGCAGCTAAGAATGAACGTCGCTGTAGACCTGATAAGCAAGGGAAACGAGATTATTGCCGAACGCGTCATCAACCACCTCATCGCGGATCCGGAGCTGCACAAGCTGAAGGTGCCTCTCCCGGTGGAGATGACCTCCTCCCTGCTGAATCTGGCCGCCAAAGCAGACAATCCTTTTCTCGGCCAGCAAAGTCTGGAAGCCTTGCGCTTCCTGATCCCCGATCAAAGGGAGTGGCGCGAAATCTCCTTGAATCCGGAGCAGGACCAGGCCCTGGCAGAAATAGCGCTCACCGATACGCCTCAAAGTGAAGAAGCGGCCCTCTTGATCGGGCATCTGCGCTCGCTCCGGGCGGTGCAGACCGTCCTCAAAGGGGTCGACGAAGACCGGCGTCTTGCAGCACTGATGTCCATCCAACAAACCGCCGGCAATTTACCGGCCGCCGTACCTCTTCAGGTCCGCCTGGGAATTTCCCTCCAGTGGATGTTTCACCAGCTATTCTCCCGTCCGCTTGCCCTGATGTCGGCATACGGAATGGCATTTTTGGGAGTGACCTTGGGCTTCGGGCTCCATGTTTACCTATCCTATCGCGTGCCGGGCTTTTTCAACATCGATCGATTAAAAGTCGGCCTGTATCAGGGGGCTTTCGTCGGTGCAATGTTCGGGGTTGGGATCCTGGCGGCCAAGCTGTTCGTAGAACGATTATCCAGCCAGAACGCCTTCCTGCGCTTGATCATGGCCACCGTAGCGGGCGGCATCATCCTAAATCTATCCTTGATCATCTATGACGTAATGTACCTTTACAGATCGCCGGACGGCTTCCTGACGACCGCGGCATGTGTATTAGCCGCCCTGGGATTTGCCCTGGCTGGATTTACCCGCTCACGCCTTTGGAAGATCTGGATCTCCTTTTTGGCTTTCTTCGCGGCAGTCGCCGGGTCCTGGTGGGCTCACCTCACATTTGCAGCTTCCCCGCTCTACCTGACGCCGCTGTTCACGTATGAATACACCTTACCGGCTCCCCAGGTGCTCGGGGCGATGATCCTCACCACGGTACTGATTACCGTTTTAGGGAACCTGGTGGATATTTCCTATTGGGAAGATTAAACCCCGCGCGCTTGTTCCTTCAAGACCAGCGCCACCCAATCCCCCATCTGACGTTTTTCCACCAACTCAAGCCCGCGGTTTCCGGCTGCCGAAAGTACCGCTTCGGCCTGCTCCGCCAGTATTCCTGAAAGGACCAGCACTCCGCCCGGGGTAAGGAGTTCCGCCAGCCCGACGTCGATCAGGCGGATGATGACCGGTGCCAGGATGTTCGCCAGAACCAGCGGCGCCTGGCGGAGCTCGAACCGGCCGGCCAGGATTTCCGCCACCGAGCCGACGCCGAGGTGGAATTTCTCTACCGCCACATGATTGGCGTCCGCATTCTCGCGCGAAGCCCTGACCGCCGCCTCGTCGATGTCCACCCCCAGGGCAGACGCCACGCCGAGCTTCAGCGCGGCAATAGAGAGGATCCCGGAGCCGCAGCCGACGTCGATCACCTCCCCGCCTGGAGGCGTGTACTGCTCCAGCAGCTCCAGGCACAGCTGGGTGGTCGGGTGCGTGCCAGTGCCAAAGGCCATGCCGGGGTCGATCCGGATCGGGATGCGCTGCGCGTCCGGCGAATCGAGCCAGACCGGGACGACGATCAGCTTCTTCCCGATCGGGATCGGCTGGTAGCGCGCCTTCCAGGCCTCCATCCAGTTCTGGTCCTCCAACGGACGGTAGAGCGGCGCGGGCAGGGGCCGGATCATGCCAAGGTAATGCAACGCCTGCTCCAGCCTGGCGCGTTTCTCCTCGAGAGTCTCGTCCGCGGGCAGGTAAGCGCGCACGACCACGTCGCCGCTGGGCGTGCCCTCGTCCTCCTCGTTTAGGAACTTGACCTCGCTTTCGGTCACCACGCCATTCGGGGCAAAGCGCGCCAGCACGTCGGCCACGGCCTCGGCCAATTCACCATCCACAATCAGGGAGACTTCGAGCCAGCTCATTTACCCCCCCAGTGTCTCGTTCAGCCAGTCCAGGAAACCTTTCTCCTTGGGTTTGACCGTCGTGCCCATGGTCGTCGCCAGCTTTTCAAACAGCTCGCGCTGCTCCTTGGTCAGCTTGGCGGGGACGTCGACGTTGATGATCACCAGCTCGTCGCCCCGCCCGCTCTTGCGCAGGTGCGGAACGCCGCGCGCCTTCAGGGTGAAAACCTTGCCGGGCTGCGTCCCGGCGGGGATCTTGAGCTTCTCCTTGCCGTCCACGGTAGGGACTTCCACCTCCGCGCCCAGCACCGCCTGGGCGATGTTGATGTCCAGGTTGAGCAGGATGTCGTTCTCGCGGCGCTTGAAGAACTGGTGCGACTTGACGCTGACGACGATGTACAGGTTGCCCTGCGGACCGCCGTAGGTCCCCGGCTCGCCCTCGCCTGCCAGGCGGATCTGCGTGCCGGTGTCCACGCCGGCCGGGATGGGGACCACCTTGCGGGCCGTCTTGCGTTCGAGCCCGCTGCCCCGGCAGGTGTGGCAGGGGTTGGCAATGACCTCGCCGCGGCCGCTGCAGGCCGGGCAGGTGGAGGTCTGCATCATCGAGCCGAAGATGGTCTGCCGGACCTGGCGCACCTCGCCGCGCCCGCCGCAG
This sequence comes from uncultured Chloroflexia bacterium, assembly GCA_963739255.1. GTDB lineage: Bacteria > Chloroflexota > Anaerolineae > Anaerolineales > Villigracilaceae > UBA877. Next base: position 772,055 of record CAVTZT010000005.1, read on the forward strand.
GTCGGGCAGCGCTGTGGGCCGCTGCCGGGTTCCGCCCCCGAGCCGTGACAGGTGCTGCACGTCTCGTTGCGGGTGATCTCGATCTCCTTCTCGACCCCGAAGACGGCCTCGTCGAACGCCAGATCCACCTGGATCTGCAGGTCGCGGCCCCGGCGCGGGCGGCGCGAGCGACCGCCGCCGCCCATGTTGATCCCGAAGAACTGCTCGAAGATGTCCGAGAAGTCCATCGTGGCGAAGTCGGGCATGCCACCCATCTCGCCCAGCCCGGCGCGGCCGTACTGGTCGTAGCGGGCGCGCTTCTCGGGATCCGAGAGCACGCCGTAGGCTTCGTTGATCTCCTTGAACTTCTCCTCGGCGTCGGACTCTTTGCTCACGTCCGGATGGTACTGGCGCGCCAGCTTGCGGAAGGCCGCCTTGATATCTTCGATGGAGGCGTTGCGGGGAACGCCGAGTATTTCATAGTAATCGCGATTGGTCATTGCTACCTAAAAGAAAACCCCGGCGGCGCTGGAACCGCCGGGAGGGGTTCATGCGTCCTTGACTTCGCCGTCGATCACATCGCCTTCGCCGGAGGGTTTCTCTCCCGAGCCCCCCTCGGACGGCCCTGCCCCGGCCTGACCGGCTCCCGGCTGCTGGTACGCCGCCGCGCCGATCTTCTGGACGGCCTGGTTGAGGGCGTCGACCGCCTTACGGATGGCGGGCTCGTCCTCACCTTCCTTGACTTTCCGGACCTCTTCGATGCCCGCCTGGACCTGGTCCTTGACCTCCGCCGGGGCCTTGTCGCCGAAATCCTTCAAGACCTTTTCCGCGGCGTAGATGGTGTTGTCGGCCGTGTTGCGGGCGTCGATCAGGTCGCGGCGCTTTTTGTCCTCGTCGGCGTGCGCTTCGGCTTCCTTGCGCATCCTCTCGACCTCCTCCTTGGACAATCCGGAGGAAGCCGTGATGGTGATATGCTGGGAGCGTCCCGTGGCCTTGTCCTGGGCGGTGACTTTCAGGATGCCGTTGGCGTCGATGTCGAAGGTCACCTCGATCTGCGGAATGCCGCGCGGCGCGGGCGGGATGCCGTCCAGGTTGAACTTGCCCAGCGACTTGTTGTCCACGGCCATCGGGCGCTCGCCCTGCAGCACGTGGATCTCGACCTGTGTCTGGCTGTCGGAAGCGGTGGAGAAGATCTGGCTCTTGCGGGTGGGGATGGTGGTGTTGCGATCGATCTGCGGCGTGGCCACCCCGCCCAGGGTCTCGATCGAGAGGGTCAGCGGGGTGACGTCGAGCAGCAGGATGTCCTTCACATCGCCGCCCAGCACGCCGGCCTGGATGGCCGCGCCGACCGCCACCACCTCGTCCGGGTTGACGCCCTTGTGAGGCTCTTTGCCGAAGAACTTGCGCACGGCCTCCTGCACGGCGGGCATGCGTGTCATGCCGCCCACCATCACCACCTCGTCAATATCGGCCGGGCTCAGGTTGGCGTCCGCCAGGGCCTGCTTGACCGGACCGAGGGTGCCGTCGACCAGGTCGCCGGTGAGCTGCTCCAGCTTGGCGCGCGTCATGGTCATGACCAGGTGTTTGGGCCCGGAGGCGTCGGCGGTGAGGTAGGGCAGGTTGATCTCGGTCTGCATCATGGTCGAGAGCTCGATCTTGGCTTTCTCGGCCGCTTCCCTCAGGCGTTGGAGGGCCTGGCGGTCCTGGCGCAGGTCGATGCCGTTTTCCTTCTTGAACTGCTGGATAAAGTAATCCATGATGCGCTGGTCAAAGTCATCGCCGCCCAGGAAGGTGTCGCCGTTGGTGGCGCGCACCTGGAAGACGCCCTCGCCCACGTCCAGGATGGAAATGTCGAAGGTGCCGCCGCCCAGGTCGTAGACGGCGATGATCTCGTTCTTTTTCTTGTCCAGCCCGTAGGCCAGCGAGGAGGCGGTCGGCTCGTTGATGATGCGCAGCACGTCCAGCCCGGCGATCTTGCCGGCGTCCTTGGTGGCGTTGCGCTGGGCGTCGTTGAAATACGCCGGGACGGTGATCACCGCCTGGGTGACCGGCTCGCCGAGATAGGCCTCGGCGTCGCGCTTGATCTTGGCCAGGATCATGGCCGAAATCTCGGGCGGGGAGTATTCCTTGCCGTCCATCCTGACGCGCACGTCGCCGTTCTCGGCCGGCAGGGCGGCATACGGGATGCGCGGCAGAGTGCGCTGGACTTCGGCATCCTCGTACTTGCGGCCCATGAAGCGCTTGATGGAAAAGATCGTGTTCTGGGCGTTGATCACGGCCTGGTTGCCGGGCTACCCGCCCGACCAGGCGCTCATGGTTCTTGTTGACCGCCACCACCGAGGGCACCAGCCGGTCCCCTTCGGCGGTGGGGATGACGACCGGCTCGCTGCCCATCATGACCGCCCCGACCGAGTTGGTCGTGCCGAGGTCGATGCCGATGATTTTACTCATGGATGATTGCTCCTATAAAAAATATGACCATGGACCATTGACAGTGGACGCTGGTCCACGGCCCATCGTCCAAGGTCTACTGTGCGACGCGCACCATCGCCGGGCGAATGACGCGCTCCCCCAGCATGTACCCGTTGCGCACCACGGCGATGACCTGTCCGCTGGCGTGGTCGGGGCTGGGTTCCTGGGAAATGGCTTCGTGCATGTTGGGGTCGAAAACCTGACCTTCGGCCTCGATGCGCCGGATGCCTTCGGCCTCCAGGATCGACTGGAGCTTGCGGTAGATCAGCTCGACGCCTTCCGCCCAGGCCAGGTCGGCAGGGCGGGCTGCCAGGGCGCGCTCCATGTCGTCCAGCACGGGCAGGTAGCTTTTGACAATGTTAGCCACTGCGTTTTGGTAGACCTCCCCGTTCTCACGCTCCAGGCGCTTGCGGTAATTGGAAAACTCGGCCACGGCGCGCTGCCAGCCGTCCTTGTACTCGGCGGCCTGTGCCTGGGCCTCTTCGAGTTGTTTCTTCAGGGCCTCGAACTCCTCGGCCGGAACGGCCGGCGCAGGAGCTTCGGCCTGCATTTCCGCCTCGCCCGGTCCGGACCCGGCCGCCCCGCTAGCCTGAACAGGCGGCTCGGCCTTGGATTCGTCCATCGGGGGGTGCGTTTTCTTACTGCTCATTATCATCTCCAACCATGGTTTCAGATACCAATCCGCTCAACAGGTCGGCCATAAAGCGGACCGTCGGGATGGTGCGGGCGTAGGCCATGCGCATCGGGCCGAACACGCCCAGGGTCCCGGTGGTGATGCCGGGGATGCCGTAGCGGGCCAGAACGACGGAGCACTGCTTCAGCTCCTCCCATTTGCCCTCGCCGCCGATCAGCACCTGCACGCCGCCGACGTTGCCGTTGTTCATGGTGCGAGCCAGCAGGTCCTGCAGCAGCGACCGTTCCTCGAAAAGCCGCACGGCGCGGCGGGCGTCGCCGGATTCCAGGAACTCGGGCTCGGAGAGCACGTTGGTCAGGCCGTCCAGATAGATCTCACCGGAGACGCGCTGCTCGTCGCGAGTTCATGTCCTGCAGGATGAGGGTCAGGATGTCCTTCTCGAGACTTTCCGTGCGCGGCGGCAGGGCAGCGATCTCCTCCGTGATGCGGTTCTGGCAGGCCGTGTTCAGACGGTCGGTAGCCGAGCTGAGCTGCTCCTGGGGCACCGGTTCCGCCAGGGTCAGGAGCTGCTGGCTGACCTCCCCGCCGGTCATGACCAGGACCATCAGAATCTGGCGCCCCTGGGTGGAGATCAGCTCAAGGTGCTTGAAGCGCGCCCGCTGCGCATGCGGAGCAGTGATCAACGAGGCGGCGCGTGAATGCTGTGCCAGGATGGAGGCGGCGAGCGGCATCCATTGCTCGATGTCCTGGCGCGCCTGGTAGAACTGGTGCGTGATCGTATCGCGGGCCGGCTCGGGCAGGTCCGAGGTGTAGACGACGTGCGTGACGAAATAACGGTAGCCGTCCTCGGTCGGGACGCGCCCGGCGGAGGTGTAGGGCTGGCGCAAGTAGCCCATCTCGGTCAGGGCGGCCATCTCGTTGCGCACCGTGGCCGGCGACAGGTCGAGCTTGTAGTGATCGACCAGCCGCTTCGAGCCGACTGGCTCGGCGGTCTCGGTGTAATCCCGCACGATCAAGGCCAGGATAAGTCGCTGGCGTTCGCTCAGGTCGCTCATATTTTTGGATCGTAACGGATCGTCGCCGATCCGAATGGAAGCAAACTCCCGAATTCCAGAGATTTAGCACTCTCGACGGGAGAGTGCTAAAAGGTCAGATAGAATCATATCATGGCTGAAAACAGACGTCAATAAAAGGAATGTTAGAAATTAGCGCTGCTCAAGTCATGCTATACTTTCGACCGACGCAAAGGATCTCAGGAGATGCCAGATATGAACCCAGTCATCGAAACCATCCTCAAGCGCAAGTCGGTACGGGCTTACGAAAAAAGGCCCATCGACCCGGTAGTCAGGGGCGAGCTCCTGCGCGCAACGCTGCGCGCCCCCACGGCAGGAAACCTGATGCTCTACTCGATCATCGAGGTCAATGACCAAAGCAAAAAGGACAGGCTGGCCAAGACCTGTGACAATCAGCCCTTCATCGCCCGGGCGCCTCTGGTCTGGTTGTTCCTGGCCGACTACCAACGCTGGTTCGACTATTTCATCGCCTCAGGCGTGGAGCAGATCTGTGAGCGGCAGAAGGTCCCCATGCGCAGGCCGGAGGAAGGAGACCTGTTCCTGGCCTGCTGCGATGCCCTCATCGCCGCCCAGACGGTGGTCATTGCGGCCGAGTCGCTGGGGCTCGGCTCCTGTTACATCGGTGACATCATGGAAAACTACGAGATCCACCGCCAGCTCTTCGACCTGCCGCGCTACGTCTTCCCCATCTGCCTGCTGTGTTTTGGCTATCCCACCCGCCAGCAGCGGGAACGGGAAATGACCACGCGCTTCCAGGAAAAATATATCGTCTTCGAGGACCAATACCACAGACTCGACCGGGCGGAATTCGATGCCATGTTCGAAGAGATGAACGCGCGCACCTTCAACCTGCGGGCCGAGGTCGCCGGCGCGCGCAACGCCGGCCAGCTCGTCTATGCGCGCAAATTCAACGCCGCCTTTTCAAGGGAGATGACCCGCTCGGTGCGCGCCATCCTGGCGGCCTGGACCCAAGATTAAGGCGTTGCCAGGCTAAACGAATGGACCTATCCATCCGCCAATTGACCGAGGCAGACGTGGACCGCGCGGATGCTATCCTTATATCGGCATTTTCGTCGGAGAGCCGGACCGCCGACCTGCGCCGCTACCTCGACCTGCAGCCCGACGGCTGGTTCCTGGCAAGTGCGCACGGCGAGCCGGTCGGGATGGTGGGGGCCTTGGACTACGGCCCGTTTGCCTACATCGGCCTGATGGGGGTGCATCAGAAAGCCCAGCACCAGGGGCTCGGCACAGCCCTCATGCGGCACCTGCTCGACCGGCTCGATCGGCGCGGCACTCCCACGGCTCTGCTGGACGCCTCGGAGGCCGGTCACCCGCTGTACCTGCGTCTCGGTTTCGTGGACTGTGACCGATCCTTGGTCTACCAATTCACGGGCGGCAACAAAGCTCGCATTTTACCTCCCGGGGTACGCCAGCTGCAGCTTGAGGAGATGGAGTCGCTCGGCGCTTTCGACGCGCCCATATTCGGTGGAAACCGGGCGAAGGTCTTCCGCAGTCTGCTGACCGCCTTCCCCGGCCGCGCGTTCGTGACCGAGAACGAAGCCGGCAGGATATCCGGCTATATATTCGCACAGGGACGGCGGCTGGGACCCTGGGCCGCCTCACGCCCACAGGATGCCGAAGCCCTCCTGCAGACGGCCCTGACCCTCCCGTTCGACGGCGCACTCTCACTGGTCGTTCCCGAAAGCAACATGCCCGCAATTGCATTGCTGGAGCGGGCTGGTCTCCAGCTGGTGAACGCCTCCCACCGGCACATGCGGCGAGGCGGCGAACGCCATCCCGGTCGGCGGGAGGCGATCTATGCCCAAACCAGTTTTGCCATCGGCTGAACCTGCCTGCCGGTGCCTCGAATTCCTCCCGGGAACAAAAAACGGCCTGCGCGGCCGTTTTCGTTTGACTGGTGAAAAGTGGTTTTTTTACCTCCGCCAGAACTGGAAGCCGTTCAGGCCCAGGATTGCCAGGTCGAGAGGGATGCCCAGCTGGAAGGCAATCCAAAAGACCAGCCGCCAGAAGGCGCTGCTCACGAAAGGAACGTACCAAAGCACAAGGAAGACGACCAGCGTCACCATGCCGCTCGCCTGGGCGATCGTTGCCCGCAGGTTCCGGTCGAGGAACGGGGCCAGGGCACCATAACCGTCAAAAGGCGGCACGGGGACCAGGTTGAGCACCACCGCTGAAACCTGCATCAGTGCCAAGAAGGACAGCCCCGGCCAGACGCCGCCGCTCGAGTGCGGGACGAAGTGCAGCACGGCGCCCAGCAAGATGGCCAGGACCAGGTTGGCTGTCGGCCCGGCCAGGGAGACAGCGGTCTCCCAACGGCGGCTGCGCAGGCGCCAGGTCTCGATGTAGACCGCCCCGCCGGGCAGCCCGATCCCGCCCAACACCAGGAAGAGCACCGGCAGGAGGATGGAATACACCGGGTGGGTGTATTTGAGCGGGTTGAAGGTCAGGTAACCCTTTTCCCGCACGGTGGTATCCCCGCCGTGATAGGCCACCAGCGCATGGCTGAACTCGTGCAGGCACAGGGAAAAAATCCATCCCAGGATGACGATCAGGAAGGTCATCGTGGATAACCTTCCGGATGCAGGCGATGCCACTCCCAGGCGCTGGTAATGATCACCTTTAAATCGGTGAACTGCGGTTCCCAGCCCAGCTCGCGACGGATTTTCTCAGAGGAGGCCACCAGGCGGGGCGAGTCGCCGGGTCGGCGCGGAGCCTCAACCGCCGGGATCGGCTCGCCGGTCACGCGCCTGGCGGTTTCGATCACCTCACGCACCGAGTAGCCGCCCCCATTGCCGAGGTTGTAGACCAGGCGATCCTTATCCGCCAGGGCCTCGACGGCCAGCAGGTGCGCCGAAACCAGGTCGGCGATGTGGATGTAATCCCGGATACAGGTGCCGTCCGGGGTGGGGTAATCCGTGCCGAAGATGGTGGCTTTTTCGCGCTGCCCGAGGGCGACCTTGAGCACCAACGGAATGAGGTGCGATTCGGGCTGGTGCGCCTCACCCCGTCCGGGCAGGGCGCCGCAGGCGTTGAAATAGCGCAGGGCGGCATAATGCAAACCGTGGATCTGCCGGTACCAATCCAGGGTCTGTTCGATGACCAGCTTGGTGTGCCCGTAGACATTGGTCGGTCCGAGGGGCGATTCTTCCGTCAAAGGGGTATCGCTGGAGGCATACACCGCGGCCGTGGAGGAGAGCACGAAGCGGGGAATCTGCGCCTGCCACAGGCCTTCGATCAAGTGCAGGGAGTTGGCCAGATTATTGTGATAGAAACGCCCGGGGTCTTTCATGCTGACACCCGCCTCGATAAAGGCGGCAAAGTGCATGACGGCATCAAACTTTTTCGATCGCAATGCCCGGGCCAGGGCGTCCGCATCGGCCAGGTCCGCGCGAACGAATTCCGCCCCGCGTGGCACGGCCGCCTTGAAGCCGGTGACGAGCGAATCATAAACGGTGACGGAATGGCCGGCATTCAAGAGGGCTTCGGCGGTTGCCGAGCCGATGTAACCTGCCCCGCCTGTGACAAAGATGTTCATGCGACCTCCAAATCGCCGAACTGAGCTGACATTTAAATTATAACTGCTTACCAGCCGGACGCATACCAGCGCAGATACTCCTCCACGTGCCTGGACCAGTAGGCCTCGTCGTGGAACCCGATGTTGAGGTGCCATTCATGCGGAACATCCATGGAGAGGAGCATGTTTTCCAAAATTAGCGCACCGGATAGGCCGCTGTCGTTATCGCCGATATCCAGGTAGAGCCGCGGCATCAGCCCGGCCGGCATGGCTGCCAGCCACGCGTTCACTCGCAGCCCGTCGCTGGCGAAGACGATCACTGAATGCGCCCCGATGGCACCGAACAGCTCCGGGTGGGACAGGCCGAGGCGGATCGCCCAGCCGGAGCCGCGCGAGAGCCCGCCCACAGCCCGGTGGAGGCGATCGGGCAGGGTGCGGTAGTGCCCGTCGATCGCCGGGAGCAGGTCCTGGAGCACGGCATCCTCGAAACCGTACTGGTCGGGATCGCGCCAAAGGGGGTCGTAGGGCATGACGATGATGAACGGCGGAACCTCCCCGGCGGCGATCAGGCGGTCGGTGGTGCGGGGCGCGCCGATGCGGATCCACTGCTGGTCCGTGTCGGCCTGGCCGTGAAAGAGGTAGAGCACCGGATAGCGCTCCTCCAACTGAAAGCCATAGCAGGGAGGCAGGTAGATGGAGGCATGCAGCGGTTTATCCAGGTGTGCCGTGGGCACGTCGATCGTTTCGATGACCCCGGCCGAGCAGTCCGGGTGGGCAGCCAGACCGGGCTGCGGGGACGGGGAGGCGGAAGGGAGAGAGGCGAAGGTCGGTGAAGGCGGCGCGGCGAAGGAGGGCCGTGCCGTGATCCAGGCGCATCCGACAAGCCCGCACAAGAGCGACAGCGCTGCGACCAGTAATAGGGGGAAAGCCGGGGTGGGCTTGCCTGCTTGACGTCCGCGCATGGTTCGCATTATACTCACATCACACCCCGGGGTGTAGCGCAGTTGGCCAGCGCACCGCGTTTGGGACGCGGTGGTCGGCGGTTCGAATCCGCCCACCCCGACCTGACCGTCGAGAGGCAGCAGTCTCTCGACGGTTTTGTCGACCCACCCATTTAATTTCCGCAGTAAAATAGTCATGGAGATCACAGAATGGCGCGCAAGAAATTCGACGGAGTCATCGAAACGGTCCGCTACCATCCGGATGGAAAGATCGCCCTGGTAAGCGCCTACGAACGCCGCGGCGCGGTCTGGTCCGACCATATCCTGCTCGAGCGGAGTGAATTGATCGAACGCCTGAAGCAGGGCAAGCGCTTTGTGACCGGCAGGCGTAAGCAATACCTGGGTGGCGTGTTCGAGACCGGCCCGGCTGTCCGGCTTGTACAGGGCGTGCTCGTCACCGACGGACCGGCAGCCCAGCATGACCTGCTGACCGGCGTCCCGATTTTCTGACCCGATTTATCAGATCGAGGGTAGTCCCATGAAAATCATTGACCAAACCCCTTTTTTCAACAACGAAACCGGTACGATCGGCCTGGTCGATCGGGGCAAGGCGATGATGAAATATGGCTCTGCCTGGCTTGGCGAAGTCGAAGCCCAGAAGAAGATCATCCCCGCCCTGGACAGCTTGCTGGATAAAAGCTACGTCCTCCTGCGCAATATCACTCCACCGGGTCTGGAAGCCAGCATCCCCTTTATCCTGGTCGGGCCCACCGGCATTTATGTCATCTATGTGACTCACCTGACCGGCATGTACCGGGCGAAGGGCGACCAATGGGGGACCATCTCGGGAAGTTCGTTCAAACCCCTCAAGCCCAACCTGCTGACGCGCACCGAACGGATGGCCCGCGCCGTCCAGGTCTTTTTACAACGCAACAAGTACGCCGACCTGACCATGGTGGAAGCCGTCCTGTTGTGTGCGGACCCCGGAGTCCACGTGGACAGCCTGCGGCCGATCGTGCGCGTGGTCATGCGCGACGCCCTGGAACGGTTTGCCGTCTCGATCACCCAGGCGCATGTATCCTTGAGCCCCGAAGCCGTCCATGACATTGCCAACCGCCTCGCCACCCCACCCAAGCCGGCCAGAGCCCAGCGACCCGGAGAGGCGGCGCTGCCTGCGGCGGCTTCAGCCGCAACCCCCGTCCCTCTGGAAAAGCCGGCTCAAGGCGACGAAACCTACGCACCCGCCTTCACCTACCCGGACTCGCAGCACGACGCGGGCGCGGCCGAATCCTGGAATGCTGACCGGATGGGGTTGGATATCCAGGGCGAGGCCGCCGCGCTGGCCGATGTGGAAGCGTCACAGACAAGCCCCACCATCCAATCTCAGGCGAATCCCCCGGCCGAGCCAAATCCGTTTACCCAGCTCCAGGAAAGCCCCCTTCCCTTCGCGGAATCCCAACCGAAAGCACTGCCGCGAGCCCGCAAGAAGCGCGCCCTGACCCGCGGGCAGATCATCCTGCTGGTCATCTTTGCAGCGGTGGAATTGATCCTGCTGGCCGTTTTTGGCTTCCTGATCATTACCAATTTCCTTTAACGAGTAAGCCAACCTTTGAAGCCTCCCTACCTTTCGATCGTCATCCCGGCCCGAAACGAAGAGGCCCGCCTGCCCCGCGCCCTGGGACAGTTGTTCGCGTTCCTGGAGGCGCAGCCCTACACGCATGAAGTGCTCGTCGTGGAGAATGGCAGCCGCGATCGCACTCTGGAAGTAGCCCAGAAATTCACCAGTCACTTTAGCAACCTGTGCATCCTGCATGAAGATCTCCCCGGCAAAGGCCGGGCGGTCCGGCGGGGGATCCTGGAGGCGGGCGGCACGTACCGCTTCATTGCCGACACCGACTTTTCCATGCCCGTGGGAGAGATCGGCCGCTTCCTGCCGCCGGTCTGTGACTGCCAGGTCGCGATTGCCTCACGCGAAGCCCCCGGTTCAGTCCGCTATAATGAGCCCTACTACCGCCACCTGAGCGGGCGGATCTTCAACCTGCTCATCCGACTGCTGGTGCTCCCCGGGCTGCAGGACACCCAGTGCGGGTTCAAGTGTTTTCGCGGCGACATCGCCGAAGACATTTTCCGCTATCAAACCATGACCGGCTGGTCGTTCGACGTGGAAGTGCTCACCATCGCCCGCCGCCACGGCTACACCCTCCAGGAGATCGGCGTCCCCTGGACCTATAATGCCGGGAGCAGGATCAACGTGCTGCGCGATTCCTGGCGGATGACTCTCGACCTGCTGACCATCCGCCGCAACCTGCGCCGAGGCGTCTATGACGCCCGGACCTGATCTCAAATTCCCCACGCTGTATTTCGAGCAAAAGCTCTGGAGAGGGGGCTGGAAACGGATCGCCGGGATCGACGAGGCCGGACGCGGCGCCTGGGCCGGGCCGGTCTGCGCGGCAGCCGTGCTCCTGCCGGCTGAGCCCAAGCTGGCGCGGACCCTGGCGGGGGTGCGCGATTCCAAGCAGATGACTCCGCTGGCGCGCGAAGTCTGGGCGCCGCGCATCCAAACCGCAGCATTGGCCTGGGGGGTGGGTTTTGCCTCCTCGCAGGAAATTGACAGCCTGGGCATCGTGCCGGCAACCAGGCTCGCCGCGACGCGGGCACTCGACCAGCTTTCCCCCGATTACCTGCTCACCGATTATCTGATTTTTCGCGAGATCCCCCTGCCCCAGACCGGGCTGGTCAAGGGCGACTGCCTCAGCCTGAGCGTCGCCGCGGCCTCGGTCCTGGCGAAGACCGCCCGGGATGCTTTGATGTGCACCCTGGACAGGCAGTACCCTGGCTACGGCTTTGCCCGCCACAAGGGTTATGGCACGCACCTGCACCAGGAGTCTATCGGGCGGCTGGGGTTGTGCGAAATCCACCGAAAATCGTTCAAGATAAGGCAGGTGCAGTGACCAGTGAAACAGTGATCACTGATCACTTGCGTCCACCCAGCCGCTGGAAGAGCTTGTAGATTTCCTCGACGATCGCCGGGAGCAGCGACAGGCTCAGGACGACCAGCCATTCGCGCCCGCTCATGAAATGGGTGTTGAATACGGCCTGCAGGAAAGGCAGCGTGCACACCAGCAGGAGTAAAAGGATCGACGAGCCGACCGCATACTGCATCCACTTATTGGAGAACACGCCGATGCGGAAAAGCGAGCTTCTCTCCGAACGGACGGTATAGGCCCGGAACAGCTCGCACAACGAGAGGGTCATGAAAGCCATCGTCTCAGAGGTGCGCAGGGCCTCCAGGTCAACGGAGCGCCAGTCGAAATGGAGCAGGTAAGCCAGCGGGTTGGCGCCCGATGGCAGACCATGCCCGAGAGCCTGAAGTTCCCAAAGCAGGCCCAGCGCGAACGCGCCCAGCACGGCCGAGGTCTGCACGATGGTCTGGATCAGGATGCCGGTGCGCATGGGGGCGTTGAGGATCGACTCGTTCTTGGGACGCGGCTTGAGCTTCATGATATCCGGGTCGCCCTTTTCCATCGCCAAAGCCAGCGCCGGGGCACCATCCGTGATCAGGTTCAGCCAGAGCAGTTGGATGGCGGTGAGTGGGGTGGGCAGGCCTGCCAGCGTCGCCAGGAAAATGACCATGATTTCGGCCACATTCGAGGAGAGCAGGAAGTAGACAAACTTGCGGATGTTATCGTAGATGATGCGCCCCTGCTCGACCGCATCGACAATGCTGGCGTAGTTGTCGTCGGTCAGGACCATGTCGGCGGTCTCCTTGGCGACGTCTGTGCCGGTGATGCCCATCGCCACCCCGATGTTGGCGCGCTTGATCGCCGGGGCGTCGTTAACCCCGTCGCCGGTCATGGCCACCACCTCACCGTCCGCCTGCAGGGCGTCGACGATGCGCAGCTTGTGTTCAGGGGAGACGCGGGCGAAAACGTCCACCTGCTCGATCTCGGACCTGAGCACGTCGTCGCTCATGCGGTCCACGTCCGCCCCGGTCAAGACCTGGTGGCCGGGCTGTAAAAGGCCGATGGTCTCAGCCACTGCCCGGGCGGTGTTGGGGTAATCACCGGTGATCATCACCGTGCGGATGCCAGCCTGAATCGCCTTGGCCAGCGCCGGTTTGACCTCCTCGCGGGCCGGGTCCATCATGCCGATCAGGCCGACGAAGATCAGGTCGCGCTCCAGCGCCTCTACGTCCTTCTCGGCCTCGGGGACATCGCGATAGGCCATGGCCAGGACGCGCAGCGCATCCCGGGTCATATCGTCATTAGCTTGCAGGATGGCCTTTTTCGCTTTCTGATCGAGAGCCCGGGCTTTGTCCTTCTTCGTCTGGTAATGGGTACACAGGTCCAGCACCACATCCGGCGCACCCTTGACGGCGATCACGTCCCAGCCGCGCTTTTGCGCGTCGTAGTAGGGCGAGAGGTCCTCCGGGTGAGGGTGCAGCACGTCGTGTACGGTCACCATGCGCTTGCGCTCCGAATCGAACGGGACCTCGTTCAGGCGCGGGTAAGCCGAGGCCAGGTCCACATGGACCGGGCCGGCCTTGGCCGCGGCAACGAGCAGGCAGCCCTCGGTCGGGTCGCCGACGATGCGGTAGCTGTCCGGGTCGCCCTCCAGCGGCTCGAGGTCGGCGTCGTTGTTCAGCGCTCCGACCCACAGGGCGGTCAGGATGGCGGGATATTGCTTCATCAGGTCGACCGGCTTGCCGTCCACCAAAAATTCACCGCGGCGGGAATACCCCGAGCCGGTCACCTGGACGGACTGGCCATCGACCCACACACGCGTAACGGTCATCTCATTCTGCGTCAGCGTCCCGGTCTTGTCCGAGCAGATGACCGTGGCGGAGCCGAGCGTCTCGACCGAGGCCAGACGGCGGATCAGGGCGTGCCGGCGGATCATCTCACGCATGCCCAGCGCCAGGCTGATGGTCACCACGGCCGGCAGGCCCTCCGGCACCGCGGCGATCGCCAGGCTGACTGCCACCAGGAAGAAATTCACCAGCTCGTTCTTGGCGGACTGGAGGTAGGCCAGCAGGCCGGCACCTCCGACCAGGCTCAGGTCGGTGTTCTTGACCACCGCCACGACAAAGACCAGCGCACAAATCGCCAAAGCGCCCCAGCCCAGGATCTTGCCGAGCTGGTCCAGGCGCCTCTGCAGGGGCGTCTCCTCGTTTTCGACACTCTGGAGCATGGTCGCGATCAGGCCCAGCTCGGTGCGCATGCCGGTGCTGGTGACCACGCCGCGCCCGCGCCCGTAGGTGATGGTGGTGCCCATGAAGGCGGTGTTGCGCCGGTCTCCCAGGGGGATGTCCTGCTCCAGCTTCATGGAGGCGTTCTTATGCACTGGCAGCGATTCACCCGTCAGAGCGGATTCGTCGATCTCCAGGTTGATCGCTTCCAGCAGGCGCAGATCGGCCGGGACGTGGTTGCCGGCCTCGAGAAAGACGACGTCCCCCGGCACCAGGTCCAGCGAAGAGATGGTGAGATGGTGCGCGTCGCGCAGGACGCGCGCCTCGGGCGCGGCCAGCTTTTTGAGGGCAGCCAGGGCCTCCTCCGCCCGCCGCTCCTGGATGATGCCCAGGATGGCATTCAGGACCACGATGGCCATGATGGCGGAGGCATCCACCCATTCCCCCAGGATGGCCGAAATAATGGACGCCACGATCAGCAGCATGACGATGAAGTTGTTGAACTGCTCCCAAAGCATCTTGAAAAAGGACGGGCGCGGCGCCTCGTCCAATTGGTTGGGGCCGTATTGAGTCCGCCGGACTGCGGCCTCGGCGGAGCTCAGACCGTCTTCGCGGACTTTGAGGTGGTCCAGCACTTCCTGGGCCGAGAGGGCATGCCAGGATTCGGCTGGAGGCGGAACAGGGGCCTCGCCTGAAGGCGTGTTCATCATTTTCATCAGTCGGGTTTCTCCATTCAGGGATGAGGATCGACCGGGATGTCCGATCCCGATCAGACGCCGGGTTCGATGTGCGTGCCGGGAGGGAGGACGCCGTTCTTGGGGATGACGACAATTCCATCCTGGACGACCCAGCGATCAGTGATCATGTCCATGCCGCGCGGGAAGGGACGGATGACCACGTCCGAGCCCAGGCGGGCGTTCTTGTCGATGATGGCGCCTTCAATGGAGCAGTTCGCCCCGATGCCGATCGGAGGCAGTGAAGGCACGTCCCGCGCATAATAGTCGGCCCCCATCAGGATGCTGTCCTTGATCTTCGTCCCGGCAGCAATGATGCTGCGCACGCCGATCACCGAGTGGCTGATCTCGGCCTTCTGGATCCGGCAGCCTTCGGCCAGGAGCACATCCTTCAAGCGGGTGTCCTCCACGATCGAGCCGGGCAGGAAGCGCGAGTGGGTATAGACCGGCCGCTCGCTGTCGTAGAAATCGAAGGGCGGATTCTGGCAGGCCAGCTCCAGATTGGTCTCGTAGAACGAACGGATCGTGCCGATGTCGCGCCAGTAACCGTCGAATTCGAAGCCGTAGACGGAGCGGGATTGGATGGCGTAAGGGATGATGTCGCTGCCGAAGTCGTCAAAATGGGGGTTTTCGGTAAGCAGGTCGATCAGGCCTGGACGTTGAAAAAGTAAATTCCCATGGAAGCCAGGAAGGGACGCGGCTTGTTGCTGCGATTGATAAATTTGGCCTGGACGGCGGGGTCTTTGGGTTTTTCAACGAAGTCGGTGATGCGCCCGTCCTTGCCGCACTTCAGGATTCCCAGGCGGGGGATCTCCTCGCGCTCCACCGGCTGGACGGCCACGGTGATGTCCGCCTGCTGCTGCCAGTGGAACTCGGCCATGCCGGTATAGTCCATGCGGTAGAGGTGATCCCCCGCCAGGACGAGGACGTACTTGGCGCGCGAGGAACGGATCTGGAACAGCTGCTTGCGGATGGCGTCTGCCGTGCCCTGATACCAGTCAGCCGAATCAGGCGTCTGCTCGGCCGCCAGGATTTCCACAAAGCCGGTGTGGAAGGCATCGAAATTATACGTCTGCGAGATGTGCCGGTGGAGCGAGTGCGAGTTGAACTGGGTCAGGATGTCGATGCGGTTGATCCCGGAGTTGATGCAGTTGCTCAACGGGATGTCGACCAGGCGGTATTTGCCGGCGATTGGCACGGCCGGTTTCGAGCGCAGCTTGGTCAGGGGGTAAAGCCGCGTTCCCCTGCCCCCTCCCAAAATGACCGCTAGAATTTCGTTCATGGCTGGCATAGGCGATCCTCCGCAGACAACCGGACAGTAAGTACCAAATAATACGGTAATGTATTTTATCTCATCTGCCGGAAACCGGCGGGATTCTCCAGCCGCACGGGATCCGGAATGCGCTCCTTCGGATTCTGAGACAATGAAAACGAGACCGCAGGATGGCGGTCTCGCAAGCGCTCGAAAGCGCACAGGTCACCGCGGGCTTGGAACCATCCCGTCTTGACGATGCCCTGTCTTGCAGCTGGCTGCACGTGCTACTCCCCGACAAATGTCTGGAAAAATGCCTATGTTATAATTCAATGCCGAAGGAGGGAATCGAACCCTCATGGGCGAAGCCCACACGATTTTGAGTCGTGCGCGTCTGCCAATTCCGCCACTCCGGCTGGCGGGCAGAGTATACCCATTCCATTCCTGAAGGTCAAGATGAAACTCGGAATTATCGGCCTGCCCCAATCTGGAAAAACGACCATCTTCAATGCGGTCACGCGCGGCAACGCCCCCACGACCGCCAGCGCCGGCCGCATGGAAGTTCATACCGCCGTCGTGGACGTCCCCGACCCGCGCGTGGACAGGCTCTCGGCCATGTTCAAGCCCAGGAAGACCATCTACGCCAAGGTCACCTACGCGGACATCGCTGGCCTGGATCGTGGTGCGGCCAAGTCCGGGATGTCCGGTCAGCTGCTCAACCAGCTGACGCAGATGGACGGCCTGATCCACGTGGTGCGTTGTTTCGAGGACGAGAATGTCCCCCACCTGCAGGGAGCGTGGACCCGGCGCGGGACATCGCCGCGCATGGACGGCGAACTGCTGCTCAACGACCTGATCGCCGTCGAGCGCAAGCTGGAGCGCCTGACCGAGGAGCGCAAGAAGGGCGGCACGGACAAGGTGCTCAACGAGCATCAGACGGCCTTCTTCACCCGCCTGCACGAGGTCCTGTCCGCCGACAAGCCCCTGCGCGGGGTCGAGATCTCGGCCGAGGAGGAAAAATACCTCTCCGGCTTCGGCCTGCTGACGCGCAAGCCACTGCTGGTGCTGTTCAACCTGGGCGAGGGACAGGCTGCCCCGCAGCTCGAGCTCTCCCCTGCCCGACGGTCGCCCTGCAGGGCAAGCTCGAGATGGAGATCGCCCAGCTTTCGGCTGAGGACGCCGCCTTGTTCATGAAAGAATACGGCATCGAGGAGCTGTCCCTCAACCGCATGATCAGCGTCTCCTACGACCTGCTGGACCAGCAGTCCTTCTTCACCGTCGGCGAGGACGAGGTGCGCGCCTGGACGGTGCGCCGCGGGGCGACGGCGGTCGAGGCGGCTGGCGAGATCCACACCGACCTGCAGAAAGGCTTCGTGCGCGCCGAAGTCTGCGCCTGCCAGGATCTGATCGACCTGGGCGGCATGACCGAGGCCAAAGCCAAGGGCAAAGCTGCGCCTGGAGGGAAAGGAATATATCGTCAAAGATGGGGACATCGTCCATATCCGCTTCAACATTTGATCCCGGTTTTACCGGTTGCATCCTCAGCCATTCCGACATCCTAACTTAGAGGAGACCCTATGACTTACCAACAAACCGCCTGGAGTCTGGCCGACCTGTTTCCCGGCCTCGGCAGCCCGGAACTCGAAGCCGCGTTCCAGACCCTGGAAACGCAGGTGGCCGATTTCGAGAAAGTGCGCCCGGAGCTCGGCGCGGGCATGGACGTGGAACGCTTCATGGAGATCATCCAGTTGTCCGAGCAGGGCACCCGGCTGGCGCGCAAGCTTTATGAGTTTGCAGAACTGGCTTTCGCCGCGGACACGCAGGACCAGGCCGTCCAGACCTTGATGGCCCGCATCCAGCAGTTCCTGGCCGAGCTCGAAAACCGCACCCTGTTCTTCAGCCTGTGGTGGAAAGACCTGGACGATGCCGAACGCCAAACGCCTGATGGACGCGTCCGGCGATTACCGCTACTACCTCGAAGAGATGCGTCACTTCAAGCCGCACACCCTCAGCGAGGCGGAAGAAAAGGTCATCAACCTGAAGAACGTGACCGGCGCCAATGCATTGATCACCCTCTACGACTGCGCATCACCAACCGCTACACCTTCAAGCTGGAAGTGGACGGCGAGACGTCAAGGAACTGACCCGCGGCGAACTGATGGTCTACGTGCGCGGCTCGGACCCGGACCTGCGGGCAAAGGCCTACCAGGAACTGTACCGCGTCTATGCCGGCGACAGCGCCATCCTCGGCCAGATGTACCAGACCCTGGTCCGCGACTGGCGCAACGAAAACCTGACCCTGCGCCAGTTTACCAGCTCCCATCGCGGCGCGCAACCTGGGCAACGACATCCCCGACGAAGCCGTGGATACGCTGCTCGAAGTCGGCCGGCAGAATGCCCCGCTCTTCCAGCGCTACTTCCGGCTCAAGGCAAAAATGCTCAAGATGCCGCGCCTGCGCCGCTACGACATCTATGCCCCGTGGCCAAATCCGACAAGACCTACGACTTCGATCAGAGCCGCCGAAATGGTGCTGGATTCATTCGCCGCCTTCCATCCCGAGTTCGGCAAGCTGGCCCGGCGCGTCTTCGACGAGAACCACCTCGACAGCGAGGTCCGCAAGGGCAAGCAGAGCGGCGCGTTCTGCGCCAGCGTCACTGCCCGAGATGACCCCCTGGGTGAAGCTCAACTACCAGGGCCACGCCGACGATGTGGCGACCATGGCCCACGAACTCGGTCACGCCATCCATTCCATGCTGGCGGCGCACCACAGCGTCTTTACCTTCCACTCCTCCCTGCCGCTGGCCGAGACCGCCTCCACCTTCGGCGAGATGATGCTGGTGGACCGGCTGCTGGCCGAGGAAAAAGACGAGGCCGTGCGCCGCGACATGCTCTTCCGCCAGGTGGACGACGCCTACGCCACCATCATGCGCCAGGCCTTCTTCGCCCTGTTCGAGAAACAGGCGCACGAGATGGTGGTGCAAAACGCTTCGGTGGACGAGCTGGCGGCTGCCTACATGGAAAACCTGAAGGAACAGTTCGGCGAGGCGGTGGAGCTGAGCGACGAGTTCAAATGGGAGTGGGTCTCCATCCCGCACATTTACTCACACGCCGTTCTACGTCTATGCCTATGCCTTCGGACAACTGCTGGTGCTTTCACTCTACCAGCAATTCAAGGCCGAAGGCGAGGCCTTCAAGCCCCGCTACTTGAAAATCCTGGCCGCCGGCGGCTCGGAAGCACCTGCCAAGATCCTGGCCGAGGCAGGCATCGACATCCGCTCGGAGGGGTTCTGGCAGGGCGGATTTGACGTCATCTCCGAGTCTGGTCGATCAGTTGGAAAAACTCTAAGCGGTAAGCAATTGGAAAAACCGAAGCGCCAGGGGCGACTTGGCGGGCCAAGAGAGCCTCTTGGCAATTGCCCTCTCCCCCTGGCGCTTCGTTTAGTATGGCAGGGATGTCTCAGGCTTCGTATTCGTTGCTCTCCTCCTCCACGGCCGATACCGGCTCCTCCTCGGGCTTGCGATCCAGCATCTGCATGGATTGGGCAACGACCTTGGTGAATATTTGGTCTCGCCGCCCTTGTCCTCGTATCGGTCGGTCTTCAGCCGGCCATCGAGGTAGATCAGGCTGCCCTTGTGCAGGTACTGCTCGCAGATCTCGCCCAGCCGTCCCCAGGCTTCGATGTTGACCCATTCGGTGGACTCTTTGGTCTCCCCCTCCTTCGATCTTCCAGCGCTGGCCGACAGCCATGCTGAAATGGGCCACCTTCTTGCCATTCGGCGTAAAGCGGCCTTCCGGGTCTTTGCCCAATCGTCCGATCAGTTGAACACGGTTGAGTGATGGCATATTTTTCCTCCTCTCTCTATGCCATTAGGTTGAGGACAAGTTTAATTGATTTTTCCAAAAAGTCAATCATGTTTTTAATTTTTCCGTTCCCTCTGGCCGGGACGAAAGGAATCATGTGGCCAATTTTCGCTTTCAAATTTTGAGCGTGCTTGTTCTGGTGACCCTGATCGCGAGCGCCTGTCCCCTCAGCCTGCCGCTGGCGATCTTTGCTCCCACCTCGACCCCCACACCAACTTTCACGGCGACCTTCACCCTCACCCCAACCGTCACGCCCACCCCCACCTCCACCCCGACGCCAACCGAGACCCCCACCCCGACCGCCTCCCCGACGCCGACACCGGTGGCCCGGCGCGTGCTCATTGTGAGCATCGACGGCCTGCGCCCGGAGGAGATCGCCCTCGTCCAGATGCACACGTTGGGAAGCTTGATGACCACGGGCGCTTTCACCGTCTCCGCCCAGACCGTGTTCCCGAGCATAACCATGCCGGCACACGTTTCCATGCTGACCGGCATGTGCCCGTCCAAACACAGGGTGACCTCGAATCAATTCGATGGCTATGCCATCGGTCCCAGCCTGTTCAGCCTGGCCCACGCCGCCGGTCTCAAGACCGACATGGTGGCAAGCCGGAGATTCCTGCAGCAGGTCACCGATCCGTCCGACCTGGACAGCTTCACGTTCATCGACGACAGTGACACGGCCATCGCCCGATACGTCGCCGAGAACTTCCCCATAGATTTCGGCGTGCTGTTCGTCTATTTCCATGACAACGATAAAATGGGACACAGCAGTGGCTGGCTCTCGGAGGAGCAATTGTCCTCTTTGGTGCAGACGGATCAGGCGCTCGACATTCTCCTCCAGGCCCTGGACATTTCGGGGCTGCGCAGCGAGACGCTGATCTTCGTGACCGCCGATCACGGGGGTCACGACTCGACCCATGGATCCACATCACCCGAAGACATGACCATCCCGTGGGTGATAGCCGGACCGGGCGTCCATCATATGGGGCTGACCGAGCCGGTGAGCATCACCGATACCGCCGCCACGGCAGCCTGGTCGCTGGGCCTGCAGCTCCCGGCCGAATGGGACGGGATTCCCATCTATGAAGCCTTCGGACTGCCCTACCAGGCGCGCCCGACTCCGCGCTGCCAGTGATCCGCGAGCCAAAGGAGTTTGATTTATGAAAGTGATGACTGCTATCCCTGACCTGCGCCTCGCCCGGGCCGTACTGCCGGGTCCGGTCGGGTTCGTGCCGACGATGGGCTATCTCCACGCTGGGCACGTCTCCCTCGTCCGTCGCGCCAAAGACGAGTGCACCAGCGCCGTCGTCAGCATCTTCGTCAACCCGACCCAATTCGGCCCCAACGAGGATCTGTCCAGGTACCCGCGCGACCTGCCCCGTGACCTGGCCCTGCTCGAGGCCGCTGGCACGGACCTGGTCTGGACACCCACACCGGAGGTCATGTATCCGCCCGGTTTCCAGACCTGGGTCACGGTGGAGGAGCTGACCAAAGGCTTGGAGGGCGCGGCGCGGCCGACCCATTTCCGCGGCGTGACCACCGTGGTGGCCAAGCTGTTCAATGCCGTCCAGCCGGACAAGGCCTATTTCGGCCAGAAGGACGCCCAACAGGCCGCCGTGATCCGCCGCATGGCGCTCGACCTGGATTTCCCCCTTCAGGTCATCGTCTGCCCGACCATGCGCGAGGCCGACGGTCTGGCCATGTCCAGCCGCAACGCCTACCTCAATCCCGAGGAACGTCGGGCCGCCACGGTGCTCTATCGCGCCCTCAGCGCCGCCCGGGAAACCTTCAAAAAAGGCGAGCGGGAAGCGGCCGTGCTGCGCGCCATCGTGACCCGCACGGTGGAGGCCGAGCCCTTGGCCAGGCTGCAATACGTCTCCTGCGCCGACTGCGACACGCTGCAGGAGCTGGAGACGGTGCGCGGCAAGGCCCTGCTCTCGATGGCAGTTAGCGTAGGAAAGACCAGGCTGATCGACAATTTTATACTGGGGTAAATGAGAGTGCCACGTGCTCAAGCACGTGGCACTGTTTCTAGTCGGAGCAGCCTCCCCAGGGGGTCTATTCATTAGCCGAGGAGGAAGACCGGCAACAACTACACCTGGGTGAACTTCTCCACGTTGACCACAAAGACGGTTGCCCGTTTCTCCCCTTCGGCCGCCGGGGCGCAGCTCTCCTTCATGACCTTCAACGCCTCATCCACCTGGTTGTCTTCCACGCCGACCAGCAGGGTGGTCACGCCGCGCCGCAGCAGGCCCCCGGTTGAGGCGATGCGCGTGATGCGGAAGTCGGAGGAGGTTAGCGCCTGGGTCACCGAGTCCGAATCAGCGTCGCGAACGATGGCAATGATCAGTTTCATGGCTCACACTCCAGAACGGATGACGAAGTGCCACGCACCTTACAAGGACGCGCGGCACATATCGGTCTAGAATTCCTCGAAGCGCTCCACCGGCAGGGTGAAGACGTTGGCGCCGCCCACGGTGACCGGCACCGGGGTCGGGAGCGGCATCGGCGATCCTTCCAGCGGGATGGCCAGGTACTCCACCCGCTGGCGGCAGGATTTTTGCAAGGCGATCATGGCCTGCTGATCCAGGCCTGCCGGCAGACCGACCAGCAAGGTGGCGTTGCGCCGCCCCAGGAACCCGCCGGTGCTGGCCAGGTGGATGACCGGCACGTTCAGCGCGGCCAGGGCGCGCGCCGCCAGGTCCACGTCCTGCTCCTGGACGATGGCCATCATCAAATGGTGGATGGAGACATTTTCCATCGCGGCTCCTTTTCCGTGCTGACAGGCTGTCAGCAAAATTCAAGCGGTGGAAACAACCCCTTCGGTCGGATCATTCAGGGTCAGGCTTTGCCCGCCAGGAAAGACGACCACTGACTGGTCGGCCTGGCGCGTCACGGTCAAACCTCTATATTTTACCGTAACTGGCCATGGAAACGGGTTCTTCCCGCTCAGGGCCACCCGCATCGGCGAGTGAATTTCCACGCCCAGGGTTTTCAGGAACAGGCCCAGCGGGGCCAGACCCTGAAGCGCGTTCCGCTCCCCGATCCCCGCGCCGCTTTCGGCATGATAGGCGCGCGCAAAGGCCCGCTGTTTCCGGAGGTTCTCGATGACGACATTCATCAATCGGACGGTCAGCTGGGCCGCCTCAGCGCGCAGGCCGTACGCCAGCAGCCCTTCGCCGATCAGCTGATTCCAAGGCAAATGCACCGCCATGCACACCCCTTCCGAGGCGGGGTAAGGAACGGCGCAGCAGGTCGGGGTGCCGAAAGGCCGCCCGAAACGATCTGCGGCAAACAACGTGCGGTTGACGATGGCGGCAGCCCGGGGCGCGGTGGGAATCTCCGCCCAGAGCGGGAGAAAGAGCGTCTGATCTTCAGACGAGAAATCCATCAGCCGCAGGATCACATGGTCGTGTTTGGACAGACCGGTCACTGCCAGGCTGGTCAGGCTGGTATACAGGCTGCGGGTCGTGGCCACGGCGATCCCGGCCCCCCATTGGAAATCTTTGCGTTCCAATCTCTCAGTCTGGACCGAGCCCTGGCAGCGGCCTTTCAACACGGCCTCCGGCCGGAAGGTCGCCTCGCCTTTGAACTGGATTTCCACCAAAAAGCGTGCCGGCTGGTTGAATTCCTGCCGGACGGACAGCCTCCCCGGGCCGCGCTGCCTGGCGATCAGCCGGCCTCTCGGACTGAGATGGGAGTCGCGGTCGCGGGTATGATAAAGCGCTGCATCTGCATCCCAACACTCCTCCGCCAGTCCCCGCAACGCGGCAGCCTGCAGTTCGAGAGGTTCGCGTTGTTCGTCCCGGCCCAGAAGGGAGGCCATGTGCGCCAGCAGTTGGCTCTCCCGGCACAGCGCGGCAGCCAGCGCCGGACTTTCGGCAACCGAAATATCCGCCCCCTGTCCCCCGGCGTGCCAGACGGTGAAAGCCAGGTTGTCCTCGAAGCCGGTCTGCAGAGGATGATCCCATTCGGGAAAACCGTCCCCGTCCCGGTCGTGGGCCGGGGTGAGCCACAGGCGGTTGAACGCCAGCAGGCGAGGAAAGGCTTCGGCCAGGAATGCCTTATCCCCGCCGGATTGATAGGCCTGCCAGGCCAGGCTGGCCAGGAAGGGAGCCGCCGTCCAGGGTCCGCGCTGCCCGGCCAGACCGGGCTTGCAGTCGATCGCCCCATCCCCGGACTGGACGGCGAGGAAGTTGCGCAGCAAGCCGGCAGCCAGCCCGGAGGCACCCGGGAGCAGGCCGGCCAGATAATAGGCCTCCAGCGGCGACTGTCCGCTCCATAGGTAGGAATAATCGCTTCCGGTGCCGTGAGGCGAATAGCCGTAATCCGGCTGGCGCACCTCGACAAAGGAAGGCCAGGGAAGGTTTTGGCTCGGAGCAAAGAACAGGCCGAAGGCAGCCTTCTGGCTGAGGGCCAGGGCGG
Source organism: uncultured Chloroflexia bacterium (assembly GCA_963739255.1). Lineage (GTDB taxonomy): Bacteria > Chloroflexota > Anaerolineae > Anaerolineales > Villigracilaceae > UBA877. Next base: position 796,151 of record CAVTZT010000005.1, read on the forward strand.
CGTCCCAGTCCGGGTCGCCGGTATAGACCTCGACGGTCTGAGCCGCGTTGACCAGCTCGAGCTTGGCCCGTTCGGCGTCCCAGAGGCGGGCTGCCGTGGCACGCGCCAGCTCGAAAGAGGCTTCCGCATCCCCCAGGGCGGCCTGAGCCCAGGTGTACTGGTGGGACAGGCCGGCGGGAAGGGTCAGCTCCAGGATCAGGGAGGGATACGGGCCGGGCCCGGCCTCCGATCCGCCGGTCAGGAAGATGACCGGCGCCAGGTCGGCGGTGCGCCCTGCCAGGATGTTGACGGACTGCATCGCCAGCGGGGTGAGGCTTTGACCGCCCAGCGGGACGAGCTGCCCGCACAGCTCCAGTTGGAGCGTCAGCGGGGCGGTCCCGCGGTTGGAAAGGGTAAACCGTCCGGCTACGGTTTGCGAGGTGGGCACCCAATACTCTGCCAATGCCTCGAGCCCGGGGAAGGGCGAAAATTCGAACAACAAGAAACTGGGATAGAAACGACGCAGGCGCGGCGGGACGGCAAAGGCAGCCGGGTCCGTGGCGGTCTGTCCGCCGAGGGTGAAGCGCGGGAAGATGCGCATCAGGCGCGCCCGCAGGCCGAAGGTGGTGCGCAAAGCCAGGGCGCCGGGGTCGCCGCCGCCCAGTTCGAGCTCCCAGATGTGGTCATTGGCATAATCGGGCGTGGAGAGACGGAAATCCGCCGCCAGGGTCAAGGCGAGAGGGTCGCCGGGGCCAAGGGACCAGTCGCGCATGTGACAAGTATACGGGGGTTTGCGCTGGAGGTCAAAGGTTTTGTGCTAGAATAACTCCGGAGTTCCGCGGGTAGGAACTCCAATTGTAAAGGCAGACCGAGGAACAAATATGTCCCCTCTTCCGTCCTCCCAGGGAATGTATTTCGAAGAATTCCAGCCCGGACAGCAAATCGTCACCGCCGGGCGCACGATCGGCGAAAGCGACGTACTGGCCTTCGCCGGCCTGTCGGGCGATTTCAACCCGATCCACACCGACGCCGAGTTCAGCAAGTCCACCCCTTACGGACAGCGCATTGTCCACGGATTGTTGTGTCTGTCGATTGCCGTCGGGCTGACCATGCGCAGCGGCTTCCTGGGCGGCACGGTGCTGGCCTTCCGGGAAATCGCCGATTGGAAATTCGTCAAACCGGTGCTCCTGGGCGACACCATCCGTGCCGAGGTGGAGGTGACCGAAACCAAGGCCCTGCCGCGCCTGCACGCCGGAATGGTGATGCTGACGGTGACGGTCAAGAACCAGCACGACGAGACGACCATGAAAGGCAGCTGGACCGCCCTGGTGGCGTCGACGCCCGCGTAGGGGTGACCCATGTGTCACCCGGAGGGGCGTCTTTATCTCGCCCGCAGGGGTGACCTGCGTGTCGCCCGTTGAGGCGAACGGTGTACCGCCGGTAGAAAATATATGCAAGGACAAAACCCCGAAGATCCAAGTGAGAAGTTCCGCCGACTGCTGGACTTGGAAGCCGAGACCCAAGCCGAGGAACCGGCAGAGGACGCCCTGCCGGACGGGCCGACGCGAACCGTGCGCCACCCGGCGGTGGATGAGAACGGCATGCCCCTGCCGCACCGCGTCGAAGAACTCGACATGGGTGGCACGCGCGTCAGCCCGGCCGCCCTCGAAGGGAGCACCGGGCAGATGACCCGCCGGTCACGCCGGTCGAAGGGCCGCCGCGCGCCGGTCGATTGGCGCAAGGCCTTCGGCTGCCTGCTGCGCGGCTTGATCCTCCTCATCTTTCTCGGCGTGGCCCTCGGGGTAATGGCGGTGGCTTACGGCATCTACGAGTACTACACCATCGCCGCCTCCCTCCCCAGCGTGGAAGACCTGCGTCAGCATGCCTCCCAGTTCGAGACCACGCGCATCCTCGACCGCAACGGCGACCTGCTCTACGAAATCCTGGATCCCAACGCCGGGCGGCGCACCTACGTCCCGCTGAGCCGCGTCTCCCCGGACCTGGTGGCCGCCACGCTGGCCACCGAGGACAAGGATTTCTACACCCACCCGGGCTTCGACCCGTACGCCATCCTGCGCGCCTTCTGGCAAAACCTGACCAGCGGGGAGACCGTCTCCGGCGCCTCGACCATCACCCAGCAGCTGGCGCGCGCCCTGCTGTTTTCGCCCGAGGAGCGCGGCCAGCGCTCTTATGCGCGCAAGATCCGCGAGGCCATCCTGGCCTCCGAGATCGAGCGCCGTTACGGCAAGGACACGATCCTCGAGCTGTACATCAACGAAATTTATTACGGCAATCTTTCATACGGCGTGGAGGCTGCCGCCGAAACGTATTTCAACACCAGCGCCGACCGGCTGACCCTGGGCGAAGCCGCCTTCCTGGCCGGCCTGCCGCAGGCGCCCTCGGTCTACGACATCTTCAGCAACCGGGAGGGCACCCTGGCCCGCCAGCAGGAGGTCCTGGTGTTGATGTTCCAGCTGAGCAAGGAGCGTAACTGCATCAAGGTCAGCAACGGTCCCCAGCCGGTCTGTGTGGACGTCAACGCCGGCGCGCAGGCGATCCAGGAGATCAACGCCTATCCCTTCTCGCCTCCGACCGGGGAGATGCGTTTCCCTCATTGGGTCCAGTACATCCGCACCGAGCTCGAATCGATGTACGACCCCCAGACGATCTACCGCTCCGGATTCACCGTTTACACCACCCTCGACCCGGGTCTGGAGGACAGCGCCCAGCAGATCGTCAGCGCGCAGGTCAGCTCCCTGCTGGACAAGCACGTCACCGACGGGGCGCTGGTGGCCATCCAACCATCGACCGGCGAGATCGTGGCCATGGTCGGTTCCCCGGATTTCTACAATGTGCCCAACGCCGGCCAGATCAACATGGCCGTCAGCCCGACGCGCCAGCCCGGTTCCTCGATCAAGCCTTTCACCTACCTGGCCGCCTTCGAAAAGGGCTGGACGCCCGCTACGTTAATCTGGGACGTGCCCTCGGAATTCCCACCCTCCGGAAACCCGAACGACCCGCACCCGCCCTACATCCCGACCGACTTCGATAAGAAATATCGCGGCCCGGTCACGGTCCGCACCGCTATCGCCAACTCGTTGAACATCCCGGCGGTCAAGACGCTGCAGTTCGTCGGCGTCTACCCGAACCCAGACGACCCCCAGGCGGTCAGCCTGATCGGCATGGCCCGGCGGATGGGCATCACAAGCCTGACCCGGGACGACTATGGCCTCTCGCTGACCCTGGGCGGCGGTGAGGTCAGCTTGCTGGAGATGACCGGCGGCTACGCCGTGATCGCCAACGGCGGCGTGCGCGTCCCGCCCGTGTCCATTTTAAAAATTGTCGACTTCAAAGGGGACACCCTCTACCAGTACCAGCCCCCGCAGGGCGAGCAGGTCATCAGCCCCCAGCACGCCTTCCTGATGGCCTCCATCCTTTCCGACAACGCCGCCCGCGTCCCGATCTTCGGGGCGAACTCGATCCTGAACCTGCCCTTCCAGGCCGCGGTCAAGACGGGCACCTCCGACGACTCGCGCGACAACTGGACCCTCGGCTTCACCCCCGACCTGGCGGTCGGCGTGTGGGTCGGCAACGCCGACGACAGCCCGATGCTCAACACCACCGGCGTGACCGGCGCGGGCCCCATCTGGGCGAAATTCATGATGGCCGGCATCCAGCAGCTCACCGGAGGCAAGCCGGCCCCCTTCGTCAAGCCGGACGGGATCATCGAGCACACCATCTGCATCGTCTCCGGGACCGAACCGTCCCAATGGTGCCCGAGCACGCGGCAGGAGTACTTCGACGCCAACCAGCCGCCGCTGCCTGCCAGCGCCGACCTCTGGCGCCAAGTCCAGGTCGACACCTGGACCGAGCTGGAATTGTCGCCGGAATGCGCCGATCTCACCTTCCAGCGCATGGCCATCAACGTGACCGAAAAATGGGCGCGCCAGTGGATCCGGCAGGATTCGCAGGGACAGCAATGGGCGCGCGACATGGGCTTCCGCGATTACTTTTTCATTCCGGACCGCAAGTGCGCCGCCAGCGACCCGCGCCCCCACCTGCAGTTCGTCGGCCTGGACGACGGCCAGACCATCACGCAGAGCTCGCTGGCCCTCACCATCGTGGCGGATGCCACGGCCGGTTTCAAGTCCTACAGCCTGGATTATGGGCTGGGAGGGAATCCTTCCACCTGGGTGCCCCTGGTGTACACGTCCACCATTGCGGTCCCCACGCCGACGGCCATCTACACCTGGGACCTGAGCGGCCTTGCGGACGGCCCGGTGACCCTGCGCCTGTACCTGACGGGCAACAAGACGGACAGCTTCGCCGAGAAAAAGATCCATCTCAACCTGCAGCTGCCCACCCCGACGCCCGCGCCCACCTCCACCCCCCTTCCAACCGACACCCCCCTTCCCACGCCGACGGAGACCATCCCGTCACCGCCCAGCGCGACGCCGCCCGGGACACCTTCACCGACCTCACCGCCACCGGGGACCGATACACCCCTTCCCACCGACACACCCGGTTGAGTCACGGACGACGGGCACGTCCTGTCAAGGCGGGCTCCCAGGCCCGCTCGTGGACGGCTCGAGAGTCGTCCCAACAAGGTTTATCTACCCCGTTAATGAAGCGCCGGATTTAGAAATTCAAGTCCCTGCCTTCGTGCGTGGCCAGGCCGATCTGCTCCACGCCTCCCTGGCGGCCGTTGTACCAGAGCATCCACCGATCCTTATCGAAAAGCGCTGACGGTTTGTAGACCGCGTCGCCATCCCACGACCCAATGCCCGGGGAGATGACGGGATTCGCCTTATGCCGCTGCCAATTCGTAACGCCGTCCTTCGACCGGGCAATGCCGATCTGGGCATGATTTACATCACTAAAGCCGATGTAGAACATGATATGCCATTCCCCATCCTGAACCACATGGCTCGCGGTGACTCGATCCCGTTCCCAGGTCAGCTGTGCATCTGACGAGAAGACAGGGTTCTCCGGCCTCTTCGTCCAATGAACTCCGTCCGAGCTCGAAGCATATCCGATCGAGATCGGCTCGTATTGATTTCCAGCCGAATACCACATGCGAAAGACCATCTGAGATGGGTCGTAGAGGACGTCAGGGCACATGACCGCGGCGCCCTCCCACGCCTCATCCGGGCTCAGAACCGGGTCCCGGCTCACGCGGGTCCAAACTCTGCCGTCCAAACTCTTAGCGTATCCAATGTATGAATTCTTCTCCGTCTGGCCCGTGTACCACATATGATAGCCATCTGCCTGTCTGAGCACAGCAGGACGATTGACGTCCTCCTCCCAGCCAGAGGATCCTTCCGGGCCCAGGACGATGAGAGGCTCATTCCAGTGAATCCCATCGGCACTCTCTACCAAGGCAATGCTCTTCCTGGGGCGCCACGAGAACCACATCCGGTAGACATCCGCCTCCTTCAGAACGGATACATCGAAGCAGGTCCCCAAACTGCCTCCAAGCACGGGGTTGAACTTCGATTTCACCCAGCCTGCGCTGGTCTGTGAAACGGCTGGCTCCCGACCCGGGAACAGGGAATTTGCGATATTCTGAAAAAAGGAGCATAACCCCGGGGCGAGGATGGCCGTGCCCAAGAGACTGATCTTCAAGAAATCACGCCGGGTGACGGCGCCTTTTTGAGATGCGGTCTTTCTCATTCTGTTTTCCTCATGCACGCCCGACAGAACGCGCCTGCGTGCATTGCCATTGTCTTCCCAAGTCAAAGGAGCCGGTTTCCATCGATGGTACCCTTTGCCATTTCCCCCTCAACGTCTGCCGGGATGCTCAACCGGCACAAATTGACATCCGCCACATGGATGGATTGAAGGCAGGTCTTTTATGGTTCGCTGGACATGGGGCGCCAGGACGGGTCGAAGTTCAGCTTTGAACTCGCCGTCAGGCGGGTGCGGTCCCTGCCGTCGCTGGTGACGCGATAGATGTCATAATTGTTCGCGCCCTCCTCCTTGCTTTCAAAGACCACCCAACGCCGGTCGGGAGAGAACTCGGCATCCGTGGCATAGCCGCCATTTCGGAATTGGGCGGCTACAGCGCCAGGCTGGTCATCCAGGCGATACGTCATCAACCAGCCGAGGGCCTGTGGTCCGTTGGTCTCGCTGAACAGGATCGTCCTTCCATCCGACGACCAGCCCGGCTGGAAATCCCATAATTCGCTTCCGCTGCGCACCAGCTGTGTCTGGTCGTCTCCGTTGGCAGCCATCGTCCAGATTTGCAGAACCCCCAGGCGTTTTGCCGTATAGACGAGCTGGGTGCTGTCGGGCGACCAGGCTGGCTGCCATGACCACTCCGGGAAGCGGAGGTCATTGGACGACTTGGTCAGCGGGTTGGCGGAGTTGTCCACGAAACTATAGACATAAATTTGAGGGGAACCATCCCGCAGGGAGGTGAAGGCAATCCGCGTCCCATCCGGCGACCAGACCGGATCGAAGTCGCCGCCGTCTGCGGTTGGAAGGGCTTTCAGTCCGGTCCCATCCACGTTCATGATCGCAAGGTGCGAACCAGAATACTGGTCCAGACGGTCAGGGCAGGGCACGGTGAAGACGATCTGCTTTCCATCCGGAGACCAATCCGGCTGGCAGGCGCCATCCGGGAGGTTCGTCACCTGAGTCTGGCCGCTGCCGTCGGAGTTCATCAGGAAAATCTGCGGCAGGCCTGCCCGGTTGGAGGCAAAGGCGATCTGGCCGTAGCCGCCTCCCAGGAGGGTGGCTGTCGGCAAAGGTGACTGGGTGGGTGTGGGCGTGATGCTGGGCGTCAGGCTCGGGCGCGGAGTCCAGCTCGAGGTCGCAGTATGAGTCTGGCTGGGCGTCCGGGAGGGTGTGCCGGTGGGGAGGGGAATGCCCGGCGTGACGGACGACTGGTCGGAGGGCGTCTCCACCGTGGCCGTCGAGGTGGGCTGGCCGAAATACAGCGGGAGCGCCGCGGAGATGGGCGTCCAAAAGACGACGATCGCCAGGACCCCCAGCAGGAGGGTCAAAAGGAAGAAGGAAAAAAACACCCAGCAGCCCTTGTTCCAGTTCTTCCTGCGCGGCGGGGACATGGGGGGGACGGTGGGCATCCTATTCCCTGTGCTGGGTTCGTCACGCGACAGGGCGGCGACTTTCTCCGCCTGCCGGGGGGTTTCGGGCGGCGGCGTGACCATGATCTCCCCCTCCAGGTGCTGGGTCTTTCCGCCGGAACTGACCAGGGCCTGTTTGAACTCCTCCGCCGACTGGAAGCGGTCCTCCGGCTTGACGGCCAGGGCTTTTTCGATCGCCGCCGCCAGCTTGCGCGAGACGCGCGGGCTGCGCTCACGCAGAGGGGTCAGGGCGACGTTGTCCATGGCGCGCGCCAGGCCGTCTTCCGGGATGATGCCGCACAGCGCGGCGTAGAGCGTGGCCCCCAGCGAGTAGACATCCGTGCGGGGATCGGTGCGGGCGGTCCCGTACTGTTCCGGGGGCGAATAGCCCGGGGTCATCGCCCGCGCCCCGGTGGTCGTCGCCTGTCCGCCTTTGATCAGCTTGGCCAGGCCAAAATCCACCAGGTAGACGTGGCCGTCCGGCGAGATGCGTACATTGCCTGGTTTTACGTCCCGGTGAATGATGGCGGGCTTGCGGGTGTGCAGGAATTGCAGGGCATCGCACATGGCCGCACCGATCAGGACAGCCTCCTGCTCGCTGATCGGCCCGGTGCGCTCCATGCGCTGGCGCAGGTCCTCCCCCTCGATGAAGTCCATGACCAGGTACTGGCCCTGCTCGCCGACGACAAAATGGTCGGTCACGCGCGGCAGGTTGGGATGGCGCAGATTCGCCAGCAGGACCGCTTCGAAGCGGAACTGCCTGGAGTACTCGTCGGTCGTGAAGAGGTTTTCCTTGACCGCCACGTCCACGCCCAGGTTCTCATCGATGGCGTGGTAAACCGACCCCATGCCGCCCTGGCCGAGGATCTCAACGATCCGATAGCGTTTATGCAGCAATGCGCCGCGTTCGAGGGTCGCGTTCATTGGCGTCCGATCGAGCCTTCAAAGTGATTATATCAAAGCAACCCGGACAAACGGACCCGGTTGGGGAAATGTAAGGTCAGGCGGCTTTTTCTGCCAGCCCCAGGCGCACGAAGACCCACGGCGCCCCCAGCGAGAGCCACGCCCCCACCAGCGCGTAGCGCACATAGCGCAGGAGGTAAGGAAGCACGGCCTCGCTGTCGGGGGCGATCAGGCCGAAGAGCAGGCCCAGCCCAATGTAGAAAACCAGCACCCCGACCAACCCGAGCAGGTAGCGCAGGATGCGCTTCCAGACCGGACCGCCGCTGCCGAAACCGCCCAGCCGGTCCATCCAGGCCAGACCGGCCAGCAGGCCGAAAAGCACCCCGGCGGAGGTGAACGCGCCGCTCAAGGTGACCGCCTCCCCGGCATATTGAGCCCAGGCTTGTGGAGGCTGCCAACCGGTCAGCTTCAACCAGAGGAAGGGAACCAGCTCGATGAGGACTAGGACCAGCGAGGCCAGGAAGGCCGCCAGGACCTGACCCCCGAAGGTCAGTTTTTTGACCCGGGCTGCGGCCGGGCCCCAGAATCGCAGCAACAGCCACAGCAGCAGTCCGCCGATGATCCAGCCGAGCAGCACGTCGTGTGGAAAGTGGACGGCCAGATACAGCCGGGAGAGCCCGATCAGGAAGATGACGATCCCGGCGGCCAGCCATGCCCATCCCTTTTTCAAACCCGCGGCCATCACCCCCCACACGCCGGTGGCGATCTGTGCATGACCGGAGGGCACGCCAAAGGAGGTCTCGGTGGCGTACGGCTCGACCAGCGGGCTGTACCAGTAGGGCCGCGGTCCGTGCAGGGCAAGCTTGAAGGCATCGTTTACCGCCCCGTTCACGAGCAGGATGATGCCCACCTGCAGGCCGACGTTCGCACTCACGCACCAGTAAAGTGCGGGCAGGACGACCAGGAAAAATTGCTCCGTCCCAAGGAAGGAAAAGAACTTCATCGGGACCACCAGCCAGGCTCCCAGGTCCTGCAGGGCGAGAATCAACTTGATTCCGAAATCCAAAATCCCATTCATAGTACCTCCCGGACAATTGACGGTTAACCATTTTTTATTGTACACTCAAAGCGTGAAACGGATACCGGTCAGATTATGGGATTTGCCCTGCGTCATCTTCCTGCTGATCGCCCAGCTGGCGCTCTATCAACGCCTGTCCGTCACGAACTGGACCTCCAACCTGGAGATCGCCGGCCTGCTGACCGTGATCGGTGCCTTGCTCGGCCTGGCTTTCGGCGCCAGCCGGTTCAAGCCCGCCACCTCCTTCTGGATGATCCTGATCTACAGCCTGGCCGTCTACCCCCTGTTGATGGGGGGCCTGTTCAACGACGGCTCGCCCTGGCCGGAACGCATCGCAAACCTGGGCGGGCGGCTGGCCTATTCCTTCTCCCTCTTCGTCACCCAGAAGCCCGTGCGGGACCCGATCCTGTTCGTCACCTTCATCTCGGTCTGTTACTGGATCATCAGCCTGACCGCCGGCTACTCCCTGACCCGGACGGGAAACTTCCTCGGGGCTGCCCTGCCCGGCGGCATCGTGATGTTCATCATCCAGATTTACGATCCCACCCCCCCGGGACAGGTGGCCTACCTAGCGGTTTATCTCTTCTTGTGCCTGCTCCTGCTTGGGCGTCTGAACTTCGTGCGCAAACGCCTCTTCTGGAGGGAACATCAGGTCTGGTTCTCGACCGAATCCGCCAACGACATCAATCTGACCACCCTGGGGGTGGCCGTTCTGCTGATCTTCCTGACCTGGGCGGCACCCGCTTCGAGCCAGCCCATCGCCACCGCCCAAACCATGTGGAAGAACCTGACCCAGCCCCTCGAGCAGGCGCGCAAGGACCTGGGGAATGCCATTGCTGGACTCCGGGGCAAACAAAACGCGGGGTCGATCGACTTCTACGCCGCCGACCTGAGCCTCGGCAGTCAGGCCGCGGCAGGCACGGGCCTGGTCTTTACGGTCCGGCTGCCGGCCACCCAGGAGACAGTGCGGTACTACTGGCGCGTGCGGACCTACGATCAATATGCCGACGGCAGCTGGCACACCACGGCGACCTCGAGATTCGCTGCCTCGCCAGATCGGCTGCTGGATGTCACCGACATTGCGGGCATCCTGACCAGCGACTTCTACTTCCTTTTCCCTCAGCAAAATATCTCAACCCTGATCACCCCGACGCGGACGATTGCCATCAACCGCCCCTCCATCCTGACTTACTTCCCCGCCCAGGACAGGCAGATCGATCCGGTCATCTTTTCCATCGATCCACCGCTCCCGGCCGGGCAGTCCTACCGGGTCAAGGCGGTGGTTACCAATCCGACCGTCATCGAGCTGCGCAATGCCGGGACGGCCTACCCGGACTGGGTCACCAGCCGCTACCTGCAGCTGCCCCCCGACCTGCCGCCGTCCATCCCTGAGCTGGCCCGCCAGATCACTGCCGGCCTGCAGACCCCGTACGACAAGGCCCGGGCCATCACCCAGTACCTGCGGGACAACATCGAATATGTCAAGACCGTTCCCCCCACTCCGGAAGGCCAGGACACGCTGGCCTGGTTCCTTTTCACCTACAAGGCCGGTTACTGCAATTACTACGCCACTGCCGAAGTGGTGCTGCTGCGGGCCGTGGGCGTCCCGGCCCGGATGGCGGTCGGCTACGCCGAAGGGGAACAGCAATCCCCGTTCAAGGTGACCGTGATCCAACAGGACGCCCACGCCTGGCCGGAGGTGTACTTCCCCGGCCTTGGCTGGGTGGAGTTCGAGCCGACCGCCTCACAGCCTCCCCTCGAACGTCCGAGCGGCCTCTTCGCGCCCGGAGTGGAGCCGGGTGAATCCAGATCGCAGGTCGAGCGTCCCACCGAGCAGGCAGGTCCCAGCGGGGTGACCGGCCAAGGCGTCCAGGCACCCCTGGACCCCTTCCTGCGCCTGGTCATCATCCTTGTGGTCCTGGTCCTCGCCGCCGTGCTCATCTGGATGGGGACGATCTTCGGCCCGGGCGTCTGGATTTCGGCGCGCCTGGAGCGCGTCTTCCGCCGACCCATTCCGGTGATCGTTCTGAACACCATGGAAAGACTCTCCCTGACCCCTCCTGGCTGGCTGGAAAGATGGGCATTTTTCGCCAATCTTTCCCCTATCACGCGTTCCTTTGGTGTGGTATACCAGGGCCTGAGGTGGCTGGGTGCCTGGACTTCCCCGACGCAGACCCCCGCCGAGGCGGCCAGCGCGTTGACCGAGCGTCTGCCTGCAGCCGCCGGGGAAATCAACACCCTGCTGGAGGAGTACCAGCTGGCGATGTACAGCAACAAGGGCGGCGATTGGTTTACCGCCCGCCGCGCCGCAGAATCCATCCGCCGGCAGTCGTTCCTCTATGCCGTACGAATCCGCCTGGCCTCCATTAGAGATTTTTTTGGGAAAAAGCGATGACCAATCCACCCCCGACCCCACTGAACGAACAGATCCTGGCTCTCAGCAAGCTGACCGGGCAAATCCGCAGCTCCCTGCAGGTCGTGCGCGCCAGTCTGTCGCCGGACACGCTGGAAAGCCTCTCCAGCCTCGAATCCGCCCTCTTCCAGGTAAGCCGCCAGATGACCGCCGTCGAAGAGGAGCGCAGCAAGCTGCTCGCCCTGGCAGACGTCACCCAGGCGGTCAACTCCAGCCTGGAGCTGGACGAGGTGCTGCGTTTGGTGATGGACACCATCGTCCAGCTGACCGAGGCCGAGCGCGGCTTCCTGATGCTGCGCGACGCCCAGGGCGAGATGGTCATGCGCATCGCCCGCAACTGGGAGCAGGAATCCATCAACCCGAACGAGTTTGCCATCAGCCGCACCATCGTGAAGCGCGTGCTTACCACCGGCGAGGCGGTGATGACCACCAACGCCCAGGAGGACCCGCGCTTCGGCGGCCAGGAATCCATCGTGGCTTACAACCTGCGCTCGATCCTGTGCGTGCCGCTCAAGGTCAAATCCGAGCTGATCGGCGTGATGTACGCCGACAACCGCATCCGCGCCGGCCTCTTTACCGAGGCCGAGCGCGACCTGCTGACCGTCTTTGCCAACCAGGCCGCCATCGCCCTGGAGAACGCCCGCCTGTTCGCCTCCGTCCGGCGCACGCTGGCCGAGGTGACCGAGCTGAAGAACCTGATGGACAACGTATTCTCCTCCATTGTCAGCGGCGTGCTCACCTCCAACATCCAGGACCAGATCACGCTGTGCAACCGGGCCGCGGAGGCCATCCTGGGGCAGGACAATGCCAACCTGGTCGGTCATCGGTTGGAGGATGCCATTCCGTCGATGGCCAAGGAGCTGGGTCCGCATATGGATTCCGTGCGTAAGACGGACAAGCCGGTCATCGGCCTGGAGATCTCGCACACCCTGCCGCAGCGCGGCAGCGTGGACTGGCGCCTGAACCTCTCTCCGCTCAAGGACGCCAACCAGACCACTCAAGGGGTCGCCATGGTGTTGGACGACATGACCGAGCACAAGCGCCTGGAGGCCCAGCGCCGCCTGCTCGAGCGCATGGTCTCCCCGGCGGTGATCGCCCAGATCGATCCCGACAGCCTGCAGATCGGCGGCCAGCGCGTCGACATCACCGTGCTCTTCGCCGACATCCGCGGCTTCACCACCTACAGCGAAAAGCGCTCCCCAGAGGAGTTGGTCGCCGTGCTGAACCGATATCTCGCCGCCGGGGCGGAAGCCGTCCTGGCCGAGGAGGGCACGGTAGACAAGTTCCTGGGCGACGCGGTGATGGCCTGGTTCAACGCCCCCCTGCCCCAGCCCGACCATACCCTGCGGGCGGTGCGCGCCGCCCTGGACCTGAAGGCGGCCGTGGAAAAGCTCCACGCCGAACTGCCCGCCGAGGCGCAACTGTCCTTCGGAGTGGGCATTCACTACGGCGAGGCCGTGCTGGGCTGGATCGGGACCGAGAAGCGCCTGGAGTACACCGCCATCGGCGACAGCGTCAACACCGCCAAGCGCATCCAGGAGAACTCCGCCAAGGGCCAGATCCTGATCAGCAAGGAAGCCTACGATCGGGTGAAGAAACAGGTGCAGGCCAAACCCTACGCGCCGCTGCAGGTCAAGGGAAAAAGCGACCCGCTGGAAGTGTACGAGGTGGTCGGGTTGAAGTAATCACTTTATAAATCCCCGGCACTTTAAAAGTGCCGGGGATTTTCATTTTGGGGGACTTTCCGCCTGTCAATGCACCACCAGGTACCATCCCCGCCCGGCGGGCACATTCGTACCCGGATTGATATCCCGGTTCGTGAACCATGAGACCCAGACTGCATCCCACTCCGCGTACCTTCCCAGACCCACATATTCCCCGCTGGTGCTCAGGCTGAGATAAGGATCATTGTAGGTGAGCCGGCCCGCGTCGAAATCCATCCCGGTGATGACCACGTAATGCGAATCGTTGTAGGTTTTGCTCGGGGCACCCATGATGTCCGTCACCTCGATAATGACCGGGTTGCCCGCGGAAAGCTGGCTGTAGAGCAGGCCTTTGGCCTCTTGTTGGGCATAGGCCCCGCCATTATCGAGGTTGATATTCCACACCGTCGGCGGAAGCACTTGATGACGATCGGCGAAATACTTCCCGATTGCCTCCATCCCGGCCGGGGAGGTGCCCAGGTAGCCGTGCAGACCCGGAAGGCTGGCGGGAAAATAGGCGCCAATATTGAGACCGGCCGTCTCCAGCGTCGCAATCTCCAGTGCCCAATCCGGATGGCGGTAGTTCCAGGCCATGGCAAAGGCCGCTTCACCGCACGACGTATAATTTGGCTGGCTTATCAAGGGTACCCCTCGAAGGATGATCTGGCCCTTTGCCTGCCGGCCCAGGGAAACATACCCCGCTTCGGACTCATTCCCATCGGAAAGGGGATTCCCGTCCTTCGCCCGCGGATCGACCGAGCCTTCGAGGGGGTCGGCCGGGAAAATTGCTGTTGCCTCAGCCGGGATTGGAGTTGCATCTGCCGGAGTCGTGCCCTCGACCTCCTTCGGCAGCTTCGATATGGGGGCATAAGCCTTTTGGTCCGGCTCGCTGGTTGGATGGGCAGATCCGGCCGCAGGTGCTTTTTCAGGGATTTTGACCTTTCGGCTCGTAGGGTCAACCTGCGCCTTACATCCCGCCAGGGCGATCATAAAAAGGAGAAGGAGGGTTTTCGAACGCATTTTTTTGTCCCGATACCGGTAGATTACAAAATCGCCCCGGACTGCACAGGTTTACCGTTGCCAGCCGCAGGAGCATGCCCATCCCGCTCGCGGGACCTTTCGCGGGCACTATAACCGGGACGACCTGAAATTGGCTTTTTCCCGATCACGACACAATAGACCTCTTGCGAAAGTAAATCATTTGGCGCACTCGAGTTCCAGGTTGTAGATAGCAGCAATAAGATTGAATCTGAGTGAAAATCGTTTGCGCCGGTTTCTGTATCGTTCACTCAAGATCCGGAAAATCTTCAACTTGCGGATGACATTCTCGACCAAAACGCGTTCATGAGAAAGTTGTCGATTGCTTGCCTTCTGTTCCTTCGTCAATGGATGAAGCTTTGATTTCTTAGCCGGAATTTGGTTGTTCGCATGAAGATTGCTCAAGCCCAGATACCCGGAATCTGCCAGGATACGGATCTGTTTGGAGAACAGACATCGGCTTTCTTTGAACAAATCAAAATCATGCTGGCTCCCATTGGCAAAGGCTGTGGCAATGATCGCTCGTGTCTTTTGGTCGACAATCAACTGCGTTTTCTGGGTGTGACGCTTCTTTTTGCCGCTGTAGTGCTGGCGTTGCTTTTTTTCGGCCGTTCGATCGGCTGCTCAGTCGCATCGATCAGCACTACTTCGATCAATGTGTCACTCGGTTGCAGTGCCTTTCTACCTGGCAGGCGAAATTCGCCCGACTTGATCAGTACATTCTCAACTTTTTGGATCGTCCGGCACACCGTTCCTTCGCTGACACCATAGGTGATCCCGATATGAAACTCTGTACGATATTCACGCCAGTACATCAGCGTCATCAGCAATTGATCAGCTCGACCCAACTTCGGCGGTCTTCCAAAATCACGCATCTCTTTCTGCAAGACCACCAGCATCTTTTCAAACATTTCCCGGCTGACACCGGTTGACCGTTTGAAATCTTCATCCTTGAGCGTTTTGACTGTTTCGTATCGCATGCGCCTATTATGGCACAATTAACACTTATGCAAGAGGTCTAATAAAAAAATCACTCCCATGCTCTGCTCACCAGTCTCACCACCTGCTCCAGCCCCTTGGCCAGCGGCTCGGTCTGGATGTACTCGTGCACCGTATGTGCGCCGGACCCGGTCGTCAGACCGACCGTCACTGCCGGCAGGCCGCGGCTCAGGGGCAGGTTGGCGTCCGTGGAACCGATATTGAGGCGCGGCTCCAGCCCGACCTCCCTCAGGCAGGCCATGGCCGTCTGCACCAGCGCATGCTCCTCGGGCAACTCCCCCGCCGGGCGCTCGCCGATCACCCGCACGTCCACCTTCACGCCAGGTTTAATTGCCAAATTGCCGATCTGCTCCACCTGTCCGGCGATTTCCTCCAGCATCTCCCAATTCTCGGAACGCAGGTCCAACTCCAGCTCGGCTTCAGCCGCAATGGTATTGACCGAGGTGCCGCCGGAAATCTTGCCCACGTTCAGCGTCGTGCGCGGTTTGGAGGGCACCTTCATCTCCGCCAGGCGGGCTGCCAGGGCGCTCAGCTCGTGGACGGCGGAGGGCTGGCCGTAGTCGATCCAGGAATGTCCACCGGAGGTGCGCACGCTGATCCGGTAACGGCGCACGCCCAGGCCGCGATGGTAGACCTGTCCCAGTGCCAATCCCTCCAGGACGAGATAGGCCCGGGGGGTCTCCCCAAAGCGTTCCAGCACGGCCTTCATGCCACGCAAATCCCCCAGCCCCTCCTCGCACACGTCTGCCACCAGCCACAGGTCTCCGGGCAGCCGAAGCTGGCGTTCCTCCAGCGCCCAGACCAACCCGGAAAGCGCCGCCAGGCCCAAGGCGTTGTCGCCGATGCCGGGGCCGGTGACCCGCCCGGGATCACGGTGCAGGCTCAGGTCCGTGCCGGACGGGAAGACCGTGTCCAGGTGAGCGCTCACGACCAGCGGCGCGCCCGCCGAGGCGCCGGCTGCGGGCAGGCGTGCAAAGACATTATTGTCCTGATCCAGAGAAACATCCTGCAGGCCGTCGGCTTCGAAACGGCTGCGCACAAATCCCGCCCTGCGCCCCTCATAAAAGGTCGGCGCAGGGATCTGCTGAATGGCAACGGCCAGGTCGAGGAGACGGTCGAGGAGGCTCATCGCTGGCGCACGATCCCGGCCAACAATTCCAGGCGCGCCTCGGCCAATCCTGGCAGGGCTTCCAGGGCATGGAATGCCCCGCAGCCCTCGACGGTCAGGGAGGCCGAGACATTGCCGTACAGGACGGCACGCAAGGGATCGTAACTCTGATGATAACCGGCCAGGAATCCACCGCAGAAGGAATCCCCCGCGCCGGTCAGGTCGACGAGACGTGCCGGGTAGGCCGGGATTTCCCAGCCCCGATGCGAGACCCCGTCGAAGAGCATCTGGCCGTGCCCACCGCATTTGACGACCACGAACTCGCAGCCCCAGGAAGCGACCGTTTCCGCCATCTGCCACAGGTCGTCGGTGCGGCCCCAGAAGAGGGCGCGCAGTTCCTCCTCGGAGGGCAGGAAGACGGTCACGCCCTGCAGCAGGTTGCGCAGGTCGTCCATGGCGGCAGGGACCATATATGCAGCGGACGGGTCGAGGGTCAGCGCGGTGACGTTCGCCTGCCGGAAGGAGGCGGTCAGGCGGCTGTGGGTGAGAAAGTCCATCGGGCAGATGTGGACCACAGGCGCCTCCAGGTATTCGGCCGGGATTTCGGCCGGGCGCGGCGAAGCCGGCACCGAGGTCCGCCGGTCGTCGTCCGCTGCCAACGGCGGCTGGTAACCCAGCAGGGCCTTGGGGAAGGTCATCCCCAGGCGGGCAAAGTGCGCCATCGGGTTGTTGTACTGGACCGTTTGGAGGTCCAGGGAGGCCTGGAAGAAACGCAAGTCGAGCGGATCGGTCAGGATGCGGACGCCGCGCGTATCCCAGCCGCGCTTTTCAAAGCCTCGCAACCACTCATGCGGGTAATCCTCGCCGGCGCGCGCCAGCAGGCCAAGGTGGGCATCCCAGACCCCCAGTCCCGCGGCGGCATAAAGCAGGTTGCCTCCCGGGACATCGAGCAAGGGACGGCCCTCCGCAGGCAACAGGTAATCGCGCCGTAATCGACCGGCGATGACGTAAACAGGTTCCATGGATATTGCTTCAGGAGGCAGACACCCGGTTGCCGGCATCGACCGATACCGGGTTGAGCGGAAGGATGAAAGAGAAATTGCTCCCCTTGCCTTCCACACTTTCGACCCAGATCCGCCCGCCGTGTATTTCGATCATCACCTTGGCCACCGAGAGGCCAAGACCCATGCCACCGTGCTTGCGCGTCAGGTGCGACTCGACCTGGTAGAAGCGCTCAAAAACGTGCGGCAGGTCCCGCGCCGGGATGCCGATGCCGTCATCGATGACCGAAACCTTGATGTAATCCGGGATGCGTTCGGCACCGATATGGACGTTGCCGCCCACGTCGGTAAAGGTGATGCCGTTCCTGACCAGGTTGCTCAAGGCGATGGAGATCTTGGAGGTGTCGCCCTCCACAACATAGTCATCCTGGCCCAGGTCGACGTGCAGGGTGATGTGCTTCTTGGCGGCTTCCTGGTGGAGGGTATCCACCACTTCCTCGACGACCCGCTTGATGGAGACCGTGCTGCGCCGCAGACTGGCCATGCCGCGCTGGACGTTGTCCATGTTGGCAATGCTGTCGATGATCTCCTTCAGGCGCATGGAGTTGCGCACGATGATGTCCAGCTGCGGCTGATACTCCTCCGGGACGACCTCGCGCAGAAACGTGGCGTGCCCCAGCACCAAGCCGAGCGGGGTGCGGAGCTCATGGGAGGCGATGGCAATGAAGTCGCTCTTCATCCGGTCGAGCTGGGCCATTTCATCCAGCGATCTGCGCGCCTTCCCGACCAGCCGCGTATTCTGGATAGCGACCGCGGCCAGGGATGCAAGGGTCTCTAGAATTGTCAGGTCGTCTTCGGTATAATGGGCCTTGTCGTTCTTGTTGATTGCCTCAAGCACGCCCAGCGTCTCACCCTGATAGATGACCGGCACCGCCAGGATGGACCGGGTTTTGAACTCCGCCGCCAGGTCCACCTGCTTGAAATGGCGGGCTTCCGTGCTGACATCCGGCACGACGAGCGGTTTTACATTCAGGAAGACCCAGCCGGCAATGCTGCCGTCCAGCGGCACCTTGACCGTCTGCAAGACGTCCCGGTGGAACCAGGGCAGGGCCAGGAAACGCAATTGCTCCCCGCCTTCGTCCATCTCCAGGATCGAAGCCACCTCGCAGTCGGTCAGCTCGCTGGCTGCCGAAATCAGCGCATGCAGGAACGGCTCCAGGTCGAGTGAGGCGCTCAGCGTGCGGCTGATCGCCACCAGACGTTCCAAACGTTGGGTGTGCTCGTTGGTGGTCATGGCTCTTTAATGATTATACTGCGTGTTACACTAAACGGCAGTCAGGCGACAAGGCTTGCTTAAAGTCCATGAGGCCTCACAGAAAAACGCCTCTGTCATCGCGGAAGCCGCTGACCGGGGAGACCCCCGCGGGGATCGCCGAGAAAACCAACAACACCCTGCGAACTCCCCCGGCGCGCACCTGCACCGCACAACCGCCCTCCCGGAAGGACTGTGAAGCGTCCCCTTGGGACTGCGTAGCGTCCCGTAGGGACACCGGGACGGTGAGCGGTGAAAATTCGCTCTTCACGTAATCCATGATCGACTTTAGGCAAGCCGTGGCCGGGCGATTGATGTTCCCCGCCTTCCCGAGCAGGCCCGGCGCGACCCGGACGGGGTCGGACGCTTTTCCGGGCCGGGTCCTATCAGGTGGACAAGCCTCCGCGCCCACCTTCCAGCCCAACGGACGCAGGGCCCGAGACGCGGCGGATTTTATTTGAAGTGGAGTAAAGTGCATGACAATCGGTCGAAATAGTCAACGGGAATGGTGGATCGCGGCCCTCAGTTTCCTGTGCTGGTCGCTCGTTTTTGGGATGATCTATGCCCAGTCCCCACTGTACACGAACAATCAAAATGCCTACTTTCTGCACGGGCTGGCAAATGCCGGATATGGCTACCTGAGCCGCGACTGGCTGGCGACCAGGCAGGAATCGATGCCCGTCTTCACCTGGCTGGTCTATCTCACCTACATCGTCTTCCACAGCAAGGTGCCTTTTTATCTCTATTACGCCCTGCTGATGGGCGTCTACCTGTTCAGCATGTTCGGGATCATGGACATGTACTTCGACCTGCGCCGGTCAAAGATCCGCACGCTGCTCTTCCTGGCCTTATTCCTGGCAGCTCACTCCGCCGCCCTGCGCTATCTTCTCTCCAGGTTGATCGACGTGGATTCGACCTTCCTGCTCGAGGGGGGCGTGGCCGGGCAGCGCATCCTCGGCCAGGTCTTCCAGCCGAGCGTCTTCGGCGTCCTGCTGGTGCTGTCCATCTACCTGTTCCTGCGCAAACGTCCTTACTGGTCGCTGGTGCCGATCGCCGTGGCAATCTACTTCCACCCAGTGTACCTGCTGGGCGGGGCCCTGCTCACCCTGGCCTACATGTGGGTGCTCTGGCGCGAAGAAAAGAACTGGAAACGCCCCCTGCTGCTTGGGAGTGCCTCCCTGCTGCTCGTCGCTCCGGCCCTGGCCTACACCATCTACATCTTCTCAGAGTCTGACCCGGCTGTCGCACAGAAAGCCCTCGACATCCTGGTAAACTTCCGCAACCCGCACCACGCCCTGGTCATAGCTTGGCTGAACTGGACCGTCCTGGTCCAGGCCGTGATCCTGGCGGCCGGGCTTTTTATCATGCGGAAAACGCGCTTGTTCCCCATCCTCCTGATCGTCAGTGTGATGGTGATCCTGCTGACCCTCATCCAGGTTACCACCGTCAATGATTGGCTGGCCCTGATCTTTCCCTGGCGGGTCTCGGTCATCCTGGTGCCGATGGGCACCACCATCCTCATCGCCTATGCGGTCTCCAAAATCATGGATCGGCTGAAAGGCTCCGGCACCTCTGAGGGCGCGGTGAGGATCGTCGCTCTCCTGGTCATCGTCGGGCTGATGGCCGTCGGGGCGATGCGCTTCCAGCTGGAGACCGCCCGCCAGGCTGCCGACCCGGCGCGCCCGATGATGGAGTTCGTCGCGGCGCACAAATCACCCGGCGATATTTACATGATCCCTTCGAAGATGACCGACTTCCGCCTGGTGACGGGCGCCCCGGTTTTCGTCGACTTCAAGTCCGCTCCCGACCGGGACGCGGATGTGCTGGTATGGTACCAAAGGATACTGGTCATCAACTCTTATTATCTAGGCGGCCATAACCCCTGCCAGAAGCTCAAGGACATCGCCGCCAAATATGGCGTGACCCATGCGGTCGTGGAAACCGGGGACCCGTTCACTGTATGCCACGAACTTCGTACGCCGTTCCAGGACGCAAACTACACCATCTACGTACTGACTTCCCAACACTAAAGGAGTGAACATGCAACGGTTTTTCAACCTGATCCTATTGGCATTCTTCCTGACCGCCTGCGCCGGGGCAAAGCCAACCCCAGCCCCGCCGACGCCAACCGCCTCGGCCCTCCCAACCGAGACGCAGACCCCGCTCCCGACGGACACCCCGACGCCCGACGCCTCGCCGACCCCCACGGCCATCCGCACGCCCCCGGCCCTGCCGGCCGTCTTCAAGACGACCGTGTTGAACCCGCTGGATACGCCGCACACCTACGTCGCCGACACCTGCCAGTACCTGCAGGACAAGTGGAGCTCACAAAACAGCACCCCGGGGACCGTGGTCATGCCCATCATGTTCCACTCCATTACCGAGGGTGGTGTCACCAATGCCAACCAGACCTCCAAGAAAGATTTCGATGCCCTGATGCAGGCGCTCCACGCAAACGGCTTCCAAGCCATCAACATGACCCAGATGGCGAACTTCATGGAGCACGATGCCAGGATCCCGGCGCGCTCCGTCCTGCTGATCGCCGATGACCGGCATGCGCGCGACTACTACGACCTCTTCTTCCGCCCCTACTGGGACCAATTCAAGTGGCCGGTAGTCAATGCCTGGATCAGCACGCCGTTGAGTTCCGCCGACCTTTGGCAACAACAGGTTGACCTGGAAAAAGAAGGTTGGATCGACCACCAAGCCCACGGCGTGGTTCACAACACCCCGATGGGGCCGGGGACCGGTGACGCCTACGCCACGAGCGAGCTGCAGGGCTCGATCGACGCCTTCAAAAAGTATTTCAACAAAGCCCCGATTGCCATCATCTGGCCGGGAGGCTTGTTCACCCACGGGGCAACCTTGATCGCCCGCCAGCTGGGTTACCGTCTGGGGTTCACCAGCACCCCGCGTGGCCCATCGATGTTCAACTGGGTGCCGCTGACCGACATGGCCGACCCAGCCCGCCCCTACTGGCCCCAGGACGGCTACGTCAACGACCCGCTGCTGGTCCTGCCGCGCTACTGGGACACGGACGCCATCAAGCACCTCAAAGCCGTAATGCAAATCGGCGACGACGCCACAGCCTACGCCCAGGCGAACAAGTCCATCGAGCTGGAATACTACGACATCGTCTGCGCCCCCAAGCTGGGCCCGCTGCCTTAGCTGCAAGCCCTTCACCGAAATAAAAACCGGGCGGATGGCCTCCGCCCGGATAATATTCACTTGCGCATGACCCGCCAGGCGTAGACTCCCAGGCCGACGCCTCCGATCAGGAAGAGTACACCCAGGATCCCCAGGATCGGCGAGCGGCCTGCGCCGTCCCCGGAATTCTGCGGATTGGTCTTGACCTGGGCACCGAAATCGACATTGATGGTCTCGCCGGCCTTGACCTCGTCCAGCGTCGAGGTCATGTCGGTGGTCGGATTGTATCCATCCGGGACACCCGCGCTGACGGTGTATTTTCCCTCGGGCACATCCGTGAAGCAGGTGCCCTGGTAGGCGTTCGGATCCGACGGAACCGTGGTGGTCAGCGTTTGCGAATAGGTCCCGCTCAGGCTGGTCAGGCTGAGGGCGCCGCCCGCGATGGCCGGCTCGGTCGACTGGCGCAGCCCGTCCCCGTTGAGGTCTGCATACAGCAGGACGCAGACCTGCGCCAGGCCGCCGACCTGAGGGGTGACGGTGGGCGGGATGGGCGTCGGCGTGGGCGAAGGCCCGGGGGTCGGCGAGCTGGCGCCCGGTCCGCCCATGCCGATCATGATCGCCTTCCCGGATTGCAGGGTACAGTTCTCGTCCAGGTGATTGGTGACGCGTAAATATTCTATCGAGACGCCGAACAGCAGGGAAATCCTCCCGCAATTGTCCCCCTCCTGAACAATGTACAGGATGCGTCCATCCGGTCCCGGCGTAGGTGAGTTGACCTGCTGGACCTGCGAGAGCGGGGCGGCCTGTACCCCGGCCGCGAACCAGGCCGTCAGGCTGCCGATCAAGAGGAAAGTACCCACAAGGATTGCGCGCGTTTTCATACCTTCACCTGGGAAAGGATTATACTGCGTCTTGCCTGGAACAGAAAAACTTCCTTCCCTTGGGAGATAACCTGATGGTTGGGTTTACCAACAAACATCTACGCGGAGATCAAAGAACAAAAACCGGATGTTTTCTCTGTGCTCTCCGTGTACTCGCGGGTGAGGATTCGTATTCTTATTTTTTAGCCATGCCAATCTTACCAGCAGATATGTCATTTCTGTCGAACGTCACTTATAATAAAGAGCAGAGGCTTTCCGCACAGATCAATTAGTAAGGAGAGCAGGATGCCGCTTCAAGTGATCGTGGGCGCCCAGTGGGGGGACGAAGGCAAGGGCCGCATCGTCGACTGGTTCGCTGACTGGGCCGATTTCTGTGCCCGCTATAACGGCGGCGACAATGCCGGGCACACCGTCACGGTGGGCAAGCAACTCTTCAAATTACATCTCATCCCCTCGGGCATCATCCACCCGGATGTCACCGCCGTGCTGGGCAACGGCATGGTGATCAACCCGCAGCGCCTGCTCGAAGAGATCGACATGCTGCGCAAGGCCGGCATCCGCGTGACGCCGGAACGCCTGCGCATTTCCGCCTGCGCCCATCTCATCACTCCCGCCCACCAGGCACTGGACGCGGCCTTCGAGGCCGCCCGCGGCAAGGCTTCGCTCGGCACCACCGGCCGCGGCATCGGCCCGGCTTACACCGACAAGGCGGCACGCCGCGGCCTGCGCATGGGTGACCTGCTGCTCCCGGATTTTGGCGAGCGCCTGTCCAGGTCTCTCACCGAAGCAAACCGGACCCTGGGCCTGCTGCGCGCCGCCAGGCTCGACCCGGCCGCGGCCGGCGCCGAATACTGCCGGCGTGCGTCGGAGCTGGCCGAGTACGTCACCGACACCTCCGCCGAGCTGGATGCGGCCCTACGCGACGGCAGGACTGTCCTGGCCGAGGGCGCCCAGGGCACCCTGCTGGACATCGACCACGGCACCTATCCCTTCGTCACCAGTTCCTCCACCGTGGCCCCCGGCGCCCTGACCGGCCTGGGGCTGGGGATGGGCGCCGCCCACGGCGCCCGTGTCACCGGCGTGGTCAAGGCCTTCCAGACGCGCGTCGGCGCCGGCCCCTTCCCCACCGAGCTCTCCGGGGACCTGGCCGAGCGCTTGCGCGGCACCGGCACCAACCCCTGGGACGAGTACGGCACGACCACCGGCCGCCCGCGCCGCGTCGGCTGGCTGGACGGGGTGCTGCTGCGCTACGCCGTCCGGCTCAACGGCCTGACCGAGCTGGCGATCACCAAGATGGACATCCTCAGCGGGCTGGAGACGATCCGGCTGTGCACCGCTTACCGCGCCGGCGGGAAAATATTCACCGACCTGCCCTTCGGACCGTCGGACCTGGGTTCGTACGAACCGGTCTACGAGCAGCTGCCTGTCTGGCAGGAGGACATCTCGGTCATGCGCCACTGGTACGGGCTGCCGCAGGCGGCCAAGACCTACCTCGTACGCATCGCCGGCCTGGCCGGGGTGCCGGTCCGCCTGGTCTCGGTCGGCCCCGAGCGCAACCAGGTGATCGAAACCAATTTGTAGGCTGACAGATCTGACTGCCGGAAGGCTCGCCTCCGGCAGGCTTTTCACTCGACCCAATTCATCCCATCTCGTGGAGGCGTTATGCGCAAAAAAGCAACCCTGATCACCGGCGTCGTTGGCGAGGTCGGCCAGGCACTGGTCAAGAACCTGGCCGAGGTCAGCCAGGACGTGCTCCTGACCATCGACATCCGCCCGGCGCCGGAAGAGATCAGCCATCTGTCCTCCCACTTCCAGGGCGACATCCTCGACCAGTCGCTGCTCAACCGGCTGGTCAGCCAGTACGAGATCACGACCATCTATCACCTGGCGGCTCTGCTGTCCACCCGGGCGGAGTTCACGCCAGTGGAGGCTCACCAGGTCAACGTGGAGGGCACGCTGGGGCTGCTCCAGCTGGCAGCCGAGCAATCCGAGTGGCGCGACGAGCCGGTGAAGTTCATCTTCCCATCCTCCATCGCCGCCTACGGCATGCCGGATCTGAAGACCAAGGCCGGGTTCCCGCGCGTGCGCGAGTGGGAGTGGAACTACCCGATCACCATGTACGGCTGCAACAAGCTCTACTGCGAGCTGCTGGGCACCTATTTCAGCCAGTACTACCGCCAGCTGGCCGCCGAGCAGCCGGTGATGCTCGACTTCCGCTGCGTGCGCTTCCCCGGCCTGATCAGCGCCTTCACCGTCCCGTCGGGCGGCACCAGCGATTACGGACCGGAGATGCTGCACGCCGCCGCCAAGGGTGAGCCTTATGCCTGTTTCGTGCGGCAGGACGCGGTCATCCCGTTCATGGTCATGCCGGATGCCATCACCGCGCTGATCAAGCTGGCCCAGGCGCCCAGGAAAAATTTGAGGCGCTGCATCTACAACGTGACCAGCTTCAGCCTCACCGCCGGCCAGATCCGCGACCTGGTGGTGGAAGCCTTCCCCAAGGCCAAGATCACCTTCAGTCCCGACTTGAAGCGCAACCGCATCGTCAACTCCTGGCCCTCCGATCTGAACGACGACGACGCCCGGCGCGACTGGGGCTGGCAGCCGGCTTACGACATCCAGCGCTCCTTCCACGAATATCTGATCCCCAACATCCTCAAGCGCTACCAGGGTTGAGCGGCAGGGAATGATCAAATCGGTACGGCTCCTTTTGCTGCTCGGGCTGCTCGGGTTGACCGCCTGTGCGGGCATCTTCACGCCCGCCGCGCTTACACCCAGCGTCCCGCCCGCCACCCCGACCGTCACCCCCACCATCGTCTGGTTCCCCGCCACCGACACGCCCACCCCCTTGCCGACCCCCACCATCGCGGCGACGGTGGAGCAGCTGGCCGGCGTGGGAAATTTGCTCTTTGCCGATGGCTTCACGCAAGCCTCCCTGTGGAGCACGGCAGCCTCCAGCCAGGCCAGCGCGGTGGTGCAGCCCGGCCGACTGGTCCTCTCCATCACCGCGCCGGGCCCGCTCACGATCCTCAGCCTGCGCTCCGAGCCGGCCCTGGCCGACTTCTACGCCGAAGCGACCGCCAGCCTCAGCCTGTGCCAGGGGGACGACGAGTACGGCATGCTCTTCCGCGCCACCCCGGGCGATAACTACTACCGTTTCACCGTCAGCTGCCGCGGACAGGTGCGCCTGGAGCGCGCCCTATCCGGGTCCGTGATGCCCTTGCAGGACTGGTCTCTGACCGGCGATGCGCCCCTCGGAGCCCCCGCCCAAGTCCGGCTCGGCGTCTGGGCCGTGGGGAGCGAAATGCAATTCTTCTTGAACGGAGCCTACCAGTTCACGGCACACGATCCGACCTTGCACCTCGGCACGCTGGGGTTTTTCATCTCCGCCAGCGGGAGCACGCCGGTCACGGCGGCATTCTCCGACCTGTCGGCTTACACCGTCACCTATGTCAGCCCGACGCCCACGCTCATCCCTTCTCAAACCCCGCTCTCGTCACGCGTGCCCACCCCCTGATCCCTAATTCTCTGACCCCTATTTCCTGATTACCCGTCTCCTGCCATGCCCAACAAACTCAATGACCTCGACTCCAAGACCTGGCTGAAGTTCCAGAAATCCTGGTTCATCCACAACCCGCCGGCGCGCAAAAAGGGCGTGCTGCAGCATCCGGCCAAGTTCCCCGAGACGATGGCCCGGGAGTTCATCGAATTCTTCACCAAGCGGGGGCAGGCCGTCCTCGACCCGATGGCCGGCACCGGCTCGACGCTGGTCGCCGCGCTGCGCGCCGGGCGTAACTCGTACGGCATCGAACTTAATCCTAAGTATGCCGAAATCGCACGCCAGATGGTCGTTGCAGAACGCCAGTCGCTGGGACCGGAGGCAGAAGAACTGAAAGCCGAGGTGTTTATTGGGGATGCTGCCCACATTGTCGATTCTGGGACCATGCAGCATATTCCCCCGATTGACTATATGCTCACCTGTTACGATAATCAAACTGAAATCCTAACCGAGGATGGATGGATATCATTTTCCCAATTACGAGAGGGTATGAAAGTCGCGACCCTTGAAGAGGGAAGGTTGCTGAGATACTGCGAGCCGGAAAAAATTATCCGTGCGCCCTATAATGGTCAGATGTACCATATTCAGACGAGGACGATTGATCTATTAGTTACGCTTAATCATAATATGTACATACGAAAAAGGCGCTCGAAAAAGGGTTTTCAACTGATTCCTGCCCACCAAATCGTTGGTAAGGAAATTGAGTACAAAGTTGATGCTGAGTGGGAAGGAGAGGAACGAGATAACTTCTGCATCCCAGGCGTCTCGGTATCATGGAAAGACAGAGATCGAATTAAGGAATATCCAGCTCGAGAAGTCCCAATGGATGTCTGGTTAGAATTCCTTGGTTACTGGCTAACAGAAGGGAGTAACTATCCGCCTGGGTATTCGGTTGACCTAACCACCGGTGATCCAAAACTAGCCGAGCATTTTACATGGGTGATCAAAGCAATAGGGGAAAGCCCAAAAACTTATCAAAATGAGCAGATTTTTCATGTGAAATTTAGTAGCCCTACAATCTGCACTTGGTTGGCGCCACTCGGACACGCTGATCAAAAGTATATTCCTCGCGAATTCTTACGCCTAG
The DNA here is from genome assembly GCA_963739255.1 of uncultured Chloroflexia bacterium. Classification (GTDB taxonomy): domain Bacteria; phylum Chloroflexota; class Anaerolineae; order Anaerolineales; family Villigracilaceae; genus UBA877. Next base: position 823,447 of record CAVTZT010000005.1, read on the forward strand.
GTAAAAGACAATTGCAGATCCTTTTCAATGCTTTGATGGCAGGAGATGGCGACAAGGTTAACGGAAGACGATTTTGGACTTCCTCCCAACGTTTGAAAGATGACTTTCAAGAATTACTCTTAAAAATTGGTTATGCCGGAATTTGTCAGGCCAGAGACAGGCGAGGACACTCTCATATCGGTCCACAAGGCAAACCCATCCGTAACAATTTTCTGTCCTGGTGTGTCGGGATTTGGAAACAAAAACTCACCCCCAGGGTGTCCCCTCGGCAATGTTCTAAAACAAATCCCCGGACCCAAGTCATTGAAGGAATGATCGGGTATCAAGGAACGGTTTATTGTGTTCGAGTTCCGAGCGGAGTTGTTTATGTCCGGCGGAATGGAAAAGGTGTCTGGTGTGGGAATTCCCCGCCCTACTGGGACATGCTGCATGCCAAAGGCGCCGAGACCCAGAAGAAACGCCGCCAGGCGCCTGACCTGGACGTCTTTTACTCCGACGATCCGCATGACCTGGGCAACGTTCATGACTACGAGGAGTTCCTGGGCAGGCTGGTGGCGATCTACGCCGGACTGAAACCGCTGCTGCGCGAGCGCGCCTACCTGACCATCATCGTCAAGAACGTCAAGAAGGGCGGGAAGATCTATCCCCTGGCCTGGGACATGGGCCGCGAGCTGGGAAAAGTTTATACCTTGAAGGATGAAAAAATCTGGTGCCAGGATGACCAGCGTCTGGCGCCCTTCGGTCTGGGCTCGGCCTGGGTCAGCAACACGTTCCATCATTATTGTTTGCAGTTCAGGAACGAATAGACTGTTTTCCTCATTTACGTTTTACTCTTTACGCTGTACTCTTTTGCCAATGAACTTTAGCCTTTCAAAAGATATCCTCCGCCGTTTCATCCTGGGAAAACAAGGCCTGTGGCCCGGCAGGCACTGGTCCGGGGAGCAGGGCACCGACCGGGCACTGCGTGAGTCCGAACTGATCCAGGTCGACCCGCTCAACGTGGTCGCCCGCAGCCACGACCTGGCCCTGCTGAGCCGCGTGGCGGGTTATCGCCCGGAATACCTAGACCAGCTGCTTTATCGCGACCACCAATTCTTCGATTACGGCGGCGCGGTCTTTATCTGCCCCATGGACGAGCTGCCCTTCTGGCGGCCGGTCATGCAGCGCAAGGTCGCCGAGAAACGCTGGGTGCAATTTGCACTTCACAACCCCGGCGCGCTGGAGATGGTCCGCAGCGAGGTCAAGAGACGCGGCCCGCTCGGAAACCGGGATTTCGCGGGTCCCTCACGGACAGGCAGCTTCCGGACGGGCAAGATCAGCGGGCTGGCGCTCTATTATCTTTGGCTTAAGGGCGAGCTGATGACCCATCACCGCCAGAATTTCGAGCGCATCTTTGACCTCGCCGAGAACATCGTCCCATCCGCCTTCGACCGCACCAGCACCGTCCAGGAGGCTGAGCGCTTCCTGATCCTCAAGCAAATCTCGCATCTGGGGTTATGCCGGCTGAAGGCGTTTGGCGGCCTGCTCGGGCGGCCGTTGGGCCGGGAGGAAGCTGCCCGGTGGAGGGACCAGCTCCTGGAGTCGGGTGAGATCCTGGCGGTCAGCGTCGAAGGCCAGTCCGAGCCCTGGTACCTGCGCGCCGGGGACGCCTCCTTGTTGGACGATCTGGCTGCCGGAAGAGTCCCAGAACCCTGGCACTCCGTGGAGACGACGACCGGGGAGGAGGCGACATTCCTCGCCCCGCTGGACATCGTCAGCGCCCGCGGGCGCTCGAAGTCCCTCTTCGACTTTGAGTACCTTTGGGAAGTCTACAAGCCGGCCGAAAAGAGGCGCTGGGGCTATTACACCCTGCCGGTGCTCTTCGACGACCGGCTGGTCGCTCGCCTGGATCCCAAATATGACCGTGTAGCCAAGACCCTGGTGATCAAGGGATTCTGGCTGGAGAACGATCAGACCGGCAAAGACGGGCGCTTCGCCGATGCGCTGGGTCGCGGTCTGGTTCGCCTGGTCCAGTTCCTGGGAGTGCGCCTCCTGGATGTGGCCGCAGTGGATCCGCCTATCCTGCGTTCCCACATTCGAAAATTCGCCCGAGAGAATCACGTAAGGGCTTAGCACATGCTCGCTTCCTCCGATATTATTCTCATCCCTTACACTCCCGACCTGACCGAGGCCGGCATCACCTACGCCTGCCGTTCCCTGGCCTACACCTATGACCGCATGGGCGGCTCATCCTTCGATCGCCTGCGGCGCATCGTCGCCGGGGTGGCGGTGGAGCTGGCCCTGCGCCGATACCTGGGCGAGCAGGCCGTCCCCTTCGACGTGCTGGGGGCTACGCCCTTTACCGACCCGGACCACTACGACCTCGCCCTCGGCGGCCACCGCTGCGACGTCAAGTCCTTCCTCATCACCCACAAGAAACAAATTTTGCAACTCCGCAAAGACCCCGCCCTGCTGCTGCACGCCCCGGCACTCGTCCCGCTCGACCAGGCCGCGGCCGAGGGGCATGCCAGCCGGGATCTGTACCTGTTCGCCTTCCTGCTCGCCCTGACGGCGCCCTCCCGGGACGACCTGAGACGCGCCCTGGCGGCCGGGCAGCCCATCTATCTTATCCATCCCCTGCCCGCCGCCTGGTCCCGGCCGGCGGCCTGGGTCCCGCTGGACGGGCTGGCCCTGAAAAGCGAGTGCCGCGCGCCGCTGACCGTCGAGCTGGGCGGCCAGGAGGCCGGGCGGGAGTTCGTCACCTTGCGGCTGGAGCTCCCGCCGAAGAGGCGCGTGGCGGTCGAACAAACCTTTTACAGCCTGGCTTATATCCGCGCCGGGCGCAGTCCTGAGGTCCGCGTGGGGCTGCACAGCCCGGCGCGCGGCGACCCCTACCTCATCCCGCCGCAGGAGTGGGGCAACATCTGGGTTTACGGCCTATCCATCCTGCTGGCCGGCTATCTGACTTATGAGGAATTCCGCCACAAGGCCCAGCTCCTTCCGGCCGAGAGCGCGGTATTCCAATACGCCCGCACGCGCACGAAGAACCTGTCCGTGCCTGTGGCCGAGTTGCATCCGCTGGGCGAGCTGTTCGAGCGCCTGCGCGCTGCCGCGTAAATAATGTGCGACGCACTTTAGAAGTGCGTCGCACATTAAATATGGCCCCGATTTTTGAATTGACGCCCTCCCTCACCTGTGGTATTATCCCGCAGACAATTTCATAGCCCCTAACGGCACTCTTATCCAGAGAGGTGGAGGGACCGGCCCTGTGAAACCTCGACAACCACCGCAACCCACGCGGATGGTGCCAATTCCGGCAGTAGTAGGGGTAATCCAATGTGATTACCCGCATTCTGGAAGATGAGAGGGAATCCGTGCATTTGCGCAATTGCCCTTTCGTTCCGGAGGGGCAATTCTTTTTTACAGGAGACCCACAATCCATGAGTACCACTTTTATGACTTCGCCCAAGCTGCTTTTCACCTCCGAGTCGGTCACCGAAGGCCACCCGGACAAGCTCTGCGACCAGATCGCCGACTCGGTCCTGGACGCCTGCTTCGAGCAAGACCCGATGTCGCGCGTGGCCTGCGAAGTGGCCGCCAAGACCGGCTTCGTGATGCTGCTCGGCGAGATTACCACGCATGCCTTCGTCAACTTCGACGAGCTGGTGCGCCGGGTGGTCAAGGAAATCGGCTACGACGACTGCGATAAGGGCTTTGACGGCAAGACCTGCGGCGTCTTATCGGCCATCGCCAGCCAGAGCCCGGACATCGACATGGGCGTCAGCCAGTCGCTGGAAGCCAAGGGCGGCGACAAGGACGAGATCGACCTGATCGGCGCCGGTGACCAGGGCATGATGTTCGGCTATGCCTGCAACGAGACCCAGCAGCTGATGCCCATGCCCATCTACCTGGCCCACAAGCTGACCCGCCGCCTGGCCGAGGTGCGCAAGGAAGGGAAACTGCCCTGGCTGCGCCCGGACGGCAAGGCGCAGGTCACGGTCGAGTATTCCTACGGCAAGCCCAAGCGCATCGACACGGTGCTGGTCTCCACCCAGCACTCCCCGGAAATCTCCCACGCGGACATCACCGAGGGCATCATGGAACACGTCATCCTGCCCACCATGCCGGCGGAGATGGTGGACAAGGACCTGAAGGTCTTCGTCAACCCGACCGGCCGCTTCGTCATCGGCGGCCCGATGGGCGACGCCGGCGTCACCGGGCGCAAGATCATCGTCGACACCTACGGCGGCATGGGCCGTCACGGCGGCGGCGCCTTCTCCGGCAAGGACCCGACCAAGGTCGACCGCTCGGCGGCCTACGCCGCCCGCTGGGCGGCCAAGAACGTGGTCGCCGCCGGCCTGGCCGAGCGCTGCGAGATCCAGGTGGCCTACGCCATCGGCGTGGCCCACCCGCTCTCAGTCAACATTGAGACCTTCGGCACTGGCAAGATCCCCGACGACAAGATCGCCGAGCTGATCCTCGAGTACTTCGACCTGCGCCCGGGCGCCATCATCCGCGACCTGGACCTGCGCCGCCCGATCTACCGCAAGACGGCCGCCTACGGCCACTTCGGCCGCGACGACGTCCAGTTCCCCTGGGAGAACACGGACAAGGCCAAGGCGCTGCGCAAAGCCGCAGGCGCGTAAAAAAAACCGAAGTCCCCGGCAGTTTGTAGCTACCGGGGACTTTTCAACAGCCCATCAGGCTGTTCCTATTTTTCCGCCAGGCTCCAGACAGGGGCGATATTCCTGACCCCGCTTGCCAGGGTTTTCATGCCGCTCCCATCCATATTGACCACAAGCAGGGTGACACTTTGTGAATCTGGCTGGTCGAGAATGGCAAGCTGCCTGCCATCCGGCGAGACGACTACCTGTCTCAGATCAATCACCCCGCTGATAAATGGGGCGATCTGCCCGTCCATGCTGACCAGCACCAAGGGGCTATGAAATACGATTTGGGTAATCACATGCAAGCCAGCCGGTGCCCAGACAATAATGCCATCGTAACTGTTCTCCAACTGTGGGGACTGGATCAAGTGCTTAACGCCGGACACGTCGAGGATCACAATCCCGGGATACTGGTAGTATTTACTGTAAAAGGCGATCTGGCGGCTGTTCGGGGACCAGGCAACAAAATTAGCGCTGGAATCATCCGACAGCCACTTCAGACCGCTACCGTCCGTCCGGACGATGTACGTGCCTCCGTAGGTTTGAATGGCCAACCACTGTCCATCCGGCGACCAGGAGTAAAAATCAACAAAGGGGTGCATCAGATCATTTTTGGGAGCGTTGAGCTCGGTCTTTCCGGTTCCATCCGCACGAATAAAGTAAAGGCTGGAGTAGGTGCTGAGTTGATCCTCGCTCTGGTACACGTAGTATGCCAGCCGGGTGCTGTCGGGTGACCAGCCCAGGGCAGACAGGTCTTTTGCGTGCTTGACGATGGCAAGCCTCTCCGATCCGTCCACGTTTATGACGTACAGGCTGCGGTAATTCGATTCGCCGGCAACGCTCTCGTCGACCAGGAAATATACCTTCCTCCCGTCCGGGGAAATCTTTCCATCCATACATTTTGGCAGAGGATTCTTTGTCAACGACAAAGGCAGCCCCTGGGCGGTATCTACGCGCTTGACCACGCAGGTCGTTTCATCCAGGAACAGGATGGAGCGCGGGCGTAGATCCACGGTCGGGGTGAGCGAGGCCGTGGAGGTAAGAGTGGCCGGCATGGCGGTTGGGGTCAGGGAGATCAGGGGGGTATGCGTGGCCGGGATGGGTGAGGGAGTGAGGGACGCCGCCAGCGTCGGGCCGGGGCCGATCGCCGCCGTTTGCCCGCCCGTCCCGCTCGGTTCGGCTGCCAGGTACGGGAGGGTGGCTTGCAGCAGGGGGAGCCCAGCCTGGTTCTGCCGCCCGCCGTTGAAGACCGATGCCCACAGGAAATAGCCACCCAGCGCAAGGATGACAACGGCGATCAAGGCGATCGCACCGATATCGATGGGCGTCAGGCTGGTCTTATTTTTCCGGGCCCGGGGAGCTTCCGGCTTGGTTGTCTCTGGTGCGGGCTGGACCGATTTCACTGGAGCCGATAAAGGCTGCGGTTGAATCCCGGACGGGCCGGAAACAGGTTTTGGGGTTGCTTGAGGACCGGATGGGGCTGCTTCAGTCCGGCGGCTGCGTAGAAACTCCAGGCCCTGGCGGGCTTTCTGGCTGCCAGGGACGTATTTCAGGCATTGCTCCAGCGCTTCAATCCGTTGAGCATCGGTCTGAAACGTCTGGGCCAGCCATAACCAGGCAGTCTCGTTTCCAGGATCCTGCCTCAGGATCTGGAGCAGCGCCTGGCGCGCTTCATCCGGTTTACCCGCCTTGACCAGCTCGATGGCTCGAGACAACCAATCCACAGCCATAACGCCTCCACCCGGGAACAATACCCGGTTAAATTATAGCATTCCCCCCTAAAAGCGAACTGGATGATTGGCTGAAAACGGCAAAAGCCGGTTCCTGGTTGAAAACGAGCCCGGGCTATCGTCTGAGGGAGGGGGAATGATCTATGTGGTAATGGGACAGGTTGCAGCGGTGCAGCAGCTCGTGGTCGTGCAAGATCTCCGCCGGATTCCCCGAGGCGGCAATGCGGTGGTCCTCATCGAACACCAGCACGCGGGTGGCGATCTGCTCGACGATGCCCAGGTCGTGCGTGGCGGTGACGATCGTCTTCCCGACCTGGCGCTGGCCAAGGATGAACTCCACCAGCCAACCCTGGGAGCGCGGGTCCAGGCCGGAGGTCGGCTCGTCCAGCAGCCAGACCTGCGGGTCGAGGCTGAGCACGGACGCCAGGGCCACGCGGCGTTTTTCCCCTCCCGACAGGCGGTGAGGCGCCCGATCGCGCAGCTTCTCGATGCGCAGCGCCTGCAGCGCCGCCTCGACCCGCTCCATGACCTGCTCACGGCCGAGGCCCAGCTGCAGCGGGGCAAAAGCGACTTCATCCAGGACGGAGGGCGAGAAAAGCTGCACGTCCGAATCCTGGAAGACCAGACCCACCCGGCGGCGGAAGTAAAAGTTGAATCCATCCTCGCGCAAGGCGGCTTCGGTCAGCGGGCCGCCGAAGGCCAGGACCGTCCCCGCGGTCGGAAAGTACAACCCGTCCAGCAGCTTCAACAGCGTGCTCTTACCGCACCCGTTGGCGCCAACCACGACCAGGCATTCCCCCGCCCGCACCTGCATGCTGACCTGATCCAGGGCCGTCTGCCTGCCCTCGTAGGCAAAGCTGACGTTTTGAACATCGAAGACCAGCTCGGTTTCCAAATTTCGGTTTCCTCTCCAGGAACTCCTGCCGTCAACTCCCGAACCAGGCCACCAGGAGGGCGAGCGCCAGGAAGATAAACAGCCACAGCCAGTCCCGGCCGCGCATGGCAAACGGCTTCAACGTGACGATCGTCCCCCGGAAGCCGCGCGATTCCATTGCCAGGTACACCTCGCTGCTCAGGTGGAGTGACTTGTTGAGCAGTGTGGTGCCGACGGCCGCCAGCATGCGCCGGTTCTCCGCCCCACTCAGGCGCCCGACCACCCGGCTCCGGCGCGACAGGAACATGTCATTGGCCGTGTGCAGCAGCAGGAAGATGTAGCGATAAGTCATCCCCAGGATCAGGATGAATGCGTCCGGCAGGCGCAGCACACTCAGTGCGCCCAGCACGGTGTTCCAGCGCGTCGTCAGGATCAGCAGCAGGGTCAACGAGACCGAATTGCTGACCCGCAGCAGCAGGAACAGGGCGGTCACGACGCCCGTGCGGGTGATGACCAGCCCGAGCGGCAGGTGCGCCAGCGCCGGGCCGGGCGTGAGGAACAGGGCCGGCAGAATGATCACCCCGGTGAACAACGGCAGCGCCAACCAGACCCGCCGTACGAAGAAACCCAGGGGGACGGCGGAGAGCCAGGCCAAAAAAAGCACCAGCAGGTACAGGCCCGCCAGCACGATCAGGCTGCGAGCCAGGCCGGCTCCCAGCAGCAGGGCCAGGATCGCCAGCACCTTGACGCGCCCATCCAGGGATTGAAAGAGCCCCGGCCTGGCGCTCAGCTCCTCGGCAAAGAGATCCTGTTCCAGGCTCTCGCCGATCGCATGCAGGCTGCGTTCCAGGGCGTTGGCACCCTTCCAGATGCGCCCGGACCCGGACGCGTTTTTCTTGCTTTTTTCCATCCGTCCTCGAGATAACTCCGGCCCGGCATCATGAACCGCCGGGACCGGGATCCTTGCCCTGGCCCCCCGGGCCCGGGCGCGCGGTCAGGAGCATGGTGAACAGCCAAACGATGGTCGTGGTGACGACGATGCCCAAGACGGCGGAGAGCAGGTAGCCAAGATTGGCATTCCCCAGGGCCGGTAAGTTGTAACGGGCAAGCGGCGCCCCCCACAAACCGGAAAGCTTCGCCAAACCGGTTGGCACGGTCCCCAACCCTAGCCGGGTCAGTTCTACGGTGCTCCACTCGCCCCAGGCCGTCCCCGGGGCGAGCAGCCCGAGCGGGGAGACCAGGACCAGCACGACCAGCCCAGCCCACATCCAGCGCAGCCTGCGCAAACTGCCGCTCGCGCCGACCTCGGCCGGCACCCCGGCCGGCTGCAGCAAGGAGGAATTGGAACGCTGCAGGTACGCGACGATCAGTGCGGTCAGCACCCCCTCGACCACCGAGGCCACCAGCATGTGCGGGATCACCATGGCGGGAATGGCCACCGCCAGCGGGTACGGTGCGTACAGCGGAGCGCCGTCGACAGTCCTGAAGAGCAACGGCTGGATACCGAACTCGAACCCGGCGAAAAAGGCCCCGACCGTCACACCGGTCCAGCCTCCCAGCGCGGCCCCGACCAGGCGGCGGCCGGATTTCATCGGCGTGCCTCTGGATATCGTTTGATAAATCGCGTAACTGATGTACGGGATGACGACTGCCATGTTGAAGCTGTTGGCCCCGATGGCCAGAATACCGCCGTCTCCGAAGAACAAGGCCTGGATGATCAATGCGATGGAGACGGCAATCGTGGCAGTCTCCGGTCCCAGCAGGATGGCCGCCAGGGTTGCCCCGACTGCGTGGCCGGTGGTCCCACCCGGCAGCGGGATGTTGAACATCATGATGACGAACGAAAAGGCCGCCATCAAGGCGATCAGCGGCACCGAGCGGGCGCTCATCGTCTGGCGGATCTTGCGCACCCCGATGGCCCAGAAGGGCAGGACCAGGGCGAACAGGAGGATGGACGTCACCGGGCTGAGATAGCCGTCCGGGATGTGCATGGCGGTGGTGGCCAGCCAGATTAGGAGAGCCGCGTAATAGATCAGCAAAAAGCGGGGGATTCTTTTCACCGCCGGAGGGAATATCAATCTATTGCTGGACATCTTTCCTTACTCATTTACGGGTCTTCCGGCAATCCGGGCAAAGACCGAAAAAGGTCAGATGGCTGGTGGTCAGCTGGTAGCCGGTACGGGTCTCCAGCTGCGCGTAAAGCTTCTGCACCAGCGCGTGATCAATCTCCACACTCTGCTTACAGGAACGGCAGACGAGGTGATGGTGGTCGCGGCCGGCCATCTCGTAGACGAGATGCCCGTCTCCGCCAAGCGAGGGCAGGACCATGTCATTTTCGGCCAGGAACTCCAGGGTGCGATAGACGGTGGTCTCGCGCATGCCCGGGAGCGTCTGCCGGACGCGGGCGTAAATCTCCGCCGGGGAGAAATGCCCGGGGGTGTCATGCAAGAAGCTCATGATAGCCGTCCGCTGGGTGGTCATGCGATAGCCACGCATGCGCAGCTCGTCGCTGAGGTGATGAGTGCAGCTCATGGGTCTCCTTATTGCAACTATTTGCAAGAAAGAGTCTATGCAGTAACGCCGGATCTGTCAAGGCTTTTGCAGGCTGTGTCGCGCGGCAAGGATCATCACGGATAAAAAAACCGGCGGGCATTTTCCCGCCGGCGCTATTTGTGCCAGGAGGCTTACGGTTCCCAGGTCATCTGGGTCAGGCTGAAGACGTACGGCTGCCCGCCGACGTACTCCACCCCTACCAGCACGGTGCGCCAGGTGAGCTCCTGCCCGCTCGGGCCGGGCTTGTAGACGGAATAGAAATTGACGTTGGCGTACTGTGCCGGCCAGGAGGTATCGTAGCTGGCGCCGCCGGTCTGCACCAGGCCACAGCTCAGCGTGTAACCGGGTGCGGGAGCATTGAAGACGTCCAACAGGCCGGGCAGCACGGCGACATGGAACGAGCCGATTGTATGCTTCCCGCTTCCGGGTGCGGGCCCCCAATCGACCTCGTAGGTGCTGTCGAAAACGTAGCGGGCATGTGCCGGGTCGTAATTGACGGCCGTGCCGTAGCGGTAGAGGCGCACCTCCATGCCGTGCGCCGTGCCGACCAACGACGCCAACTGGGCTCCGTCCGAGGTGGTCAGGGCGTGGCCCAGGCTGGCAAGCAGGGCGTTGACCCGGCTGTCGGCGCAGAAAGCAGCATGGGGCACGTACTCGGTCAGGTATTTGGCATTGACCCAGCCCGTGCCGCCGCCCGGATTCTGGACCTGCACCCAGAGCTCGCTCCCCGACGTCGTCGTCGGCCCGGTGCGCATGACGGTGGTCGCCGTGGGCGGAAACGTCCCGACCGACGGGTTGCCGGAGCCCGGTCCCGAGCGGATATTGAGCACGTCGCCCGACCCGACCAGGATGACGGCGTACGGACCGGAAAGCGAGGCGGTTGGGCTGGCGGTCGGGGCGGGACCCGGGCCGGTCGTGGCCGTCGGAGGCGGGAGCGTCGCCGGGGCTGTCGTTGGAGAGGGCAGGCTCAGGGTCACCGTGGGTGCAGCATGTGAAGGCGACGCCCGGGGGGAAGTCGGCGAGGGCAGGCCGGAGGGTGTGGGCAGGACGAGGGGCGTGGTCGGGAACGGCGTCGGCAGGCTCAACAAGCCGAGCGAACAACTGGTCATGGTCAGGAAGACAAACCCGGCGACCAGGATCAGGAAGCGGCGTTTCATCTTTCTCTCCTTTCGGTCGAACAGGACCAACGGCGTGATTGTATCACGGCAGGATCGGGCAGAAGTATCCGCTGAATGTCCCCCTTATCCCTGGGGATCGGCCTAAAACAGGCCTGGCTGGTGCGCTTCGGGTAGATAGCATGGCATGCGTGCAGGGATGCCATGCAGCCGGCAAGTGTCATGCACGCATTTCTCAAGCAGGCCCGCGTTCCGCGCCGGAGCGAAATAGCGTTCACCGAAGGCCTTGACATAACATGCCCGCAGGCCGGGAAAGACTTGATCCAGCTTGTCGTAATAGTAGGCGCGCTGGCGGTCGCGCAGGGTCATGCCAAAGGCCGGCAGGATGTATTTCGCCCCGCTGGCCGCCGCCTGCTCGACGATGCGGACGATATTCTCCCGGTTGTCCTCGATGAACGGCAGGACCGGCATCAGCGTAACGCCGGTCAGGATGCCGTTCTGAGCCAGGATCTTCATTGCCGCCAGCCGCCGGAAGGTGACCGGCGCGCCGGGCTCCACCTTCCTGCTGAGCTCGTCATCCGCCGCAGTGATTGTGAAGGTGACGGCGGCATAGACGCGGCCGATCTGCAGCAGCAGGTCCAGGTCGCGCAGTACCAGGTCGCTTTTGGTGATGACGTGCACCGGAAAATGGAATTCGGCGATGACCTTCAACGCCCGGCGGGTCAGCCGGCGTTCGGCTTCGAGCGGCATGTAGGGATCGTTCATCGACCCGGTGCCGATCGTCCCCTTGACCCGCTTGCGGGGCAGCTCGTTCCGCAGCAGGTCGATGGCATTCGCCTTGACCAGCACGTCGTGGTTGAAGTCGTCGATCCGGTAGCACTCGGAGCGCGAGTCGCAATAGATGCACTGGTGCTGGCAGCCGCGATACAAGTTGACGACGTAACGCAGCCCGAACCAATCATCCGGCTGTTTGACACGTCCCAGCAGGGTCTTGGCTTGGATTTCCCTGATCATCGGCGACAAAACCGCTTTTCTTCGCGCGCTTCGTTCCTGCGCGGTCTACCCTGCCAACTCGCGGTAAAGTGTCCACGCTCCCTTGCGATGGCTGGCGTCCTTGATGGCGCGGTCGTAATACAGGTCGAAAACCCGCCCGTCGTCGGTGCGCACCCGGAAGAAGAAGCGCCCCACGCCCAGCGAGCCGCGCCCGGAGGCCACGGCGGCATGCTGCGGCTGCATGTTGCGCGCCATGCGCCCCCGCCGGGTGAAATCGGACCACTGCGCCAGCATCTCACTCACCCGGTATTCCCGCCCCTCCCAGGTAAATCCATCCGGACAGGGCGGGGTCTTCTCCAGGGCCGGCTCCGTGCGGAAGCGGACCTCGATTGGGGCATCGATAAAATGCAGGGGCTCGAAATCCATTTCACACCTGCGGTGCGTAGACGGCGTAGCCGCGCCCGGGGGCGAAAAACTGGCCGCGGCCGTCCGGACCGGTGAACTGGTCGTCGGGCCGGGAGCGGTCGCTGTGGCCCCACCAAGCCAGCGGGGCAAAGCGGACGTTCTGCCACTGCGTGCCGACCCGGGTCCCCTTCCAGCCTTCCCCACTGTTGTTGAGAACATAGATCAATCCCGGGGCACTGCCGTAGCCGGTGCGCTGCATAACGTACAGGTCGTCGTCCATGTACAGGGCCTGGGCCTCCCCGCCGGCGTACTTTTCGTGGGCACCTACCAGGGCGGCGATGCCGTTGGGCGTCCCCTCCAGGGCCAGGTCGTAGTTGTAGTAATCATGCCAGAAGACGCACGGATAACCCTGATGGGTCAGGATGTAACTGTAGGCCAGCAGCTTGTCGTTGACGATCGGGCGGCCTTCGTCCCGCAGGTCATGGTTCTCGACGAAGGTCACGGCCCACTGGGGCTGCTTCTGCAAGACGGTGTCCCAGCTCGTCAGGGTGCGCAGGCTGAAGCCGTACTGGTCGCACAGCGCCTTGAGCATCTCGCGCAGGGGGAAGTCGAAGGCATCCACCGGGTTGGAGTTGGAGAAGTTAGCCAGGTCGACCCAGCCCTCGATCGCCCGGGCATTGTCCCAGAACTCGGCCACGCCGTACGGCTGGAAAAGCTTGCCATCGCGCACATAATGGTATTCCTGGATGGCGGTGATGGTATTGGCGCCGTAGCCTTTGACGAAGTCGTAACGGAAGCCATCGAAGCCGATCTCCTCGACCAGCCAGCGGGCCAGCTTGAGCAGCTCGGCGTAGACGTACGGGTTGCGGTGCGAGAGGTCGGGCATGTCGCCGAAGGTCCCTTCGTCCCAGGACTCGTACATGCTGGGGTGAAAGCACTCCCAGTTGCGCGCGAACCTGCCGCTCTTAGGCTGGAAGAGCGTCCAGCGCTCCTGGTCGATCAGCGGGTTGCGCTCGAGGGTGTCCGCTCCCGAGTTGTGGTTGATGACGATATCCCCGATCACCCCCAGGTTGTGGCGGTGCGCCGTGCGGATCAGCTCGAGCAGCTCGACTTTGCCGCCGAACCAGGTCGGGAGCGTGCCCTTCTGGTCGAACTCGCCCAGGTCGTAGTAATCGTACGGGTCGTAGCCCATCGACGGCCCGGCCAGGTTGGCCGCCTTGTGCGCCGGGGGCAGCCAGAGAGCGGTGAACCCGGTCTCGGCCAGGGCCGGGACCTTGGAACGGATGAACTCCCACCATCTGAACTCCTTGCCCTCCAGGCGGGGACAATCCCAATAGAAAGCCTGCATCATCACACCCATAAAGGACCTCCTCTTTCGTTCCGGATTTTATCCTGCCGGTATGGGAAAAAATCATGCCGCCCTTGCGACCATCGACCTGGATTTTTCCAATTATACAAAGAGAATACCAACCCATCGGCTCGACTTTTGGAAACGACCAAATTCCTTGGTTTTATAAACAATGCCCCGAAGTACGAACCTGTCCCCCGCTTACTTTTATTCCAGCTCGGACCAGTCCCAGACGAAATAAGCCAGCCCTTTCCACTTTCCCCAGCGTGCGAAGGCCGCCTCCACGTCCGCCGGGGTGACCGGCTCGCCGGCGTGCCATTCATTGGAAACCATCTTGAGCGCCCACGAATTGATCGGCAGGAAGTCATAGCGCCCCAAGAGCACCAGCAGATTGGCGGCGGCATAGTTCCCCACACCCTTGATCGCCAGCAGCTTCTTGCGCAGCTCGGGGGTGGGAATGTCGTCCGTCTTCAACGCCTCCAGGTTCAGGTCGCCGGAGTCGATCCGCCGCGCCAGCTCCAGGACATACGGTGCACGGTAGCCCAGGCGCGTCTCGCTGCGCAGCGTGGCTTCGTTCGTCTTTGCCAGCCTCCCGGGGGTCGGGAAGGCCTGCCGGGAGGGATCCTCGGGCAGCGGATCGCCGAACTGCGCCACCAGATTGGCGGTCATGCGCCGGGTCGCACTCCACAATGTGTTGGTGGTCAGGAGGGTCTTGACCACATCCTCGAACAGGGTCGGACAGCGCAGGATGCGGCCCTGCGCCCGCCGCTCCGCCTGCTTCAACTTGGGCTCCCGCCGCGCCAGGGCATAGAACTCGGAAAAGTCCAAATCCAGCTCGAACATCCAGGCGACCCGGTGCTTGACCTCGAGGCGCTCCGCCGGGCTCAGGCTGCCGTCTGATTCGACCGCGATCCCGCCCGGCGTCTCCCGGATCCGGTACTCGAGCACGCGGCCCGAGCTCAGGCGATCGACGTAGCCGAGCAGGCCCGCCTCCGCCTCGTAGACGAAGGGGAGCAGCTGCATCCAACCGTGGGACATCACCGCGGAACGGAAGGAAAAGGGCGGACGGGCAGTCAGGGTCAGCTTCACCGCGGCAATTCCTCATCGGGGTTCAATCGTACCGCTCAATTCGTCGAGCTCGCCTGCACGCGCACCAGGCTCCAGAACAGGATGCCGGCCAGCAGGGCCAGCGCCGCGCCGAAGAGGAACGGGGCGGAGGGACCGAAGCCGTGCCAGCCGAAGGCGCCCTGCCACAGCAGGCCGGCGATCAGCGAGGCGGGGAAGGCGGTCAGGCCAATGGCGGCGTTGTACAGGCCGTAGGCCGTGCCGCGCCGCTCCGGCGTCACACCAGGTCGGCGATCAGTGCCTTGGCCGAGCCCTCGCTGGCGGCGTAGTAGATGCCGTACAGTCCGTACAAGACCCACACCTGCCAGCCGGTGTGCGACAGGCCAAAGCCCAGGTAGACCAGCCCGTAGGCGATCCATCCGCCGATGATCAGCCGCCGCCGCCCGACCCGGTCCGAGAGCGCCCCCAGGGGGCCGGCCAGGACGGAGTAGATCAGGTTGAAGGTCATCAGCATGAGCAGGATCTGGACCACGTCCAGGCCGCGGTTCTGGCCGAGCAGGATGATAAAGGCGTCCGACGAGTTGCCCAGGGTGAACAGGACCAGCACCAGCATGAAGAGCTTGAAGCGCGTGTCCATGCCCTGCAGGCTGAGCACCGGCACGGTCGACTTTTTCTGGATGCCGGTCTCGCGGGCGCCCACGGCCAGCACGATCACCGCCAGGAACGCCGGGACGATGCTGACCAGCACGGCGATCTGGAAGGTGTGCCGGGTCAGGTCGGCCGCGCCGCGCTCGGTCAGCCAGACGATCAGGGCGGCGATCGCCACGCCGAAGAAGGCTCCCGCCGTATCTCCGGCCCGGTGCAGGCCGAAGGCCAGGCCGCGCTGCTTCTCGTCGATGCTGTCGGCTACCAGGGCGTCGCGCGGGGCAGTGCGGATGCCTTTCCCCAGCCGGTCGGAGACGCGCACACCCAGCACCCAGCCCCAGGCGCCGGCGATGTACAGGAAGGGCTTGGAGAGCGCCGACAGGGCGTAACCGACCACCGTGATCCACTTGCGCTGGCCGAGGCGGTCGGAGAGGGCGCCGGAGTAGATCTTCATCAGGCTGGCGGTGGTCTCGGCCAGGCCGTCGATCAGTCCGATGACCGCCGTCCCGGCCTTGAGCACGTTGGCCAGGAAGAGCGGAATCAGGTTGAAGATCATGTCCGAGGAGACGTCGGTGAGGAACGAGGTGGCCGTGACGATCCAGACATTGGCTGGCAGGCTGCGCAGGCCGGTTTTGGGTTCGATGGTATTTTCCATGTGGCTCTCCAAATTAGGATAAGGGCGACCGGAGAGTCGCCCATGCAAATATATCACGGAAACAGGCGGCGGGCTTTGACCTCCGCCA
Source organism: uncultured Chloroflexia bacterium (assembly GCA_963739255.1). Classification (GTDB taxonomy): domain Bacteria; phylum Chloroflexota; class Anaerolineae; order Anaerolineales; family Villigracilaceae; genus UBA877. The sequence continues at coordinate 839,564 of CAVTZT010000005.1, forward strand.
CGGCGTCCGGCCGGTAGCGATACAGGCGGGCCGGGCGCCCTTCGCCGAGGCGCCGCTGGGCGGTCGGTTCGATGATCCCGGAACCGAGGATGCGCCGACGGAAGTTGCGCTTGTCCAGCCTCTCGTCCAGGATGATCTCGTAGGTATGCTGCAGCTCGCTGAGCGTGAAAACGGAGGGCAGCAGTTGGAAACCGACGGCGCTGTACTCGAGCTTGTAGCGCAGACGGCGCAGGGCATAGGCCAGGATCTCAGCGTGGTCGCCGCACAACCCAGGCAGGGCCGTCACCGGGAACCAGCGCGCTCTCCCTCCCGGGCCGAGACGCGCCTCGGCCGGGACGAGGACGAAGTAAACCACGCTGACCGCCGGGCGCTGCGCCCCGCCGTAGGTGTAGAGCTGTTCCAGATAAGTCTCGCGACGGTCGATCAACCCGGTCAGGACACGGTCCGCCGTCTCCTCCAAAGACTCGGAACTCGACCAGCGCGCCACCAGGCAGCTCCCACTGCCCCGCCCCGGGCCCAGGCCCCCCTGGCACGGGGACAAGTCCCCCAACCCCGGGGACAAGTCCCCCAACCCCGGGGACAAGTCCCCAAAGTGCGGGGACAAGCAGGACCTGCAGCGCCTCCTCGCGCAGGCTGAACGGGACGACGTTGACGAATACCTCACGCGAGGTCATGACTCTCCAGCCGGACGATTGGGGCCGTCCTCGCTCCGAGGCCGCAGCAGCTTGCGTCCTTGCGTGATGGCAAACGCCGCCGTCACCCCGGACATCAACACCCCGAAGAGACCGAAGAAGATGCGCCCGGCGACCGGATCCACGGGCACGGTATCCGGGTTGATCCCGGTCCCGACCTCCTGCACGAACAGGCGCTCGCCGGGTCCGAAGCCGATCCACAGGCAGATGACCGAGAAGGCCAGCATCAGGAACAGACCGAAGAGGAAATTGACCCAGCCTACCCGGGCCGTGCCCGAGTTGACGGCGCGCTGGAAAATGGCCCACACCCCGGCGAGGATGAAAGTCCCGCCGAAGATCGTCAGCAGCCAGCGCGGGGCATGGATCTTGGACGGGTCGGTGTGGATCAAGCCGAAGGCGATGGCGATCACCAGGGCGCCCATCAACATGCAGAGCACTCCGACGGCGTAACCGGAGCCGCGGGAACGGCTGGAAGGCGGCTGGAACTGGGACATTTTTCCTCCTCGCTGGTTGAGCCTTTACTCGGGGGGCGTCGGTTTGGTCAGCTGCCAGGCGGCGACGGCCGTACCGGACAGGAAAAAGAGGCCGCCCACGACGCCCACCACCCAGCGCGGCAGTCCGAACGCAGACAGGTCGACCGGCAGCACGCCGGCCCAGGCCACCACCAGGCTGGCGCCCAGGAACATGTCAAAGAGCCCTGACAAGGCCAGGACCAGTCGCCGGGTGCGCTGCGCGTTGGGTTCTTCGTCCACGAGCTACCTCCGACTCGTTTTTAAAACGCGGCAGCCGGGCGACTTCATGTCGCCCGTGCGCAATCCCGCCAGCATGAAGCTGGCGGGGCAGCCTGCGGAAGAGGCCGAAGGAGAACAGCGCCGTGTCGGTCGCCATCAGCCAGACCGGCATCGCCACCAGCAGCAGGCCGGGGACGAGCAGCATAAAGAGGGTGGTCTTGAATGCGGTCATCCGGTATCCCTGAAGAATTCGAGGATTTGGCGGCAGTGGACCTGCTCGTCCTTCATCTCGGCCTCCAGCAAACGCCGGACGGTCACCTTGTAACCGCGGAAGCGCACGCCGAAATCCCGGTTGAAGTCCCGTGGCGGTACGCTTTGCAGCGTGGCGATCAACTGGCGCTGCGAGTCCCTGACCTGCTCGAGCAGGGCGTCGATGGAATCACGTTTGTACTTTGCCACCAGGATGGCATTAAAGGCCGCCCAATCGCGGTCATGGTGGGCGTAGAACGACGGCAACCGGCCGGAAAGGACTTCCGGCACGGCCTGCAGGTTGGTGAAATCCCAGCCGGCCAGGTGCGCCAGCAGGTCGCACAGGGACCAGCTGCCAAGGAAAACCGTCTCCCGCTTGTCCCCCGGAACGGCGCTGGCCGCCTTGAGCAAGCCAAGGCGGGCCTCCTGCAACCCGGCAATCACCTGCGCTTTATTGATTTCCGTTTTTGTGCTCATGTTCCAGGCCCGACCAGGACAGAGGTGATGGGCACATGCAATATTATCCGCGCTGCTTCAACCAATCCAGGAGTTTTTCCACCGGCCAGGCGTTGATCACATCCTGCTTGGTCAGCCAGGCGCGTCGGGCGATGGCCACGCCGAAGGGCAGCACGTCGAAGCCGGCGGCGGAATGGGCATCCGTGTTGACGCTGATCGGGATGCCCAACTCATGGGCCCGGCGGGCGTTGACGTCGTCCAGGTCGAGGCGGGCGGGGTCGGCGTTGATCTCCAGGGCCACGCCGCTCTCCGCCGCGGCTGCCAGCACCGCTTCCAGGTCCAGGTCCGCGCCGTCCCGGTCGGGGAGCAGGCGGCCGGTCGGGTGGCCGATGATGTCCACATGCGGGTTGCGGATGGCCTTGAGCAGCCGCTCGGTCACCTTCTGGCGCGGCTGGCGCAGCGAGGAATGCAGGGAGGCCACCACCAGGTCGAGCGTGGCGAGAAACTCGTCCGGGTAGTCCAGCGTCCCATCCGCCTTGATCTCCACCTCCGTGCCGTGCAGCACGCGGATGTCCTCGCCCAACTCCCTTTGAATTTTCTCGATCTCCACCTGCTGCGCGGCGTGACGCTCGATCCTCAGGCCGTTGGCCACACCCAGGCTGACCGAGTGATCGGTGAAGGCGATGAGGCGCATACCGCGCTCCTGGGCGGCCCGGGCCATGGCGAGCATGGACAGCTTCCCGTCGGACCAGGTCGAGTGGGTTTGCAGATCGGCATGGATGTCGCGTACTTCGATCAGGGCCGGCAGTTTACCCGCCCGGGCGGCCTGCACCTCGCCGCGGTCCTCGCGCAGCTCGGGCGGGATCCAGGGCAGACCGAGGGCGGCGTAGACCTGCGCCTCGGCCGCACAGGTGATCTCCCCGGAACCGTTCGTTTTGGTCAGGGCGTGCTCTGAGAGCGAGAGGCCCTGGTCCAGTGCCAGCTCGCGCAGGCGCACGTTGTGGTCCTTCGACCCGGTGGCATATTGAAGGGCGGTGCCGAAGCGCTCCGGTGGGTGCACCCAGACCTGGGCGCGCACGCCGTCGCTGAACTCGACGCTGGCCTTGGTCTCGCCCTGCCCCAGCACGCGGCTGATGCCGGGGAGCGAGGTGAAGGCTGCCATGACCGGGGCCGAATCGGCCGCCGCCACCAGGATGTCCAGGTCGCCGATGGTCGGGCGCATGCGCCGCAGGGAGCCGGCCGGCTCCGCGGCGGTCACGCCGGGGACCTTCTTCAGGGCGGCGATGATACCCTGCGCCAGCGGGAAGGCGTGCCCGAGCGGGATGCGCCCCGAGCGGCGGCTGAGCGACTCGATCCCGACCAGGACCTGCGCCTCGGACTTCTCGCCCATGCCGGGCAGTGCACGCAGTTTCCCCTCCCGGGCGGCCTGCTCGAGCTCGGACATGGTCGTGATGCCCAGCTCCTTCCAAATCAAGGCGACCTTCTTGGGGCCCAGGCCGGGGACCTGCAGCCAGTCCGCCAGGGAGGCCGGGACCTCGCCCTTGAGCTTTTCGAGGAACTCGAGCCTGCCGGTGCGCAGCAGCTCGTCGATCTTCTCGGAGATGGCCCTGCCCACGCCGGGGATGTCCTGGAGCTTGCCCTCTTTCCAGACCTCGTTGACGTCGCGGCCCAACGAGGTCAGGCTCTCGGCCGCCTTGCGATAGGCCAGGGTCTTGTAGATAATCTCGCCCTTTATCTCGGATAGATTGGCGATCAGGATAAAGGTATCGGCCAGCGCGCGGTTGTCCATGGCAAACCCCTTTCGGAATCAACTAGCAATAAGTTTTACCGATTATATGCCTGTTCCCGGCAATTGGAGACGGATTCGCCGCCGGTCAAAAATGTTTTTGCCCTGAGATGAACGTCAATTCAACCGGGTCTGAGGAGCCGGCTTCAGGAAGTACAGCTCCAGGAAATAAAAGGCAAACGACAAGATGAAATTGGTAGCCATGCCATGGGAATCGCCGTCGTTCTGGAAGCCAGAGAGCACGAACAACAATCCGGTGGTGGCGGCCAGACTGGTGGTCAGGAACGCCAGGATGCCGAAGATCTGCGCGCCCCTGACCTTGGACGCCAGGGAAAGCACCAGGTTGGCCACGGAAAAGAGCACCAGCCAGCCCCCCAGGCTGGCATGAAAGACTGCCGTGCCGCCGGCCTTGTACAGAGCGTCCGAAACCCCGGCCACGGACAGGTTGACCGGAGGCAGTGAGGAGGGATTGGCAATATTGACCGCCATCCCCAGTTCGAATTGAAAGGCCAGCAGGACCAGGAGGACGATGACCAAGATACGTAATATCAGTAAACGTCTGACTGACATGATTTGTGTTCTCCTTTGGCTGCATTTTACTACGCCCGGCGCTGGCTTTCATCCCCCAGATGACCCATGGGGCAGCACGGCGGGTTACCCGCCGAGTTCGCCGGGACATACCCCCTTCGGGGTGCTTCGCAAAATATCCGGCTCAGAGCGGAAGCCCCGTCGGGGCTACAGGGGAGGGCGCTTTAGCGCCCTTGAGCATTGAGCCGGGGGATTGATCCCCCGGCAACCATGATTGGATGGCGGCGGTTTGTGTGTGAACCGCTAACTTTTCTTTGGTTTTGACTCAACGAAATTTCCCGTTCCGTAGCACATATTCCCCTCTTTATCTTTGTGAGGTTTTAACGTACTATCCATTTTCGACTTGCTAAACCTTCGACCGCAAAAACCACACTCATATATATACACTAATCCGGAGGATACGTTCTTCTTTTCCTGAAAACCAACGAAAAGTTTTTTGGCCATGTCATTTTTCCTTTCATATTCTATTTCCTTGAAATAATGATCCCCGCTGGGACGAGCAGGACAAAGAAAGCGGTTTTGAAAGTCGTTATTTTCCTTCAGATTTTTCGTATGAGATTGGTAAAACTTTTCCTGTTTTTTCTTTGCGAGATTCCGCTATATTTACTGCGCTAACCATATATAAAATTGCATATTTTGCTAGCTTCAGAATTGATGTTGTTTGTTGGTAAAGCGCATTTTCATCAATACTATCATCAACCAATCTGGTGTTATCCATAGCATCGACAACTTTTAAGTAATCATGCGTCATTCGATTCCTGCGACTATCAAAGGTTTTTAAACCAACATGTTCGCTCTCAAAATAGTCTATACACAAATCAGATAATGCAAATAAACTGAAATTTTTAGCACAAACTATAGCGGGTCTTGCAACAAATCTCTCTTCATGCGTTTCGCCTCTGGATTGCCTTTCCGCAAAAACATCCCAAAAATAATCTCTTCGATTTCCTACTTTGAAATAAACATTTGCAATTCGCGCAATTTTGTCTAAAACATCAAAACTACGCATATAAGCAGATTTACAAAGTCCAACGTATATTCCATGAATATTTTTGGATTTGTAGTCAAAATATGAAGTCAACCCTGATATGTTATCAAGTATTTTGCTTTTCGTTCTTGAAACAAACAACAAATAGCGTGCTGTTGCATAAGCTTCTTTGATTTCATTTAGGATATTTATCAATTCTGGTACGGTGGCACTATCGCTCTTTGATGTTGTAATCGGTCCAAAGCTTATTTCATCTGACATTGCTGGCGATACATTTGGATCCCCAACCCAAGCGTTTAGGAATAATTGGTTTTTAAGACAATACCGAATGTAGCGATTTTCTATAGTCCTCTTCGCTGGAAGGACAACTTCTTTTAACGGTTCTATGCCATCCTTGTGAGCATCGATGATTTTTTTAATCTGATCTCGGGCATTTTCTATTCCCCTTCTGACTTCAATGTTTCCATACTCTAAATGCATTTCGGACCCGCAAGCTTGTGATAGTGCGTGGTAAGCTGCTAATAGATAATGATGCGTATACTTTCCTGTGATACGTGCGACTTTGTTTAGTTCAATTCCTAAATTTCCTGCTGCCATTCCATTACGAGGTTCTAGATTTAGAGCATCATTGTACGCATTGATAGCCTCAAAATTTCTACCGAGGGCCGATAAACAATTTCCATAATTCACAAGTAATTGCGACCGAGCCTTTGGCGTATTGCCTTTAGTTTCTGAGATGGCATCTCTATATGCCCGTTTTGCTTTGCGGAGATCGTCATCATTAGGCGCAATTACCTTTACTCCTCTATGATGTCTGATCTCATAAATATGGGAATAGCCATTTCCAATGTTATAGAGTAAAGATGCTCTCGAAATGCTACTGCTTTTAGCATTGAGTATTTCTTCAAACAAAGCAATGCCTTCACGAATTATTTGTGGCTTTCCAATGCCATATCCACAATCTACTAGAATACAAGCCCTAAAAGCAGGGTGAGCAATTTTAACCGCTACTTCGAGTGCTTCTTTATACTTTGCTTCTTTTTGAAGACTTAGCGCAATTTGATAATTATCTCGATCCTTACTCATGTCTATTCCATTTCTAAATCAAACCTAATATCCCAACTCCTTCATGATCTGCGCCTCGGACTTCTTCCCGCTCATGCCCAGCAGCTCCTTCCAGAAATTGTCGTCATAGCGCCTTGACCTCACCGGCAGCGGCATGGGCACGCCCCAGCCCAGCAGGAGCACCTCCTCCTTCGCCTGCAGGCGGGCCAGCATGCCGCGCAGCGCCTCGCGCCCCGCCAGGCCCGAGAGCACGGCGTGGATGTCGTCCTCGTCACCCAGCCAGCCCGAGATGCGCGTCCCGAGTTGGGACATCACCTCGTCGTGGATCTGCGACGGGCGCTGGTCGATGATCAGCAGGGTGACGTAGTACTTACGCATTTCACGCGCGATGGTGGCGAAGGTCGTCTGTCCGGCCATCTCGCGGTTCAGCAGTTTGTGAGCCTCCTCGACCACGATGACCAGCTGGCGTGGTTCGGCTTTCCCTTGCGAGCGATAATGATTGGTCCTGTCCTCCCAGACCTGCCTGATCTTGCGCGTCAGCAGGTTGGAGACCAGCAGGTAGTCCAGGTCGGTCTCGTAGGCCTGACCAAATGAGAGGATGACGTGCTTGCCGGCCTCCAGCGACCTGACGATCTCGGCGACCGAATCGGCGGCCGGCTTCTCGACGATGTACGCCTTGTCGAACAGGCGGCGCAGCTTGTCGTGCAGCGCCTCGGCGGCCATGACGTTGACCCCCGCCCCGTCGGCCCAGGCGGCCACGCTGTCGGGATGCGGCATCTTCCTCACCTTGCCAGTCTTCTCATCCTCCACCTCAACCTCGTCGCGGTTCATCGCCTTGAAGCGCTTGAACCAGTCGCGGCCGAAGGAAGTCGTCAGGGCGTGCAGCGTGGTGGGGGTGGTCTCCTTGAGGTTCAGCTCGCGCGTCAGCAGCTCGACGTCGGCGGGGGTGATGTCCGCCATGGCGATCTCCAGGTTGAAGTCCGGCGTGTTGTTGCGGATGGTCGTCCCGGCACCCAGTCCCACGACCCGCACGCGACTGGCGAACTTGCTCTTCAGCCCGGTGACGCGCGCCCCGGTGTCCGAGGCGGTGTCGTCGAAGCCGTACTCGTTGTGCATGTCGTAGACCAGCACGGCGGCGCGGCCCTGGTGCATCAGCCCGGCGAGCACGATGCGGGTCAGGAACGACTTGCCGGTCCCGGTGGCGCCGAATACGCCTGCCGAGCGCTGGACGAAGCGCTCCAGGTTGATGCAGACCGGGTGCCCCTGCTCGCGGGTGGTGCCGATGACGAAGTTGCCCTTCTCGCCCGGGTCACCGAAGATCTCGGCGATGTCGCCCTGGGAGGCCAGCCGGACCGGGGCGTGGTGCGGCGGCACGGTTTTGACCGGCAGCGGGCGCGGCGTCTCCCCGGCCTTTTCCTTGACCCAGGCTTTGTACTCGGGCGTGCCCGGCTCTGGGCCGCGCTCCAGCATCAACGCCGGCAGGATCTCCAGGTTGGTGAAGAGCGTCTGACCTTGGAGGGCGCGGGCGATGGCCGGCGGCAGGCGCCCCTCGGTCCGCTCGTCGGCGAAGCGCGGGTCGGTGGCACCCAGTTGCAGGTCCGTTACAAGGCCGTAGAACTGCCAGTCCCCGCTGGGGATGACCACGAAGGCCCCCTCCTGGACCTCCTGCGAGGGGACGGTTAGGCGGGCACGAAAGGATTCCTTCAGTCCGCCGCCGACAATGTAGCCAATGGGTTTGAGATTATCTGTCATATATTTTCACCACGACCCCCAAAGAACGGGGGCAAGAGGACACGAAGGATTCTTTTATTTTCCTGCCAGGCGGAGAGCCAGGGCAATATCTTCTGCGATCATGCGCCGCTTGCTCTTCTCGACGAAGAACGCCGGTCCCGCCTGGACGTAGGAGGGCAGGGCGCGCCTCCCGCGGAAGGTGAACTCCCCGCCGCGGATCTTGTAGGTCGATCCGGCCGGGATGACACGCGGCTCACGATTGCGTTTCGCAATGGAATTAACCGCCTTGATCGCCACATCGCCCATCAGCAGGTAAACCTTGACATTCGGGAACAGGGCCAGCTCCTTCTCGAGCAGGTGCGAGCAGTTCTGGACCGTCTCCGAGGCGAGACCGTAGCTTGTCTTGCCGCACTTGACTGCCGTGGTCAGGTAGACGCCCAGGTCCAGGATGTCCTGGATCGAGGCCTCCTGCGCCCCGGCGTCCTGGAAGGCCAGGAGGGTGGTGCGGGCGAAGAGGGCTTCAGGCCCGGCATAGTAGCCGTCGGCGGGATTCTCCGCTGCGGCCTCGGAGATCAGCAGGATGGAGACCCGCGCCGGGTCGAGGTCCACGCCCGGGACGAAGTAGCTCTCCCGGCGGGTGTCGAGGCAGGGAAAGTCAACGCATTGGATATTAGTATCGGTTTTCATCCCATCTTCTCCTTCGCCTGCGCAACGAAGGCCTTGGTTTCCGGCAGAACGCCGAGCTGCTGCCACAACCACAAGCGATCATAGATGTCCGCGATTTCTGCGATCCTGCCATCCAGGATGCGAAAAATGTTGATGCCGGAATATTTCACCGGCCGATCCGTCGGAGGCAGGCCAAAATACTCGCCTCGCTGCGTGCCGGTAAATGTCCAGCGCACCATGACCCGGTCGTCTTCGGCGATCATCTCGTCGATAGTCATCGCCCAATCGCCCCAGACGGCGCGCAGCCACTCGTACGCCTCCTTCTCGCTCTGCGGGCTGGACTCGGACTCGGCGTTCAGGGTCGCGTGCTGGATGGTGCGAAAAGTAAAGCGCGGCTGGAAGATCTCGTCGCACACCTCGGGATGAAGCGGCGCATCTTCGAAGTAGCGCCGGACAAGCATCTTGTTTTCTTCACGCGTCATAGGGTTGCCTCTTTTGCTTTCGCAAACGACGGGGGCTTGGGCAGGAAAAGCCCACGCATTCCATGATTGCACCGGTCTTCACGGCTCTCGCGCCTGAATCCGCTTACCAGCCAGATCGACATACTTCCGGTCGATTTCATATCCGACATAATGCCGCTTACATTTGAGGGCTGCGATGGCCGTCTGCCCGGAGCCCATGAAAGGGTCAAGCACGAGCTCACCCTCGAACGTATAGAGCTGGATCAGCCGGCGCGGCAGTTCAACCGGGAAGGGCGCCGGGTGCCCGACCTTACGGGCCGGCTCGGCTAGAAAAGTCCACACCGACTTGTTGTACTCGAGGAACTCGTCGCGCGTGATCGTGCTGGGGCGCCCGGCCGGGTTTTCCCGCTTGAAGGTGCCTTTGCTGAAGACCAGGATATACTCGTGAACGTCGCGCAGGGTCGGGTTGGCGGCCGACTTCCACGAGCCCCAGGCGGTGGACGGGGAGGCGCTGCCGGCCTTGTTCCAGATGATCTCGCCGCGCATAAGAAATCCCAGGTCGAGCAAATCGGCAATTAGAAACGAGTGCAGGGGAATGTAGGGCTTGCGCCCCAGGTTGGCCACGTTGATACACATCCGCCCACCGGGGACAAGCACGCGCTGCGTCTCCTTCCAAACGCGCCCCAAAAGAGCCAGATACTCCTCCAACGACAGGTCGGCGTCATACTCCTTGCCGGCGTTGTAGGGCGGCGAGGTAACCATCAGGTGAACACTACAGTCCGGCAGCTCGGTCATGCGCTCGGCAGACTTGCAAAAGATGCGGTCGAGGCTCTCCACCGGGACGGGATTCTCGACGTACTCCGAGGCCTGCTCCTGCCTCCGGCCGTCGTAGAGCCTGCCGGCGTAGAAGGCCGACGAGTTCGTGCCCGGCACGGCCGGGGGAGCCGAAAGCGGAGGTTTTGGTGGATTTGCGATTTGAGGTCATTTTTTCACCACGAAGGACACGACGGACGCGACGGTTCAGACGACCATGCGCTTGAATCCATCCCGCAAATGCGAAACGTTGAAGTTGATGAGATAACCTAACCGTATCCCAGTCAACTTGAGATAAGTGATTAATTGTGCTTCATAAACCAGATTCATCGTTTCAACAGACTTGAGTTCAACAATCACGCAATTTTCTACCAGCACGTCCAGCCGCAGGCCGGCATCGACTCGGACACCATCGTACATTACTGGCAGAGCTACTTGTGTCTCTACGTTCAAACCACTTTTGCGAATTTCATGGGCCAGGCACGCTTCGTAAACCGATTCCAGCAATCCCGGTCCCAAAGCCGTATGAACCGTAAACGCCGCATCCAATACCTTCTTCCCAACCAGTTCGGTTTCAGCCGGTACAGGCATTCGAAGGTTCCCCTTGTGTGTCCGTAACATTCCGTCGTGTCCTTTGTGTCCGTCGTGGTTAAATCACCTCGCCCAGCGCACCCAGCACCGCCATCAGCGTCGGGTAATCGTCCCGCAGCAGAGTGATCAGCTCCTGCACAGCGGCCTCGACCCAGGTTTGATTTTTTGTTTTTTGTTTTACGTTTAAAATATGCGCCGCCAGCACCTCGCCGACGGGAATGTCTTTGGCTTGCAGGATGTGGCGGAAGTAGCCGAAGTGACCGGCCGAGGTGAACCGGGCCAGCTCCTCCGGGTCACACAGATAAATCACGTCCAGGCTGAGCGGCGGACGGGGCGGCAGGAGATGGAACACCTTCCCGTCCTGCTCGTAGCCCACGGTCAGGACGGACATCTCCACCGGCACGATGCGGTTCACCCGGCTGTCAGCGATCACCTTGTCACGCACCTCGCCGGCGGTCACCAGCTGCCGCACCAGCCCGTCGTCATCGATGTGGATGTCGGTGATCAGACCGTAGACCCGGCAGCCTCCGTCCACAGGGGCGCGGACCAGCGCGCCAAAGGCCGGGGCCTCCAGCTGGGACACCGAGCATCCCGCCACGAAGCCGGTCGTCCCGGCACGCAGTAAATGTCCGATCTGGATGGCTGTCATACTGCCTCCTAGTGTCGTTGCGAGCCCCGGAGGGGCGAAGCAATCTCCCTCCCTACTGAGGGGATTGCTTCGTCGACCCCTACGGGGTCTCCTCGCAACGACACAAGCTTGTTAGATTTCGTCATAAAGATCATGCCAGTCAGGGTTAAAACCATTCACCAAATCCAGCTTTTTCTGTCGAGAGCCACCTTTGATCTGCTTTTCTCTGGCAATGGCTAAATTTATATTCTCATAAACCTCATAGTAAACTAGCTTTGTCACTCTATACCGGCTGGTGAACAGTGATCCCAAGCCCTCCTTATGCTCCCAAACCCGGCGTTTCAGATTATTGGTCACTCCAGTATACAGAACAGTGTTGTATTTGTTTGTCATGATATAAATACAATAATCTTTATTTCCCATCTCACCTATCTGCCCCTGGCTTTTCCCGACAGATCCTTTGCCGCCTGCTTGGCGGAAGTCTCCCCCACCTCGCCGCCCGCCTTGCGCAGCTCGAGCGCCAGCATCTGTTCGATCTGCTGTTTCTCCTGCAGCGTGACCACGGCGACCTCATGCGCCCGGTGGAGCACGTAGGGAAAAGGTTTCGCACCCAGGATGGCGCATTGTTCCAGGAGCACCGCCTGCAGCAGGTCGACCTTGGTCCCATCTTCCGTCACCCAGGCCGGGACTTCCACGCGTACCGGCCAGGGATGTCCCGGGCGGCCCACATTCAGGTAAAAGAAATGCAGCGCCAGCGGGCCGCTGTAGACCGCCTTGGAGCGCGCCTGCAAGGCGAAGAGCGCCGAACGCTCGCCCGGCTGGAGCAGCTGGGCGAACAGCCACAGGTCGGTGACTCCCAGCAGAGGATGCCGGTCGTGGATTGCGCTTAGCTCGCTCTCAGGCGTATCCGCCACTTCCAGCAGGCGGACGAGCAAATTGGAGCTCGGCTTGTCCACATACCCGCCGGTGATGACGCCTCCGGCCTGCATCCGGGACAGAACCTCGAGATAATCCTTGAGGGCCTTTTCGTAACCCAGCACCTCGTCACTCTCGCGCGCCTCCCAGAGCTGCAGCGGACCGTCGGTCAGGGTGACCAGCGGAGCAGGATGTTCTTTGGACAGGGCAAGTAGTTTCTTGCGCTCCGCCAGGTCCCGTTTCAAGGCCACCAGCCCGTCGGTCCAGCTGATCACTTCCTCATCAAAGGACAGGTCGCTGTCGGTGAGCACCAGCGGGGCACCGTCCGTCCCATCCCGGACGACGATTGCGCCGACATTGATCAGCCCAAAAAGGACCGATGCATGCCGGTCCGGGACGATCTGCGAGCCGTCGGCGGCGATCAGGGTGACGTTTCCGGTCGAGGCGGGTCCCGAAACCCGGTGCGTGTCGAGCGGCTCCGACAGCGGCAGGGCGCAGCGCAGGCTAGGATCAACCTGGCGGGCGCGTTCAACCTTGGCATGCAGTTCCGCCAGGTCTTTCGCCCGGGCCTCCAGCAGGGAACGCGCCTTGAGGCGCAGCTTCTCCAGGTTTTCCCGGCGCAGCCGTGCTCCGACTCCGATCTCCCGGATCTTTTCGAATACCTGCTGGAAGTTCAGTGCCACATATCATCCTTAGAACATTTGTATCAATTTTACAGGGAACTCTGGTAAAATACAAGCTCTCAACCAGGTGGGAACTTATTCCGTCGTCCACCGTCTATTCTATCGTTAACCCGATATCCATAAGGAGGATTTACCATGCGTTCCAAACTTTTCCTCATCACGCCCGTTCTCTTGCTGGCCCTCGTCCTGAGCGCCTGCGGAGCTACCGCAGCCCAGCCGCGCAGCCTGTCGGTCAGCGGCACCGGGACCGTCAGCATGGCCCCCGACATCGCCTATGTCTACATCGGGGTGCACACCGAGAATCCCGACATCGCCCAGGCCGTCGCCAGCAACAACACCCAGGCCCAGGCGGTCGTGGCAGCCCTGCGCAACAGCGGCGTGGATGCCAAGGACATCCAGACCAGCAACTTCAGCGTCTACACCAGCAATAACTACGACAAGTTGACCGGCGAGATCACCAACTCGAACTTCGCCGTGGACAATACCGTCTACGTCACGGTGCGCGACCTGACCAAGCTGGGCAGCCTGCTCGACACAGCCATCAAGGCCGGGGCCAATAACATCAACAGCGTCAGCTTCGACCTGGCCGACAAGACGGCCGCCATGCAGCAGGCCCGCCAGAAGGCCATGACCAACGCCGGCGACCTGGCCGCGGAGCTTTCCAAGACGGCCGGCCTGACCTTGGGAGGCATCCAGACCCTGACCTATACCGAGAGCGGACCATACTACTACGGAGCCGGCGTCGGCGGCGGGGGTGGCGGCAACGCTCCGGCCGCGCAGCCTGCACCGATCAACCCCGGCCAGATCCAGCTGACCGCCACGGTCAACGTGACATACAACGTCAAGTAAGCGTCGACCCTCGACCCATCGCCCGGTTCCCTAAGGAGCCGTGCGTTTTCCCTAATCCCCCTCTCCCTTCGGGAGAGGGGAGCCCGTAGGGCCGGGTGAGGGAGGAGGTCGGGAACTTTTGGTTGCCTCCGGCGTCATGAAAGGGTAAAATACTTTCATCTTTTCAAGGAGAATCCCATGAAAAAAATCGTCCTCCCCCTGGCGGCTGTCCTGGTCCTCGGCCTCGCCCTGGCCGCCTGCGGTCCCTCGACCGTCACCGTCCAACAGCAGCCGCCCCTGCGCACGGTGACCGTTACCGGTACGGGCAAAGTCACGCTGACCCCCGACATCGCCTACATCTCGATCGGCGTGCACACTCAGGACGCCAGCGCGGCCCAGGCCGTGAGCCAGAACAACACCCAGGCACAGGCGGTCATGGACACCATCAAGGGCTTTAACGTGGATGCCAAAGACATCCAGACCACCAACTTCAGCATCTACCCGCAGCAGCAGTACGACAACAACGGCAAGATCATCGGAGTGCTCTACGTGGTGGACAACACCGTCTACGTCACGGTGCGCGACCTGACCAAGCTGGGCGATCTGCTGGACGCCGTGGTCAAGGCCGGCGCCAACAACATCAGCAGCATCCAGTTCGACGTAGCCGACAAGACCCAGGCCCTCTCGCAAGCCCGCCAGGCTGCCGTCGAGAATGCCCGCAAACAGGCCGACGAGCTGACCGGGGCGACGGGCGTCAAGCTGGGCGCGGTGCAGACCATTTCCTACGCCGACAGCACCCCGCCGGTCGCGATCCCGTTCGCCAAGGCGGACACCCTGGCCGCAGCCAGCGTCCCGATTTCAGAAGGCTCGCTGCAGATCACCACCACCGTCACCATCGTCTACGCCATCCAGTAAGGGCGTTCACGACGCAACCCATGACCCCCGCCACCCTGGCGGGGGTTTTGTAACTGTGCGTTAAATACTTCTCATATTTAGTCATACGATGATATTTCTGGGGTGTCGATATGTAGTACAATTGTTCTATGTTGGTACTGCGGGGTTTCAAGACCGAGCTGGACCTGAATAACGCCCAGAGGACCGCCTGCGCCCGGGCGGCAGGCACGGCGCGCTTTGCCTACAACTGGGGCCTCGCTCGCAAGCTGGAGGCACATCAGACTGGGGAAAAGGTGCCCACCGCCATAGATCTGCACCGAGAGCTGAATAAATTGAAGAAAACCGAATTCCTTTGGATGTACGCGGTCTCCAAGTGCGCCCCCCAGGAAGCGCTGCGCGATCTGGACACTGCCTTTGCGAACTTCTTCCGGCGGGTGAAGCAAAAGAAGGCCGGTAAGCACATCCAGGTGGGATTCCCCCGTTTCAAGTCCAAAAAGAACGGCCTGGGCTCTTTCCGGCTGACCGGTGCGATCCACGTCTACGAGAAAGCCATCCAGCTGCCGCGCCTGGGCGTTCTGAGGCTGAAGGAGGCGAGCTATCTCCCGACGAGCGGTGTCCACTTGCTGAGCGCCACGGTGAGCGAGAAGGCCGGGCGCTGGTTCGTCTCCCTGCAGGTGGAGATGGAGATCCTCGATCCGCAGCCGTCTAGGAAGCCTATTGCCGGTGTTGATCTGGGCCTCCACCGCCTGGCGCAGGTCAGCGATGGGACGTATTTCGAGAACCCCCATACGCTCAAGCGCTCCCTGACGAAGCTGAAGCGCCTGCAGCGGACCATCTCCCGCCGCTGGAAGGGCAGCGCCAACCGCCGGAAAGCCGTGCAGAAGCTCGCCCGGGCGCATGCCCGGGTGGCAAATATACGCAAAGATGCCTTGCATCAGGTCACCTCCTGGCTGGCGAGAACCAAGTCGGCCATCGTGCTGGAAGACCTGAATGTGAGCGGGATGCTGAAGAACCACCACCTGGCCTTGGCGATCGTAGACGTCGGCATGGGCGAGTTCCGCCGACAGGTGGAGTATAAAGCAGCCTGGTACGGTTGCCGGGTCGTAGTGGCGGACCGCTATTACCCGTCCACCAAGCTCTGCTCCCGCTGTGGGCATAAGAGGACCAGGGTGAGGCTGGATGAGCGGCAGTACCACTGCAAGAACTGTGGGCAGGCCATGGACCGCGACCTGAATGCAGCCCTCAACTTGAAGAAGCTGCTCAAGAAGTCTCGCAATAAACTACGGCGAGTTCCGCCGGAAGTCACGCCTGCGGAGAGCATGTAAGACCTGGTGACAGGCAGCGCTCGTGGAAGCAGGAACCGAACATCAGTCTATCTTGGATAGATCTGAGTTGGTTTCGGAGAACGGTTATAATTTCCAAACATTCCTCTCAAGGAGTCTGTGATGCTGACAGTCGGCTACATTGGTCTGGGCTTGATGGGCAAGGCGATTGCCCGCAACATCCTGAAGGCCGGGTTCCCGGTCGTGGTGCACAACCGCTCGCGCGGCGCGGTCGACGAGCTTGTTGCGCAGGGTGCCCGCCCGGCGTCCTCCCCGGCGGAGGCCGCCCGCTTGGTGGACGCCGTCTTCACCAATCTGCCCGACACCCCGGACGTGGAAACGGTCGTGCTGGGCGAAAACGGGATCCTGGCCGGGGCGCATCCCGGCCTGGTCTGGGTGGACAATTCGACCATCAAGCCGGCCGCGGCGCGGGCCATTGCCGCCCGGCTGGCGGAAAAAGGCGTGCTCGCGCTGGATGCCCCGGTCAGCGGCGGGGACATCGGAGCACGCGACGGCACGCTGGCGATCATGGTCGGCGGGCCGGCCGAGGCGCTCGAAAAGGTGCTGCCGGTCTTCCAGGCCATGGGCAAGACCGTCACTCACGTCGGCGCGGCCGGGGCGGGTCAGGTGGCCAAGGCCGCCAACCAGATCATGGTGGCGGCACAGATGGTCGCCCTGGGTGAGCTGCTGGTCTTCGCCCAGAAGTGCGGCACCGACCCGCAGAAGGTGGTGGCGGCGATCAAGGGCGGCGCGGCCCAGTGCTGGACGCTGGACGTCAAGCCGCCGCGCCTGTTCGCCGGCAACCGGACGCCGGGCTTCAAGGCCTCCATGCAAGCCAAGGACCTGAACATCATCCTGGAGACGGCGCGTGAATACGGCATCCCGCTGCCTTCCGCCGCCGTCGACGCCCAGCTCTACAACGCCATGCTGCAGAACGGCATGGGCGGGCTGGACAACTCGGCCGTGATCGGGATCATTGAGGAATTGGCGGGAATTATTCTCAACACAAAGGAGCACGAAGGAAAAAATGGAACGGATTAGGAGATACTGGCCGACGGCGCGCGACTATGCCCTGGTCGTCGCCGGCTCGCTGGTGCAGGCGGTCGCCTTGCGGCTGTTCCTCGTCCCGGCGGAGCTGGCCTCGGGCGGCATCAGCGGCATCGCCCAGCTGATCCACCACTTCACGCGCTGGCCGATCGGCGTGATGGTCTTCCTCGGCAACGTGCCGCTCTTCCTGCTCGGCTGGCGCTTCCTGGGCGGGCGCCGCTTCGTACTGCGCACCGTCGCATCTGTGGTCGCCTATTCGCTTTTTACCGACCTGCTGGTCGTGCTGCCATTCTTCCCCAAAAACGGCATCACCTCGGACCTGGTGCTCAACTCGCTGTACGGCGCGGTGGTCAGCGGGATCGGCTACGGGCTGGTCTATCGCGCCCAGGGCACCAGCGGCGGCTCGGACATCCTGGCGCGCATCCTCAACCACTGGCGCGGCGTGCCGATGACCCAGAGCTACCTGATGACCGACACGCTCGTCATCCTGGCAGCCGGCTTCGTCTTCGGCTGGCAGAAGGCCCTCTACGCCATCATCACCCTGTACGTCAGCGGATTGGTGGTGGACACGACCATGGAGGGCGCCGAGACCGTGCGCACGGCGATGATCGTCACCGACCACTGCGAGGCGGTATCGCAGCGCATCTTGAAAGATATGGAGCGCGGTGCAACCATCCTGGAAGGCACCGGCGCCTACACCGGGGAAAGACGCCCGGTGCTTTACTGCGTCATCAGCCGCTCGGAGGTCCAGCAGCTCAAGGCCATCGTCCACGACGCCGACCCGTGCGCCTTCATGGTCATCGGCGTGGCCCATGAGGCACTGGGAGAAGGCTTCCAGCCGCTTAAGAGTAGGGGCGACATAACGTCGCCCCTACAAATTATTTCGTCAACTGCAGCACTGCCCCGACGATCAGTGCAATCTGTCCCAGGTGGTAGGTGATCATATTCAAAAGGCGGCCGTTCTTGATCGGGACCACGAACCTGTCCCAGGCCAGGAAGCTGTCCGAAATGTAGAACAACGCCGCGCCCACCGTCGCCAGCGCGGCGGGGAGCACTTTCCATTCCTCGCGGAAGAGGGTCAGCATGGCGGAGAGCAGCATGAGGGTGATGATCATCCCGTAGAGCAGCACCGGCCCGACCAGCCGCCGCAACCCCTTCGCAGCCAGCCCGTCGACGATACGGCGCAGCAAACGCGCTGCGCTCAACCCCAGGACGACAGCCAGTCCCAACGACCAGACCGGGGACACGTTCGGTAGGGGAATGTTGAAGCCGGCGATGTACATCAGGTGCGCCAGCAGGAAGGCTGCCAGCCCGAGGATGAACCAGCGGTCGGAGAGCATCAGGAACACGTCCCCCGCCAGCGAGAACAACAGCCCCAGCCCGAACCAGAGCAGCATCCCCTGCAGCCCCGAGACGACCAGCAGCCAGGCGAAGAGCAGCGCCAGCGTGGCTGGCTTGGCGACGTACTCTACCTTCCGCCAACCTTTATACACTGCGGCCCAATCCACGAGCGCCGCAGCCAAAACTGGAACGAGCAGGATCATCGATGACATGGTCGCCTCCGCCTGAATGTCGCAATTCGGACCGTACCAACGGCCGTCCGACCGGACCGGCCGGTCTACCTTTTCTTGATTTTATATCCAAACCGGCGCAGGGCAGCCTCGTCGTTACGCCAGTCCTTGGCGACCTTGACGCGCAGCTGCAGGTAGACCTTGCGCCCGCTCATCGCCTCGATCTCCTTGCGCGCCGCCGAGCCGATCTTCTTGAGCATCGTCCCGCCTTCGCCGATGACAATGCCCTTCTGTGAATCGCGCTCCACGAACAGGGTGGCGGCGATGTAGGCGCCCCTTTCGCCGCGCTCGCTGAACTCGTCCAGGCGCACGGCCAGGGCATGCGGCACCTCCTGCTGGAGGTAGATCAATGCCGCTTCGCGGATCAGCTCCGTGGCGATCTCGCGCTCGTACTGGTCCGTGATCTGGTCCTCGGGAAACTCGGGCGGGCGGACCGGCAGGCGCGCGATCAGCAGGGTCAGCAGATCCTTGATCCCCTCGCCGCCCGTCGCCGAGAGCAGCATCACCGGGGCATCCGGGGCCAGGGCCTGGTACGCCGCCTGGCGCGCCTCCACGGCTGAGGCAGGGAGCAGGTCGATCTTATTGAGGCCCAGCACCAGGTCCGGTTTGCGCCGTCGCGTAACATCGCGAAGCATCCCGTAGGGACTCCCGGAGTGAGGCGAAGGGAGCAGCCTGCCGAGCAGACGGGCGACCTGGCGGTCTTCGTCATCCGGCAGCGTGCTGGCGTCCGCCAGGAAGAGCGCCACGTCCACCCCATCCAGGGACTCCTCGGCTTCCTGGTTGAAAAACTGGCCGAGCTTGTGGCGCGGGGTATGGAAGCCAGGCGTGTCGATGAAGACGACCTGGGACTCGGGCAGGGTCAGGATGCCCAGCTGGCGGTGGCGGGTGGTCTGCGGGCGTGGCGAGACGGCAGCCACCTTCTGCCCGAGCATGGCATTGATCAGGGTGGACTTGCCCACATTGGGCTTGCCGAGCACGGCGACAAAACCGGAGCGGAAATCGGTCATTTTTATTATGATCTGTGTTTATCTGTGTTTATCCGTGGTTGCCTTGGATTTCCAGTTTACAACGATGACACTGAGCACGATGAACAGGGCACCCAGGAAAAGCTGCCAGGAGAGCGGCTCGCGCAGGAAGAGCACGCCCAGCACCATCCCGCCGAGCGGAAAGATGTAACTGACCAGCGCCGTGCGGGTCGGGCCGATCTCGTGCAGCAGGTAGTACCACAGGATCAGCGCCAGGCCCGAGCCAAGGGCGCCAAGCCAGAGCAGCGCCACCCAGGTCAGCGGCAGCGACGGGAGCCGGACCGGATGCTCGGCCGCCGGCACGACCGCCCACATTACCAGGCTGGCGGTCACCAGCGGGGCAGCCCCCCGCACCAGGCCGGGGACGTGTCCTGTCCTGAGGCGTGCGTAGATCGAGCTGGCAGCGTAGAAGAACGAGGCCACGATCACCGCCACCTGACCAAGGACGGAGCTCTGCGCACCGGGCTGAAGATCTTTGCTCAGCAGGACCACCACACCGCCGAAGCCGGCGACCACGCCCAGCACCTTCTGGACCGTCATACGGTCGTCGTGCAGGACCAGGTGCGCAATGAGGATGGTGAAAAGCGGGGTGGTGGCGTTGAGGACGGACGCCACCGCCGAGTCGATGGTCAGCTCACCCCATGAGATCAACAGGAAGGGCACGGCCACGCTGGTAACCCCCAGGATGATATAAGTGATCCAGGTGCCCCGGTCGCGCGGCCAGGCGTTGCGCGCAAACAGAGTTGCCAGGACGGCGGTCAGCGCACCGAAAAGCACCCGCAAACCGACCAGTGTGAACGGCCCAACCTCCTGGACGGCGATCTTGATCCACAGGAACGAGGCGCTCCAGATAGCGCCCAGCAGGATGAAAGCGAACCAGTGCTTGGATTTCATGAGGTTTGAGCGAGTTTATCATAGAATACTGCCCCGCTCAGGATTTGCACCCCTCACCCGGATTGCCTGCTTTAAACTGCCGCGCACTTCGATCCCCCGCTGTGCTCCCTGGCCCGGTCCGCCAGGACGGGCAGGACAGGGGTGCGCGTCACCTCGATTCTACGCCATCACCGCCCCCTCCATCTTCAGCAACCAGGCTTTCGTCTTCAGCCCCTCACCCATGCCGTAGCCGTGCAGCCTGCCGTCCGCGCCGATGACGCGGTGGCAGGGAATGACCAGCGGCATCGGGTTGGTCGCTTCGGCGCGTCCAACGGCGCGTGCCGCCCGCGGCCTGCCGATCCGCTCCGCGATCTGGTGGTAGGTGCGCGTCTCGCCGCAGGGGATGGCACAGGTGGCGCGCAAGGCTGCCTGCTGGAAGGGGGTGAAGATGTTCCAATCGATGGGCAGGTTGAACTCGCGCCGCCGCCCGGCAAGGTAGGCCTCCACCTGCCTCGCCGCCTCCCTGAGGCGTTCAGGGGCTTTCTCGGCTGCGCATTTAAATCGCTTGTGCAGGTAGGCCGCGAACTCGGTCTGGTCCATGCCGTACTCGATCGCCACCAACCCTTGCTCCGAGGCAGCCATCCAAAGTTTGCCGAGAGGGGTGTCACCGGTCCTGCCGAAAAACAGTTTCTCCATGGCGCTCTCCTTATGACTCACCAGGTCCGACCATGCAGGGCTATATACCTTTTTCCGCCAGCGAAGTCGAGGGCTTTGCGAATTTGTTTTTTTACCATAGCGCAGTTATATTGATTCGCCCCAAAAGCCCGCTTGCGGCCGCCGGAAGAGACAGAGGTGCTTTCCAACCTTAAAAAACGATTACAAAACTGTCAGATGGGCGTAGGGAAATCGTATGGGAATCGTCATGCACATTAAAGACCAACATGGTAATATATTAGCGTAAGGCGATTTTCTTCTCCTCCTTTCAATTGAGAGCCAGGGTCGGCGTCCCTGGCTCTCACGATTCTATCACATGTTATAATCCTCCCCTGCCGGGTGGCTTTCCCGCCAGGCGAGGATTCTTGTTGTCGGGTGGGATCGGTGCCGACATCATCGAGAGTCGGTGGGAGGGCCGGCTGAAGGGGAATGGGCACCCCGCAATTTCAGAATCCAGAAAAGGTTGGCTGTGATCACGTCCCGTTTCCTCTATCGAATCAGGCAGTTCCGGCAAGCCGTTTTCCCCTCAGGAAAAGACGTCGCAATCACTGCGCTTCAACCCTATCTGAACCCCAGTCAGATTGTGCTTTTCCGCAGGATGCACCCCTCCGAACAGGCCCACGCGCTGAAGGTTCTGGAACAGCTCCAGGCCGCCGGTCATGCCGAGCCGGAGCTAATGAGCGCGGCTCTGCTGCACGACGTCGGAAAAATCCTTTCCCCGCTGTCCATCTGTGAGCGCGTGCTGATCGTACTCGGCCAAGCTTTTTTTCCCGGGGCGGCCGAACGCCTGAGCCAGAGGGGGCCGCTCGGTCTGCGCCACGCCTTCGTCGTCGCTGCGCACCACGCCGAGTGGGGCGCGGACCTGGCCGCACAGACCGGCGCCTCGGCCCGAACCGTCGACTTGATCTCCCGCCACCAGGATTTGCTCTCCGATCCGCCGCGTTCGCACACCGAGCACCTGCTCGCCGCGCTGCAAAGCGCGGACGACTCAACATGACCGGATTTGGGGTTCCCCGGCTTCGGCTCACAAGGATGAGGCCGTTGTCGGCCAGGAGGATTTTATGAGCGTCCAAATTACCATCGTCGGTTTGGGACAAATCGGCGCTTCGATCGGGCTGGCACTCGCCGCCCACAAGGACCAGGTGACCACGGTCGGCCACGACAAGTCGCCCGAGATCGCCCAGGCTGCCCGGAAGATGGGCGCCGTGGACAGGATCGAATCCAACCTGCCCGCCTCGGTCGCCGGAGCCGGCATCATCCTGCTGGCCCTCCCCTGCGACCAGATGCATGCCACGCTCAAAGCGATCGCCCAGGACGTGAGCGAAAATGCGGTGCTGATGGATACCTCGCCGGTCAAGGCGCCCGTCGCCGTCTGGGTCAAGGAACTGCTGCCGGCACAGCGCCACTACGTCGGCCTGACCCCGGCGATCAACCCGGAGTATGTCCACGGACCGGGCACGGGGATCGACGCCGCCCACGCCGACTTGTTTCAGCACGGCCTGATGGGGATCTCCGCCCCGCCCGGCACTCCCGGTGAAGCGGTCCAGCTGGCGCACGACCTCGCCACGCTCCTGGGATCCGCTCCCTATTATTCCGACCAGACCGAAATCGACGGGGTGATGGCCTCGGCACACCTGCTGCCTCACCTGGCCGCAGTCGCCCTGGCAAATGCCCTGGTCGACCAGCCCGGATGGCCGGACATCCGCAAGATGGCCGGACGCCCCTTCGCTGCCTCGACCGCCCTGCTCCTCGACGGCGAGATCGACGGTCTGGGTGAGGCTGCGCTGGGAAATGGCGAGAATGTCACCCGCATCCTGGATAACCTGTTGTTCTCCCTGCAGGATTTGCGTGACCACATCGCAAACCAGAATAAAAAGGGTTTGAACAGCCGCATCAACCATGCCCGCCAGGGCCGTCTCAACTGGTGGGCGGAAAGATCGAAAGGTGACTGGACAGCGGTGGAGCACGGCACGGTCGAGATGCCCGACTTCGGCAACGTCCTGCAGCGACAGCTCGGCGGCATGGGGAAGCTCTTCCGCCGCGAGGGTGATAAATCGGGTCCCGGCGAAAAATGAACGCGGCCGCGCGCCGCGTTCCAGCTTACCAATGTTTTTCTATTGCTACATTCTCCTCTGCGCCGACGGGACATATTACACCGGCTGGAGCACGGACCCGGAACGCCGCTGCCGCCAGCACAACGCCGGCCGGGGCGCCCGCTACACGCGCAGCCGCCGGCCGGTCCGCTTGGTCTTTACGCAGGAATTTCCCGACCGGGCCAGCGCCATGCGGCGGGAGGTCCAAATCAAGCAGCTGTCCCGCCAGGGGAAGGAAAGACTGATCAACCAAGGTAAGGGCGTTGCACGCAACGCCCCTACTCCGTGAACAAGGGCAGATGCCCCAGGGAGACGATGTGCTCCCACTTGGCCCGCTCGCCCTCGGTCAGGATGGCGGCTTCGCCCGCGACTTTCGCCCCGGCTTTTTCCATGATCATCTTCATCCCCTGCAAGGTCGAACCGGTGCTGATGACGTCATCGACAAGGATGACCTTTTTCCCCCTGACCAGTTCCTGGTCCTTCTCGTCCATGATCAGGGTCTGCGGCTCGCCGGTGGTGATGGACAGGGTCTCGGCGATCAAGGCTGCACCCATGTAAAGCTTGTACGCCTTGCGCAGCACGATGTAGGGCTTTTTCGTCTCCACGGAAAGGGCATACGCCAAGGGGATCGACTTGGCCTCTGCCGTGACCAGGATGTCATAAGCGATCGGCTTGAGCGCCTCGGCCAGCGCCCGGGCACATGCCTGGACGAGCTCGGTATCGCCAAGGATATTGAGGATGGCGATCTTCAGGCCGGGCTTGACCTCGAAAAGCGGTAAGCCGCGCTTGAGGCCGGCAATTTTGATGTCATAAGTTTGATGATTGGGCATGCGGGACTCCTCCGGATGAAGAATGACGAAGCTAGTTTATCACGATTTATCTTGGATGACATAAAACTCCCCGGAGGATCACGGCGTTCTTTAAGTCGATGCAGTCCTGCACAAACTTTATCAAAAGAGGAACGCCAATGGCGCGAATAGGCGAAAATGCAACACAACGAAAAAACCACATAACCCGGCGTTCTTTGCAGTAAGAATAGCCCGATTTAAGACTTGGAAAAGGTCCATTCCAATCAATTACCTTTATAAGGCGATTTGGCAATCATTCGCCAAATCAGGGAATTGAGGTTAAAATCCTGACATGCTCCCTGACTTGCAGCTCAACGACCGCGTCAGACTACGCAAGCCTCACCCGTGTGGTTCCTATGAATGGATCGTCGTCCGACTGGGGGCCGACATCGGCCTGGAGTGCACAGGCTGCAGGCGGCGCGTCCTCCTGCCACGCCGGGACCTGTCCCGCAGGTTGAAAGCCGTCTTGTCTAAGGAGACCCATGAGCAACCGTTCGACTAAAAAACCAGATGTAACCTTCCTGTTTTCCGACACCGGGGAGGTCACCGGGCTGCTGCGGAAGCCATCATCGAATCCATCCACCTCGAATACGGCACTGGCGTGGTGACCAAAATGGTGGATTTCCTCAAGGACTACGCCCCGCCGCCGTTCAATCATCTGCCGGATATCTACCCGGACCTGGTGCGCGTTCCCGAGCTGTGGGGGGCTTTTTTCGACATCAGCGACGGCCGCCCGCAGGCGCGTTTCGTGACCTCCACCTTCTGGCCCTATGTCCGCAGGGCCGCCCACCGCCTGGTGCGCGAGCACCACAGCGAAGTACTGGTCAGCGTGCACCCGGTGGTCAATTCTTTTGCCTTGAAGGCCCTTGGGAAGGACCGCCCGCCCTATATTACTGTCGTGACTGACCTGGTCTCGACCCACGCCCTGTGGTACGACCGGCGCGCCGACCTGATCCTGGTCCCAACAGATATGGCCCGCCAGCGCGCCCTGGAGTACACCATGCCGCCCGAAAAAGTCCGCGTGGTGGGGCAGCCGGTTTCCCTGCGTTGCAGCGCCCCGCTCGGTGATAAACGCCTGCTGCGCGAAAAGCTGGGCTGGCCGCTGGACAAATTTACCGTCCTGCTGGTCGGCGGTGGGGAAGGCATGGGGCCGCTGGCCGAGACGGCACGGGCCATCGATGAATTGGGTCTGGACATCGTGCTGATCATCGTCGCCGGGCGGAATGCCAAGCTGGAAGCAGAACTGAGGGAAGTAACCTGGGAGAACCCCGCCTTCATCTACGGCTTCATCCGCGACATGCCCGATTTCATGCGCGCCGCCGACATCATCGTCACCAAGGCCGGACCCGGGACGATCGCCGAGGCGCTCAATGCCGACTTGCCGATCATCCTGTACGCCAAGCTGCCCGGCCAGGAGGACGGCAATGTCGATTTCGTCGAGAGCGAGAAAGTCGGGGTCTGGGCGCCGGAGCCGCTCAAGGTGGTGCGCACCCTGACACGCTGGATCTCCCGCCCGCACGAGCGCGCCCAGGTGATCGAGAACTGCCGTCGGGCCGCCCGCCCGGATGCCTCGCGGACGATCGCCCGCATCATCGGGTCAAAGGTGGGGTTGGCAGAGATGCCCAAATCCTAGGACGGCTCCAGGCGCAAAAGCGCGGATAAAATCTCCGTCTTCCCGGGGACGGGGATTTTTCGTCCTCGCGGGCGGTCACTTGTCGTTCCCCCTCCACTGACGTATAATCCCACTGCCATGCCCATCCTGGATGCCAACAGCCTCGAATTCTTCAGCCGCTCGCCGGAGCAAACCCGCCGGCTGGGTATGCGACTGGGCAAGCTGCTCCAGCCAAGCGACGTGGTCTGCTTGCAGGGCGAGCTCGGTGCAGGCAAGACCACCCTGGTGCAGGGTCTGGCCCAGGGCTGGGGCGCAGTCGACCCGGTCTCCAGCCCGACCTTTGTGCTGGTCAACGTCTACCGGCGGCCGGATGCAGGGCAGCTCTTCCATCTGGACGCCTACCGGCTCGAATCCGCGGCCGAGGCCGAAGAGCTGGACCTGGACACCCTGCTCGAGCAGGGACCGTTGGTGGTGGAATGGGCGGAACGCATCGCCGCCAGCCTGCCGGCGGAGCGGCTCTGGGCAGAGCTGGAATACGTGGCCGAGGAACAGCGGGAGATGCGCTTTGCCGCCCGAGGGGAACGTTACGAGCACCTGCTGGAAGGACTGCGGCAGGGCGTCTACGGGGTGGCCTGATGCTGCTGGCGATCGACACCTCCACCGCCCAAATTGGCCTGGCCCTCTACGACGGGGTCCAGGTGAGCGGCGAACTATACTGGCACAGCCAGGCGCATCACACCCAGGAACTCGCCCCCGGGATCGCCGAGCTGCTGGCGCATTCCGGACTGAAAATGAACGCCATCCAGGCCATGGGGGTGGCCCTCGGTCCCGGCTCGTTCACCAGCCTGCGCGTCGGGCTGGCGCTGGTCAAGGGGCTGGCGCTGGCGCGCCACCTGCCGCTCATCGGCGTCCCCACGCTGGACATCCTGGCCGCGGCGATCCCCGTCCAGGAAGACACGGCACTGGCCGCCGTGCTGCACGCCGGGCGCGGCCGCCTGGCCATCGGCTGGTACAAAGCCGAAGAAGGCGGCTGGCAGGCCCAGGGTCCGGCAGTTGTGCTGACGGCCGAGCAGCTCTCCCGCCGCATCCGCCAGCGGACTTTGGTTTGCGGTGAGCTGACCGGCGACGAGCGCGCCCACCTGGCGCGCAAGTACAAGAACGTCTGCCTGGCCTCCCCGGCCCAGTGCGTGCGCCGCCCGGCCGTGCTGGCGGAGCTGGCCTGGCAGAAATGGCAGGCGGGAAAGGTGGACTCGGTCGAACTCGCTGGCGCCCATCTACCTGCATGTCGCCGGGGGCTTGCCGGAATGAGTTCTCCGGCCCTGGAAGGGATCGTCATCCGGCGGATGCGGATGGAGGATATTCCCGCCGTCCACGCCATCGACGCACTTTCCTTCAGCATGCCCTGGCCGGAACGCTCTTTTATCTTCGAGGTCGGTGAGAATCCCGTCTCCCGGGCGTGGGTCGCGGAGAGCGGCGGGCGCACCGTTGCCATGCTGGTGCTCTGGCTGGTCGCCGACGAGGCGCACATTGCCACGATTGCCACCCATCCGGAATTCCGCCGCCAGGGGATCGGCGAGCGGCTCATGGTGACGGCGCTCAATGCCGCCCGGGCTGAAGGGGCACAGCGGGCCTTTCTGGAGGTCCGGGAGGGGAATGCCGGTGCGCAGGCCATGTACCGGAAGTACGGCTTCGGGGTCGCGGGGCGGTGCCCGAGGTACTACAAGGACAACAACGAAGATGCCCTGCTCATGACCCTGGAGAATTTGAATGCTATGGAGGCTGAATGAGCGCGGAAGAGAATCTGGCGCAAATCGCCAAAGAGGTTGCGGTCTGCCAGAAGTGCGCACTGTTCCATTCGCGCAAAAACGCGGTGCCCGGCGAGGGCCCGGCGAACGCCGAGATCATGTTCATCGGCGAGGGACCCGGGTTCCATGAAAACGAGCAAGGGCGGCCGTTCGTGGGGGCGGCAGGACAGTTTCTGGACGAGCTGCTGGCCAAGGCCGGTCTGAAGCGTTCCGACGTCTGGATCGGGAACGTGGTAAAATGCCGTCCGCCCGGCAACCGCGACCCGCTGCCCGAGGAGCTGTCCGCCTGCAACGCGTATCTGGAACGGCAGATCGCGGCCATCAACCCCAGGATCATCATCACCCTCGGGCGCTACTCGATGGCCAAGTACATGCCCGGAGCCAAGATCAGCACGGTCCACGGGCAGATGCGCCGGATTGGGGAGCGCTTCGTCATCGCCATGTTCCACCCGGCCGCGGCTCTCCACCAGGCTTCGCTGAGGCCGTCCATTGAACAGGATTTTGCCCAGCTTCCCAAGCTGCTCGAACAGGCGCGCGCCGCCCTCCAGCGCGCCGCCTCTACCCCGGCACCGGAAGCCCCGAAGGAAGAACCGAAGCAGCTGAATCTGTTCTAATTTCCCTCACCCTCGAAGCCTCTCCTCGCGGAGCACCCTCGAAGGAGGCCAAGGGAGAGGGGCGCGCGATGGAGAGAAACCGACCGGCACACCGGTCGAGTCCCAAAAAAGGACCGCATGGCTACCAAAGAACTTTTGCTCGAGAAATTGAACAACAAGACCGCACGTGTTGGCATCCTTGGCATGGGCTACGTCGGCCTGCCCCTGGCGGTCGTTTTTGCCGAGGCGGGGTTCGACGTTACTGGCGTGGACCCGGAAAGCCGCAAGGTCGAGGCGCTGAACGAGGGCGGTAGCTACATCCCGGATGTGCCCGGGGAAACGGTGACCAGGCTGGTCAAGGCCGGCCGCCTGAAAGCCACTACGGATTTCTCGGTCTTGAAGGAAATCGACGCCGTCTGCATCTGTGTCCCGACCCCCCTGCGCCAGACCGGCGATCCGGACATGTCGTTCATCCTATCCGCCACCGAGGAGTTGGCCAAGTATATGCACAAAGGCATGGCAGTGGCGTTGGAATCGACCACCTACCCAGGCACCACGCGCGAGGTCCTGCTGCCGAAGCTGGGCGAGGAGAAAGGCCTGAAGGTCGGCGAGGACTGGTTCCTGGCTTTCTCGCCCGAGCGCGTCGACCCGGGCCGCAAGGACTTCACCACGCTGAACACGCCCAAAGTGGTGGGCGGGATCACGCAGGCCTGCGGCGAGGTGGTTGCGGCCTGGTACGGAAAGGCGATCCAGCACATCCACCGCGTCTCGTCGGCCGAGGCGGCCGAGATGGCCAAGCTGCTCGAAAACACCTTTCGCATGATCAACATCGCCATGGTCAACGAGCTGGCGATCATGTGCGAGCGCCTGGGCGTGGACGTCTGGGAGGTCATCGAGGCGGCAGCCACCAAGCCTTTCGGCTTCATGAAGTTCACCCCCGGCCCCGGCCTCGGCGGGCACTGCATCCCCATCGACCCGCTCTATCTTTCCTGGAAGATGAAGGCCTACCAGTACAACGCCCGCTTCATCGAGCTGGCCTCCGAGATCAACACGAACATGCCGCGCTACGTGGTCGGCCGGGTCCTGGACGGGATGAACGCGCGGGGTAAAACCCTGAAGGGTGCCCGCGTCCTGGTCCTGGGCGTAGCCTACAAGCCGAACATCGATGACATTCGTGAATCCCCGGCGCTGGACGTGATCGGCCTGCTGCAGGAAAAGGGCGCCGAGGTCTCCTACCACGACCCGTACATCCCTGCCCTGAAAACGCATGAAGACGTCGTCATGCACAGCGTCCCCGACCTGATGAAGGCGGTGCGCGCCGCCGAGGCGGTCGTGATCGTGACGGACCACAAGGCTTACGATTACCCGGCCATCCTGCAGGCCGCCAAATTCATCTTCGACAGCCGCAACGCACTGGGGGATTTGGGGAAAGGCGACCCGAAAGTAGAGCGATTGTAGTGGCGAGCTACCTGGTCACCGGCGCGGCCGGCTTCATCGGCGCACGCCTTGCCGAGATGGCGCTCGAGCAGGGACACACCGTCACCGGGGTGGACAACCTGAACGACGCCTACGACGTGCGCATGAAGGAATATCGCCTGCGCCGCCTGCAGGCATTGAAGGGCTTTACCTTTGAGCGCCTGGATATCAGCGACCGGGAAATTCTCGATCCTCACGCTCCAATCTTTAATCGTAAATTCGACGCCGTGATCAACCTGGCGGCGCGCGCCGGGGTGCGGGCCAGTGTGGAGGACCCGTGGGTCTTCGTCCAGACTAACATCGTCGGGACCCTGAACCTGCTCGAGCTGTGCCACCGCCAGGGAATCCGCAAGTTCATCCTGGCGTCCACTTCCAGCATTTACGGAGCGAACGCCCCGCTGCCGACGCCCGAGACCGCTGACAGCGACCATCCCCTCCAGCCCTACGCCGCCAGCAAAAAGGGGGCGGAGGCACTCTGCCACAGCTATCATGCGCTCTACGGCCTGGACGTGAGCGTGGTGCGCTATTTCACGGTCTATGGGCCGTCCGGGCGCCCTGACATGAGCATGTTCCGCTTCGTCAAGTGGATTCAGGAGGGCCAGCCTGTCCAGTTGTACGGGGGCGGGGAGCAGTCGCGCGGCTTCACCTTCGTGGACGATATCGGCCGCGGCACCCTGGCAGCCCTGAAACCACTCGGATACGAGATCATCAACCTGGGCGGGCACGAAGCCGCCACGCTGAACGGCGTGATCCGGCTGATCGAACGGCAGACCGGCAAGCCGGCCCGGGTCGAGCACCGTCCGGCCAATCCGGCCGACGTGCTGGCCAACCAGGCTGACGTCAGCAAAGCGCGCCGTCTGCTCGGCTGGCAGCCCCTGGTCGGGCTGGAGGAAGGAATCGGCCGGCTGGTCGACTGGTACAACGCCGAGCGCGCCTGGGCGCGGGACGTGGTGCAGCCGTGACCGTGCTCGAAAAGATCTCCGCCATCTGGAAGGAAGACCATCTCCTGCGCCGGGTGGTCAAGAACAGCAGCTACCTGTTCAGCAGCAATGCGCTTTCCTCCGTCTTGAGCTTTCTACAGACCATCATCGCCGTCCGTTTGATCGGGGTAGCCGGCTGGGGTCTGGTCGCCACCATCCAGACTTTCGCATCCAACATCAATCGCCTGCTCTCCTTCCGCATGAGCGAAGTGGTGGTCAAACACCTGGGTCCGGCGCTCGGTGAAAACAAAAAGCAGGAAGCCGCCGTTTTAGTCAAGGCGACCGGGCTGACCGAAGCGGCGACGTCGGTGGTGGCATTCATTGTCCTGGTGCTGTTCACCCCTCTGGCTGCCAGGATCTTTGCGAAAGACGCCGGCTCTGCCCCCTGGTTTACCTTTTACGGCTTGATCCTGCTCAGCAACCTCGTCTATGAGACCTCCACCGGGGTGTTACAAGTGACCCGCCGGTTCGATCATCTGGCGCGGACCAATTTTGTGCAGAGCGTCATCACCGCCTCGATGATCGTGGGGATATACCTCGTCTACCGCCTGACCGGTCTCAGGTATTACTCCTATTTGTTGCCAGCCATCCTCCTGGTGTATGTGCTGGGCAAGACGTACGTGGGCCTGTCCCTGGTCATCGTCGCCCTGCGCGAATTGAACGCCAGAACTCGAACCCGGCTGGTGGAGGATTCCTTTACGGGCGCTGACCTATAAGCGGTCCCTGGCACTCTTCGCTCTCAACACGAACTTGAACGGCACGGTGAATGTGCTCTTCCGGGACAACATCCAGCTTTATCTGGCCGCGCTGCTCTCCACGACCGAGGTCGGCTACTTCAAGATTGCCATGACCCTGATCATTCCCATCACCTTGATCCTGGATCCTCTCATTGCACCCACCTACACTGAAATCTCCCGGACGATCGCCAATCTCGAGTGGGAGACCACCCTGCGGCTGCTCAAGCGCATCACGATGATCACCGGCGGGGTGGTGGCTGCCATGTGGGGATTTTGGGCCCTGACGGGCAGGTGGCTCATTCCGTTGATCTATAAACCCCAGGCTCGCCCGGTCTACCCGGCCTTGTTGATCCTGCTCGTGGGCTATGGTTTTGCCGGCATCTTTCAATGGAACCGGCCGCTCTCGCTCTCTCTCGGCAAGTCCGGCTTTCCCGTCCTGGTCTCCGCCCTGACCGGCGTGGTCGAAGTGGCGTTGATCTTCCTGCTCGTTCCGCGCTATGGCTACCTGATGATGGCCGTTCTCCTCTCGCTCTATTTCATGGCCTCGATCGGGATCATCACCCTGCGCGGCCTGCAAGAAATCCGTCACCGCCAGCTGGCTCCCCACGTTTCGTCATGATGCTCGCCTGCGTCTCCGCCTCGCGTGTCCCCTCGGACACGGCCAACAGCATCCAGGCTATGAAAGTCTGCCAGGCCCTGGCGCAGACTGGTCAAACGGTCGTCCTGCTGGTGCCCGGGGACCCGCCGCCGGACGCCGAACGCCGTAGGCTGGCCGCGCGCTACGGTCTGAGCACACCGTTCGAGATGCGCTGGCTGCCGGTCGGGAAGCGGCGCGCCTTCCCCTGGAGCGCGGTGCGCCAGGCTCGCAGGTTGGGCGCCGGTCTGGTCTATGCCTGGCCGATCCAGGCCGCCGCGCTGGGGCTGCTGGCCGGGCTGCCTGCCCTGCTCGAGATGCAC
Organism: uncultured Chloroflexia bacterium; assembly: GCA_963739255.1. Taxonomy (GTDB): domain Bacteria; phylum Chloroflexota; class Anaerolineae; order Anaerolineales; family Villigracilaceae; genus UBA877. The sequence continues at coordinate 871,982 of CAVTZT010000005.1, forward strand.
GACCTCCCCTCCGGGACCTTCGGTCCGCTCTGGTACCGCCTCTTCCTGGTGTTGCCGGGGAAAAAGCGCCTGCTGGTCATCACGCGGGCTTTGCAAGCCCAGCTGGACCGGCGCTACGGGACGCCGCAGGAAGCCGTGATCGCCCCCAACGGGGTGGACCTCGAGCGTTTCGCCGGCCTGCCTGACCCTGAACCTGCCCGCCGGCAGTTGGGCCTCCCGGCCGCCCTGACGGTCGCCTGCACCGGCCATTTATATGCCGGCCGCGGCGCTGACCTGTTCCTGGATCTGGCGCAGGGACTGCCCCAGGCGAGCTTCGTGTGGGTCGGCGGGCGCCCGGAGGACGTAAGCGCCTGGCAGGCGCGCGCCCTCGAGCGCGGCCTGCAAAACGTCCTCTTTGCCGGCTTCGTTCCCAACGAAAAGCTGCCGCTCTACCAGGCGGCTGCGGATATCGTGCTCATGCCGTATGGACGCGAGATCGGCATCTCCGGTGGCACCGGCCGCTCCGCCGAAATATCCAGTCCGATGAAGATGTTCGAGTACCTGGCCGCCGGACGGGCCATCCTGACCAGCGACCTGCCCGTGCTGCGCGAGGTGCTGGACGAGAGCTGCGCGCTCTTCTGCCCGCCGGGGGACACCCACGCCTGGAGTGCCGCACTCGGGGAACTGATCCGAGATGCAGACCGGCGACAGGCTCTGGGTCAGCACGCCCGGGAGGCGGCCAAAAAATACACCTGGGTCGAACGCGCCCGGCGCAGTCTGGAAGGTTTCGTAGGCTGACATGCTCAAATTTCTGGAAAGAATAAAGACCGGCACCTGGCTTGCCAGCGCGGCAGGCCTTGCCAGCCTGGAACGCCTCCTGCTTTACATCTTTTACCGGCCGGTGACCTATAATGACACCGCCAGCTACCGGCGCCTGGCCGAGGCCGTCGCCGGCGGATGGGGCCTTTATGACGGCACACGCACGCCAGGCTACCCGGTCTTCCTGGCCATCTTCGGTCCGGATGAGCGTGTTTACACCGCGCAGCTAGCCTTTGGTCTGCTCACCACGCTGCTCTTCTTCTACATCGGCTGGCGCGTGACCGGGAAGGGCTGGGTTGGCGCCCTGGCTGCCCTGATGCACAGCCTCAACCTCCAGCAGCTGTTCTTCGAGGCGGACCTGATCACCGAGTTCGATCACCACCTTCACCATCGCCCTGTCCCTGGCCGGGGTCGCCTGGCTCTTTTATTCAGAAGGCAGGCGCCCGCTGGTCCTGAGCCTGGCGGTTGCCTTGGTGATCGGTCTGGCCGGCGGGGCGGCAACCCTCACCCGCCCACTTTTCATCTTTCTCCCTTTCTGGGCGGGATTCTTTCTTCTTGTCTTCTGGCGCGCCCGGCCTGCGGTCCGCTGGGGAACGGCGCTGGCAGCCGGCCTGTCGGCGCTGGTGCTCATTGCCGTCTGGGTGAACTTCATTCACAAGAATTATCACCGCTGGGCTCTGGAGACCATGACCGGCTACCATCTCGTCCAGCATACCGGCGCATTCTTCGAATACGTCCCGGATAAGTATGCCGCCATCCGGGACACCTTTATAAAATTCCGCGACGCGCGCATTGCCGCCACCGGCTCGCCGGCGAACGCCATCTGGGACGCGATCCCGGCCCTGCAACAGGTCTCCGGGATCGGCTTTTACGACCTCTCCGACCTGCTGACAAAAATATCCATCCAACTGATCCTGCAGCATCCCTTCCTCTACCTGCGGAGCGCGGCACAGGGCTGGCTCTGGTTCTGGAAGGTCCCGGTCTATTGGGCACCCGAACAAATCAAGGACCTGGTGATGCAGCGCATTTGGAGCGGCCTGGTGCTTGCCGAACGGGGAGGCATATTCGCCTGCAACCTGATCTTCATTGCGGGCTCGGTCGCCCTTCTGTGGAAGCGGGCCCGACCAACACTGAAGACGGGTTTCTTTATTTACTTTTCCATATCGTTCCTCTGGCTGACTTCCATCGCCCAGGCTCTGCTCGACCACGGCGATAACCCGCGCTTCTCCGTTCCGGTGCAAACCCTGGTGGTCCTGGCCGCCCTGTGGACCGTGATTCAATGGGTGAACAACTGGCCGAAACGCAAGGTAACGAATGACTAAGAAGGCGCTTCCTCGATTGCTTTGGATCCTCCTTCCCAGCCTCGGGCTGGCCGGGGCGCTGTCCGCCCTGAACGGAGGCATCTGGTGGATCGGCTGGCTGGCCTATTCACTGATCCTGGCCTGCGGGTTATCCGCCCTGACAGCGCTGTGGCGTTGGGCAGGCGCAGGCCGGACCCTGGGCCTGCTGCTGTTCCTGGCGGTCCTGCTCCGCCTGGGGCTGGGCCTCGCCAACAGCTACATCTTGCCTGCGTACGGTTATCAGAACAGCCGGGTCAATCAGGCTGGATATGCGTTCCAGGACGCCTACAACCGCGACACCCAGGCATGGGAACTGGCGCACAGACCGGAGCCGGTGTGGACAGCCTTCGACAAATCCTACAAGAACACCGACCAGTACGGCGGCATGCTGGCAATGAGCACCTTGATCTACCGCTACCTCAGCCCGGATATCCGCCGCTCCTGGCTGATCGTCCTGATCGGGGCGCTGACTGCAGCCGCCGGGGTCGCATTGGCCTGGAAGGCGGTCCTCTCGACCTGGGGCCGGTCGATGGCAGTAATCGTCGGATGGATCCTGGTCCTGTACCCGGCGAGCGTTCTGCTGGGCAGCTCACAAATGCGCGAGCCTTTTCTGATCACTTTTGTCGCCATGCTCTTCTGGGGGATCGTCGACTGGCAGACCACCCACCGGCGTCAGGCCTGGGCATGGATGGCTGGCAGCCTGGTCGGGACGCTGCTCGTCCAGCCGGGCATTGCCGTCATCGCGCTGCTCGGCATGGGCGGCTGGGCCTGGCTGCGCAGCCGGGACCGGCGACTCCCCTGGCGGCCGATCCTGATCATCCTGGCAGTGATGGTTGCGGCTTTGATCCTGCTCGGTCTTGGGCAGGCGCGCGGTGACTTCGCCGGGGCTTCCCCGTTGACCGTCCTGACCAATTGGCTGCCGGCCACTGCCAAGTGGGATGCTTACGTTTTGTCGCGCAGCTCCAGCTGGATCCGGACAGTATTCCAGGACCTGCCCGGGCCGTTGCACATTCCATTCACCACCGGGTACGGAATCACTCAACCGCTCCTACCGGCGGCCCTCTTCGATCCGGCTGTCTGGCCCTGGAGGACCATATCCATCCTGCTCTCGCTCGGATGGTACAGCCTGGTTCCTTTCCTCGCCGCCAGCCTGCTCGCCGTCTGGAAAGTGCCGGAGAAGGGCGAACGCCGTGCCTGGATCTGGCTTTGGGGCATCACCTGGATATGGATATTGCTTTCCTCATTCCGCGCCGGCGGGGACCAGTGGGACAACCCGCGCTATCGCGTCATGCTCTTACTCTGGCAGGCGATCCTGGCAGCCAAAGCGTTTCTCTGGTGGCAAGAGACGCACAATCCCTGGATGGTGAGAACTCCTGGCGGTGGAGGGCGTTTTCCTGGTCTTCTTCGGCGTCTGGTATTCGAGCCGTTACGGAAATTGGGCCAATCAGCCCTTGCACGTCTTCATCATCCTTGCAGCCATTCTGGTGGTGAGCGGCCTGATCCTGGTGGGTGGCTGGATCCAGGATTTACTCAGGAAGCGAGGTGCAGGCCGCGCTTGACTCCTGGGGGGGAACGGCTATAATTCAGTTATTGAATTTTGAATAGGAGGAGAAATGCCCACAGCATTAATCACGGGAGTGACCGGCCAGGACGGCTCCTACCTGGCAGAGTTCCTGCTCTCCAAGGGGTACGAAGTCCTCGGGATGGTGCGCCGCTCCAGCACGGTGACCTTCGAACGCATTCAGCAGATCCAGAACGACATCACCATCGTGCAGGGGGACCTGCACGACCAGAGTTCCCTGGTTGCCATCCTGGAGCAATACGAGCCCGATGAAGTCTACAACCTGGCGGCCCAGTCCTTTGTCGCCACGTCCTGGAGCCAGGCGGTCCTGACCGGCGAGGTGACCGCCCTGGGGGTAACGCGGTTGCTCGAATTGATCCGCCTGGTCAGCCCGCAATCCAGGTTCTACCAGGCCTCCAGCAGCGAGATGTTCGGAAAAGCCGTGGAAACCCCGCAATGTGAGACCACCTCGTTCTACCCGCGCAGCCCGTACGGGGTCGCCAAGGTGTACGGGCACTGGATCACGGTCAACTATCGCGAGTCGTACGGCCTGTATACCATCTCGGGCATCCTCTTCAATCATGAGAGCCCGCGCCGGGGGCTTGAATTCGTCACCCGCAAGATTTCCGACGGCGTGGCCCGCATCAAGCTGGGTCTGGCAACGGATCTGCACCTCGGCAACCTGGAGGCTCAGCGTGACTGGGGTTTCGCCGGGGAATACGTCCAGGCGATGTGGATGATGCTGCAGCAGGAAAAGCCGCAAGACTTCGTCGTCGGCACGGGCGAGACTCATTCCGTGCGCGAATTCGTCGATCTGGCCTTCCAGCACGTCGGCCTGGACTATCAGGATTACGTGGTCCAGGATCCGCACTTTCTGCGTCCCTCGGAGGTGGATGTGCTCCGTTCCAACCCGGCCAAGGCGCGCCAAAAATTGGGTTGGGAACCCAAGGTGGATTTCAAGGGTTTGGTCAATATGATGGTCGAGGCAGACCTGAAACTGTTACGGGCCAGCAAAAAGCAGTAAATGGAAAAAGCAAAGAAGGTCCTCGGGGCGTTCCTAAATCCCCATTTGTTCGCCCTTCTGGGCGGAGTGCTTTACCTTGTACAATCCTGGTACTACGCACACATTCACCGTGTGGTGATCGACGAGGCACTCTACCTGTACAAGGGCTACCTGTACGCCACGGGCGTTTATCGTCCTTTTCAGGATTTCGGCCCGTGGACCCAAAAGGCCCCGCTGGCGTACCTGATCCCGGGTTACATCGAAACCTGGTTCGGTCCCGGTCTGCGCAGCGGTCGGTATTTTGCCATCCTGCTCGGTCTGTCCACCCTGGCCGGTCTATGGTTCGCAGCGCGACGCTTGGGCGGCAAGTGGTGGGCCGCCGCGGCGGTCTGGGCGGTTGCCATTAATCCCACGCTCGTCCGGCAGTACAGCCTGGCTGCCTCGGAAGTGCTCATCGCCTGCCTGCTTGTCTGGACCCTGGCGCTGGTCCTTGGAAAAGGCCAGCCTTTCTGGCAGCTCCTCCTCGGGGGCGTTCTTGCCGCGATCATGAGCATGACCCGTCAGAACATGGCGCCCGTGCTCTTTTTTGTCATTATCTACCTCTTCTGGCAGCATGGGCGACGAGCAGGATGGTGGTGTCTGCTTGCCAGCGTTGTTCCCATATTGATCATCCACGCGATCTATTGGCCGAACATTCTGAGGATGTGGGCCCCCTGGCTCCCCGCCGGTCTTACCCCCTTTCTTGATTCCTGGCGGCCTCCAACCGGCCTGCAGCCAGGCTGGATCTCAGAGGGGACTCCTTTCATGAGTTTGCAGAGTTTCTTCCAGACTTTCAGGCCGCATTTTCTTGCACTGGCCGGTGGGTTTACTGCTCTGCTGCTCTGGCCGCGCAAAGAGGCTTGGAAAAAGGACGACCATTTCCTAAATGCTCTCCTCCTGGCAGTCCTGTTCATTGTCCTGTTTGCAGAACATGCCTGGGCAGGCGTCGGGTACAGCTCCACGAATAACAACTGTGTCTATTGCTTTGTCTCATACGTTTCCTTCTTCTCCCTCATTGGTATCCTCCTCCTGCCGCTCCTGCTTGGAGATCCCGCCAGGCACGTCCCCGTAATCCGGCAAATCCTGTATGTGGTTCTCATCCTGGTCATTTTCGCCGGCATAGGATACACCGTTCCGGCCCCGGCCAGCGCTAGCATCACGTTGCCCCGTCTCAAGACTTTTTTCCAGACCGGCGAGTGGCAACCCGGATATCCGTTGTGGTCCATTCTGGTCAACCTCTTCGGCGGTGATTACCTGCTGTCCCAGCGTATGGTCCCGGCCATCACTGGCGTCCTGGTCGCTTTGATGATCCTTCTGCTCAGCTATTTCATCTGGCGACGGTACCGGCGGATCAGAATGCCGCCTCCCGCCTTCAGCTACATCTCCACCGCGACCCTCCTGGCGATCGGGGTGATCCTGTCGCCCACGCAACTGCTTGGAGGGAACTCCGGTAACTATGACTGCGGCACGGACCAGGTCAAAGCTCTGGAGCAGTATGGACATGCCCTGGCCCAACAGATATCCCCCGGCAGCCGCGTGTATTGGGACGGTGACTGGTCGGAGGCGCTGCTGCTGTACCTTCCCGGGATCCGCGTCTTCCCTCAACAACTGGATGGCAAGTACAGCTTCTGGTATGGAGGCGATCCCCAGGCCCTGGCACGCTACGGTTTCTGGAATGACCAATTGAGGTCACAGTGGATAGGGCAGGCTGACTATATCGTCATGGAACAAAACCAGTACGATTCGGTCTGGGAAGATTATTTCGCATCCGGCGCCTACGACAGGCTGCCCCCTTCTCCGCCTCTCCTGGTCTGTGACAGCAACTCCAGGATTCTCGTCTTTCATAAGAAACCGTGAACTCGGGAAAAATCAGTGGTCAGGAATGGTTGGTTGAACATCGTCCCTTGACGCGTACGCACTCGTGGTTATAATTCAATAACTGAATTTTGAACATATGGATACTTCCACCGATAATGCCCGCCAACTTGCGCTGCTCGAAAACATCGAGCGCGACCCCGATATCACCCAGGCCTCGCTTGCCACCCACCTGGGTGTGGCCGTCGGGACGGTCAACTGGCACCTTAAGCGCTTGATCGAAAAAGGCTTCGTCAAGATCAAACGTGCCGAGCGCAAAAAGTTACGTTACATCATCACCCCCGAGGGGATCTCACTGCGCGCCCGTCTGACCGTGGATTACATCGAGCAGCAATTCCTGCTCTATCGGAACACGCGCAAGCGAGTCAAGGAACACCTCAAGGCGGTACGCCAGGCCGGTTATGACCGCGTCCGCCTGATCGGCGAAGGGGATGTGGCCGATATTTGCCGCTTGAGCTGCCTCGAGCAGGGAATCACCCTCGTCCCCGACGGTAACGTGCCCGTGCTCGAGGTGATAGGCCTGAAGGTCTCTCTACATCTCGGAGGAACGAAAGATGAGTGATAAAGGCCACATCCTGGTCACCGGCGGGGCAGGCTATATCGGCTCGCTGCTCACCGCCGAGCTGCTGCGCAGCGGGTATCGTGTCACCGTGGTGGACAGCCTGCTGTACAGCGGCGAATCGCTCCTGGGGTTTTTCGCCCACCCGAGCTTCCATTTCGTCAAAGCGGATGTGACCGAACCGGGTGCCGTGCGCGCCGCCCTGCCGCGCGACTGGCCGAAGCCGGAAGCGGTGGTCCACCTGGCGGCGATTGTCGGCTTCCCCGCCTGCCAAGCGGTGGGCAAGCAAGCCGCCTGGAAGTATAACGTCGAGGCGACGAAAAAGGTCTTCGAGCAGGCCGCCGGCCTCGGGTCGGGAAGGTTCATTTTCACCTCCACATACAGCAACTACGGTCTTTCCACCGATGGGAAGCCGGTGGTCGAGGACTCGCCGCTCAATCCCCAGTCCCTGTATGCCGAGACGAAGATCGCCGCGGAGGAGTACCTCCTGGCCCAGAAGGACGCCGGCCCCGCGCCGCTCATCTTCCGCCTGGCGACACTTTACGGAATCTCACCGCGCACGCGCTTCGACCTGATCGTCAACCAGTTCGTTCTGGACGCCTACACCCGCAGGGAGTTGATCATCTACCAGCGCGGCTACTCGCGCTCGTTCATCCACGTGCGCGACGTGGTGCGCGGCATCATCCTCGGCTTGGAAGCGCGGCGTGAGAAAGTGAACGGGCAGGTGTACAACCTGGGTGCCGACGACGGCAACTACACCAAGGATGAGATCGTCGGCCTGGTAATCAAGCGCCTGCCGGAGACGTTCGTCGCCTACAAGGACCTGACCTTCGGCGGTGACATGCGCGACCTTACCGTCTCCTTCGAAAAGATCCGCCGCGTGCTTGGCTTCACAAGCACCCTGACCGTCGACGACGGCGTGCGCGAGGTGGTCTATGCGCTGCGCATGGGGCTGATCCGCAACCCCCAGGACGAGCACTACCGCAATGCGCAGTTCATCGTGCAATAACGGAGAAAACATGCCAGTTGAATTCTGGAAAGACAAGCGCGTCATCGTCACCGGAGGGGCCGGATTCCTGGGGTCCTTCCTGGTCAGCAACCTGATCCGGCGCGGCGCGACGGACATCCTGGTTCCGCGCATCGAGCATTACAACCTGGTGGATCGCGACCAGATTTCGCGCCTGCTGGATGAGGCCGCGCTCCCGCCCGACCGCCGGCCGGCGCACCTGAGCCCGAAAGGTTTGACGCCTGCCTCGCGGGCCGATATCAAACCATCGGACCTGGTGATCATCCACCTGGCGGCGCGCGTCGGCGGGATCGGCGCCAACCGGGCGCACCCGGCCGAGTTCTTCTACGACAACCTGATGATGGGCGTGCAGCTGATGCACCAGGCCTGGCAGCGCGGGGTCGGCAAGTTCGTCGCCCTGGGCACGGTGTGCGCCTACCCAAAGTTCACGCCCGTGCCCTTCAGGGAAGAGGACTTGTGGAACGGCTATCCCGAAGAGACCAATGCGCCTTACGGCCTGGCAAAGAAGATGCTGCTGGTCCAGGCACAGTCCTACCGCCAGCAGTACGACTTCAATGCCATCTATCTGCTGCCGGTCAACCTCTACGGCCCGGGCGACAACTTCGATCCGGCGTCCTCGCACGTCATCCCGGCACAGATCCGCAAGTGCGTCGAAGCCCAGGAGCGGGGCGAGAAGGAGATCGTGGTCTGGGGGGACGGCTCACCCACGCGCGAGTTCCTGTACGTCGAAGACGCCGCCGAAGGCATCCTGCTGGCGGCCGAGAGCTACAACGGCGCCGAGCCGGTCAACCTGGGTTCCGGGAACGAAATCTCGATCAAGGACCTGGTCAGGACCATCGCCCGCCTGACCGGCTTCACCGGCAAGCTGGTCTGGGACACCTCCAAGCCCAACGGCCAGCCCCGCCGCGCCCTGGACGTGAGCCGGGCCGAAAACGCCTTCGGCTTCCGCGCCCGCACGCCCTTCGAAGAGGGGCTGCGCCGGACGATCGAATGGTACAAGGCGAACAGGAATTAAACATGGCCAGAACCGCCTCGCTCACGAACCGCGAAATACCGATGCTGGTCATCCGACCGTCGCGCGGCTGGTCGGCGCTCAACCTGCGCGACATGTGGACCTATCGCGAGCTGCTGTACTTCATGGTCTGGCGTGACGTCAAGGTGCGCTACAAGCAGGCCGTGCTGGGCGTCGCCTGGGCGGTGCTCAGCCGGTCGTCAACATCCTCATCTTCACCTTCGTCTTCGGCACGCTCTTCCACCTGAGCCAGACCGGGGTCAGCTACCCGCTGCTCTCCGCCGCCGGCCTGCTGCCCTGGGGCCTGTTCGCGGGGGCGCTGACCCGCAGCAGCCTCAGCCTGGTGGGGAACACCAACCTGATCACCAAGGTCTATTTCCCGCGACTGATCATCCCGATCTCGTCCGTGCTCTCCGGGTTGGTGGACTTCGGCATCTCGTTCCTGATCGTCCTCTGCCTGATGTTCTACTATCACGCCCCGCTGACCTGGAACATGCTCTGGCTGATCCCGCTGACAATCCTGGTGGTGCTCACCGCCCTTTCGGTGGGCTTGTGGCTGTCGGCGCTCAACGTCCAGTACCGCGACGTGACGCACATCGTACCCTTCCTGATCACAACCTGGATGTATGCCTCCCCGGTGGCGTATTCCGCCAGCCTGGTGACCGGGCGGATGCGCATCGTCTACGGCCTGAACCCGATGGCGGGCGTCATCCAGGGCTTCCGCTGGGCGATCATGGGCGGGGATCCGCCCGGTGAGCTCTTCGTCGTCGCCATCATCATGGTCGCCATCCTGTTCGTTTCCGGCCTGTTCTATTTCCGGCGCATGGAACGGACCTTCGCCGATACCATCTAGCCCATGACCACCGTCATCCGTGTTGACCAGCTCAGCAAGCGCTACCGCATCGGCCTCGGGCCGCGGCGCTATCAAACGCTCAGCGAAAATATCACCCATGCCCTCAGCGCGCCGCTGCGCGCCATCCGGCGCGTCCAGGCACCCACGACCGACGGGGCGGATACGATCTGGGCCCTGCGGGACGTCTCCTTCGAGGTTGCGGAAGGCCAGGTCCTGGGGATCATCGGCCGGAACGGGGCCGGGAAGAGCACCCTGCTCAAGGTCCTTTCCCGCATCACCGAGCCGTCGGAGGGGAGTGTATCCATCCGCGGCCGGGTCGGGTCGCTGCTGGAGGTCGGGACCGGTTTCCATCCCGAGCTGACCGGTCGGGAGAACATCTTCCTGAACGGCGCCATCCTGGGCATGAAGCGCAGCGAGATCGCCGCCAAGTTCGACGAGATCGTCGAATTCTCCGAGGTGGCGCAGTTCATCGACACACCCGTCAAGCGCTACTCCTCGGGGATGTACCTGCGGCTGGCGTTCGCCGTCGCCGCCCACCTGGAGCCGGAGATCCTGGTGGTGGACGAGGTGCTGGCGGTCGGGGACGCCGAGTTCCAGAAGAAATGCCTGGGCAAGATGGGCGATGTGGCCCAGCAGGGGCGCACGGTCCTATTCGTCAGCCACAACATGTCCGCAATCCTGCGCCTGACGCAGGATTGCCTGGTGCTGCAGAAGGGCTGCCTGAGCCTGCGGGCGCCCTCCAGCGAGGCGGTGGACTATTATCTGAGCGCCGGCCACACCAGCGCCGGCGAGCGCGTCTGGGACGTCGACGAAATCCCGCCCAGCGCGGCGCCCTTCCGTCCCATCGCCCTGCGCGTGAAGAACAAGTCCGGCAAGGTGGTCGACAGCGTCCGTTCCACCGAGCCGTTCACCATCGAGATGGAATACGCCCTGGCGGCGCCCCTGACCGCCCTGCGCATCGGCGTCTATCTGAACACAACGCGCGGTGAGGCGGTCTTCACCTCCTTCGACACCGACGATGCCGCCCACTTCGAGAAGCACCCCTCACGCGAGACCGGGCATTACTGCAGCCGCTGCGCCGTCCCGGCAGACATGCTGAATAGCGGGCGCTACTCGCTGGGGGTCAACGCCAGCTCCTACCAGATCCGGCGTTATTTTGGCGATGAGCAGGCGCTCGACTTTACCGTGGACTCCACCGGCGCGCCCGGCATGCAGTGGGGGGAGCCCCGGCCGGGCCCCATCCGTCCCCGGCTGAAATGGGAGATCATCCGTGAATGATAAAGTATCCTCCTTGAAAGCAACCGCCTACGAGCTGTTTGGTTATCTGCCCTTCAGCACCGAGCTGATCTGGCAGTACCGCCGGTCACGCAAGCGTTTCGGCCACTACAACCTCGAGCAGCTGCGCGCGGCGCTGCCGTCTGCCTGCGCCGAGGCGGCCGCCTTTGCCCGCAAAGCTCCGCCCGGGAAACGCATCTGCCTGATCGCCTCCATCCACTATTGGGTTGAATATTGCACCATCCTCGGGCTGGCGTTGACCGGCCAGGGGCACCAGGTAGCCCTGGGTTATTACCCGTATGCCGACTATCGCATGGCCACCGGCCGCTTCGACCGCCGCCTGCACACGCACTACACACGCCTGACCCTCGAGCCGACTCAATCCCTGATGCGCAGCCAGGCCCTGACCGACGTCCCTCCGGCGGCGGAACTGCCGCCCGAGCTGCAGCAGGCCGTCGAAAAGATCTCCGTCTACGACACACAGTACGTGCTGCAAGTCGAGGAGGTGGAACAAGCCTACGACTTTTACCGCATGCGCCTGGCCTACAACGAACTGACCGCCCGGACCCTGCTGACCTGGCTGGGCGCCGAGAAACCGGACCTGGTGCTTTTCCCCAACGGGGTAGTGATCGAATACGGCGTCGCCTACCAAGTGGCACGTCACCTCGGCCTGCCGGTGGTCACGTTCGAATTCAGCGACAAGCGCGAGCAGGCCTGGATCGCACAGGATGACGAGGTCATCCGCCAGAACACGGATGAGATCTGGAAGGCCTGCGGAGGCACGCCGATCACGAAAAAACAGGCGGGGCTGATCGACGCGCTGGAGGAGGCGCGCCTGTCGGCCAAGACCTTCGGCAAATCCGAGCGCCTATGGCAGGACGTCCCGCCCCAGGGTGAAGCGGCGATCAAGGCGGCGCTCGGCCTGGACGGGCGCCCGGTGGTGCTGCTGGCCTCCAACGTCCTGGGCGACAGCCTGATCCTAGGGCGCAACATCTTCAGCCGCAACATGGGCGAATGGATCCTGCGCACCATCGAAGCCTTCAGCCGGCACCCCGAATGCCAGCTGGTCGTCCGCACCCATCCCGGCGAGCGCTACATGAACGGCCCCTCGATGGTGGACATCATCAGGAAAAAATATCCTGGCCTGCCGGAAAACGTGCACGTCGTCGGCCCGCTGGAGAAGATCAACACCTATGACATCATGTCCGTCGCCAAACTGGGCCTGGTGTACACCACCACCGTCGGGCTGGAGATGGTCATGCGCGGCATCCCGGTCATCGTGGCCGGCGATACGCACTACCGCGGCCGCGGCTTCACGCACGATCCGTCCACCTGGGACGAATACTTCGCCACCATCGAACAAGCCCTGGCTGACTTGAAGAAATACCGCCCGACCCCCGGGCAGGTCGAGCGGGCGCGCAACTATGCCTACCGCTTCTTCTTCAACTACCCCCGGCCATTCCCCTGGAAGATCTACGATTTCTGGAAGGATTTCAAGGTCTGGCCGCTGGGACGCCTCCTGGGCGAGGAAGGCCGGGCCAGGTTCGGCGCCTCCTTCCAATCGCTGGTCGGCGGGCCGCTCGAGTGGACCGACTGGGACATGGGCTGAAAGATAGATGGGAGCAATCATGAACTGGAAAGAACAGGTCGTCCTCATCACCGGCGGGACCGGGTCGTTCGGCAAGAAATTCACCGAGATCATGCTGGCGGAGTACCATCCCGCCAAGCTGATCATCTTCAGCCGCGACGAGCTCAAGCAGCACGAAATGCGCACCGCGGGCTTCGAGCACGCCTCCCTGCGCTACTTCATCGGCGACGTGCGCGACCAGGAGCGCTTGCGGCGCGCCATGCACGGCGTGAACATGGTCGTCCACGCCGCGGCGCTCAAGCAGGTCCCGGCCTGCGAATACAACCCGATGGAAGCCATCAAGACCAACATCATGGGCACCAGCAACGTGATCGAAGCCGCCCTGGATGCCGGCGTTGGGAAGGTCATGGCCCTCAGCACCGACAAGGCGGTCAACCCGGTCAACCTGTACGGGGCCACCAAGCTGGCCGCCGAGAAGCTGGTTGTGCAAAGCAACGCCTACGCCGCCGGCACCGCCACGCGCTATGCCTGCGTGCGCTACGGCAACGTCGTCGGCAGCCGCGGCTCGGTGGTACCGGTCTTCCTGCAGCAGCGCCAGTCCGGCAAGGTCACCATCACCGACGAGCGCATGACCCGCTTCTGGCTCTCGCTGGAACAGGGCGTCCACTTCGTCATCCGCTGCATCGAAGGCATGCACGGCGGCGAGGTCTTCGTGCCCAAGATCCCCAGCATGAAGGTCGTCGACCTGGCGCGGGCCATCGCCCCCAAGGCCAAGATCGAGGTGATCGGCATCCGCCCGGGCGAGAAGCTGCACGAGGTGCTCATCTCGGAGGATGAGGCCCGCACCACGGTCGAGCGCCAGGACATGTACGTCGTCGTGCCCTCCGAGCCGCTCTGGGAGCGCAGCCTGCACTACGAGGGCGAGCCGCTGCCCGATGGGTTCCGCTACACCAGCGACACCAACCCGCAGTGGCTCGACCTGGAAGGCATCAAGAAATTCGTGGCCCCCTTCGAGGAAGCCTACACCAACGGCAGCTGATGCGCATCCTGATCACCGGCACGAGCGGCCTGCTTGGCCTGAACCTGGCACTCCAAGCCAGAAACGCACACACCGTCATCGGCGTCGACCGCTGCAGACTGAGCGGCGTCCCGTTCGAGTTGCTGTGCGCCGACCTGCTCGAGCCGGGAGCGCCGGAGCGGATCCTGGAGGCGGCGCGGCCCGACTGGCTGATCCACTGCGCCGCCCTGGCGGAGCTGGAGCCGTGCGAGGCCGACCCGGGCCTGGCAGCCCGCCTGAACGCGGTCCTGCCGGGCGAGCTGGCTGCCGCCTGCCGGCGAGGCGGCGTGAAGATGGCTCATATCTCCACCGACGCGGTCTTCGACGGGACCAAAGGTGTGGCCTACACCGAGGCCGATGCCCCACACCCGCTCAGCGTCTACGCCCGCACTAAGCTGGACGGCGAAGCCGCCGTCCTGGCGGCCGATCCTGCTGCGCTGGTGGCGCGGGTCAACTTCTTCGGCTGGAGCCCCTCCGGGAGGCGCAGCCTGGCGGAGTTCTTCTTCAACAACCTGAGCGCCGGAAAGGGCGTGGACGGCTTCACCGACGTGAGCTTCTGCCCGGCCTTCGTCGGCGACCTGGCGGAGCTGCTGCTGGCGATGCTGTCCAGGAAACTCAGCGGGCTGTACCACGCCGTCGGGGCGGAGTGTTTGACCAAGTACGAGTTCGGCATGGCGCTCGCCCGCCGCTTCGGCCTGGACGAAACGCTTATCTCCCCCGCCTCGGTCGAACGCTCCGGGTTGATCGCCCAACGTTCCCACAATTTACACCTGTCTGTCCACAAGTTATCCACCGTTTTGGGGCAGGCTCTCCCCCGCTTTTCCACCGGCCTGGAGCAGTTTTATACACAATACCAACAGGGTTATCCACAGAAAATCAGGAGTTATCCACAGGCATAACATGAAAACGATATTGAAATTCGAAGCGCTGGCATTATTCGGCTTATCGATCTTTCTGTTTTCCCGGCTGGGATATGCCTGGTGGTGGTATCCTGTTCTGTTCTTTGTTCCCGACCTTAGCATGGCAGGTTACCTGGGCGGGCCGCGGGTCGGCGCCGTGGTCTATGACGTCGTTCACCATCATGCCCTGTCGATCGGTTTGTACGTGCTGGGATTCTTTTTGGGCCTCGCCCCGCTGCAGCTCGCGGGTCTCATCCTGTTTGGTCATTCCAATCTGGATCGCACGCTCGGATATGGCTTGAAGTATCCGGATGCCTTTCAGAATACGCATCTAGGTGTAATCGGCAGACAATAGAGACGGATCATCCCGCCCCAAAAGGAGCATCCTATGGACATCCAAATTGGCACCCGCATGATCGGCCCGTCCCATCCGACCTATTTCATCGCCGACGTCGCCGCCAACCACGACGGCGACCTGGAGCGGGCCAAGCTTTTGATTCATCTCGCCAAAGAGGCCGGGGCGGACGCGGCCAAGTTCCAGAACTTCCGCGCCCCCAAGATCGTCTCGGATTATGGCTTCAGCCACATGAACAGCCTGGTCAGCCACCAGGCCGGCTGGAAGAAGAGTGTGGTCGAGGTGTACGCCGCGGCCTCCATCCCCTTCGAGTGGACCCTGACCCTGGCCGAGGAGTGCAACGAGGTCGGCATCGACTATTTCTCCGCCCCGTACGACTTCGAGGCCATCGACTGGCTCGATCCCTACGTCAAGATGTACAAGGCCGGCTCGGGCGAGATCGACTGGATCGAGGCACTCGAGCGCATGGCCTCCAAAGGCAAGCCCTTCTTCGTCGCCACCGGGGCTGCGACCATCGGCGAAGTGCAGCGCGCCGTGCACGCCATCCTGAAGATCAACCCGCAGCTGGTGCTCATGCAGTGCAACACCAACTACACCGCCCGCCCCGACAACTACGACCACCTGCACCTGAACGTGCTCAAGACCTACGCCGCCATGTTCCCAGAAGTGGTCCTGGGCCTCTCGGACCACACCCACGCCGTCGCCCCGGTGCTGGGCGCGGTGACCCTGGGCGCCCGGGTGATCGAGCGCCACTTGACCGACGACAACAACCGCGAAGGCCCCGACCACAAGTTCGCCATGAACCCGGAGACCTGGGCCCGCATGGTCGAGGAGACGCGCCTCCTGGAGCGCGCCCTGGGAAGCGGCGACAAGTCCATCGCCGCCAACGAGGTCGAGACCGCTGTCGTGCAGCGCCGCTGCCTGCGCGCCGCCCGCCAGGTCAAAGCCGGCGAGACCTTTACCCGAGAAATGATCGACGTGCTCCGCCCGGCCACGCCCGGAGCGATCAAACCGAACGAGATCCCGGAGGTGATCGGCACGAAAGCCCTGCACGAACTGCCCGCCGGCAAGGAGCTGCGCTGGACGGACCTGGGCGCCTGAAGTGAGCGGACGGATCATGACCACCTTCCAGGAGCGCGTGGATGCCGCCCGGGCCGGGACCAACCCGACCGTCGTCTGCCGGGTCCCGTCCGGCTGGGTCGTACTGTACGACATGCAGTACCTGCGCGGCTACTCCCTTCTTTTGGCTGATCCGGTCGTGGCGAGCCTGAACGACCTGGACCGGGAGGCGCGCGCCGCCTACCTTTGCGACATGGCCCTGGTCGGAGACGCCCTGCTGGAGGTCACCGGAGCCTGTCGCATCAACTACGCCATCATGGGCAACAGCGACCCGTTCCTGCACGCCCATATCGTCCCGCGCTACCTGGACGAGCCCGAGGATATACGCCGGGGGCTGCCCTGGGCATATGACCGGCGGGTGATGGACGCCACCCTTTTCGACGCCGCCCGCGACCGGACGCTCATGCAGCAGCTTGCGAGCGCCATCCGCAAGCGCCTGTAGGCCCTCCGCTCCAGGCAGTTGAAAGACGCCGCCATGAAAATGCTTTACGTTGCCAACCAGTACAGTCCGCTCGACCACAACGCCGGCAGCGGCACGGATTACGACCTGTGCCAAGCCTTCCTGGCGCACGGCGTGGACGTCGAAATCGTCGGCCCGTTCGTCGACCAGCCCTCGCTGCTCGAACGCGCCTACCACAGCTATATTCACCCTTTTTTTACCAAGCGCGGCGGCGTGAAATACTCCTCGGCGTTCATTCGCACCACCGGAAGGCAGGTCAGCCAGGCTGCCGCCGAAATCCATCCGGACGTGATCTTCGCCTATTTCTCGGCGCCGCTGGTAAATTGCAAAGCACAGGCGCCCATCGTCTACATGCTGGACACCACACTGAAAGGCTATAACGACCAGAGGCCTTTCTTCTCCCGGGTTGAATACTGGCGTATGCTGAACTGGGAGCGGAAAGTCGTGCGCAAGAGCACGCGGCTCATCACTTGGAGCCAGTGGTCGGCCCAGATTTTGCACGACGATTACCGGGTTCCCTGGGAAAAGATCTGCTTCCTCCCCCGCACGGCCGCGCTGCCGGCTGGGAGCGTCCCGACGCAGATCACCGTCGACCGGCCGGATTTTTCCACCCTCAAGCTCCTGCTGGTCGGCCGGGATTACGAGCGCAAAGGCATCGACATTGCCATCCGGCTGGTGGAGCTGCTCAACCAGGCCGGGACTGCCGCCGAGCTGCACATCGTGGGCCTCAAGGGCGAGGGCACGCTCACGGTCAAGTACTACGGCCCGTACAAGAAGACGGTGGCGGACGAGCTGGAAGCCTATGTCGGCCACTACCGTTGGGCGCATTTCCTCATCCATCCAGCGCGCTTCGAGGCCGCCGGGATCGTCCCCGGCGAGGCGGCCGCTTTCGGCGTCCCCACCATCACCAACGCGGCCGGCGGCCTGGCGACCACGGTGAAGGACGGCGTCTCCGGCGTGGTGCTGCCGCGCAACAGCCCGGCAGAAGAATACCTGAAGGCGATCCGGATCTACCTGGAGCATCCGGACGAATACGTCCGCCTGCGCCGTTCGACCCGCGCCCGCTTCGAGCTGGAACTGAATTGGGATGCGGCCGGCAGGAAAATTTACGAGGTCGTTTGCGCCGCGGCCGAAGCGGGCCGAGGATAGTTTTGCCCCTGGGACTTTCGATTTCGAAAAGGTGACTCGCATGCGCGTGCTCTGGTTTACCGGCGTCCAGCTTCCAGCCCTGAGCGGTCAGGGATTGACCCGCGGCGGCTGGCAGGAGGGGCTGCGCCAGGCGCTGGAGACCCACCAGCCGCAGGTCGAGCTGGGCATCGCCAACTTCGGCCCGCAGGCGCGCGGGCCCCTGACCCAGGGCAACGCCACGTATTTCACCCTGCCGCGCAGGTCCCCGCGCGGCAGGCTCGCCCGGATCGCCAATGCCTGGCGGCACGCCACCTTCTTCCCGGAAGACCTGGCCCGGGCTGCCGAGATGGTCGCACGCTTCAAGCCCGACCTGGTCCACTTCCACGGGACGGAAAACTTTTTCGGCCTGATCGCCGACCGGATCGCTCCGCCCTCGGTGCTGTCACTCCAGGCCATCATTCA
This sequence comes from uncultured Chloroflexia bacterium, assembly GCA_963739255.1. Classification (GTDB taxonomy): domain Bacteria; phylum Chloroflexota; class Anaerolineae; order Anaerolineales; family Villigracilaceae; genus UBA877. The sequence goes on from CAVTZT010000005.1 coordinate 890,392, forward strand.
CGGCCTGCTGCCGGTGCTCTTGACCGACGCCAGCCGCGGCGACCTGCTCCGGCAGGTGCTCAGCCTGAGATTCATCAAAGGGGAGGGGCTGATCCACCGCTGGCTGACGCTCAAGAAATACCTGCCGGTCGAGAAGAAGATCCTGCGCGCCTGCCGCAACTACATCGGCCGGACCGATTGGGACCGGGCCCTCCTGGCGGCGATCAACCCCGCGGCGCGCTATTTCCACTGCGACGAGGTGCTGGCAGACCGCTTTTACTCGACCGAGTGGCATCCCCGGGCCGCCGGCCGCCCGATCATTTACACCACCACGACTGACGCCTTTTTCAAGGGCAGCCTGACCCTCGCCCGGGCGGTGGCGGTCCTCAAGCGGCGCGGCTGGACGGACGTGCAGCTGCGCCTGGCCGGGAGCGAAGCCCGCAGCCACGTCGGAACGGCCATGACGCGCCTGGCGAAAGAGTCAAGCCTGGAAGGAAATATCACCTGGCTCGGCCGCCTGAGCCCGGAGCAGATCGCGCAGGAGATGCTGGACGCCGGCGTTTACGTCCACGCCTCCCACATGGACAACAGCCCGAACAGCCTGTGCGAAGCCATGCTGGCGGGCATGCCCTGCGTGGCGGCGCGCGCCGGCGGCGTCCCCTCCCTGATCGCGGACGGCGAGGACGGGCTGCTCTACCCCGACCGGGATGCCGGCCTGCTTGCCGACCGGATCGCCCAGGTGCTCGCGGACCGGGAGCTGGCGGCCCGCCTGGGCGCCACAGCCCGCCGCAGGGCCCTCGAACGCCACGACCGCCGGAAGATCGCCGCACGGACGGCGGAAATTTACACCCAGGTGATTGGATCGGCGGCTTGAGCCGAACGAGATGGCAACCATTCTCTACTTCTCGAAGGATTACACCCCTCACGACCACCGCTTCCTCGCCGCACTGGCCGGGACGCAGCACCGCGTCCATTACCTGCGCCTGGAACGCAGCCCGCGCCAGACCGAGGACCGGCCCGTGCCTTTTCCCATCGAAGAAGTCCTCTGGAAGGGGGGGCGCCAGCTGGCGAGACTCGCCGACGGTCCACGTCTGCTCCTCGACCTGCGCCGCGTGCTGCGCGAGCTGAAGCCGGACCTGATCCACGTCGGCCCGATCCAGACCTGCGGCCTGCTCGCCGCGCTGACGGGCTTCCACCCCCAGCTGGTCATGTCCTGGGGCTTCGACCTGATGCAGGATGCCGGGCGCAACGCCATCTGGCGCTGGGCCACCGGCTACGTGCTGCGCCGCGCCGATTTTTTCACCAGCGATTGCGAGGCGTCACGCCGGAAAGCGCTGGCCTTCGGCGTCCCGCCGGCGCGCACGGCCGTTTTCCCGTGGGGCGTGGACCTGGACCATTTCAAGCCCGGAAAGGGCAGGGGCAGGAAACGGGATCGCGGGTTCACGTTATTGTGCAACCGATCCTGGGAGCCGCGCTACGGCGTGGACGTACTCGCCCGGGCCTTCGTCATCGCCGCCCGCCAGCGCCCGGACCTGCAGCTGCTGCTGCTCGGCGGCGGCTCGCAGGGCAGCCTGATCCGCCAGATCCTGGAGCGCGGCGGCCTCGGCGGACAGGTCAGCTTCCCCGGCCAGGTCCCCCAGGCCGACCTGCCGCGCTACTACCACATGGCGGATTTGTTCGTCTCCCCCTCCCACGTCGACGGCTCGTCCGTCTCGCTGATGGAAGCCCTGGCGTGCGGCCTGCCCTGCCTGGTCTCGGACATCCCGGCCAACCAGGAGTGGGTGACGGAGGACCTCAACGGCTGGCTCTTCCCGGATGGGAATGTCGATGCGCTGGCAGCCGGCATCTTGCAAGCCTGCGAGCAGCGCCGCAGCCTGGCCAAAATCGGCCGGGCAGCCCGGGCGAAGGCCGAGGAAAAAGCCGACTGGAAAAAGAACTTCCAGAAATTGCTCGCCGCCTATGACCTGGCTTTGAAATCGGGTTGACCATCCATGAAGAAATCGCGCACCATCGCCATCATCCAGGCCCGCATGGGCGCCACCCGGCTGCCGGGGAAGGTGCTGCTCGACATCGGCGGACAGCCGATGCTCGTGCGCGTCGTCGAGCGCGTCCGCCGCGCCGGCCGGCTGGACGGCGTCGTCGTGGCAACCACGATCCAGAGCCAGGACGACCCGGTGGCGGACCTGTGCCAGAAGCGCGGCTACGCCTGCTCGCGCGGCAGCCTGCAGGACGTGCTCGACCGCTACTACCAGTCCGCCCGGTCCGCCGGGGCGACCGAGGTCGTGCGCATCACCGCCGACTGCCCCGCCATGGATCCGCAGCTTATCGACCTGACCGTGAACGAGTTCCGCCGGGCGGGTGCGGACTTCGCCGCGAACCGCCTCCCGCCGCCCTGGTCGCGCACTTACCCGATCGGCCTGGACGTGGAGGTGTGCACCTTCGCCGCCCTGGAGCGCGCCTGGAGGGAGGCAGACCAGCCCTTCCAGAGAGAGCACGTCATGCCCTATCTCTACGAGGGCATCCCGGCCGGGGCGCTGCGTTCCACCCGGAACGCCGTCGCCGTCTCGCCACGCGGCTTTCGCGTCCTGCTGGTCAACCACGACCCGGACTACGGCGTCTTGCGCTGGACCGTCGACACCACCCCGGACCTGGAACTCCTGCGCCGGGTCTACGCCCGCTTCGACAATCAGGACACTTTCTCCTGGACCGACGTCCTGGCGCTCTTCGAGCGCGAGCCGGAGCTGACCGGGATCAACGCTTCCATCCCGCAGAAAAGCGGGCTGGAAGCGGAAAAACCGATCGATAAAAATCACTCTTAGTTCTAGAAAAGGAGTTTAGCATGTCAAAAACCAAAGTCCTCGTCACCGGTGCCGGCGGCTTCATCGGCCACCATCTCGTGACTTTCCTGAAGGGCAAAGGCTGCTGGGTGCGGGGCGTGGACCTCAAATATCCCGAATTCTCCGAGACCACGGCCGACGAGTTCGAGATCCTCGACCTGCGCCGCTGGGACGACTGCCTGCAGGCCATGCGCGGCATCGAGGAGGTCTACGGGCTGGCCGCCGATATGGGCGGGATGGGCTTCATCTCCTCGCACCACTCGGAGATCCTGCACAACAACTCGCTGATCAACACTCACACCCTGGAGGCGGCACGCGTCAACGGGGCCAAGCGCTACTTCTACACCTCCTCCGCCTGCGTCTACCCGGAATACAAGCAGACCGAGGCGGACGTTGTGCCCCTCAAGGAGGAGGATGCCTACCCGGCCCAACCCCAGGACGCCTACGGCTGGGAAAAGCTGATCATGGAGCGCCTGTGCACCCACTACCGCGAGGACTACGGCCTGGAGACGCGCATCGTGCGCTTCCACAACATTTTCGGCGAGGAGGGCACCTGGGACGGCGGGCGTGAAAAAGCCCCTGCCGCCCTCTCCCGCAAGATCGCTGTCGCCAAGCTGACCGGCAAGCACGAGATCGAGATGTGGGGCGACGGCGAGCAGACGCGCTCCTTCTGCCACATCTCCGACTGCCTGGAAGGCATCTACCGCCTGATGCGCTCGGACCACCGCACCCCGCTCAACCTGGGCTCGGACCGCATGGTAACGATCAACCAGCTGGCCGAGATCATCGCCGGCATCGCCGGGATCAAGATCGCTGTCAAGCACATCCCCGGACCGATGGGCGTGCGCGGCCGCAACTCCGATAACACCCGCCTGCGCCAGGTCCTCAAGTGGGAGCCGCGGCTCAGCCTCGAAGAGGGTCTGCAGCGCACCTATGCCTGGATCGAGAGGCAGGTGGCGGCGAAGTTGGGAGTTCCCGTCCCCCAGTAAACCGGAGTCGCGATGGCTTTCCTGACCATCTTCACGGCCCCCAAGCCGTTCACCAACCCGCACATAAACGTCATCCAGCGCAACGCCATCCAGTCCTGGCTGCACCTGGAGGACGTGGCGGTTATGCTGATCGGCGACGAGCCCGGCATCGGCGAGACGGCCAGGGAGTTCGGCCTGCTCCACGTCCCGCTGGTCGAGCGCGACGGCAGGGGCGTGCCGACCGTACGCTCAGTCATGGCCCAGGGGCACGCCTTCAGCCAAAGTCCGCTGCTGTGCTACGCCAACGCCGACATGATCCTGATGTCGGATCTGGTGCGGGCTGCCCGCCAGGTCAGCGCGCAGGTCAAGGATTTCCTGATAGTCGGCCAGCGCTGGGACCTGGACCTGCCCGAGCCGTTCGATTTCAGCGGCAACTGGGAGGCCCGCCTGCGCCTCGAGGTGGAGAAGCGCGGCAAGTTCTACACCCCCTGGGGCATCGATTACTTCGTCTTCCCGCGCCACCTCTACACCGACGTGCCCGACTTCACCATCGGCCGCCCGGCCTGGGACAACTGGATGGTCTACCACGCCCATGCCACCTGGAGGCTGGCCGTCGACGCCACGCGTTCGGTGACCGTCGTGCACCAGCTCCACGACTACAGCCACCTGCCGGGCGGCAAACCGCCTTACGGCTCGGAGGTGGCCAAGAGCAACCTGGCCAAGGCGGGCGGGCGCACGCGGGTCTACAACATCCTCGACACCGACAGGGAGCTGATCGGCGGCCGCATCCGGCGGCCCAAGTTCAACCTCGTCCGCCTGCTGCGCCGCTGCGAGCGTTTCTTCATCACCGATAACACGGGCAGCCGCAAAGCCCGCATCGGTTTCATCTTTCACAGAATCCAACGCCGTCTGTACTCGATCCCCAGGAGATAAGACCTCGTGCGCAAAGGCCAGAATCCCGCCAAGGACAAGCTTCCCGCTTACCGGCCGCCGCGTCTGGGGGTGGCGCTGCTCGCCTACATCCCCAGCCTGGCCGGCTACTATGAGCATGCCTTGGAAATCCTCAGATACCAGATCGCCAGCCTGCACGCCACGACCGGGGAGGGCTTCGACCTGCTGGTCTTCGACAACGGCAGTTGCGCCGAGGCACAGGCGGAGCTCGGACGACTGCATACCGCCGGCCGGGTCGACTTCCTGGTCGTCTCGCGCCACAACCTGGGCAAGATCGGGGCGCTAAACTGGATCCTGGGAGCCATGCCAAACGAACTGATCTGCTACGCCGATTCGGACGTCCTGTTCCGCCCCGGCTGGCTGGAGGCCAGCCTGGAGATTCTGGAAGCCTTCCCAAAGCCAGGGATGGTTTCGGCCCAGCCCTGCCTGGACGACGTGCTGCGCGGTGCCGGGACGGCCCTCCACTTCCTAGAAAACGATCCCCGCTTCGAGGTCGAGTCGCGTCCCCTCGACCCGCAGGTGGTCGCCGAATACGCCCTGGGGGTCGGGCTGTCGCCGGAGCGGGCCGAAAAGCTCAAGGCCACGCTTGCCAGGGTGGTCACCGCCCGCCAGGCCGGGGTCCGGGCGGTGCTCGGGGCGACGCATATGCAGTTCATCATCCCCCGGGTCGTGGCACGGGAGATCATCCCGCTGCCGGTGACCTACGGGCTGGGGCGCCAGGAGGACCACAACTTCGACCTGCAGGTCGACCGTGCCGGCGCCCTGCACCTGTCCACCCTGGAAGCCTATGTCTGGCACATGGGCAACCTCCCCGACGAGAAAACCCTGGCGGAGGTGCGCAGCCTGGGCCTCCCGGAGCTGCTCGACCTGCCGGTTCGCCGCCAGGCCCCGGTCCACAGGAATCCACTCATGCGCCTCCTGCGCCGGCTGGCGCGCCTGCCCCTGCTGCGCGGCGCCGTTTACCGCCTGTACAACCTGCTCTTCGAGCTCTATGCCCAGTAAAGCGAGACACGCATGAAATTCCTCATTGCCGGACTCGGATCGATCGGACGCCGCCACTTCCGCAACCTGCGGGCGCTGGGTGAGCAGGACATTCTGCTCTACCGCACCCATCACGCCACCCTGCCGGAAGACGAGCTGGCCGGCGTCCCGGTCGAGACCGACCTGCGCCGCGCCCTGGGTCACAAGCCCGAGGCGGTGATCGTGGCCAACCCCACCGCTCTGCACCTGGAGGTGGCCATCCCGGCGGCCGAGGCCGGCTGTCACCTGTTGATCGAGAAACCAGTTTCACACTCGCTCGAGGGCGTTGAGAAGCTCCAGGCAGCCTTGAAACGGGGCGGCGGGAAGGTCCAGGTCGGTTTCCACTTCCGCTTTCATCCCGGCCTGCTGCGCATCCGCTCGCTGCTCGCCGAGCAAGCCATCGGCACACCCGTCTCGGCGCGTGCCGCCTGGGGCGAGTACCTGCCGGGCTGGCATCCATGGGAGGATCACCGCCGGTCCTACGCCGCCCGTCCGGAGCTGGGCGGAGGTGTGGTCCTGACCCTGTGCCACCCGCTGGATTACCTGCACTGGCTGCTGGGCGACGTGCAGGCGCTGTGGGCCTTCACCGGGCGGCAGGGGCTGGGGTTGGAGGTGGAGGACAGCGCCGAGATCGGGCTGCGTTTCGCCAGCGGGGCGCTGGGCAGCGTCCACCTGGACTACCTGCGTCGCCCGGGCCAGCACACGCTCGAAATCGTCGGGAGCGAGGGCACCCTGGCGTGGGACAACGCCGACGGCGCAGCCCGGCTTTCCCACCCCGGCCCGGACGGCAAGGCCGGCGAATGGCAGGCGTTCCCCGCCCCGGCTGGATTCGAGCGCAACACGCTGTTCCTGGACGAGATGCGCAATTTCATCGAAGTCATCCAGGGTAAGGCGGATCCGGCCTGCTCCCTGCAGGACGGGGTCTACGCCCTCAAACTTGCCCTGGCGGCCCTGCGTGGCGGCCAGGAGGCGAAAATACAGGAGGTGGGGTAAACCATGGCGACGATCTCCACACGCTTGCGCGGTCTCGCCCGGCGCCTGCGGCTGCGCCGGAGAGGTTACCGGGAGTTCATCCGCGGCGAAGGCAATGACTTCCAGGCCGAGCACGCATTGCTCTCCAACGTCCATGTGGACATCCTCGGCGACCGCAACCGCATCATCATCGGTGAGGGCTGCAAGCTCTACAACCTGACCTTGTACCTGCGCGGCTCGGACCAGGTGGTCGAGATCGGTCCCAACTGCCGGGTCACGCGCGGCGGGCTTTTCTGGCTCGAGGACGACCGCTGCGAACTGCGCATCGGCCAGGGCACGAGCATGGTCGAAGTGCACATTGCCGTGACCGAGGCGGGTTCGAAAGTGGTCATCGGCGAGGAGTGCATGTTCGCCAACGACATCGACATGCGCACGGGCGATTCTCACTCCATCCTGGACGCCTCCACGGGCGAGCGCATCAACTTTGCGGAAAACGTGACCATCGGCAGGCACGTCTGGGTGGCCTCGCACGTGATCATCCTGAAAGGCGTCGAGCTGGGTGAAAATTCCGTGGTCGCCGCCGGGTCGGTGGTGACCCGTTCCTGTGAGCCCGGCTCGATCCTGGCCGGCAACCCGGCCAAAGCCATCAAGGATGGAATTTCTTGGATAAGAGAACGGATGGGCAGAGAGTGATCGCATGAACAAAACATTGGACAAGTTCGATTTAAGCGGGCGCGTCGCCGTGGTCACCGGCGGGGCCGGGCTGCTGGGCGCCGAGTTCTGCCGCACGCTGGCCGAGGCCGGCGCGGCGGTGGCCGCCGTGGACTTGAACGCCGCCGCAGCCGGGAAGGTCGCCGACGATTTAACCGCCGCCGGCTGCCGGGCCCGGGCGGTACCGGCCGACCTCACCGATCCAGAACTCGGTCCAAGCCATGGTGAAAACGGTCCTCGACGCCTTCGGCCGGCTGGACGTGCTGGTCAACAGCGCCGCGCTCGACCCCAAGTTTGACGCCGCCGCCCTGGCGAAAGGCCTCACCCCGGGCCGCTTCGAGGACTTCCCGCTCGAGCAGTGGAACGCCGCCCTGAATGTCAACCTGACCGGCGCCTTCCTGGCGACCCAGGCCTGCGTCGCCCCGATGCTGGCGCAGGGGAAAAAGGGCAGCATCATCAACATCTGCTCGACCTACGGGCTGAACGGCCCCGACCAGCGCATCTACCTCAAGGACGGCAAACGTCTGGCGTTCAAGCCGGTCTACTATACGGTCACCAAGGCAGGCATCCTCGGCTTTACCAAATACCTGGCGGCCTACTTCATGGGCACCGAGATCCGCGTCAACGCCCTGACCCCCGGCGGGGTTTTCAACGACCACGACGAGACCTTCGTGACCAACTATTCCGCCAAGACCATCCTGGGCCGCATGGCGAAGAAGGATGAGATGAACGGCGCCCTGCTCTTCCTGGCCTCGGAGGCCTCGGCCTACATGACCGGCGGTAACCTGGTCGTGGACGGAGGCTGGACGGCATGGTGATCCGACCTCACCATCCCTCACCCCGCCCCTCTCCCTTCCTCCCCTGTAGGGGAGGAAGGGAGAGGGTGGCACGTAGTGCCGAGTGAGGGTAAGAGAGGTAAAAAAAACATGACGCAACCTGAAGTCCTTGCAATCATCCCAGCTCGCGGCGGCTCGAAAGGCATCCCGCGCAAGAACATCCGCCCCTTCAGCGGCTTCCCGCTGGTCGCCTGGTCGATCGCCGCGGCACGCCAATCCCGGGCGGTGACGCGCACCCTGGTCAGCACCGACGACGAGGAGATCGCCGCCGTCGCCCGCCAGTTCGACGCCGAGACGCCCTTCCTGCGCCCCGCCGAACTGGCCCAGGACGGGACCATCGACCTGCCGGTCTTCGTACACGCCTTGCAGTGGCTGGCGGATAACGAAGGCTACCACCCCGACGTGGTGGTACAATTGCGCCCCACCTCGCCGATCCGGCCGCGCGACTGCGTCGACCGCGCCGTCCGTCTCCTCGGCGAGCACCCCGAAGCGGACTGTGTGCGCGGGGTCGTCCCGGCGGGGCAGAACCCTCACAAAATGTGGCGCCTCGACCCGCAGAGCGGCCGGATGATCCCGCTGCTCACCGTGCCGGGCATCGCCGAGCCGTACAACGCCCCGCGCCAGGTCCTGCCGCCGGTCTACTGGCAGACCGGGCACATCGACGCCATCCGACCCGCCACCATCCTGGAAAAAGGCTCAATGACCGGGGAGGTGCTTTTTCCCCTGATCCTCGACCCGCGCTACGCCGTCGACCTGGACACGCCCAACGACTGGGCCAAGGCCGAGTGGCTGGTCGCCACCGGCGGGCTGGACTGCGTCTTCCCGGGACGGGCGCCGCGCCCGATGCCACCGGAAATTGCCCTCGTCGTCCTGGATTTCGACGGGGTGGTCACCGACAACCGCGTCTGGACCGACCAGGACGGGCGCGAGATGGTCGCCGCCTACCGCAGCGACAGCCTGGTCATGGGCAGGTTGAAGCAGGCCGGGGTCGAGGTGGTGATCCTGTCCTCGGAGGTAAATTCCGTCGTCGCGGCGCGGGCGAAGAAAATGGGCGTGGAGGCGATCCAGGGTGTCGGTTACGAAAAAAAGGCGGAAGCCCTGCAGAGCCTGCTTGCCGGGCGCAAGCTGGAGGCGGGGCGCGCCGTCTACGTCGGCAACGATATCAACGACCTGCCGTGTTTTCCCCTCGTCGGCTGGGCCGTGGCCGTGGCGGATGCCCTCCCCGAGGTGCTGCGCCTCGCCGATTTCGTGCTGAGCAAGCCCGGCGGGTACGGTGCGGTGCGTGAACTGTGCGATTTAATCCTGAGCAAAAGAGGTAAAAAATGAAACGCGAAGTAAAAATTGGCGGCCGCCCCGTCGGCGACGGCCATCCGACTTACATCGTGGCGGAGATCGGCATCAATCATAACGGCAGCCTCGAGAACGTCAGGAAGATGATCGACGCTGCGGCGCACGCCGGCGTGGACGCGGTCAAATTCCAGAAGCGCACCCCGGAGGTGTCCACGCCGCCCGAGCAGCAGAAGCAGATGCGCGAGACCCCCTGGGGCTATATCAGCTATCTGGATTACCGCCAGAGAGTCGAGTTCGGCCAGGCGGAATACGACGAAATCGACCGCTACTGCAAGGAAAAAAGCGTCCCCTGGTTCACCTCGGTCTGGGACGAGCCAGCGGTGGACTTCATGGAAAAGTACAAAATCCCGGCCTACAAAATCGCCTCCGCCTCGCTGACCGACCACGCCCTGCTGCGCCGCGTCCGCGCCGCCGGGAAACCGGTCATCCTTTCGACGGGCATGTCCACACTGGAGCAGATCCGGGCCGCGGTCAAGGTCCTGGGGGCACGGGACCTGATCATCGCCCACGCCACCAGCACTTACCCCTGCGAGCCCGAGGAGCTGAACCTGCGGATGATCGCGTCCTTGCGCGAGGAATTCCCCGGTGTGCCGATCGGCTATTCCGGGCACGAGGTGGGATTGGTGCCTTCGGCGGTGGCCGTGGCGCTGGGCGCCTGCCTGGTTGAGCGTCACCTGACCCTCGACCGCGCCATGTGGGGCTCCGACCAGGCCGCCTCCGTGGAGCCGGGCGGCTTCGAGCGCCTGGTCAAGTACATCCGCGTGACTGAGGCTTCGCTGGGTGACGGCGTGAAGAAGGTCTACGACAGCGAACTATCTTCGCTGAAGAAGCTCAGGCGGGTCAGCGGATAGGGCTGGCAGCGAACTGCCCGGCGATGCTGAAATCATGAGTGGAACATGGCCAATCTCAACGTCTACTATCTGCCGAGCGGAGGGGAGGGCAACCTGTATCCGTCCATCTCCCCGGTGAACTCCTTCCGCGTGATCTTCAATGCCTATTTCGGAGGACACCTCGAGCTCCTGGGCGACCACGCCTGCAACAACTCCAACAAAGATCCATACCACTGCATCGTGAAAACAGACCCCAGCCCGCAGTGCATCAAACCGTAACAGATCAAGATAATCTTGAAGAGCCGGAGGCTGTACCTTCCTTGTCCGGAACTGATCCCATCCTTACCCTGCAGGTTTATAGAAAAAATCATCGCACATGATTCCAAGGATATAATAGCGTTGCTGTTTTCATCCTTAATGACGCCTTTCCTGTTCATATTGCTGCCGATGTGGATAGAATTCCCTCCTGGTTGAGGTCCTAACGTCAAAATCCGTTTCCGCCGGAGCGAAGACTTGTTTAGGAAAAATATTGGCAAGGTCATCACCCCAGTCCTGCTGATCAGCCTTGGTTTAATTGGGATCGGAAGCGTGATCTACAGTACCCGCGTTGGACCATACCTGACGGGGGATTTGATCGTTTACATGCAAGGGGCTAAAAACATCCTGGCTGGCAATGGATATTCGACGCTCCTGGGGCGAGGTGAAGTCGTCCCCATCATCGGATTTCCACCATTGACCTCCGTCTCGCTTGCGATGACCAATTGGGGACTCGGCAACATGGCCCAGACCGGTCGATGGTTGAATGCCATCCTCTTTGGAGTAAATATCGTCCTTGCCGGCTTGATCGTCTACCGCTATTCGCGCGCAGTCGTCCCGGCCGTCCTCGCCGCGGCCATGATCGTCTCCCATCCGACGATGATGGCCGTCCATTCCGCGATCATGTCCGAAGGGTTGTTTATCTTCCTGCTCCTTCTGACTTTATGGGTCTTTGCTGAGTACTTTTGGCGCGGCCGAGTTTGGCTCTTGGTGATGGGCGGCATCCTGTCGGCATTATGCTTTCTAACCCGCTACGTCGGCATCATTTTAATTCCGGCGATGGGGTTGGGGCTGCTCTTGTTCGGGCGGCAGAGTTGGAAAAATCGGTTCGGGGCAATCCTTGTCTTTGGATTGGTCAGCCTGATCCCGGTGATCATGTGGTTTCTTCGGAATCAGTCAATTTCCGGCAATCTTTTCGATCGGCAAACTGGGCTGCGATTTAATGCCTCAAGCCATGCGCGGAATACTCGGCGATACTATTCTCTCCTGGTTCTATCTCACCAAGCTCGGATTAGCCTGGAGGATACGGGTGCTCGCGTTCGGCGTCTTGTTCGGCCTTCTCCTGGTCTGGTCCGGTTGGTCAATCTACAATTCAAAAAACGAAGGAGCGGAGGACAACGCTGGGGGCTATCAGTTCCCTGCTCTACTTGCAGTTGTGTTTTTATCGTATATCGCATTAATTTGGATCAATACCTCTGTGCTCGACGCCAGCACCTCGAAGGGTGCAATCGTACGATACCTGGCGCCTTTGTTCGTTTCCACCGTTGTCCTGCTGACTTGCCTGGCGAGTTCAATTGCCGGCCATCAGAAAGGACCGGCGGTTAAAGTATTGTTCACCGCGCTGGGTGTTTTGCTGGTCGGATATTACACCTCCGGTTCGTTCACCTATCTCACTCAAGGCGGGGAATACGGCAACGGCTATACAGATTTCATCAATGATTGGACAGATGACATTGCCCTATTGAAGCAGCTTGACCCCAGCCATCCGATCGTTACCAACGATACACAATTACTTTTCGCCCTTTCCAACCGATATTCCTACGGTCTTCCGCCTGCAGGCGATATCACCCCCGGGGTTGACGATAAAAAATTGTATACTGAACTTTCGCCGGACGGCTTCCTGGTCATCATTATTAGGGGTGACAATACGCTGTCAAACCTTTTGCCTGAGGCCATCCAGGAGAGGCTTGTGTTGTATAACCAAAGTACGCACATACGGATTTACGTCCTGCCAAACTTTACGCCCTGATTCATCGAGGCATGCCATGTCTGAACAAACCCCCCAAATTACTGTGGTCATCCCGGTTTTTCAGGAACAGGAGACCGTTGCTCACACCATCTCCGGTGTCGTGGAAATACTTACGGCCAGAAAAGCATCTTTTGAGATTGTGGCCGTGGATGATGGCTCCAACGACCGCAGCCTGGAATGCCTTCAGCACCTGCAGGAGCGCTATGGTTGCTTGCGGGTTGCTCATCACCAGTACAATCGTGGGTATGGGTCGGCATTAAGGACCGGGATCCGCCTGGCCCGCGGCGAGATCGTCGTATGCATGGACGCAGACGGGCAACATTTACCCGCTGAAATCCCTCCCTTGCTGGACAACATTCCTCCCTACGACCTGGTGGTCGGCTGCCGCACCGAAAATTACCGCGGCCCCTGGCACCGGAATGCAGGCAACCGGTTTTACAATATATTCTCGAGCTGGTTGGCAAAAACCGAGATCAAGGATCTTACCTCGGGTTTCCGCGCCATGAGACGGGTAGCCGTTTCGCATTTTCTTCCTTTGTATCCCTCCGGCTTCTCAGCCTCGGCGACAACGATCCTTGCTTTCTTGAAGGCCGGATATAATGTGACCTTCGTACCAGTTCATGTCCAGCCGCGCCAGAACGGCAAGAGCAAAATCAATTTTTTCAAGGACGGCTGGCGATTTCTCAGCTTAATTCTTCGCATGATCATGTTGTATGATCCTCTCCGCATCTTCCTGCCTCTGGCTGGCATCCTTGTCCTCCTGGGCCTTCTGGCATGGGGAGCGGGCATTCTGGCCGCCCAACGCCTTATCATCCCCAATTCCACAGTCCTCCTGTTCGTATTCGCACTGATGGATCTCCTGCTCGGATTGCTCTCCAGCCAGGTTGCGAGCACTCGCATCCATTACTTTGGAGACGAAACCGTAACAGTTTACGAAAGCACCGAGGGCAGGCAAAGTAATGTCACCGATTGACGACAGATCCTCTCCGGCTGCCAAGCCGCCGACCTCGGAACGGTCTCACCCGAACAGGTTTTTCCAAAACCTGCTCCGTGTCTCAATCGTACTCTTAGCTTTGGCGCCCTTCGGCTATGCGATCTATAAGCAATGGCCAGAAGTCTACTCTGCTTTAGGGGATATTTATTGGCCGCAGTTATCGCTTGGGCTAGGGCTGTTGATCCTCTTCACCCCCCTCATGGGCATCATTCCCTGGCTGACCTTGCGTTATTTGGGCGTCCGTCAGTCCGTGCTGAAAATTAGCGGCCTCTACTTCATATCACAGCTTGCCAAATACCTCCCCGGCGGAATCTGGGCGTATCCTGGACGGATCGTGGCCTATGAAGCATCCGGGATCGAGCGTGTGCCGGCCATTGTCAGCGTGTCACGGGAGGTTGTCGCCTTGTTCCTGGGCGCGGCGGCGCTTGCCATGGCCGGGGTTTTTCTGAAACTCAACGTGCAACCCTGGATGCAGGCTGCCACCGCTTTTGGGATCGTCTGTTGCGTCCTCGTCCTCCTGATGATCCAAATCCCGGCTGTCTGGCACGGCCTGTCGCGCTGGAGATTATTTCAAAGGTCGGCGCTGGCCATACTGGGCGAAGCCCAGACCACTTTCAGCCTGCGCTGGCTTCCCCTGGTATCGGTCACGAGCTTGGTCTTCTGGCTGGGAACCGGGTTGGCTTTCCTCCATTTGGTCAGGGCGGTCGACCCGGCGGCGGCGTTGACTTGGCTGCAGGCGTCGAGCATATTTGCCCTGGCGTGGTGTGTCGGGTTTGTGATCTTTTTTCTGCCGGCAGGTTTCGGAGCCCGTGAGCTGGTGCTCTCCTATCTGCTGAGTCGGTTTATTCCCACTGGCGACGCCCTGGCTGTCACCTTGCTGGCTCGCTTCTGGTGGATGGCTGCAGAGGCAGTTTTTATGGCAATTTCGCCATTCCTGCTCATTCAAAAACGAATCGAGCGAGGATCATCTGGTGAAGAGAGCAGGCCAGGAAAAGCGAAGATCTGACACAAGGGAGGCATCCAGGTTGCCCCTCGCGAACCCGCTCAGTCCGTTTTGGGATGTTGTATCCCATTTGACAGAAATCGTCCGAAACGATCAACGCTCGCCAGGAATCGATATCGAAAAACCAACCTCCTCGCATCTTCCCAGTGAAACCGCTCAGTATATGTGGTGCGGTCTTCCAAAGGATTGTCTCAGAAGATCATCAACGGTGATTGATGAGTACAGAAAAAGGTAAAATAGAAATCCTGTCCGTTGAAGCCCTCGAAAAAAACCGCCCGACGGTCGAAGCGCTCTGGCGGCTGTCGCGTGCCACGCGGGTCGAGTTCGGCTGGCACTACCTGCTCGACCTGACCTGGATCATCTGCAACCTGGATTCCATCCCCGGCAAACGCTTCCTGGACGCCGGCGCCGGGAGCGGCCTGATGCAGTGGTATCTGATCGAGCAGGGGTCCCGGGAGGTGATCAGCGCCGATCGCGACAGCCGCGTCGACCTTCCCCTGGTCATGCGTTCCCGCTACACGGTCGCGGGTCTGCGCCCGGGTGACCTCGGCCCCGCCTGGAACGTCCTGAAGGGCAACGTAGGCCGGGCTACCGGCGCGGGCAAGCTGAATTATGCACTGCGCGGCCTGGCCGGGCTGGCCCTGATCGCCCTGCCCAAGGCCTTCCCCGGAAGGGTGCTGATCTACACCCAGGACCTGGCGGACATGCCGGAGGTCGCCGACAACTCCCTGGATGCCGTCGTAGCCCTCTCATCGCTGGAGCACAACACCCCCGAAGACCTGCAAAGGGTGGTCGGCGAGCTGATGCGCAAACTGAGGCCCGGCGGTAAGCTGCTCGCCACGCTGGCAGCCGCCAGGGAAAAGGATTGGTTCCACCAGGCCTCGCAGGGCTGGTGCTATACGGAGGCCAGTCTCAGGCGCCTCTTCGACCTGGCGCCGGACGCCCCGTCCAACTATGCCCGTTACGACGAACTCTTCGCTACCCTGCGTGACTGCGCCGAGCTGCGCGATAACCTGGCTAAGATGTATTTCACCTCCGGGGACAACGGCATGCCGTGGGGCAAATGGGACCCACAATACCAGCCCGTAGGCGTCTGCAAGATCAAGCCGGTCTGAAGAGCATGATCAAACTCCGCAGTATTCCCCAAAGGATCCAACGGCGCATGTTGCAGGCTTTCCGCCGCCGAAGCGACAATGCCCGGATCCGGCGCAAGGCAGGCGAGCTCGCCGCACAGTTCCCGCCCCAAGGCAACATGCGCCCGGTGATCTTTTTCAAAGCCTCGACCGGACCGAGCGATTTCACCTACAACAATGCCTTCCATATCCTGGCAGCCTGGGGGCTGCGCCTGCAGGGCGTGCCGGTGATCCATTTTGCCTGCCGGCGCGGCATGTCCCCGTGCGTGATGGGCACCTATGCTCCCAAGCCGACCACGCCCCCGCCGTGCACCACCTGCACTGCCCATTCGCGCGCCCTCTTTGCCGGGGCGGATGTCCGCTGGTTCGGATATCAGCCGGAGGCAGATCTCGCCAGCCGCCTTGCTGGCCTATCCCTCGACCGGTTGGTGGCCTTTGAATTCGAGCACACCCAAAAGAACATCGACTCGCCCATCCCCCTGGGCGCCCTGGTGACGCCGGGGCTGCGCTGGATCCTGCGCCGCTACAACCTGAAAGACGACGATCCCACGCGCTACCTGTACCGCCAGTATATCCTCTCAGCCTGGAACGTCGCCCGGGAGTTTGCCGCCTTGCTCGATCAAACCGACCCCCAGGCGGTAATCGTGTTCAACGGGCAGTTCTATCCCGAGGCAACCGCCCGCTGGATCGCCCTCCGGCGCGGGGTGAGGGTCGTGACCCATGAGGTCGGCTTGCAGCCGTTCTCCGGCTATTTCACCGAAGGCGAAGCCACCGCCTACCCCATCCACATCCCTGACGAGTTCGAGTTGAACCGGGAGCAGAACGCCAAGCTGGACGCCTACCTGGAAAAACGCTTCCGGGGCCAATTTAGCATGGCCGGCATCCGCTTTTGGCCCGACATGAAAGGGCTGGACAAAGCCTTCCTTCAAAAAGCCGCGCAGTTCGAACAAATTGTGCCAGTTTTTACCAATGTCATCTTCGACACCAGCCAGCCGCACGCCAACACCGTTTTCCCGGACATGTTCGCCTGGCTGGGACTAACCGCCGAGCTGATGCAGCAACATTCCGGAACATTGTTCGTCATCCGCGCCCACCCCGACGAAACCCGCTCGGGCAAAGAGAGCCGGGAAACGGTCGAGGAATGGGTCGCCGCGCGCCATCTGACGGAGCTGCCCAACGTCGTGTTCGTCGCCCCCAAGGAATATTTCAGCTCCTATGAGCTGATCCAACGGTCCAAGTTCGTGATGGTTTACAATTCGACCATCGGCCTGGAGGCGGCCATCATGGGCACCGCAGTATTGTGCGCAGGCAAGGCGCGCTTCACCCAGTATCCAACCGTCTTCTTCCCGCAGAGCATCCCAGACTTCCGCCGGCAGGCAGAGGAATTCCTTTCCGCCGAAGAGATTCCCGTCCCGGCCGAATTCCGCCGCAACGCCCGTCGCTTCCTGTATTACCAGCTTTACCGGACCTCGCTGCCGTTTGAGCCTTTCCTAACCACCAGCCATCACCCCAGCCTGACGCATTTCAAGGATTTTTCCTGGGAAATGCTGCGCCCGGAAAATTCCCCGGCCATCGCCGCAATCCTGGACGGCGTGTTGAAGGATGGCGATTTCCTGCTGAAAGAGTGATCCATGACCAAGCCCTGGAAAGAAAGGACCTTTACTCAAACCGTCCAACGGCGCCTGTCCTGCTTGAAGCAGGGGCTGCTCTACCAGTTCTCCCCCTTGGGACGCTCCAGCCGGGCGCAGCTGGCCGCGCTGAGGGACAGTCATCGCGGTGAACGCTGTTTCATTATCGGCAACGGTCCTTCCTTGCGCCAGACCGACCTGACCAGGCTGCGGGAAGAATTCACCTTCGGCCTCAACCGAATCTACCTGTTATTCCCGGAGTTAGGCTTTTCCACCACCTATCTGGTCACGATCAACTGGCTGGTGATGGAACAGTGCGCCGATGAGATCCTGTCCCAGCCCACGACCAAGTTCTTGCCGTGGGGATTTCGTAATCACCTTGACCAGGTACGGCTTTCAAACACCATATTCATCCAGAGTGACTGCACCGGACCGGTCTTTGCCCGAGATGCCCGCCAGCGTCTCTGGCCCGGGGCAACCGTAACTTACGTGGCGATGCAGCTGGCCTATCATCTAGGCTTTCAAAAGGTCATCTTGATCGGGGTTGACCATGCCTTCACCACCCAGGGCAAGCCTCATGAGACTATCGTCTCGCAAGGGGACGACCACAACCATTTTTCGCCAAACTACTTTGGCAGGGGGTTTCGCTGGCAGCTGCCTGATCTTGAGACTTCCGAAATTGCTTATCGCCTGGCCCGTCAGGCATTCGAAGCCGATGGGCGCGAAATCCTGGATGCGACCATCGGCGGCAAGCTCACGGTCTTCCCGAAAGTCGATTACGCCTCCCTTTTCCAATGACCCGCCCGCTGATCTCGATCATCACTCCCTGCCTGAACCGCGCCGGCTTCGTCCGTGAAGCGGTGGAAAGCGTTCTCGCCCAGGACTACCCGGAATTCGAGCATATCGTCATGGACGCCGGCTCCACCGATGGGACGCTCGACATCCTGCGCCTCTACCCGCACCTGCGTCTGGTCAGCGAACCGGATAAGGGCATGTACGATGGCATCAACAAAGGTCTGCGTCTGGCAGGCGGGGAGATCATTGGCCTGCTCAACACGGACGATCTTTATGCCCCGGGCTGCTTCGAGGCAGTCGCGGCCGCCTTCGAGCAAAATCCGGTAGCGCTGGCAGTCGTCGGCGGGGCGAGCACATTCCGCGAAGGGGCGGCCGGGAAGGAAATCGTCAGGACGGTGCCTCCCATCGAGCCGGATGAACTCTGGGTGCGCCTGATCCGGGGAGCGCCGGTGACGAATGCCTGGTTCTACCGCCCGTTCGTTTTCGAACGCGCCGGCTATTTTGACGACCGTTATCGCTACTCGGCTGACCGTTATCTCCTGATCCGCCTAGCGCTGGATGGCGGCGTGCGGCCGGTACCGATCCATCAGACCGTCTATCTCTATCGCCAACATCCCGGTTCTGCCACAATCAGCACATCCGATTCACGTTCGGCGGAATACGGTCCCATGCGCATGAAATTCCTGCAGGAAGATGTGGACGCCCTGGAGGAACTCCTCCACCGGCCGGATCTGCCCGCTAGGATCAGGCGCTTGATGATCAGTGAGCACGGCATGCGCTGCTACCGGCTTGCCGCGACGGCGTTCTATCATCGAAAGTATCCCCTGGCCTCACAGACTGCCCGGCGTGCCTTGCGAAAGAACGTTTTCTGGCCGCTGGTATTCGCGGCGAAGATCCTCAGTCGAATCGGAAAGGGACTGGTCGGGCGTGGATAGAAAGATCGCTTTTTTCCTGCCCTCACTGGTCGGAGGCGGTGCGGAAAGAGTTTGCATAAACCTGGCGGCAGGTTTCTTGGGCGGAGGGCTGGAGGTGGATTTCGTCCTAGCCAGGGCGGTTGGCCCGCTCCTGCAGGTTGTCCCGGCCGGGGCGCATACGCTGGATCTCTCAGCCAAGCGAACACTCACAGCTCTTTTCCCCCTGGTCGCCTACTTGCGCCGCGAGAGGCCGTCCGCCTTGATTGCCGCACCAGCCCACGCCAATCTCATCGCCGTCTGGGCAAAGTTGCTGGCGAGAGTTAGCACCCGCGTGGTAATCACCGTTCACAATACGACCTCGCAATCCGTCAGCAACACACACAAACTGCAGGAAAAACTCTATCCATTCCTGCTGCGCCTCTTCCAGCAAGCCGCACACGCAATCGTGGCCGTCTCGGCCGGCGCGGCCGACGACCTCGCCCAATTGACAGATATCCCCCGCAAGCGCATTACCGTCATCTACAACCCGGTGGTGAACTCGGGAATTGACCGCCTGAAAACGGCGCCGCTCAATCACCCCTGGTTTGCAGAACGGAGCGTACCGGTCGTACTGGCGGCCGGCCGGCTGACGGTCCAGAAGGATTATCCCACTCTCCTGCGGGCGTTTGCCATACTCAGGCAGAGGCGCCCCGCACGCCTGGTTATCCTGGGGGAGGGGGCGCAGCTCAGCGAGTTGAAATCACTGGCAAGTGACCTCGATATCATTCCCGACCTGGACATGCTTGGCTTTGTCGACAATCCCTACGCGTTCATGTCCCGTTGTGCCGTCTTCGTACTTTCATCTGCCTGGGAGGGGTTTGGAATCGTGCTGGCGGAGGCGCTCGCCTGCGGTACCCAGGTGGTCTCTACCAACTGCCCGAGTGGTCCAGCTGAGATCCTGGAGAACGGGAAATTCGGCCACCTCGTCCCTGTCGGGGATTCTGCCTCCCTGGCCAATGCCATCGAGGCCGCCCTCGACCACCCCTTGCCCCCCGAAGCGTTGCAAGCGCGCGCCCGGGCATTCTCGGTGGAGAGCGCCGTCAAGAAATATCTGGATGTGCTCGGGCTGTCCTGACATGCGCATCAAGATCTTCCACCTGATCACGGACCTGGATACCGGCGGAGCGGAAACATCGCTTTATCGCCTGCTCGCAGGCATGGACCGCGAGCGATTCGACAGCCGGGTCGTGAGCCTGATTCCGCCCGGCCTGCTTGGAGGGAAGATCCGCGCTTTGGGCATCCCGGTACGCTCCCTGGACATGCAGCCGGGGAGACCTAGCCTCGCTGCCCTTTTCCAATTGACAGGTTGGCTGCGCCACGACAAGCCGGACCTCCTCCAGACCTGGCTTTACCATGCTGACCTGCTCGGGATTCTGGCTGCCCGGGTCGCAGGAGTCCCCGTCGTGGTCTGGAATATTCGCAACTCAGAAATGGATCTTGTGCAATATCGCCGCCTGTCGGGGCAGGTCGTGCGCCTCTGTGCCCGCCTTTCCGGATGGCCGCAGGCGGTGATCAGCAACTCGCAAGCCGGGCGGGAATTCCATGCCGGTTTCGGCTATCACCCCTCCCGCTGGGAGGTCATACCGAATGGGATCGACATCAATATCTTCAAGCCGGACCCCGAGGCCTACCGGTCACTGCGTCGCGAGCTGGGGCTGGCCCCCGAAACAATCCTGATTGGGCAGGTGGCCCGTTACGATCCGATGAAAAACCAGGCGGGTTTCCTGGCGGCCGCCGGGGAGCTGTTGCAGACCGGCAGGGAGGCTCATTTTGTGATGGTTGGTCAGGGGGTCACGGAGGAGAACGCGACTCTCCTCGAAGTGGTCAGGCGGCGAGGCCTCACAGGGCGCGTGCACCTGCTTGGCAGGCAGGACGATATGCCCCGCTTCGAGGCTGCCATGGACATTCTCACCTCGGCCTCGGCCTTCGGCGAAGGTTTTCCAAATGTCGTCGCGGAGGCCATGGCCTGCGGCGTCCCCTGCGTGGTGACAGATGTGGGCGATTCGGCCCTGCTGGTGGGCGGCAGCGGAAAGATTGTTCCACCCCGGGATCCACACGCGATCGTCTCCGCCTGGCAAGAGTTGATCTCTTGCGGTGAAAACGGGCGCCGCAGTCTCGGCGAGAGCGCCCGGCAGCGGGTGGCGAAAAACTTCAGCCTGGATCAGACCATCGCGGCTTACCAGACGCTCTATGAGGAATTAATCGCCCATCCCCCAAAAAGAAAGAGGCCATGACCTCTCCCCGGTCGGGGGGACCGAGCATCCGGTCGGCGGGAGGATTGCATCAGCAGCCCCGGAGGCCTTCCTGGTCAGGGGAATGCGGGTGGCATACTCAACAGCCCATCGCGATATAATTGCGGGTGCTGAGGCAAGATTTTGAAGGCAATCCTTTTCGCCAACACCGACTGGTACCTTTACAACTTCCGCCGCGACCTGGCGCAAGCCCTACTCCGACGAGGCGACGAGGTCGTGCTGCTCTCGCCGCCGGGCGAATACGCCGCCCGCCTGCAGACCCTGGGCTTCCACTGGCTGGCCTTCCCGCTCGACCGGCGCGGGATGAACCCGCTGGCAGAGCTCCGCTCGCTGGCACACCTCACCCGGCTCTACCGGCAGGAAAAGCCGGACCTGGTCCATCATTTCACGATCAAGTGCGTGCTCTACGGCACGCTGGCGGCGCGCCTGGCCGGGGTGCACGCCACAGTCAACTCCATTACCGGATTGGGTTACATCTTTCTCCCCGGCGGAATGCTGAAGAACCTCCTGCGGACGTTTGTCCTTCTATGGTACCGCCTCGTGCTGGGCGGCAGCCAGGTCATTTTTGAGAACGATGACGATCGGCAGGCCTTCCTGCGTTTCGGCTCCATCCGTCCCAAGGACAGGCACCTGATCCCTGGGGTTGGCGTGGATATCCAGCGCTTTACGCCAACCCCGTTGCCGCCCGGGGAGCCGGTCATATTACTGGCAGCCCGCCTGCTGTGGGACAAGGGCATCGGGGAGTTCGTCGAGGCCGCCCGTCGGTTGCGTGCCGAGGGCGTGCAAGCCCGTTTCGCCCTCGCCGGCCGTACGGATCCTGGAAACCCGGCTTCCATCCCCGAGGCGCAGATTGAGGCCTGGCGCGACGAAGGCGTCATCGAGTGGTGGGGCTGGAGCGAAGACATGGCCGCCACGCTGGCTGAGGCAAGCATCGTTTGTCTGCCGTCCTACCGGGAGGGATTGCCGACCGTGCTGATCGAGGCGGCGGCTTGCGGCCGGCCGGTTATTGCCTCAGACGTGCCTGGCTGCCGTGAAACGGTCGAAACGGGTGTCAGCGGGTTGCTGGTCAGGGCAGGCGAGGCGGAGTCTCTCGCCCGGGCCATTCGCCAGTTAGCCGTCGATGCAGCCTTGCGCCAGAAGATGGGTGCCGCAGGACGCAGGATGGCAGAGGAAAGATTCGCCTCGACAAAGATCCTGGGCAAGATCTTGGCCGTGTATCAGCAGGCATTCATAAAAGGACCTCGAGATGGACCCCACGCATAGCTTTTACCCTTCATTCATTTTCTACAACATCCTCATCGGCCTGATCCTTGCACTGATCCTGGGCAGACTGGCCATTCTGTTTGCGCGCCGGTACGGCCCAATGGACATCCCGGGCAGCCTGCCGCATAAACAGCATACCCTGCCTACCCCCCTGGCGGGCGGCATTACAGTAGTGTCGGCCTTGCTGGTCGGGGGCTTGATCCTTAACCTGTCGATGGTCCGCCAGTTGTGGAACGTGCTCTTGCCGGCGTTGATCATCTTCACCGTAGGGTTATGGGACGATTTCAAGCGCTTGCCGCCCTGGGTCAAATTCATCGGCCAAATTGCTGCCGGCATCCTGCTCATCGCCCTGGGCACTGCCGTCCAGATCATCCCACGTTATTTTCTGGGCATACCAAAACACATGAACATCTTCATCAACTGGTTCATCACCCTTTTCTGGATGGTCGGGATTACGAACGCGTTCAATTTTGTTGACAGCATGGACGGCCTGGTGGTCGGACTGAGCGGGATTGCCGTTTCTTTCCTGGTCCTGGTGACACTCGGAACGCCGCAAGTCGCCTTGTTGCAATTGCTGACCCTGCTGGTGGGCATCTGTGCCGGGCTTTTCTTTTACAATGTCACCCCGGCGCGGCTGTTCATCGGGGACAGCGGGGCGCAGACGATCGGCTTCCTGCTGGCAGCCATCAGCATCGTCTATACCCCGGTGCAATACCCGCAGGCCTCCTCCTGGTTTCTACCGATCATCATCCTGGGCATGCCAATTTTCGACGTCACCCTGGTCGTTTTTTCCCGACTACGGCGCCGGACCCCGGTTTACCAAGCGGAGCGCAACCATACCTACCACCGCCTGGTCACCCTGGGCATGGATCCGACCCACGCGGTCGCAGTCATCCATCTGACCGCCATCGCCCTGGGTTGCATCGCCTTCATTGCCCTTAACCTTTCCCCGTTGTATGCCAATATTGTCTTCGGACTGGTCTGTCTGAGCGGTCTGGTGACCCTCCTAATCTTTGACAGGAAATCGTCATGAACGACCTTTCCCCTGGCGAAATGCTGGAACGCACCATCCGTTTCTGGTGGGTGATCGCAGCCGCCATGATCCTGGGCGGAATCGCAGCCTGGGGCTTCACTCTTTCCCACCCTCCCGTCTATGAAGCCACCGCCGTCTACAATGTTTCCGTGGATGTGGAGAGGCTTGCCGGAGAACAGCACCTGAGTCCCACGCAGGTGCCCACCGATTTCAACTCGCTGAACGTATACCTCGCCCCTGCTGCGGACGTTTTCTACCAGCCGGAGGTCCGCAACCGGCTGGTTGCGGATGCCTCTGCTCAGGGAATCCCTTTGAAATACAGCGATATCAATGCAGCAGACTTCTACCAGGACCGGCGTGGAATCCGCTGGCTGCTCTCGGTACGCTACACCGACCCGGTCAAGGCTGCAAAACTGGCCAACCTGTGGGTGGCGGCCACGGATGCCGCCCTGCACCAGGCTCAAGCCCACGCGGCCCGGGTCCCGATCCTGCAGGCACAGGATCAGTCCATCCAAAAGTGCTTCACAGAGATGGATTTTGCCCAAGCCAACCAATGTGCCGGGACTTCTTTTGCCACCCCGTCCGAATTGAACGCTTATTTGAGCGGACTGGATCGGGAGATCGGTACAGAAAAGCAGGCCAGCCTGGATATCGACGCGGCGTTACAGTTCGTCTTGGTCCATCCTGCCGATCCGCCCGCCCAGCCGGTATTGTATAACAAAGGCCTGGTCCTCCTGGCCGGCTGTTTAATCGGCCTGTTGCTCGGCATTCTTGGGGTTCAGCGGTTCCCCATCCCCAGGAAGTAGCATGAAAAAAAACTCCCTTGGGCTCTCTCGTGGGGCGAGTTTCCTGGCACAACTTGCCGTGGGTCTGGTCTTCCTGCTACTGCCGTTCACCAGCCTGCCCTGGCTCTCGAAGCTGATGGTGGGGCCCTCCGCCCCGCCCGGCTCCGTTGGGCCAACGGTTGCACCTCCATCCATCATTTTCATCTTTGCCATGACGGTCACCTGGCTCCCCATCTATCTGCTCCGGGGAGGCAAATTGCCCGGAGAGACCCGGCCGTTCCTGGTCTTCGTGGTCGTGGTCCTGGTCGCTTCTGCTGCCGCCTTTTTCCTTCCGATCCCGCCATACAAGGGCTACACCCTGCGGGGTGCGGAAGTGAGAGCTTTGATCACCCTGGCAATAGGAGTGGCAACTTATTTTATCATCACACTCTGGCACCGGAACAACGACCACTTCAAATGGGCCCTGTGGCTGGTGAACGTCAGCGGGGTCATCATTCTAATCTGGTCCTTCATGCAACTCTATTTTATTTTATTCACCGATAGCAATTATCCCATCTGGATCATCCGCATCCAGAGGCTCATTTCCACCCGGGACCTGCTCGGCACAGCATTTAACGGGCGCGTGGGGGGGTTCACCTACGAACCTTCCTGGCTGGCGCATCAATTGAACGTGCTTTTCATCCCCTATTGGCTGGCAGCAACGCTGACCGGTTATTCAATCACGAAAAAGGTCCTGCACCTGTCAGTGGAGAACGTTCTTCTTGTGGGCGGTCTGGTCATCTGGTATTTCACCCTTTCGCGCGTCGGCCTGTTGGCCTTTGTCCTGATCCTTGCCTACCTTTTTTACCAGCTCAATATAAATGGATTGCAGCGATTACAAAAACGCCTTCACAACCATCTTCAGTCTGGAACGGCAAAAAACAATCGGCATATTGAGCCATTTATTCGAGCCCTTTTTATCCCGGTCCTCGTCCTGGTCTACGCCGGAGGATTCATTGGGCTCTTATTCCTGCTTCCGCACATCAACCCGCGCTTTGGTGCCCTGCTCAAATGGCAGGCCTACGCCACGAATTTATTGGAATATGCTTTCCGATTAGGATTCGCGGAACGCGTGGTATATTGGGCGGTGGGCTGGGCCACCTTTGCCCGTTACCCCCTCCTGGGAGTGGGCTTGGGCAATACCGGGTTTTTCTTCGCACAATTGATGCCCAACCTCAGTCAGCGGCTGGGGGAAATCAACACCCTGGTCTACTTTTCCCAAACCCTACCCAACATTAAAAGTTTCTGGCTGCGCCTGTTGGCCGAGACCGGTCTAGTCGGTTTTTCGATCTTTGTGGCATGGCTAGTTGTCCTTTGGCGCGCCGGAAATTTCCTGCGGAAGAACAGTTCAATCTTGATGCGCACTTTGGGTTGGATGGGCACATTTGCCATCCTGGCCTTCCTGGTCGAAGGCTTCAGCATCAACTCGCTCACCCTGCCTTATCTGTGGGTCTCCATGGGACTCATAACCGCAGCCAGTGCTCTGGCGCGGCGCGAAACAATCTGATGAAAATCATGAGCCCTGGGCGTGCCTGGAAGGCCCGTCCCACATCTACGAAGCAAATCCGGCGATTAATCAGGGCGTGATACTTGTGAGCGTCATTCCCGTGGTCCCTTTTCTCGAGATGGCGTGGGCGCCCGCTCAAGTCGAGTGGCTGGAAAAAAGGCCGATCGCATCCAAAAGGAAAAAAGATGTATGAAGTCCTAGAGATCTCACTGGCGAATGTCCGCCGTTTATACGATTATCACCTGCGCAACTTATTCGAGGCAAACTTCAATCTCAAAGGTTTCGCCTATCCTTGGCTGATCTCATCCCATACGTGGAAAAAGGGGGAAAAAGTACTGGATGTCGGTGCGGCCTATTCGCCCATGCCGATCCACCTTCAGCAAACTTATGGCTGCGAAGTCTGGTGTGCAGATGACTTTGGCTTAATCAGCGCCGAACCCTTTTGGCAACGCAATCAATCGCCGAGCGAATATATCGCCGCCCACCCTGAAATCAAATTCGTCCTCGAGAGGCTCGGTGACCAGGAAAAATCATCCCTCCCAGCCGGAACCTTTGACACGATCTACAGCGTCTCGACGCTGGAACATGTCCCTTACGAACCTACCCCGGCAGTCTGGAAGCACATGGATACCTTGCTTAAACCCGGAGGGGAAATGCTGCATACGATCGATTTACCCTTCCCATCAAATTTTGGTCTCAAGGGTATGTTGAAAGTCTTCATCCTTGAATTGTTTTTTCCCATCCTGCCTCGCAGTATGAAAATCAAACACTTCATCGTCAGCCCGAAGACGTACCGGAATATCGCCCTCCGGGCCATCCATGTTCGATACAAACCTAGCAAGGAATTATCCATCCTGAACATGGCTCTCAACCCCGACATCCTCCAGGAAAACTACATCCAGGGTCTTTTCCGGATAATGAAAGACAAAATGGAAAACTATCCTTACCTTCGAAAGGGTTCTTTGTTGATCAGGTTGAAAAAGGGTCTCGAATAGACCTATGCCGTTTTTCCGCTCCACCGCTGATGACAAATCCAATGTGCATCTCCAATGGGGTCGATACCCTGGCTTGCCTCAACACCGGTACCCGTACACGCCTTTGCGTCAACTGCGCTGGCGCGCCGGCCTGCCAGCCGCCGCCCATCCGGTTCGATGACTCCGGGTCCATTCCACTAGCCGGGAAGCGGACACTGGAGGAATAATATTTTATGAGCTGCTCACTGGTCGTTCGTGCCTACAACGAAGAGGAGCACATCGGGCGCCTCCTGGAAGGCATCCGCCATCAGACGGCCCGGGACGTGGAAGTCATCCTGGTGGACTCCGGCTCGAGTGATGCGACCGTTTCCATCGCCGTCCATTACGGTGCACGCATCGTCCGCATCCGGCCGGAGGAGTTTACCTTTGGGCGCTCCCTGAACCTGGGGCTCGCCGCCGCGACCCGCGACCTGGTCGCCATTACCAGTGCCCACGTCTACCCGGTCTACCCTGACTGGTTGGAGCGCCTTCTGGATCCGTTCACCAATCCGCGCGTGGCGCTGACGTACGGTAAGCAGCGCGGTGCCGAAACCTCCAAGTTTGCCGAAAAGCAGGTCTTCGCCCATTGGTACCCTGACCAGTCCAACTTCGACCAGAAGCACCCTTTTTGCAATAACGCCAATGCCGCGATACGCCTCTCGGTCTGGAAAAGGCAGCCGTATGATGAAACCCTTACCGGGCTGGAAGACCTGGCTTGGGCCAAGGCGGTCCAGGCCGATGGTCATAAAATCGCCTACGTGGCCGAAGCCGAGGTCATCCATCTTCATGACGAGACGCCGGGCGGGGTTGCCAATCGCTACCGGCGTGAGGCGATGGCCTTCAAGCGGATCTATCCGGAGGCACATTTCAGTCTTTACGATTTTTTTCGCATGACCTCGGCCAACATTTCCAGCGATCTCCGCTTTTCTTTGAGGGAGCGCGCTTTCTGGAGGAGCGCCCCGGCATTTTCTGGTTTCGCATCATGCAATTCTGGGGAACCTACCAGGGCTACCGCCAATCCCTGGAGTGGAACTGGCAATTGCGACAGACCTTCTACTATCCTCATCAAAGTACGAAAACATCCGGGAAGACCGTCTCGCGAGATATCGAGCCTATTCGGTATAATGAGTAGACTACAACTCCCGTGAATTTCATCTCGTGGAGTGGAGTAACTCGTTTTGATCTGGTGACCAAATATTGGATTGTCCCAGTTGTGGTATACAACTGGCAATTGGCGAAAATCAAAAGAAGAATATGAGCTCTTAGCCGACAACGGCCCAGGAAAAAATCTGATGTTTATAACAGATGTCAACTAGGCCTTTAGGAAAATTGGTGCGAGTCAAATACCTTGTCCATTTTGGATGCCTGGTGCAGGATCAGACATGACCTCTTACAATTTAGAATCTAAAACCATCGATCTTGTCGTCCCTCTTTATAACGAAGAAGCCGTGATCGAGGCATTCCACCGTTCCCTGCTTCAAGCCATCGAAGGGTTGCCCTATCGATTTCAGAATCTACTATATCGATGACGGTTCCAAGGATCGCACCACAGAGATCATCAAGCGCCTCTCGGAATCGGACCGGCGAGTTTTTGCCGTCGAATTGAGCCGCAACTTTGGACACCAGTCCGCCTTGAGCGCCGGACTGGATCTTGCCAACGGGGAGGCGGTCATCACCCTGGATGGGGATGGGCAGCATCCGCCCAGTTTAATCCCCCAGATGCTTTCCCTCTTCGAGAGCGGCTATGATATCGTGGTCATGCAGCGCTTGGATGCGAAAAAGACGCTGCCTTTTAAACGCTGGACCTCGTCCGGTTTTTACTGGATCATCAACCGCCTCAGCAGCACGCCGATCACCCCCGGGGCGGCCGATTTTCGCCTCATGGCCCGCAGCGCAGTCCAGTCGCTGAGGCGGATGCCCGAGTATCATCGCTTCCTGCGCGGCATGGTCACCTGGATGGGGTTCCGCTCCGTGATCGTGCCGTATGAGCCGGTCGAGCGCCTTGCCGGAGAATCGAAATATTCGCTGCGGAAAATGGTCAAGCTGGCACTGGATGCGATTTTCTCCTTTTCTCTAACGCCGTTGTGGATTGGCTTGCTGACCGGAGGCTGCTTCTTCGGGCTGGCAATCCTGGAGGTCATCTACGTGCTCAGCTTTTGGCTGACAAAACGTCAGTACCTGTTGGTACCGGGCTGGAGTTCATTGATCTTCGTCATCTTGATCGTGGGGGGAACGATCCTGATCAACCTTGGTTTTATCGGCGTCTATGTGGGGTACATCTTCCAGGAAGTAAAACGCCGGCCGGTCTACTTGATCCGTTCCATGACCGGCACCTCCGCATTTGACGAATCTCGAGACAAGCACCAAGAATAGGCCCATGTCCAAGCTCCCCAAAAACGCTTCTTCATCCCGAAGCCTCCGCGAAAGCTTCAGCCGAGCCTTGGTTTATGCCCCGATCCTGATTGCGATCCTTTTGATGCTCCCGCGACTGGTTGCGCCGCAATTTGGCTTGTTCGATGACGGGAGGACGCTGGTCACGGCGGAAAAGATCTCCCATGGTACTTGGTACACCGGGCAGGACAGCCTCGAAGGACGTTTTCGTCCGATGCACTGGTTATGGTTCACCTTGTCTTATCTGATCGGCGGGAAAAGTCCCTTCTGGTTTTACGCGGCGAATACTCTTGCCCTGGTCCTGATTGTTGCTGCAATGATTCTCCTGGTTCGTGCAATTGGTGGGAGCAGCCTCCAGGCATTTCTTGCCGGCTTATTCTTTGTGCTTGCCGGCCCGGTGGTGGAAAGCTTCCTGACCCTCAAGGGTGAAGTCTTTCAGCTGACCTTGATGCTTTTCTCGCTCCTGGCCGCGTTGTTGTACAAACGGGCAAGAACGCGCGGCCGAAAAGCGGGAGTCGTGGGGCTCACCACAGCCTTGCTATTGTTGGCCGATATGACCAAGGAAACGGCCATCGTTCTGTTGCCGATCAGTCTGGCGTGGTATTTACTGGCGCGGTTTTGGCCGAGTTACATAAAAGACCCTGCCCAGAAAGCAACTCGCCGCGCTTACCTGCTTGCCAACCTGCTGGCCGTTCCGCTGTTCTTCCTCGCCCGGACAGCCGCGTTTTCTGCGCAAATATCAACGGGAACATATTCCGGGCAGTATGCTTTTCAAGCCGGTCAGATTGCCGTTTCCGCCCTGCGCTGGGCGGGCTGGCTGGTACGCGACTTCACCTGGGTCCTGCCGTTAACCTTGCTCGTGATCGTCCTGGCCGTGTCCCAACGCAGGTTGAACAACTTTGCCATCCTGGTGGATTCCTTTATCTGGATGGGTGCATGGGTCTGCGTCTACCTGCCCTGGAATTTCATGGCGGAATATTACATGTTGCCCTTTGCGCTGGGGGGGTCAATATTTGCTTCGGCATTGATCGGCGAAATTGCTCCCGCATTATCGAAGGGTGGCCGGAAGCAATGGATGACCTCGATCTTCATTGTAGTCAGTGGGATCCTGATGATCGGCCACCTTTTTAATAACCTGACCAATGCCCGCATCCAGTTGACGGTCGACTCCGCCAACGCCAAAATGATGAAATTCCTGGCACAGCAAACCGAGTCGGACAGTAACATACTAGTCAATATTCAGTTGCCCAATGAATATTTCTATGAAATGCAAACCCAATTGAAGGTGCTCTATGACCGCCCCGACCTGAATGTGCTGATGTTTCGTCCGGATATGAGCCTGCCCTCGGATGGCAAGGCGACATACATCGTTTCCCCTTTCGTGAAAAATGAGCCGCTTCTCACCGTACGGATGGGCGTGATAGAAAACTCGCAGAGGGATTGGAATACCACGCTGCAAGGTTTTTTTCAGACCAAGCCGGGCAGTCCAATTGTGTACGACTCCAATGCCGGTTTTCGGCTTTCGAATGTCGACTATCCGCGCATCTTTTGTCCGCTCATCAAGACGCGCCTTTTTTGTGCCGTTTCCGCCCCGCTGGTCGACACGCGCCCTTTCGACTATGGTTGGAAAGCCTACAAACTAATCAATCCATGAAGACCTGCCCATGCTGCTGAACATATTTAAAAAACCAAGTCGCAATGCAGCGGGAGATGACAAAATGGCGCTGCGCAAGACGATTAATCAAACCCTTGTTTTTCTCTATCGTTGGTATGTTCCCGAAATTTTCCTGTTCTTTGTCAGCGCAGGTCTGTATCTTTTTAACGCTTTCCGCTATTCGTTGCCAACCGGGTATGCGGGACTCTATACCTTGATGACCGAACAACTAGGTGCCAATGCATTCCAACTCCCCCGGTCGGTCCCCTTTTATGGACCGGGCGGGTTTCCTTATGCATACCCGCCGGCGGGCTTTTATCTGGCAGCATTGTTTATAAACCTTCTGAAGGTTCCTTTTTTTACTTATCTTCGGTTCATGCCTCCCCTGATGACGCTTATATTCCTAGCCCTGGATTATATTCTTATCAGGTATATGACCGGCTCGAGGATAAAATCCCTTCTCGGGGTATCCCTGACTTCGGTCGCCGGCGCAATCTACGAATATCATATCCAAGCCGCAGGAATGGTGCGCTCTCTGGCCCTGGTCTTTGCAACAGGAGCGCTCATTCTCACTTGGATGGTCCTTTCCAGAACTCGCCCGGTACGTTCCACATACCTTCAAGCCATCCTGGCCGGGGCGGCACTTGCACTGACCGTTCTGACACACCTGAGTTATGCCCTCTTTGCGATCCTAGGGATCGCGATCTTTTCCCTTTTTGCGGAAAAATGCGCCTGGCATTGGCGGATCATCCTTTCCGGGGTCATCTTTGTCAGCGCATTGGTATTCTCCTCCGTATGGTGGGGGACCATCCTTTCACGCTATGGTTTTACCGTGCTGACCAATCCGGCCCGGTCGCACGGGAATTTTGAAGTCGTCCATGCCTTGACCATCGTCGGGGCGCGCAGTGCACCAGTCCTATTCATTCAAAAATTCATCGGGGCAACCTACAACTGGACGCCAGCGATCCTCACCGGCCTGATCATCGTCGGGCTAATATACCTTATATTGAGAAGGAATTGGAGCCTGCCGATATTGTTTCTTCTGATCTTTTTGGCGGTCGGAGAGCCGGATCGATTTCTTCTGATCATCGGCGGCATCGCGGCGGCTGAGTTCCTGGGGAGCATGCTCGAGTTTGTTTATTTGCAAGACATGAACAGACAGCAAGTCAATTTCATGATCTATACCTGCGCGGCCTGTATTCTCCTGGCTTTCCCTTACTATGGCGCGCTCAAGATGGTGCGCTCTGACCAGCCTACTCTCTCCAATTCGGCCATCGAAATGGCGACATGGATCAGAAACAGCACTGCTGCGGATGCAAAGTATCTGTTGCTCGACAAGAATAACGATCTGGATGAATGGATTCCATATCTTACACACCGCACCCCCATTGTCGGAAGCTGGGGAGGGGAGTGGGTGGGGAATTTTGCCAGCCTCGAGTACCTGGGCAGCAGCCTAGACGCCTGCCTCTCGAGCCAGTCATACGCTTGCATACAGGACTTGATTGCACACAAAAAGCTTCAGGTTACAATTCTAATTTCTCCAAGAGGAAACGCCTCCCTGATTGATCAAATCAGGGCCTCCGCCTCTTGGCAGACAGCCTTCATGAATGATCGCTTTGTCGTATTCACAAGCAAGTAGAAAAAGCCATGCCTAAACTTATCGCCCTCGTTCCCATGCGTCATCATTCGCAGCGCGTCCCCGGCAAGAACTACCGCCTGCTGGCGGGGAAGCCCCTTTTCCACCATATCATCATCTCGCTGCTGGCTTGCCCGGAGATCGATCAGGTTGTCGTCGATACCGATTCCGAACCAATCATGGACGGCCTGCGGAAAGAGCACCCGAAGGTCAAGATCCTCGAACGCCCGGAGAGCCTGCGTGCAGATACGGTCTCGATGAACGAAATCTTGATCTATGACACCAGCCGGGTCAGGGCGGATTTTTACCTGCAGACTCACAGCACCAACCCGCTGCTGCGGCCTGCAACCATCTCGCAGGCCATCCAGGCTTTCCTGGCGAAATACCCTTCGTACAACTCGCTCTTTTCCGTGACGCAGCTGCAAACGCGCCTATGGGACCAGCACGGCCATCCGATCAACCACGACCCGGCGACCCTGCTCCAGACCCAGGACCTACCGCCGATCTACCAGGAAAACTCCTGCCTCTACATTTTCACCCGCCAGAACCTGGTGCGCCGCCACAACCGCCTGGGCGAACGCCCATTGATGTTCGAGATCGAGGCGGCCGAGGCCTGGGACATCGACGAGGAACTCGACTTCGCCATTACCGATTTCCTGCTATTGCAGCAAAGGAGGCTCCGTGAAGATCTATAAACGCATGGAGGCAATTCTGGACCTGCTTTTGCTGCTGGCGCTTTTCTGGATCGTGCGTTACTGGCACAGCCCTCAATTTGGGCTGTACGAAGACGACCTGACCATCATACCGGATGCATTTGCCCGCTCTTTTGGCTCACTGATCATCTTTATCTTTTCCTATATCATTCACCTCTACGGTCACGCCAGGCCGCTCTCGGACAGTTTCATATACTTTTTTTCCTGGATCGGGTGGCACCTCGCCGGGCTGTGGGGCCCGTATTTACTCGGCTATCTCATCACGGCGATCAACATCGGCCTGTTCTACTGGCTGATGCGCAGGGTGACCGGCCGCCCGTTTGCCCTGCTCGCCGGTCTGGGTTACATCCTTTACTCGGCGGACACCACTCAGGCTTTCCTGACCCATTCGCTCGGTTTGCAGCCTTCCATCACCCTCATCCTGCTAGCCCTGCACTGCTATCTATCCAATAAGCGCCCCCTCGCATACGTGCTGGCGTTTGTTGTCCTGTTCAGCTACGAGTTGCCCTTCTTGCTCTTCGCGGTTGCCCCATTGTTCAAAAAGACCTGGAACAAGGCCATGTGGAAGGAACTCCTCTGGCATTGTGTCATCCTGGTGGCAATGGCCGGTGGGATCTACGCCTTCAGGATGCTGATCGGCGAAAAACGGGTCGGCGGGATCGGCCTGAAGGACCTGATCCTAACGCCTCCCCTTCACATGCTCGAGGGACCGCTGGTCAGCCTGGGGACCTTCGCATACCGCCCATACCAGGCGATCAGGGCGCTCAACCTCGAGATCGGCCTGGCCATCCTCCTGGCCGGCGTATTCTTCACATGGCTGATCTCCCGCCTGCCAGTCGCCGCGCAGGTAAAAGCCGGGGAGCTCTGGCGTGCAGTGCGAGACCCGGCCGCCAGGGCGAGCCTTCCGGAGGAGATCAAATCGCTGGGGCGCATGGCTGTTGCCGGGCTGGCCATGCTGGTCCTGGCCTACCCGCTGACGTTTACCGTGCGGGCTTATGCCATCAGCGGGCGGGACACGCGCGTCCACGCCGCTGGCGCGGCTGGAGCTGCATTGCTGGCAGCCTCGGCGGCGCTGTTCCTGGTCTATCTTGCGAAAGCGGGCATCTGGCGCAAGCTGGTCAATCTCCTCATCGCCCTCGAACTTGCCCTGCTGGTCGGATACGGGTTCGTCATCCAGCGCGACTATGTCTTCGCCTGGATCTACCAGCGCGAGTTCTGGACCGAGCTCCAGCCGCTCATCCCGGATGCCGGGCCGGGGACTGTCGTCCTGGTCGACCCGGCCGCGCTTCACGACACGCGTCAGATCGGCGCCAACTACTGGAATCTTCCCCGCGTCCTTTACCAGCTCTACACCTTTCCGGCGGGCGTGAAAGATGTGCCAGTCGTCCACCGCCTGGAGAAAGGCTGGCAGAACATGCTGGCCAGCCCGGACGGCAAATTCCGGGTCAATGGCTCGACGACATATTCCGTACCGGATTATTACGGTGAGAGCGACCCCGGCAGCGTCATCCTGATCCAGGCCGAGAATGGACGACTGGTCCGGCGCGAGACGGTCCAAATCAGCGGGAAGGAATATAATCTCAAACCACCCGGGGCTCCCATTCTGCCAGACCTGCCTCACGGCTTTCTCTACCAGTTGATGATTCTCCAACCCTGACATACTTGCTGAAAAGGCTTGCATTCTACACGAATACAAACGCTGACATGAGAAGAATCCTACCTTTACCGTTGTACCCCATTTTTTTCGGCGCCTATCCGGTGCTGGCATTACTGGCCTATAACATCGGCGAGGTCAAGTACACCGCCGGGGTCAGGCCGCTGTTGCTCTCTGTGGCGGCGACCCTGCTCCTTTTCCTGCTCCTGAGGCTGGCCTATCGTCAATGGCATCGGGCTGCCTTTGCCGTCTCGATGCTGGTGATCCTGTTCTTTGCGTACGGCCAGGTCTATGATCAAGTCTCCAAAAAATGGAAACTCCCCCACCTGACAACCTGGATGCTTGGAGTGTGGCTCCTCTTTGCAGTCCTGGCACTTTTCCTGGCCGCGCTGCGCAGGGCTGACTACGAAAAGGCAGCCCTGGCGCTGAATGTCGTCTCGCTCGCCCTGGTCCTCTATTCCGTAGGCCAGGTGGCCTGGTTCTCCTCTCCAAGCCAGCCGCGTACGGGTGCGCAACATGCTCCTCTCGAATCCCTGCCCCGTTCCCAAAATCCGGCTCCCCCGGACATCTATTACTTTATTCTCGATTCCTACGGCAGTACCGCCCTGCTCAAGCAGGCCTACGGGTACAATAACCTTGCCTTCGCCCAGTACCTGGAGAAGACGGGGTTTTATGTGACGACCTGCAGCCAGAGCAACTACGTCCGGACCGAGATTTCGCTGGGCTCCTCACTCAACATGGACTACCTGCAGAACCTGGATGACACGTTCATCCCTTCGAACATCGATCGCACCCACCTGTGGAACGACATCCGTTACAGCGCCGTCCGTCTGGACCTGGCCGCGGCCGGCTACAAGACCGTCGCCTTTGCCACCGGCTTCGCCTGGACGGAACTGGACGACGCGGACGTCTACATCAGCCCCTCGCCGATCTGGTCCGAGATGACCGGCTTCGAGACCCTTTTGCTGCGCACCACGCCGGCCCGGCACCTGGAGGACTGGGGCTTGCTCAACCTCGACCAGATCGACGGACAGCGTTATCGCGAGCGTTTCGACCTGATCTTCAACAGCATGGACCGGCTGGCGCACATGCCGGGCCCGAAGTTCGTCTTCATCCACGTCCTTTCACCGCATCCGCCCTTCGTCTTCGGGCCGGACGGCTCGCCGACCGACCCGGCGCTCTTCCTCAACTCCGACCGGCTCTACCCGGCGGACTTGTACGCCAAGGGATATCAGAACCAGCTCACCTATCTCAACAGCAAGTTGGAAACCGCCGTCTCCAAGCTGATCACCGAATCGGCGAGGCCGCCGGTCATCATCCTGCAGGGCGACCACGGACCGTGGATTCAAACCGGCAGTGATCAGTTCAAGATCTTAAACGCCTATTACCTCCCCGGCCACGAAGACCGGCTTTATCCCACCATCTCCCCGGTAAACACCTTCCGCCTCGTCCTGGACACCTACCTGGGTGCGGACTATCCTTTGCTGGACGACATCAGCTACTATTCTCCCACGCCAAACTTATACGATTTCAGCCGGGTTTCCAATCCGTGTTCGGTCCATTAGGTTCCCATGCCCACCATCCTTTTCTCCGCCCCTTACATGCTTCCTTTTCTCGATCGCTTCCGCCCGGTGTTCGAACGCGCCGGGATGGAACTGATCACACCCAAAGTCCGGGAACGGCTGGGGGAATCCGACCTGCTGCAATACGCCGGGAAATTTGACGGCACCATCTGCGGTGACGACCATTATTCCGCCCGGGTCCTGGATGCCTGTGCGCCGCGTTTGAAGGTCATCTCCAAGTGGGGCACGGGGATCGACTCGATCGACGGCCAGCACGCAGCCCGTCTCGGCATCCGCGTCTGCCGCACGCCGAATGCCTTCACCCTGCCGGTCGCCGATTCGGTGATAGGCTATATATTGTCTTTCGCCCGCCGCCTGCCCTGGATGGACCGCGCCGTGAAAGCCGGGGGATGGGATAAACTTGCCGGCCGGGCGCTGCATGAGTGCACGCTGGGGGTGATCGGAGTGGGCACCATCGGCAAGACCGTCGTCCGCCGGGCACGCGCCTTCGGCATGAACCTCCTGGGCAACGACATCGTCGAGATCGACCACGTCTTCCTGGCCGAGACCGAGGTGGAGATGACTACGCTGGACGACCTGCTCGCCCGGTCGGATTTCGTCTCCCTCAACTGCGACCTGAACCCGACCAGCCTGCACCTGATCAACGCCCGCACCCTGGGCCGGATGCGCCCGTCGGCGGTGCTCGTCAACACCGCCCGCGGGTCCGTCGTGGATGAAGGCGCCCTTGTCCAGGCACTAAACAAGGGTACAATTGGCGGCGCCGCGCTGGACGTTTTCGAGGTCGAACCGCTGCCGCCGGAAAGCCCTTTGCTGAAAATGGACAACGTCCTGCTCGCCCCGCACAATGCCAACTCCAGCCCCGCGGCATGGGAACGGGTCCATTGGAACACGATCCGCAATCTCTTTGAAGGGCTGGGAATAAACTTTACCGGTGAAGGTGTATAAATAAAATGCAAAACAATCACTCAAAGGTGCACTCCAAGAAGGAGAAGCCACCCTTTCCCTTCTATCCCCTCCTGTTCGGAATCTATCCCGTGCTGACCTTGGCGGCCAACAACATCACCCAGATCGATTTTTCCACGACGGTCCGATCCATCCTCCTTTCGCTTGTCCTCGCCCTGGTCACGACCGGCATTTTACGCCTGGTCATGCACAGTTGGACGCGCGCTGCGTTCTTGTCCCTTCTCTTAATAATTCTGTTTTTCTCTTACGGCCATGTTTATAACGTCTTGAAAAACCCAAAAAATCCCTTCCTCGTGTTGGTCCGGCATCGATATCTCATCATCGTTTGGATCGGCCTGGCTGGTTTATCGGTTTGGTTATCCACACGGAAATTGATCAGCCTCCTCAGCATCACCCCGATCCTGAATATCATATCCATCCTTTTATTGGCTCTACCAGTTTATGAGCTTGCCCGGTTCGAATTGAACAGCCACGCCTCAGGTGCAACCGCGCAGTTGCGCACCCCCGCGCCGGTCTCTTCACAACCCGACCAGGCGGATCCCGATATCTATTACATCATTTTGGACGCTTATATGCGCACCGACAGCCTTAAAGCGGTGTACGGGGCCGACAATTCCGCATTTATCAACGCACTGACCCAACGCGGGTTCTTTGTCGCTGATTGCAGTCAAAGCAACTACGCCTACACGGAACCGTCGCTGGCATCTTCGTTGAACATGAATTACCTCGACGTCTTGGGGGTGAGGGGCAATGACGCTGCCAACCGATTGATCCAATCCAACGGCGTGCGGCAGTTCCTTTCGAGCCAGGGTTACAAAGTCGTGGCATTCTCGACTGGCTGGAGCTGGAGCCAGTGGGAGAATGCGGACGTTTACTATAATTACGCCCCGAACGCCTCTACCATCAACGCGTTCGAGAGCCTGTTTGTCAAGACTACGGTCCTGGCAGCCCCACTAAATGCGGTCAATTCTCGCGAGAGCACGATCACCGGCGCCGAACAGCACAACCGCACGCTTTACAACCTAGAAGAATTGAAAAAAGTACCTGCCTCAGTCAAGAGCCCCAAGTTCGTGTTCGTGCATCTCATCATTCCTCACTGGCACTATGTTTTCGGCCCAAATGGCGAGTTCGTCCCCGAAGGACCGACTGCCGGCTTGTACGGGCAGTTCCTCTTCGACCTGACGACCCCCTCGGCCGACCTACCGGGCTACGCCAATGCCGTGACCTTTATCGATAAGGCGATGCTCCAGGTGGTGGACCAGATCCTTGCCAATTCGAAGACGCCTCCGATCATCATCATCCAGGGTGACCACGGCGCCTTCCGGTACAGCCAGCCTGTGCAGCGCATGACCATTCTGAACGCCTATTATTTACCCGGGGCGGAGAAATCCCTTTACGCTTCCGTCACACCCGTCAATACTTTCCGGATCATCTTCGACTCTTACTTTAACCAGAATTATCCTCTCCTAGAGGATGTCAGCCGGTATTCTGATCCTAATGACCGCTGGAAATTCGAAATCGTCCCAAACCAATGTAAATGATCGATCGGGCAGCCAGAAAAGTGTCGAGTTCAGGCAAAGCTCTCGAGCCAGATGGATAGGTTGTGTTTATTTTTTACTGTTGGTCTTAGGAGAGATAATGAATAAAAACCGTAGCAACAAAGGCCTCCGGAAAAATAGACCGGTATTCCCGTTATACCCCATTTTGTTCGGGATTTACCCCATTCTGGCTTTGACAGCATTCAACATCACTCAGATT
The DNA here is from genome assembly GCA_963739255.1 of uncultured Chloroflexia bacterium. Classification (GTDB taxonomy): domain Bacteria; phylum Chloroflexota; class Anaerolineae; order Anaerolineales; family Villigracilaceae; genus UBA877. The sequence continues at coordinate 929,661 of CAVTZT010000005.1, forward strand.
GACTTTTCCTTGGCCTATCGGTCAATTGCCTTTTCAATTGTCCTTGCATCAGGTCTTTTCGTCCTTTTGCGTCTGGTCATGCGAGACTGGGCTCGCGCTGCCTTGCTGTCTCTCCTGCTGCTCGTCCTTTTCTACTCGTATGGGCACATCTACGTGCTTCTGAAAAGCGTGAGCCTCCTCGGGATTGCAGTCGGGAGGCATCGTTTGCTCGTCCCAATATGGGTACTTCTGGCCGGATTGGCGGTTTGGGCAGCGACACGGAAATCGATCCATCCCGGCGCGGTGACCTCTTGGCTGAACATACTCTCGGCACTTATGCTTTTCTACCCGGTTTATCAGATCGCTCACTACGAGGCAGAGGGCCATGCGGGAAAAACTACCGCGGCGGAAGTCGCTGCCACGGGCACGGTCCCACACTCGCAACAGGCCTACCCGGATATCTATTACATCATCCTGGACGCCTACGGGCGTACGGACGATCTCAAGGAAGTCTACAATTACGACAATTCCGCGTTTGTCGACGCCCTGACCCAGCGCGGTTTCTACGTGGCCGGTTGCAGCCAGAGCAATTACGCTTACACCATCATTTCGCTGGCCTCCTCTCTCAACATGGATTACCTTGAGCAATATCATCTCACTGCGGACGATCAAACCTCGAAATTGATCTTGACGGATGCCGTCCGCCAATTCCTGAGGGCGCGCGGGTACACCATCGTGGCCTTCGAGACCGGTTACCGCTTTACGCAGCTTGAAGACGCCAATGTCTATTACAGCTATCAGCCGGGGAATAATCTGGTCAACAACTTCGAGCTCCTTTTCCTGCAGACGACCCTTTTGCGCGCCCCATTGGACAATTTAAAATTGTCGGAAATATCCAACACCTACGAGACGAAGCACAATTTGGTCATCCACAACCTGGAAACCCTGAAGAAGGTCCCCGTCTCGGTAAAGGGCCCCAAATTCGTCTTTGCCCACTTCGTCGTTCCACACGGGCCCTACGTTTTTGGGCCGAACTGGGAAGCCCTCACTCCCAGCCAATTGGACGATCGCGCCAACTTAAGCGGTTTTCGGGATTCGCTCACCTTTATCGACGATGCCATCCTGCCGGTGGTCGATCAGATCCTTGCCACTTCCAAAACGCCTCCCATCATCGTCATCCAGGGTGATCACGGCGGGACTTATTGGAAGAGGCCCGACCAAAGGATGAAAATCCTGAATGCTTACTACCTGCCCGAAGCCGGGAACGTGCTCTATCCATCCATTTCGCCAGTCAATACCTTCCGGATCATTTTCAATACATATTTCGGCCAGGAATTTCCGCTCTTGCCGGATGTGAGCCGATACTCACCTCCCTCTCCGCCCAGTCAGCAATATAATTTTAATATCGTCCCCAACACATGTACGAATTAATTTCGGAATTGTGGAGGCCAGGTCATGGCGACTAGAAATCCAAGGACTGTCCTGATCACCGGCGCGGCCGGCGGAATTGGGCGCGCCACCCTTGCCCTGTTCGCCCAAAAAGGCTGGCACGTCATCGGCATCGATCGAGCGCCCTTCGGGGCGGATTTCCCGTTCGAGGGTCTCTTCATACAATCCGATATTTCCGATCCCGCCTCGATGGATTCCATCTCCCGCCAGGTGGGCGGCTTTACCGGCAGCCTGAACGCCTTGGTCAACAACGCTGCCGTCCAGATCGCCAAGCCGCTCGTCGAAACCACTGTCGAAGAATGGGACATGACCATTGCCAACAACCTGCGCCCGGCCTTCCTGTTATCCAAGCTGGCCTTTCCTTTGCTCAAGGCGGCCGGCGGAGGCGCCATCGTCAATGTCTCCTCCGTGCACGCCGTGCAAACCTCGGTCAATATCGCCGCCTACGCCGCCAGCAAGGGCGGCCTGCTGGCCTTGACCCGCGCCATGGCGATCGAATTTGCCCACGACAACATCCGCGTCAATGCCATCCTGCCCGGCGCAGTGGACACCCCCATGCTGCGCGCCGGACTCAATCGCGGCCACCTGGGCGGGGACGACATCCATGCCCGCCTCGACAACCTGGCCAGCAAGACCGTCAATGGGCGCGTCGGGCAGCCCGAGGAGATCGCCCACGCCATTTATTTCCTGGCCGATGATGAACAGTCCTCCTTCATGACCGGCCAGGCCATGATCGTCGACGGCGGCGCGACCGCCCGGCTGAGCACAGAATAGACCGGCATGCCTTTGTTGGTGCTCCTGACCCTGCTGGCCCTGATCCTGATCCAATCCCTCGAGGCGGATGGGGATCAATATCAGCCTGCCCTGCGCGCCGCCGTGCTCTGGGGCGGGCTCATCGTGGCCTCCACCGAGCTGCTCTCCCTTGCAAAGGCAGTCGACTTTATCCACCTGACGATCTTTTGGGCAGCCTGCCTGATGCTCTCGCTGGGCTGGCTGGCTTGGCAGCTTCGTCGCGGCAAGCACCTGCCCCGCCTGCGCCTGCCGGCTTTTGAGTCCCTGTTTGACACAATCCTGTTCGCCTTGATGATCCTGACCTTAGCGGGGACGCTCTTCGTCGCCCTCAAAGCGCCGGTGCAGACCTACGATTCGCTTTCCTATCACATGAGCCGGGTGGCGCACTGGGCGCAAAACCGCAGCGTGGCGATCTATACGACCGGCATCGAGCGGCAGAACATGATGGGGCCGTTCGCCGAATATGCCGTGCTCCACCTTTACCTGCTGCAGGGCGGGGACCTGCCGGTCAACCTGGTGGACTGGCTGGCCTACCTCGGCTGCATCCTGGGGGCGGCGTTCGTCGCCGGACGCCTGGGGAGCGGGCCGCGCGGCAGATTGATCGCTGCGGCCTTCGCCGCCGGGCTGCCGATGGCCATCGCCCAGGCCTCCAGCACCATGACCGACCTCGTTGTGGCCTTCTGGACCCTGTGCGGGATCGCCGAGATCACCGCCGCCCTGGCGGCCCGCCGGGCCTCCTGGCGCAACTGGCTGTACCTGGCTGTCGCCTCCGGGCTGGCCTTCCTGACCAAGTCGACCGCGGCCGCCTTCCTGCTGCCTTTCCTGCTTTGGTTCGGGATTGTCTCTCTGACCTCCAGAGGGCTGCGCGTGACGGTGGTACGCCTTGTGCTGTTCATTGCCTTGTTCACTGCCATCAACTTCTCCTTTTGGGCGCGCAACACGCAGGTCTACGGCACGCCGCTCGGCTCGCCTCAGCTTTTGCAGCTGCATGCCAATAAAGTCCTCACCCCCGGCGTACTGGTCTCCAACGCAGTGCGCAACCTCAGCCTCAACCTCGGCACCCCCAGTGCAAACGTCAATCACTTCATCGTCGCTGTGATCGCCAAGCTGCACCGGTTGGCCGGGATGAACGTGGAGGACCCGCGCACCACCTTTAACAGCGAGTTTTCCATCACCGACCAGGTCCTGATGGAGGATCGGGTCGGGAACCCGTTTCACCTACTTTTTATCCTCCTCGCCGTTGGTATTGCCCTCTTCGCCAAAAAGATCGACCACCGGGTGCGCTGGTACGCCGGGGCGGCGATCAGCACCTTTTTACTCTTCTCGATCGGCAATACCTACCAGGTGTTCGGCAATCGCCTGCTGATCCCCTTCTTTCTGCTCTCCGCGCCGCTGGCCGGGTGGATCGCCGCCCGCTGGCACGCCTGGATCTCCCTCTCCTCCGGGTACCTCCTGCTCCTGGCCGGGCTGCCCTGGCTGCTCTCGCTGCAATCCCGACCCCTCCTCCCCGTCCCCGGCCAGACCATTTCCACCAGCATCCAGGAATTGTCGCGACAGGAGATGTATTTTACGAATGTGGGCGGGCTGGGCGCCGACCAGAAGACCGTCGTCGCGCGCGCATCCGATCCGCGGCCTGCACGCAAGTCGGCCTGATGCTGGGCGGGGACGACCCGGAGTATCTGTGGTGGGTGCTGCTGGGCGCGCCGCAGCCGGGTCTGCGCCTCGAATGGCTGGTCAGCGGGACACCTTCCGCGCGCTTCGAGGATAAGACCTTCCAGCCCTGCGCCGTGATCTGCACCTCCTGCCCGGAAGGATGGAAGGTGGTCGACGACCTCCCGCTCCAGTACCAATCCGGGAATTTGAGATTGTTCCTGAAACCCGCTCCATAACTGGCACCCAGACATGAGACAACGGCTCAAGAAAATCATTCCCGTTTCGCTCTGGAAACCAGGCTCCGACCTCTACTGGTGGTACCGAAACCGGGGCCGCCACGAACTGGCGCGGACCTTCAGCTCCCGCTGGGATGCAAGCCGGCGCCGCCTGCTCGGCTTCCACGACGCCTACGCCGGAAGGCGCGGTTTCATCCTCGGCAACGGACCTCGCTGCGGCAGACCGACCTTACCCGCCTGCAGGGCGAGATCACCTTCGGCCTGAACCGCATCTACCTGCTCTTCCCCGAACTGGGCTTTCCCACCACCTTCCTGGTCTCGGTCAACGAGCTGGTGCTGGAGCAGTGCGCCGCCGAGATCAAGTCGCTGCCGCTGCCCAAATTCCTTACCTGGCGGGCACGGCGCTGGTTCGCCGACGACCCGCGGGCCATTTTCGTGGACAGCGACTTCACCGGCGCCGAGAATTTCTCACCGGAGGCCACCGGACGGCTCTTCGAAGGCTTTACCGTCACCTACGTGGCGTTGCAGCTGGCTTTCTTCATGGGCTTCAGCGAGGTCATCCTGGTCGGCGTGGATCACAATTTCGTCACCCGGGGACCGGCCAATGCCACCGTCACCTCATCCGGCGACGATCCCAATCATTTCGCCCCCAATTACTTCGGCAGGGGCTTTCGCTGGCAGCTGCCCGACCTGGAAGGCTCGGAGCGCGCCTACTGCCTGGCCCGCTCCGCTTACCAGCAGGCCGGCCGTAAGGTGCTGGATGCCACGGTCGGTGGTAAACTAAACGTCTTCCCGAAGGTCAACTACACCGACCTGTTCCCGGGCGCTTAAATCGGCCATGTCCTCCTCGGATCTGCCTCTCGTCTCTATCATCACGCCTTCTTACAACCAGGCGGACTACCTGGAACAGACCATCCTCTCGGTCCTGTCCCAGGATTACCCGCGCCTGGAGTACCTGGTCGTAGACGGCAATTCCAGCGACGGCAGTATGGAGATCATCCGCAGGTACGCCCCCCGCCTGGCCTGGTGGGTCTCTGAGCCCGATCGCGGGCAGGCGGAGGCGATCAATAAAGGCTTCCGCCGGGCGTGCGGGGAGATCGTCGGCTGGATCAACTCCGACGATTTCTTCTTTCGCTGTGACGTGGTCAGCCGGGCGGTGGCGGCCTTCCGTGAGCATCCCGAAGCCGGGATGATCTACGCCGACGGACTCAAGATCGAGGCCGACGGGCGCCTGCTGGACTGGTTCCGCTACCCGCAATATTCACTGAAGGAGCTGCTGGGATTCAACGTCCTGCTGCAGCCGGCGTCCTTCATGCGGCGGGAGGCCCTGGAGGCGGGCGGCTACCTGCCCGTGGAATCCAACCTCGTCCTGGACCACGAACTGTGGATCCGCATCGCGGCGCGCTACCCGCTGGTGCACGTCGACGATTTCTGGGCGGTCGAGCGCTCGCATGAATCGGCCAAGACCCTCAGCCTGGCAGCCCGCTACGGGCCGGACGCCTTTGCCCTGGTCGACGCGCTCGGTCGCGACCCGCTTTTCGCCCCCGCCCTCGAGAAATACCACGACGAGATCTACGCCGACCTGCACGTCTTCTCCGCCCGCCGCCTGATCGATGCCCGCCAGCCCCTCCAGGCGCTGGCGCATTTCTGGCAGGGCTTTCGCCTGTCGCCAGCACGCGTGAGGCGCGTCTGGTACAAGGTCGTGCAGGCGCTGGGAGGCGCACTCGGCCTGGGCGGGCTGTTCCTGGCGGCCCGCAGCCTCCGGCGCCGGCTCCGCAATCGCTCCGCCACCCTGGTCGTGACCGAAACCGGCACCCGCTGGGCCGGGTCCGGCGCGGAGCCGCGTCCATGAATCCATCCGCCTCCCTGCCCCTGGTCTCCATCGTCACACCTTCCTACAACCAGGCGCACTTCCTCGAGCAGACCATCCAATCCGTGCTCTGGCAGGACTACCCGAACATCGAGTACATTGTCGTGGACGGCGCCTCGACCGACGACAGCCCGCAGGTCATCCAACGCTACGCCGACCGGCTCGCCTGGTGGGTCTCCGAAAAGGACCGCGGCCAGGCCGACGCCATCAACAAGGGCTTCGCCCACGCCCATGGCGAGGTCGTCGCCTGGATCAACTCGGACGACCTGTACTACCGCCAGGACGTGGTCCGCCACGCCGTGGAAGCCCTGCAGGCCCACCCGCAGGTCGGCATGGTCTACGGCGACGGGGTCATGACCGACGGCGAGCTGCGCCTGCTGGACTGGCACCCTTACCGCCAATACAGCCTCGAAGACCTGCTCGCCTTCGACGTCCTGCTGCAGCCGACCGTGTTCATGCGCCACGAGGCGTTGAAAAGGGCGAATTACCTGCAGGCGGACTTCCACATGGTGCTGGATCACAGCCTGTGGATCCGCATCGCCCGGGACTACCCGCTGCTGCACGTGGACGAGTACTGGGCCGTCGAGCGCACGCACGAGCACGCCAAGACCACCGCCCAGGCCACCGTGTTCATCGACGAGGCCTTCCGGCTGATCCCGGCGCTGGAGAGGGATCCCACCTACCGGGAGGTTTTCGAGCGCCGCGGGCGGCAGATCCATGCCGGGTTGCACCTGTACGCCACCAAGCGCTACATCGACGCCGGCATGCCGGGCCAGGCCCTGCGCCATTATTTCAGCGGCATGCGCCTCTCGCTCCCCATGGCCGTCCGCATCTGGCGCAAGTTCCTGCAGGCGCTGGGCGGCTCGCTGGGGCTGATGCCGCTCTTCCTGGCCTACCGCCGCAGCCGGCGGAAAGTCCAATTTAGGACCCGGCAGCTGATCGTCGATGATTCTGGCGTCCGCTGGAATTCTTGAAGGGTTGCTGATCCCTTATAATCGCCCACGTGGAGACGAAAATGCCAATGAGAACGGATCACCCGCCAAAGCAGAAGCTGTCCGGGCTGCTGCCGATCCTTATCCTCGCGGGCGGAGGGCTTGCCTTTGGGATGGCATTGCTGGCTTACGCCTATCTGGGTACTTTCTCACGTTATTATGCAGATGACTATTGCCTGACCAGCAGCTTCCTGACCAGCGGATTCTGGAAATCGCAAATCGAGCTTTACGCCAGCTGGTCGCCGCGTTTCGCCGGTACATTCCTGCTCAACCTGTCCGAATTTTTTGGTCGGTCGGCGATCCGGGCCTGGACCGCACTGACCATCCTCCTGTGGGCCGCCGCGCTCACCTGGGTTTTCGCGGAGGTGATGCGGACGTTCCGTCTGGCCAGCCGGTACACGGTCGGGTTGGGACTGGTCCTGGCGGAGGCGCTGGTCTTTTTCACCGTCCAGGAGGCGCCGCAGCAATACCAGTCGGTTTTCTGGCGGGTCGGGATCATCACTTACACCCTTCCGCTGGTTTTCCTGACGGCTTTGATCGGCCTGATTTTCAACCGGGTTCGCAAAACCGCCCCCGAACGCGTCACAGGGTGGGGTGCGGCTGTTTGTGCACTCCTGGCATTTTTCGCCGGAGGCTTTTCTGAGACCTACGTCGCCCTCCAGGGCGGCCTGCTGGCGCTGGCGTTGATCGGCGTCTGGCTGGGCGTCAAACCCCCGCTGCACCGCAACGCGCGCCTGCTGGTGGGTGCTGCCCTGGCCGGCTCACTGCTGGCACTGCTCGTGGTGTTCGTCGCCCCGGGTAATGCCGTCCGCCTGGGAACCATGCCGGCCCGGCCGACTCTCCTGGCGCTGCTGCGCATGAGCATGACCAGCGCCTTCGTATTCATCCATTCTTCCCTGAAAGAATTCGCCTTCCAGAACCTGCTGACTCTGCTCCTGCCCTTGTTGCTGACCTACGGCCTTTACGCAAGGGAGGATAATCTGCCCAAGATACGGCCTTCTACCCTGACCCTGTCGCTGATCCTGGTCCCGATCATCGGCTTTCTGCTCGTCCTGGCGGTCTGCGCCCCGAGCGCCTACGCCGAGTCCGCCTACCCGGAGGCGCGCGTCCTGATCGAGGCGCGCTTTATGATGGTTGCCGCAATGATCGTCGAGGGGGCGCTCTTGGGCATAAGCCTCGGTCAATTGCATCGTTGGGCGGGTGAACCTGTCCCGGCCTTCCTGCAAGCCTTCATCGGCGTACTCTTTTTATGCGCTTCGCTTTACCCATTGTACGACGCCCGGAAGACAGTCCTGGAGATACCCATTTATCGGGAGTGGGCAGCGGCGTGGGACGCCCACGATGCCGCCTTCCGGGCCAGCGTCCAAAAGGGCGTCCTGGATATCAACCTCTTTGACCCCCAGGCCAGGTCGTTCGACGACTTCAGCGGGCTGCTAGAGATCAGCTCCGACGCGAAGAACTGGGTCAACCAGTGCGCCGCCGGTTATTATGGGGCGCATCACCTGGCCATCAACCAACCCTGACTGCTCTCCTGGAAAAGGCTTCCGAATGCGCAGGAAATTTTACCTCCCAACGATCATTGCCATCCTGGTGATGCTGGCCGCGCTGGCCTTCCTTGCGCTGGCCTTCCTGCCGTACGGAACGCTGAAGCATCTGGCTGACTCCTTGATGCGGGATGGTAATTTCAAATCGCTAAAAGAAAGCAATGCCCTCGTATTTAGAATCCTGCTAGGGGTGGTCGGACTGATCTTGCTCGGCGCGGCCTATGCCATCGGTTTTGGACGGCTCAAACAGGTCCGGGCCTGGTTCCGCCAATACTGGGCCGAGGTTATCGCCTTTCTCAAGACGCTCAAACCGGCCAAGGTCGACAGGGTCTCGCTGGCCGTCCTGCTATTGATCCTGGCCCTGGCGGTGGTCTTCCGGCTGGCGCACATTTACGATGTGATGACTCACGACGAGTCCTACACCTTCGTGGTGTTCAGCTCCACCTCCCTTTTCAACATCCTCACCAATTATCAGCTGCCGAACAATCACATCCTCAACTCCCTGTTGATTTACTTTTCCACGCACCTGTTCGGCATCCAACCCTGGGCGATCAGGCTGCCTGCCCTGATCGCAGGCTTGCTGCTCATCCCCGCCTGCTACGCCGTGGCCAGGGCAGTCTATGACCGCACCACCGCCCTGGCCAGCGCACTTTTGGTGGCGATGCTCCCCGGGGCGATCCTGTACTCGGCTTCGGGGCGCGGCTACAGCCTGGTAGCGCTGTGCACACTGCTGACGCTATGGCTGGCAATTTACGTCCGCGAGAACAAGAACCTTTTTGCCTGGTCCCTGATCATCCTTTTTTCCGCCCTGGGCTTCTACAGCGTCCCGGTGATGTTGATTCCGTTCGGGATGGTCTTTGCCTGGCTGTTCCTCGAAGGCTTGGCCGCCGGGCCGGGGCCGTACGGATCGAAACTTAGTTTCTTCAAACACTGGCTGGTCACCGGGATCGGCACTGCCGTCTTCGTCCTTTTGCTCTATACGCCGGTATTCATATATACAGGTGCCGACAAGGTCTTCGCCAATCATTGGGTGACTCCCGAACCCTGGAGCGGGTACCTGGGATCGGTCCCTGGCCAATTCCTCGGCTTCTGGCATGAATGGACCGGCGGACTGGCGTCTATCTGGGCAGTGCTGATCATCGCCGGATTCGTGCTCGGCCTGATCTTCCACGGGCACCTCACCGCGTGCGCTTCCCGCTCCAGGCGGCAGCCTTCCTGTGGATCACGGCCTTGCTGCTCGTCCAGCGCCCGGAAGGGGTGTCGAAAATCTGGGCCTTCCTCCAGGCCCCGTTCATGATCTGGGCCGCGGCCGGGATCATCGGGTTGCTCAAGGGCCTGCGTCTTAAATTCGCCTGGAACGTCTCCGCGGCGGCTGTTGCGCTGGGCCTGGCCGTCCTGATCGTATCCGTCGAGGCGGCGCAGGTCGTGCCGACGATCCCCCGCCGATGGGCGAGGAAGGGAGCCGCAGAAAACAGCGTGCTGTTCATCAAAGACCAGCTCTCCCCGCAAGACTTGATCATCATCGATTCGCCTTATGACACCGCAGTGTGGTATTATTCCATCCTTTACGGCATCCCCCGCGACCGTTTCGATAACCGCCGCCCATTCGACCGCCTGCTCGTCATCGTCAGCCACAGTGACGGCCAGACGGTCCGATCCGTCCTGAAGGACCGCGGGCCGGACCTCACCCTGGTCAACCTGGAAGCGGCGCACTTCCTTCAAAATTTCCAGAACCTGGACACCTATGTAGTTCCTCACGAATAAACCGGAGCTCTTGACTGCATCGCGATGAACGACACCATGCTGGTTTCCATTGTCACCCCGTCTTTCAACCAGGCTCGCTACCTGGAGGCTACTCTCCTCTCGGTCCTGGAACAGGATTATCCCAATCTCCAATACATCGTGGTCGACGGTGGTTCCACGGACGGAAGCCTCGAGATCATCAAAAACTACGCCGACCGGCTCGCCTGGTGGATTTCCGAACCGGACAAGGGTCATGCCGACGCATTGAACAAAGGCTTTGCGCATGCCGATGGTCAGATCTTCGCCTGGCTGAACTCGGATGACACGTACTACCCCGGGGCCGTCTCGGAAGCCGTCGCCTACCTGCACGCCCACCCCGACGTTGGCATGGTGTATGGAAACGCCGACCTGACCGATCACGACGGGCAGGTCATCGGCCGGTTTGCCTCCCGGCAGACGGATTACCGGCATTTGTTGCGCGGCTCGGTCCACATTCCCCAGGCCACTACCTTTTACCGGGCGGATCTTTGGCGGCAGCTCGGCCCTCTGGACCTCAGCCTGTTCTTCGGCTTCGACTATGACCTATGGGTCCGGCTGGCAAAAATATCCCGCCTGCAGTACGTTCCCAAGTTATGGGCCACCTTTCGTCTGCACGGGGAGGGCAAATCCGTGCGCAACGACGACCGCTGCTATCCGGACATGATCCGGGTCTATCAGCGGGAAACGGGCAGGCGGTTTTCATGGCTCTGGCTAAAAGCCAAGCTCCGTCCCCTGGTTTATGCCTGGCTGCCCCTGCGCTTCAGGCTCTACCTGCGCAGGATCCTGCCCTGACCTTTGCCGGCCGTAGTCGGATCCGGGAACCCGGCAGTCGGGTGCAAAATGTGAGCCAGCCAACAGACGGAGACCCCTGAGCGCAAGCTCACGGCGGAATCCCAAACCCATTTCCATTTTTTCGGTTATCATATAAGAGTGCGTACATCCGACTCACCCTTCACTGCTGACTGGTTTGTCGTCTCCCTGCGTTGGTTGAGCCTGCTGGGACTGACGATCTCATTATCACTGAGCGGCAAACTCCTCACCCCGGTCAATCTGATATTAATATGTCTGGCCGGCTGGAACATCCTGCTTTCCATTCTGGCCGGGTTGAATTATCGTATGGCGCGCCACCGGGAGATCAGCCTCGGCGTGGACCTGGTGCTGACCGGCTCCTTTTTCTACCTGACGGGCGGTTTCTCCAGCCCGACGGCCTGGATCGGGATCATCCCGCTGCTCACGGCTGCGGTCTATTTTGAGATCATCGGGGCGCTGATCGCCGGCATCATCGTGGTGGTCACCCAGATCGCGGTGACCCTCCTGCAGGCTTCCCAAGTCAAGGCGCTTTTATTCGCCGGCGCCGCCGGGGTGATCACCCTGTTGATCGCCAGCCTGCTGGGATACCTCAGCCGCCTCCTGATCCGCAGCATCCGCCGCTCACGCCAGGCGCTCATCGAGGCACAGCAGAAAAAACAGCGCAAGGAGAACGAGCGCCTGCGGGCGATCTACAGCTTGACCACCACGCTGGCAGCCACGCTGAATTACCAGCGCGTGCTCGATTCCGCACTCGACATCAGCCTGAACGCCCTCAAGCCTGACGCGGACGAGGAGTGGGATGACCGCCTGGTCAGCGCCGTCTTCCTGTTCTCGAAGCAGGACGCCCTCGAGGTAGGTTCGGCACGCCGCTTTACACCCGCCGACATGCGCGTGATCCTGACGGGCCACGAAGGGATCGTTGCCAAGGCCCTCGACGAGGACAAACCCGTCCAGTTGAACGACGTCCTGTCGGATGTCGAGTTGGCCCGCATTATCGCCTTTTCCAAGTGCAAGGAAATCTACTGCTTCCCGTTGCGCAGCGGATTCAACGCCTATGGTGTCTTCCTGTACGGCCATCCCGAGGCCGGTTTCTTCACCCCCGAGCGGCGCGATATCCTGGACATCCTCGGCCGCCAGGCCTGCATCGCCATCCAGAATGCCCGCCTTTACCAGGACCTGGTCGACGAGCGCGACCGCATGGTCGAGGTCCAGGAGGAGGCCCGCAAGAAATTGGCCCGCGACCTGCACGACGGTCCCACCCAGTCCGTCTCTGCGATCGCCATGCGCGTCAACATGGCCCGCCGCATGCTGGAGACGGATCCCAAGGCGACCGCGGAAGAGCTGGGACGCATCGAGGAGCTGACCCGCCGGACCACCAAGGAAATCCGGCACATGCTCTTCACCCTGCGGCCTCTGGTGCTCGAGTCACAGGGGCTGACCGCCGCCCTGGAAGCCATGTCCGCCAAGACGAAGGAAATCTACAACCAGGATGTCATCGTCAAGGTCGACGAGAATATCCTCCAGACTCTGGAGATGGGTAAACAAGGGGTCGTCTTCTACATCGTCGAAGAGGCGGTCACCAACGCCCGCAAGCATGCCAAGGCGCCGCACATCTGGGTAAACCTGCGTGCCCTCGATCAGGGCATCGCACTGCTCGAGGTCCAGGATGACGGCGTCGGCTTCGACGTGGCCGCCGTGAACCGGGCCTACGACCAGCGCGGCAGCCTGGGCATGGTCAACCTGCGGGAGCGCACCGAACTGGTCAATGGCGTGCTCAACCTGCAGTCCACGCCAGGCAAGGGGACCCGCGTGCAGGTGTTCATCCCCCTGACCGAGGAGGCCGCTGACCGCCTCCACCACTCGGCCGGGAAGCGTTAAAATCCCCGTTCCAAGAAATGCCCGTTTCTGCCGGTCTGCACTATTTCCTGCACGAGGGGGGCGGTCCTTTCCAGCCTCCGGTCGTTTTAATTCACGGCGAGGGAGGCGACCAGCTTTCCTGGCCGTCCGAGCTGCGCCGGCTGCCCGGCTATCGCAGTTTCACCCTGGACCTGCCCGGCCACGGCAAATCCGCAGGGCCGGGCTTGCAATCTGTCCCCGACTATGCCCGCATCGTCGTGGATTTTCTGGGTGCCGCCCGGCTCTCGCGCGCCGTCCTCGTCGGCCATGGGATGGGTGGAGCAATTGCCCTGACGCTGGCCTGTGATTTTCCCGAAACGGTCGCCGGGATCGTCCTGGTCGCAGTGGGTGCCCGTATTCCCGTCGCCTCGAGCTTGCTGGAGAATGCCGCCAATCCTTCCACTTTCCCGCTCGCCCTCCAGGCCTGGCAGGCGGCCCTCTGCGGACCCAATACCCCGCCGCGGATTAAAGAGGCCATCTCCAGGCGCCTGTCCGTAATCCGCCCAACGCTCCTGCATGGTGATCTTCTGGCTTGCGATGGCTTCGACCTCAGCAAAAGCCTGGGAAGCATCCGGAGCCCGGCCCTGGTCATCTGCGGAACCGAGGACAAATTCACCCCCCTGCGTTATTCGGAAGACCTGGCGAGTGCGATCCCGGGTGCTGCCCTGCAGACCATCGACGGCGCCGGCCACCTGGTCGCCCTCGAGCAACCCCACCGCCTGGCCGGATTATTGACCATCTTTCTGGGAACCGTCCCGTACACGCCGGGAGGGTGAGCCCGCCAGTAAGTGAAACGGCTGCCTCAGGTGCGGCCGTCAAATTTTTATCTCAGTACTTCCTTCAAGATCGGGATGGCGTTCTGCACCGCCCGGGCGCGATGGCTCAGGCGGTTTTTCTCTTCCATGCCCAGCTCGGCCATGGTCCGTCCGAGCTCGGGGAGCAGGAAAATGGGATCGTACCCGAAACCACCGCTGCCGCGCTCCTCGGGAATGATTTCCCCCTCGCATTCCCCGCTAGCCAGGCGTACCTCCCCGGAAGGCAGGGCGACAGCGACCGTGGCACGGAAACGCGCCGTCCAGGGTCGCGGACGGCCGCTGAGCCGGGCGAGCAAAAACCGACGCCGGTCGGCGTCCGTGGCGCCCGGCTGAGGGGCGAAGCGATGGGAATGGAGGCCGGGTTTTCCACCCAGGGCGTCCACCTCCAGGCCGGAATCGTCGGCCAGGGAGACCAGCCCGCTGAGGTGGGCAAACGCGCTGGCTTTTTTGGAGGCGTTTTCGGCATAGGTCGCGCCATCTTCTGCCACCTCGAGCTGCAGGCCCAGCCCGGCAGGCGTGAGAAGCTGGATGCCGAGACCGTTCAGGAGGGCCTTGATCTCGGCGACTTTGCCGCGGTTATTGGTGGCGAGCAGCAGCTTCGCAGGGGTCATGGCCTCATCCCGGTTGGGGCCTGCGTGTCCGGCCTCCCCGGCGGATTCGTCCGCCCGCCCAGGCCGCATGTTCCCGCACCAGCGGTTCGGCATCCCGTGCCGCGGCGTCGAGGCAGGCGCCTGCGGCCGGGTCACCGGAGTTCCCCAGGGCAACGGCAATGTTGCGCAGATAGCCACGCCGGTGGGCGCGTTGCACCGGGCTGTCCTTGAATTTGCGGTTGAACGCCCGCGGCGTCAGCCGCATCTCGGGAATCAACTCCGGGCGCGGCACCCCCGGACGGGGGCCAAAGTCCTTGTCAATGGACGCCAGCGCAAAACGGTTCCACGGGCAGGCTTCCTGGCAGATGTCACAGCCGAAGACCCAATCCCCCATCCGCCCGCGCAGCTCCGGCGGGATGGATTCCTTGAGCTCGATCGTCAGGTAGGAGATGCAGCGCCGGGCGTCGATCGTGCGATCCGGCAGGACGCACTGGGTGGGGCAGGCGTCCAGGCAGCGGGTGCACGTCCCGCAGCGGTCGTCGGAAAAAGGGGTGTCCGGTTCGAGGGCGATGCCGAGCAGAATCTCGGCCAGGAAAAAATACGAACCCAGGCGGGGATGGATCAGGCAGGTGTTCTTGCCGATCCAGCCCAGGCCGGCCTGCTGAGCGAGGTCGCGCTCCAGGATCGGGCCGGTATCGCTGTAGCAGCGGTTCGGCACCGGACCTCCAACCTGCGTCTCGATGAACGCCACCAGCGCCTGCATGCGCTGCGGTAGGACGAGGTGATAATCCGTTCCCCAGGCGTAGGCGGCAACCCGCCCGCGCGGCTTCCCTGCCTCAGCCGGGGGAATGCCCGCAGAATCCCCGGCAGTCGCCGGGTCCGGATAGGGTGCGGCGAGCACAAGAATGGACTTGCACCCGGGCAGGATCGCCCGCGGGTCGCGGCGGAGTTCCCGGGCGCGTTCCTGCGCCAGATAAGCCATGCGACCATGCCGCCCCATTCTGAGCCAGTTTTCATAGCTCGACCAATGGGGCGGGGATTCGGGCAAGGTGACGCCGGCCAAGGCGAAGCCAAGGCGCAGGGCTTCGTCTTTAACCTGTTGGGTCAGGGACACAAGTTTTCACTTCACCAGGATAAAGAGGGCGAAGACCGGACCGAAATTATAGCCTTTGCTGTTCTGCAAGCGGCAATACACACCGTAGCCTCCGGTCTTGAGCGGGGCGTGCAGCCGGATCGAGATGTCCATCGTGTCGCCCGGTTTGACCACCGCAGGGAAGTTGACCGGGAAAAAGTTGGCCCAATCCGTTCCCGTCCCTCCCCAGCCATAGACCAGGTTGTAATTTCGAGACCACGAGCACGGGCCCAGGTTCTTGAACCTCCAGGTCTTGACGAATAATTGGCCCGGCGTTACGGCCGCGCCGTCGGGGAAAGTCACGTCGGCAACGAAGGCGGCATTATCACAGGAGGCGGACTGCGGCGGCGGCAGGGTGGCGATGGTAAGCGGCGTCGCCGAAGGCGTTCCCTCAGCCGGTGTGGGGCTGAGCAGCGGCGTGTTGGTGGCTTCTTGCGGTCCCGAGGGCGTATCAGTGATCAGGGGAGTGTTGGTGGCTTCCGCAATCGGGCTGGCAAGCGGGGTATCGGTGACCTCCGGTGTAGGGGAAGCAGCCCGGGCGGTCTCTTCAACTTGAGCCAGGACGGTCTGCGCAATCTGGGTATAAAGCCCTTCCGGGCTGACCGTCGGTGTAGCCCCTCCGCAGGCGCTCAAGCCGAGCAGAAGCGTTGCGGTCAGAAGCCACAAAACTTTCGTAAAGCGAGACATTCGATCCTCCGTTTTCAACTATTGGCCACAGGGACAAGCCGTGTGCCCAAACCTTTATTATTATATCAGAACTGACTTTTCGGAACCCGCGGCGCCCTCCTCACCGACCGACCGTCGTTTCCCTCGCACATTAACCGCTACTCCTGCTTCATCGCCGCTCCCCGACGCCAAGAAGACCACAGACGTGCCACTGCCAGGCCGGCAAAGGTTCCAACAAGATCCACCGCCAGGTCGAAGGCGGAGGCAGACCAGCCGATCTCACTCTTTACGGCAAGCCACTGCAAGCCTTCCTGGCAACCGGCGATCACAAGGACCAGGCCCAGCAGCAGGAGCATCGCTTTGACTGAAACCGGTCCTAGCCACCGTGCCAGCAGGAACGCCAGAACCAAGTAGAGAAAAGCATGCATGGCGATATGAGTCCAGCCGGGGGTAAAGACGGTATTAAAGACGCGCCCAAATGGCGGCCAGTGGTTGCCCAGGGAAGCCACGGGAAAGAGGATGCCCAGGATCCAGAAGAGTGCCAAGATTCGGGAACGCATGCCCGCGAGGAGAAACAAATCAGGGGTGACGTGTCGTCGCCCCTGATGGGAATATGGCCGGGCGGGTAAAGACAGGCCGCCAGGTCACTCTTTCTTGTAGGGTGTACCGTCCGAGGCGGGCATGCGCGCCCGTCCGATGAAGCCCGCCAGGACGATCATCGTGGCGATGTATGGGGCCATCCCCAGAAATTCCGACGGGATGCCCACCTGAAGGATAGAGAGCTTGTCCTGCCAGGAGTCGAAGAAACCGAAGATGATCGACCCCAAAAAGGCTCCTCCGGGGTTCCAGTTGCCGAAGATCATGGCAGCCAATCCCAGGAAACCTTTGCCGGCGCTCATACTTTCAGAGAAGAAACCAATTTGGCCGATGCTCATGTGAGCACCGGCAAAACCGGCGATGGTACCACTGATCAATACGCTGAGGTAACGCAGGGGGAACACATTGATGCCCAGGGTATCGGCGGCTTTCGGGTTCTCGCCGACCGAGCGGATGCGCAGCCCCCACTTGGTGTAATTAAAGAAAAAGTGGGTGAATAGGATCATCAGGAACATGATATAGATGACAGGGCTTTGATTGAACAGGATCGGCCCGATGACCGGGATGCGCCATAAGAACGGTATCGGCAGGGCGGAAAGGATCTTGCCGGAGTTATTCAAATTGGGGTTGGGATTGAGAAAAGTCCGGTATAAGAAATTGGTGATGCCCAATGCCAGGATGATGATCCCGGTCCCGCTGATGATCTGGTTGATTCGGTAGCGGATTGAGAGGACGGCGTGCAATGCACCCAGGATCAGGCCGGAGACGGCGCCCGCGAGAAATCCCAGGGTGAGGTTGTGGGTCACACTGGCGACAACCACCGAGACGAATGACCCCATCAGCATCATGCCCTCGATGCCGATATTGACCACGCCCGAGCGTTCCGAGTAGATCCCGCTGAGCGCCGCCAGCGCAATGGGCGTGGCCGAAATCACACTGCTGACCAACATACCGGTCAGGTTGAGCGATTTTCCCCTTGCAGCCCATACGAGAAACATGATTACCCCCAGGCCGATCATGGCGATCAGGACGGTATTCGTATACCGCTTGAACCCCTTTACCAACTGCCAGATGCCTGCCAGTCCAACCAGGATTCCAGCTGCGAGTACGGTCACCCAGGTGGGGATGACCAGATCTGGGGCGGGAACGTTCACACCACCCCGGTTGCTGGCAAGAACAAACGTGGAAACCATCCCCTTCGTCACAGATAGAAGAAGGAACAATGCAGCCGCTTCGACCAGGAGGAAGATCCCAACAGTCCTTCTCCTTCCGCCTTTTGTGTTTTGGTTCAAGCTTTCTGCCTGTGACATCGCTCTCTCCTCACGATTCGCTTACGCTTGGTGCCGTTGACTTCTTCTCACGGCGTGCCGAGCGCAAGTGGTAAAGGCCACGGATGATTTCAGGGGCGGCGATGAAGACGATCACCATACCCTGGATGATGCGGATGATCTCCAGTTGCGTGCCGGCCACCGCCTGCATGTGGGTCGCACCGTTGCGCAGTAAGCCGAAGAGCAACGAGGCCAGGACCACCCCCAGAGGGTGGCTGTTCCCCAGCAGCGCCAGGGCGATGGCGTCGAAGCCGTAGCCCGGTGAAAATGACGGCATCATGCGATGAGTCACACCCAGGAGATGAATGGACCCGGCCAAGCCGCACAGGACCGCGCTGATGACCATGGCCAGGACCATCGTCCTAGCGACCGAGATCCCTGCATAGCGGGCCGCCTTGGCGTTGGCGCCTACCATGCGGATTTCCATGCCGAAGGTCGTCTTCCATAACAGCCAGTACACCACAACGGCCACCGCCAGGGCAATGAAGAACCCCCAGTGCAAACGCACCGGGCTGGGAAACACGGTCGCAATATATGCCGTCGGTAGGATTTCCGGCGTTGCCGGAGTGCCACCACTTTTCAACGGTCCGTTGAGAAGGTAATTCATCAGGCGGAAGGAGATGTAGTTCATCATGATGGTGTTGATAACTTCATGGGCTCCGAAGCGTGCTCTCAGGATCCCCGGGATGAAGCCCCAGATGCCCGCCGCAACGACCCCGGCCAGGATCGCCAGCGGGGCGTGGATGTACCAGGGCAGGCCGTGGATGGCATACCCTGCATAAGCCGTCGCCAGGCCGCCTACGGTGAGTTGTCCTTCCGCGCCGATGTTAAATAAGTTGCACTGAAAACCTATGGCCACCCCCAAGCCAGCCAAAATATATGGGACGGAAAGGATCAGACTGTCGCTGAAGGGCCGGATGGCCAACATCAACTGCTTGTTATCACCCGTCTTGATCCAGACCACCAGCTGCTGGATGACTTCAGTTGGGCTTCCAAAAGATCCCTCAAGCATGGCGGAATAGGCGTTGTAGATTGTGACCGCGGTCGTCTTCAACGCCCCCAGGGGGTTCTGGAAGAAATGGCCCCAAGCTGCCAGGGTCTCCATATTTGAGAACGCAATGATAAATGCACCAATCACCAGGGCAGTGAAAACGGCCAGGACCGGCAGCAAAATGGCTTCAAAAAAACCTTTGCGCACGAACAGGCGCTGCCAGAAACTGCGCCTTTCGGTATGCTGCGCCTCGGTTGCGGACGGTTTCTCGGATGATTTGCTCAAAGTGAACCTCCTCGGTTTCAGGCGGCTTCCGTCTGAACCTTCGACTGGATACCGGCCATCAACAATCCAAGGCCCTCTTTGGTGGCTTTCTCGGCAGGGATGATATCCAGGATTTTTCCGGCGAACATGACCGCAATCCGGTCAGACAGGCTCATGATCTCATCCAGCTCGGGCGAGACCAAGAGCACCGCACAGCCCTCGTCCCGTTTCTTGACGATCTGCCCGTGGATGTACTCGATGGACCCGACATCCAGGCCGCGCGTCGGCTGGGCGGCGATCAACAGTTTGATCGGACGTGAAAACTCGCGCGCCACGATGACTTTTTGCTGGTTGCCTCCGGAGAGGGTCGAGGCCGGTATGGATATGCTGGGCGTGCGAATATCAAACTGCTTGACCCGCTCACTGGCGACCGCATCGATCTTTTGACTCTGCAGATTGAGGCCGCGTGCAAAGGGAGGCTCATAATAGGTGTTTAGAACCAGGTTGTCTTTGATCGGGAAGGACAATACCAGACCATCACTTTGGCGATCCTCGGGAACGTGCGCGGAACCGGCCTCGCGAATCGCGCGCGGGGAGGCCTGTGAAATGTCCTTGCCCAGCAGGGTGGCTTTGCCGCTTACAAACGGGCGTAAGCCCGTCAGGGCCTCCACCAGCTCCTTTTGCCCATTGCCCTGCACGCCGGCAACTCCCAGGATCTCCCCGGCCCTGACCTGAAAGGAAACCCCGTTGACAGCCGATAAGCGGCGATCGTCCAGGACCCGCAGATCGGCCACGTCGAGGACAATCTCCCCGGGCTTGGCCGGCTTCTTATCCACGGTCAGGATGACCTCGCGCCCCACCATCATGCTGGCCAGCGAGGCCTCCGTGGCCTTGTCGGGAGTCGTCGTCCCGACCACTTTCCCGTTCCTGAGAACGGTGATGCGGTCGGAAATTTCCAACACCTCTTTCAATTTATGAGAAATGAAGATGACTGATTTGCCCTGCTCGACCAGGGAATGCACGACCTTGAAAAATTCCTCTGCCTCCTGAGGCGTCAGGACGGCCGTGGGTTCATCGAAGACCAGGATGTCGGCATGACGGTATAAAACCTTGATGATTTCTACCCTTTGCTGGACGCCGACGGATAGGTCCTCGACCCTGGCTTCCGGATCGACCTTAAGGCCAAAACGCGAAGAGATCTCGCGGATTTGCTTGGAGACAGCCTTCCGGTCCAGGATCCCCCCGGCCCGGATCGAACTCGACGCCCAGCATCACATTCTCCGTCACCGTGAAAATGGGAATGAGCATGAAATGCTGGTGGACCATGCCGATCCCCAGCCGGATGGCGTCGTGGGGATTGCGGATGCTGACCTTCGAGCCGCGGATGGATATCTCACCCTCTTCGGGCGTGTACAGGCCGTAGAGGATGTTCATCAGGGTGGTCTTGCCGGCGCCGTTCTCTCCCAGGAGTGACAGGATTTCCCCCTGATTAAGGGTCAGGTCAATATGATCGTTGGCCAGGACTCCGGGGAAGGTCTTCGTGATTCCGCGCAGTTCTAGAATCGGCGGCATAGGCCCATCCTTATTATTTAGGAAGAAAGTTTATCTGGAAAACAGACTTTTTGGAATCAGGTGGTGCTGAAATAAGGCACCACCTGATTCTTTATTGTTGAGCTCTTACCCGCAGACCATGGGGTCTAATAGAGACCCGTCGGGCACCACTTCGGGTAGGAAATGCAGCCCGTATCCTTGATCTCACCGGAGACGATCTTGGCCTTCAGCGCATCGATTTCCGCCTTCAGGTCGGCCGGCACCTGGCTGGCCAGATCATGATAGTCAGCCATCGCGACGCCGTTGTTGGCCATCGAGCCGATATAGTTCGTGCAGCCGGCGAACTTGCCGTCCATGGCAGCCTTGATCACGTCGTAATGGGCCTGACCCAGCCCCTTCATGATGCTGGTCAGCATCACATTGCGGTAATCGGGCCATTGGACATAGCCGTCCACGTCCACCCACATCCCTAATTTGTGAAGCTGCTGGGCGATCGGGAAGACGGTCGAGCCGATCAGGCCGCCGACGCCGATAACCACATCGCCGCCCTCGTCGAACAGGGATTGGGCAGCCTGCTGGGCCTTGGTCATATCCGTAAAGTCATTCGTGAAGGAGCCTTCGCCGGTCTTATTGTCCCAGCCGAGCAGTTTGACTTGCGTGTTGTGCGCGGCGTTGTAGGCATCCAGTCCCATCTGGAGTCCAACACCGAAGATGGTCACGGTCGGGATCTTGGCGCCGCCGAAGTAGCCGACTTTCGGATCCTTGGGGTCAAGTTTCACAGCCATGCCGGCTGCCAGGTAGCCCGCCAAATAAGCCGGCTGATCGGTCTTGAAGGCTTCGCCCATGACGTTGGGAATGCACTCGCCGTGGCCAACCACGCCTTCGGGGACGTCAAAGGCATCCGGGTAGGTGGAGTCGGCGATGGCGTACTTGACATTCGGATATTGAGCCGCCACCTTCGCCAGGTCACCCGCCAGGAAGAAGCCGGCGGCGAGGACCAGGTCATAGCCCTGGCTGGAAAACTCGGTCAGGTTGGGGGTGTACTGGCTGGCCTCGGTGGACTGGATGTACTTAACTTCGACACCGAGATCCTGCCCGGCGCGTTGGACGCCCTCCCATTGGGTCTGGTTGAAGCTCTTGTCGGCAATACCGGCGGTATCGGTGACGAAGCCGACGCGGAACGGGACCTTGGTCGGGGGAACCGCCGTCGGAACCTCGGTCGCGGGGGCTGGTGGTTGAGTGGCCACTGGGGCTGGGGGTGGCGTGGCCGCGGGCCCGCAGGCGCTGAGCATCAAAATAGCGATTGCCAGGCCGGCAAAAACAGTATAGAACTTCTTCATGTTTCTTCTCCTCTCGGGATTTGGGATTGGGGTGATTAGGAGTTGCAGAAAAAGCAGCACATTTTTTACAGGCCGCACCTCCTCTGATAAGGAACGAATGAATACTGCAACAAAGCTAGTATACAGCCTCTTAGGGGTTAATGCAAGACGAGCCGATATAAGCGGCCCTTTTTCAAGGACTGGACCCGGAAATCCCGGTCTCTACCTGGCCCGAGAGCAGGGCCTGGCTCAATTCGATCATTCGGGACTTGACGGTATCAGGAATGGCAGGATCCAGATCATGGTACGGCGCCAAGCCGACCTGACCGGCATAGTCTCCAAAAAGAAAAACACCTGCCCGGCTCTGCGCCTGCTTTGCCTCCCCGATGAGATCAACCACTGCAGGGGTAACCAGCTTCATGGCACTGGTGAGCAGCTTCGGCGCGGCAAGGGGAAGCAGAAAGAACTGGTCCATGTCCGCCCCAACGGCATAAGCGCCGCGTTTCGCCGCGGTGAGCAGCGCTTCGGCACCGGTGGTCCCTCCCACACCGAATATGACGTCCGCGCCCGAGTCGATGAGCCCATTGGTCTCCGCTGCACTCCACTCCGGATCGCTGAAAGATTTATCCAAGTCGACCTCATCGTGATAGACGACGATCGCCTCCACGGTGGGATTCACGTAGTCCGCGCCCGCGCGGTAGCCCTCCCCATACAGTTGGGCCGGGGGCCAGGCATCGCTGACGCACACCGCACCGATTTTTCCGCTCCGGCTCATCATCGCCGCCAGCGCCCCGGCGAGAAAGCCAAGTTGATCTTCGGGGAAGACAACCCCGGCCAGGTTTGGGATCGCATCGTCCTCTGCCGCCTGGGGCTGGTCGACGCCGATAAAATAAATTTCGGGGTACTTCAAAGCCGCCGCCCGGGTGGCCTCGTCCATGGCGGACCCGACGGTCACGATCACGTCGTAGCCGGCGTCGACGAAGACGCCGACATTCTCTTCATAGTCCCTGGCATCCACGGTCTCGATGGCTGCGATCCAGTCTGCCAGACCCTCGGCCTTGGACTGCTTCAGGCCCTCCCAGGCAGCCTGGTTGTACGACCGGTCATCACGCCGGCCGGATTCCGTCACCAAGCCGACGCAAAAAATCTCCGGCCGCGAGCAATGAACGACTTTTATCCCGCAGCCGGGGAGCGCCAATGCGGCGACCAAAAGCAGCCCGGTGGCAATCCGTTGTCCCTTCATGTTTTCTCGCAGACGATCCCGGTCTGGGCCGCCCACCCCAGCAGCCACCAGACCTCGAGGCGGCAGCCGCTAGGCGGCCTGCGCCTCACCCCGCCGCACGCCGAGCATCAGATACAGAGCGACCAGCATGAAGATGGGCGCCAGGATCATGATGACATTGTAATTCTTGCCGAGCAACTGGATCGCCAGGCCATTGACATTCGGACCGGCAATGGCCGAAAAGGTTGAAAACAGGTAATACAAGCCGGTATAGGTCCCAAGCTTGGCAGCCGTCGTCATGTCGACGACCATCGGCAGGGAATTGATGTTTATGAATGCCCAGGCCGCACCACACGCCATCAGGAAAACGCTGATCACCGGGATGGTTCCCAATACCGGCAGCTTCGTCAGGACCTTGGTCAGCACGGCCGGCGGCAGGAAGAAAATGACCCCGATCAAGATCGTCAGCAGGGAGATGCCAATCGAGATCGTGATGCGCCGTCCGATCTTTCCGCCGACGAAACCGGCGACCAGCGCAAACAGCACGAAGAACAGCGAGAGATGCGAGAGCAAACGGCTACCATCGGACGGGTCCAGCCCCAGATGGTGTTCGGCGTAGAGGGTAAAAAATGCCTCGATGGCCGTGTAACCCAGGAACCAGAAGAAGATCGCCAGGAACAGCCGCAGGGCACTTTTATCCTCCTCCCTGACCGTTTCGCTCAAGCTGCGGAACATGCTCGGCTGCTCCTCGGTTTGCTCGTATTCTTTAGGCTCGCGGACGAAGATCAACACCAGCGCCGCAGACAGGAGGACCAGTACCGACCCCAGCCAGAAAGGAAAAGCGGGGTTGATTTTGTAAAGAACGCTTCCACCCAGGAAGGCCGTGATGGAGCCGACGCCGCCCATCAAGTTGATCACACCATTGGCCTGCGAGCGATAGCGCGACGGGGTCACGTCCGGCATCAGGGCGATCACAGGCGTCCGCCAAAAGGCCATGCTGAGCAGCAGGGTGCTGGTGCAGGCGACAAACAGCGGCAGGACGGCCGCCACCGGGATGAAACCGAATGCGATTGCCCCGACCGGCGCGCCGATGAGGATGAACGGCATGCGCCGGCCGATCGGGGTCCGCAGGCGATCCGACCAGGCTCCCACCGGAGGTTGGATGAAAAGGGCGGCAATGTTATCCAGCGTCATGAAGAAGCCGATGAAAGCCGGCTGGAGGTGAAACTTGTCCGCCAGAAAGACCGGCACGAAGGCGTTGTACACGCTCCAGATGACGCTTACTCCGAAGAAGCCAAACCCAAGCAAAAAGATTTTCCCGTATTTGAATTTCATTGCGAGTCTCCCTCGTCCCTATTGTGATCGATGAACTTTTTGTCGGCCTCGCTCAAGGGCGCATCCTTCAACAGGTCCGGCCGGCGTTTGAGGGTCCGTAACAGGGATTGCTCCCGCCGCCACTGGGTGATCCGGGCATGATCGCCGGAGAGCAGGATTTCGGGCACCTGCCAGCCGCGGAATTCGGGAGGGCGGGTGTAATGCGGATATTCGAGCAGCCCGGAAGCATGGGAATCGTCAAAAGGCCCGTCCGGGTCGCCCAGCACACCGGGGATCAGCCGCGCCACGGCGTCGATCAGGATCAGGGCGGGCAGCTCGCCTCCAGTCAGGACGTAGTCGCCGATGGAAATTTCGTCCTTGACCAGGTGCTCCCGGATGCGTTCGTCCACCCCTTCGTACCGTCCGCAGATCAGCGCCAGGCGGGGCAACCGGGAGAGCTCCAGGGCGATCTTCTGGTCGAAAACGCGTCCCTGCGGCGTCAACAAGATGACCGGGCAGCCGGCCGCGGACCTTTGGCGGGGTCCGAGCACGCTTTCGACGGCGGCAAAGACCGGGTTGGGCTTCATCACCATGCCGCCGCCGCCCCCATAGGGCTCGTCGTCGGTCACATGATGCCGGTCGGTCGTCCAGTCGCGGATGTTGTGGACGCGCACTTCGATCAGACCGCGCTGGCGGGCGCGCTGCAGAATGCTGCTGTTGATATAAGGAGGAAAGACTTCGGGGAGGAGCGTGAAAACATCAAACTCCATACGACCATTCTAGCCGCGAGCGAGATGTCTGACAAGAGGTGCGGGGGTTTAACGGCCGCTTAATAAATTATGGTAAGATAACCGCATGTACTTGCGTGGTTCCAAATGGAGTATGCGCCAGCGTCGCAAGCCGACCAACTGGTTCCTGATTATCCTTTTATTGCTGTTGATTGCGGGCATGGTGTACTTTGACAGGTTCGTCGTGCCACCCCTGCAACAGTATATTTTGCCCACCCCTACCCCCACCCGTGACCCCGAATCCTACCTCACCGAAGCCGACGGGCTGTTCAACCAGGGAAAATTTTCCAAGGCCATCGACACCTATACCGAGGCCATCCGCATCTCGCCCAGCGATCCGACGATCTACGTCGCCCTGGCGCGCGTCCAGATCTTCGCCGGGAAATACGACGACGCCCAGACCAACGCCCAGAATGCCCTGCTGCTTAACCCGAACAACTCGATGGCTCTGGCGGTGCTGGCCTGGGCCCAGGACATGAAAGGCGATTACACCGCCGCAGACACGACCATCCAGGAGGCACTGAGGCTGGATCCCAACAACGGCAACGCCCATGCCTATTATGCTTTTCTGCTGGGGGATATGTTCCAGAACAGCGTCGGTCCTTACACCGATCCGATCAAAACCGCCGGAGAGGAATCCCGCGTAGCGGTCAGCCTGGCCCCCAACAGCCTGGAAGCGCATTGGGCGCGCGGCCGCATCCTCTATCTGACCGCCAACTATGAAGAGGCGGTTTCGGAATTCCGCACCGCCATAAACAACAACTCCTTCGTCCCCCAGCTGCATTTGGATCTGGGCGTCACTTATAAAGCCTTGAGCCTGATCGACGAGGCCATCAAGGAATATACGCTGGCCAATACGCTCAACCCCACGGACTACACCGCCTACCTCTACAGCTCGCGCGCCCTGGGCAGCATCGGCAGTTATGCCCAAGCCGCCCAGTACGCCGAACAGGCTGTCAACGTCGCTCCCACCAATCCCAACCTGCGCGGCAATTGGGGGTGGTGGCTTTACAAGAACGGCCAGTTTGGTGAAGCACAGACCCAGCTTTCGATAGCCGTCAACGGCGGTCAGACAGACGACGGCCAGACTATCCTGCCGCAGCCGCTGACCGCCGACGACATCCGCATCGCCCAGTATTACTACATCTACGCCCTGCTCTTGGTCAGAGGCAATCGCTGCAGTGATGCCCTGCCAATCACCCAGCTCCTGCTGACCAATGTACCCGATGATGAGGACGCGGTTTATAACGCCAAATACATCCAGGGCCTGTGCCAGTCCAGCCTGGGCACCCCTCCTGCAGCGCCCAGCGCCACACCCAAGACCACCCCGACCCCATGAAAGTAAATCGTAGGCGAGGGCTGTTTTATCGCCCGCGGCGCTCCAACCTCTACCGGGTGTTCGCCCTGGTGCTCTTGATTTTCACCGGCGGCTGGTTCGTGGTGCGGTTGGACCGGGGCGCCATCCGCAGTCCCTTCGATCCGACATTCACCCCCACACGCACCGGCGGGTCCCTGGCTCTGGAAGGGGAGGCTTTCTTCGCTGCCGGGGATTTGAACAAGGCGATCACCGCCTACCAGGAGGCGACCAAGGTGGACCCGGGCAATGCCGGGACCCTGGCCAAGCTGGCCCGCATCCAGGCCTACTCCTCCCGCCTGCTGACGACCGATACCCAGCGCCTGCAGCGGCTCACGGAGGCATTCACTTCCAGCGAAAAGGCGGTCTCCCTGGCCACCGAGGATAGCAACGTGCGCGCCATCCACGCCTTCGTCCTGGACTGGAATGCCGATCCTGCCCTGGACGCCTTGCGTCCTGCAGGGGACCAAAAAGCGGAGGCGCTGCTCGTCGCTGCAGACCAGGAGGCGGTGCGCGCCCTGTCGCTGGACAGCCGGAACCCCCTGGCTCTCGCCTTTTACGCCGAAATCCTGACCGACGAGCAGAAGTGGAACCAGGCCGGTCAATACATCGACCAGGCGCTCCAGCTCGGTCCAAATATCATGGACGTGCATCGCGTCTATGGGTATGTGCTCGAATCCAACGGCGCCTACAACCAGGCGATCGTCGAATACCAGAAGGCCCTCGAGATCAGCCCCAACTTGACCTTTCTGTATATCTCCATCGGCAAAAATTACCGCCAGCTGGCTTTTAAGAGCGACATCCCGAGCGAGCAAAAGCAACTCTACGACCAGGCATTGCAAAATTTTGCCCGCGCCGCAGAGATCAACCAGGTGCACAGCAACCGGGACCCGCTCCCTTACCTGGAGATCGCCAAGACCTACTCGCAAACCGGCGATTTTTTCTCCGCCGAGCGCAATGCCCTGAAGGCGATCGCCTTCGATCCCACCAACGCGGATCTCTACGGCCGCCTGGGGATCATCTACGACAAGGCGCGCAACTACGAAAGCGTCATCCCGGCCATGCAGTGCGCGGTGAAGGGCTGCGACCCCGACACCAGCTGCCAGGCGCGCTTCGTGCGTGCCTGCCAGGGGGATGAAGGCGTCACCGTCACCGGGTTGCCCCTCTCCCCGAATACGGTCGTCTATTACTACACCTACGGGGAAAGGTTGGCCGCCCTGGCCCCCAGAACCCCCAAGTACTGCGACGAGGCAATCCCGACCTTGAACCTGGTTCAAACCTCCTACGGCAACGATCCGATCATCGCCCCGATCGTCTCCGACGGACTGGCAATTTGCGCCTCGGTGGCCCAATCGCAGGTCCAGACCCCAACCCCGGTTTTTACGCTTACACCGCTGCCCACACCCAAGTACACCCCCTTCTTGAAAACGCCGCCGACCTTGGTGCCTTACACTCCCGGCTTTGTCCCATAGACCGGCCGGGAAAAGGGGGATAGGTTTATCAGAATTTTATTAGAACCGATCAATTCCTCTTGACGTTCATTCAGAAGTCATTTATCATAAGGTTTAGCACTCGAGCAACCTGAGTGCTAAATTGCTGAGTAATCTTATTCAGGAGGCGAATATGGCACTTAATCTCAAACCCCTCGGCAACCGCGTGGTGATCGAACCCATCGAACAGGAAGAGATCACTGCGGGCGGTATCGTGCTCCCCGAAACAGCCAAGGAAAAGCCCCAGCAGGGCATGATCCTTTCCGTTGGCCCCGGTGATCGCGACGAGGCCGGGAAACGCATCCCCATGGATGTGGCCGTCGGCGACAAGGTTTTGTTCGCCAAGTATTCCGGCACTGAAGTACCGATTAAAATCGGCGAGAAGAAACTGCTCATCCTGCGCGAAAGCGACATCCTTGCCATTGTCGAAAGCAAAAAGAAGTAATCAACCTGGAGGTATGAATTATGGCAGCAAAACAACTCGTCTTTTCAGAGGACGCCCGCCGGCGTCTGCAGACCGGTATCGACATGGTCGCCAATGCGGTCAGCACCACGCTCGGGCCCAAGGGCCGCAACGTTGCCCTGGACCGCAAGTTCGGCTCACCCACCATCACGCATGACGGCGTGACCGTAGCCAAGGAAATCGAGCTCGAAGATGCGTTCGCGAACATGGGCGCGCAGCTCCTCAAGGAGGCCGCCACCAAGACCAACGACATCGCCGGAGACGGCACCACCACTTCGACCGTCCTGGCGCATGCCATCGTGACCGAAGGCCTCAAGACCCTGGCCGCCGGCGCCAACCCGATGCGCCTGAAGCTGGGCATTGAGCAGGGCACCGACGCGGTCGTCAACGCCCTGCGCAAGATGTCGCAGAAGATCGAGACCAAGGAAGAGATCGCCTCGGTCGCCACCAACTCCGCCGCCGACCCCGAGATCGGCAAATTGATCGCCGACGTGATGGACAAGGTCGGCAAGGACGGCGTCATCACCGTCGAAGAGTCCAAGTCGCTGCAGTTCGAGACCGAGTACGTCGAAGGCATGCAGTTCGACCGCGGTTACATCTCGGCTTACTTTATCACCGACTCCGAGCACATGGAATCGGTCATCGCCGAACCTTACATCCTCATCTACGACAAGAAAATCTCCGCCGCAGCCGACATCGTCCCGATCCTCGAGAAACTCGTCCAGATCGGCAAGCGCGACCTGGTCATCATCGCCGAGGACATCGACGGCGAAGCGCTGGCCACTCTCGTGCTGAACAAACTGCGCGGCATGCTGAACGTCCTGGCCGTCAAGGCACCGGGCTTCGGTGACCGCCGCAAGGCCATGCTGGGCGACATCGCCACCCTGACCGCCGGCCAGCTCATCTCTGAAGAGACCGGCCGCAAGCTGGAGACCGTCACGATCCAGGACCTCGGCCAGGCCGAGAAGGTCGTCTCCGACAAGGACAACACCACCATCGTCGGCGGCAAGGGCGACACTGCCCAGATCAAGGGGCGCATCGAACAGATCCGCGTCGAGATCGATAAGTCCACCAGCGACTACGACAAGGAGAAACTCCAGGAGCGCCTGGCCAAGCTCTCCGGCGGCGTCGCCATCATCCGCGTGGGCGCGGCCACCGAGACTGAGCTGAAAGAGAAGAAACACCGCGTCGAGGACGCCCTCTCGGCCACGCGCGCCGCCATCGAAGAAGGCATCGTCCCCGGCGGCGAGATCGTCTTCATTAACGCCGTCTCGGCCCTGGACAAGGTCAAGATGGACGGCGAGGATGAGAGCATCGGCGTCTCCATCGTCCGCAAGGCCCTCGAAGCCCCGATCCGCAAGCTGGCCCAAAACGCCGGCCAGGACGGCGCGGTCATCATCGAGAACGTCCGCCGCCTAGCCAAGGAACAGAGTAACAAGCACATCGGCTACAATGTCATCACCGGTGAATACACTGACATGCTCAAGGCCGGCGTCATCGACCCGCTCAAGGTCGTGCGCGGGGCCCTGGAGAACGCCGCCTCCATCGCCGCCATGATCCTGACCACCGAGTGCCTGATCACCGACGTCCCCGAAAAGGAAAAATCCGCTCCCATGCCGCCCGGTGGCGGGATGGAGTACTAAACCGGTTGCCCGGCACTTCAAAAGTGCCGGGCAATTTTTCTTCAAGTATAATCATGGGCGATGAAAGTCAAAAAAACAAGGAATTTTGCAGCCAGCCTTCTTCTGCTCGCCAGCCTGGCCCTCTCCGCCTGTAACAACCGTACCATTCTTGAGCCAACCCTCCCGACCGTCACACCGACGCTCGCCCCGACGCCGACCGAGACCCCGCTCCCTCCGGCCCTGAGCGTCAACGGCGAGGCGGTATCCCAGGCGGACTTCGATGCGGAGCTGGCGCGATACCAGGCCGCCCAGTCGGCCCTGGGGAAATCCGTCAGCCCGGCGGAAGCTGTTCGAACCGTCCGCGCCGATCTGATCAATACCCTGCTGTTGACCCAGGGTGCGGCTGGCTATAAATACGTCGTGGACGACGCCACTTTGCAGTCGCGCCTCGACGCCCTGGCAGCCAAAATCGGCGGACCCGCAGCTCTGACGGCCTGGGAGACCGCCCACGGCTATACGGATGAAAGTTTCCGGCGGGACCTGCGCCGGCAGATTGCCGCGGCCTGGATGCGCGACCAGCTCATCGCCTCCGTTCCCACCACTGCCGAGCAGGTACACGTAAAACAGATTTTGCTCTATAATTCTGATGAGGCACAGAGTGTCCTGAACCAGCTGCAAGCCGGAGCCGACTTCAACACGCTGGCGGCGCAGTATGACCCTCAGGCACACGGCGAACTGGGCTGGTTTCCGCGTGGCTACCTGGCTGAACCGGCTCTCGAGGAAGCCGCTTTCGCCCTCCAGCCCGGGCAGCATAGCACCATCATCCAGACAGAGCTCGGGTACCACATCCTCCTGGTCGTGGAACGCGACCCTGCCCGGCCGCTTTCCCCGGATGCTCTGCTGACCCTCCAGGAACGTGCCATCCAGGAATGGCTGCTCCAGCGGCAGAAGGAAAGCACCATCACACCAGCGCCTTGAAAGGGCACCAGGAACCAACCTGCCCGGATCAGGCCTTCGATGGGAGACGAGACCATGGACAGTTTTGACTTGAAACCCGAAAGGAAGATCAAGATCAACGCAAAATCGTTGATCTGGAACATCCTGACGGTTTTAATCCTGATCGGCATTGCCTGCCAGGGGTACATGTTCCTGAGCATTTTCATGAACCCGAAGCTGGTGCCGCCCATCCTGCGCCCACAGCCTCTCCCCACCTTGTTTGCCACCATCACGTCAACCATCACCCCCCGCCAGCTTGCGCCAACCTGGACCAATACCTGGACGATTGAACCGTCCGCCACGCGCACACGTGCGCCAACCTGGACTCCCTTGCCGGGTATGATCAGCGCCACCATTACAGAAACGCCGACCCAAACCGTGGAGCCCACCATCACCGCAACCCCCACCATCGCTTCGGCGAACATCGTCTACCGGCCCAGCACGGACTTCTACCTGAACAGCGACTGCAAATGGCTGGGCGTGGGCGGGGAAGTCCTGGATGCCAATAATCAACCGCTCCAATACCAGACCCTGCAATTGGGCGGCAAGCTGAACGACAAGAACGTTCAAGATTTGGTCAACTTAACCCTGACCCTGAGTGGAATGGACCCCAAATCGCCGTTTGGCAAATCCGGCTTCGTGTTCCAGCTGGGTGATACTCCTGTCGACTCCACGCAGACGCTGTGGATTCAATTGTTCGATAATACCAGCCAGCCGCTGACGGACAAGGTCTACTTCGATACCTTCACCGACTGCACCAAGAACCTTGTGTACATCACCTTTACGAAGACAAGATAGCCGCTTCGCCAGTCCCGGCGAATGAAAAGTGCGGCCGCGCGGCCGCACTTTTTGATTCCAGCGCTTGCCTTCCCCTTTTCAGGAAAAGGGCTGGGTGAGCTCACACGGCTACGTTCCAGTGCAAATACTTGGGATTTTTTCCGCGCACCGCATCGGCAAACAGCTTGCGCAGTGCTGCCGTGACCGGTCCCATCACCCCGGAGCCGACCGGCCGGTGGTCGACCCTGGTCACCGCGGTGATCTGGGCAGCCGTCCCGGTCAGGAAGAGCTCATCACAGACATAGACCTCGGTCCGGTCGATGGGGCGCTCGATCGCCGTCAGGTTCAACTCATTTTTCGCCAGCTCGATCGCCGTCCGCCGGGTAATGCCCTCCAGGATATTCTCCGTCACCGGTGGGGTGATCAATGCCCCGTCACGCACAATGAAGATATTCATGGCACTGCCCTCGGTCAGGTGGCCGTCCTGGGTCAACACCAGCGCCTCGTCGAAACCAGCCCGGTTTGCATCGGTCTTGGCCAGCGCCGAGTTGACGTAAGCCCCGCTGATCTTGCCGCGCGCCGGGATGACATTGTCGTCAATGCGCCGCCAGGAGGAAATCGTCACGTGGGCGTTGTCGTCGTTTTTAATGTAATTCTCAAACGGCATGGCAAACATGGTGAATTCATCCCTCAAGTTGTGCAGGCGCACACCGATGACTTCGTCCGCCTTGAAAGCCAGCGGGCGGATGTAAATGTCCTGTTGATAAGCATCCTCCCGGAGCATTCCCAGCATGATCCCGACCAGGCTTTCCGGCGTGAAGTCAAAATCCATGCACAGCAGCCGGCAGGAGTTCAGGAAACGGCGGAAATGATCCAGCGGGCGGAAAACGAAAAGCTTTTTCTGCTCCGCGTTCCAGTAGCCGCGCATGCCGCCAAAAACAGCCGTACCATAATTAAGCGCGTGGGTCGCCACGCCGACTTTCGCCTCCGCATAGGGCACCACCTTGCCCTTGAAATATGCATGTTTCGGAACGTCCACGGGTTCACCTCCTGGGGATAATAATAAGCTACGCACCTTCGGGCCAGAATATTATACCGCCACGCTGCAGAAGGTTGAGGAGGGGTCTTCCCACCCGGCTTGACAACTGCGCCTTTAACCGTTAAAATCAATTCGATATATATCTAATTAGTTAAACGGATCAAAACATGGACAGTTCTGAAATGCTCGCTTTCGTCAAAGCCCTGGCGGACGCCGACCGGCTGCGCATCGTCGGCCTGCTGGTCCGAAAGCCTGCGCCTCCGGCGGAGATCGCCGCGCGCCTCGGCCTCCACCCCTCCGATACAGCCCGCGCCCTCGACCAGCTCGTCCACGGCGGCGTGCTGCGCCTGTCGGACGGCGGGTACGAATTGGACCATGACGGGTTGGAGACACTCGCCCGCCGGCAGTTCGAAGGGCATCGCCCGGAATATGTCCCCGATCCCGGTCTCGAAAAACGGACCCGCCGCGTCCTATCCACCTACCTCAATCCGGATGGGACGATCAAACAGGTTCCGCTCCAGGCAGCCAAGCTGCGCCTCCTGCTCGACTACCTGATCAACGCCTTCACGGTCGGCGCCAGCTACTCCGAGAAGGAGGTCAACCTGATCCTGGCGCGCTTCCACCCGGACACCTCCGGCCTGCGCCGCGACCTGGTCGACGCCGGCCTGCTGGCTCGCGAACGCGACGGCTCGCGCTATTGGCGTCCCGCTGAGCCGGCCAAGGGAAGGTTGGAATGAAGATGCCACACAACTCAGAGATACAAGACGCCTCAGTCGATCAAAATATCGAGCTGGTCGATTTCTTCAAAGCCCTGGCGGATGCCAGCCGGCTGAAGATCGTCGGACTGCTGGCCCAGCGCCCCTACAGCGTCGAGGAGCTGGCCGTCCTGCTCGACCTGAAGCCGCCCACCATCTCCCACCACCTCTCCCGGCTGGCCAAGACCGGCCTGGTTTCGGCGCGCGCCGACAGCTACTACAGCGTCTACCAGCTGGAAGAGAAGGCATTGCAGCAAAAGGCCCGGCACCTGTTCTCACACGGCGAGCTGGCCGCGGCCGCCTCCCAAGTGGACGCGGACGCCTACGACCGCAAGGTACTGGCCGACTACACCCGCCCGGATGGCAGCCTGAAAACCATCCCGGCCCAGCGCAAGAAGCTGGAGGCGGTCCTGCGCTACGTGGTCAAGTCCTTCGAGCCGGGGAAAAAGTATGGCGAGAAGCAGGTCAATTTGATCCTGTCCCGCTTCCACGAAGACACGGCCACCCTGCGGCGCGAGCTCGTCGGGAACGGCTTGATGGAACGAGAAGGCGGCGGAGGGGATTATTGGAGAATAGAGTAGGGGTGACCATCGGGCCGCAAGAATCAATACATCAAGTAAGTTTTCTGTTTGAAGTTAATTTGTAGTAAAAAAAGTGCCTATTGAGTAGGCACTTTTTTAAATCCATCCGAGTCGCAAGAAGCTAATTTACTTTCCGCAGGAGCCGGTGTTGGGCGCGCCCCTGCTTTTTACGAAATCACATACTCATTTTCGGGAACGATACAAGTCTGAGTTGTCGCAGAATTTATTTGCCGGGGTGCAACATCACCAACGGAATTTCTCGCGTGGTTCGCTTCTCGTAATCGGCGTAAGCGGGTGCAATGGTAATGACTTGTTGCCACGCTTGAGCGCGGGCCTCGCCAGTTAGTACCTCGGCAGTAACGGGTATGACCTTGTCGAATACTTGCACGGAGGCCTGAGGTTGGCTCTTAAGATTATGATACCAAGCCGGATGGGTGGGTTGTCCGTTATTAGATGCTACGATTACCCAACCACCTTGACGATCAAAAGAACCAACTGGCACCGTGCGGGCCTTGCCGCTTTTGCGCCCAGTGGTGATGAGCAAAAGCCCCTTAGACCCGCGCATTTTACCGCCTATTTTGCCTCTCGAGAGCCGATACAGACCCACGTATATTGCTATAAATATCTTGAACAGGGATTTCATCTTATGCCTTCCTCTTGTCCTGCGTTTGACCGCCAAAAGATCGTGCCAATATACAACAAGGCGCCCAACGGTTTGGCTAATCTGTCGCTGGGACGGGCGAGGCTCTTAGCTCATCGTAGCACGAAACTTTGCGAATCGCGCGGTGCATTCCCGCGCCGACTGCGAAGCGTCCCCGCCGAAGGTCCCCGATGGGGGAAGCGCAGCGTAGGGGGAGGCGGTCAGGTGCAGCCGGTGTTACTAGAATGTAACTTGGGTTGGGGCGTGGCGGATGGTATCCTTTGTGCGACAGCGCACCGGGGATGCCATCCGGGGCAGGAGCATCTGGGCAGGCTGATGCGGCCTATGGGAGAGAGTTAGGATCTCAGCCCGTGGTGTTACTTAGCCGCCCGGTGGATTCTCGTCTGGGCTTCGAGCCCGAATCGGTGTGTACAACTCTCTGCCCGAAAATCCACGCCCCAACCACAAACCCAAGGAGAGTGTAGCATGGAAGATAATCCAAGTGCAAGTCCCTGCCGTTACGTTGCTCTGGACATCCACAAGTATTATTCGGTAGTGGCAGGGGTGGATCGAGAGGGGGCAGAGATCCTGCCCGCCTGCCGGGTGGAACACCTGGACCTGGAGAACTGGCTGGTCAAGCATCTCCAGCCAACGGATCGAGTGGTGATCGAATCGACGACGAATGCCTGGCACGTGTATGATCTGTTGGAGCCGCTGGTGGGGGAAGTGCTGGTGGCCAATCCGATCAAGGTAGGGCAGATTGCGAGTGCACGGGTGAAGACAGACAAGAAGGATACCTTTATCCTGGCCCGCTTGCTGGCAGCCAACCTGGTGCCGACGGTGTGGGTGCCGCCGAAGCATGTACGGGAGTTGAGGCAATTGATTTCGCACCGGCGTCGGATGGCGGGGATGCACACCCAGGTGGTGAACCGGATGCACAGCGTGGCGCACCGGCATCATCTCAATCATCCGAAAGGGAAGAGCTTTCAGCCGAAGAACACGCTCTGGCAGCGGGATGAGAGCTTGTCCAGGCTGGAGAAGATGCAGCTGGAAGTGGATATGGAGACGCGGGAGCACCTGGAGAAGCAGATCGAGCGTATGACGCGGGAACTGGGGCGGATGAGCCACGAGGAACCCTGGGCGAGCGACATGCTGTATTTGATGCAGGTGCCCGGCTGTGGGGTGGTGACGGGAATGACGATCCTGGCAGCGATTGGAGATATCAGCCGCTTTGAGACACCGAAAGCGTTGGCAAGTTATTCGGGGCTGGTGCCGGGGTTGGAGCAGAGCGGGGTGAAGTTGCGGGGAAAGGGGATCACGAAGGAAGGACGAAAGGAGCTGCGCTGGGTGCTGGTGGAAGTGGCCTGGAGAGCGGTGAAAGCTGATCCGCACTGGAAGAAGTATTTTGAAGAGCTCAAGCGGCGCATGCACCCGAACCAGGCGATCGTGGCGATTGCCCGCCACCTGCTGACCATGGTCTGGTTTGTTCTGACCCACCATGCACCCTACAGCCACTACTCACCCGAGCGGATCGCCTATAAATACCTGACCTGGTCGTGGGCGCTGGACGAAGAGCAACGGCAAGGGATGACCCGCCCGCAGTTCGCACGCTACTACTTGATGCGCCTGGGGATAGGGAACGAACTGAAACGAGTGGCGTTGAATCCGAAATTCCCATACAGGCTGGCCAGTGTGGAGGAAGTCCTGGCGATCAAGCCGGAACTCAGACCGCCCGAATAGAGAATGATCTTTTTTCTGAGAAAGAAGACCTCCACCAGAAAAGACTGGCGGAGGCGGGGTGGTTTAAGGCCTGAATGAAAAACAGTCGCGAAGATGCTCTTCTCCACAGCTGTTCTTGGATCCAAACCTTATTTTGGATCAGTTTTCCCTTTAGACCTTGACACTGCAGTTAATCGGTAGGCGGCACTTCTTGGCTGTTTCAATCCGATGCTTCCAGTGCTATGGTTTCCTCACAATAAGGCGTGTAGGGTCTCAAAGCATCATAGTTTCTCTTGAACCTCAGCCTCGGGTCAATCATCGACAACAGAACTTGTACAGGCTTGTGATATACCTTTTTGCAGATTTCTCTCGTATCTAACCCCAATTTCTGACAAGCTTCCAATGTGGGGCAGTAGTTCCACCATCTGGTCACCAGTTGTCTGTCCGTTGCCTCAATAATTTCTCCATCTTGCGGAATCGATAGCCCTAGATAGCTTTCATAAAATATCTTGTAACCGTCAATGAGGGGATTTCCCGTTTTCTCCAGAGCCTTTATATTTCTGTCCAACCACGACAACCTTTTTTCAATCACACATTGTTGTAGACATTCTAGAACATCGTCCAAGCCCACTTCTTCAGCAATTGACAAGACGGTCTGAAACAGCTCAGTGGAGTTCTCTCTACTGCTTTCGTATTGGTGTCTCACGAGTTGGTAGTATTTTCGATTCATTACACAGGTTCTATTCCTGAGATGTGACCATAGAAAGTTGAATCACTCGATTCTGTGTCGCCTAACGAGACTGTCGAAAAACCTGATTTAGACTGCGCGAATTATATCCAAACACAGGATCTCAACGCTCTATTGGGAAACCATCCGTTTCGTCCGCCTGATCATAACTTGATGCCATCCTCTCCAATGCTGAACTCTTAATTTACCATTCCGAATGTTTGGATTTTGCCAATGTTGTGGACCAGGGCAAACAATCTCCACTGGACATCTACCTTGGATTTGGTACGTAACGTGAATCGGTTCATATGTTTTTGGACACAAATATTAGCAAACACCGGCTCAACAATGCCCAAGCGTCTGGCATAGATCTGTTTGCCCTGTGGACTATCTATTTTGGCCTTCATCTCGTCGATCAGGTTGGTCTCGTGCTCATCAACCCTGACAGAGAGATACCTGCGCGATGTGTTTGGTTTGCTCAAGCACCTCGCTCTCAAGGGGCAGGCGACACAATCTTCTGGACGGGCATGGTAAATATCATACAGGCGATAGCGGTTGCGCTGGTTGCGGGCATGGCAGGTCAGTTCTTTTCCCTGTGGGCAGAGATAGACCTGTTTGGCGGTATCGAAAGAGAAGTCTTCTGCGGTGAAGGTACCTGCGTTTTTGCTTTGTCGCTGCCTGGGGTGGATGCCCTCCTTGAATCTTTGCTGCTGAGCAAAGCGCTCGTCTCGCTTGCGGAATTGGATATCGGGAATATAAGCATCCAGGCCTTCTGACTTGCACAATGTCAGACTTTCATAGCTGTGATAGTTGCTGTCTGCAGTGAGCTGTTTGCCATGAAAGTAGTTATCTTCCTTGCCCAGAGTGCGTATGTTCTTTTTTGCGCCAGTCAACATCGGAGTCAGGTTTTCGTGATCCTGACTGCTGAAGGCCTCAGCGGCCATGATGACCTGATGTTTGGAATCCACCAGGGCTTTTGCGTTGTAGCCCTGGATCACGCCGTGAGATGTAGGCATTTTCACGGATTGGTTATCAACGACATTGCTTTGGATCTCGTTGCCATCGCTACCTTTCTTGGGCTTCTCGTTTTGCAGGAACTGGTTCAAGCTCTCCACCTGGAGTTGGAGTCGCTTTTCTTGTTTCTTTTGGCGTTCAAGTTCGAGTTCGGGTTGGTTATCTGCCCGAACATGCTCGGCAAGTAGCTGCTTTAATTTGCTTTGCAACTTATCGCGCTTGTGTTTGAGTTCCTCGAAAGTGCCACTCCATTCTTTGGAGACATTGGCAGACAGTTTCACGCCATCGAGACTGAAATGGGTACCACCCAGTAGGCCGATTTCATCACAGACTAGGAGAACATTGCTGAAGACGCTCTCGATCTCCTTTTGCATCGAAGAAACAAAATGAGCGATGGTGCTGTGATCGGGGGAGTAGCCGCAGGCGAGCGCCATGAATATGATGTTTTCTACGCAAGCCCGCTCCATTTGTCGGGAACTGATCATGCCTTTGGAGTAGGCGAGCAAAATGATTTTGAGTAGGACCTTAGGGTTGATGGCGGTTGCACCGGTATCATCGTTGTTGTATCGCCCTTCAAACACCGAGAGATCGATATGCTTTTCCACCAGTTCGTTGATCGTGTGCTCCAGCGTTCCGGGGACAAGCTGGTTTTCCAGGGAAATGGGGAGCATGACCAATTGATCATAGTTATAGGCTTTGTAGCGCGGCATAGGTTCCTCTACTCTCTGTGCTTACCTAGAGTATACCGAACCTGTTCTTTTTTCGCGAATCGCTTCATACTTTTTCGACAGTTTCAACGGTGTGCGTTACCCGCTGGTGGGTGGGACGAGATGACGCCGCTTTGACGGAACTGGCTTGAGCCCAGAAAACCGCCTGAAAACGCGCAGAGTCCCACTTGTCGGCTGCACGCTGTGTTGGGAGACACATCGTTCAACCTCTTGACCTTCTTGGAAACAACATCGGTGTTCTGGATTTGTACTCCAGATACGATGCCCCAAAGCGAAACTCAAGTTCTCTTTCTTCATACACTTTCACGAAAAAAAGCAATGCCGGTGCAAACAGAATGAGTACCCAGAGCACAAACAGCGTTGACTGAAACCAGATCCCCA
Organism: uncultured Chloroflexia bacterium; assembly: GCA_963739255.1. Classification (GTDB taxonomy): domain Bacteria; phylum Chloroflexota; class Anaerolineae; order Anaerolineales; family Villigracilaceae; genus UBA877. The sequence continues at coordinate 969,527 of CAVTZT010000005.1, forward strand.
ATGATAGGAAAAAAGATAGTCCTGCTAGCACCATGGGATTGCGCGTCCAAGCATACAACCAATCCGCCGCCAATTTCCGACTGAGCGCAATGAAAAAGGGTGCACCGAATCCTTTCAAGGCAAGGTTTACCACTGTCAGTAAAAAAGCTGCCCCGGTAATAATGACCAGAACCAAGCCGATTACAGATGGTACTGGGAGTACCCAGCCAGACCAATCTTGATGAGTGGTTACCGCTCGAACGATAGGAATACCAAATGTAAACCCCAGACCAAAATGTACAAACGTCGTTGTCCAGACGGCGTGGCCTATTGTTTGGTGTCGGTCTAATATTTTCCTGCCGAACCAAACAAGGGGGAATGTCAACAATACCCCTCCCACAATGATAGATAGATTCATGACATTTGAAAGTGGTGCATTTAACACCCACCACCAGATAAACCAGATAAATGCTAAAAGGGCAACCCTGGCAAGAAATTCAATGACTTGTCTCATAGTACCATCCTTTGGCATTGCGAAGCCGCCCAACGGTTGGACTCACCTGCCCCGCTGCACTTGCGGGGTCAGGTGGAACCGGTGTTGGGCGCAATTTGACATTTTCCATCAATGCCCATAATAATCAAGTACCTCGGTTGCTCTTTCCGTGATAAAGGGATTGGCGCAGTCCTTTTGGCCGATTGATACCATGATATTCATGGGTTTCTCAAGTTCCCAATAACCGCCGTCCTTCATCTTGGATCGCAACAACGCCAGGGAGCGTGATATTCTCCTGTCATGCACTTCTTCTCTTGCCAGTAGCCACAATATTTCTAGGAAATCGCTCTTATAGAAATTGGGAAAGGTAAGTTTGCCAATATCACGGTGAAGGAATTCGTCTCTATTATGGGACCTGAAGCACGCCTCGTGGTGTAAAACAAAATCAATGCAATTTTCGATTAATTGTTGTGCTTCTTTTATTCTTTGGATTTTAGGAATGAACGAAATTCCTTTGAGCAATTTTGTCACTCCCCAATAACAGGTATGCTTTCCGTAGCAGGAAATGTTTGAACAATACGGATATGATTTCGGGGTCTTGAAATCGCCATCGTCAAAGCGTTGGTATGCGGCGAAAAAACTAATGGTTTTATCCGGTGTTTCTGAATGGGTTGTCTCGAAAAAATGGTGGAGATAGATCATATTGCCGTTCAGGCAGGGAATGGGAAAATGACTCATGCCCGGCAACCTGAAAATCCCGTGTTCAGGATCATAAAAACGCTCAGTAATAAGCCGGATGGAGGGTTTGATCTGCGGGAGATCGACAGGCGCTTTGATATCAGCGAGCAGGAGCAGGGTCCATAACGTGGATTTGAAATTAGGCGAATAGTACAAATACTCTGGACGCTCACGGGCTTGTTTCTCATCGAATCCCCACCGGAATAAATCATCCTGTTCAACAAGGATTTTTTCGATGGTGCGTTTTCGAATATCTGTGATCTCTGTATCCATAATATGGTTCTATATTTCAAATCAATGATGCGCCCAACGGTATGGCTCACCTACCGCCGGGACGGGCAAGACTCCTGTCTCATCGTAGCACGAAACTTAGCAAATTGCGCCAGCATACCCGCGCCGGCCGCGAAGCGTCCCGTGCGAAGCCGTACCCGAAGGGTACGGAGTGCAGCATAGGGGAAGGCGGTCAGGTGGTAGGGTCAGGGAATGGCGCCTGGATTTAGGTGTGGCAGACCCGTTACTCTCCGTTTCCTGCGAGAGTGCCTCAGTACCATCACCTTGTCTGGTTTCCATCTCCTGCCACATCGAACCGGACGTGAGGTTTTTCCTCATCCGGCTCACCGAAAACCTTCTTCCTGGAGCTTTCAAGGGATTGACCATCCCGATTTTGATCTCCTGCCACATCAGGCCAAACCAGAATGCTCTTTCTCTTTTGGCTCTCAAGTATAGTCTGCGCTGAAGTTCTCGTGATTTGTCTTGTGGTGTAATTGGCCTTTCGGCATGCACCGTCACTTACCTCCTCGCTTGACCTGGTTGAAGTAGAGGCCCTTCCCTCTCATCGAGTTTTGTTGTCTCGATGGTCATCAGTACAATATGGCCTCCTCCGACTTCTCATCCGGCTTCCTCCTGGATTTCACCTCTTCGGCTTATACCATTCGTTACGCTGGCTGTGGGCCGTTGACCGGATGAGATCTCTCCTGTTCCATCGTCTACTGTCACAACATCCCGTTCTCCCTACACCGGAGGGTCCTTCACGGCTGCACTTCCAGGTTCTTCGCCGTTTCCATGGCCTTCGCTAGTGGCTCACAAGCTCGGCTCCCTCTTTTTCCCTTTCGGGCTAACATTTCGGCGCTGCAAAATTCACTTTATGTTGCGGGCTGTTGTTTTGCTCTCCCTTCTCGGGAGGTTACAACGTTTCAGCACACCCGGTCACCCAGGTGCACTGGTTGCCTGCTACCTGGCCGCCTGTTCGTTACCAGGACTGGACTTCCACCAGCACGCAGACGATGACTTTTCAGGACACACGAGCCGGTGTTGGGCGGCTACCTAATACGGGTGACTATGCTTTTATTTGGATACCAACACGCTCCAAAAGGTCACGGCTCAGGTCCGCCCGATATTTGATCGGTTTCTTGTCCGGGTTATGTGAGTCTGAACCAGAACTGGTTGGTAGGCGATGTTTCTGGGCATAGTCTAAGTACATGGCTGTCTGTGCTGGGGTATGAACAGGATAATAGACCTCCAACCCGTCAATCGGAACTTCTCGGCGAAGTTGATCTAACAATTGGGCATCATAGGTTACAAATCCGTCTTCCCGTCCCGGGTGGGCAATAAGACACACCGCTCCACTCTGGTGGGCGGCCTCAACGACCGCGGCGATGTCATTGGTTGCAAACTTGCAACCTGCCTCCCACACGATTTTTCCTGCTGAGGCCTCGCCGGTATCACCCATATGTCTTTTTAGCAGGGCTACTAGTTCATGAGGTTGCTGTGAACTGGGTTTTCCTAAAAGGGTCGTCAGTTCTTCGATAGAGTGTTTGGGAATATGCCCTCGCTGTTGCAGGTTCTCGTAGACTTCCTGCGTGTTTTCACATTGGCGACGCAGGATGTCTCGGGCCAGATCGTTCAATGCGTTCCGGTCTGGGTCAAACCCAAAACAGAGGATATCCGTCATTTCGCCCCTCCACAAGGTTGTCATTTCAACAGCTATGAGGACGGGCAGATTTTTGTCCAATGCAAGTTGTTGAAGCACGGTGACGGTATCCGCACGATCGTGATCGGTGATAGCAACCAGGCCAAACCGTTCATTGCGTAAATAATCCATCAATTGTTCAGGCGTCCAGCTACCGTCACTATAAATGGTATGAAGTTGTAAATCAACGGCAGCGTCGGGAGCGAGTACGAGATTGGTCGTTGATGAGATCATAGAGATATTCATCCCTACTCTTTACGCCAGTTGGTGTTTGAAAAAGGCCGCCCAACGGTGTGGCTCACTTGCCCCGCTGCAATTGCGGGGTCAGGTAGAGCCGGTGTTGGGCATACCTCGCTTGATCCCACCTTCTCGCTCAGCATTGGAAAAGCGACCAGAACTTGTGGTTGCGAAGAACTTCGTCCGAGAGCACTAGGGCGCGGATGGCCTTGGGAAGCCGCTCACGCTGCCATTGACACTCGGTCCGTCCAGCCTCATTGCGCGTATCTGCCGGTGAGGCAGCGCGAACGGTCCTTATCGCATAAGCGGCGGCACCGAGTTCGTGATCCGCCATGTGCGCGGTTGCCACTGCATGGCCGGCCACGCGAGCCGCCTCGCGGGCGGCGCCAGTGGCCACTTTGGCCGCGTTATGGGCTGCGTAAGCTGCCTCGCGCGCCTGCGTCATTGAGATCTCGCCGCGCGACCATGCACGCGCCTGTTCGATCGCGCCTCGCGGCCGGTCGTCGTCCGGATGCTGCGAGCAGAAGTAGTCGAGAACGTGCTCCGCGCAATCAGCGGCCCAGGCGGCGAGCAAACGGTGCTGTGGATCTTCAAGCGTGCCGCCGCGACGAACCGTCACGAACCGTGGATTCCTGCGCCCGGTATAAGGCGCTTCCTTACCCATAAATCCTCCGTTCTGCCCAACGGTTTGCGTTGCTGGCAGGTGGGCGGGACGAGATAACGCTGTTTTGACGGAACCAGCCTGAGCCACGCAACCTGCCTGAAAACGCGCGAGTCCCACCAGTCGGGTGGTAGGGTCAGGGGATGGCGCCTGGATTTAGGTGTGGCAGACCCGTTGCTCTCAGTTTCCTGCAAGAGTGCCTCAGTACCATCGCCTTGTCTGGTTTCCATCCCCTGCCACCTCGAACCGGACATGAGGTTTTCCCTCATCCGGCTCACCGACAACCTTCTTCTTGCGGTTTTCAAGGATTGACGCATATTCCACTTCGGTAGAAGTATTCCAACCCGCTTTGAGCTATCAGTCTCTCAAAGGCACGCTCGTTCCAATGCCCTCTTGATCCTTTTTGTGACCGTACCCATTGCTCTAATCGTTGCCTCACATAACGATCTAGACATTGTAATTTCATCGTGCTATTCCCGATGCGAAAGTAGTTCCGCCACCCACGGATAACCAGATTGAGATACTTTATGACTTCTTCAAGAGGATTACTCAACCGTTTCCGTTCGGTGATCACATGAATCTTCTTCCGCACGGTTTTCATGGCTTTTTGACTGGGCCATGTGTAAGGCAACACCTTATGGGTCTTCTTAGCTCTTATCTTGTGAAAATGAAATCCAAGAAAGTCAAAGCCTTCTCGTCCCATATCCACAATACGGGTCTTGGAGGGATGAAGGGTTAGTTTCAGCCTGGTCATGATTTGCCTGACCTTCTGCAGGGCTTCCTGAGCTTCTCGATCAGTTCGGCAGATGATCACAAAATCATCCGCATACCTCACGAGTTTTCCCAGGGATGCATATCGCTCCGCCCAATACATATCCAGCACATGCAAGTAGATATTGGCAAGGAGAGGACTGATTACCCCGCCCTGAGGTGAGCCAAGCTCAGATACGCTCCAGCCCCCATTTTCCAAGACACCCGCCTTGAGCCACTGCCGGATAAGTTTCAAAACCCGGCGGTCACTGATCCGTCGCTTTACCAAAGTCATCAGCATTTCGTGATCGATGGTGTCATAGTAACTCTGAATGTCGGCTTCAACCACGTGCCAACCATTTATCAGGGCCTTCTTCACCACCTTCACCGCTTGTTGAGCGCTTCGCTTCGGACGGAACCCATAGGAGGTATCCCGAAAATTGGCCTCAAAGATCGGCTCAATCACAATCTTGCACGCCTGTTGCACTACCCGGTCTCTCACACAGGGTATTCCTAACGGCCTCTGTCGACCATCTGATTTCGGAATGTACACCCGCCGTACCGGTTGCGGTCGATACTTCCCTGCTTTCAGGTCTTGCTCGACCTGACCCAGAAACTGTTCCACTCCTTCCCGTTCCACCTCCTCGATGGACACACCATCCACTCCGGCGCTCCCACCGTTTCGGCGTACTTCTTCCCATGCCCGCCACAGAACATCAGGCCGGAAGATGCGGTCATACAGCGCATGGAACCGACGGTTCCTGCTCCTCTTGGCCGCCAAGTATAGCTCGCGCTGGAGTTCTCGTGTTTTGTCTTGTGATGGGGTTGGCCTTCCGGCATGCATCGACACTTACTTCCTCGCTAAGCTGGTTGAAGTAGAGGCCCTTCCCTCTCATCGAGTTCTGTTGTCTCGATGGTCATCAGTACAATATGGCCTCCTCCGACTTCTCACCCAGCTTCCTCCTGGATTTCGCCTCTTCGGCTTATACCACTCGTTACGATGGCTGTGAACCATCGACCGGATGAGATCTCTCCTGTTCCATCGCCTACTTTCACAACATCCCGTTCTCCCTACGCCGGAGGGTCCTTCACGGCTGCATTTTCAGGTTCTTCACCGCTTCCATGGCCTTCACTATGCGTGACTAGCTCGGCTCCCTCTTTTCCCTTTCGGGCTAACATTTCGGCGCTGCAAGATTCACTTTATGTTGCGGGCTGCTGTTTTGCTCCCCTTTCCCAGGGGGTTACAACGCTTCGGCACAGCCAGTCACCCGGCTGCACCGGTTGCCTGCTACGTGGCCTCCTGTCAATTACCACGACCGGACTTGCACCGGTGAGCAGACGATGATTTTCAGGACACACCACGCTTTGTTGGGCAGCCTTTAGCCCTTAATATGTTTTTGCTAATTAGCGTCACCGTCGCCCTAACCTAATGCGGCAAGTATGTTGAGAAACCTTCTTTACCGTAAACTAAACTTTTGAACGATTGTCCTCCCTTTACCATAAGCCACTTCATTACCCAGTTCCGCCGTTGCGAGAAAATGATCCGGTTTTGCCAAACCACGCTCTGTCAGTATTTCCATAAAGGGCTGTAATTCAAGGCTGCCTTGGGATCGAGGTTCGGTATCAATAACAAAAAGTGTCTTCCAAGTCTTTGCCGGTTGGTCAGCAGGGGTTTCTATAATCGCTTCATAGGTCCTCCCTCCAATCTTCACGGTTTCATGGCTCCCGCGGTAAGCTCCTTCTAATTGATGTCTCCTTGTCCAGATACATAGGTTACAGATAATATCTTTCGCTTCGGGATCGGTTTTATTGGTAATCCAGAAATCAAAACTTTCACACCAAGATCCCTCGGCCTCAGTTGTAAAATCAAAATCCAAAACATATCGGACTTTTTCCAGAGCACAAGGAAGCTGGCTGCCATATTCCGCTTTACTCCATGGAGATCGTCCCAAAATAATCTCGGGATAGGTTTTAACAAATGGGCCAGTATTTTCCGGCCAGTCCCATTCCCAGCCAAACTGATTTCCATCCAGAAAAACTTGTTGAAAGGCATTTTGAATATCGCCTTTAGAGAAAACGTTGTTGTAAAGAACACCATTATCGAATGATAGCAAAGCAAAATCTTCGGACCGTTTTACCATCCGACGTTCCGGACCTATGGGAAAAGAAGCCATTGTGAGATTTTTCCGTTTCAAAATATCCTCCTTCAATTTATGCAGCACCGGATGAAACAATTTTGCCAAGCAGCTGCCCAACTATTACTTATACGAACAGTCTACTAGCTTATGGACTGTCCATCTAAGCACCTAAACCATTAGGTGGTCAGATGGACAAATGATTCAATTTTATCGAAATTATTATACGTCCTTTTAGGATGGACTTAATCAATCCCCCGCCATCAGTTCAATAGCAAATGGATAATTATTGGACAAGGTAAATATAAATCACGTTGCTCCGGTCACCCCTACAATGCATCGCGCTTCCTTATCCCTTACGGCCGCCGCAGGGAGAGCATGAAACGGCGCGTTACGGTGAAAAGCGGTTTGAGCTCTTCCGCATCCAATGCCATCACCCGGCTGTTGGCGAAGTAATCGAACTTGAATTCGGTCGGGTCGCCGGCTTTTTTACCGGGGATCGGCATCAGACGCGCCGTGAGCGGTTTGTCCAGGCGCAGGGCCAGGGCAGAGAGATCGAGCAGCACGGCGGCGATCTGCCCGGGCTTTGTGTCACCCGGCAGGGGGACGGTATCCAGTCCGGTGCCGCACACTGCCGAATAGAGCAGCAGGTCCTTGACTGTCAGTGTGCCTTCGGCGGCGCGCTGCGCCAGGATGGCATCTTCCAGCACCGGCAGCATCAGCCCGCTGAATCCGGCGCGCGGAAAACGGGCGCGCTCCACCGCTTCGGTCAGGATTGCCGCAGCCGCCAGGGAGCCGTGCTGGCCCACCTTCGAGACACCCATGCGCTCCATCGCCGTGCCGATCGAGCGCGCTTCCTCCGGGAACGGTGCCAGGGAAAAATCGATCCCACCGAACACGATTGAATACTTGCGACTCAGCTCGTCCCCGATGGCGGTCAGTTTCTTGGCGTGCCCTTCGAGCGCCGCAGCCATGGCCCACTGCCCCTCGGTCACCGACTTGGCCTCGGTGAAGACCTGCACCGCCACGTCCGCCGCCTCGGTTGCCACGGCAAAGGCCAGCTCACTGCCCTCCCGGTACGCAGCCGGGAAAAACGGCGAACCCGGCTTGACGTTTGCCAGGGCGGCGAAACGCAGGTTGGCGAAACCGTCCGGCGTGATCGTGGCGCAGCGCGTGATGATCTCGGCGCAGGCCTGTATGGCAGACAGGGAGACCCCGAAACGCGCATCCGACGTCACCCCGGAGAAGAAGATGTCCTGCGTGGCGGCAATGGCATCGGGGATAATGCTGTAGCTGCCGGCGATCTCCGGCTGGGCAGGGCCGAGCGAGGCATAGGAAATTCCCGCGGCGTGCATCGACTTTTCGACCGCCTGGGCAAAGCGGGGGGTTTCAGCCAGCTTGTCCGCCCCGACCATCTGCATGAACGGCACGGTCGCCAGCCGCATCGTCTGGACCTCGAACCCGGCGGCCTCATAAGCGGTTTTGGCCTCGGCCAGGAATTTGCCTGCCGCCTGGATCTTCTTATCGTCCAGCGGAAATCCCGGGTTACAGAAATAGGTGATCGAGCGAATTCTCATGTCTCCCTCTGTCGCACTACCTCGAACATCAGAATGGCCCCGGCCGCGGCAGCGTTGAGCGACTCGGCCTTTCCGGGCATGGGGATGCACACTTGTCGGCTTGCCAGATTGCGGGCCTGCTCGCTGGCCCCCTCCGCCTCCCCCCCGACGATCAACGCCAGCGGTCCGCGGAAGTCAGCCTGCCAGCAGGGAAGCTCCGCCTCCATCTCAGCCAGGAACACCTGCAAACCTTTCAGGCGCAGGCGCAGATCGTCCCAGCCCATGTCCTGCACCGGCAGGCGGAAGTGCGCCCCCATCCCGGCGCGCACGACCTTGGGGGCAAAGGCGTCCGCAGTCTCCGGCGGCAGCAGGGCCGCCTGGGCGCCAGCCGCGGCTGCAGTGCGCAGCAGCGTCCCCAGATTGCCGGGGTCACGGACCCGGTCGGGAACCAGGACGAAGTCGAGAATATCGGGAAGGGGAAGCGGGACCAGGTCCAGGACGGCCAGGACGCCCTGCGAGGTCTCGGTTTCGCTGAGCGACTGCATCAAACCGTCTGCGACCTCGTCCACCTCGACGCGGCGCGCTTTCAGTTCACCGATCAACTCCCGTCCGCGCCCGGTCAGCTCCGGGCCGTGCAGGGCGAAGCGTATGGTCCAGCCTGCCGCCAGGGCTTCCTCGGTCAGACGCACGCCCTCCACCACAAAGGCAGCCTGCTCGCGGCGCTCCTTCGGGCGGCCCAGCAGGGCGCGCACGAGCTGAACCTTGGCGTTATGCGTCGAAGTGATCATGCCAGATGCGCAGGAAAGCGTCGAGGGTGGAGGCGTCGTAGAGCACCAGCCGCACCTGTTTCAGGCCGGACTTGGGGTTGGCTGAAAAGTAGGCGCCGGCTGCAGCGAGGATCACGCCCGCGGCGCGCTCCGGGGGAAAGCCGAAAACGCCGGTGGAGATGGCCGGCAGCGATAGTGATCCCAGACCGAGATTTTCCGCCACGGATAGGCACCCATTCACCGCCGCGGCCAGCTTGGCGTCCTCGTCGCCACCTGCACCCGTTTTTGGGGCATCGCCCCACACGGGGCCCACGGCGTGGATGACATAGCGGCAGGGCAACGCCCCGCCCGAGGTCCAGGCCGGGGCGGCGTGGCTGACCGGGCCGTGCTCCTGCACCCAGGCGTCCGACTCCTGCTGGATGACCGCTCCGCCGCGCCGCAGGATGGCCCCCGCCACCCCGGCGCCGTGGCGCAGGGCCCGGTTGGCGGCATTGACGATGGCATCCGTCGTCTCGGCGGTGATATCGCCCCGCACCAGCTGGAAGGTTTGACCGGCAGGCAAAACCGTCTCGGCCAGGAGTGTGTTCATAGGATTATTTTACACTGATTAAACGATTAGGCGGGGCTCGTGGCCCCGCCTAATAACCTGCGGATTGCGTCTTCTCACTTGCCGGCCTGTGCCACCACGGCGGCAAAGGCCTGCGGGTCACGCACGGCAATGTCGGCCAGCATCTTGCGGTTGAGGTTGATCTGCGCCTTTTTCAGGGCGGCCACCAGACGGCTGTAGGTCGTGCCGTTCAACCGGGCGGCGGCGTTGATGCGGACGATCCACAGCCTGCGCAGGTCGCGTCGGCGTACGCGACGGTCGCGCGAGGAGTACCACAGGCTCTTCAGCATCGCCTCGTTGGCGCGGCGGAAAAGCAGGTGCTTGGAGCCCCGCTGGCCTTTTGTGAACTTCAAAGCTTTCTTGTGACGCAGGTGACCGTGCGGTCCACCCTTAACACGTGCCATTTCTTTTTACCTCCTGCGAGCCCTCGGGCGCCGGTGGAGGGGCTTCCTGCGCCCATCCTTTCCAGTTGCATACACCCGGAAGCCGCAAACAAAAACGGATATGATACCTGAAACCGGACCCTACGGTTTCATGTTCGGCGCCAGGCGCCGGATGCGCTTGATGTATCCCTTCCCCTGGACCGGGACCATCTCGCCGAACAAGGCCTTCACGCGCCGGGATCTCTTCCGGCGCAGGTGGGCCTTGCCGCCTTTGGTGCGCACGATCTTACCGGACCCGGTCACGCCGAATCGCTTTGACGTGGCCTTGTGGGTCTTCAGCTTGAGCTTTCCATCTTTCTGCTTGCGCGGCACAGCCATTACTCCTTTACACAAGATTCCGCAGGATTTTACTCCTGCGGTTGTTCACTCGTCTGGGGGACTTCCTCAGCGCCTTCCTTGGCTTTCTTCTTGGTTCCGCCTTTCGACGGCGCCAGCAGCATAGACATCGCCCGGCCTTCGATTGCTGGGGTCTGTTCCACCACACTGATGTCCGAGAGCTTCTGGGCGATTTCCTTCAAATCTTCGAGTGCAATCTCCGGGTAGGTGATCTCCCGGCCGCGGAAGCGGATGGTGACACGCACCTTCATGTTGTGTTCCAGCCAGCGGCGGGCGTCGTCAACCTTGAAATCCCGATGGTGGTCAGTCGTCTTGGGCCGCAGGCGGATTTCCTTGATCTCGATCTTGGTCTGGGCCTTGCGGGCCTCGCGCTCCTTCTTTTCCCGTTCGTAGAGAAACTTGCCGAAGTCCATGATCCGGCAAACCGGAGGCGTGGTGTTGGGTGCAACTTCCACCAGGTCGAGTTCCGCATCGCGGGCCATTTGCAATGCCTGTCGGATTGGCACCACGCCGACGTTGTCACCCGTCGGTCCGATCAGCCGGACCTCGGAAACTCGGATCGTCTCATTGACTCGAAATTCGTTGGCGCTGATACGTCTCTCCTTGGATAATAGATGAAGTCCGGCCGCAGGGCTGGCTAAAGCGGGCTGATGATACCATGAAGTTGCACGAATCGTCAATAAATTGACCGAAGACGAACGACAGCGGGTTTTTCGTCTTCGGTCTTCTGTCGGGTTTACAGCTGGGACGAGCGGCTGGCGATGCGGTCCTTCGCACGGGCGATGAACTCGGCCAGCGGGATGTTGTCGGCGCGTGAGCCGTCGCGCACGCGCAGTGAGACCTGTCCGGCCTTGGCTTCGTTCTCGCCCACCACCAGCATATAGGGCACTTTCATCAGCTGGGCGTCGCGGATCTTGGCGTTCATGCGCTGGGCGCTCAGGTCGGCGCTGGCGCGCACGCCCTGCTCGCGCAGCTGGCGGACGATCCCCTCGGCATACTCGTTCTGCGCGTCGGTGATCGGGATGAGGCGGGCGTGCTCGGGGCTGAGCCAGACCGGGAAATTGCCGGCGTAGTGCTCGAGCAGGAAGCCGACGAAGCGCTCGTGCGTGGACAGCGGGGCGCGGTGGATGCAAAGCGGCGTCTCCTCGACCCCGTCCTTGTTCATAAAAACGAGGTTGAAGCGGCCCGGCTGGGCGAAGTCCACCTGGTTCGTCGCCAGGGTGAATTCGCGCCCGATGGCGCTCCAGACCTGCCCGTCGATCTTGGGTCCGTAGAAAGCGGCCTCGTTGGCGGCTTCCACAAAAGGCACACCGCCGTTTTTCATGGCCCGCCGGACCATTTCCTCCGTCTTCAGCCACAGGCGTTCATTGTCGACATACTTTTTGCCCAGCCCCTCCTTGGCATGCAGGGACAGGCGCATGACGAACTTCTCGATCCCGAACAGATCCAGGTATTTTCGATAAAGATCGATCACGGCCATGAACTCCTGCTCGAACTGCTCCTCGGCGCAATAGATGTGGGCGTCGTTCATCTGCATGGAACGCACGCGCATCAGGCCGAACAGCTCGCCGGATTTCTCGTAGCGGTAGCAGGTGCCGTACTCGGCCAGCCGGATGGGCAGGTCACGGTAGGAGCGCGACTTGGAGCCGTAGATCTTGTGGTGCATCGGGCAGTTCATCGGTTTGACGTAGTACTTGACGCCCTCCAGCTCCATGGGCGGGTACATGCTCTCGGCGTAGTAGGGCAAATGACCCGAGTGCACGAACAGGTCCTCCTTGGCCAGGTGCGGCGTACGCACGCGCAGGTAGCCCGCCTTTTCCTCCATTTCCTTGGCCAGGCGTTCCAGCTCCTCGATGATGACGCCGCCGCGCGGCAGCCAGAGCGGCAAGCCGGGGCCGACCTCGTCGTCGAAGACAAAGATCTCCAGCTCCTTGCCCAGCTTGCGATGATCGCGTGCCTTGGCTTCCTCGAGCATGCTCAGGTACTGCTCGAGCTCGTTTGCCGTGGCCCAGGCCGTCCCGTAAATGCGCGTCAGCATCTTGTTGTGCTCGTCGCCGCGCCAGTAGGCCCCGGCGATGGACATCAGCTTGAGTGCCGAGGGATTGATCTGGCGTGTGTTCTCGACGTGCGGGCCGCGACAAAGATCGATGAAGGTGTCGCTCTGGTATATGGATATTTCCGGCTTCTCGTTGAGCGGGTTGCCGTACTCGTCCGTGCCGCCTTTTTCCAGACCGTCGATCAACTCCAGCTTGTAGGGCTGGTCCTTGAAGATTTTACGCGCCTCCTTCGCCGAGACGACCTTCTTGACGAAGGGATGACCGCCGGCGATGATCTGGCGCATGCGCTTCTCGATCTTTTCCAGGTCCTCCTCGGCGATCTTTTGCGGCAAGTCGAAGTCGTAGTAGAAACCGTTCTCGATCGGGGGGCCGATGGTGAATTTCGCTTCGGGATAGAACTCCAGCACCGCTTCCGCCATGATGTGGGCAGCAGAGTGACGGATGCGGTAGAGCTGCGAATCTTCGTAACGTTCTTCGGGTTGGTTGGACATTTTTTCTCCTTGATGGACAGGTCAATCTAGCCACCGGGCAGGGAGGCGATCCCGGAGGGGCAGCTAGTGACCTCCGGGTCGCCGGGGAGTGACAGTATGATCTTCGCTCATGGCGGCCTCCTCAAATAAAAACTCTCGCCCGGACTGCGGGGCGAGAGTTGGATCTCACGCGGTTCCACCCGACTTTGCCATCCGGGACGACAAGCAAGTCGTCCCTTACAGCGTCTCGAGGGGCCGATAACGGGGCCGGCCGTTTCCCTTATCCCGGGGCGGACATGGGGGGTTCGCCCTTACGTTCAGGGTCACGCTCGTGGGTGGTTTTCGGCGGAGGCTGCCGGAGAAGGCTCTCAGTCATCGGCCTGCTCTCCCTGTCGGCTCCCGGGCCGCCTACTCGTCCCGGTCATTGCGTTTGGATATGATTGTGCTTATTATATGCCGGTTTTAATGCCTGTCAAGCGCATGAGAATAGGAAAGGCCGGGAAGAGCATCCTGACCGGCCTGGAAAACAATTAATTCTATTTTCTACTTTGCCATGGTCGCCGGCACCCACTTGGAAAAATCGGCCAGATGGGACCACAGGGAAGGATAGAATGTGACTGCCCAGACCACTGCGGTGATTAAGACCACGATCGCGCCGACAGTGCGGAAGAGCTTGTTCTGCTTCAGGAATTTGAGCGTCGGGGCAGCCAGTACGCCGCCGGACCCGGCAAGGATGAAGCCAAAGCCCGAAAAGATCGGTTCCTTGGTCAAGCCGAGGGAGATGATACGGATGCCGACCACGACCGCGTCGATCCCGGCGAAGAAGGCGTAAATGGCGACCGGCATCAAATCCCAGCCCTGGCTGAGGGCGATCCCGGCGGCAAAAAAGACCGCGCCAAATAAGGTGGTGGCCTCTCCATATCCGATATTGTAGCTGCCTGGCAGGGGCCAGGTGAAGGTCAAGGACAGGCCAAGGATCAGGCCGAGCAGGCCCACGATACCAAAGCCCACCGCGTAGGGGCGCTGGTCATTTGCATTCAGACCAAAGTAAATGTAATAAGCCAACAACGCAGTACCCGCGACAAGGTTGACCATGATGAGGGTCAGGTAATCGATGAACATCTAGCACTCCTGGGGTGAGGTGTTATTAATACGACAATTATAACAAACTATATCATTAATGGTTGCGCTTAACCGGGCCGGGAAACAAAAAAGCCCCGCGTGGGGCCTCTTGTGTGGGCGGAATAGGGCTCGAACCTACGACCTCTGCTATGTCAAAGCAGTGCTCTAACCAACTGAGCTATCCGCCCGATTGCGAGTGCATATTATAACGAGGCTGCCTGAAATTGACAAGCGAAAACCGATAAAATAAATGGCTCCCTTGGGGGAGCCATTGACCTCCGCATCGTTCCTGGGGTTAGATTCTCTTCAATACCGGCAGGCCGTTGGCTGTTTCGTCCACTTTGTAGCCCGCGGGGACCGCCTCCAATACACCGGCTTTCTTCTCCTTGGCAAAGAAATACAGCGTCTGGGTTTTGCCGGTTTTGGTCGTGGTCACCCTGGCATGCAGAAAGTAGGTGACGCCGCGCTTGTTGGTGTAGCTGAATGCCATATGAACCTCCATTTTTGGCGAGGGCTGTACCGTATTTCTTGGGCACAGGTGAGTAGGATAGGAGCATTATACAGCATTTGGGGGCCTTTCCGGGCTCCACCTTCCCCAGCCGGAGAGGGCCCTGCAGGTAGGGTATAATCCCCCCCGTGAACAAGGCGAAGCGCCCTGAAGACCTGTCGGCTGAAGAATTGCGCCGGTTGTTGCTGGAGAAACGCCGCTCCGCCCGCCAGCAGCGGCTGGAACGTTTCCGTCGTACGGGACGGGCCGTGATGCTTGCCCCGGACCTGCCCCCCTCCGCCCTGGACGAGTGGCGCAGCGAAGCGGCGACGGAAGCCGCGGAGCAGGGCGCGGCCGGTCAGGCGCCGCACTCCCGGCGCCGACGCTGGCTGGATGGCTTGCTGCTGTGCGTAGAGATCCTCGCCGTTGTTGGGCTGGCCGGCATCCTGGTCAACGGCTTCGGCTTGTGGCGCACCCTGAACCAGGAGGTGGCTGCCGCACTGCAGCAGGACACGCTGACGCCCACGGCACTGATCACGGCGGTCGTCCTGCCCTCGGGCCATACCCCGCCCACCTCGCCCGGCGGTGCTCAACCGAACGACGCCGAAATCCCCGAGCACCTGCGCCCCCTGGTGCAATCCCTGGCCAATCTTCCGGTCCCAACCCCGGGCCCGCAGCAGGCCGTCAGGATCACGATCCCGGCGATTAAAGTCCAGGACGTGTCGGTCGTCCAGGGAGACGGCTGGGAACAATTGAAAAAAGGGGTCGCCCAACATATCGGCTCAGCGAACCCTGGGGAGAACGGCAACGTGGTCCTGAGCGGGCACGACGACATCTTCGGCGAGGTCTTCCGGGACCTGAGCCTGATCAAACCCGGCGACCAGGTCATCCTGTATACCACGCAGCAGCAATTCATTTACTTGGTCACCGGCAGCCAGATCGTCCCGCCGACGGAGGTCAGTATCATGAACGCGACCGGCGATCCAACTCTCACCCTGATCTCCTGCTATCCTTACCTGGTCGACAACAAACGCATCGTTGTGTTTGCCAAACTTCAAAATCCTTAGGAGCAATGATGAGCAAAAAGCATAAGCGTCAAGTCCCCCGGACGGCGTCTTTCAACCCGGCCATCGGCAGGGTCGAATTCAACCCCGATTACACCACCACCAAACGCGAACTGCGCCGCATCGGTATTCTGGCCGCTTCGTTCTTCGCCATCCTGATCGTCCTGTCCTTTTTCCAAGACAAGCTCCTGGCATTGTTCCTGAAGTAGACAAAGCCGTTGCGGATCGCCCCACGGGTGCCATGACCCCGGGAACGTTTGAAGCCCTGCTGCTCGTCGGCCGCCCTGCCTCCGGGAAGAGCGAGATCATCGACTACCTGAAGCGCCTTCCGGAAAATGTCCGCCTTGAGCGCTACCACGTCGCGGCACTGGACGTGCTGGACGACTTCCCCATGTTATGGACCTGGTTCGAGGAGGACGACCTGCTGAGCAAGAAGCTCGGCCGGCCGCGCCTGCATACCGATGAACAAGGCTACTTCAAAGACGATGTCCTGTGGAGCCTGCTGACCGAGCGTCTCGGGCTGGAGTACCGCAAGCACCGGCGCGACGACCCGGCTTACCCTACCCGCACGACCGCCCTGGTCGAGTTCGCCCGCGGCAGCCAGCATGGCGGCTATGCCGCGGCGTTTGCCCATCTCGATGAATACCTGCTGCGGCGGGCCGCCATCGTCTACGTGCGGGTCTCGTTCGAGGAGTCGCTGCGCAAGAACCGCCGCCGCGCCAACCCCGACCGTCCCGACAGCCTGCTCGAGCACAGCCTGCCCGACGAAAAGCTCGAGCGCCTCTACCGCGACGACGACTGGGCTTCTCTGGCTCCCGGTGAAAGCGGCATCTTTAACCTCGGCTCCATCGGTGTGCCGTTCGCCGTCTTCGAGAACGAGGACGATGTGACCACCGGCAAACCGGACAAACTGGGGAGGCGCCTGCAGACCGTGCTGGGAGGCCTTTGGGAGTTGTACCGGTCGCGATGACCCCCGACCTGTTCACCCTTAAACTTGAAAAATTGACCTACGGCGGCGACGCCCTGGGGAGACTCCCGGACGGGCGCGCCGTTTTTGTCCCCTTCGGCCTGCCGGGCGAGGAAGTCCGCCTGCGGCTGGTGGAGGAGCGGCGCGGGCACGCGCGCGCCGAGATGGTGGAAATAATCCAGCCTTCACCGCAACGCATCCTGCCCCGCTGCCGACACTTCGGGGCATGCGGGGGCTGCCATTACCAGCACATGCCCTATCCCGCCCAGCTGGCGGCAAAGACCGAGATCCTGCGCGACCAGCTCGAACGCATCGGCAAGGTCGACCATCCGCCCATCAAACCGATCGTCCCCGCCCCCCAGGAGTGGAATTACCGCAACCACGTCCAGTTTCACCTGACCGGGGCCGGCAGGCTGGGATTTCAGGCGCCCCATTCCAACACGGTCATTCCGATCAGCGAATGTGCCCTGCCCGAAGCGCCCCTTAGCGAGTTGTGGCCGAAGCTCGAGCTCGGCCCCGGCCTGGGTCTCAAGCGTCTGGCCCTGCGACTGGGCACGGACGGGCAGGTGCTGCTGGTGCTCGAATCCGACCAGCCTGAAGCGCCCGAGTTGGAGCTCGAAGCCGATATTTCAGCAGTGCATCTTTTCCAGGACGACGTCGTTGTCCTGGCGGGGGAGGATGCCCTCGAATTCACCGTCGAGGCGGATTCCCTGCGCAGGACTTTCAAGGTCTCGGCGGCCTCCTTCTTCCAGGTCAACACGGCCATGGCGGGGAAAATGGTGGCAGCCCTGCTCGACGCCCTCCCGCTGAGCCCGGCCTGCACCCTCCTGGACGTCTATTGCGGGGTCGGCCTGTTCAGCGCCTTCCTGGCCGGGCGGGTCGGGCGGCTGGTCGGGGTGGAGGTTTCCCCCTCGGCGTGCAGGGACTTCGCCGCCAACCTGGACGAGTTCGACAACGTGGAGCTCTACGAAGCCCCCGCCGAGCAGGTCCTCCCCGCCCTGGACCTGCACGCCGACGTGATCCTGGTCGACCCACCGCGCGCCGGCCTCGACCGCCGCGTCCTGGAGGCGGTCCTGGCCCAGGGTCCGGAGACGCTGGCTTACGTCTCGTGTGACCCGTCCACCCTGGGGCGGGATGCCGGCCGCCTGATTGCCGGGGGTTACCGCCTGGTCGAGGTCACCCCGTTCGACCTGTTCCCTCAAACCCACTCGATCGAAAGCATCAGTCTATTTAGAAGGGCATAGACGCTTTCCGGGGAGAATCCATCCGCTACTCTAGGACAAAAGATGGAATGAACTTTTGCCCATGGTGAGGTATGATTTACATTGAGAAGGAGAGAGAGTATGTCAAAAAATATTCGGTTGCTGCTACCCACCTCCGTACTGGTCTTGACGATCCTGGCTTGCAGTGTACAAACCGTCGCGCCGTCAGTCCCTTCAGTCCCTGACGTGGGCGCGGTCGGAACCGCCGCGGCGCTGACCGTCGCGGCAAAAGTCGGCGGCGCTGTCGTTCCAAGCACCTCGGTCCCGGTACCCGCCACTCCCGCCACCCCCACCGCTTCGCCGGTTCCGCCCACGGACACGAGCGTGCCTTCCGCCACCCCGATCTGCGACCGGGCCAAGTTCGTCAGCGAAACGATCCCGGATGGGACCGTCTATCCTCCCAACGCGGTGTTCACCAAATCCTGGCGTCTGCGCAATACCGGCGCCTGTACCTGGAACTCCTCCTACGCCCTGGTCTTCGACAGCGGGACGGCCATGAACGCGCCCAGCTCCGTTCCGCTGCCCGGCAACGTCGCCCCCGGGCAGGAAGTAGATCTCTCGGTCAACATGCAGGCCCCGGGCGCGCCCGGCACCTATACCGGCTATTGGAAGCTGCGCAACGCTTCCAGCGTCCTGTTCGGCGTGGAACCCAGCGGTGGACCGTTCTGGGTGAAGATCGTGGTCGTCGCGCCGACCGCCACGCCGACCGCCACGGCGACCTCTTCGGGGCTTCATTTCGTCGGTACGCTCATGATACCTCTTATCCCGCTGGCCCTGGCCCCCTCCTCGCAGCAGGTTTATGCCCAGGTGACCGCACCGGCGGGCGGCATCGGGCATGCCACCATCGCCTGCCCTGCGGACACCCTGATCACCGGTGGAGGCTTTGCCGGCAACACCAATCTGTTCGTCTACAACACCTCGGCGGATGGCAACGGCTGGGAGGCCTACGCCCAAAACACCTCCGGCTCGGGCCAGCTGCTCAACGCCTACGCCATCTGCCTGTCTCACTCCTCCGGCTCCACCCAGCAGGTTTATGCGCAGGTGACCGCGTCGGCGGGCGGCATCGGGCATGCGACCGTTGCCTGCCCGGCAGGGAGCGTGGTGACCGGCGGCGGCTATGCCGGCAATACCAACCTGTTCGTCTACAACAGCTCGGCCGACGGCAACGGCTGGGAGGCCTATGCCAAGAACACCTCCGGCTCGAGCCAACTGCTCAACGCCTACGCCATGTGCCTGTCCGGCACCTCCGCCACCTCCCAGCAACTGTATAACCAGGTGACGGCGCCGGCGGGCGGCATCGGGCATGCGGTAAAGGCCTGCCCGTCAGGGAGCGTGCTCACCGGAGGGGGCTTTGCCGGCAACACCAACCTGTTCGTCTACAACACCTCCGCCTCCGGCAACAGCTGGGAGACGTATGCCAAGAACACCTCCGGTTCGGGCCAGTTGCTCAACGCGTATGTTTCCTGCACGACGTTCCCGTAATCCCATGAGGTGACCGGTTTATTTCATCACGCAACATGAATCACCCCGAATTTAATAATTTTGGGGTGATTCCTTGAATAAGAACCCCCACCCCTCCCCCGAATCGGGGGAGGGGAATCTATCGAAGAGAAGGGGGCCGGGGGGATGGGCGAGGATCATTCTCGGTTTAGATCATCCCAAGATTAAATTTGGGGTGAGTCATGTATTTTTGATTCACTTTCCTCATCGAATAACCGGCAATCTCCCCGATGATACAATGATGCAAAAGGAGTAGACCATGCGTTGGGAAGAACTGACCGGCGACCTGTTTCCCGGGGCCGTCAAACAGGCGAAAGGCGTCTGCCTGCTGCCCCTATCCTGCATCGAGCGCCATGGGCACCACCTCCCGCTCGGGACCGACATGTATATCGCCCGCGAGCTGTGCAATCGGGCTGCGGACCTCGAGCCGGCGCTCGTATTCCCGGACTTCATCTTCACCCAGATCCTGGAGGCGCGCCACGTCCCGGGCTGCATCGGCATCCAGCCGGAGCTGATCATCCGGCTGATGGAAAACGTGTGTGCCGAGATCGCCCGCAACGGGCTGAAGAAGATTCTCATCGTCAACGCCCACGGCGGGAATGACAACCTGATCCACTATTTTACGCAAATTCAACTTGCCAGCCCCCGGGACTACGTGGTCTACGTGGCCCAGCCGGCTTACAACGCCGAAGACGCGGCAGTCGAATCACAGTGGGAGACGCAGGTGGACGGTCACGCCGGAGAACGAGAGACCAGCGCCATCCTCGCCGTACACCCGGAGCTGGTGCGGAAAGAGGCCCTGCCCGCCGATGGCGAGGGCATGCCGCTCGGGCGGCTCAAGCCGCTGCGCGACCTGGGGGTGGACACGGGCGTCTGGTGGTATGCCGACCATCCCAGCCACTATTGCGGGGATGGGATTCCCGCCACTGCCGAAAAAGGGGAGCAGTGGCTGGCGGCACGCGCCCGCGCCCTGGCCCGGACGGTCCGCGCCGTCAAGGACGATCGCGAGACCGGCCGGCTGCAGGCGGAATTCTTTGGCAAGTTGAACACAGCCAAATGAAATACGAGCCCGCAATCATCAGCCGGCCCGCACTTTGTCGAGTTGTGGAATCGCCAAAGGTGTTGTTCGGGATCTATCCCCAACCTGGGTAATCCGCCCTCCGCTGATTTTATTGGCGGGCCGATCGTTCGGGCAGAAGCCTCAAAAACCCTGGTAGACGAACGGTGTGCCGGTTTCCGCAAATGAGAGCAGGACGAACAGGATCGCCAGGACCGCCAGGAAGGATGCCCTGCCCCAGACAGGCCAACGGGACAGGAACGTTTCGTCTTTGTGGCGAAGCTGGGCCCAATCCAAACCCAGCGCCATGAGCAGCACGAGGAAGGCCCTCAAATCCGGAACGCTGTTTTTCGCCCCTACCTGCGCGCTCAAAGTGGCTCCCCGGGTCGCGAGCGGCAGGCCGATCCACGCCGAAGGGGAGAAGATCCTCAGGAAATACTGCCAGGCGACAGGCAGCTGCATATGGAACGGTACCCAGGCCAGAGTCACCAATGCGAAGATCCCCAGCGTCGAGAGGATTTGCCTCCACCTCGGCCAATCGTCCGGCACTCGACGGGGTCCTCTCAGGAGGGAAACGCGTTCGACGATCAGGTAAACGCCGTACAAGCCTCCCCAGACCAGGAAATTCCAGCCGAGCCCGTGCCACAGTCCGCTGGCAAGCATGGTGGCGAGCGGCGGGAGGACCAGATTGATACCATGCTCATGATCCTTTATTTTCCTCAGGAGCCCGCGGGAGAGGGGATAGTAAATGTAATCGCGCAACCAGCTGGATAAACTGATGTGCCAGCGGGTCCAGAACTCGGTAAAATTCCTGGCAAAGTAGGGCAGTTCGAAATTGCTGCTCAACTCGATGCCAAAGAAGCCGCTCACCCCGCGCACGATGGCGGTATAGCCGGCAAAATCGTTATAAATGGCAAAAGCATATACAACCAGGTAAAGCAGCGCATCCTGGCCGGGATGGCTCTGCGGGTGGGAAAAAATATCCGCCGGGATCAGCATCGTCAGCGTATCGGCCAGGACGATCTTGCGCACCAGCCCGACCACGATCAGCCAGAACGACTTTTCCGCTCCCTGGGCCTCAAGAGGTTTGGGCTGCTTGAATTCCGGGAGCAGCCGGCGCACTCTCTCGATTGGTCCGGAAATCAATTTCGGGAAATAGATGACGAACAAAGCGAAGTCCAGCCAGCGGTCTGCCGGCGCGAGGATGCGATGGTAAACATCCACCAAATAGGAGATCATCTGAAGGGCGATGAAAGACAGGCCGACCGCGACCAGAAATTGCAGGCCGCCGGTGCGGGTGGCAATCCCCATGCGGCCCAGCAGGGAAACCAGGGCCGGGGCAAAGAAACTGCTGTACTTGAGGCCGACGAGTACCAGCAGGTTGAACCCAACCCCGATCCACAGCATCACTCTCCGCCGGACAACGGCGCGCTCCAGCCAGCGCCCCAGGAAAAAATTGACTGTCGCTACGACGAGTAAGATTCCTGTCAGCCCCCACGACCAGGTGAGCAAAAAGCCCAATGAAAGCACGAACAGCCACAGGGTGCGAAAACGCCCCGGCAATCGCCAGTAGACCAATACTGCAGGGACACAGCCGACAAAAAAGATCACCGAGGTGACGGTCATTTTGCGCTCGCCTCACCCAGGCCGTGAATGATTGAAGCCGGTTGCAAGCTTTGAACGACCAACTGTTCCCCCAGGCACACGCTAAACACCGGCGCGCCCTTTTGATTCAGGTGCCAGCGGTCGGAGCGGCCGTCCGAAGGGATGTAAGAGCACGCGTTCCACGGAACGAAAAGGCCGTCACTGCTTTGGACGACGGAAGCGATGACCTCTTGAAATTGAGCGTGAACCACCTCGCCGCCGAAATAGGCAAATGCCGTGGGAGAGACTGGCATCTCAACCACCATCACGGCCGTCTTCCCGTCTTTGCCGAGCGCCAAGACATTTTCCAGGGCCAACAGGCGCCTCAGGGAAATTTGATAGTTCCGGAAGGCCGTGAAGTTGAACGCATCCACCGGGTTGTTCGGATCGGGCGGCAGATCGACTCCCTGTCCGATACGGTGGTCAGGCTCATAGCCGCTTGCATCGGTTTCATGAGATTGGAGCCGATAGGCGGAAAGCCGGGTAAAGAAATCTGAGCGAACCCAGTTACGGTAAGGCAGGTATTCCTGCAGGGCTGCGGAATGATCGACCGCCCAGCCGGTCAGGTTGAAGCTGCCGCTCTGGTAGCGCAACCAGGGATTGCTGAGGAAGGCAGTCTCGGTGTCCAGGCCGTTATTGGCGGCGTAATCGCGCATCTCGGTCACAAATATAAGCAGGCTAGGATGGTAGCGGGCGACCAGGATCCTTGCCAGGACGGAATTCGGTGCCACCGTCAGGCCTTCCACGCCGAAATTAAAGACTCGCAGATCAGCACCGGTCCCGTTCGAAAAGGTCCGGGCGATGACCTCCGGATCGACACCGGTGTTAACCAGCGAACTGCCCAGGATGATCACGTCTACGCCCCCGTGCACTTTGACATACTCCTGCAGCCGGAACCATTTCATCTCAAACTGGTACTGGTACTCACCCACGGAACGCAGCGGAAGGGCTTTTTCCACCCATGGCGTCCGGGCGATCGCTTCCAAACCAATCGCCAGGGCAACAAAAGTGGCCGCGGCAAGGGCAAAGACGGTCAGGAGGGATTTGCGGGGGGCGGATTGATTCGACATGGCACGGACCAGAATAGCCATCGTTGGGATTTTATTGCCCGGGCATGAGAGCAAATCTCCCGGGGCACAAAAACAACATTTCTATCTGACTGTCGATTACTCATCAGACGTCTGCCGGATCAACCCGCTCAGGGAACACGGATGATTTTCCAGCCGTAGGCGAAGGTGCGCCGGTCGAGTGGGGCATTGGGAACCTTGCAGAAGGAGAATGACCGGGCAAGTGGGCAAAATAAGCGCAACGTATCCAAATCGGAGGATCGGAAGCTCTCCCGTACTTCACCGACCAGCTCACCTTGCCCAGTAAGGTATTTCTCCAAGGAAGCATTCCACTCCCGGGTCGGAAGTTCGGACATGCCCACGCGAACGGAAGGATAGAATTGGTTTTCCATGAACGGCGAAACGATCCAGACTTCAGCACTTTGCGACAGTGCATCCGCCAGGTCCTGGGAGTGGAAGTAATCCACCTGCAGGTCGGGACGATTGTTCAGCTGGTTTACCCAGGTCTTGAATTCGGCGACATACTCGTTGGGCGGGTTGATGTTAATCCAGACGGTGCTACCTTGTGGGGCTTGTTCGACAACATAAGCAAGCATTTTTGCATTGGCGCGGTCGAAAGCAAGCTGGAGACGGCCGTTGGCGACCTGCGACGGCAGGGTTAAAAGCAACAGCAAGCCGGACAGGCCCAGACCGGCCCAGGCCAGGAAACGGCGGATTGGACCGGCTGACAGCAGAGTCAGAGCCAACGCGAAAAACGCCCCGCACATCAGCGCTGCGCTCAAGGCGGCCGGGTAAAGGTAGTATTCAGGAAAATATCGCCAAGGCAGGAAAATCCCCATCCACAAAGCCAGCCACCCCAGGCACTCCAATATCAGGATCAGTTTGGCCCGGTTGGGTTTTTGGAATACGGCCAGCAGGGCAACCAGACCGACCGGGAGAAGGTGAAGGTAATCCCGGCGCAGCCAGCCCCACAATAAGCGTGCCTGGCCGATGATCCAGCTCAAGTCGTACTGCAAGAACCCGGAATGCGGCACTACCGGGTTCCTGTTCATGATATTCAACGACACGACGGAATATAAAACCACGCCGCCCAGGGACGACCACCATAAGACCAGGCGCTGTCTCAACGCGGGACCTCCGGGCTGGCCGGTCAAACGCGAAGAGGCCCATGTGATCGCAACAGAAAACAGCGCCGCCGGAGCGAGGAGGACGCCTGTCTCCTTCGTGCTGCACGCCAGGAAGGCCAGGCTGGCCATCATTAGAAAGAGGCCGACTTTCCAGGTACGGGTCTTCAGGCGTGAATATAAACCACAGGCCAGCAGCAGCAGTAAAATCAAGAGCGCCTGCAACAGCTCCGGTTTGGAGAGGGTATAAATATTCTCCAAAACCGGTCCGGAAATTACGAACGTAAAACCAGCCAGCCAGGCTGCCCTGCGGTCCAGGCCCAGGCCCCGGGCCAGGCAGATCAGGCAGAATGTGGCCGCCAGCCAGAGGACCAGGTTGCCAAGGAAAAACCAGAACGGGTGGTTGTCGAACAGGAGGGCTAAAAAGGCGTAATAGAGATAATAGATGGGGCGGAAACGGCCGTTCACGTCCGGTCCAAGGCTCCATTGTCCGGACCAAACTTTTTGAGCGGTCGTCAGGGAAACGGCATCATCGAAAAAACCGAATTGAGGGGACAGCAAGCGCGGCAGCATGATCCCCGCGCAAAGCAGGAGAGGAGAGTAAAGCCAGGCCGTTTCCCGCCAGAAAGACTTCTTCATCAGGCGCCTATTCTCTTCGTTCAGGCTCACCCGTCATCATCCCTGCAGAAGGTTGCGTAAAACGGTGTGCAGGATGCCTCCGTTGCGATAATAGTTGATCTCCACATCCGTGTTGATCATCACCTCGGCTTCGAATTCAAAGACCTTGCCGTCTGCTTTCCTGGCCTTCACACGGACCCGGCTCTTCGGCGCGAGTCCCTCGCCCAAGCCGAGAATGTCAAAGGTCTCGGAGCCGGTCAGGCCGAGGCTCTCGGCGTTCTGCCCGCCCGCGTAACACAACGGCAGCACGCCCATCCCGACCAGGTTGGAGCGGTGGATGCGCTCGAACGATTCGGCGATCACGGCCCTCACGCCCTGCAGCAGGGGGCCCTTGGCCGCCCAGTCGCGGCTGGAGCCGGTGCCGTATTCCTTGCCTGCCAGGACGATGGTGGGCACTCCCTCCATCTGGTATTTCATGGCAGCGTCGAAGATGGTCATCTCCTCACCGGAGGGCTGGTGGCGTGTCCAGTTGCCTTCCTTGGGGGCGACCATCAGATTCTTCAGGCGGATGTTGGCAAACGTGCCGCGCGCCATCACCAGGTCATTGCCGCGCCGGGTCGCCGTACTGAGTTGAAATCGCGCGGCCTGCACCCCTTGCTCGACCAGATATTTCCCTGCCGGGCTGTCAGCGGCGATGTTGCCGGCCGGCGAAATGTGGTCGGTGGTGATCGAATCGCCGAGCACGGCCAGGACACGCGCTCCCCTGATCTCGGCGATCCGGGGCACGTCCAGGGTCAGCGATTGGAAGAACGGCGGATGCTGGATGTAGGTGGAAGCCTCGTCCCATCGGATAGATGTCGCCCTCCGCCACCTTGATCTCTTTCCACATGTCCGAGCCTGCGAACACATCCGCATACTTTTCAACGAACATCTTCTGATCCACGCTGGATGCCACGCAATCGCGGATCTCCCCTGTCGACGGCCAGAGGTCCTTGAGGATACCGGGCCGTCCTTCCCGGTCCCAAGCGGCTCGGCCGTTCAGGTCGATGTCGACGGTGCCGGCCAGGGCGTAGGCCACGACCAGCGGCGGCGAGGCCAGGTAGTTGGCCTTGACCAGCGGGTGGACGCGTCCTTCGAAGTTGCGGTTGCCCGAGATGACCGCCGCGGCGACCAGGTCGCCGCT
This sequence comes from uncultured Chloroflexia bacterium, assembly GCA_963739255.1. Lineage (GTDB taxonomy): Bacteria > Chloroflexota > Anaerolineae > Anaerolineales > Villigracilaceae > UBA877. The sequence continues at coordinate 995,820 of CAVTZT010000005.1, forward strand.
GTTGACCGCTTTGGCGACCTCCCCGGGGAGCGGGCCGCTGTTGCCGATGCAGGTGGTGCAGCCGTAACCGACCACGTTAAAACCAAGCTTGACCAGCGGCTCGAGCAGGCCCGCCTTCTTGAGATATTCGGTCACGACCCGCGAGCCGGGCGCCAGGCTGGTCTTGACGTATGGCTTGACGATCAGACCCTTTTCGACGGCTTTCTTGGCGACCAGTCCCGCGGCGACCATCACCGACGGATTGGAGGTGTTGGTGCAGGAGGTGATGGCGGCGATGACCACTGCCCCGTGGCCGACCTCGATCGAGCCGCCGTTGGTGCCGATCTTCGCCTTGCGGGCCACGTCCTCGGGCTTGAGTTCGTAGCCGCGCTCTTTGACCGGCGCGGTCAGCGCCTTCTCGAAGACCGTCTTCATCTCTGTCAGGGCGACGCGGTCCTGCGGTCGCTTGGGTCCTGCCAGCGAGGGCACGACCGATCCCAGGTCCAGTTCGAGCGTGTCGGTGAATTCCGGTTCGGGCGATGCCGCCTCGCGGAACAGTCCCTGCGCGCGCAGTAGGCTTCGGTCCGGGCAACGACTTCCTCCGGGCGGCCGGTCAGGCGCAGGTAGCGCAGCGTCTCGGCATCCACCGGGAAGAAGCCCATCGTGGCGCCGTATTCGGGGGCCATGTTGGCGATCGTGGCGCGGTCGGGCAGGGACATGCTGTCCAGCCCGGGCCGAAGAACTCGACGAATTTGTCCACCACGCCTTTCTTGCGCAGCATCTGCGTGACGGTCAGCACCAGGTCGGTGGCGGTGACGCCTTCCTTGAGCTTGCCGTAAAGTTTGAAGCCGATCACATCCGGCAGGAGCATGTCCATCGGCTGGCCGAGCATGACGGCTTCGGCTTCGATGCCGCCCACGCCCCAGCCCACCACGCCCAGGCCGTTGATCATGGTGGTGTGCGAGTCGGTGCCGACGAGCGTATCGGGGAAGGCCAAGATCCCTGAGGTCTTGGAGCCTTCGGGGTCTCCTTGGTCATGACGACATTCGGCCAGATATTCCAGATTGACCTGGTGGACGATGCCGGTCATCGGCGGGACGACGCGGAAATTGCTGAAGGCCTTCTGTCCCCATTTCAGGAACTCATAGCGCTCGCGGTTGCGCTGGAACTCGATTTCGGCGTTGCGCTGCAGGGCATCGGCGGTGGCGAAGAAATCCACCTGCACCGAATGGTCAATGACCAGGTCGACGGGCACGAGCGGGTTGATCTTCTTCGGGTCGCCGCCCAGGCGGGCGACGGCGGCGCGCATGGCCGCCAGGTCGACCACCGCCGGGACGCCGGTGAAATCCTGCATGATGACCCGCGCCGGCAGGAAGGGAATGCCGGGACGACCACCCGCCGGGGCCACCGGAGTCCAGGCGGCGATATTCTTCACATCGGCCTGTTTGATCTCACTCTCATTGCACTGGCGCAGGGCCGCTTCCAGCATGATGCGGATCGAGAACGGCAGTTTGCCAGCTTGACCAACCCGGCCTTTTCGAGCGCCTCCAGCCGGTAAACAAGAGTATTTTTTGTTTCCAACTTTCAGTACATCACGGGAATTGAAGAAATCCTCAGACATGAGATACTCCTAAAATTGTTAGCTTATGGTTCGCGGGGGTGGGTCGTGCGTGTCCGCATCCACTCCGACAAGAAGTGGCCGCTATGATGCGGGCCATGTCCAACCGGTGTCGACCTGACGGCCAATTCAATGCCCCAAAGCATCCCGCGGCCGGGCTTGGGGAGGAAATCCTGTTCATCTGCCGTGGGCAGCCCAAGGCTGATTGCACCAGGTTGGGCAAACCCTGCGACGCGTGCACGCAATGGGGCCCGATGCTTCTACAAGAATGTTCTATGGGCCCTTGGCTTTGAGCAAGATGAGCAGCCCTCTCGGCTCGCTGAATATTTCGTAATCCTGTTCCACTTGAGCGAGGATGGGCGTGTCGGCCGCAATTTGTTCCCATTCGTCAGTTCTCATAAAAACATAATTGTAGCGTTCCTGCAGGATGTCGCGAGAGATGTCGGTGTTCTCCGGAGAAGTAACCTGGGACTTGGACAACCCGGCGTCGAAATAGACATTGAACAAATTGGCTTTCTCCTCAAAATTCTTGGCAATCCAAAGTTGATCCACGCTCACCCAGGTATCACTTGCCATGTAAACCTGCATGCCCGGGGTGACCGTGATCTCAGAAGTAAAGGCTGAAAAAGGATAAAAAACCAACTCGGTCGTTTGCTGATTCGACCGGCCTATGAACATGCTGCGTAAATTGCTGGAGAGCAGCGAGGTGAGCACCGACAAGATCAGCACGCCGAGAACAATTGAGAAGTTGGCTGATGGCCGTTTCACCATCATGAGGATGGCCAGGATGGCTGTAACGATCAAGGGAAAGTAAACGACTTCGAGATAAATGCCCTCATCCCAGCCTTTGGGAAGCGCGGAATGTTTTATCCACAGGCGGGCCACCAAGTCCAGAAGCACGCCGGCGGTCAAAAGCCCAAGCAGGACCGCGCGGCCTCGCCAGGTGGCCGGCAAGTCGAAATTGAATATCTGGACTTCCAGGCTGGTCATTAGGGCGAGCGCCGGAATCAGGTAGCGGAAAGGCAATTTGCCCCATTCGACGGAGAGGATCAGGAACGCAACCATGGAAATGGGCACCAGCCAGACGATCCGGTTGCCGAGTCCAATTTCCGGATCGGAAGCAGCCTTTGTCCCGCTGATTATGTATAGGAGGAAGATCAGCAAGATCGAGCGCGGTGTTCGTAAGCGGGTCGGTGAGCCAGCTTTGCACGGTGGAGCCCCGCAGCACCTGGCTATAATGGGCAAAGTAAGCTTGATAATCGGACAAACGCCAGCCGAAGAGTGGATCGTGGAGGAAAATCGCGTTCAGAAATATGAATAGAACCATACCGGCCGCTGCGCCGCAGGCAAGATACCCGACTCTCTTTAGCAGCAGCTTGAATTGGAACTTGTCATCCTCCGCCAGTCCCAATCCGACCACCAGTAGAAGGGTACAGATCACCACCTCCTTGGCTCTAAAACCAAGGTAATAAAGGAAACCCAGCAGGACCAGCATCCCCCAGGAACGATGGCCGCGCCGGTAAGAGACCAGGTAAACACAGACGATCAAACCGGCAATGAACATTGCCGAGAAATCCACAAAGGTGATCCCTGCAGAGTCCGTCACTGCCCGAATCGACCAGAAAAGCAAGACGGCCAACAGTCCATGGACGATGTTGGCGCGCCGGGTCAGCAGGCGGGCGTTCAGGTAGATGAGCAAAGTGCTCAGCGACATGATGAACGCCCAGTAAACCTGCACCCCAATCAATGGGGTCGGGGCACTCCGAGTAAAGAGGGCTTGCAGGTAGGTGTGAAAATAGCGCGTGATGGTCGTAGGGTCTTCGACCCCGTTCAGGCCGTGATTCACATAACCGACCACATCGGTTCCGAGCGGACCGCCGGGGGCAAACTTTGCCAAAACGATTAGCAGGCCAAACGTGACCAGGATCGAGAGGATGAGTTCCAAGCGCGAAATTCGCATATCGGTCTTTATATATTGGATTTATTTTCGAGGCGATGCGGCTTTCGGTGTGTCGCTGCCTGCGTTGCCGACCGGCTATTGAAGAGGCAGGGCCGAATCTATTAACGGTACGATCTGTCTTAGCGGCAAAGGCTCGGGCCAGTCTATGGAACGAGGGGGGGCGCCATTTACGGTCAGTGTGGTCATTCAAGCGACAGACCGGTCCGCAATTCAGCTGCCAGATGAGCCTTTTCGATGCTCGGCAGGAACGAGGCCTCAGCTGCCGCCAGGATGCGTTGCTTGAGCATCTCCTGCGGCATGCCCAGTGCCTGGCAGGCCTGGCGGTATTCGTCCGTCAGGCAGATCTGCGAAATGCTCGGATCGTCGGTCCCCAAGGTGACGTTCAGACCGGCATCCACCATCTTCATCAGGGGATGCGCCTGGAGCGCCGGAACGACGCCGGTCTGGAAGTTGCTGGTGATGCAGACCTCGAAGGCGGTCCCGCGCTCGCGGGCCAGGTCGACCACATCGGGGTCCTCGAGCACCTTGACGCCGTGCCCGATGCGGTCCGCCTGAAGGACTTCGATCGCCTCGCGTACGTTGGCGGCACCGGCCCACTCCCCGGCATGGACGGTCAGTTTCAGCCCGGCCTGCTTCGCCTCGCGGAATACACCCGCGAACGGCTGGGCCGGAAACTCGGCCTCGTTCCCCGCCAGGTCCATGCCGACCAGTCCTTTCTGGACGCGCTCGGCGGCCAACCAGGCCACCTGTTCGGCCAGCTCGACGCTCTCGTGACGGTTGACGCTGGCCAGCAGACCGATGCGCATGCCGAACTCGGCCGCCGCTTGCGCGGCACTCTCGCAGACCCAATCGATGACATCGCCCAGGGGGAAGCGCTCGGCTCGGCTGAGAGCCACGGGCGTGAAGCGCAGCTCCAGGTAGCGGACGTTGTCCTTCACTGCATCCTCGGCGGCCTCACGAGTGATGCGGTGGATCACCTCCGGCGAGCGGTAGAACATGCGCAGCGTGGTGAACTTGGCCAGGAAATTCTGGAAGGTGAACGGGTCGCTGCTCTGCACCTGGACCAGGTTGCTGAGCGAGCCGGTATTAACCGGCACAGTGATGCCGTGGCCGCGGGCGATCTCGATCATCGTGCGCAGGCGCAGCGATCCCTCGAGATGGCGGTGGAGCTCCACTTTGGGCAGCGAGCGGTAGGTTTCGACGGAATCGTCCACTTTGCACCACTTTTCGTGTCCGGCCTAATGTCGGTGACGCTTGCGCTTCTTTTGGGCGGACTGTGCCGCAGGCGCACCTTGCGCGGGCTGCGCGTCGCGGGCCGCCGCCGGTCCGGAAGCCGCCACCTCGGCCTGGGCGGCTGCGAGGCGCGGCTGGTAAAGGAAGATGCGCCCGATGACCGCGGCGCGAATATCGGCCAGCAAGGTCTGGAACATCTCCGAGGCCTGTGTTTTATATTGTACCAGCGGATCGCGCTGGGCATAGGCTTCCAGGCCGATCGCGACGCGCAGGGCCTCCACGCGGGTCAGGTAGTCGACCCACAGCTCGCTGATGGCGCCCAACAGCACCTGACGATAGATCTGCGCCTGGATGCGCGCACCCAGCGCCTCGGCCGCCCCTTCCGTCTCCCCCGGCGTAGAAAGGGGGGATGTTGAGGAAGTACCCAACCGGGTCGCCTCGCTCTGACCGAAGGCCAGGCGCTGCGCCTGCTGGGCGTTCTGCAGGTGCTCGAGCACTTCCTCCTCCAAGGCACCGGCATTGACGTTCTCCAGCAGCTCGCTCGCCAGGTGGACGTAGTGCAGGCGGATGAAGACCTGGCGCATCTGGCGATGGGTCTTGGCGTCGAAATACGTGCTCGTCCCCTGCGACGTCAGGACGAGCAGCTGGAGTTTGGCCTGGTCGTCAAGCGTCGAGGGCAGGCGTGCGAGGGCCGCTTCCAGGTCGCGCACGATCTGGCCCTCTTTACCGAGCAGGCGATCGATGCGCCCGGCCAGCACCTCCTGGAGACGGGTTTCGACGCGCTGTGCCACTTCGTCCCAGCCGAGGGCTTGCAGCTCGGAGGGGTTGAGGCCGAGCGACTCGCCCAGGCGGAACTCGATCGTCCCGACCAGGCGCGTCACCGTCACCGAGGTGACGTAGGCCGCCACCTGGGCACGTAAATCGTCGGACAGTTCGCGTGGGTCCTCCACCAGCTGGGTCTGCTGGGCGGAGTCCAGGCGAAAGGGGACGCGCGCCAGGCCGGAGAACTCTTCCAGGATGGCGGCCGGGTGGCGCTCCTCGGTCTCGAGGCCATCCTGCAGACCGTCCAGGGCGGTGTCAAGGACTTCGAGGCGCTCGTTGATCAGCTCGTCCAGGCTCTCGCCGGAACGGTCGATCAGATCCTGGGTCAGGCGCAGGAAGTATCCTTGATCGGCCTGCAGGGCGCGCCGGGCCAGGTCGAGCAGGCTTGCCCTGGAGTCCCCACCCGCCGCGTTCAGCTCGCCCAGTAAAACCTTATAGACGAAGGATGGGAATATGCCGTCCGGGCCAGGGGAGATCGGCTGGATCTGCTCCAGCCAGGCAAGCAGGCGCCACAGCTCCCCGCCTGCAGCGGCCTCGTCGACGCGCCGCCCGACCTCCTGGCGCAGCAGCTCGTTCACGTCCTCGCTCAGGTCTTCCTTTTCGAAAACCCGGTCACGCTGGCCGTAGATGCGCATGCGCTGGGAGTTGAGCACGTCGTCGTACTCGAGCAGGTGCTTGCGCACGTCAAAGTTGGCGCCCTCGACCCGGTGCTGGGATTGCTCGATCATGTTGCTGACCAGGCGGACTTGCATGGGGTAGTCGTCGTCGATGCTCAGGCGCTCCATCAGGTTCTTGACCTGGTCGCCGCCGAACATGCGCATCAGGTCATCCTCGAGGGACAGGAAGAAGCGCGACGAGCCGGGGTCGCCCTGGCGGGCGGCGCGGCCGCGCAACTGGTTGTCGATGCGGCGTGCCTCGTGGCGCTCCGAGCCGATGACGTGCAGCCCGCCCAGCTCGCGCACCCGTTCCATGTCCTCGAAATACTTGAGGAAGAACTGGACCTCGGTCTCGTAGATGCCGTACAGCGCCGGGTCGGCCTTTTGCAGCGCCTCGCGCCGCTCCTGCAGCGACATGTCGTACGGGTCCTCGTACCCGGCCCGGCGCAGGACGCGGTCGACGGCGGCGAGCACCTCCTCGGCCAGCTCGCCGCCCAGCTTGATGTCCACCCCGCGGCCGGCCATGTTGGTGGCGATGGTCACCGCCCCGAAGGCGCCCGCCCCGGCGATGATCTGGCTCTCCTCGGTGTGCTTGCGCGGCGTTCAGCACCTGGTGCGGGATGCCGCCCTGCAGGGCATCTTTCAGCCGGGGCTCGTCATCGGGCCTCAGCTTCAGGATCGTCACCAGGCGGGACAGGTTGGCCGGGTCCTCCGGATTGAGCGAGAGGCCCAGCTCCTTGGCCAGCGGGCGCAGCTCCTCGGGACGCAGTTGATCGAGCGGGCGGTAGAGGGTCTCGAGCTCGTTGATGCGCCGCCCGTCCTCATCGCGGTCGTTCGCCTCCAGCCAGGTGTTGCGCAGCAGCAGAACCTGCGTCAGGCGGCGGAGCGGCTCGGCGCGCAGCCGGCTGGACAGGCGCTCCGAGATCTCGACCGAGGTCGTGCCGACCAGCAGGGGCCGCCCCTGGATGTGATAGACGGCAGATCTCGCCGCACGATCGCGCGCAGCTTGGCCTCCTCCGTGCGGTAGACTGATGTCGGGAAAGTCCTTGCGCCGCCAGAAGACCGGTCTCCTTTTCGGGATCGTCGCGGCGGGCGAAGTAACTGAACTCGAAGCCTTCCTCGTCCCTGGCCTTCACCTCGACCAGAGGCGACCTCCGGGCCGAAGGCCTGGTACTCCAGGTTGGTCGGGATGGGCAGGACGTCCAGCTTGTAGATCTTGTCGAACTCCTCCGCCTCGGTCAGGGCCGTGCCGGTCATGCCGGCCAGCTTGGCGTACATGCGGAAGTAGTTCTGGAGGGTGATGGTGGCGTAGGTGACGTTCTCAGGCTCGACCTTGACGCCTTCCTTGGCTTCCACCGCCTGGTGCAGCCCGTCCGACCAGCGCCGGCCGGGCATCAGCCGCCCGGTGAACTCGTCCACGATGATCGACCTTGCCGCCCTGGACCAGGTAGTCCTTGTTGCGCTTGAAGAGGATCTGGGCACGCAGGGCCTGCTCCAGGTAGCCCAGCAGGCGGGCCTGTTCGGGGGTGACGTCCTCGGGGCGGTCGGGGTCGCGCAGCGGCTGTCCGAGCAGCTGCTCGACGTGGGCCGTCGCCGATCTCGGTCAGCGAGACGGTGCGGTCCTTTTCGCTGACCTCGTAGTCCTCGGGGCGCAGCTGGCGCACGACCTGCGCCATCTTGCCGTACCACTCCAGCGTCGTCCGGAGGCCGGGCCGGAGATGATCAGCGGGGTGCGGGCCTCATCGATCAGGACGTTGTCCACCTCGTCGACGATGGCGTAATGGTGGCCGCGCTGGACGCGGTCGTCCAGGCTCATGGTCATGTTGTCGCGCAGGTAGTCAAAGCCGAACTCGCTGTTGGTGCCGTAGGTGATGTCGGCTGCGTAAGCCAGGCGGCGGTCCACCAGGCGCAGCTGGTGCTGGTCCTCGCTGCGGCGACTCGCGCTCCGGGTCGTAGAGGAAGGCCTTGCTTGCCGTTCTCGGTGCGGGCGGCCATCTGCAGGACGCCCACGCGTCAGGCCGAGGGCGTGGTAGATGGGGCCCATCCAGCGGGCGTCGCGGCGGGCCAGGTAATCGTTGACCGTCACCAGGTGGACGCCCTTGCCGGTCAGCGCGTTCAGGTAGAGCGGCAGGGTGGCGACCAGGGTCTTGCCCTCGCCGGTGCGCATCTCGGCGATCTTGCCCTGGTGCAGGACGGCGCCGCCGATCAGCTGCACGTCGTAGTGGCGCAGGCCGATGGTGCGCTTGGAGGCCTCGCGCACAGCGGCAAAGGCGTGAGTCAAGAGCTCGTCCAGGGCCTCCTGCTCGACCTCACGCTTTTCCTTTTCATCTTCAATGCCTTCCAGTTCCTGCGCCAGGTAGGCGCGGAACTCGTCCGTTTTGGCGCGCAAGGCCTCATCGCTTAAGGCTTCGTATTCCGCCTCGAGGGCGTTCACCTCTTCGACGACCTGACTGACCTTTTCGACCTCGCGCTTATTGGGGTCACCCCCGAAGGTTTTGACAAATTTCTGCAGCATGCTGGACCTTTCGGAGGGGGATTATAGCATAGGGGTGTAAGAGGAGGATAAGAAATCAAAGTGCCGGAAAGTATACAAACGGTATAATCATCAGTGTCAAAGGACCCATCCCCCTACCCCCCTTACCCTACGGGTACGCTTCGCAGTCCCCAAGGGGAAGGGGAAATCGCTCCTCCCCCCAAGGGGGGAGGTAGGGTGGGGGTCCTCAGGGAGGAAATATGCCTACTAAAAATATCATTCCTGGCCAGAAGATCAATTCAATCAAACTCCAGCGCGCCCGCGAACTGCGCAGAGAAATGACCCCTGCCGAAAAAAGGCTATGGCAGGCATTGCGCGGGAACAAGCTCGGTGGTCGTCATTTCCGTCGCCAGCAGATCATCGCCGGGTACATCGTGGATTTCTATTGTCATGCGGCTGACCTTGTCATCGAAATCGACGGAGACATCCACGAGTACCAGAAAGAGTATGATGCTGAACGTAACAAAGTTCTCACCGGGCTAGGATTGAAAGTCTTACACATTCCAAATGAGACTGTTTTGAAGAGCCTACCCCAGGTGTTGAAGACAATCCTGAAGGAATGTATCCAGTAAAAAACGTCCTGGCGTTGGGCCGGGACGGTTTATATTTGATTGGTTTCAGGCTGCTCTCGAACTCAGCGCACGAGCAGGTAGGTGACGCCCATCGTGTACGGGCCGGCTGGCAGACCCGTCGGGTGACACAGCAGGCGCAGCTTGTTGCCGATGAGAGGCTTGATGGTGTAGCCGTCGATGTAAGAGGTGACCCCGTTGAATGGAAGGTCGGCGGACTCGTAGTCGAAAGAGTTGCCGGTGCCGAAATCGTGCATGAAGCGCAGCCCGAGGTGGGCGGCGTTCGTCAGCGGGGTCATGGCGTAATTCTCGACGAAGACGTGCGTCCAGACGCGGATTTCCTTCCAGCCGTCCACTTTAAATGTTGCATCGAATAGAACGTCATAGCCGGGACCGAAGGGGGTGGTGGGACCGACGATGGATTTATCCTTGAAAAGTTCGATGTACTTGGTCAACGAAAAAGAAACGGGTTGGGGAGCGGGCATGCTGTCCTCCTGATGGGATTGTCCGCTGCGGCGCCACGCAGGCGGAGTAACGGTGAGCCCCGGCGCGGGAATGCCTATAAGGTACAACAACCCCGCAAGAATGGCAATAGGAGATTGGAAGGATATGGTTAGAAACGAACAAGACCCGCCTGTTGCTGTTCCTGGTGCGTACTTTCTGCCTGTATCAATTCGAGCGCGTAGACCTGGCATACCAAACCGTCCGCGCATGGCTGGACGATTTGCCGCGCCGCTGCATAATGGAAAGGCTGTAAAAAGTCCAACCGTTGGACTTTTGCCCCCGCCGATCCTGGCGGGGGTTTTGCGTTATAGAGCAATTGCGCGATAATAACAGCACACTCGAAAGGAGATACCATGACAAAGTGGGAGTACAAGTTCATAATCACTATTCATAATTCAAAATTTGAAACAGACGGAGAAATTAATACAATAACTTCAGCCGGATTTTCTTCGTGGGTGGAAGATTACGATGAATTACCTCTGCCCGTTAATCTGACTAAGAAGTTCCAGGAATTGGGAGAGGCAGGATGGGAATTAGTCACCTCAACGCCAATATCAAGTCAGACGATATCTCCGCTCACTAAAAGGAATTTAGTGCCCGTACCTAATATGGCGGGTCTCACATCGGCGGAGATATGGGTATTCAAGCGCCCTGCATAGATACCCCCGCCCAATCTTCCCCCCGCGTTAGGTGACGCGGGGATTTTGTTTTTGGAATTAACAGCAACCTTAAAGTATATACTTGTGTCATTCAAACATAGGTTCTAGACTCATCCGGCGTGCTATAATCGCTTCAGCCCGCTCTTTACGTTTTACTCTTCACGTTTTACTCTTTTTGTTTTTTGTTTTTTTGTCTTTCCCTTTTACCCATGTCCTTCGTCCACCTCCACGTTCACACCGAATACTCCCTGCTGGACGGCTTCTCGAACATCAAGAAGCTGGTGGCGCGTGCCAAGGAGATGAACATGCCAGCCCTGGCGATCACCGACCACGGCACCATGTTCGGGGTGATCGAGTTCTACGAGCGCGCCCGGGAAGCCGGGATCAAGCCGATCATCGGCATCGAAACCTACATGGCCGCCCGCTCGATGGCGGAGCACGACGCCAAGGAGGACCGCAGGTCCTCGCACCTGCTGCTGCTGGCCGAGAACCAGACCGGCTACCGCAACCTGCTCCAGATCGCCTCCGCCGCGCAGCTCGAGGGCTTCTATTACTATCCCCGCATCGACAAGGAATTCCTGGCCAGGCACGCCGAGGGGCTGATCTGCACCTCGGGCTGCATGTCGGCCGAGGTGCCGCGCGCTGCTCGAGCAGGGTCAGGTCGAGGCAGGCGCGCAAAACCCTTGACTGGTACTACGAGGTTTTCGGCAAGGAGCATTTCTTCCTCGAGCTCCAGCAGCACGATATCCCCGAGCTCGAGTCGATCAACAAGAACCTGCTCGACCTGGGCCATCGCTACGACTCCAAATTCATCGCCACCAACGACGTCCATTACATCAACCCCGAGGACGCCCGCCTGCAGGACATCCTGCTCGCCATCCAGACCGGGACGCTGCTCTCCGATCCCGACCGGATGCGCATGACCGACCCGTCCTACTACCTGCGCCCGCCGGAGGAGATGTCGCGCCTGTTCGCCGAGGTCCCCGAGGCGCTCTCGAACACCCTGCTGATCGCCGAGCGCTGCAAGGTGGACCTGAGCGTGGAGGATTACCACCTGCCGCGCTTCGAGGTTCCCGAAGGCGAGACCCCGGAGAGCTACCTGCGCCGGCTGTGCGAGCAGGGGGCGCAGCGCCGCTACGCCGAGCGCGCCGACAGCGAAGAGGTCCAGACCCGCCTGGATTACGAGCTGGGCGTGATCCACAAGATGGGCTTCGATGCCTACTTCCTGATCGTCTGGGACCTGTGCCGCTTCGCCCGTGAGCGCGACATCTGGTACAACGCCCGCGGCTCGGCAGCCGGCTCGATCGTCGCCTATACCCTGGAAATCACCCTGGTCGATCCCATCCGCCACGAGCTGCTCTTCGAGCGCTTCCTCAACCCGGGGCGCATCTCAATGCCCGACATCGACCTGGACTTCCGCGACGACCGCCGCGTCGGAGATGCTCGAGTACGCGGTCGAAGAAGTACGGCCAGGACAAGGTGGCGCAGATCATCACCTTCGGCACGCTGGGGGCGCGCGCCGCCCTGCGCGACGTCGGCCGGGTGATGGACATCCCGCTGCCCGAGGTCGACCGGGTGGCCAAGATGGTCCCCAACATCCCCGGCAAGCCCATGTCGCTGGCCGAGGCCATCGAGCAGGTGCCGGAGCTGAAAGAGGCCTACGCCTCCGCCGATCACCTGCGCGAGTTGATGGATACCGCCGCCAAGATGGAAGGCGTGGTGCGCAACGCCGGGACGCACGCCGCCGGGGTGGTCATCTCGGACGAGCCGCTGATCGAGTACCTGCCCCTGCACCGCCCCACCAGCAACTCGGAGGAGACGCCGGTCAAGACGGTCACCCAGTTCGAGATGGGCATCCTGGAGAAGCTCAAGCTGCTCAAGGTGGACTTCCTCGGGCTGGCCACCCTGACCATCATGGCGCGCGCCTGTGACATCATCCGCGAGCGTCACGGGGTGACCTACACCCTGGAGAACATCCCCACCGACGATCCGGATACCTTTCGCGTCCTGGGCGAGGGCAACACCCAGGGCGTCTTCCAGCTGGAAGGTTCGGGCATGACCCGCTGGCTGGTGCAGATGAAGCCCCGCAGCCTCGACAACATCATTGCCATGGTGGCGCTCTTCCGCCCCGGCCCGATGGACTTCATCCCGGACTACATCAGCCGCATGCACGGCGAATCGCCGGTCGAATACCGCCACCCGTCCATGGAGCCGATCTTCTGCGACACCTACGGCATCCCGATCTACCAGGAACAGCTGATGCGCGCCGCCGTCGAGCTGGCCGGCTACACCCCGTCGGAGGCCGACGACCTGCGCAAGGCGATCTCCAAGAAAAAGAAAGAGGACATCGAGAAGCACCGCAAGAAGTTCGTCGGCGGGGCGGTCAAGCACGGCATTCCCCAGGACACGGCCGAGGCGATTTACTCGGACTGGGAGGAGTTCGCCCGCTACGGCTTCAACAAATCCCACGCCGCCGACTACGGCGTGCTTGCCGTCCAGACCGCCTTCCTCAAGCTGCACTACCCGGTCGAGTACATGACCGCCCTGCTTTCGGTCACCAAGAGCGAGACCGAGAAGATGGCCCTGTACGTCAACGACGCCCGCAGCATGGGCGTGGCGGTGCTGCCGCCGGATGTCAACGCCAGCGACTGGGACTTCGCCATCGAAGACCAGCCTGCCCCGAGCGAAGTCGAGGGAAATGCCCTGAGCGGAGCGTCCGAAGGACGCGAAGTCGAAGGGTCCGCCATCCGCTTCGGCCTGGGGGCGATCAAGAACGTCGGCCAGGGCGCGGTGGAGCTGCTCGTCCAGGCACGCTCCAAGGGCGGCGCCTTCAAGGACCTCAACGACCTGGCCGCCCGCCTGGACCTGCGCGCCGTGGGCAAGCGCGCCCTGGAGAGCCTGATCAAGGTCGGGGCGATGGATGCCTTCGGGCCGCGCGCCGCCCTGCTGGAAGTCCTCGACCGCCTGGTGGCGGTCAGCTCCAGCCACTTCCGCGCCCTGGAGGCCGGGCAGATGTCGCTCTTCGGGGCGCACACCGGGGTGAGCGAATCCATCCTCCTGCCGCTCATCCCGGACGCCGACCGGCGCGAGCTGCTCAATTGGGAGCGCGAGCTGATCGGCATGTACACCTCCGAGCACCCGCTCACGCCCTACGCCGAGACCATCCGCCAGGTGGTGAGCCACTTCGCCACCACCCTGGGCGAGGCCGCCCACCAGGAACAGGTGCGCGTGGCTGGCATGGTGGCGGGCATCCGCCCACATCAGACCAAGACCGGCAAGATGATGGCCTGGGTCAACCTGGAAGACCTGACCGGGACGATCGAGCTGGTGCTCTTCCCCCGGACATGGGAAAAATACCAGTTCATGCTGGAGGTGGGCGGTGTGATCCTGGTGGAGGGCAAAGCCGATGCCCAATCCAGCCCGACCAAGGTGCTGGTGGACAAAATCACGACCGAGATCAAGGTCGTGGCACCCGCCGAGGAAAAAGTCAGCGTGCCTGCCCCGGCAGGGAAACCTGTACCCGGAAAAACCGCTCCCCAGGGGAAAAAACCGGTGCCGGCCACGCCGCGGGTGGCCGAGCCGGCTCCAATCTACAACACAACCAATCCGGCGGACGGGGAGGCCGAAGGCTGGACCGAGCCGCCTCCGCCCGAGGACCCGCCGGAGTGGGAGACCTACACCCCCGCCGCTCACTTTGCGGAGCTCGACCTGGTGCTGCACGCCGCAGACCTGCCGGAGGAACAGAAATCAGTAGACAGTGATCAGTCGGTTGCCGATGAAACGCAATCGATACCAGAGCATATACCCATGGAGGATAGTCGACCATCGGCCCTCGATCCCCAATCCTCAATCGTCGATCCTCAATCGACAATCGTCAGTCCCCAATCCCCTCCGCTTCGCTCCGGGGACGCTGCGCAGTCCTCAATCGTCAATCCTCAATCGTCGATCGCGATCCCGTCCGCCCCGAAGTTTGCTCCCGCCGTCCGGCCCGTCGATCTGGCCGACGATCACGCCCCGCAAATGGTGACCATTATCCTGCGCCCCTGCGGCGACGCCGAGCGCGACATCCGCCGCATCGGCCGTCTGCACGGCACTTTCATTTCTTACCCGGGGAAAGACCGCTTCCAGTTCCACATCTTCGAGGACGGCAAGGGCCACCTGATCGACTTCCCCAACGACACCACCCACGTCTGCCCCGAGCTGCTCGAAAAGCTCAACCAGGCGGTCGGCGAGGAGAACGTGCGCATCGAGCCGATCCTGTATCAATAGGTGATTAGGCAATAGGAATTAGGCACTGGAAGTCATGGAAACTCTCTTATTCCCATTTACTGATCACTAATTACCCAACCCCTATTCCCTTATTCCCCCCCACCAAGGCCCGGATCTGACCACACCTCTCGCAATCCGCCTGCTGGCACAAAAGCGCCAGCGGGTCTTTTTTAATGCGCGTGAGGACGGTCTTGAACAGCATGGTCAGCGGCACCGCCTGGACGGTCGCCGCGCCGATCGTCACCTTGCGCACGTAACGCTCGACTTCCGGGGCCAGCGCCTGGAAGCCTGCCGAGCAGCCCGGGAAGCCCGGGCATTCGACCACGCCCTTGGGTGTCAGCGCCCAGCGGATGAAGGTGCGCCGCCCGGCCAGCCGCTCGGCGTAATGGATGCTGGTGTTGACGGTGTGGTCCACACCCAGCAGCAGCGCCCAGCCGTCCCGCTCCTGCAGGGCACGGATGGGCGCCAGCGGCTCGGCCAGGGTCTGGGTCTCGAGGGCCCAGTCGACGTTGATCCCGGCGAAGGACAGGATCGGGTGCGTGCTGCGCCGGGTGCGCGCCTGGCGGCGCAGCGTCTCGGGGACGATGCCCATCAGCGGGTCGGCGGGCATTTTGGAGGTGAAGAACTCGGCGGCGCGGTTGAGGTCCTCCTGCGACCCGTAGACCATGGCGTTGTCCGGCGGCCCGAGGCGCGGGGTGACCATTGTCTTGTACGTGAAGGTCGGCATCATCATCGTCTTGAAGACCGTCGCCAGGGCGTTGACGACCGTCTCCGGACCGTCCTCGACCTGGCCGAAGGCCGAGAGCGAGGCATGGGCGATCACCGGCCGGTCCTCCAGCCGCAGGTCGCGCAGGCCCAGCAGCAGATCTCGCAGGCGGACGGCCATGGCTTCAGGCGCAGAGCGCCAGGACCTCCGCCACCACGTCTTTGACCTCCCCCGGCTGGACGTGGAAGACGCGTATGCCGAAATCGGCCAGCTCGACCGCCGCCAGGGCGGAGAAGGCAGCCAGCCCGGCCTTGCTGGCAAAGTAGCCCACCCGCTGCTCCGGACCCTTGGCCCGCTCGCCCACATGGACGATCACCCCGCCGCCCTTTTCGCGCATGATCCGCCCCAGCGACTGGGTCAGCAGGAAGGCGCCGCTCAGGTTGACGTCCAGGGTGCGCTGCCAGTCCCACTCGTCCATGTCGAGCAGGGCGTGAACCGGCTCGACCTCGGCGCAGTTGACCAGGACGTCGATGCGGCCCCAGTCGTCAAGAACCTGGTTGAGCAGCGTCTGGACCGGCATCTTCTTGGCGACATCTTCGACGTAATCCTTGACCCTCCCGCCCGCCTCGCGGATGTGTTTGACCGTCTCGTCCAGGTTGACCGGCGAGACATCGTTGACCGCCAGGATGGCCTCCCGCGCCGCAAAAGCTTCCGCCACCGCCCGGCCGGCTCCTTTTCCCGCGCCCGTCACCAGCACCACCTCGTCCTTGAAATCGCCCATCCTGCCTCCCAGTCCCTATTCCCTAATTATCTATTCCCTGCATTCCGGCCCCGCATACCACCACCCCACCATCACTCATGTCCGCATTCAGCGCCAGGCCCAGGTACGGCGAGGGGTCGTAAGTGTTGTGGATGTCCAGCTCATTGAGGAAGCCTCCCCGGCCGTTGTCCTTGACGATTGAGAAATGCAGGTGCACGCCGGTGGGGCTGTATGGATCGCCGGTGTAATCCCCCTGGTAGCCGAGCAGCGTGCCGACGTCGACGAATACCTCCGTCGTGCCGGGTGGAAATTTGTCGGAGATGAACGAGTTCCCGGCCGGGTCGGCCATGTGGGTGTAGTAGAGCCAGATCTGCCTCCCCGGCTCAAGCGGGTCGGAGGGAACGCGCTCGATGACCGCCGACTTCCAGCCCGGCAGGCGCGTCAGGTAGCCCGGGTAGGCGGCCACGACCGGCGTCCGGTCCGTGCCCATGCCGCCGAAGATATCGATGCCCTGGTGTCGGTGTCCGCCGCTGAAGGTGTCGTCCCACAGATAAGCCACGAAACCGTTCGTGGGCATGACGAAGGGCGCAGACCCGCAGCGCGTTCCGGCCTGCAGCGCCCACTCCGGGTGGGCCTGTGGGTCGCGCAGCCACTCAGCCAGCTGGGGCCGCCTGGCGACCACCAGTCGCGTGCTCCGGTAGGCGAAAAACCCCAAGCCCACCAGCACGCCGGCAACGATCACCCACAACAGGGTACGCCACGACATGTCCGGAATTATACCCTCGCTCAGGAGAGCGACCTGGACGATCCAATCAGCCCGATCGATCAGGATACGATCAAGAATTTGTTGTATAATAAATACAATATTGTTTATCTAATTAGTCATATTATGTCATTCTTTTGGATTGGTTACGGAGGAAATGGACATTCGGAAAAGCAAACCCACCGCGCGAGGGGAGGGATAGACCCGGGTCTGAGGCGGCAGACTGCCAGATCGCCGGAGTTCTCTTCGGCGGCTTTCTTGCCGGAGGGAGGTGATGCCTAGCGGATAAAGATAAACCCTTTCTCCTTTCTATCCCAACCGATTCTGAACAAATACAAACTCAGAGGAGAAGTTTATGAAAACCAAGTGGTTCAGCTTGTTTCTCACCGTGACCATGCTGTTCGCGACAGGTGTGCCCATGGCAGCCAGCGCGGCTTCATCTGCGGCACCTTTTATCAAAGTCGGCCCGGAGGCAGTTCCGGCCGATGTAACTTCCAGTCCGGACCTGACGCTGTTCACCTGCCAGTTGGGCCTGACGCCAGGCGTAGTTTGCTATGATCCGTTCCAGATCCGGCATGCGTATGGCATCGACAACCTGATCAACGCCGGTTACACCGGCGCCGGCCGCACCATCGTCATCGTCGATGCCTTCCAAAGCCCCACGTTGCCGAGCGACCTGGACACCTTCGATGCCAACTACGGCCTGCCCGACCGGTCCACTTTCTTCACACAGGTCGCCCCGGACGGTCTCACCCCGTTCAATCCCGCCGACGACAACATGGTCGGCTGGTCGGCCGAGATTTCGCTGGACGTGGAGTGGGCGCACGCCATTGCCCCGGATGCCAAAGTTGTACTGGTCCTGGCCAAATCGAACGACGACGCCGACATCCTGAGCGCCACGCAGTACGCCGTGGATAACCACCTGGGGGACGTCATTTCCCAAAGCTTCGGCGAGAACGAGAGCTGCGTCGATTCGACCCTGTTAAAGAACGAGCATGCGTTGTTTGTGAAGGCGACGCTGAAGCACATGACCCTCCTGGCTTCCTCGGGAGATGAAGGTGCAGCCCAGCCGACATGCGATGGCTCCTCCTGGGCCAAGGCAGCCTCTTCCCCCGCCAGCGACCCGCTGGTCACGGCGGTGGGCGGCACCGAGCTGCACGCCGAGGATTACTGCCTGACCTCCTTGGGCTGCGACCCAAGCACCAATCCTGCCCCGGGGACTTACCAGGGCGAGACTGCCTGGAATGAGCTCGACAACAGCATTGCCACCGGCGGTGGATTCAGCGTGCTGTATAAATCACCTTTGTTCCAGCACCTGGTCACGCGCAACAAGCAGCGCGGCGTACCGGATGTGGCATACAACGCCGCCGTTTACCACGGTGTCCTGGTGCAGTGGAATGGCCACTGGTATCTGTTCGGCGGCACAAGCTCCGGTTCCCCGCAGTGGGCGGGCATCGTGGCGATCGCCGACCAGAAAGCCGGCCGGGACTTGGGCTTCATCAACTGGGCGCTCTACCTTTATAGCCTGTCCCCGAAGAAATACGCCGCCCTCTTCCACGACATCACCAGCGGGAACAACTCGGTGACCGAGCTCGACGCCAGCAACAACCCCGTGTCCATAACGGGCTTCAATGCCGGGACGGGTTGGGATGCAACGACCGGTCTGGGTTCCCCGTTTGCCGACCAGTTGGTCAATTTCCTGACCAAATACACATCCGACAAGGACGCCAAACAGGCAGTTGCCGACTCCACGCCGTCCACGAACGGTCATTTCGGCCATCACACTTTCGATCCCCACTAGTCATCGGATAAGCAATAAAGGTGAGTTGCCTTGTGACTTTCCCCCGGCAGCTCCCGTAAAACATACCGGACACCGGCTATCAAGCACCGATGTCCGGTATGTTCTCTTCCCGGTTACTGGGCTGGGCGCACGGTATTGAGCATCGACTTGTAAACCTCCAGTGCGGCTGTGCCCGTCGTGGACAATGTGACGAGCTGGTTCGAGCCGGAATTTGATTTCAAGACAAAGCTGGCGCTGTAGCGCTGGGAACCGGCATCCACGCAAACATTACCGGACTGGCCATAGGTATTGATCAGGGTGGTGCACTCGAGCTTCCCGGAATTCTGCTGAACGCCAGCCTGGCCTGCCTGTAGTTGGATCGTGCCGCCTTGTGCGGAGGTGAACGTCGCGCCGTCCGTCTGCCCGGCAGCCGCCCAATCCGCCGGATAGTCGACCGACACCCCCAGGCTGGAGCTGGTAAATGTCCGCCAGCCGGCGGGCATGAAGGGCGTCGGGGTGGGGATCCCGGGCACAGGCGTCCCCTGAGGTGGACCGAACAGGACAGCCGGCGGCCGCACCGTCACGGACAGGGGTAGTGACTGGGAGGATGCCGCCGGGGTCGCCGCTGTCTGGGCGGCAGTTCCGCTGGCAAGATTTGCAGAAGGCGTGCCGGTCGCGGCGGCTGGTTGCGTGGCAACCCCGGCCCGGGGAACGGGCAAGCAGCCTGTCATCGCCAAACCGATCAGAACCAGAGTCAGGTAGCTTTTCATTTCTCACCTCTTTCACCAATAAGTAGTGGGAACCAACGATACCAGGATGTCCCGGCGGGCGGATAAGTTCCCGATTTTTCCAACAAAAAATTGACCTTTCTATATATTTTTTCTTATACGCCAAGTATAAAATACGGGAACAAAAACCGGAATACAAGGAGAATCCTATGACTTACTTCGTTACCCCTTACCCGTATCGCATGGCCCGCCGCTGGGCCCGCATGGCCTCCGAAGCGCAGGAACACGACATTTACCTGCCCGTGGACGTGCGTGAAGAGGACGATGCCTTCGTGCTCAAGACACTCGTCCCCGGCTTGAAGGCCGAAGACGTCAACATCCGCATCCTGGACGACGTGGTCACCCTGGAGGGCGAGTTCAATGCCGACGAGGCAGAATACGTGCTGCGCGAGCTGCCGCACGGCTCCTTCTCCCGAACCCTGCGCCTGGCGACCCCGCTGGATGCCGAAAAGGCCGAGGCCAAGATCACCGACGGCGTGTTGACCCTGCGCCTGCCCAAGGCCGAGACGGCTCGCCCCAAGGTCATCAAGGTGGCGGCCAAGTAATCTCCGGCCAGTAGTAACTGCTTTCCTCCATCTCCTCCTATCCATGAGACGACCAACCGGTCGTCTCATGGCTTAATTTCAGGTAAAATATTCCAAATCAATTCGCCTCTCGCCTCTCGTCAGAGAGAATGGCTTGAAGGCTTCGGAGCAACCATCGTGCAGTCCAAATCTGGCCCCTTTTTCCATACGTCCATCTTTTTTGCCCTCTGTCTGGTGCTGGCGGCATGCACCCTGTCCGGCCGGGCACCGACTGTGACGCCCTCCCCGTCATCTACCTCGCGCCCGAGTTTCACCCCGACCCCCGAATCGCCCCTCGCGGTGCTGGTCATTCCTGCGGATATGGCCAAGGCCGACTCCAACCTGTATCAGAGCGCCGTCTACACCCTGGCCCAGGCAAATGGCATGCGCTTCCAGGTGCTCAACACGCTGACCGCCGCCGATCTGCAGATTCTCGGACCGTCGCTTAAAGTGGTCATCGTTTTTCCGCCCGATCCCGGCCTGACCGCACTGGTGGTGGCCGCCCCCCAGGCCCAGTTTCTGGCAGTCGGCATTCCGGACCTGCCCGCCGCCCCCAATCTCTCCACCCTCGGAGCAACGGGCCAGCCAGTCGATAAGGAGGCCTTCCTGGCCGGCTACACGGCCGCCATGCTGTCCCAGGATTCGCGCATCGGGATCATCACGCTCAAGGATGATCCCAAGGGCATGGCCGCCGAAGCCGCTTTCGCCAACGGCATGCATTTCTACTGCGGCTTGTGCCTGGTCAGCTTCCAGCCCTATTACACGTATCCCGTGCATGTCGAGATTCCCCAGGACAAGCCCAAAAGCCAGTATCCCGCCTATGGCGATCCGATGAATTATTACCTGGCCTCGGTGGTTTATGTTTACCCAGGGGTGGCCACGGTCGATCTCTTGGAATCCCTGATCCAGCGCAACCTTTACCTGATCGGGGAATCGATGCCCGCCAAGGACCTGCAGTCCAACTGGATCGCCAGCTTCAAACCGGATCTGCTCCCCGCTATCCAGAAAATCTTCCCCGACCTGGTCGCCGGCAAGGGCGGCCAAATCGTTGCTTCACCCCTCGCCCTGGCAGACGTCAACCCCGGACTGCTCAGCGAGGGCAAGCAGCGCCTGGTACAGCAGGTCCTGGATGGCTTGCAGGCCGGGACCATCGCCACCGGCGTAATGCCCTGAGGCGACGATGAATCCACCAACAAGAAACCTGCGAGCAGGCTTTTTTGTTTTATTGTTTCCCCAGGAAAGCCGACACGTCCCCGTCGGTTGGAACTGCGAAGACCTCCTCCGGCGAGCCGACCTGCCGCAGGCGCCCGTCCAGCAGGACCGCCACCCGGCGGGCCAGGCGCGCCGCTTCCGCCAGGTCGTGCGTGATCAGGACGGTCGTCGTGCCGGTCTCGGCCAGCAGGGCATGCAAGTCGTCCAGCAGGCGGAGGCGCGTCGGCGCGTCCAGGGAGCTGAAGGGCTCGTCGAGCAGGAGCAGCTGCGGCTGGAGGGCGAAGGCGCGCGCCAGGCTGACGCGCTGCGCCTCGCCGCCCGAGAGCTTCGCCGCCGGCCGCCGGCGCAGACTGGCGATCCCCAGGCGCTCCAGCCAGGTCCCAACGCGGCGGGCGATCTCATCCTTTGGCAGGCGGCGGAAGCGCAGGCCGGCCGCCACGTTCTCGAAGACCGACGTATCCAGGAGCAGCGGCTCCTGCAGCACCAGCCCGATGCGCCGGCGGTAGTCCAGGTCGTGCAGCGCCTCAGCCGGCCGCCCGTCGAAGCGGATCTCGCCCCTCTCGGGCTTGAGCAGGCGCGCCAGGACCAACAGCAGGCTGCTCTTCCCGGCTCCGTTCGGACCGACTACTGCCAGCACCTCGCCGGTCTCGACCGCCAGGTGCTCGATCTCCAGCACAGGGCGCCGGTCGCGCCGCACGCGCAGGTCACGGACCTCCAGCAGGGCAGTCATCGCTTGGCCCCCCGCTGCTGGATCCAGGTCAGGGCGAAGTTGATCAGGAAGGTGATCAGCAGCAGCAAGATCCCCAGGGCAATGGCGCCCCCGAACTCGCCCATGTTGGTCTGCAGGACGATGGCGGTGGTCAGGACGCGCGTCTGGTGGCGGATGTTGCCGCCGACCATCATGGAAGCGCCCACCTCCGAGATGACGCTGCCGAATCCGGCCATCAGTGCCGCCAGCAGCGGCAGGCGCGCCTGGCGCCACAAAGCCAGGATCATCTGCGCCCGCGAGGCTCCCAGGCCGTACAGCTGCAGGCGCAGGCGCGGATCGAGCTGCTGCAGGGCCGCCGAGGTCAGGCCGGTCACCACCGGGGCGGCAATGATCGTCTGGGCAATGACAATCGCCGTCGGGGTATAGATCAGGTGCAGGTCACCGAGCGGTCCGCTGCGCCAGAGCGACATGGCCACCGCCAGCCCGACCACCACCGGCGGCAGCGCCATGCCGGTGTTGACGAGACTGAGCAGAAAGCTGCGCCCGGGGAAGCGCCCCAGCGCCAGCCCGGTCCCGACCGGCAGGCCGATCAGCAGGCTGATCGCCGTGGCCAGGCCGGAGACCTTCAGCGAGAGCAGGGTGATTTCCCAGACGTCGGGGTTGTTGAAGAACATTTTAGTGAAATCTTACGGATGTGCCGCGCACCGTGTGCCACGCACCCCTGTCCCGAGCGAAGCGAGGGATCAAGGTGCGTGGCACATATTACGGGTATCGGTGCTATTTCAAGCCCAGATCGGCGTCAGTCTTGCCGGCATCCGGGATGAACAGCTGCTGGCCGTACTTTTCCACGCCGAACTCGCCGATGACTTCCTGCGTGGCGGGAGCGACCATGAAATTGAGGAACGCGGTGGCGCCATCATAGTTGACCTTGGGCCACTTGGCCGGGTCCACCGTGATGACGTGATACACGTTGAGCAAGGCATTATCTTTCTCGACCAGGATGTCGAGCTGGAGATTGGCCTTGTTGGCCAAGTAAGTGGCACGGTCGGTCAGGGTATAGGCGGATTTCTCGGAAGCGATGGTCAGCGTGGCGCCCATGCCCTGCCCGGATTCGATGTACCAGGCGGCTTTGGTCCCTTTGGGATCGAGGCTGGCACTCTTCCACAAGGCCAGTTCCTTGGTATTGGTGCCGGAGTTGTCGCCGCGCGAGATGAAGGTTGCGCTGGCCGCGGCAATGGCCTTGAAGGCCTTCACCGGGGCGAGGCCCTTGATCTTGGCCGGGTCCGAGGCCGGACCGACGACGATGAAATCGTTGTGCATGATCAGGGCGCGGTCCTTGCCCCAGCCGTCGGCCATGAACTGTTTTTCAGCCGCCGGCGAATGGACCAACAGGACGTCGGCGTTGCCTTGCTGGCCCATCGTGATGGCCTGGCCGGAGCCGACCGCCACCGTCTGGATCTTGAAGCCGGACTGCTGCTCGAAGAGCGGGATCAGCACGTCGAGCAATCCCGAGTCCTGCGTGCTGGTGGTGGTCGCCAGGATCAGGCTTGGGTTGGCCGGTACAGTCGCCGTCGCGGCTGGCGCCCCTGCACAGGCAGACAAGCCCAGGGCAAGCGAGATGAAAAGCGTCAATATAAGGATCGAGATACGGGTGCGATTCATGGATGTTCCTTCCTTTTTATAATGAATTTACTCGCCGCGGCGGGTGGCTGCCCGGTCCACCAGGAGTTACACGCCTCAGCGGAACACACGGGAATGTAAGAACGGTCGTCGTGGATGAACTAATCCACCGCGATCATCACACTGGAGGCTTTGATGACTGCATAGGCCTCCCTGCCTTCTTTCAACGCGAGGGCCTCTACAGAGCTTTTGGTGATGATCGCAACGATTTGAATCCCGCCCGGCAGCTCGAGGGTCACCTCAGAGTTGACGGCCCCATTCACAATTTTTACCACTTTGCCTTTGAGAAGATTGCGTGCACTTAGTTTCATTTCACAACTCCTTACAGCGGAATTTGTTCACCCGTGTGGGCCGTGTCGTAACCGACCAGACTTTCCACCTCACGGCGGAAAGCGCCGGTTTGCAGTGTGTCCAGCAAGGGACGCAGTGTCTCCGCCTGCTCCTGGGGGAGGATCAGATCGTAGCGTTCGAAGAAGAAGGGGGTGAAATCGAGCCCCTGCTGCCGGGCGGCGGCGTGCAAACCCAGGGCCGCGTCCGCCTGTCCCTGCGCCACCAGCCCGGCGCACTCGGTATGCGTGCGCACCTCCCGTTCGTAGCCGCGGATGCGCCCCCCGGGGATGCCGAGCCGGCCCAGCTCGTAGTCCAGCCACAGGCGCGTGCCCGAGCCGCGCTGGCGGTTGACAAAGGTTACATCGGAGCGGGCCAGGTCGGTCAGCCCGCGGATTTGCTTGGGGTTGCCGGGAGCCAGCATCAGGCCCTGCTCGCGGTGGGCCAGGGTGAACAGCTCGGTCGCCCGGTCCGGGAAGAAATGCCGGACGAAGGAAGTGTTGTACTCGCCGGTGGCGGCATCGTACAGGTGGGCACCGGTCAGGTGGCACAGCCCCTGGCGCAGGGCCACCAGCCCGTCCAGGCTGCCGACTGGCAGGGTCAGCAGGCCGAGGATACCGGTCAGTTCACGCGCCAGCAGCTCCACGGCCAGATCGTGACTGCCCGAAAGGATCACCGCCGGGCGACCGGGAGAATCAGGCAGCACCATCTGCTGCAGCAGCAGGGCGCTGGCACAGGCGCGGTAGAACTTTTCGGTGACCCCGGCCGTGACGCGCACCTCGTCGAGCCCGACCAGCCCGGCCTCTTCCAGCTTCTTGAGGTGGTGACGCACCCAGGCGGGAGTTCGCCGAGGGCCTGACCCAGGCCGGTCAGGGAAGCCGGGGCGGCCATCAGGCGGCGCAGGATGGCCAGCCGGCGGGCGTCCGCCAGCAGCTTGATCTGCTCGTAGGTGCGCAGGAATTCGACTTTGTCCATGCGAAAATTTCCATCCGTTAAGGAAAAACTTAACGGTTTCTAAGTTTACCCGGCGAGTGTCCTCCCGTCAATGGGTGTACACAAATTTGACAATTCCTCTCCCCTATGGTAAACTCCCGCCCAAGTTCAACGGCCAGACAACTGGCCACTCATCCAGAGAGGCGGAGGGACCGGCCCTGTGAAGCCTCGGCAACCACCCCATGCTGGTGCCAATTCCGGCAGACGAGATGTCTGGAAGATGAGGCCTGACCAATGTCGTGATCTTGTCGCCTCTCTAATCCAGAGAGGCGTTTTTTTTTATGGACATCGGTGAGACCTTTTTCGGCAAAACACCGGACGACTTCCGTCGCTGGCTGGCAGAGAACGGCCAGACGAAGAAGGAAATCTGGCTGGTGATCCACAAGAAAGCGAGCGGGAAGACCGGCATCAGCTACGAGGAAGCCGTCACCGAAGCCCTGTGCTTCGGCTGGATCGACGGGATGATGAAGTCCCTCGACGCCGAGCGCTATGCCCAGCGCTTCACCCCGCGCCGCCCGGGCAGCCACTGGACGGAAGCTAACCTCGCCAAAGCCCGCCGGCTGCTCGCCGAGGGCAGGATGACCGAGGCCGGCAGAGCCGCCCTACCGCCAGATTTTAGCTAGAATCAACCCGGCACGACCACCCCCGGTCCCAATCCTCATCACATTTTTTTATCTGTGTTCGTCTGTGGATCAATCTTAAGGAGCAAGCATGGACCGAAAGTACACCAACCGCCGCTACCTGGACGCCGTCAACGAACGCGTGCTCGTCTACGACGGCGCCATGGGCACCAACATCCAGAAGCTGAACCTGACCGCCGAGCAGTTCGGCGGTGAGAGGCTCAACGGCTGCAACGACTACCTGGTCATCTCCCACCCGCAGGCGATCGAGGCGATCCATCGCTCGTTCCTGGAGGTCGGCGTGGACGTGATCGAGACCGACACCTTCCGCGCCAACCGCATCACCCTCGGAGAATACGGCCTGGCCGACCGGGTGATCGAGATCAACCAGGCCGCTGCATCCCTGGCGCGCCGCCTGGCGGATGAATATGGCCGGCTCCCCTCTCCCAAGGGGAGAGGGGCTGGGGGTGAGGGCGGAGGTGAGGGCCGCCCTCGTTTCGTCGCCGGATCGATCGGCCCGTCGGGCAAGCTGCCCTCCGCCGATGACCCGGCCCTCTCCAACGTGACCTTCGACGAGCTGGCGGACGTCTTTCGCCAGCAGGCCGTTGGCCTGCTGCGCGGCGGGGTCGACGTACTGCTGATCGAGACCTCGCAGGACATCCTGGAGGTCAAGGCCGCCATCGTCGGCCTGCAGCAGGCCATCGACGAGACCGGTATGCGCGTCCCAATCCAAGCCCAGGTCACGCTGGACACGACCGGGCGCATGCTGCTCGGCACCGACGTCTCCGCCGCCCTGACCATCCTGGAGGAGCTGCCCATCGACGTCATCGGCCTGAACTGCTCGACTGGCCCGGAGCACATGCGCGAGCCCATCCGCATCCTGGGCGAGCAGTCGACCCTGCCGGTCTCCTGCATCCCCAACGCCGGGCTGCCGCTCAATGTGGACGGGCAGGCAGTCTATCCGCTCGAGCCCGAGCCGTTCGCCGAGGCGCTGTTCGAGTTCGTCGAGAAGAACGGCATCGGCATCGTGGGCGGCTGCTGCGGGACGACGCCTGCCCATCTGAAGCTGCTGGTCGAAAAAGTCGGCGGCCATCCCCACCCGCCGCGACCCGCCGCGGCGGCCGCGCGCCTGGCTTCCGCCACACAAGCCGTCGCCCTGGTGCAGAATCCTCCGCCGATGCTGATCGGCGAGCGCTGCAACGCCCAGGGCAGCCGCAAATTCAAACAGCTCCTGCTGGCGGAGGACTACGACGCCATCCTAGAGGTGGCGCGCGAGCAGGTCGCCTCCGGCGCCCACGCCCTGGACGTCTCGACCGCCGTGACCGAGCGCCCGGACGAGCTGCAGCTGATGCGCCATACCATCAAGAAATTGGCTTCCGGTGTGGAGGTCCCGTTAGTGATCGACTCGACCGAGCCGGATGTGCTCGAGATCGCCCTGCAGACCGCCCCCGGGCGCTGCCTGATCAACTCCACCCACCTAGAGGGTGGGCGGGCCAAAGCCGACAAACTCTTTGCCCTGGCGCGCAAGTACAACGCAGCCGTGATCTGCCTGACCATCGACGAGGCCGGCATGGCCAGGACCGCCGAGCGCAAGCTGGAGGTCGCCCGGCGTATCTACAACATTGCAGTTAATGAACACGGCCTGCGCCCCGATGCGCTGGTCTTCGACGCCCTGACCTTCACCCTGGCCACCGGCGACGCCGAGTATGTCAATTCGGCAGTCGACACGCTGGAGGGTATCCGCGGCATCAAGGCCGCACTGCCCGGCGTGTTGTGCTCTCTCGGCGTCAGCAACCTGTCCTTCGGGCTCTCTCCCAAGGCCCGTCCGGTGCTCAACTCGGTCATGCTCTACCACGCCGTGCAGGCCGGGCTGGACGCGGCCATCATCAACCCTGCCCAGGTCACACCCTACGCCGACATCCCGGCCGAGGAGAGGGCACTGGCCGAGGACCTGATCTTCAACCGCCGCCCGGACGCCCTGCAGCGCTACATCGAACACTTCGAATCCATCACCCCTGCCGCCGAAACCGCAGCCTCCGACCCGACCGGGGGCATGACCCCCGCCCAGCGCTTGCACTGGCGAATATTGCACCGTCACAAGGAAGGCGTGGACGCAGACATCGACGAACTGATCAATCAATCCATCAACGGGGGAAGGGGGTCCCCTCTCCCTTTGGGAGAGGGACAGGGTGAGGGCGAACAACCAGTCAAGCACAATCCTCGTCTACCCGATGAGTTAAAGCGCGCATCCGCGAGTTACAGCGGAATGCTACGGATGCCGAAAAGCTGATGTGGGCATTCCTCCATAATCGCGCCCTTCATGATGCAAAATTCCGCCGCCAGCATCCGATTGCCAGTTACATTCTGGATTTTTATTGCCACGAAGCCAAACTTGCCATCGAACTGGATGGCAGCCAGCACTTGAATAAAAAACAAGCGAAGCATGATGAAGAACGCACAAGGATCCTTGGTGAAAAAGGGGTGCGGGTTTTGCGATTCTGGAACAGCGATGTCCTGAACCATACTGAGGACGTTCTGAATGAAATCTGGATTGCATTGGACGAGGCTCTCAGTCCCGCCCTCACCCCCAACCCCTCCCCCCAAGGGGGAGGGGGAGTCATCCCCTCTCCCATCGAGAGAGGGTAAGGTGAGGGCGATTTCCAAACATGATGCCGCCGTCAACATCCTCAACACCGTCCTGCTGCCGGCCATGAAGGAGGTCGGCGACAAGTTCGGGGCTGGCGAGCTGATCCTGCCCTTCGTGCTGCAGTCCGCCGAGGTAATGAAGAAGGCCGTCGCCCATGTAGAGACCTACCTGGAAAAGAAAGCCGGCGTGACCAAGGGTACGATCGTGCTGGCCACCGTCTACGGCGACGTGCACGACATCGGCAAGAACCTGGTCAAGACGATCCTCTCGAACAACGGCTACACCGTGGTCGACCTGGGCAAGCAGGTCCCGGCCGAGACGATCCTCACCAAGGCGGTGGAGGTGAACGCCACAGCCGTCGGGCTGAGCGCGCTGCTGGTCAGCACCTCGCGACAGATGCCGCTGATCGTCAACGAGCTGCAGCGCCGCGGGCTCCAGTTTCCGGTGCTGATCGGTGGGGCGGCCATCAACCGGCGCTTCGGCCGGCGCATCCTGTTCACCGAAGACGGAACGCCCTACGCTCCAGGCGTCTTCTACTGCAAGGACGCCTTCGAAGGCCTGGAGACGATGGATGCGCTGATCGACCCGGACAGGAAGCCGGGGCTGATCCAGCACATCCGCGACGAGGCCGACCGGGAGGCCGGCCGCCTCGTCCCAACCCCGCGCCCCGCCGATGGGTCGCGCTCGTCCGTCGTCCCCGCCCCGATCCCGCTGCCAACCAGGCTCGGACCTCGCCTGGTCAAAGAGATGCCGCTCGAGCTCGTCTTCGAACACCTGGCCAAAAACGAGCTCTTCCGCCTGTCATGGGGCGCCAAGAACGCCCACGGCGAGGAGTGGGAGAAGATCCGCGCCGAGTTCGAAGCCCGCCTGGCAAGGATGCAGAAGCAGGCCCTCAAGCAGGGCTGGCTCAAGCCTCAGGGCGTCTATGGCATCTATCCCTGCCAGTCGGACGGCGACGAGCTGATCGTCTACAACCCCGAATCGCCCGAGTCGCCGACGCCGCTGACTCGCTTCTCCTTCCCGCGCCAGCCCTACGACGAGCACCTGTGCCTGGCGGACTATTTCGCGGCGGTCGATTCAGGCCAGATGGACGTGGTCGCTTTCCAGGTGGTGACCGTCGGGCAGGAGGCCAGCGCCCGCTTCGACAGGTTCCAATCTGCCAACGACTACACCAAAGCCTACTTCACCCACGGCCTGGCGGTGCAAACTGCCGAAGCGGCGGCCGATTACCTGCACCGGCACATCCTGCGCGAGCTGGGATTGCCCGAGGGGCGCGGCAAGCGCTATTCGTGGGGCTACCCGGCCATCCCCGAACTGGAGGACCACCGTAAGGTCTTCGACTTGCTGCCCGCTGAAAAGGAGCTGGGCATGTCGCTGACCCCCGCCTTCCAACTGGTGCCGGAGCAGTCCACCGCCGCCATCATCGTTCCCCACCCGCAGGCCAAATACTACACCGTCGGCGAGACGCGCGTCGAGCAATTGATGAAATAGACCGAGGCTGGAAAAAGGATCCCCCTTCGGATTTCTCTGTTATGATTTACATCAAACTGGGTTTTGATCCCGTCTGCTTTTTCCACGAGTGCCATTCATCATGAGTCTTTCACCATTCCTAAAATCCGCGAAACAGCACTTGCCGATCATCATCCTGATTCTGGTCAATCTTGTGATCGGGACAGCAGTCGTCCAAGATTTCGGAGAAAGTTGGGACGAGCCCATCCATAACGCCTATGGGGTGAAATCCATGCAGGCTTATCAAGATCTCCTGACCTCCGGAAACCTGCCCAGCTTCAGGATAGGGGACCCGGTCAACTACGGCCCGGCATATACCATGACAGATCTCTTGCTCGGGCAAGGGTTGCACACCCTCGTACCAGCTTGGTCCGCGATCGACGGGCGTCATTTTGTTGATTTCATCACGTTCCAAATCGGCATCGTGAGCCTTTACTTCCTATCAAAAAAGTGGATGAGCAAATGGGCTGCTTTTGGCGTCGCTACCCTCTTCTCAACGCAACCGCTTTTATGGGGTCATGCTTTCATGAATCCAAAAGACATCCCTTTTCTAGGATTTTTCCTTGCCAGCGTCACCCTGGGGATCTATATGGTGGATTCCCTGCCTGCATCGATCGACCAGGCCTCCCACCGACAACCTGATTTATGGTCGATCCGTCAGCTGCGTGACGAGTGGGAGCAAGCACGCGATTCATGGAGAAAAGTCGGTGTTGCATTTCTCGTCATTTACCTGCTGCCAATCCTTGGGATGATCACGGGGATCTCAAATCTGTTGGTGAGCATCGTTGTTAATTATCTCTATCATGCTGACAAAACGAGCCGCCTGGGCGCCTGGTTCTCCAGGTATGCCGCAAACGCTGCACAAATCCCGGTGAGCAATTACATCCACAGGGCGCAGGCCATTCTATTTCGCCTGGAAATCTATTACGCCCTGGGAGGCTTAATGATCGGCCTCCTGATTTTTCCGTGGATATTTCCTCGATATTTCAGAAGATTCATACGGCAAGGTTTAATACCGTTCCCCAAACGCACCTTGCGACTTTACTCTTATCCGATGGTCCTTGTCGCTGGATTGATATTAGGCTATACCACATCGATCCGGATTGCCGCTCCGTATGCAGGCATTCTGGTGTTTCTTTACGCGTTCTATAAATCTTGGAGAAAAGCAATCCTGCTCCTGATACCGTACGCATCCATCGCGATCCTGATCACATATCTCACCTGGCCTTTCCTGTGGGCAGATCCCCTCAACCACCTGATCGAGAGCATGACCCTGATGAGCAGATTTCCTTTTCAGGAAAGGATCCTGTTTCAGAATATACATTATCTCCCCGCGGACCTGCCGAGGTATTTTTTGCCATACCTGATTACTGTACAGCTAACAGAACCGGTCCTCATACTATTTCTTCTCGGTTTTGTGCTCATAACCTGGAATTTCATAAAAGGCCGCCAGCTGGAACCTTTGCTCATGACAATTCTCTGGCTGATCCTTCCGGTCCTATTAATCATTTTCTATCACAGCACCCTCTACGACAATTTCCGCCAGTATCTTTTCCTGTTGCCGCCGATATTCATTACCGCGGGTATCGGTCTGGAGGCCATCTTCAAAAAAATCAAATGGATTCCGGTTCAGGCATTGAGCCTATCTATTCTGCTCCTTCCAGGAGTATTCGCCGACGTCAGCCTGCATCCCTATCAATACGTTTATTACAACAGTCTCGTCGGAGGAGTCCGTGGGGCATATCATAAATACGAACTGGATTATTGGGGCACTTCTTATCGAGAGGCAGCTCAATATGTCAATGCCACCGCACCGCAAAACGCCAATATTGTCGTCCTAGGTCCTGTCAAGAGCTTTCAAGATTTCGCCCGCCCGGATTTAACGATTACGCCAATTCAATCTGCCCGGGAGGGCATACGCTACACTTTTGTGGTTTCCGACAACCGCCTCGATCTGGTCAATCCGGCTTGCCAGACAGATAATCCGATAAAAACCATTGGACGCGGTGGTGCGATCTTCGCATTCATTAAAACCCCGCCTGCGTCAATCAGCGAATGCAAATGATCTGAGTAACGACTAATCGATTTCGATGCGCCGAAGATCGGATTCCTGATCGAGTCCAGATAGGACAGAAGCATCCATGTTTCTTTGACGAAAGCTGGACGCTAAATATACCTTTTTACTCTCGACATCCAACTTTTAGAGGAGCATCGAACGGAGGGGTCAACTACACAGCCCGTAGGCGAAAATTATGGAATGAGCTGATTATGTCAAATTTCCGACCGGGCTTTACTCGACTGATCCCTATTTGCCTTCTCATCTTGATTAATCTGGTGATCGGGTTTGTTGTTGTCAGAGATTACGGCGGGACCCGGGTTGAGCAATTGCTGAAATAGTAATACTCCTTTCGAACACTGAATTCAGGGCTATATGACCCAAATGGTTTTCTGTTAGAATTGAAAACGAGTAACAGATCGAATTGCCAATGGGACGCAACTTAAGAAGGCATATCGACCGCGCCCAGGTCATCGAGGGAGTTCAAATTGGGGTTAACCTTTCAGTCATCCGGCCCGCGTAGAACATTGATACAAATCCGGCAATATCAGCGGGTTGATGATGAGAAGGCAAATCTTCGCGGCAACAATTCTTTGACTGGCAGCAACAAGGAGATACGTTGGGCATGCTGAAATCCCGAACGGGAAGTGGTTTTTCAATCAGAGATTTCCTCCTCAACCGACGAAAAGCTGGAAAGCACAGGCCAGGCACATATTCCGATCTATTAACCGCTTTCGCTTTGGCCGTAGGCCTCCTTGTGCTAGGGTTGGTCATGGTTCGGGATTATGGTCCTGGTTGGGACGAGTCACCGCTGCAGACATATGCGCAGCAATCTCTCGCCGCCTATGGCAACTTCCTTCGAACAGGTAGCATGCCGGTTTTCGGGAGCAGCGACCTGAAATACTATGGCCCTGCGTATTTGATCGTCTGTGAATTGATCGCCAGGATATTGAATTCTGCAGGAATCGGTTGGCTGGTCACTCAATGGCATATTGCGATATTCCTGTCGTTCCTCCTTTCCGTATTGTCCATTTATTTCCTGGCGCATAGGTGGGTGAAGTGGTGGTCGGCGTTAGGGGTCGCATTCCTGTTCGCGGCCCAACCCTTGTTACTGGGACATGCTTTTATTAATCCCAAGGACATCCCCTTCATGGCCTTCTTTCTGATCACGGTCACCGTTGGAGTTGAGATGGTTGACAAATGTGTTTCAGCAAGAGAGCCGGCGCCAACACCGGTCCTTAAAGAGATATTGAAGTATTTCTTACGGCCCCCGGTGCTCCTGGCAGCCTTCTTGCTCGGCTTTACGACCTCGATTCGCGTCTTCGGGCCTTATGCGGGTTTGATTGTTATTTTTTATGGGTTGGCGAGGTCCCGGAAGAATCTGCTGAAGATCTTGCCTGCTTATTTCCTGGTTGCTTTAGTCGTCTGTATCCTGACCTGGCCATTCCTCTGGCGGGACCCTCTGCTAAACTTCATTCAAACCGTAAGAACAATGTCCCATTTTCCTTGGAACGGTGTGGTCCTTTTTCGTGGTGTCGTTCAATATCCGGCTGAGCTTCCCAGGTATTTTTACCCCCTCCTGATGTCATTCCAACTAACAGAGCCGGTAGTGATCCTTTCAGTGATCGGCTTTTTCCTCTCCGTTTACCTGATGGTGGTTGCAAAGAAATTTGAGGCCTTTTTCTTGATCGTCGCATGGTTTCTTATCCCTTTGTTTGCGTTGATTTACCTGACCCACACCTGGTATGACAATTTCCGCCAGTTGTTATTCTTGCTGCCACCCGTTTTTCTATCTGCTGGTCTTGTTCTGGACCAAGTATTCAAATATATAAAACCAACCCTGATTAGAATACTCATCCTGGCCGTGTTGATTGCGCCAGGTATTTATTCTGCGGTGAAATTACATCCTTATGAATATGTTTATTTCAATGGCTTTGCCGGAGGCGTAAGCGGGGCATACCGCAATTATGAACTTGACTATTGGGACACCTCTTATCGGGAGGCGGCGTTTTATCTCAATCGGGTGGCACCCACGGGTGCCAAGATCATTGTTTTCGGCCCCGA
This sequence comes from uncultured Chloroflexia bacterium, assembly GCA_963739255.1. Lineage (GTDB taxonomy): Bacteria > Chloroflexota > Anaerolineae > Anaerolineales > Villigracilaceae > UBA877. Next base: position 1,029,799 of record CAVTZT010000005.1, read on the forward strand.
ACGCATATTCGCCGGTTTTTCTCGCCCCGACCTAAAAGTGGTTTTCGAACCTGATATCAAGGGTAATGGCACGTATGATTATGCAGTCATCTCCACGGCGGTTAATGCCGATGAATATAAGTGTGCATCGGCAAAAGTGATTCAAACGATCAATGTTGATAAGATACCTCTTACGGTTATCAAAAGTATTGACCAGCCGGGTCAATGCCCATAACTAGACCCTGTCGGTATGTCATCTTTCAAATTGCTCACAATAAAGCCACCGAATTTACCATAGGTTCCTCCAGCGAGGGATTCCCATTGCACAGCCATCGACCTGCCACCCTGTGGCATCTTCCCATCCTCCTGCTCCTGCTGGCCAATCTCGTCATCGGACTGGCAGTTGTCCGGGATTACGGGGAAAGCTGGGACGAGGCCAGCAGCCGGCGCCTCGCCGATCAGTCCCTCGAAGCCTATCCCGATCTATTGCGCGGCAAGTTGCCGGGTTTCGACGAATCGGATGTGCTTACCTACTATGGTCCGGCATTACTCATGGCGGCGGCACTGCTGTCGAAATTCTTCCAGGCTCTCTTCCCATCCTGGCTGGCGATCGATGGTTGGCATTTTGCCTATTTTCTCGCCTTCCAGGTCGGGATCCTGTCCCTGTACTTCCTGGCTCATAGATGGCTGGGCACCTGGGCGGCCTTCGGGTCGGCGCTGTTGTTTTCGACCCAGCCCTTGTTATGGGGACATGCCTTCATCAACTCGAGGGACATCCCTTTCATGGCCTTCTTTCTTGCCAGCGTCACCACCGGCCTTTCCATGACCGACGCCGTTTTGCAGCCGCTCGCCGAGGAAAGTGAACGAGTCTCGAAATCCACAACCGTCCGCCTCCTGAAGCAGGCGGCACGCCAGTTATTAAAACCGGCCGTCCTGGGCGCGGGCGCGGTCTTGGGAATCACCACCTCGATCCGCGTACTCGGCCCGCTGGCCGGGATCATCGTCACCCTGTACGCCTTATATAAACTCAGGGCAAAAGCGCTCGTGTTCTTGATCCCATATGCCCTGATCGCCATGCTCGTCAGTTTTCTCATCTGGCCGTTCCTGTGGGGGGATCCGGTGATCCGCTTTTTCGAGAGCCTGGCCCTGATGTCCCGCTTCCCGTTCGTGACCCAGGTCCTCTTTCGCGGGGACTTGATCTCCGGGGCTGCCCTGCCTCCAGTTTTTGCTCCCTACCTGTTATCCGTCCAACTGACGGAAGTCGTGCCGCCGCTCTTCCTGATCGGCTTTTGTCTGTCGGCCTGGTACGCCTTGAAAGGGCGAAAGGCCGCCCCCTGTGTGTTGACGTTGGTCTGGTTTATCCTGCCGCTCTTGGCCATCATCCTGAACAAAAGCGCCCTTTATGACAATTTCAGGCAGCTGTTGTTCCTGCTTCCGCCGGTCTTCATCTCCGCTGGCGTCGCCCTGGAAGCTTTGTTCACCCGCCTCAAGCAGGGAACGATCAAGGCACTGGTGCTGGCCGCCCTGGTCCTGCCTGGAATCTACGCCGGCATGCGCCTGCATCCCTACCAGTATATCTACTACAACAGTTACGTCGGAGGCGTGCGAGGGGCGTTCCGCTCCTTCGAGTTGGATTATTGGGGTACATCCTACCGCGAGGCGGCCCTGTACCTCAACCGGATCGCGCCCGCCGGGGCAAGGATCATCGTCTCCGGTCCGATCCACATATTCCGGGATTACGCCCGTCCGGACCTGAACCCGCTTCCGCTCTCTGCCCTGCCTTGGGATGACCGCTCCTATGATTACCTCGTGTTGAACAGCCGTAGGAACGAAGACCAGGGCTACTGCGCATCCGCCAGCACGCTCAAAACCATCAGCCGCGACGGGGCGACCCTGACGGTGATCAAGAAGATTCCATCCGCGGGCCAAGCCTGCCCTTAGCCCTGGATAAGGATTGCGATGACCGAAACTCTTCTCTCCCTGCTTCGCTCCTCCTCCACCCCGCTCCTGGCCGACGGCGCCATGGGCACCATGCTGCATGCCCGCGGCGTCTCCTTCGAGCGCTGCTTCGACGAGCTGAACCTGTCGAACCCGGACATGGTCGCGGCGGTCCACGGCGAGTACGCCGACGCCGGGGCGCAGCTTATTCTGAGCAACACCTTCGGCGCCAACCGCTACAAGCTTGCCAAACACGGACTGGAGCGGAAAGTCGCCGAGATCAACCGCGCCGGAGTCGAGCTGGCCCGGCGGGCGGCAGCCGGAGCTGCCTCCAGAGGGGCGACACAAAGGTCTCCCCTGCTGGTCGGCGGGGATGTCGGCCCGTTGGGCGTGCGCCTGGCGCCCTTCGGCCGCGTCCAGGCCGACGAGGCCCGGTCGGCATTCGCCGAACAAATCAGCGCCCTGGCGGAGGGCGGCGCGGACTTCATCGTCATCGAAACGATGAGCGACCTGTATGAGATTCGCGAGGCCATCCGGGCTGCCCAAAACGTCGGAGCGACTCGCAAGCCGCCCCTGCCTATCGTTGCCTCGATGACTTTCACGCGCGACGACCGCACCCTGCTGGGCGATCCGCCGGAAAAGGTCGTGCGCGCCCTGGCGGAGGCCGGCGCGGACGCGGTCGGGGTCAACTGCTCGGGTGGGCCGGCCCAGCTCCTGCGCCTGCTCAAGTCCATGCACCAGGAACTGGAGAGCGGCGGCGCAGCCCACCCGTACCTGTGGGTCAAGCCCAACGCCGGCTGGCCCGAACAGGTCGGCGGGCGCATCATGTACCCGGCCGACCCCGAGTACTTCGGTGATTACGCCCTGGCCTTCTGCGAAGCCGGGGCAAACATCATCGGAGGCTGCTGCGGGACCACCCCGGCGCACATCGCCGTCATGCGTCACGCCCTGGACCAGAACCCGCAAGGCTGCGGCATGCCCGTCCTGCAGGCCTCGGAGGTCTTGGAAAGCTCGGAGGTCCCCGCCGCGACGGAGCCGCCTTCCCGCCTGGCCGGGAAACTGGCCGGGGACAAGTTCGTCATCGCCGTCGAGATGGACCCGCCGCGCGGCCTGTCGACGCACAAGCTGCTGGCCGGGGCCTCCCTGCTGGCCGAGGCCGGCGCGGACGTGATCAACGTGGCCGACAGCCCGATGGCACGCATGCGCATGTCCGCCTGGGCGGTGTGCGACGTGCTCCAGCGCCAGGTCAATGTGGAGACCACCCTGCACTTCCCCACCCGCGGCCGCAACCTGCTGCGCGTCCAGGGCGACCTGCTGGCCGCCCACGCCCTGGGCATCCGCAACGTCTTCGTCGTCATGGGCGACCCGACCTCCATCGGCGACTACCCCGAGGCCATGGACAACTACGACCTGGTCCCCTCCGGCCTGATCAAGCTGATCAAGCAGGGCTTCAACACCGGCGTGGATCACTCGGGTGCTTCCATCGGCCAGCCGACCAGCTTCTTCGTCGGGGCGGCGCTCAACCTCAACCCGGCCGAGCCCGACCATGAGATCCGCAACCTGCGGCGCAAGATCGAGGCCGGGGCGGACTTCTTCCTCACCCAGCCGATCTATGCCCCGGACGAAGGTCGCGAACTCCTTGACCGTTATGCCCAAAAATACGGCCCGCTGGACCGGCCGATGCTGGTCGGCGTCCTGCCGCTGGTCAGCGCCCGGCATGCCAGCTTCCTGCACCATGAGGTACCGGGCGTGGTCATCCCCGAGGGGATGCTCAAGCGAATGGAAAAGGCCGGGGAGAACGGCGCCCGGGCCGGGGTCGAGATGGCCGTGGATCTGATCGGGAAAGTGCGAGCCTGGGCCCAGGGGGTCTACCTCATGCCGCAATTCAACCGCTACGACCTGATCGCCGAGGTGATCGAGGCCAGCAAAATCCCACAAGGCAAATGACCGTATAATTCAGGGGGAGGGACGTCCCTATGCAGTTTTCGATTTTGCGCCGGTTTTTCCGGCTCCTGAACAAGTTCTTCATGGTGCCCATGTTCCGCCTGGGCTTCGGCCCGTTCTTCGGAAATCCACTCAGCGGCTACATCATGGTGTTGAAGACCAGCGGACGGAAGACGGGCAAGCTGCGCTACTCGCCGGTCAACTACGCCATCGTCGAGGGCAAGGTCTACTGCGTCTCGGGCTTTCGGCATAGCTCGGACTGGTATGCCAATTTGCGCTCCAACCCGGCGGTCGAGGCCATCCTGCCCGGCGGGGCGATGGCGGGCCAGGCGAGCGAAATCACCGACCCGGCGCGCAGGCTGCCGGTCATCCGCAAAGTCCTGCAGAACGCCGGGTTTGCCGGCTTCTTCGAAGGCTACAACCCGTTCCGGATCAGCGACGAGGAGCTGCTCCGCAGGACGGCGGACCTGCCCCTGGTGTGCATCCAGCCGTCCGGCCTGGGCAACGGTGCCTCGGACCCCGCCGGCTGGATGTGGGTCTGGACACTGGTTTTAATCGCCGCGCTCCTGGGGCTCATTTTCCTGAGATAAATCCAGGCAGACCGGCCCGGGGAGGACTTTCGGCCGCATGACCCTTTAGCGGTAAAATATGCCCATGCTGCTCACCATCGATCTCGGCAACACCAACCTGACCATCGGCCTGTACCAGGGCGAGACGCTGACCGCCCACTGGCGTCTGGCCACCGACCACGCGCGCATGCCGGACGAGTACGGCCTGCAACTGCTCGGCCTGCTGACCAACGCCGGGAAGACCCCCGCCGACCTGAGCGGGGCGGCGCTCTCCTCGGTCGTCCCGCCGCTGACGGGCCGCCTCGTGCAGGCCTGCGGCGAGTACCTCAAGCAGGAGCCGCTGGTGGTGGATACGGGCGTCAAGACCGGCATCCGCATCCGCTACGACGACCCCAAAGCCGTCGGTGCCGACCGCGTCTGCGACGCGGTAGCCGTGCTGCGCCTGTACGGCGGCCCAGCCTGCGTGATCGACTTCGGCACGGCGACCACGTTCAACGCCATCACCAAGGACGGCGAGTACCTGGGCGGCGCCATCACCGCCGGGATCAACCTGGCCGCCGAGGCGCTTTTCGCCCACGCCGCCAAGCTGCAGCGCATCGACCTGCAGCTGCCCCCCTCGGTCATCGGGCGCAACACGACCCACGCCATGCAGTCCGGCCTGATCTACGGCTACGTGGCCATGACGGAGGGCATGGTGGAGCGCTTCCGCAAGGAGCTCGGCCCGGAGATGAAGGCCATCGCCACAGGCGGATTGGCCGGCCTGATCGCCAAGGAGACGCCGGTCATCCAGATCCACGCCCCCTGGCTGACCCTGGACGGGCTGCGCCTTATCTGGGAATTGAACCATTCCTGAATCCACAGCATGAAAAGTCCAGCCTCGTCCACGCGCTCTCTGGCGCTGGTCGTTCTGTTGTTGTCGGGAGCGATCCTTTTCAGCGGCTGCGCCGGGACGGCGGCTGCTCCCACTCCCACGGTCACCCTGACCCTCGACCCAACCGCGCCTCCCCTGCCCTCGCCCACCGGTACGCCGGTGCCAAGCCCAACCAGCACGCCGACGGCGACGATCACACCCACCGCCACCTGGGCGGTCCAGGGTCCCGGCCGGCTCGTCTGCCCGATCCTGCTCTACCATCACATCGATGTGGCTCCCGCCACCGACTCGGCGACCGCCAGGGAATATTACGTCCCCCCGGAAGAATTCGAAGCCCAGCTGAAAGCCCTGCGAGATTGGGGCTACAACTCAATCTCCGCCTCGCAGCTGGCGGAAGCGATCTTGCACGGGGCGGCAATCCCGGCCCAACCAATCGTGATCTCCTTCGACGACGGCAACCTAGATGTATACCAGAATGCCTTCCCGCTGATGCAAAAATACGGCTTCACCGGGGTGGCGTACATTGTCGCCAACACCCTGCATGCAGACGGGTACATGAACGCCGACCAACTCAAGCAGCTTGCAGCCACCGGCTGGGAGATCGGCAGCCACAGCATGACCCACTCCGATCTGCGTAAATATCCCGACCGGCTGGTCACGGAAAGTGAGCAATCCCGGGTCCTGCTCCAGGATGCCATCGGCGCGGAGGTGCGGACCTTTGCCTATCCTTATGGTCTGGACAATTCGGCGGTCATCCGCCAGGTGCAGAAGGACGGGTACCTCGACGCGGCCGGCCTGGGAGGCAGCTGGTTCCAGGGTCCGTACAACCTTTACTATTTGAGCCGGCGGCCGGTGAAAGGCGGCATCACCTTGGAGACGTTCGCCTCCTACCTCCCCTGGCATGGACCTGCAACGCCGATGCCGGCTGCTTCCGCGACCCCCACGCCCTAGGGAACATTCCCGCCTCAAAACACGTCTGCTGGCCATGCGTTCATTCTTGCCACTGATTTTGTCCCTGCTGGTTCTCGCCGCCTGTTCCCCGCTCCCTGGCCAGCCTGCCGGCACGGGGATCGAGGGACAGGTCTTCATCGGGCCAACCTGTCCGGTCGTGCGCATCGACACGCCCTGCCCCGACCGGCCCTTTCAAGCCACGCTGAGCGTGCTGAACGCGCAAGGCAGACGGGTCGCCCACTTCCGGACCGATGCCGACGGCCGGTTCCGGGTTTCCCTCCTGCCGGGAATCTACACCCTGGCTCCCGAATCAATGAACGCCATGACCCATGCACCGCAGCAGGAATTCAGCGTCGCGCCAGGACAGTTCACCAAACTGGCGGTGACCTATGACAGCGGCATCCGCTAATCCGTCCCTTGACAGGCAGTTGATTTCGAAGATAATAAGCCCAACAATTGAGCTATCCAAAGGCAAAGACAGAGGAAAGTAGGCCAGCCGAAACCGACAGGGAGATGCGGGCACAGACTGAGACTCGCGTCCGGCAGAACCTGACCGAAGTTCCCTCTCGAGCCGACCGGGTGAAGGACGGGTTTCAGTTTGGTAGTCCGGTTCGCATCCCTGCGTTAGCGGGGCAGCCAATCGCCGTCGGGCCGTTGGTGAAGTGGACTTACCCTGAGCCGCCGGGCTGAGCTTGTCGAAGCCCTGTCGAAGGGTGGTCAAGTCGGGTGGTACCACGGGAATCTCTCCCGTCCCTTCATCGGGCGGGAGTTTTGTTTTACGGAAGAGCGGATAAGGGACGGCTGGTCCGCCGCGGTCGTCCAGTTTGAAATTTGGAGGTAGGCATGCTTGAAAACCTGACCGAAATCGAAAAAACCGCCCTGGAGGCCCTGCGGGCCGTCCGGGACGAGGTCGCGCTGGAAGCCTGGCGCGTCGCCTTCCTGGGGCGCAGCTCGCCGCTGATGCAGGTCTTCGCCGGGCTGGGCGGGCTGTCGAAAGAGGAGCGTCCGGTCGTCGGCCAGCGCGCCAACGAGGTGAAAAAAGTCCTCGAGGCGGGCCTGGCCGCCAGGTCGGAGGAACTGCGGGCGGCGGCACTCAAGCGCTCGCTGGAAGAGGAGCGCCTGGACGTCACCTTGCCTGGGCGACGCATCCCGCGCGGCCGCCTGCATCCCGACACGCAGATGCTGCGCGAGCTGTACCGCGTCTTCGGCGAGATGGGCTTCCAGGTCTACCGCTCGCGCGAGGTGGAGAGCGACGAGTACAACTTCCAGCTGCTCAACTTCCCGATCGGGCACCCGGCGCGCGATATGCAGGACACCTATTTCGTCGACACGGGCGGTAAGGACGCCGACAACCCGACCGTCCTGCGCACCCACACCTCGCCGGGGCAGATCCACGCCATGCGCGAGTACTCCGCCCGGGATCCGCAGAATCCCCCGCCCGTGCGCATCATCCTGCCGGGGATGGTCTACCGCTACGAGCAGACTGACGCCCGCCACGAGATGCAGTTCGATCAGCTCGAGGGGCTGGCGGTCGGGCCGGGCATCACCTTCAGCAATCTGAAGGGCACGCTGACGGACATGGCCCGGCGTCTATTCGGACCCCAGGCCCGCACCCGCTTCCGGGCGTCGTTCTTCCCGTTCACCGAACCGTCCGCCGAATTCGACATCGAGTGCTTCCTGTGCGGAGGGAAGGGCTGCGCGGTGTGCGGCGGCGGCTGGCTGGAGATCGGCGGCAGCGGCATGGTCCACCCGGTGGTGCTGCGCAACGGCGGCTACGACCCCGAGCGCTACACCGGCTTTGCATTCGGCTTCGGCATCCAGCGCATCGCCATGCTCAAGTATCATATCAGCGACATCCGCCTGTTCTGGCAGAATGATTTACGTTTTCTTGAGCAGTTCTAGTTATAAAGGACATAGGAGCGAGAATGGGTTTTAGATAAACGAGAAAAGGTATTAGGTATTAGGAACCAGGGAGTAGGGATTTGGTGGAAGGAGGAGGTATGGGGAAGACCGAGGAAAAGGGCCTCGAGACATTGCAAATCTGGCAACGGTCGTTGGCTTTCGCCGCTCAGATCTGCCGCCAGGTTTTACCCAAGCTGCCCGCCTCGGAAAAGTGGGCTCTGGCCGATCAGCTGCGGCGCTCAGCGCAAAGCATACCGGCCAATATTGCCGAAGGCTATGGAAGGTTTTACTACCAGGAGAGTGTCCGCTTTTGCTATATCGCTCGTGGTTCTTTAGAAGAAACATTCAGTCACCTCACTCTGGCACGACGTTTGGATTATTTGCCGGAAGAGGCTTATCTTCAAAACGTCAAAGAAATTCAGGAACTGCGCAAGATGTTGAATGGTTATATTTCGTTTCTAAAGCAAAGCAAACGCGGGGCGACAGAGCCCGGCGCAACCACCTCGGTCCGGGAAGACATTGAACCCTATCTCGTCGAGGAAGAATTCCCTGGGGCTTGACCACCTATTCCCTGATCACCTATTCCCTGATTACCTTTTCTAAAATCCGGAGGCATTCATGGATTATCCAATATCCTGGTTGAAAGACTTCGTAGACATCGACCTGCCCATCCCCGAACTGGCGCATTTATTGACCATGGCCGGGATGGAGGTGGAGAAGATCGAATACGTCGGCTGGCCGCTGCCCAAGGAAAGCCGCCGCGAGACGGTGATCACCGGCATAGAATGGGACCGGGAGAAGATCGTCGTGGCTGCCATCCTGGAAGTGCTGCCGCATCCCAACGCCGACCGGCTGGTGCTGTGCAGGCTGGACGACGGCACACAGGAGCAGGTCGTGCTGACCGGGGCGCCGAACTTGTTCGAGTTCAAGGGCAAAGGCCCGCTGCCGGAGCCGCTGAAGGCCGCCTACGCCAAGGAGGGTGCCCAGATTTACGACGGCCACCAGCCCGGGCAGGTGCTGACCACGCTTAAGCGCGCCAAGATCCGCGGCGTGGAGTCCTACTCCATGGTCTGCTCGGAGAAGGAGCTGGGCATCTCGGACGAGCATGAGGGCATTATTATCCTGGACGCCGATGCCCCGGCCGGGATACCGCTGGCCGACTACATGGGCGATGCCGTGCTGACGGTCAACATCCTGCCCAGCTTCGCCCGCTGCGCCAACATCCTCGGCCTGGCGCGCGAGATCGCCGCCCTGACCGGAAAGCCGCTTAGACAATTGACGATGGACAGCCAGCTGTTGCCAGTCGACAGTCGCCAGACGGCGGGGGGCAGCCGAAAAAAGAAAACCGCCAAGACGGATTTCGCCCAGATCGAGATCACGCAGCCGGAGCTGAACCCGCGCTTCGTCCTCGGCCTGATCCGGGACGTGACCATCAAACCCAGCCCGTACAAGGTCCAGCGCCGCCTGAAGCTGGCCGGGATGCGCCCGATCAGCAACATCGTCGACGCCACCAACTACGCCATGCTGGAGGTCGGCGAGCCGCTGCACGCCTTCGACTACGACGTGCTGGTCGAGCGCGCCAAAGGTGCTTCGACAAGCTCAGCACAAGCAAAGGTGAAGATCATCACCCGCACAGCCAAACCCGGCGAGAAGCTGACCACCCTAGACGGCGTCAAGCGCAAGCTGGACGATGCGACCGTGCTGGTGTGCGACACCGCCGGAGCGCTCTCCATCGCCGGGATCATGGGCGGAGCCGAGTCCGAGGTCTACGATGCCTCCGGCGAAGCCCTGGATGCGCGTGGGATCGAAGTCGACAAGGAAAAAGAGGAAATCCCCCACGGCAAAGCCTCCACCCGCGAGCAGAGCACGGTCAACGTCCTGCTGGAGGGCGCGGCCTGGAACTTCATCAACATCCGCCGGACGGCGCGCGCCCAGGCCCTGCTCTCCGAAGCCGCTTATCGCTTCTCGCGCGGTGTCCACCCGGCCATGGCCGAGCGCGGCGTGCGCCGCGGGCTGGAGCTGATGCAGCAGTGGGCCGGCGGGACCGTCGTCCCCGGTCTGGTGGACGAGTATCCGCTCCCGCCGGTCGACCCGGTCGTGGAGATCACGCCCGCCGACGTGAAACGCTGGCTGGGGATCGAGCTTTCCGCCAAGGAGATCGCCGCCTGCCTGCGCCGCCTGGAGTTCAAGGTTGAGGTCAGCGGCAGGAGCGTGCGCGCCACCGCCCCGGACCACCGCCTCGACATCGGCAGCGGGGTGACCGGCAAGGCCGACCTGGTCGAGGAGATCACCCGCATCTATGGTTACGACAACATCCCGGAGACGCGCATGGCCGACGAGCTCCCGCCGCAGCTGGGCAATCCAAACCTGGATAAAGAGGAGCGCCTGCGCGATCTGCTGGTCTACCAGGGACTGCAAGAGATCATCAGCTATCGCTTCACCACCCCCGAACGGGAGGCGCGCCGCCTGCCGTCCGTTCAGCAGGGGTCTGAGACCCGCCTCGAGCCTGACGATAAACCCTACGTCCGCCTGGCCAACCCCATCGCCAGCGACAAGTCCTTCCTGCGGCACAGCGTGCTGACCAGCGTGCTGGAAACCGCCGAGCGGAACGCCCGCCTGCGGGAACGCCTGGCCCTGTTCGAGATCGGCCCGATCTTCCTGAGCTCCGAGGCCGGCAGTCCGGGGCAAGCCCTGCCCGACGAGCTCCAGCGACTGGCAGTGGTGCTGGCCGGCCCGCGCGGCCTGCCTTCCTGGCAGCCGGCCGACCTGGCGCCGATGGACTTCTACGATCTGAAGGGCATCCTGGCGGCCGTGTTCGACGGGCTGCACCTACCCGAGGTGCGCTATGAAGCCGGCAAGGCTCCCAGCTTCCATCCCGGCAAGTGCGCCCGCATCCTGAGCGGCGAGCGGCAGGTCGGGGTCTTCGGCGAGCTGCACCCGCTCGTCCGCCAGAACTTCGATTGGCCGGCCAGCTACGCCGGCATCCCGATCCTGGCTGCCGAGCTGGACCTGGATGCCCTGCTGGCCCTGGTCCCGGCCCGCTACGAGACCGTCGCGCCGCCCGAGTTCCCGCCCGTGCTCGAAGACCTGGCCCTGGTGGTGGACGAGGCCGTGCCTGCCGAGCGCGTCGCCGAGCTCATCCGCCAAACCGGCGGCAAGGTGGTGGCCGAGGTGCGCCTGTTCGACGTCTACCGCGGCGAGAAGGTCGGGGCGGGCAAGAAGAGCCTGGCCTACAGCCTGACCTACCAGGCTCCCGACAAAACCTTGAGCGACAAGGACGTGGCCGGCATCCGCACCCGGATCGTCCGCCGCCTGGAGCAGGAGCTGGGCGCGGTCCTGCGCAGCTAGGCCTAACCTAAACGGGCGCTTGTAATTTGATCCCGTACCCGGTATACTGTCAGCAACAACTTGCCAACTTATTTTTTGAGGAGAGGAGCGTATGGAAAATCGAACCACTGCCATCATTCTGACGGTGATCGCCGTGCTGCTGTGCGGCTGCCCCGGCCTGGGTCTGTGCATCGCCGGGATTGTCACCCTGTTTGGAGTCATGCCCTACACCACCACGTTGAACGGCTACTCCACCAGCGGGACCGCACCGCAATGGCTTGGCTTCGTCGGGCTGTGCCTGGCGGTGATCTTGATCGCCATCCCCATCGTGGTCGGCGTGCTGACCCTGCGCAAGAAGAAGCCCGCCGAGGCAGCCGTCAACCCGATTCCACCCAGCGAGCCGCTCCCGCCGGCCTCATAAACGGTCAACCAAAAAGGCGTACAGTAAGCGTACGCCTTTTGCTCATCGCCGTTGGGGACGCGTGACCGCGTCCCTTTTTTATTCCTCCGGGCGGGGACCCAGGATCTGCTCGATGCGATCGAGCACGTCGTCGCTCAGCTTCTCCGCGGCTTCGGCGGCGCCCAGGTTCTCCTGCAGCTGCGACAGCCTCGTCGCCCCGGTGATGACCGAGCTGACATCCTTGCGCGCGAGCACCCAGGCGATGGCCAGCTGAGCACCCGTCAGCCCCAGGTCCGCGGCCAGCTCGCCCAGCTTGCGGACGACGGCGATGCGCTCGGGGGTGATGCGGTCCCGGATCCAGCCGTAATCCGACAGGGAGGCACGCGTGCCCTTCGGGATGCCCTCGTTGTACTTGCCGCTCAGGATGCCATAGTAAAGCGGGGAGAAGGTGGTCAGCCCGAGGCCCAGGTCCTTGCACAGCGGCCCCAGCTCGTCTTCAACCCGCTGGCGGTGGAACATGTTGTACTGCGGCTGCTCAACGGACGGGGGGTTCAGGTGGTGGCTGTCGGCCACGCTGAAGGCCGAGGAGATCTGCCAGGCACGCCACTCCGAGGTTCCCCAGTAGAGCACTTTGCCCTGGTGGATCAGGTCGTCCATGGTGCGCACCACCTCGTCGACCGGGGTGTCGGGGTCGTAACGGTGGCAGAAGTACAGGTCGAGATAGTCCGTCCCCAGGCGTTTCAGCGAGGCGTGGATCGACTCGGTGATGTGCTTGCGCGAGAGGCCGCGGCCGTTCGGCCCGGGCATGGACGGCCAGAAGACCTTGCTGGAGAGCACCAGCGCGCTGCGCGGCAAGTCCTTGATCGCCGCGCCCATGTCGATCTCAGCCTGGCCGTTGGCGTACATGTCGGCGTTGTCGAAGGAGTTGACGCCGGCTTCGTAGGCGGCATGGATCAGCTCGCTGGCGGCTTTTTTGTCGATCTGCTCCCCAAAGGTGACCCAGGATCCCAGGGAGATCTCGCTGACCTTCAAGCCTGAACGGCCCAGACGGCGGTAGTGCATCGAACCTCCGTTATTCGGAAATAGTTATTCGTTATTCGTTTGAAGTGGAGGGATTGACTCTGGTGAGGCGACTTCGAGAGCATCCGCGAGGTATGGTTCGGAATATTCACGAACGGCGGCATTTGCGCCGGGTTCGTTCGCACCCTGCTTACTGCGCTTCAGATAACCGATGTAACCATTGAGCAACTGCGATAGTTTTTCACCGCCCTGCTCGAAATCCCGATACAAGGCCTCAGGGATATATTTCAGTTCAAAAGCCAGGGCGATATGGCTGAGGCTCTCCTCCAACGAGCCGCGGGCAATGTAACAAAAGCGCACGTTCTCCTGATAGTAATATCGCCGGTGTCCTTCGGCGATATTAGCCGGAATGCTCGAGGCTGACCGCCGCAGTTGCTGGGTGAGGTTCCACTTTTCCTGAGAAGGCAGCAGGGGCAGGATTTCCTGATACACACGCAATGCAAATTCCTTTGCCTTGCACCATGTTTCAAGACTTTCAAGGTTTTTAATGCTCATTTCCTTCTACCCCTGCCGCCGTCCAAGAACAAGACCCAAATGCCGAATTACAAATTACTGCTTGCCCTCTTCTCCGGAGCCGATGCCCAGCGGCTTCCACTTGGCCTCGTCCTTCAGGCGGTGCTGGATGCCGTGGCGGTCATGAACCTCGTCGAAGCCTTCCGGCTTGATGAACATCTGCTCGCCGTCCAGCAGGGCGGTCAGGCCTTCCTGGCCGGGCTCGGGGCGTTTGGGGCCTTTGTATCTTGGCAGCCATGGCGGGGGTATAGTCGGTCGGCTCCTCGTAGGTGGTGATGTAGCCCTCGAAATTGCGCAGGATGATCTTGTGATCCGACATGCGAGAGCAGGTAATTGGGCATGACCGGGATCTTGCCGCCGCCGCCGGGGGCATCGACGATGTACTGCGGCACGGCGTAGCCGGAGGTGTGGCCGCGCAGGCCCTCGATGATCTCGATGCCCTTGGCCACCGGCGTGCGGAAGTGGCCGGCGCCCTCCACCAGGTCGCACTGGTAGAGGTAGTACGGGCGCACGCGGATGCGCACCAGGTCCTGCACCAGCTGGCGCTGGATGTGAACGTTGTCGTTGACGCCCGCCAGCAGCACGGACTGGTTGCCGAGCGGGATGCCGGCCCGGGTCAGCCGGTCGCAGGCCTCGGCCAGCTCCTTGGTGATCTCGTTCGGATGGTTGACGTGGATGTTCATCCACAGCGGATGGTACTTCTGCAGCATATCGCACAGCTCGTCGGTGACGCGCATGGGCAGGAAGACCGGCACGCGCGAGCCGATGCGCACGATCTCGATGTGCGGGATCTCGCGCAGGCGGGACAGGATCTCCTCCAGGATCTTGGGCGCCAGCACCAGCGGGTCGCCGCCCGAGAGCAGCACATCGCGCACCTGGGGCGTGCGCTTCAGGTAGTCGATCTGCATGTCGAACTCCTGGCGCGAGAACTGCGCCGCCGGGTCGCCGACGATGCGCGAGCGCGTGCAGTAGCGGCAGTAGGAGGCGCACTGGGTCGTGACCAGCATCAGCACCCGGTCCGGGTAGCGGTGCACCAGGCCCGGCACCGGCGAGTGGCGGTCCTCCGCCAGCGAGTCCTCCATCATGGCCGTAAAGGGCACCATCTCCAGGTCGGTCGGGATGATCTGCCTGCGGACGGGATCGTCCGGGTCGTCCGGGTCGATCAGCGAGATGAAGTACGGGGTGATATCGACGCGGAACAGGTTGGGGGTGCTGAGTGCCTTGCGCTCGCTCTCGGTCAGCGGGAAGATCTTTTCGATTTCTTCCACCGTGTTGAGACGGTGGCTCAACTGCCAGCGCCAGTCGTTCCACTTCTCGTCGGGGATGTCGGCGAAGGCAGGGGCGCGCTTGGATGGAAAAGGCAGGTTCATTTTTTTATATACTCCGGTAAGGGTGGAGAGGAACGTCTAAAAGACAGAAAACACCACAAGCCGCCACAGGTCGCGGCGGATCATGGTCAGGCTGAAAAAAGCCTCCGAAATGCGGGGAGGCGTCTTCATCGTTCCGGCTGGCGAATCCCATGGGGCGTATTGTAAGAGATATCGAGGAGCAGGTCAATACAAAAATATGCTGGTAGAATGGCCTATTAATCCTGGAGGTGACCATGACCGACCGTCTGGATGAATTCCAATCCTATCGCGCGCGCATGAACGCCCGCATCGCCGAGATCGACCACCTGGGCATCAAACGCTTCTTCAACCTGGACACGAACGCCTACAAGGATGGGACGCTGAGTGCCAAAGAGAAGGAACTGCTTGGACTGGTCGCTTCTCTGGTGCTGCGCTGCAACGACTGCGTCGACTACCACGTCCTGCAGTGTGTGAAGGCCGGCTGGACGGACGCCGAGCTGGCCGAGGCCTTGAACGTCGGCCTGGTCGTCGGCGGGAGCATCGTCATCCCGCATTTGCGCCACGCGGTCGAGAGCCTGGACCTGGCGCGCAACCGTTAGCCTCCCGTCGGTTATTTCGCTTTCGCAGGAAACAACCACAAGGAGCAACCCTGATCACTCCCGATCCCACGACTGTCCGCCACAACCCCTCCTCCAGCCGCTTCGAACTCGAAAAGGACGGCCTGCTCTCGGTGCTTGAATACCATCTCGCCGGGAAGAAGATCATCTTCACCCACGCCTTCGTCCCGCCCGCCCTGCAGGGACAGGGCCTCGGCTCGCGCCTGGTGCGCGCCGGCCTGGACTACGCCCGGACAAACGGCCTAACGGTCGTGCCGCTCTGCCCATTCGCCGGCGCCTACCTCCGGAAACACCCCGAATACCAGGACCTGATGAGATAAGGGCGGACACACTGGTCCGCCCTTACCCTCTCGGCTGCTGCTGCGTGATGCAGTGGATGTTGCCGCCGCCCAGCAGGATCTCGCGCGCCGGCACGCCGACCACCTTGCGATCCGGCAGGGCCTTCTGCAGAGACTCCAGGGCCTGCTTGTCGTGAGGGTCGTCGAAGGTCGGCAGTATGAGTCCGCCATTGCACAGGTAGAAGTTGACGTACGAAGCTGCCATACGGTCGCCGGCATTGCGCGGTTGGGTGCCCGCCACAGCTTCCACGCCCCCGGCCTCCTCAGCGCTGATCAGCACCGGGTCCGGCTGGTAAATCTTGAGCACCTCGAACTTGCGGCCCCGGGCATCCGTGGCCCTGCCCAGCCGGTCGAGGGCATCCTTTGAAATTTCGTATTGGGGGTCGTTGGGATCCTCAGTCCAGGTCAGGGCGACCAGGCCGGGGCGCAGGAAGCTGCACAGATTATCCACGTGGCCGTTCGTTTCGTCGTTGGTTACGCCCCGGCCCAGCCAGACGATCTTTGAGACGCCCGTGTAAGCCTTAAGATCGCCCTCGATTTGCTCGCGGCTCAAATCCGGGTTGCGGTTCGTGTTGAGCAGGCATTCCTCGGTGGTGATCAGGGTGCCCTCACCGTCCACGTGGATCGAGCCGCCTTCCAGCACCAGCGGCGCCTTGTAGCGATCGAGGCCCTCGATCTCGAGCACCTTCTGCGGGACGGCGTCGTCCAGGTCCCAGGGGAAGTACAGCCCGCCGGCCAGACCGCCCCAGGCGTTGAAGTCCCAGTCCACGCCGCGCACGCCGCCGCGCCCATCGATCACGAAAGTCGGGCCGCAGTCGCGCATCCATGAATCGTTATTCGAGAGCTCCACTACGCGCACCTGCGGCGGCAGCAGATGGCGCGCATTCTGGTACTGCCGATGGTTGACTCCCATCGTGACCGGCTCGAATTGGGTCACAGCGGTCGCCACCGCGGCGAAGGCTTTCTGGGCTGGCTTGCCTCCCAGACGCCAGTTGTCAGGACGCTCGGGCCACAGCATCCAGGTGCAGGCGTGCGGGGTGAACTCAGCCGGCATGAAGAAGCCGTCTTCGCGCGGGGTGGTGGGAAGCGTATTTGCCATGGAGACGTCTACGCATCCTTCCGGGAAGCCGGCGCCGGAACTCCGTCAATGGCATTCATTCCAGCAGCGTTTCTCCTCATTGTTTATTTCCCGGATTGCGATCGTTCAGGAACGCCTCGATCTGGGCCCGGTGGGAAGCCTTGAGCTCCTCGGAGGGCCGTTTCAGTTTCAGGTGCGGGTACACGAAGTAGGCCAGCAGCCCCTTTTCGGTGTGCAGCCGGTTCTCGGACTGGTCGAAGATGATCGAGCGTGGGTGATCCATGACCTCGTCCGTGGCCTCCACGCCGCGCGAGGCTGGCAGGCAGTGCATGAACTTGCAGTGCCCTGGAGCCTTTTTGAACAGGTCCAGGTTGACCTGGTATTTGGGCATGAAGGCGCCGCGCCGCTCGGGGATCTGGTCCTCCTGGCCAACCCACCACCACAGGTCGGTGTAAATGAAGTCAGCCTCTTTAACCGCCGCAGCAGGGTCGTCCGTGACCTTGAGGCTGCCGCCCGATTCCCGGCAGTTTTTCTGCGCCTCGGCCTGCCACTCCGCCGGGGCCTGGTATTTTTTCGGGGCGGCATGGGTGAAGTGCATGCCCAACCGGGTGCAGATCAGCATCAGCGAGGAAAGCACATTGGTGGCGTCCCCGACGAAGGTTACGTTCAGGTCCTCAAGCTGCTTTCCCTCCGGCATGTGCTCGATCATCGTCAACGTGTCGCAGACCACCTGGGTGGGATGGTTGTAATCGGTCAGGCCGTTGATCACCGGCACCTCGGCGTACCTGGCCAGCTCGGTCATGGTGGCGTGCTTGAGGGTGCGTGCCTGGATACCGTCGCACATGCGCGAGAGCACCTTGGCGGTGTCGTACATCGACTCACGCACGCCCAGGTGGATCTCGCCGGGCTTGAGATATAAGGCATGCCCGCCCAACTCGGTCATGGCCACTTCGAACGAGACGCGCGTGCGGGTGGAGGGCTCCTCGAAAATCATCGCCAGAGAGGCGTCCTCCAGCAGCTTGGGCGTGCAGCCCTGCCTGTCGGCGGCCTTGATCAGGCGGGTGAGGGCGAGGATGTCGAGCAGTTCCTGCTTGCTGAAATCCTGGGTGTCGATGAAGTGACGCAGCGGCATAAATAGCTCCTTTTTTTTTACCTCTCACCGCTTTTTCCCTCTCCCTTGGGGAGAGGGCCGATGGTGAGGGAGAAGTCTTCCCGGGGCGGCAACTAATTTTGTTTCGGGTTCATGTAATTCCGTTTCCGATAAGTATTATGATCTGTGGGAAAAAAGATTCAAGTAACAAATGCCATTTTTATGCTGTGCATATAAAATAAGTGTAAAATAAGATCGGTGAGGGAAACCTGATGTCCAAAGTGGCCATCCTGACCGACAGCACTGCCAGCATCCCCGAGGACTTGCTCGAGGAGTTGAAGATCCGCACCGTGGCCTACTACATTCACCGGGGACAGGAGGTGCTGCGCGACCTGGTCACGGTCCAGCGCGAGGAATTCCTCGCCTGGCTGATGACCGCCAAGTTCCTGCCCACCACCGCCAGCCCCGGCCCCGGTGACTACTGCGAGGCCTATCGCGACCTGGCGGAGGGCGGCTCCGACGAGATCGTCAGCATTCACATGACTTCCAAAGGCAGCGGTGCCTACCAAGCGGCCATGGTGGCCCAATCCATGATGAAGGAAGAGAATCCCGACCTGCACATCGAAGTGATCGACACCCGCAATGTCTCCCTCTGCCAGGGCTGGATGGCGATCGAGGCGGCACGCGCGTCGTTGGCGGGCCTCCACCTCCCCCAGATCGTGGACAAGATCATGCAGATGATCCCGATCACCCGTATGGTCCAGACGGCTGACACGCTCAAATACCTGTACATGGGTGGCCGGATCGGAAAGGCTCAGCACCTGGTCGGCTCGCTGCTCAACATCAAGCCGCTGATCGGCATGGAGGACGGAGACATCGTCCCGCTGGGCATCGCCCACAGCCGGGGCCAGGCCTACCTGGCGATTGCAGAAAAAGTGGCAGACGCGGTTGGAAAAAGCAAGGCCAAGGTCGCTTACGTCCATGCCGGGGCAAGGCAGGAAGTGGAGAAACTCAGGCGCCTGGTCGAGGACAAGGTCGAGGTGGTCGAATCGCTGATCGCCGAGCTTTCCCCCGCCCTGGCTGTCCACAGCGGACCAGGGACGGCAGGGTTGTGCTTTTACCCGTTGGAAATGTGATCGCTTCAATGTAGGAGAATCATGGAGCGGAGCCTTGCAGCTCCGCTCCATTTGTTTCAGGCGGGCGAAGGTTTACTTGAACTGGAAGTATGCAATGTGCTCCGTACCGTCGATCAGCTCTAAAACCACCTGGCGGCAGGTGCCCGTATCGATCCGACACTTCGCAACCCCGGACCGTTCGACGTATAGATTGAGGAGGAGAGGAGCTCCCGCTAAAAATTCTGCGCGGGAGCTCCTCTTTCATATTTCCGGAGGTTTCAATTGGCAATTATCGAAGCACAACAATGTTTCCGCCTCCGATCGTCTGTTCCGAGAGATTGTCATAAATAACATTCTCAATCCCTCCGGCACCTACCGACCAGATCTTGATCCGGAAGATGTCGGGACGGTTGTCGGAGGCCCAGATCATAAACCGGTAATTTTCTCCACCGTTGACCGTCCCCGTTCCCTTTATCTGAACGTTGGAGATGCACCGGCCGAACAGCAGGCAGAGCAACCCGGGCCGTTTGTCGATGATGAGCCAGTCAAGCCCAGTGCTACGGAAGTCAAGGACGCCAGATTGCAACCGGAAGTCAACTCTGCCGTCGGGAGTCGTCGCGCCCTTTTTGTACTTCACTTCGAAGTTGAAGAGAGCTTTCCCTTTCAGGGACGGGTTCGCCGGATAAGCACCAGCCGGCGATTCGATCCAGCCGGCGCCGATCACCGAGCCACCGTTCGGATTGTAGACCACCACGCTCGTGTAGAAGGCCTGGGCCGAGGCGCCATCCTTGTCCGTGATGGTGAGAGTCAGCTTGTAAAGGCCGGGGTTGGCGTATGAATGACCGCCGGTCGCCGAGCCCGACCCGCTGACTTCGCTGAGCGTGCCAGCCGATGTGGTCTTATCGCCCCAATCCCAGACGGCGGTGTGGGTATCCTGCACGCCCGGATCAGTGAAATTGGCACTTGGACTGACCGCAGTGTGGATCAACACAGGCGCCGCTGGAGCCGTGATCGAGCCAACGCTCGGAGCAACATTGTTGACCAAGATACTGGCGCTGTACTCGCTCACGCCACCGTCTTTATCCATGACCTTCCCCCGGACAGACTGCCCCGGATTGTCGATCGCCGAGCATGTGGACGAGGCGGAAGCGCTGAAAACGCCGTAACCGCTGCCGCAGTCGAAGGCATACTGGAAGCCCGCGCCGGTGTCGACCGAGGACGGATCGGATGCGCCCGTCAGTGCGAGGGTGAAGGGATCGCCTTCGTTGAGCATCGTCGGAGCCATGACGGTGGCTGTTGGTGCCACATTATTCATCGCCACATCCGTCGTATATTCGCTGAAGCCGTCGTCCTTATCGATGACACGCCCGCGAACTGCATGCATACTCGGGCCATCATCGAAGGTGCAGGCAAAAGTCGGGCTGGTACTGCTGGAAGCGTAGGTGGTGCCGGCCAAAGAGCCGCCGTCGCAGGCAATCGCATAGCGCAGGCCGTCAGTCAGGTCGACAGTGGATGGATCGGCCAGGCTGCTGAAGGTGATCATAACCGGGCTGCCCTCGTTCACCGGACCGTTGTTGCCCAGATTGGCGGTGGGAGGCAGGTTGTTCACTGTCACGGTGGTCGACACAATCGTCGACAGGCCGCTGTTATCCGTCACTTGGACGCTGATCGTTTGCGTCACAGGGCCATCGGGCGCGGTGAATGCGGCACTCAGGCCAGGAGTTTCGAAGGTGCCGTTATTGTCCAGGTCCCAGCCAAAGGTCAATGGGCTGCCGTCCGTGTCGGTGGCTGTCGCCGAGACGGTCACGCTGCTGCCTTCGTCCACACTGTAGGGACCGCCGGCATCCACCGTCGGCGGGTCGTTGATGACAAAGGTGGCAACGTTCGGGTCATGGTCGCTGGTGCCGCGCGCAACATCGCCGGGGTAATCGGCCGGGAAGTCGCTGTTGATGTGCGCGATGCGGTACTGCTGCAAATCCGCCAGCATCGCCTGGTTAATAAACATCTGGTCGAGCGTCTGCGCCATGCCGAGGTAGACATAGCTGTAAGCGGCTTCCGGCGCCTGGCCTAACAGCACATCCCACAAATTGGTCAGCCCCAGGCTCGGGCCATAGAGCGATCCGAGCTGGTCGCTGGCACCGTAAGCGATGTCGTCGGGGCGCGGGTAGACATTCAGGTCACCGCCGACGACGATGCGCGCGTTCGGGTTCGCGGCCTGGATATATGCCACCAGGGCCGCATTGTACCGGGCTTGTTCGGTGCGATGGGCGACACAGGTATCGGGTCCGCTCTTGAAGTGGTTGTCGATCACATAGACGTCGCGATAACTGCCCACGCCGATGGCCGTGCTGTAGATGCGGAAGAGGCCGATATCGGGAGCGCGCGGAAAGACCCAACTGGTTTCGCAAGCCCCTGAACCGGAATAGGCCGCATTCAGAGTCTTCGGGTTCGACACGTCGCTATCGTACGGCACTGCCGTATAGCCGTCGATCGCCGGGGTGGTGCCCAGGATGGGATCGCCGGCGGGGGGCAAGAGCTGCACGCGGTCGGTGCGATACATGAATGACGGGGCGATGCCGCGCAGGTCCGAGCTGTCACGGTCGAAAGCGGCATCATAGGCCGGGCCGCCGAGGCCGGCGATCTTGAGCGCTAGCTCCTGCAGCACGTCCGGCTTGCCGTCCGCGTTGTCGCTCGTGCCGCAGGCCAGCGCGCCGTCGGCCACGGTGCAGATATCCTGGTTCTCGACCTCCTGCAGCATGAGAATGTCCGGGCTGTGCAGGTCGTTGATGATCTCGAGGGCGATGTCATTCAGGCGGGTTTGGTATGCCGCGTCGTTGGCCGGGACGTAGTCATAGGGCGGAGTGACCGCGGCGAGGAATGGAGTCCCCGTGTTTGAACAACCGGCATTGCTGCCTGCCGGGATATCGCAAAATCGCAGCCGGAGAAGGGGTTGTCGCGATAGTCGTACAGGTTCTCCAGATTGTAGTCGACGATGCTGAAGTGAAGGCTGCGATCAAACTCACTCGGCGGATTGTTGGCGGCAGGATCAACACCTTCGCTCAGTGCGGGCTGGTCGGTGATCTCGATGCGGTACTTGCTGAAAGTGTAGTTGAGGCCGCCAGACGGGGCATTGGTCACGGTCGAGTAGGAACGCGCCGGGTCGATCAACGCCTGGGCGTCGCCCGCGGCCGCCTTGATCCCCAGGCTGCCCATCAGGATGCGATAGCCATTGCCATCCCAGTTGGTCGGATCATAATTGTCGTCGAGCGGATGGGCGTCCCGGAAGGCTTTGCGCGCGTAAGGGTTGGCACGCCCGGCAATCGTGCTATCCGGACTCGCCACCCAGATCTCGGCGTCCGCCGGGCTGAAGACGTTGCGGCCGCCGAGTACGATGCTGTCATGTGGGACCTGCACGCGCATGCCCTGGAGCCGTTCCCAGTAGCGGTTGGCATCCGCCAAGTTCGCAGGCGGGTTCGCAACCACCGGAGGCACTTCCGCTTCGATGTCCACGCCGCTGCGCAGGACTGGCTTGACAAGCGTCAGGCTCTGCAGTTCGGTCATGTTGTAGTATTCGCTCACCTTACCCGACAGGACGACCTCGTCCCCGACCTGAGGCGTATAGGGTCCGCCCGGGCCGCTGATGGTGCTGGCGGTGCTCATGAACACGAAGAGGCCGTCGGAGGTATTCGGATCGGAATCCGCGGTTGCTGCCGTGTTCTGGATGAAAAAGCCCTTATAGGTATTGGTGGAATTGCTGATCGCCTGCAGGGTCGTTTCATAGATCACACCCTGTACAACAACCGTTGAACCAAGGCCGTTACCGCTCGCTGGCGCATACGGCGATCGGTGCAAAGTTCCGTCGTCTGTATCTCCGACGGGACCGTTCACCGTGCCGATGGGGAGGATGGCGGTGACGGTCAGCCCGATCGTGGCACTGCCGGAGCGGGACTGGTCGTCGCCAATCGTACAGTCCAGGCTCTTCGCCCCACCTGCCGTTCCACCGGCAACTGTGGTCGAAAATGAGAATGTGTTGTCCGAAGCGGTGACATCACCGTTCGTACCGTCATCATAAAAGGTCTGGGTTGCCGGGCCGCCGATGGCGAACAGGTCGCAGGTCACGTTCAGGCCGGTGCTGGGCGGGTTGGTGCCCGGGGTGACGGCTACGGTCAGCAGGGTCGGGTCGCCGGTGAAAAGCGTGTTCGGAGTTGCCGCGCCGACGCCGGAAGGATTGGTGGGACCAGTGCAGTAATGCAACGGGGAGGTGCTGTTCCGTGGCACGAGCGCTCCATCCGTCATCACGTCAAAATCATTATTGTTGTTGTCGGAATCCAAACAACCTCCGCTCTTGCGAACGCCACCCTTGGTGCTGTCTAGCGCAACGTTGTTATTCACCGTGGTGTTGCCCTCACCGCTGTTGGAGGCAGAACCGTAAACAACAAGATCAACAATGGATTTACCCGTGCAACCACTCCACGACGAGCAATTAAGCCATGTACCGTTGCTGACCAATGCTATCTTACCGCTTCCTGCAGCCATGCTTATTACTGTACTGGTCAGGTCCGGGGGAACGGGCAAGTCGGGTCCCGCGGTCCCAGGAGATCCGGTCCGCACAAGATAATACTGATTGGGTTGAATGACTGTGCTCGTGGTGATGAGAATTATCAGATTACCAGTCGCACCACCAAACACACCCGTTGAAGAACCATACTGAAGTGACCAACCATTGATGTCAACCGCTGTCGTTCCGAGGTTGAAGAGTTCAACGTAGTCATATTTGTAAGCTGGCGAGCCTGTCGAAGCACCACCGCCGCCATACACCTGGCTGATGACGATATCGGACGAGACGGCATAAGCCGTCTGTGCCGGCAGAAAATTGACGGTCAGCGCCAGTATCAGCGCAATGGCAAAGAGCTTGAAGATCGACTGTTTCATGGCATTCTCCTGAATGTGAAAAGGCGAGAATCATAAACTCTCAATGCTACGAATTTGGGCTCGTAGTCAGGTCTTGGCTGCAATCCTCCTTATCTGTATTGGTGATCTATGAAATTGGGAAATATCTCGGGCAAAAACCATTGTATGACAGACAGGGCCAAAATACAAGCTGATCTCTGTCATGAACAAGAAATTTTAATAATCGAGGGAATGGAAGGACGTGTTACTCAATAGCAGATCAACGCATCCGCTCCGGGTGTTCTTTTTCGGCCGCTGCGAATCCCGCCTCGAGCGCCTTGCGGTTCATCTCCTCGGTCCCTTTGGGGGCGCGGGCGGCGATGGCTTTTTCGATGGCTTTGCGCGAAACCACGCCGGTCAGTCCAACCAACACGCCCAAGGCAACGGTGTTGGCGGTGATGTGCCGCCCGGTCGTCTCGAAGGCCATCCGGTTGATCGGCAGGCGGATGGCAGCGGGGGCGCTGCTCGAATCCACCTTTTCCGCGTCCACAATCAGCAACCCGCCTGGCTTGACACTGGAGGCAAACTTTTCAAAGGCCTCCTGGCTGAGAGTCACCACTATGTCCGCCGCCAGCACCTCGGGATGGTCGATCTCGCCGGACGAGATCACCACCTCGGACTTGCTGGCGCCGCCGCGCGCCTCGGGGCCGTAGGATTGGGTCTGGATCGCGTTTTTGCCGTCGTAAATGGCGGCGGCTTCGGCCAGGATGATCCCGGCCAGGATCATGCCCTGACCACCCTCACCCGCCAGCCGGATCTCAGTGCGATCTGAGATCTCATTGCGTTTGACGAGGCCGGAGGTCTCGCTGTGCTTGGCAGGAACGGCTGGTTTTTTCGTCATTTGTCACCTGTCTGCACGCGTGTGACCAGGTTGGCGTACGAGGCCGTGTACTGCGGTCGGTCGATGTCCACGAACTTGCCGCGCACGATCTTGGTGTTGGTCGTTTTCTGCTCGGGGGTCAGGGCATCGTAGGCGGTCTTCGAGATGCTGTCGTCCTTAAGGGCGCGCATCATATCGGCGGCAGTGCCAAGTTTGTTCAGGCGGCCATAGGTGGTATGGCAGTAGGAGACCGCCTCGACCACGCTGAAGCCGTCTTTGGCAATTGCCTCGGCCAGGAATTTGTCCAGCTCGAGGGCGTGGTAGACGGTGGAGCGCGCCACGTAGGTGGCACCGGCAGTGATGGCCAGCTCACAGATCGGGAAGGGCGGCTCGATATTGCCGTAAGGGGCGGTGGTGGCGCGCCCGCCCAGCGGGGTGGTCGGGCTGTACTGGCCGCCGGTCATGCCGTAAATGGCGTTGTTGACCACCAGGGCGGTGATGCCCAGGTTGCGCCGGGCGGCAGTGGATGAAATGGTTGCCGCCGATGGCCAGGGCGTCGCCGTCGCCCATGATGGCGATGACCTTCATGTCGGGGCGGGCGATCTTCAAGCCGGTGGCAAAGGCCAGGGCGCGCCCGTGGGTGGTGTGCAGGGTGTTGAAATCCATGTAGACCGGCATGCGCGCCGTGCAGCCGATCCCGGCCACCAGGGCCACGTCGTCGTTCTTCAGGCCCAGGTGGTCGATGGCGCGGATCAGGGCGCCCATCACCACGCCGATGCCGCAGCCCGAGCACCAGATGGTGGGGAACTTCTTGTTCTTACGCAGTTTCTGCAGCGTCTCGCTGCGCATCGAACCAGTCCGACTGTGGAATGAGCGCCTCGTCGGAGTCCAGCGTCGCCGCTTCCAGGATGTGCTCATGCTGTTCGCTCATGGCTCTAAGCCTCCAACGCCTCCAGGACCATCTGCGGCGTGACCATCTCGCCGTTGGCGCGCGTTACACGCCTGACCTTCCTGCGCCCGACCACGCGCTCGACCTCGTAAGCCAGCTGACCCAGGTTCATCTCCGGGACGACGATACGCTCCACCTTGTCGCCCCAAGCCTCGACCTGTGCCTCGGGGAACGGCCAGACTGTCAGCAGGGTGAGCATGTTCACCTTCTTGCCGGCGAGGCGCGCTTGCTTGAGGGCATGCCGCCCGGTGCGGGCCGAGGCACCGTAAGACAGGATGGCAACCTTCGCCCCGGGCTGGTCGTCCTCTTCCAAAAGGCAAATATCGTCCAGATGTTTCTCCAGTTTGGTGTTGACCCGCTCCAGCCATGGATCGATCTCATCCATACGTTGGGTGGGGAAACCGATCTGGTCATGGAACAGGCCGGTGATGTGGTAACGGTAACCGATGCCGAAGGAGGCCAGCGGCGGCACGTCGCCGGGCGCGTTGCGGAAAGCGACGTACTCCTGCCCCGACTGGGTGAGGCGATATTCGGGGAGCCGGATGGTTTTGAAGTCCGGCAGCTCGACCGGCTCGCGCATGTGGCCGATGATCTCGTCGGTCAGCAGGATGACCGGAGTGCGGTACTTCTCGGAAAAGTCGAAAGCCCGCACAGTCAGGTCGAAGGATTGGCGCACCGAGATCGGGCTGAGGGCGATGATCGGATGGTCGCCGTGCGTGCCCCAGCGGGCCTGCATCACGTCGCCCTGGGAGGCGGCGGTGGGCTGGCCGGTCGAGGGCCCCAGGCGCTGGACGTCGACCACCACGCAAGGGATCTCGGTCATGGCCGCGTAGCCGATGTTCTCTTGCATCAGCGAGAAGCCCGGTCCGCTGGTGGCGGTCATGGATTTGAGCCCACCCACGGAGGCGCCGATGATGGCCGCCATGCTGGCGATCTCATCCTCCATCTGGATGAACTTGCCGCCCACCTTGGGCAGCTCGCGTGACAGGATCTCGGCCACCTCGGTCGAGGGGGTGATCGGGTAGCCGGCGTAGAAGCGGCAGCCGGCGGCGATGGCGCCCCAGCCGATGGCCTCGTTGCCTTGCATCAGCTTGATCGTCATCCCGGCCTCCTATGCCAGCTTGCGGATCACGATCGCCAGGTCGGGGCAGTGGGTGTCGCAGAAGTGGCAGGCAGTGCACTTCTCCGGCAGCACCACGCGCGGGTGATCCTCGCCCGGGTCCATTGCCAGCACCTTGGGCGGGCAGAACTCCACGCAGATGCGGCAGCCCTTGCACCAGGTGGCGTATATGGTAACCTCGCCACGCGGGCCTTTCTTGGCCGGGACGGGCGGTGGGGTCAGTGCTTGCGCTTGCGGAACGGCTTCCGGCATGTGTTTCCTTTCACAAATTGGCGTATTCTTATCCTATTTTATAGGATATCCGCCCCAGGCAGGAATTGAAGAATATCCTCTTTCCAGTATTACGTATTATATACACCTTTCGAGCGGCTCACTGCCGACCCAAGGGACTATAATACCCGCAAACGGGTGCCGGGGAACTCGGGCACCCACTCTCCAGGGAGAAGATCAGGGCGGAAACGAAAAACGCGCCCTGGCTCGGACGCGTTCTTCTTCTGGCGGGGAGGGCGGGAGCTTTTCCTCCTATGGCGCCCAGGAGCCGATCCTGCTTTCTCCTGGCACACCCGTAAAAGAAGCCTTGTTAATCATCAAATTTAGGCTGGACGCAAAAGGGGATTTGGATTCCATGTAGTCGATCCAGCTGCCTGCCGTGAATGCGCCTCCTGTCAATTGCTTGACAGGAGGCGTTTCCGTTTCCACCCATCCAACCTTATTCACGGAGGTGAAACCATGTCCAGAAAGCGAAAACCGATCGTCACCAATCCCCTGACCCAGTGGCTGCTGGATTACGTGGACGAGCACGACGTCAGCCTGACCGTGCTCTCCACGCGGGCCGGCCTGTCTGCCGGCTCCCTGCGCTCGCTGGTCAAGTTCCCGGAGCGCCTGCCGACATTGGAGACCTGCATGAAGCTGGCCGAGGTCACCGGGAAACCGCCGGAGGAGATCTTCCAGATGGCCGGCCTTGACGGCGCGACGCCCACTGCAGCCCTAAACCCGGAGCGGCTCGCCCTGGTGCGCATCTACGACTCCCTGCCGGCAACCCTGCGCCAGGGACTGATGCAGGTGGCCCGCTCGATCCAACAGCTCAACCCTTGATGGAGGTGCATATGTTGATCGCCTTGATCTTCCTGATCATTTTTGGCCTGGTCGTCCTGACCGGCATCATCCTGGCTCTGGCAGCCGGCCTATGGCCGATCCTGCGACTGGATTTCTGTCTACCTTTCCCGGCTGCTTCCCAGGAAGATTTTTTTCTGCTGCTACGGACATTCATCCAGTCGGACTCGCTGTGGCATTCCGGCCGGGGCGACCTGCCGGATCCCACCGGGGAGGACCAGCTGGGCGAGATGATCGTCCCCGCGCCCCCCAACATCCCTTTTTCGTAGGAGACGAACAAATGGAATCGAATCTCATTTCCCTTGGCATCGACGCCGGCAACGGCGCTTTCAAGATCTTCGGTCAGCCGGGTGGGATGCAGGTGCTCTCGCAGGTCGCCACCGACAGCGGCCAGCGGGTAGTCAGCACTCTGGGGCTGCACAAGCAGAAGCCGCCCTTGCAGGTGATCAACGGCCACGGAGCTTTTTATGTAGGTGCTGAGGCGCACGACTACGGCCGGCCGGTCGAAAACCTGGACGTGGACCGCTTCAACGGCACGCCCGAGATGGCTGCCCTGCTGCACGGTTCCCTGACCCGTTACCAGGAGAAGTACGGCCTCTTCGATGCACCCCTGATGGTGGTCACTGGCCTGCCGAATGAGCTCCTGGCCGGCGAGGCCGCCCCCGAGAACATCGAGAATGTCAAACGCTGGATCAAGGGCACGCACACCTGGTGGGCGGATGGCCGGGAGTACACGGCTCAGATTGCCGAGGTCAAGCTGGCTTCGCAGGTCACCGGCGGATTGTTCGACTACCTGCTGAATGACCAAGGACAATTCATCGCCGACCGCAAAACAGCCCTCACCGGCGAGGCCGGGATCATCTCGGTCGGCTTCGGGACGGTCGAGTTGATGGTGGTGCGCAATCGCACACCGGTCCAGCGCTTCACCACCGGGACCTCCTCCGGTGTGCGCCGCCTGCTGGAGCTCGTCAACGGGCAGCGCCTGTATTCCCTTGGCGAAATGGACCTGCTCCTGCGCAGCAACGAGTTGGACCTGTCCACGGCGCTGCCGATCTGGGAGCGCGAGGTGAGCCGTGTCATCGGCGACCAGTGGGGCAATCAGTGGAAGCGCTTCTCGGTGGTGCTGGCTGTGGGCGGCGGGACAATCCTGCTACGTAACTCCCTGATTAATCGCTTCGGCGCCAAAGTCCACATCCCAGAAGACCCGGTCCAATCCATCGCCCATGGCCTGTACAAATTGGCCTTGCTCCAGGAAGCCCGTCGGGAGCATTAGCGTATGGCAGGCCGTCCACGCCTAGTTCAACGGGTTAGCCACGTCCACATCCACCTGCGCTTGTACGAAGGTCAGGACGAGGATCTGCTGGCCGTCTTCCAGAGGGTGCCGCGCCGCAAACTGTCCAGCTTCTTGAAAGTCGCTTTGCGTAGCGGTAATGCCCTCGGGATCAACCTGGACAGCCTGCCGGACGATGACAGCCTTTCCCAGGAAAGCATGGAGACCTTTCTGCACTAGGCATTTCTGGTTCCCAATAATCCATTCCGGAATTTTTGGGAACCAGAAATAGGCCCAAATCCAACCTTTCACCGGCCATCCATCGGTGAACAGTTCAAGTTGTGAAGAAGGAGTATGAGATGAGTATCAAGATCATGAACGCTGTCTGGCACCTTTCAAAG
This sequence comes from uncultured Chloroflexia bacterium, assembly GCA_963739255.1. GTDB lineage: Bacteria > Chloroflexota > Anaerolineae > Anaerolineales > Villigracilaceae > UBA877. Next base: position 1,059,483 of record CAVTZT010000005.1, read on the forward strand.
CAGAAGGGCACCTCCCTGCTTCTCTTGATCGCCATCGCCGATAACGCCAACGACGACGGCGAAGCCTGGCCAGGGATCGAGTACCTGGCGCGCAAGATCCGCATGAGCGAGCGCCAGACCCAGCGCTTGGTGCGGGACTTGGAAAAGACCGACGAACTGATCGTCGAGCGCGGCGGCGGGCGCGGCAACGCCCATCGCTATTTCATCCTGGCTGGGAAACCGCCTGAGGATATCGCAGCCTTGAAGTCCAGGGAGAAAAAGGGTGACAAGATGTCACCTTTTCCAGGAGGAACAACCGCGCGCTCCCCTCGCGCGAAAAAGGGTGACAAGTTGTCACCGTTTCCAGAAGAGGCCAAAGAGCAACCTGCAGAGCCCGAAAAGGGTGACAAGTTGACACCCTTTCCAACCGAAACCCCGGCTTTAAAGGGTGACATCCAGGTGCAAAAGGGTGACATTTTCGGCCTAAAGGGTGACACAGCTATGTCACCCGAACCTATTAACCGTCAAGAAACAAAAGAGGTGGTGGTGAGGGTGCAAAACCCACCGCCCAAAAATGCATTTTCCCAGGTGGTGGACGAGATCTACCAGCAAGCCACCGGTGCGCCGCCTTCCCAGGAAATCCAGACGCGCCTGGCCTGGCAGGCCGATGAATGCGACCCAGACGCCCGCAAGCATGGCCAGGACGGTCAGGCCTGGGTGCTAGCCGCCCTACGGGAAAGCGTCGGCCGCGCCGAAGATCTGCTGGCCTATGCCCTGGCCATCCTTGCCCGTTGGCGTCAGGAGGGGCCGCATACCGACAACCGTCCGAAGCGCCCGGCCTATCGCCCGGCCGGGAAGAAAGGAGCCAACCCGCATGAAAAATCCACCCAAGACGTCCCCCGCAAGCCCCTTTACCAGCCTGATTTCTAGCCTGGTTTCCAAGGGCTGCGAAGACTGTCAAGGCACCGGCCAGACGGACGGCGATCAGTGCCAGTGTGTCTGGAATTATCGCAACCGCGTCGCGGCGGCCGGGTTCCCGGCCCGCTTCCGCGAGAGCGACCTAGATAACCTGGACTGGGAGCGCTACACCGACCCGGAGGCGATCCGCGGGGTACGCGAGTACGCCGAACGCTTCGAGTCCTTTTTCGAGCAGGGCATGGGGCTTTGGCTGTTCGGCCCGGTCGGGACCGGCAAGACCCACTTGGCGGTCGGGATCGGCAAGCTGGCTTGCGCCCTTGGAGCCTGCAGCGCTTTCGTCAACGTCCCGACCTGGCTTGAGGAGTTGCGCGGTACCTTCGACGACAAGCAGGCCCGCTCCCCGAGTGCAGACCGGTTGAAGCACCTCGAGCACGCCATCCGCGATCGGGAGCGCACCCTGCTCATCCTGGATGACCTGGGCATGGAGAATGCTACACCCTGGGCGCGGGATGAGATCTACCGGCTGGTCAATCGCCAGTACGAGCAGGGGAGGGCGCTGGTAGTGACCAGCAACCTGGACCCAAATGAGCTGATCGCCGGGCAGGACCAGCTGCGCGGTCACGCAGCCGGGACCATCTCACGCCTGGTCGGAACCTGCCTGCTTGTCCGGTTGGAGGCGGAGGATTACCGCCAGCATCTGAAGCGTAGCCAGCTGCAGGCCTTGTCGAAACCCAAACTTGGAGCAAAACTATGAATGACCTGATCAACCAATTCCTGGCAGCCCTGCAGGCGAGTGACCGCGCTGCCAGCACCGTCACCGCCTACCGTAATGACCTGACCCTGTTTGCCCGCTGGTTCGAGCAGACCACTGGCGACAGGTTCGCATTGGAGTCAGTCACCCCAACCGATATCCGCGATTTCCGCCAGCACGGCCTGCTGGTCGAGAAGCGCAAGGCCGCCACGGTCAATCGGCGTCTGGCAGCCATTTCCGCCCTGTTCACCTGGGCTCAGAAATCCGGCCGGATCAGCTACAGCCCGGCAGTGGAGATCAAACTGGTGGAGACAGACGCGCTTGCCCCGCGCTCCCTGGATCGCCAGCAGCAGAACCGCCTAGAGCGCACCCTCGAGCAGGAGAACCAGATGGCCTTGGACCTGCCGGTGCGCGGCGTCACCCGCAAACGGGATGGGGCGCTGGTGCTGTTCTTGCTGCACACCGGCCTGCGCATCTCCGAGGCGCTGGCTCTGCACCTGGAAGATGTCTCTTTGGGGGAGCGCTCCGGCCGCGTCGAGATCCGTCAGGCCAAGCGCACCCGCCAGCGCAGCGTGCCCCTGAACGATGCCGCCCGCAAGGCCCTGCAGGCCTGGCTAGGAGTCCGCCCGCAGAATAGCTCGGATCTGCTCTGGGTGGCCACTGAGGGGAAGGGACACGGCTCGCTGTCCTCCCGCACGGTCCAGCGCATGTTCAAGCGCCTGGCACATCAGGCCAACATTGACCCGGCCTTCCTGACACCGCATGTACTTCGTCACACCTTCGCCCGGAATTTGATCGACCGCGGCGAGAGCATCCACGTGGTGGCGCGCCTTCTCGGCCACAGCTCTCTGGATACCACCAAGCGCTACATACAGCCCAGCGAGCGCGACCTGGAAAAGGCCGTCCAGCGGCTCGCGGAGCGGTAGAAAAAAAGTGGCAAGTTATGCGACCCCTTTAGATTGTTTTTTTAGAACAAATGCACTAGGATTAACGCAATTGTTGCTCTCTGCTAAGTCAGAGGCACACCCATTCGTTGCGAAGCGCTTAGAAGCTTCTATGCACGTTGCTGGCATTTCCACGGTGCATGTCCTACGAGACATGCGAGGTGTGTGGGAATGTTTTTTTAACTCCCCACGACCATCCCCTTCCCGGAACCTTCGTCCTCCAGGTCCGGGGCGCAAGGGACAAACGTACGCCAGCCCCAAAGGACGGGGCACGGGAACCGGTGCTGGCGATGAACTTCCCGCTGTACGCCAAGAATACCTGGCGGTTGGCTTAACAACACAAGTTAATACTAACCCACCCTAGCGGCGTTTCCTGCCGACGGAGGACCTGTATGCCCGCTCCCTCAATCGAAAACCAGGTCACCCATGCGCTCGACATCCTGCGCTGGGACAAAGACCAGATCGACGCCTATAAAGCCGAATACAGTGTGCGGTCCGTGAAGAAGGCCTTGCGTCCGGGCAGCGACCCGACCCGCGGCCTGCCGGTCATCCTGAGCCGGCGCACCCGGGACTGCTACCTGGAAACGGCCACCCCGTTCTTCGAGCGCGCCCGCAAGCTGGCCGGCAAGAAGCTGCTCAGCGAACTGATGACTGAAGCCATCGTCCGCAGCACGCTGGACGCCGAATACCGGGATCATATGCCGTCCACCCTGGATACCGTGCTGGCAGCTATCGGCAAGGTGCACATGGGCTGCCAGCGGCTGGGTTGGACCCGGTCGCCGTCGCCGGTGACCCCGGCGCTACGCGAGCACATGAAAACCTACCGTGACGACGGCGACGTCCACCAGCCGCGCTACGGTTACGCCGAAGGCGACGCGCTGAAAATCCTGGAGCTGTTGAAAGAAAAAGGGTCGACCTTCACCTTGGCGGCCGAATTAGCCCTGGGATGCGGGCTGCGGATTTCCGAGATCGCCGGCCTGAAGGGCGAGGACGTGGACAAGGAGCACGGCTTGTTGCACATTATGGGCAAGGGCGGTAAGCGCCGGGATGTGCCGCTGCCGGCCGAGCTTGCGGAGCAACTTGACCCATCCTTGCAACGGATCTTCCGGGCCACTGTGTCCTGGAAACAGGCCTTCTACCTGGCCGTGCGCACGGCAGCCCGCGAGCTGGGGATCAGGGTCCAGGGGATCCACCGGTTCCGCTCGAACTACGCTCAGAACTTGTACGAGGAGTTAAGAAAAAATGGGAAGAGTGACCAGGAAGCCCGGCGGGAGGTCTCGCGCCGGCTGGGCCACAACCGGGTTGAAGTGACGAACAGTTATATCCCCCCACGAACTTGAGTAAATTTTCAAGTATTTGTTTTTATCACGTAAACCAACATTTCGCAGTAAATAACTTCGCTATATCAACTTACACGGAGGATCGAATAAAGTATTTATCTGATATTCATCTCTGTAATTTTTGTCTTAAGTATTTCAAACCAAGCTAGGATGGAGCCCTAGTTGCAGAGGTCATAACCCAGCAACTTACGATCATGGTTAGCGGGAAGATGTCGAATCTGTTGCTGGTTGGCATAAAAAATTGGCGTTCATGATCCCGGGGCAATCAGCACCATGACGGTAGTGTTGTTTTGCCCTCGGTGCTGCTAGACCACCAATCCTTGACAACAGTTCAACTACCACCTATCAGTCTGTAAATAATTCTCTCATGATATCCAGTAATCACTTTGATGTATCCAGCTAGCAGATGATCGAGTTCGTAATCGCCAGTATCCACTAGGAGTGGACGCCCCAGCAGTGCAGCGATTTTGGACGCAAGACAAATAACTAGGATATTCTCGTCTCTCACTCGGCGAATCACATCGGGACTTATCTGCTGGTTGCCACGCCCGAACAGGAATCCCTGCCCACCTGTGGGTGTGATGATTAAACCCAGTGGACGGCGTTCCAGCATTTCAAGGATCTGCTGTTCACCGACATCAGCCGCTAGAAGTTCGTTGTGGGTAATGATATCTACGCCGACAAGGGTCTTGGGTAAACCAATCTGTTCAGCAACGGTGCGTGTGGTGGTGCCCGGTCCTAAAATGTAAGCTAAATCCGGTTTCATCTGTTCGATTACATCTGTTGCAATTCCTTGCATTTGAACCGCCGAACTAGCCGGAGAGGGGACTTTCTGATTCTGGATGACCTCACGCCGGTAGGGGATTTTCAAGTAGCCGTACAGGCGGGTAACGATCTGCCCCAACCGGTAAGCGTCCTCATCTAGGTCTACGACTTCGGCCTCTTGTAGGCGGACTCCCTTGCCCTGCAGGAATTCCGCTGCCAATTCTCCGGCGCTTCGTGGTGTGGTGGCGAAGACCGCCGATTGGATTTTGACGCCGGCGGGAATGCCCAGCACCGGGAAGTTATTGCCGATAGCGGTGTAAATATCGCGGGCTGTCCCATCTCCACCGGAAAACAGAATTAGATCAACTCCAGCCTCCTGCATGGTTCGGGCTGAGCAACGGGTATCTTCAGGGGTGGTTTCGTCCCCACCTTCTCCTCTACCAATAGGAAAAGGAGCAAGAGACTTGTTTGTCAGACCAGAGGTCTGAATGACCTGCGGGTTAAATCCACAGCTGCGCGCGACCGTTTCTCCCATCTCTTTAGGAGGAACCAGTAATTCGATGTTTTCTGATAGTGGAAGAAGGAGCTCCAATGCAGAGGCAGCTCGTTCACCGGCCAGCGGCACTGCGCCCAGCATTCGGGCGCGTTGTTGAATATCAAGACTATCGCTGCCTTTCAGCCCCACCCGTCCGCCGATCCCGGCGATGGGGTTGACGATCAATCCCAATCGCTTGTGCTCCATTCGTCACACTTATTTCTTTCCTGTCTTACGTCGGTATGCCCGCCAGGTGACGGCCCACTCATCGGGGTTATCGAAAGGCTCTTGTTGGGTTCGATGGACAGTGCTGTTATGCGGAGCAGTCTTGATGATCTCAGGGTTGGTGTAGGCTTCGGCGGAGATCTGATTGAGCACGGCGACGTACTCATCTAAATCTGCTTTGGAGTACGACTCGGTTGGTTCAAGGGTCATTGGCTCGGGGACGACAAATGGATGGTGGCTGGTCCAGTAATGCATGCCAAAGTCGGTCACGCGAATTTCGATCTCCTCCGAGTGGACGCCAGTCTCTTGGGTCAATTGCTCCCAACTGTAACGCACCTGCTCGACGCGTCGTTTGCCCTTGGCATAAGGAGCGCTGACGCCGCGAAATCTCGAGTACTTTCTTCAATAAATAATTGTTGTTGAGCACGGCAATTTCAGCCACTTCTCGTAAACCATCTGCACCCAGGCTCATAATCCATGCATATGATCTTAGGATATTAGCTGTCACACCATAGAACGGGCGAATCTTGCCGATGCTCTTGGGGCGGTTGTAATCCAGGTAATATTTCTGACCGTCGAACTCTGTGGTGGGAACGGGCAGGAATGGGATTAGTTTTTCTGTCACCCCGCTGGCGCCGGCTCCTGGACCACCGCAACCATGCGGTGTCGAGAATGTCTTGTGGAGGTTGAAATGACACAGGTCAAACCCAGCCTCGCGAGCCCGCGTTATTCCAAGGATGCCGTTGGCATTTGCTTGGTCATAAGAACATATTCCCCCCGCTTCGTGGACAATACGCGTGAATTCTGCAATCTTGGGGTTAAATATTCCGGTGTCTTCAGGGTTGGTTATCAACAGGCCGGCAGTCCTCTCTGAGACAGCCGCTTTAAGTGCCTCGAGGTCTGGATACCCTTCTGAATCAGGATACAGCGTGATGACTTTATATCCGGCTACCTTGGCTGCTGCAGCATTCGAGGGGTGTGAGAAGATGGTCGTGATGACTTCATCGCGCTGTTTGCCTTCGCCGCGCGAGGCGTGGTAGGCTCGCATCATGCAAATATTTGCATAGATCGCTGCCCCCCCTGCCCCCGGTTGTAACGAAAAGCGGTCCATACCGGAGATTTCCTTAAGCATCCCCTCCAAGCGGTACATTACCTCCAGGATTCCCTGCACGGTGGAAAAGTCTTGCAGAGGATGAAGCTCGGTCAATTTGTGTGTGCGCGCCAACTGGTCGTTGATCTTGGGGCTATATTTCATCGTGCATGTACCTTGCCCAATGTCGATGTTCAAGTCCACACCCAGGTTTTCCTGCGAGATGCGGTCATAGTGGCGCAAGACGTGGACCTGTGACATCTCAGGTAGAGCTGGTGGGACAGTGCGCCGTAGCTGGTCTGGTAGCATCTGAGCCGGGGTGCCTACCTCCTGCTCGATCCCTGTCTCAACCGGCGGCAACAGAACACCGCGCTGGCCTGGCTGGCTTAGTTCGAAGATGACCGGCTCATCCCAACTTGCTTGGTGGTATCGGCGCGGGGATGGTTTTGGATTAATTGGTTTCATTTCACCACCTCCTTCAGGATGCTGACCAGGCGATCAATATCATCCTGTGAATGAATTTCACTTACGCAGAAAAGAATGCTCTGACCCAGGGCAGGGAACTCATCCGATAGGTCCTTGCCGCCGAAGATATCCCGGTCCAATAGGGCCTGATTGACTTCTACCGCCGTCTTACCCCCCTTGTCGAAATTGACGACAAACTCATTGAAGTGTGGCGTATTGTTAAAAGTAACCTTCAGATTGGGAATAGCAGCAATCTTTTTCATGGCGTAACGGCAGCGCTGCATGATGCTCTCGCCGATCTCCACCATACCCTGCGGTCCCATCAGAGCCAGGTAGACACCGGCCGTGATGCCCCATAATGCTGCGGCAGTACCGACCCATTCTTTACCTTCTTCTCTCAATGCGAAGGAAGTGCGCTCGTAGGCCACGTCACCGAAGCCGTACTCGCCTTCCACGATGGTCGGTGCGACACCAAACAGCCGAGAAGGGAATTCCATCACGGTTTTGACATCGTCATTAGAAGCTATAAAGCCACCGTTCCCTCCACCGTATTGCATATGGACGCCCAAGGTCTGGATATCCCCGCAGACAATGTCAGCGCCGTATTCGACTGGGGGCCGGATCACGCCCAGTGAGAGTGGATCCACGCTGACGACGCTGAGTGCCCCCAAGTTGTGGGCTAAAGCGCTGATCTTATCGGCTTGGGCTTCGAGCAGGCCCAGATAGCTGGGGTTCTCAAAGTAGACGGCTGCGATTTGTTCGCTTAGAAGAGTCTTCAGGACAGCTAGGTCAAGCAAGCCGCTCTTGGGGTCAAAAGGGATGCGGTCGATAGCGATATCAGGTTCGAGGTATTCTTTCACCTTTGAAAGCTTGTCAGCACAAATATTCACCGGGACCAGGACGATTGACCGCCCGGTGATGCGTGCCGCCATACGTAAGGCAGTAGCCGAAGCCTGGAAGCCATCATAATTTGGTACGTTGACCACATCCATGTTGAGTAGTTCAGCCATCATGCTCTCGTACTCGAACAGAGCTTGGAAGCGTCCGTGATCCTCGTACGGGTCGCCGGCATATGCGGTGAGGAACTCGCCGCGGGAGTTGATCTCATCGCACACCGCTGGCACCTGGTGCTGATAACAGCCTGCGCCTAGAAAACTGAGCGTCTCGCGGGTAGAACGATTCTTGTTGAGCAAACCATCCACATGACGGATCAACTCCGCCTCTGAGTGGAGTCGGTCGGGCAAGTTGAGTTTCCCCTTGAAACGCAGGTTGGCAGGAATGTCAGCATACAATTCGTCTATGCTCAACGAACCGACTGTCCGTAGCATCTCCGCTTTCACGTCTGGCACAGAATTAGGGATGTAGGGGTAGACAGGTTTTTTGATATTCATGCTCTTTCCTTTCGTTTTCCGAGATAAAACACCCTTGCTTTATTTAAATAACTGATATATTATAAGGACTATCATTAGAATGTCAAGAACAAAGTTAAAGGAATATAAGCATGATCGCAGTCCCGTCTAAAAGAGATATAGTTTATGAACGCATCCGTCAGGCGATCATCAATGGTGTACTGAAACCTGGGGAAATCTTGAACGAAGCAGAAATTGCTACTAAATTTAAATCGGGCAAAACTCCCGCTCGTGAGGCGCTGTTGTTGCTAACACATATGGGCTATCTGGATTCCCTGCCCCGCGTCGGTTATATGATCACCAAACCAACCTTGCAAGATATCCTGGAGACCTTCCATCTGCGAATCATCCTGGAAGTGGAAGCGATAGGTCTGGCAATCGGGCGATTGTCTTCCGAGGACATTCGACGGTTGCAAGAAAACAATGCGGAAGAGGAAAAGTTGACTGCTTCTATGGTCACTACTGATAAATCTGCCTCCTTTGCCCTCAACCGAGAATTTCACCTTACCATCGCCCAACTCTCCGGAAATAGCCGCCTGGCCAAACTCATTCAGCAATTGATGGATGACATGGAAAGGATGCTTGTCAATGACCCCCACCTAACTGATCCAAGCCAGCACAAAAAGATAATGGATGCACTCCTTACACATGACAAAAGACAGGCGCAGGAAGCCATGCACTTCCACATCGCAGAAACTCGCAATCGGATTGTAAATCGTTTAAGCGGATAAGGAATTTTAGTCACGATAAGGAGCGTCAGAAATATGCTCTTTTGGATATACATTACCCAAGCGAAATCATATGTCTATCAGCAATAAAGAATTATATTTCTGAAAATGCGGTGCAAAAAATGGCACAAGGATTCGTGATTAACCCCACTACTAGTTACCACCTCAGAATTCAAGACCAAGGAGATTACTGTGGAAAACGAACTCTTTCAGAAAATGGCGCGGAGCGTCCTCGATGGAGATTCCGATGCCGCTGTCTCCCTGGCGAAGCAGGCGATCGAAGCTGGTATTGACCCGCTGGAAGCCATAACCAAAGGTTATGTGACGGGTGTCAACAAGGTCGGCGAAAGTTTTGCCTGTGGGCAGGCTTTCCTGCCTGAACTTGTGATGGCTGGAGAAGCCATGAAAGCCGCCGTTTCCACCCTGGAACCGGAAATGAAAAAACGCGGCTTGCACCGGACGATGCTCGGTAAGGTCGTACTGGCGACGGTGGAAGGCGACATCCATGAGATTGGTAAATCCTTAGTGGGAACGATGCTCTCGGCATCTGGTTTTCAGGTCTATGACCTGGGTGTGGATGTCCCGGCAGCCAGGATTATTGCTAAAGTTAAGGAAGTTGACGCTAATATCGTCGGCTTGAGCGCTCTTTTAACAACCACCATGGTCAAGCAAAAGGAAGTGATTGATGAATTGGATAAGTTGGGCCTGCGCAAAAAAGTTAAGGTAATGGTGGGTGGTGCGCCTGTGACTCGTGACTGGGTCCAGAAAATAGAAGCGGATGGTTACTCCGAAGATGCCATCGGCGCGGTCGCGGTCGCCAAGCAAATTCTTGGTTTGTAAATCGGTGCTCATCCCTGGAATATCCGATACCTCATTCACAGAAATTATTTTTCAAGGGAGCCTGATATGATACGTCCAAAGGTGGAATTACTTGATATCGATTTGGTCAATCAAATTATTTCTGAAGGGATTGCAATTTTGGAAAATCCCGGGATTCGGGTTCATAATCAAGAAGCATTGGAAATATTAGCGAATGCTGGAGCAAAAGTAGACTTTCAGGCTCAGGTGGCTTGGATTCCTGAAAAGGTCACCCTCCAGGCTTTGAAAACCGTCCCACATGAGTTTACTCTATTCGATCTGAATGGTAATCCCAAGGTTCACTATTCTGGAGATAAAATCCATTTCGATCCAGGGTCGGGAGGGCTCACCATCATCGACAGCCAGACTGAACGACCTCGTTTACCTTTAACCAATGACTTAATTAAATTCGTCAAACTCGTAGAGACCCTTCCCCAGATTGATGCTCAAAGCACGGCTTTTATATGCTCGGATGTTACCCCAGAAATTGGTGATCTCTACCGTTTATATTTGGCTCTGATTTACATGAATAAACCGATTATTACTGGAGCATTTCGTAAAGATACTTGGTGGACGATGAAAGAAATGCTTTCAGCCGTTGCTGGCGGTGACAAGGCTTTGACATTAAGACCTACTGCCGTTTTTGATGTCTGCCCGTCCCCTCCCTTGCTTTGGAGTGATACAACCTGCCAAAATTTAATCGATTGCGCTCGTTTCTCCATCCCAGCGCAACTTATTTCTATGCCTCTTGCCGGGGCAACTGCACCGGTTACACTTGCTGGAGCAGTCGTTCAGCATACTGCAGAAAATTTAAGTGGAGTAGTAATCCATCAATTGGTCAAAGAGGGTGCACCTATTGTCTGGGGAGGCTCACCAGCGATATTTGACATGCGGGAAGGATCAACACCCATGGGGGCGGTTGAAACCTGGATGATCAATTCAGCTTGTGTACAAATCGGGAAAGCATTGGGGTTACCAACGCATGTTTACATGGGCATGAGCGACACGAAGATTATCGATGCCCAATGTGGGTTGGAGTCCATGGGTAGTAATTTTGTGGCAGCCGTATCTGGAGCTAACATGATTTCGGGTTGTGGTATGTTGGACCTTGAATCGTGTTTGAGCTTTGAAAAGTTGATCATCGATGCTGAAATGATAGGAATGGTTAAACGCTTTGTGAAAGGAATTGAGGTTCGTGACAACCCAATTGCGCTTTCCTTGATGCAGAAGAGTGGGCATAAAGGAGATTTCTTGACTTTACCGCATACTCGCAAGTGGTACCGGGAGGAACAGTACTTGCCCTCTGATGTAATTGACCGGGCTTCCTATGAGGGTTGGAAAAGCCGTGGTGAGAAATCGACTTTTGAGCGGGCGCGAGACCGGGTTGAAAAGTTAATCACGGGTTATCAACCGACAAAGATCACCGAGGAATTGCGTCAGGAACTTCGA